>QAMT01000002.1 GCA_003150755.1 Phascolarctobacterium sp. | reverse complement strand
CAATGTGGCCGTTCATCCTCTCAGACCGGCTACTGATCATCGCCTTGGTAGTCCGTTACACCACCAACTAGCTAATCAGACGCAGGCCCATCCTTTAGCGATAGCTTACTCGTAGAGGCCATCTTTCACGGACCAGTCATGCGATTAGTCCGTCACATCCGGTATTAGCATCCCTTTCGGAATGTTGTCCCCGTCTAAAGGGCAGGTTGCCTACGCGTTACTCACCCGTTCGCCACTAGGAATTGAACCGAAGCTCAATTCCCCGTCCGACTTGCATGTGTTAGGCACGCCGCCAGCGTTCGTCCTGAGCCAGGATCAAACTCTCCAATATACTTATTGAAGAACCGATTGGCTCTTATTATTTAATCCAGAATTTTGTTTTGACAAGCTCACCTTAGCATTCCTGCCTCAAGCAAACTTGCCCGCACATTCGCTTTTTCTTGGTTCTTGTTCAGTTTTCAAGGTGCTGCCGTTTTCCGGCGACTCGTATATATTAGCACTTTATTTTGCGCCTGTCAACTACTTTTTTGAAAAAATGTTTATTTTTTTACAGTTCTCAAATATTGAAAGCCGTAATAATGTGTCATATTAAGCATTTCGGTATAAACTATCATTTCTGCAAACTCTTCAAGCATTTGGTTTTGCGGATGCGAAAGTGCAGTAAACCAGCAGTTTTCACCACCATACTGCAACATAAGGGCTATAATACCAACTGTTGCTGATATTACCGGAAACGGTATTTCAAAAAGAAATTGCTTTAGCGGCAGATATTTATAAATGCCGTACAACAAAATTATAATAGCCAGTCCAATGGCAGTGTTGATGAGATCATGCTGAGGTATGCTGCTCATACTTACAAACTTAGGGCCAAGTTCATCAACTGCGCCTGTGGGGAAAAACACTCTGCCCCAGCTGAGTTCACGCAAAAACATTATAAAATACAGCCAGCCAATAGTATAACCAAGCCCTTTGACAGAATAATAAGCACAATTAAAACAGAACATAGCGCCAAATAATAAAAGTACCGCCTGTGTATTTTCTATAAGCCCATTTTCCCATCCGCATTCCGGCGGTAAAACCTGTGCTAAAGGATAACAGCCTGCAAGCAAAACAATACTTAAAATATCCTGTGGAGCCAACTGAATTTTTAATTTCAATATCATCAACCATCTTTCATTATCATTTCATATTTTTGTGGTTTTCTAAAAATTTACATTTATTATACAATGACTTTACAGTCAAGTTCAAGAAAAATAAAAGCCCAAGCTGTTTATACTGTAAATTTTACAATACAACAACTCAGGCTTTTTAAATTATAATTTTTAATCCTTCCAAACTTCGACGCCGGTTTTATCCTTCAAAACAGATGCTTTAAAGACAGGTTCTTTGATGCCAGCTTTTTTCTGCGCCAGGTAATCCTTAAGCGCCAGATAAGCGTTAGGAGCCAGCCTGCTGATAGCGATAAGGTTGGTAATAGCCATCAGAGCCATAAACAGGTCCGCCAGGTTCCACACCAGGCTTACCTTGGCAATAGAGCCGAACATAACCATCAACACAACAAAAATGCGGAAAATATTCAACGCCGTTTTGCTCTGCCACATAAAGGCAATATTAATTTCGCCATAGTAATAGTTGCCGATAATAGAACTGAACGCAAATAGGAAAATCATTACCGCAAGGAAGATGGACGACCAACTGCCGATATGCTGTACCAAAGCATACTGCACAAGTTCAATGCCGCTGAGGCCGACACCCATGTAATCCTTGGAAAGCATTACAATAAACGCCGATGCCGTACAAACCAAAAGCGTATCAACAAATACGCCTAGCGCCTGGATAAGCCCCTGCGTTACCGGGTGGTCAGTCGTTGCTGTTGCAGCAGCGTTAGGAACAGAACCCATGCCTGCCTCGTTAGAGAACAGTCCGCGCTTAATACCGGTCATCATGGCAAGACCCATACCGCCGCCAAAAGCAGCGTTCAGGCTGAAGGCCGAAGTAACAATATCATAAAGAACCTGCGGCAGCAGGCTGATATTTTTAATAACAACAAACAATGCAATCAGCAGATAAACACCGGCCATAACCGGTACCATCCATTCGGACACCTTGGCTATACGGTTAATGCCGCCAAAAATTACCAGCGCCGTCATAATAGAGACAATAATACCTACCGTAGTCCTGTCAAAACCAAATGCGCCCTGCAAAGAAAGCGTAATGGTATTAGCCTGTACGGAGTTAAAAATAAGCCCATAGGTACTGCAAATAAGCACTACAAACAAAATAGCCATAAAATTATTATGCAGCGCATTTTTAATATAATAAGCCGGGCCGCCGCGGTAGCCGCCTTCAGCACGCGGAACCTTATAAATCTGCGCCAATGTACTTTCAACAAAACCTGTTGCAGAACCAATCAGCGCCATAACCCACATCCAGAAAATTGCACCCGGTCCGCCGACGATAATAGCAATCGCAATGCCTGCAATATTGCCGACGCCGACGCGCGATGCCGTACTGATACAAAACGCCTGGAACGGCGAAATATGGTTCTTTTCAGTTGATACGCCGACATTGGAACACAAAAGGCGTACCATTTCTTTAAGACAGCGCAGCTGTACAAAACCGGTTTTAAAAGTAAACCAGATACCGATGCCAACCAGCATAATAATCAAAACATAAGCATACAGCAAATCATTTATGGAAAGTACTAAATTATCCAAAAAATCCATTTAGGCACCTCTCAGATAAAAATTTACAGCATGTCGCGGCTGGCAACAATATTTACGCCCAGCCCCAGAATATTTTCAACTACTACGTCACCTGCTTTTACAGGCGCTTTAACAGTTACACCACGCAAAAACGCTGCGCAGTCCAGCACTTTTTCCTTCGGCAGCACAGTTGCAGATACTACCGGAAGCAAAGGCAGCATGCCGCCTTCAATACGCACGGTAGTAGTCAGCATCCTTTTCGGCGCTGTTACCTCATCATTGGCATATTTAGCTCCGCGCGGGCAGGTATTGCCTTTTACATCAACAACCTTGCCGCCATCTATGGTAACAGTCATTTCGCAGCCCATCGGGCACATAATGCAGTTCATTACACGAGTTTCAGACATCAGCCTTATGCCTCCTTATCCAAAAATACCGTCAGACTGCTGCCGATAAGCTCAGTTTTGGCAGCAGGGATATCTACCGCAATCATTTCGCTTGGTTTGGCAACCGGAAGCATTCTTTGCAGAATTACATTGTCGCCGCTTTTTACTACCAGCTTAACTTTGCGTTCCGGATTTGCAACACGCATAAACAGGCGCACCTGTTCTCCGCCCGCCGGCAGGTTAAGGCACTGAGGCACGCAGGTACGCACGCCTTTTTCGGCGGTAACGGTAACAAATTTAGTATCGCCGTCCAATTTGCCCTGTGCTTCAAGCGCAGCAAATTTACCGGCAATTTCCGCTTCCTCGGATACAAAGTCAACCAAATCATGTACATGCACTACATTGCCGGCAGCGTAAAAACCTGGCAGGCTGGTCTGGCGGTGCTGGTCAACAACAGGTCCGTTGGTCAGCGGATGCATTTTTAAATCCAGCCCGCGGCTGAGTTCATTTTCCGGGATGAGGCCGACGGAAAGAAGTACAGTATCGCAGTCGATGTCAAATTCAGTACCCGGAATCGGACGCATTTTTTCGTCAACCTTGGCCACAGTAATGCCGTTTACACGGTCTTTGCCATGAATTTTAACAATTGTATGTGAAAGATACAGAGGAATATTATAGTCGTTAAGGCATTGTACGATATTACGTGTCAAACCGTTGGAGAACGGGCAGATTTCCAGCACAGCTTCTACCTTGCAGCCTTCAAGGCTCATACGGCGCGCCATAATAAGGCCGATGTCGCCGCTGCCCAAAATAACAATTTTATGGCCCGGGATATAACCTTCCATATTTACCATGCGCTGTGCCGCACCGGCAGTAAACACACCTGCCGGACGCTCACCCGGAATACGGATTGCGCCGCGGGTACGTTCACGGCAGCCCATCGTCAGAATAACAGTTTTGCCTTTTACTTTAATCAGGCCGTAGTCAGGGCTTACCGCAACGACGGTTTTATCCTTTTCCACACTCAGAACCATCGTATCAGTTAGGCATTCAATTTCAGGTTTATCCTTTACAAGCTCAATGCAGCGGTGAGCATAACCGGGACCTGTCAACTCCTCTTTAAAATGGTGCAAACCGAAACCGTTATGGATGCACTGCTGCAAAATACCACCCAGTTCGCGGTCACGTTCAATTACCAAAACGCTTTTTGCGCCGTTCTGCCAGGCGCTGTAAGCCGCCGAAAGCCCTGCAGGACCGCCGCCGACAATTACTATATCATAAAGGTCTTTAAGCTCTTTCATTATTCCTGCCCGCCTTTCACGTCAGTTTTTTCATAGTACAAATGCGAATCACGGCGTTCCTTCAATACGTCCGCAACAGAAATTCCCAGTTCGCGCGCTAAAATCTGCGTTACGCGCGGGCCGCAGAAACCGCCCTGGCAGCGTCCCATACCGGCACGGGTACGGCGTTTTACGGCATCAACCGTCGTTGCGCCGCAGGGGGCTTTAATAGCGTCAACAATTTCGCCCTCGGTAACCGTTTCGCAGCGGCAGATAACACGGCCGAAAAGCGGGTCTTTTTTAATCAGTTCTGCCTTTTCACTGTCGCTCAGGCGGGTAAAATGAACCTGTTTCGGCAAAGCAGCTTTAAAATCAGCTTTTTTAGTAAGCGGCATATATTTGCCGATAGCTTCGGCAATTTCTTCAGCAACAGCAGGTGCAGCCGTCAAACCGGGCGACTGCATACCGGCAGCATTAAATAAACCTTCCACGCAGGAAGCACCAATAACAAAATCACCGCTGTCAGATACAGCGCGCAGGCCTGCAAATTCGGTAATTGCAGCGCCCATCGGCAGATTCGGTATCAGCTTGCGTGCCGAAGCAATAATCTGGTCCATGCCCGGCGCGGTAACGCTGGTATCTTCCTTATCGTCCATATCGTTGGCATTAGGCCCGATAAAAGTATTGCCGTGCGTTGTAGTGCAAACCAAAATGCCCTTACTGTTTTTAGCCGGTGTCGGGAACACGACACCATATACCAAATCATTGCAGGCAGTTTTATCAAACAAAATATATTCGCCCTTGCGGGGATGGATTTTAAAACTGTTATCACCGGCAAGATAAGCTATTTCATCAGCATAAACACCGGCTGCGTTAACTACGCATTTTGTTTTGATTACGCCAAGTTTCGTTTCAACAGCGGTAATTTTGCCGTTTTCTTTAACAAAACCGGTTACGCGGCAATTGCGGATAACTTCAGCACCGTTCTGAATAGCGCACTGAGCAAAACGCAAAGCAGCTTCAAACGGCCAGCAAACACCGGCAGTCGGCGCCCACAGAGCAGCAACAGCGGTAGTAAGATTAGGCTCTTTTGCAAGAACTTCATCACGGCTTAAAATTTCAAGCCCTTCAACACCGTTGTTTTTGCCGCGCTCCAACAGCTCTTTTAATGTTTCAACCTCTTCATCATTAGTAGCAACAACCAAAGAGCCGGTCCACTTAATATCCAGGTCGAGCTCATCCTCCAGCTGATGATAAAGACGGTTGCCCAAAACATTCATAATTGCCTTATTGCTGCCGGTCGGTGCATCAAAACCGGCATGTAAAATAGCGCTGTTAGCCTTAGTCGTGCCGCAGGCTATATCCGGTTCTTTTTCCAGCAAAACGCATTTTAAATCATACTTACTAAGCTCACGCAAAATAGCGCAGCCGACAATGCCGCCGCCAACAACGACAACATCTGCCTCTTTGATAAAATCCATTTCGTCACATCCTAAACTTAATCTCTATTTAAAGTAATTTTAACACATTTGTTACAAAAAAAGAATATTCTGCGCTTTAAGTTTTCAGAAATTTATTTACTAAAATACCTCAGCGGCAGCCTCTTTTCCAAAAATCCAATAACCTTATCCGCAAAAGGCGTTAATAAAATCCAGCTTAAAATAATCAAAGCCGAAGCAACCGAACCGACAGCAATATCGGTAAACCAGTGTGCGCCGCCCATAATTCTCGGCATCGAAAAAACAACAAATATCAAAACTGCAATTGCAAAAATCTTTTTAGAAAAATATTTAAGAGTATAAGCACAGAAAATCAAAAGCATTACGGCATGGTCACCGGGAAAACAATCACCGGCCCTGTCTTTGGCAGGTAATCCTGTCAAAACGCTTACAAGATTCACATTATCAAAAAACATCGCCGGAGAACTTCTTACAACAGGCAGCTTCATCATAAAATACTTGGTAAGTACAGCGGTAATTATCATTGTTAAGCCAATACAGAAAATTCTCCGCCTGCCAGCCGCATCCTGTTTACGGTATAAATAATAAAAAACCAATACCATGCACAAAAAAGCAACCGAGTCAAAAACACGCATATTGGTTACACCTATCAAATACATAAACGCTTTATTTTTAACAAGCAGATTATTGAAAAAATAAAAAATGCTTTTATCAATTTCAAACCAAAAACCATGACTTTCAGGCAAATACCAGCTTAAAAACAAAGCAGCTCCCATAATATTCAAAATAATGATATACAGTAAATTTTTTGTTTTCATAATCCCGTCTTCCTTAAATAAATTTTAACACCAATTTTAATTATAAACTATTACGTCAATAGTATAATTCATTAAGTTTATCAATATCTTTTATTATAATTTTTTAAATTGACACTTACAGTACATTATTTTAAAATTAAATTAAGAAAGAAGGTGCGCCTATGAAAAAACTGCTTTTACTTTTAATTTCTTTACTGTGCCTTTTTAACACTGCCATGGCAGAAGAAACTAAAGAAGCCGCTGACACAAAAACACCTGCTGCACAGGAACAACAACAGCCCAAAGAACAGGCTGATATCAAAATGCTGCTTGATACCGAAGATGTACAACAGGATTTGCAGGCTGGCGTTAACAACAACTGCTATTTAGAGCTTGAAGAAGGCAAATACATCGCCTATAAAATTGACGTCAAAGACGATGATACACGCCGTGATTTATTCAAAAAAGCTCCAACTGAAAGGGTTAATCACCTTTTAACCAACAACGAAGAAATTTACAACTATCTTACCAAATTTATTCAAAGCCGCGAAAAATCCGGGCGTAAATATTACGGTTACCGTATTACAGGCGGCATCGAAGAAAATACAGCCCTGCCTGATGGCAGCACAGTTTATAAATTCTGGTTTATGAAACTGGAAGAAGATGACGGCAGCAGCATGCATATTCCTATCGGCATTGGCATCGGTATCGGCGGGCACCATCACCATGGCCCGTGGGTCGGCGTCGGCTGGTAATAACTGATAACCCTAAAATAATAAACAAAATCCGTACTGAAAATAATTCAGTACGGATTTTTTATTAGCTTTTATTTTTATTATTCATCTTCGTCATGCTGTACAGCCGCCAGCGAAACAACCTTATCGCCTTCGTTTAAGGTCATCAGTTTAACGCCCTGCGCATTGCGTCCAAACTGGCTGATACCTTCAACATCAATGCGGATAATAATGCCTGCCGCCGTAATCAGCAAAATTTCCTGCTCGGGATTGATAACCTTCATGCCTACAACGGCGCCGGTTTTTTCCGTTACCTTAATGTTGATAACGCCTTTACCGCCGCGGGTCTGCTTGCGGTATTCGCTTACAGCCGTGCGTTTGCCAAGGCCTTCTTCGGTAGCAGTCAAAATTTCTTCGTTTTCATTGGTTACGCTGTCCATCGCCACAACTTCATCGTCAAAGCCAAGCTGAATGCCGCGTACACCATGTGCTGTACGTCCCATAGGGCGTACATCCTGCTCATCAAAGCGGATAGCAAGGCCGCGGCGCGTTGCCAGTACAATTTCACTGTTGCCGTCAGTCAGTTCCACACCGATAAGTTCTTCATTCTCGTCCAGCGTCATAGCAATCAAACCGGCTTTACGCGCACTGTTAAAATCATTCAGGTTAGTCTTTTTAACAGTGCCTTTATTGGTCGCCATAAACATAAACTGGTCTTCTTTAAATTCTTTAACCGGAATTACGGCCGTTATCTTTTCGCCCTGCTCAATCGGCAGCAGGTTGATAATTGCCGTACCTTTGGCAGTGCGGCTTGCCTCCGGAATTTCATAACCCTTCTGGCGGTAAACCCTGCCTTTATTGGTAAAGAACAAAATATTATGGTGCGTGGTAGAAAGGAATAAATGCTCGGCACAATCGTCATTTTTCTTGCCGCTGCCGCCTGTCTTGCCAACACCGCCGCGTTTCTGGCTGCGGAAATTATCCAGCGTCTGGCGTTTAATATAGCCCTGGTGGCTGATGGTAATAACAATATCCTCTTCAGCAATCAGGTCTTCAATATCCATAGCGGAAGAATCAACAGAAAGTTCGGTACGGCGTGCGTCACCGAATTTTTTCTTCATTTCCAGCAAATCTTCCTTGATGATACCTAAAACCTTATGTTCGTCTGCCAAAACACTCTCCAGCCAGTCAATGGTTTCCAAAACATCTATATATTCGTCATCAATCTTTTTACGTTCCAAACCGGTCAGGCGCTGCAAACGCATATCTAAAATAGCCTGTGCCTGGCGCTGGCTCAGTGCAAATTTTTCCATCAACGCAGTTTTGGCAGTATCTGCATTAGCACTGCTGCGGATGGTAGCGATTACTTCATCCAGATGGTCAAGCGCAATCTTCAAGCCTTCTAAAATATGGGCGCGTTCTTTAGCCTTGCCAAGCTCATAACGGGTACGGCGTGTAATAACATCTTTTTGGTGCTCAAGATAATAATTCAAAATCTGTTTTAAATTAAGCACACGCGGATGCCCGTTGACCAATGCCAGCATAATAATGCCAAAACTGGTTTGCAGCTGCGTATGTTTATAAAGCTGGTTCAGCACCACGTCAGGAACTGCATCGCTTTTAAGTTCAATAACAACACGCATGCCGCGGCGGTCAGATTCATCGCGCAAATCGGTAATGCCTTCAATAACGCCGTCTTTAACAAGCTGGGCGATGCCTTCAATCAGGCGTGCTTTATTAACCTGATACGGAATTTCGCTGACTACAATGCGGTGTTTTCCCTTCTGCATCGGTTCAATTTCAGCGCGCGCGCGGATTTTTACAATGCCGCGGCCGGTATTATAAGCATTTTTTATGCCTTCCGTGCCAAGGATAATTGCACCGGTCGGAAAATCCGGCCCTTTAATAGCCGTCATCAGCTGCGGGATTTCAACGTCAGGATTATCAATCAGCATTACAAGGCCGTCTACAACTTCGCCTAAATTATGCGGCGGAATATTGGTTGCCATGCCGACAGCAATACCGGCACTGCCGTTGATTAAAAGCGCCGGTACTTTGGAAGGAAGCACGCTTGGCTCTTTTAAGGATTCATCGTAGTTCGGTACAAAATCTACTGTTTCTTTTTCGATATCTTCCAGCATAACTTCGGCAATTTTTGTCATGCGCACTTCGGTATAACGCATTGCAGCGGCACTGTCGCCGTCCACACTGCCAAAGTTGCCGTGCCCGTCAACCATCAGGTAACGGGTAGAAAAATCCTGCGCCAGGCGTACAATAGCGTCATAAACAGCCGTATCACCGTGAGGATGATATTTACCTAAAACTTCACCGACGATACGGGCAGATTTTTTATACGGCTTGTTGGACGCCATACCGGCTTCCTGCATGGCATAAAGAATACGCCTGTGTACAGGCTTTAAACCGTCGCGTACATCAGGCAGCGCCCTTTGCACAATAACGCTCATCGCATAATCAATATACGATTTCTGCATTTCTTCTTCGATATAGACCGGTAAGACTTTGCCTGCTCCTGTCTCTAAATCCACAATATCACCTCAACCCTTAATTAAATAAAATATCATATATCTGTTTGCCTATTAAAAGCGTTGTTACCGTTAAAAACAGCGGCCTTACGTAAGCAGCGCCATGTTTTATAGCCATGCGTGTGCCAAAATAGGCACCGGCAATCATGCTTGCTCCCATAATAAGGCCATAAACCCATACTACCGAGCCGTTGTAAATAAATGTTGCCAATCCGGCCAGATTACTGGCGGTATTAAGCGCCTTGCCATTACCGGCGGCAGTAACAAAATCACAGCCCAAAAATAAAAAACCAAAAATCAAAAAGGTTCCCGTCCCGGGACCGAAAAAACCATCATAAAAGCCCATACACAGCGCCATTAAAAATGCGCCTGCAAGACTCCAGAAACTAAGTTCCGTCCGGCTTGTAAAGCTGCCCCAGTCTTTGCGCCTGTAAGTATAAATGGCAATCATCACCAGCATAATAACTACCAGGTTGCGCATAAAATCCTGCGGCAAAAGATGCACCGTATAAGCGCCGCAGATAGAACCAATCATGGAAAGCGGCACCAGCGATACAACAAGCCTTTTATTGATATTGCCGGAACGCCAGAAGGAAATAACGCTGGTTACTGCGCCCATGCTTGCCGCCAGCTTATTGGTGCCAAGCACCATGCTTACCGGCAAACCGGAACCAAGCAGCGCAGGTACGGAAATCAAGCCGCCCCCTCCGACAGTAGAATCAATAAAAGCCGATACAAACCCTGTAACGACAAACAAAATTATATTAAATAAATCAAGATTTTCCATATTTTTTATAAATACCTCTTACGGCAGCCTGCTGTTTCAGTTTTTAAATAAAAACCTATGCAGCCGCTGTGGCATTCTGCTTTTACTGTGCCTGCCGTAATTTCATTGCTGACAGCGTAAGGATTATAAGTAAAAATTCCTGCTTTATCTAAAGGCCATCTAACACCTTCAATACTCACAATACTATTTCTAAGCGGCAAAAGCGATAATGCTTTAAAATCCTGCTGCGGTAAAAAGTCCAAACTTTCGCCCGCAGCAAGCAGCACCATAACTTCATTTTCGTCTGCCATTATTACCGGAACTGCATTTTTTTCTTTATATGCCAAAAGCGAAAATACATTACTGTATAAATGGTCAAACCTGCCACCCCAAATGCCTGTTGCCAAAAGCGGCATATTCTGCGGCAGCATGGTAAGTAAAAGCTGCAAATCAGTATCATCCTTGTCTGGATTGAATAAAGCCGTTTTTATATTTTCTTTTTCTGCCTTCTTAAGATATTCTTTACCGGCGCTGTCGTCATCACCGCATAACAACTCCGGCACAAAACCTGCGTCCATGCAGATTTCCAGCCCTTTGTCGGCGCAATAAATTTTTCTGCCGTCAGCAACAATTTTAAACCAGTTTAAATCAGGCTTTCTGCCGCCTGCAGAGGCAATAACAAAATCACTGCTATCTGTTTTGCTGTTTTTAAAAACAAACTGTCCCTGCGGCAGGTTCAGACTAATATCCATCAGGCTTTCTTCTTGGCTGCGGCAGGTTTTATAATAATCTGCCCGTCTTCTTTATAAACTTTCCAGTCGGCTTCTCCTTTGGTATTTTTAAACCAGTCCATGCTGATTTCCAGCAAATAACGGTTTAATTTTTCCAAAGCTTCTTCCGGCAATAAAATTTCTTTGCTGCCTGCTTTTTTGGCAGTTTTTAATTTTTTATTTTTAACAGGCTCATCACCGTAAATGGCATTTTCAAAATTTACTTCTTCTTCGTAGCCCTTTAACATTTCCTCATCGGAAAGATTTTTTCTGATTTTCATTTTTTCACCCTATTACAAATCAAGATTACGTACTTTACCGGCATTCTGCTCGATAAACTGACGGCGCGGCTCAACCTTGTCGCCCATCAGGATGGAGAAAATAGTATCGGCTTCGGCTGCATCCTCCAAATGTACCTGCAAAACGGTACGCGCTTCCGGATTCATAGTTGTTTCCCAAAGCTGTTCCGGGTTCATTTCGCCTAAGCCTTTATATCGCTGTACATAAGGGTTATTATCGCGGCCGACTTCATCAAGTACTTTTTGCAACTCATCATCACTATAAGCATACATGTGTTTTTGGCCTTTACGTACCAGATACAGCGGCGGCTGGGCAATAAAGACATGCCCTTCCTTAATCAGCGGCTGCATATAACGGTAGAAGAACGTAAGCAGCAAGGTACGGATGTGAGCGCCGTCAACGTCGGCATCCGTCATAATAATAATTTTGCCGTAACGCGCTTTGTTAATATCAAATTCTTCGCCAATACCGCAGCCGAAAGCTGTAATCATATTACGGATTTCTTCACTGCTTAAAATTTTATCAAGACGCGCTTTTTCAACGTTCAAAATTTTGCCGCGCAAAGGCAAAATAGCCTGAAAACGCCTGTCTCTGCCCTGTTTGGCACTGCCGCCTGCGGAATCGCCTTCGACGAGGTAAATTTCCGTTTCTGCGGCGTCCTTACTCTGGCAGTCAGCCAGTTTACCAGGCAGGCTGCTGATTTCCAGCGCATTTTTACGGCGGGTAAGCTCTCTTGCTTTACGCGCAGCCAATCTTGCACGTGCGGAAATAATGGATTTTTCAACAATCTTTTTGGCAACAGCCGGATTTTCTTCAAAAAATTCTGCCAGCCCTTCGCTGACCATGCTGTCAACAATGGGGCGGATTTCACTGTTGCCAAGTTTGGTTTTTGTCTGTCCTTCAAACTGCGGTTCGCGCACTTTAATGCTGATAACAGCGGTAATACCTTCGCGCACATCATCGCCGCTTAAATTATCGTCATTATCCTTCAAGACGCCAATTTTGCGGGCATAATCATTGATTGTTCTTGTTAAAGCCTGTTTAAAACCGCTTAAATGCGTGCCGCCTTCTTCGGTATTGATGTTATTGACAAAAGTAAAAATATTTTCGTTATAGGTATCGCAATACTGCATTGCCACTTCGACAATGTTTTCGTCTTTGATGCCTTCGATATAAATCGGTTCTTCATTAATTTTATCTTTATTTTCGTCAACGTATTTTACAAATTCAATAATGCCGCCTTCGTAATGGAAGGTTTCAACTTTGCCGCTGCGTTCATCGCTCAGCGTAATTTTTACGCCTTTATTCAAAAACGCCAGCTCGCGGATGCGCAGACGCAGTGTTTCATAGCTGTAAACCAATTCCGTAAAAATTTCTGCGTCCGGCTTAAAATGCACGGAAGTACCGGTTTCGTCTGTTGTGCCTTTTTCATACAACGGCACAACGGTTTTACCGCGTGCAAATTCAATTCCGTAAACCTTACCGCCGCGGCGCACTTCAACTTCCATATGCTCGCTGAGCGCATTAACGCAGGATACGCCTACGCCGTGCAAACCGCCGGAAACCTTGTAACCGCCATCTCCGAATTTACCGCCGGCATGCAGAATCGTCATAACAACTTCTACCGCAGGTTTGCCCACTTTATGCATATCGACAGGAATACCGCGGCCGTTATCTTTAACGGTAATACTGTTATCGTTATGAATAATTACCTCAATCAAAGAACAATAACCGGCCAAGGCCTCGTCGATACTGTTATCAATTACCTCATACACCAGATGGTGCAGGCCCCTGCCGGAAATACTGCCAATATACATACTCGGGCGTTTACGTACAGCCTCAAGCCCTTCCAGGACCTGAATCTGGCTCGCGCCATACTGCCCTTTTACTTCTGTTGCTTCTTCTAAAGTCGACATCTTTACCTCCATCAATTATCACGGCTTCTGTTGTAAACTTCAATGCCAAAATCGTCCTCGGCGCGTTTTTTCAAGGTTAGAGCCGAAATTCCCGAAAGATAGATTTTATCATCCGTAAGGATACAACTGGAATATTCTCCATTCTCCGATAAATCAACTACTTCGTATTTATGGTTTTCACACTGCTTTTGCAGATAGTTTTTGAATACGTTGTTTTTCTGGTTTCTGATATTAAAGATAGCAATGATATCGGTATTTTTAATAACAAAATCAGAGCCCAAATGCAAATACATACTATTTCCTCCGCAAATTGGCCAAAACATTCTGATAGGTTTTATCATCAATTAACACCGGCGGTTTACCGGTCTTAAACATCACGGCCAGCATTTCATCACCAGTTGTAGCCGTATTAGCGGCAACTTTAGCGTAATAATGCTGTTTAAGGTTATTTTTAACGCTGTCGTATAATATTTTATCACAATTCAGCGTTTTTTTACAGTTTTCGTAATCCGACCAGGGTTCGGTAAGCAAAAACTTTAACACAGCGTCATGCTGCTGTTCTTTTTCGTAACGAGCGCAGACATTGCATAAATTGCCGCCGCTGCTGATAACTGCTCCGCATTTACGGCATTTTTCAGCGCCATGCTGCACTAAAAATTTTTCTCTTTTAGCCGAAGCTGCTTTAAAAGAAAGTAAACTCTGCCGCAGCTTGGCATTTTTTACCATTCCGGTCAGATTTTTTATTTTTTCAATCTCATCTTTATTTAAAACAATATTTTCCTGCTGTTCATTATCTGATGCTTTTTTTAAAAACAAGTTATCAACGCTGCCGTTAAAAAATTTTAAATCGTTAACTGCTCTTTTATTAAGTGCGCCGTTGATATTTTTTAAAAACTGCTTTTTCATCAGCAGTAAATGATTGGACCAGACAGAACTATCGGTATTGATAAACAGAACCTTGTTTTCAAAATGGACCGGTTTGGAATGTTTGGCTACATTACCGCCGCAGATATTTTGCCATCTGCTTTGCAAATAAAAAACAAGATAAGCATCTTTTTCTTCCTTGCCCGGCAGCATATTCAGTAAAATCTGCTCTATATTTTCCATCAGCCCTGCGTTACCTTTCCGTTTTCAATATAAAAATAAGCATTGTTGTTTAAATCCGGTATCAGGTGTTTATCATTAACTGTAATAAAAGTCTGCACCCTGCCGTCAATAAATTTTAATAAATGCGTTCTCCTGTCAGCATCCAGTTCGCTCATAACGTCGTCCAAAAGCAGTACCGGATACTCACCGACAGCATTTTTTACATATTCAAGCTGAGCCAGCTTTAATGCCAGCGCCGCACTGCGCTGCTGACCCTGCGAACCAAACGCTTTAAGCAGCCTGCCGCTGACATAAAAAAACAAATCATCTCTGTGCGGACCGATACTTGTATTACCGCGCAGAATATCCAGTGCCTGACGGGTTTTAAGTTCCTGCATATAAAAACACTTCCATTCAGCATCTGTTTTATTTTCCTGCTCTAAAATAAAATCATTGCTGCTTTTTAAGCCGTATTTTATATTAAGTTCTTCACCGCTGCCGGCAATAGAAGCATAAATTTTACTGGCAATAGCCAGTAATTTTTGCAAAGCTGCCAGCCTTTTCTGCACAATTACGGCAGCCGCCGTACTTAATTCGTTATCCCATAAGATGAGCTGCTCTTTGCCGCATCCTTCATCACGTATAGTTTTGAGCAGTCTGTTGCGCTGCAAAAGCAAACGGTTATATTTTACCAAAAGCTCATAATAGGCTTTATCGGTCTGCGCTATCTGCATATCAAAAAAACGGCGGCGCAGCTGCGGCTCACCCTTAATCAGCTGTAAATCCTCCGGCGAAAACATTACTGCATTCAAGGTTCCGTAATGCTCTTTAGCTTTAATGCTGACATTATCAAGCAGCAGTTCTTTTTTAATACGTCCGTGCTGTTCGTACCGCTTGATTTTTATATCATACTCTGCATCAAAGCTTGTAAAATCAACCTTTACTGCCAGTTCGCGCCGTCCCTCACCAAACAGGTCATCCTCCTGTGAAGTGCGGTGCGACATGCCAAAGGCAGCATAAAACACAGCTTCCAGCAAATTGGTTTTTCCCTGGGCATTTTTACCGTACAGAATATTCACCATTGCCGGAAACTGCAAGCTGCATTGCTGATAATTTCTGAAATTATGCAGATAAAGACCGTTAATTTTCATTTTCTACAGTTATTGCTGCCAAATCTTTTATTTCAACCAAATCACCGGCACGGATTTTTTTGCGTTTTTCACTGACAGACTGTCCGTTCAGCTTTACCATTCCCGCTTCAATAAGTTCATGCGCCTGGCCGCCGCTCATTACCACACCGGCATATTTCAAAAGATTGGTTAAAGTAATATATTCAGTTTCAATCTGTACATTCATTTTTTGCATATCAGAACACTACCCTTACCGGAGTAACAATATAAATATAATTTTCTTCGCCGACAGGTTTAATACAAACCGGGCTTAACGAATTATTCAGTTCCATAACTGCTTCTTCATCAGAAAGATTTTTCAAAATATCCAGAATGTATTTGGAATTAAAAGCCACATTAAGGGTATCGCCTTCGGTGCGGCACTGAATATCCTCACGTCCCTTGCCAACATCCGGGCTGCTGGAAGTAACAACAATTTCCGTATCTCCTACGCTGACTTTGATAATGCTGTAATCGCCATCGCTGGAAAACAGCGCCACCCTTTCAACAGCACCGGCTAGCTCTTTAACATTAAACCTGGTTTTGGTATTGAAGGAAGGGGGAATAACACGCCTGTAATCAGGGAATTTACCTTCGATAAGCCTGGACACAATGATTACCTGGTCGATAACCACCATAATCTGATTGTTCAGAAGTGAAATTTTAATCTCCTGCGGCAGGTCGCTGGTCAGATTACGGGCAATTTCAGAAAGTACACGCGCAGGAATAATTATCGACATATCTTCATCTGAATCGTAAGGCATGCTTTTAATTGCCAACCTGTGCGTATTAGTGCCTACAAAGGTAATTTTTCCTTCGCCGATTTCTACAAGAATACCTGTAAAAAGCGGCCTTGCTTCATCAGTAGAACAGGAAAAAATAGTCTTTTTGATAAGTTCTTTGATTTTTTCATCTTCCATCACAATCTGCTTTTCAGGATTGAATTCCGGGAATTTCGGATAATCGTCCTCATTCATTAAAAGCAGCTGAAAATCAGATTTGGCAGACTGGACAGTAATTGTTCTTTCTTCTTTATTTTTGGTAATAGTAACAGTTTCACCAGGCAATTTGCGCATCAGTTCAGAAAAATGCTTGGCCGATACGACAATTTCTCCATTCGTTTCCGTGCTGCTTTCAACAGTACAGGAAATGGCCATGTTTAAATCCATTGCCTGTACATACAGGATATTTTCGGAGGCAATGATGTGAATGCCGGAAAATATCGGGGCGGTAGGCTTTGATGAAATAGCACGTTGGACTGTTTGGATAGCTTTGTTAAGGCTTGTGGTTGAGCAGGTAAATTTCATGTTATGCAGACCTCCGTTATTTTATAATAACTATATATAATTTAAATAACTTAGTAGTAGTTATAGTAGTAAGTGTGGAAATGTTGAAAACAGAAAAAGACGCGATAAAATCGTATTTTCAGACATGTTGATAATGTGTGGAAAACTGTTCATAACTTTAAACATTTTAAACTTTTTCTCGTTGATTTAATTGTTTTAACATGTTATCAACAGGTTTAAACACATTTTCCACAGAAAACTGTTGATAAGTTACTGTTTAAGTTGTTCTGTCAGAAAAACAATGGCTTTTTCTATGGCAGGGTCTTTTTTGCGCTGGCTGTTGATTTTATCGTAGGCATGTATTACCGTACTGTGGTCACGTCCACCGTAAATTTCGCCGATGCGCGGATAGGAAAGGTCTATCAGCTCGCGGCAGAGATACATAGCGATATGCCTTGCCGTGGCAATGCTTTGCGTGCGTTTTTTAGTCAGCAGTTCTTCAGGTTTGATTTTAAAATAATTGGCTGTTGCTTCGTTGATGGCTTCAAAGGTAATCTGCTTACTTTGTACGGTAGCGCCCATTTCATCAAGAATATTTTTGGCAAGTTCTACTGTAATAGGCATATTCATCAGTCCTGCGTAAGCAACAATTTTGGTGTAAGCCCCTTCGATTTCCCTGATATTGGTAGTAATGCTGGAAGCAACCAGCGTTATAACATCATGAGGGATTTCGATGCCTTCCAGTTCTGCTTTTTTACGCAGAATGGCAATTCTTGTTTCCAGGTCCGGCGACTGGATATCAGCCATGAGGCCGCATTCAAAGCGGGAACGCAGGCGGTCCTCAATATTTTTGATATGTTTGGGCAGCCTGTCGCTGGAAATAATAATCTGTTTGTTTTCTTCGTACAGGGCGTTAAAAGTATGGAAAAATTCTTCCAGGGTACGCTCTCTTTTTTCCAGAAACTGAATGTCATCAATAATAAGGCAGTCAATTTTACGGTATTTGTTTTTAAAATTTTCCATTGTCCTTTTTTCAATGGAAGTTACAATTTCATTCAGAAATTTTTCGCTGGAAATATATAAAACCTTGGCATTGGGCTGATTTTTTTTGATTTGGTTGCCGATAGCGTGCATCAGATGTGTTTTTCCAAGGCCTACGCCGCCGTAAATAAAAAGAGGGTTATATGCAATGCCAGGTTTTGCGGCCACTGCCTGTGCCGCAGCATAGGCAAAACGGTTGGAGTTGCCGATAACAAAGGTATCAAATGTATATTTGATATTAAGGTTGCTTGGCATCTGTTCTTCGAAAAGCGCCGGCTGTACATAAGTATTTTTAACTTCTGCCGGTTTTATTTCGTGAATGATTTCTTTTTTTGCTGGCTTTGGCGGCACGGTTTCTTCTTTTACCATATATTCCTTAACCGGCTGAGGCGCCTGAAAATCCAGATTTTCTATCTTCAGTCTGAATTCCTGTCCGGTTATTTCCGCAAGCAGGTTTTCAATAATGGTTTTATAATTTTCTTCCAGCCATTTTTTCAGAAAATTATTATTGACGCCGATTGAAAAAACTGTGCCAGATGCCGCCAGAGGCACTGCCGGGCTTATAATAGTATTATAAACTGTTTCGCTGACGGAATTTTTGAGCCTTTGAAGCAGTTGTTCCCATATTTCCGATACATTATAGGGAGTCATTAGCTTTAGTCCTTTCCGCTGAATTTTTGTTTTTGACGCTGCCGGTCCTGTGATTTGTCTATCTATTTATTTTAACAAAATTAGTGTTTTTTATCAATTGCTTTGTTTTTTATGTAATTTTACAGTACAAATTACATTTTATACTGAAATTTCTTGAAAAAACCTTTTTTATAGCCTTGTTTATTCTTGACACTTAACGGAGTATCTAATATAATTTTATCAGCTATCAATTCATTAAAATAGAGAATTTGATAAAACTGTCAAGAGTAAGGAGGTAGCAGTTCATGAAGCGTACTTTTCAACCGAATAACCTTAGAAGGAAAAGAACCCATGGTTTCAGAGAAAGAATGAAAACTTTGGGCGGACGTCAGGTTTTAAAAAGAAGACGTGCAAGAGGCAGAAAGAAATTGTCTGCATAATATTATAAATAGGCCGCTCAAACGGCCTATTTTTTCAATGCGGGCAGGTGTGTATGCATAATTTGAAAACAGACAGGGATTTTTCTTTTAAAAAAGAAAACAAAATTAAATCGAAAAATGCTTTTCAGATTGTTTACAAAACAGGCAGGTCAGTTGTAGACTCTATGTCTGTTATGTATGTATTGCCTAATGAAGAAAAAAATATAAAAATCGGTTTTGCAGTTGGTAAAAAAATGGGCAGTGCCGTTGTGCGCAACAGGGTTAAACGCATGATGCGCGAAGTTTTCCGCCACAGGCGCGTAGAGCTTAAGGATTCGGTGCAGATTATCTGGGTGGCCCGTAAAAAACTGGTGGAAGCCGATATTTATACTTATGACAGAATTTTTATGCGTTTGGCCAAAAGGGCAGGTTTACTAAAGTAAAGGTGAGAATATGAAAACGGTTATTATTCTGTTAATCCGTTTTTATCAGATATTTATTTCGCCGATGTTTCCTCCGCGGTGCCGTTTTTATCCTACCTGCTCCCAGTATGCGCTGGAAGCTGTACAGAAAAAAGGCGTTTTAAAAGGCAGCTGGATGGCGTTGAAACGTATTTTAAAATGCCATCCGTTCCATCCCGGGGGATATGACCCAGTTGATTAAACTTGAAACTTATGTATTTAAAAATACATATACTTAACCAGGGAGTTGAAAAATTTGGATTTTTTAAGCAGTATTGTACAGGAAGTAATTACTATTCTTTATAACATCAGCGCATCTTTTGGCTTTGCCAATTATGGTTTTGCCATTATTTTGTTGACCGTTATTGTTAAGCTGGCTACTTATCCGCTTACCAAAAAGCAGATTCAGTCGATGAAGGCTATGCAGCGTTTGCAGCCGAAAATGAAAGCTATTCAGGAAAAATACAAAGGCGATAAGATTAAAGCCAACGAAGCTATGGCACAGCTTTATAAGAGCGAAGGCGTCAATCCGCTGGCAGGCTGCCTGCCGCTTCTGATTCAGATGCCTATTCTTATTGGTATTTTCTATGGTATCCGTGATTTCCAGTATCAGGGTTCTCCGTTATTTTTCGGCCTTGATATTTCCAGAAGCCTGAGCGAATTCATGTCGGCAGGCGGTCCGGAAATGTACGCTTATG
This sequence comes from Phascolarctobacterium sp., assembly GCA_003150755.1. Lineage (GTDB taxonomy): Bacteria > Bacillota > Negativicutes > Acidaminococcales > Acidaminococcaceae > Fusicatenibacter_A. Next base: position 606,687 of record QAMT01000002.1, on the reverse strand, counting down.
CCGTATTGCCGGTACTTTCTGCGCTGACTACTTTTATTCAGTCAAGAATGACGATGCCGGATACTTCTACTACTCAGAATCAGGTTATGCTGTATGGTATGCCGCTGTTTATCGGTTATATCAGCATCAGCTTCCCGACCGGCCTTGTACTGTACTGGGTTGTAATGAACCTTATGCAGATTGGACAGCAGATTTTTATGGAACGCGGACAGAAATAAAGGGAGTATGTAAAGATGGATTTTATTGAAAAAACCGGTAAAACCGTTGAAGATGCATTGAATGATGCTTTAAAGGAATTAAAAACCACTGCTGATAAAGTAAATGTTGAAGTAATTGAAGAAGCTAAAAATGGTATTTTTGGTCTGTTTGCCAAAAAAGCCAAAATCAGGGTTACTTTAAAAGATGCTGCCAAAAAAATCGGCGATATTGTTGATGAAACCGTAGACAGCATTAAAGAAGATTATAAAGCCGGCAAGGAAGAAGCTGCTGCTGCAAGGGAAACTGTTAAAAAAGAAGAAGCTAAACCGGCAGTACGCGAAGCGCGTGAGTATGTAATTGAAGAAGCTGCCGTTGACGCTGCTAAAGAATTTTTGCAGAAAATCTTTAATGCCATGCGCATTGAAGTTGTGATGGAAAAATTCATCAATAAAAATGAAGGTGTTGTTACCTTCAAACTGCATGGCTCTGATATGGGCATTTTAATCGGCAAGCATGGACAGACGCTTGATTCTTTGCAGTATCTTACGAATCTTGTTGCCAACAAAAATTCTGCTGAGCGCATCAGGATTGTAATTGATATTGAAGATTACCGCGAACGCCGCGTAGAAACCTTGAACCGCCTGGCACAGCGCCTTGCTGATAAGGTAAAACGTACCGGCGAGCGTGTTGTGCTTGAGCCGATGAATCCCCATGAAAGAAAAATTATTCATGTAGCATTGCAAAACGACCGCCGTATTACTACGTTGAGCGAAGGCGAAGAACCTTACCGCCGCGTGGTAATCGAATTAAAAAAATAATTTTCTTAATTTCAGACCCAGTCGTTTGTACTGGGTTTTTCTTTTGGAGAACAGATTATGCAGAATGAAATTATAAAACAGGAACAGGAAGAAACCATCAGCGCTGTCTGCACGGCGTTAGGGGAGGGGGCTATCGGCATTATCCGCATTAGCGGCGAAAATGCTTTGCCTGCCGGTGAAAAAATTTTTAAAGCTGCTTCCGGTAAAAAGCTGGCTGATTATGCTCCCAATACTTTGGTTTATGGGCATGTATTTGATACTGAGGGCAGTATTGTCGATGAGGTAATGGCTGTTTATATGCGTGCGCCTCATTCTTATACGGCAGAAGATGTTGTAGAAATACAGTGCCATGGCGGTGTCAGGTCTTTGCAGAAAATTTTGTCGCTGAGTTATGCTGCCGGTGCGCGCCCTGCTGAACCTGGTGAATTTACCAAACGTGCTTTTTTAAACGGACGCATTGACCTTGTGCAGGCAGAGGCAGTTATGGATATTATTAAATCGCGCAGTGATGCTGCTTTGAAAGTTGCCGTGCGCCAGCAGGAAGGGCAGCTTTCTAAAGAAGTACGTGCTTTGCGCAGGGAACTGCTGGATGTAATTGTTAATTTGGAAGCTGTTATTGATTATCCGGAAGACGATATTGAAGAAATAACTTTTGGCAATGTTTTGACTGAGGTAAATAAAACAGTTGACGGTGTAAAAAAACTTTTGGAAAATGCCCATACCGGTAAAATTTTGCGCGAAGGTTTGAAGGTTGCGATTATCGGCAAACCGAATGTCGGTAAATCCAGTTTTCTTAACTTTTTGCTGAAAGAGGACAGGGCGATTGTTTCTGAATTTGCAGGTACAACGCGCGACGTTATTGAAGAGCAGTTTTTGCTGGGCGGCATACCGATTGTTCTGGCGGATACAGCTGGTATCAGGGATACGGAAGATTATGTTGAACGTATCGGCGTAGAAAAAAGCCGCCGCATTTTGAGTGAAGCAGAACTTGCAATTGTTGTGCTTGACGGTTCTCAGCCGCTGGCGGATGATGACATGGAGATACTATCGTTAGTTAAAGGCCGTCAGTATGTTATAATAATAAATAAAAGTGATTTGGGCAGCGCCAATGTTAAAAACGGTTTGCCGGATGAATTTAAAACAGCGCCTGTAATTGAATTATCTGCTAAAACCGGGGCAGGTTTTGATGATTTTACGGAGTGGCTGCAAAAATTTGTATATGGTAATGACAGGCATTTGGGTGACGGTGTTTATGTACAGAACGCCCGCCATGAAAATCTTTTACGTAACAGCCTTACAAGTATGGATGACGCATTGGCAGCGGCAGAAGCTCATTTGCCGTATGACTGCATTATGATAGATTTGCGCAATGCGGCTGAATACCTTGGAGAAATTACCGGTGATGCTGTCCGCGATGAAATCATCAATGAAATTTTCTCTAAATTCTGTATCGGTAAATAATTATTTTGGGTGAAGTTATGAATATTACTGACAGTTATGACGTTATTGTTGTCGGTGCCGGTCACGCCGGTGTGGAAGCGGCTTTGGCTGCTGCGCGTCTTGGCGGAAAAACGCTTCTGGCAACGCTTTCTATGGATAATATTGCTTTAATGCCCTGTAATCCTTCGGTAGGCGGGCCTGCCAAGGGGCATTTGGTGCGTGAGATTGATGCTTTGGGCGGTGAAATGGGACTTGCTGCCGATAAGGCGTGTATTCAGATGCGCCTTCTGAATACCGGTAAGGGTTATGCCGTACAGGCGCTGCGTGCTCAGGAGGACAAACCTTTTTACCACACCATTATGAAGCAGACAGTAGAAAATCAGGACAGGCTTGATGTTAAGCAGCTGATGATTGACAAACTTATTGTCAGCAATGGTGAAGTTGTAGGTGTCGAAGCTGAAACGGGCGAAGTTTTTGAAGCCAAGTGCGTAATCCTGGCAACAGGAACTTATCTGCGCGCCCGTATTGTCTATGGGCAGGTTAATTATGAATCCGGTCCTAACGGTTTGCGCAGCGCCAATAAATTATCACTGTCGCTGTTAGAAAACGGTCTTGAACTGATGCGTTTTAAAACAGGCACTCCGGCGCGTATAGATGCCCGCAGCCTTGATTACAGCAAAATGGAAATCCAAAACGGCGATGCCGAACTGCGTAATTTTTCGTTCATCAGTGATATTACAGAGCGCAGCCAGGTACCGTGCTGGCTTACTTATACCAACGAAAAAACTCATAAAATCATCCGTGATAACCTGCATTTATCCGGTATGTTCAATGGCATGATTGAAGGCGTTGGGCCTCGTTACTGTCCTTCAATTGAGTCAAAAATTGTACGTTTTGCCAACAAGGAACGCCACCAGCTTTTTATCGAGCCGGAGGGCTTGCGTACTAACGAAATGTATGTGCAGGGTATGTCAAGCTCACTGCCTGCTGATGTACAGCTGAAATTTATGCAGACGATACCTGGCCTTGAAAATTGCCGCATGATGCGCGCAGGTTACGCCATTGATTATGATTGCCTTGACCCATTGCAGCTTAAAGCATCTTTGGAACATAAAGGTATCAGCGGTTTATTTTCTGCCGGGCAATCTAACGGCACCAGCGGTTATGAAGAAGCTGCGGCGCAGGGCTTGATGGCCGGTATTAATGCTATGCGCAAAATCAATGGGCAGCCGCCGTTTATCCTTGGCAGAAATGATGCTTACATCGGCGTGCTGATTGATGATTTGGTAACTAAAGGTACTAATGAACCTTACCGTATGATGACATCGCGTGCGGAATACCGTTTGCTGTTAAGGCAGGATAATGCTGATTTACGCCTGACGGAAAAGGGCAGGCAGATTGGTTTGGTCGATGATGAACGCTATGAAAAATTTACTGCTAAACGCACTTTGCTGGAGCGTACCATTCATCAGTTAAGCAAAACCAATGTTCCGCCTAATGCGGAAACGGAACAAAAGCTGAAAAATATGGGCACTGCGCCGGTAAGGCCGGGTATGACGCTGCTTGATTTGCTGCGCCGCGGTGAAATTACCTATAAAAAATTAATTGGTGAATTTAATTTGCCGGAATTGCCTGATGTTGTAGCCGAGCAGGCCGAAATTTTTGCCAAATACGAAGGCTATATCAATAAACAAAAACAGGAAGTAGAACGCGCATTAAAACTGGAAAATAAACTGATTCCGCAGAATATTGATTATCACGCCATTAAGGAATTATCCTCCGAAGCAGCGGAAAAGCTGGATAAAATACGTCCGGTTTCTATCGGGCAGGCATCGCGTATTTCAGGTGTTTCTCCGGCTGATATCAATGTGCTGATGATTGTGCTGGAAGTCAAACGCCGTAAGGAGCATAATAATGAATGAATTTCAAAAAATTCTTGCTGAAAGCGCGGCACAGGCCGGATTTGAATTATCTGCCCTGCAGCTTGAGCAGTTTGAAAAATACTATGAAATGCTGGTAGAAACCAATAAGGTGATGAACCTGACGGCGCTAACTGAACCACAGGACGTTGCAGTTAAGCATTTTGTTGATTCGCTTATGGCTTATGCTGATTATTTCCCGGGCAAAGTTTTGGCAGACGTTGGCACGGGGGCAGGGTTTCCCGGCATACCGCTAAAGATTTACTGCACTTCGCTTAAGGTTGTGCTGATTGATTCACTGGCTAAGCGTTTGAACTTTTTGCAGCGTGTTATTGCTGAACTTGGCTTAAAAGATATTGAGTGTGTGCATTTGCGTGCTGAAGATGCAGGAAAAAATCCGGCTCACCGCGAAAAATATGATATTGTTACTGCCCGCGCTGTGGCAAGGCTATCTGTATTATCAGAATACTGCCTGCCGCTGGTTAAGGTTGGCGGTGTATTTGTTGCTTTAAAAGGCGCAAAATATCAGGAGGAGATTGCCGCTGCCGGTAAAGCACTCAGTGTTCTGGGCGGTAAACTTATCGAAGCTAAAAAGGTTGAGCTGCCAGGGCTTAACGATGGCAGGGCAGTAGTAACTATCAAAAAAGTAAAGGCTTCGCCGAAGGCTTATCCGCGTAAGGCGGGATTGCCCGATAAAAATCCTTTGGAATGATGGAGGTACAATATGGTTGACGAGGGTTTAAAAATTTCAGGAACAGAGCAGGAAGGCAGCTCGGTTATTAAACATTTCAGCGGTGAATTGAATGTAGTACGTGTGCCGGTGGAAAAAATACAGCCTAACCCATACCAGCCACGTAAGGATTTTGAACCGGAAGCTTTGGAGGATTTGGCGGCTTCGATTGCTGCTTATGGTGTTTTGCAGCCGCTGCTTGTTGCCCGCTGCATGGACGATAATTATTTGCTGATTGCCGGTGAACGCCGTCTGCGCGCCAGCAAAATGGCAGGGCTTAAAGATGTGCCGGTAATAATCAGCAGTTATACTCAGCAGCAGATTGCTGAAATTGCCTTGATTGAAAATTTGCAGCGTGAAGATTTACACTTTTTGGAAGAAGCCGAAGGCTATGAAAAACTTATGACGCAGTTTAACCTGACACAGGAAGCTATGGCTGCGCGCGTTGGCAAAAAGCAATCTACTATTGCCAATAAACTGCGTTTGTTGAACTTGCCTTTGGAAATACGCAATACTTTAAAAGAAGCCGGACTGACCGAACGCCACGGCAGGGCATTGCTGAAAATTAAAGACAGCGAACAGCAAAAACAGATTTTAAAGCTGATTATAAAAAACGGCTGGAATGTTAAACAAACGGAAGAACATATTGCCAAAATTTTGGAAGCCGATGCGCAAAAACCCAAAAGAAGGCTTGTTATAGTAAATGATGTGCGTATATATCTGAACAGCGTAAAGAAAATTGTCAGCACTATCAACGATGCCGGTATTCCTGCACAGATTAAACAGGAAGTAGAAGGTGACGACGTTGTTGTTACGCTGCGCATAAAAAATACCAAAAAACCGCAGATTGCCAGCAATAAGCAAAATTAATGTTGATAAAATTGTTGGTTATGTTGAAAACAGAAGCAGATTTTTGTTTCTGTTTTTCTTTTTAGCCGATAAATTTTAGAAATTTATTTTGCCATATTCGCAAGATATGTTACAATAAAATTAAGGAACAGCTAAATAACTTTTAAGGGGTGATTTGTATGGGTGATATGTTATTGTATGCGGTGCTTGCAGGTATTGCAGCGGGTGTATTTTTTTACATGTTTAAAAAAGCCACCAGCGGCGATTATAAGCCGATTGAACTGAATAACTGCCCTGTATGTGGAAAGAAAACGGCTAAGTTTGTAACTATGGGCACCTTTAAGCATGATACGCTTAACAAAGTTGTTTGCACAAACTGCAATGCATCAACTGATGATTTCACTTCTTACAAAAAAGCCGCTGAAGCCTGGAACAAAGGCGAGGTAAAAAAGAAATAAGCTAAATATTTTACTCCGGTATTTATCTGCCGGAGTTTTTTATTTTACCCGTGCTTTTTGTTTATAAATATAGTACAATAGTAATCGAAGTTGGTTTTATGGAGGTTTTACAATGGATTACAATCAAGTTCTGCAAAATGCAAGAAAATGCTTAGATAATTCCAAATGCAAGGCGTGCCCGGTCTGCAATGGGCTGGCCTGCCGCAATACAATTCCTGGCCCTGGTGCAAAAGGTGTGGGGGATACTGCAATCCGCAATTATCAAAAATGGCAGGAAATCCGTGTGCAGATGGATACCCTGCACGAAAATGTGCCTGTTGATATGTCTGTTGAATTATTTGGCCGTAAATTCAGTTATCCGTTTTTGGCCGGTCCTATTGGTGCGGTAGAACTGCATTACAGTGACGCTTACGACGAGCTTACTTATAACAAAATTCTGGTTTCCGCTTGCGCGGATAACGGTATTGCCGCTTTTACCGGTGACGGGCTGAACCCGCAGGTTATGGTTGGCGCGACGGATGCTATTGCCGCTGCCGGCGGTATTGGCATACCGACTGTTAAACCCTGGAATTTGCCGCTGATTAAGGAAAAATTGCAGCTTGTTAAAAATAGCGGTGCTTTTGCTGTTGCCATGGATGTTGATGCTGCCGGCCTGCCGTTTTTGAAAAACATGCAGCCGCCTGCAGGCAGTAAATCCGTAGAAGAACTGGCAGAGATAGTTAAAAAAGCAGGTCTGCCGTTTATTGTTAAAGGTGTAATGACGGTGCGCGGTGCTTTAAAAGCCCATGCTGCCGGTGCTGCGGCAATTATCGTTTCTAATCATGGCGGGCGCGTGCTTGACCAGTGTTCTGCCACGGCTGAAGTTTTGGAAGAAATCTGCCATGCAGTCGGCGGCGGTATGAAGGTGCTGGTTGATGGCGGTATCCGCAGCGGCGCAGATATTTTTAAAGCCTTGGCGCTCGGCGCTGACGGCGTAGTTATTGCCCGTCCGTTTGTAACTGCTGTTTACGGCGGTGCAGAAGAAGGCGTTAAGGTTTATATTGAAAAACTTGCCGGTGAACTGGAAGATACAATGAAAATGTGCGGCGCAGAAAATATTGCTGCCATTACACGCGATATGGTACGCATTTAACGGAGGGTTGATTTTGTCAATTGAAAAAGTAAGGGCTTATTTTAAAGCCCGTAATATGGAAGACCAGATTTTGGAGTTTGATGTTTCGAGTGCGACGGTAGAACTTGCTGCCAAAGCGTTGAACTGCGACGGTAGCCTGATTGCCAAAACTTTATCTTTTGCTGTGCATGACGATGTAATTTTAATTGTTGCTCCGGGCGATGTTAAAATTGACAACCATAAATATAAAATGCGTTTTGGCGTAAAAGCCAAAATGCTTGCTGCGGATGAGGCAGAAAACCTGATTGGCCATGCTGTCGGTGGTGTCTGCCCGTTCGCTGTTAATGAAGGCGTACAGGTTTATCTGGACGAATCGTTAAAACGCTTTGAATATGTTTATCCTGCCTGCGGCAGCAGCAACAGCGCTATTAAACTGACAATACCGGAGCTGGAAAAACACACCGACCATTTTGCGGGTTGGGTTGATGTTTGTAAGTTAAAATAAAAGATGCGGCCTTGAGCCGCATTTTTTCTTCTGTTTTTAGAGATTTCTTCAATAATGGTTAAAAACTTATGCCATGTTTCACGTGAAACATAAAAACTTTGGGCTTTGCTATATGTTTACTACTAAAAATGTGATAAAATTATTAAGATAGTTTGATTGTTTTTTATGAGGTGAGAAATTTGGTAAAGGTAATTGCAATAGCAAATCAGAAAGGCGGCGTCGGTAAAACAACGACGGCCGTTAACCTTGCTGCCTGCCTTGCACAAAAGGGGCGCAAGGTACTTATGCTTGACGCAGACCCCCAGGGCAACGCAACCAGCGGCCTTGGATTTGATAAGCGCGATATAAAAAAATGTATTTATGATACCTTAATCAGTGATGTGCCGATGAAAGATGTGCTGCTGCACAGTGATTATGAAAATCTTGACGTTATACCGGCAACCATACAGCTGGCGGGCGCAGAAATTGAACTTGTAAGCCTGATGAACAGGGAAGGCCGTTTAAAAAATGCTTTGGAACGTGTAAAGCATGATTATGATTATGTGCTGATTGACTGCCCGCCTTCTTTGGGATTATTGACAATCAATGCTTTAACGGCTGCCAATTCTGTTCTGGTGCCGATTCAGTGCGAATTTTACGCACTGGAAGGTGTAAGCCAGCTGATGAACACAATTAAACTTGTGCAGCGTAACCTTAATCCGGCTTTAAAACTGGAAGGGGTTTTGATGACGATGTTTGACCAGCGCACAAATTTATCCAGTGATGTAGTTGGCGAAGTGCGCAAATACTTTAATACTAAAATGTACAACACAATTATTCCACGTAATGTGCGTTTAAGTGAAGCGCCCAGCCATGGGCAGCCGGTAATTGTGTATGACCCCAAATCCAAAGGAGCGCAGGTTTATATGGAGCTGGCGCAGGAGGTTCTTGGTGATGAATAAAAAAGGCGGATTGGGCAAAGGGCTTGGCGCAATCTTTACTGATAATGCAACTATTGCGCCGGTCGATGAAGTGCAGCCCCATGAAAAAGAGATAGAAATTGCTGTCGGAGATATTAAACCGAATCCGCTGCAGCCGCGTAAGGTTTTTGATGAAGACAAGCTCGAAGAACTTGCCGAAAGCATTAAAGAGCACGGCGTTATTCAGCCACTTATTGTCCGTAAAAACGGACGTATTTATGAGCTTGTTGCCGGAGAGCGCCGCTGGCGTGCAGCAATGAAAGCCAAGCTTAAAACGGTGCCGGTAATTGTGCGCGAATATGATAATGCAGCTATGGCAGAAATTGCTTTAGTTGAAAATATTCAGCGTCACGACCTGAACCCGATTGAAGAAGCTGAAGGCATTAAACGCCTGATGAGCGAATTTGGGCTTACACAGGAACAGGCTGCTAAAAAAATCGGCCGCAGCCGTACAGCGGTTACCAATATTTTACGTTTGCTTAATTTGCCTCAGGATGTGCGCGACGCTGTTTCACGTGAAACATTGACGATGGGGCAGGTAAGGCCGCTTTTAGCTTTAGATGATAAAGAAGAACAGGAGCAGTTGGCGCTGCTGATTATTGAACAGGGGCTTTCTGCGCGTGCTGTTGAAGATATTGTAAAGAGAATAAAGAACGGCGAGCATATTACGTTTGATAATAAAGATGAAGAAAAACCTGTCAAAAAACGTAAAGTAAAAGAAATCAGCGTTTACTGCCAGGATTTTCAGAACCGGCTGATTGAGCTTTTGGGAACGAAAGTAAAAATTGTACCGAAAAACGAAAAGCAAGGTAAGATAGAAATAAATTATTATTCTGCTGAGGACCTTGAAAGAATATACGAATTGTTGGAACAAAAGCCTAAAAGCAGTAACAAAAAAGAACAAAAATTAACTGTGTAGTTTTTATTTTGTAATTGGGGGAATAATTGTGGCCGGAATAGGTACGGTTGCCAATGTAGCTGCCATATTGGGCGGCACAATACTGGGTTTATTTTTAAAGCGCGGCCTGCCGGAAAAATGGAAGCAGACAATTATGCAGGGTGTTGCGTTGTGCATAGTTGTTGTTGGTCTGCAAATGGCATTAAAAACAGAGAATGTAGTAATTTGCGTAGCAAGCCTTGTTATCGGTTCTGTCATAGGCGAATGGCTTGATATTGACGGCCATTTTCAAAAAATCGGCCTGTGGGTGGGCGCAAAAATAAACAGCGGTAAAAGCGGCGGCAATGCTAAAAAAATTGCCGAAGGCTTTATCAGCGCCAGCCTGATTTATGTTATTGGCGCGATGGCGGTAGTGGGAAGCCTGGAGGATGGATTAAATAATAATCCGACTATTTTATATGCCAAAGCTACTATGGACGGTGTTATAGCAGTTATTCTGGCAGCTAATTTAGGCATCGGCGTAGCGCTTTCTTCTGTAAGTGTTTTTTTATACCAGGGTACGCTTACAATTTTGGCAAGTTTTTTGCAGCCGGTAATGACGCCTGTTATTATTAACGAAGTAAGCGCCTGCGGCGGTGTGCTTATTGCAGCTATCGGCATCAATATGCTGGGTCTTTTGGAGATACGTATTTCCAACCAGCTGCCCGCGATATTTATTGCCGGTATAATTACTTATCTGTTTGTTTAAATTTAGGAGGATGTATTTTGGAAGGTATAAATTTAATACTGCAAAATTATTTGCTTGTAATAGTTGTAGTTATGCTTGCGCTTTTGATTAAACTGTTTTTGACTTGTAAAAGCCAAAAAAAGGAGTTGCAGGAGTTAAAAGCAAAATATGACTTTTTTACCCAGGGCGATGATAAAAACTGGGATGAAATTTTAACCAAAACTTTGACAGAGGTGCGTGCTGCCAAAGCAGATTTGCAAAAACTGGAACAGCAACAGCAGGCAATGCGCGAACAGATGAAAGGATGCGTGCAGAAAGTAAAACTGATGCGCTATAACGCCTTTACCGATACCGGCAGCAATTTAAGTTATTCGCTGGCTGTACTTGATGAAAATAATAACGGCGTTGTGCTTTCAAGTCTGTACGGCAGGGAAGATAACAGAAGTTACGCCAAACCGGTAGAAAACGGTAAGTCAACTTATCAGCTTTCTGATGAAGAAAAAGAGGTTTTGGAACAGCTTACCCGCTGAAAAAATCCATGCGTTTAAATCGCCGCTAAGGCATGTAAAACGCAAAATGAATATCCAATTATACCAAAACAGAAAAATCGGCCCATAGGCCAAATATGGGTGCGATAAGGCAAAGTGCAAAATTTTATTAGCTTTTGGTAAAATATTGATGAAGTTCAGTTTTTTTGCGAAGGTATGGTATAATAGACTATACGAGGTATTGAAAAATGATATTTGATACACATATGCACTGCCAGTATTCTATTGATTCCAAAATGAAAATTGACGAAGCTGAAGTCATGGCAGAGGCCCAGGGCATTGGCATGATTGTAACGGAACATTGGGACGAGGATTACCCAACCAATCCGGAAGCCTTTGTCTTTGATATTGACGATTATTTTGCAAAGTATGAGCCTTACCGCAGCAAAAAACTGCTGCTTGGTATTGAGGTAGGTATGCAGGAATCGACAAGTGCCAATGACGATGCGCTTGGTAAAAAATATCCGTTTGATTTTATTTTGGGTTCAATGCACTGTATGAACGGCCGTGATATGTATGAAGCAAAAACCTATACCGGTAAAACAAAACTTGAAGCCGTAGAAGAATTTTTAAAAGCAACAGCTGCCAATTTAAAGCTGCATGATAATTTTGACAGTTTTGCGCATATTGATTATATGTGCCGCTATATGCCTTATGAAGATAAGGAGCTTGTTTATGCTGAAGCGCCGGAACTGTTTGATGAGGTGTTCAGGCTTTTAGCAGCAAAGGAAAAGGCTATTGAAATCAATACGCGGCGGTTGGACAATCCTGCGGCAGTAAAGCATTTGCTGGTTTTATATAAACGCTACCGGGAATTGGGCGGGCGTTATGCAACGCTGGGCAGCGATGCGCATTATAAAGAGCATGTCGGCCGCAGGCTTGCTATTGCCCGGGAAATGGCAGAAGCAGCCGGGCTTGTGCCTGTATATTTTGAAGAACGAAAAATGCAAAGGATGATACTTTAAGATGAGATGTGTACGTTTTGAAGAACCAAACGGCAATAAAAGAATAGGTTTTATCGACGGCGACGTAGTAAGGACTGTTTATGGCAGCCTGGAAACTTTCTGGCGCATTACCGATGAGGAGTTCCGCCTGGAAGATATAAAACTTTTGGCGCCCTGTGTGCCCAAGCAGATTATCTGCGTTGGTTTTAATTACCGCCAGCATGCGGAGGAGTTTCATGCGGAAGTGCCTAAAGAACCGATGCTTTTCGGCAAGGCATCGCATACGATTATCGGCGACGGCGCCGCTATTGTTTATCCCTGGCAGAGCAAAGAGGTTGTTTACGAGGCAGAGCTGGGTGTGGTAATTAAAAAGCGTATGCGTAACGTAAAACCGGAAGAAGTAAAAGACTATATTTTGGGTTATACCTGCGCCAATGATGTAACGGCAAGAGATTTGCAGCTTGACGATGTGCAGTGGCTGCGCAGCAAATCGTTTGACACCTTCTGCCCGTTAGGGCCGTGGCTGGAAACAGACCTTGACCCGACGGATTTGGCAATCAAAACTTATCTGAACGGTGAGCTGAAACAGAACGGACGCACCAGCGACATGGTTTATAATCCATACGAAATTTTAAGTTATATTTCCGAAAGCATGACGCTTGATGCCGGTGACCTGGTGCTTACCGGAACACCGATGGGTTGCGGGCCGATGGTGCCGGGCGATGTGGTAACAGTAGAAATAGAAGGCATTGGCAGGCTGACCAATACCGTAGTAAAAGGATAAAATAAACGGCTGTAATAAAAAAAGACGAGTTATCGTCTTTTTTTATTCGCCGAAACAACTGCTAATGATATGAAATAATAATGAATTAAGAGGGAAGGAAGATTGAATTGAATAATCAACACTTTTGGCCGCGTATGGCTATGTTTATCAGCGGTATTTGTTTAATGGGCTTTTCCATTGCCCTTTCGTGCAAGGCAGATTTAGGCACTTCGCCGATATCGAGCCTGCCTTGGGTTTTAAGCATGATTACGCCTTACAGCGTCGGTGTTACGACTATTGTCATCAATTTACTGATTATTGCAGTACAGCCTTTGCTGCTGCGTAAAATTTACTGGCGTGAAATTTTGGGGCAAATATGCGTAACAATACCGTTTGGTTCCAGCATCGACGTGTTTATGTGGCTTTTGGGTTGGTATAATCCGGAAACAGCCGCTGCCAAATGGGCAGGCTGTTTGATAAGCATAGTCGTCATTGCCTTTGGCATCTTTTTGGAAGTGCGTGCCAAAATCTTTTTAACGGCAGGCGAAGGCTTTGTTAACGTAATGACTTTTGTAACCAAAAAGAATTTCAGCCTGCTGAAAAACTGTTTTGACATTACGCTTGTAACTATCAGTATTATACTTTCGTTGTTTGAATTTAGCGAGCTGCGCGGCGTAGGTTTAGGCACGATTGCCGCTGCTGTTTTGGTTGGCAGAATGGTTTATGTATATGAAAAATACGTGCATTTTTTTGATAAATGGAAGGTAAAAGACTAAAACCGGCGAAATATAAAATAGATTGTTTATTATATGAAAAAGTGTTACAATGAAAGCACTGACTTATTAGTCAAAATTTATAATTATGTAGGTTTGGCCAATTATGAAAAACATGACGGAGGGTGCTCCTCTTAAACTGATAATTCCATTTATGATACCGCTGTTAATAGGCAATGTATTTCAGCAGCTTTATAATATTGCTGATATTATCATTGTCGGCAGGACGATTGGCGTTAATGCCCTGGCGGCGGTAGGTGCAACGGCACCGCTGTTTATGATGCTGGTAATGCTTACTCTTGGCATGAGCGGTGGTTTCAGCGTTGTAACGGGGCAGCTTTTCGGCGCAGGTGATATTAAAGGCGTGCGCCGCAGTGCGGCTATGTCCTTGATGCTTTGCACATTGTTTGTCATATTTTTGATGGCAGTAGCAATCATATTTATAGACCCGATGCTGGCGGCAATGAATATCCCGCAGGAGCTTTATGCTGATGCCAAAGCATACGTAATGATTATTGTTTACGGCCTGATTTTTATGATGGCATACAATATGCTGTCTAACATCCTGCGTTCTTTGGGCGACAGCAAAACGCCGCTGTATTTTCTGATAATCTCAACCTTGCTGAACATTGTCCTAGCGCTGGTGTTCATCATCAATTTTGGCTGGGGCGTACCTGGCAGCGCGTTGGCGCTTGTTATAGCGCAGGGCTTTTCCAGCTTTTTGTGCGTAATTTATATTATTAAAAAATTCCCGGTATTGCATGTACGGCTGAGTGATTTTAAATGGGACGGCAGATTTGCCTGGCAGCATATACGCATGGGCATGCCTATGGCGGTGCAGTTTTCTGTTTTAAGCCTTAGCATGATTATTATTCAGTCTATTTGTAATCAGTTCGGTGCTGAAACAATAGCCGGTTTTACATCTGCCATGCGTATTGAGCAGCTGGCTTTGCAGCCGATGATTTCTTTCGGCCTGGCAATGGCTGTATATACGGCGCAGAATTTTGGCGCGCGTAAATTTGCCCGCATCAGCCGCGGCGTAAAAAAATGTTCGCTGCTGTCGCTTGGGTTCAGCGTTTTTGCAGCATTGTTAATGTATTTCTTCGGACAGGAAATGATAGGTGTATTTCTGGATAACCCGAGCCCGAAGGTTATGGCAGAAGCTAAACAGTATCTGCATTTAAGCGTGCCGTTTTATTTCTTTTTAAGCCAGATTTTTATTTACAGAAACTCGGTACAAGGCATGGGTATTTCGTTAATACCGATGCTTTCGGGTATTATAGAGCTTGTACTGCGTACATCGGCGGCACTGTTTTTAACTGTTGATTATGGCTACACAGGCGTTTGCTATGCCAGCCCGATTGCCTGGGTTGGCTCGTCAATCTTTTTATTTGCCAGCTACCATTACTTTTTAAGGATGCTGGCGCGCAAAACACTGGGCTTTAAACTAAAATAATATCTTAAGCGGAGGTGCTGTATGGAAAACAAAAAAATGCTGGAAGAATTTCTTGAGCTTGTGCAGATTCCGGTGCAATCGCGCAGCGAAAGGCAGATTGCCGATGCAGTAAAGGCAAAGCTGGAGGCGCTTGGGCTGGAAGTTACTGAAGAAGATACAGGTGCAAAAATCGGCGGCAATGCCGGTAATATCCGTGCTGTGCTGCGCGGCAATGCTGACTGCGAACCGCTGCTTTTTTCCGCACATCTGGACCGCGTTGCCAATAACGGCGCAATCAAACCGGTTGTTGATGAAGAAAAAGGCATTGTGCATACCGACGGCAGCACGATTCTGGCGGCTGACGATGTAGCCGGTATCTGCATAATTCTTGACGCACTGCGCAGGTTAAAGGCTTCCGACAAGCCGCACGGCGATATTGAAGTAGCACTTTCCGTCTGCGAGGAATTTGGCATTTTGGGCGGACGCCATTTTGAATTTGATAAGTTCCGCGCTAAAAACGGATTTGTATTTGACGCAGAAGGGCATATCGGCGGCATAGCAGTTGAAGCACCGGCTAAATGCAGTTACTGCTATAAAATCCACGGCAAAGCATCCCACGCCGGCGAAGCTCCGGAAAAAGGCATTAACGCTATCCGCGCTGCGGCAGGGCTTATTCTGGCAATTCCGGACAACAGGCAGAGCGTAAATTCAACAGCAAACATTGCCTCCGTACATGCTGGCGGCCCGGCGCTGAACATTGTGTGCGACTATGCCGAGGTTAACGGTGAAATGCGCAGCACGGACGCAGGCGAGTTTGAAGCGTTGCTGCAAAAATATGCTGACGCTGTACCTGTGATTGAAAAAGAATACAATGTAAAAATTGATTACAGCTATGATGTTTTGTATAAAGCGTTCAGCCTGAAAGAAGATTGCCCGGCAGTGAGCCTGACAGCAGCAGCCCTAAAAAAATGCGGCGTTGAGCCGAAGATTGAAAAAAGCGGCGGCGGTATGGACGCTAACCACTTTAATGCCAATGGCATTGCCACGGTTGGCGTTGCGGTAGGGTATTTTAACTGCCATACCGGCGAAGAATACCTTGATTTGCAGGATTTTTACAAATGCGGCGAAATGGCGGCTGAAATTGCCTGGCTGGCAGCCGAAAAATAATTTAATACGTATTACGGCATAAAAATGCACCTTCATCAGCGGATAAGGCTTTTGAAGGTGCATTTTGTTTTTTTGGTTCTATAACTTTTCTTGGGGTTATCCCTAAATAAAGTAGTAATTTTAAATTTAAATTTTTAAGATAACCATAGTATAAGATTATAAATTATATACTATGGTTATTTATTTTTTTATTCTATTCCTTCTCCGTATGCTATTTTAACCCAACCATTATTTCCATTTTCAGACGAACGATAGCCACCGGAGCCACCACTACCACCATTTCCATAAGAAGTGCCAACACTGCCTTCTTTACCTCGTTTTCCACCCATTGCTGTTATATCTATACCTTCTTCTTTAATTTTAAAAGCTGAATTTTCTCCGTCAGTAATAGTAGTATTTCCGTTATTATAGCCACGACCACCGCATCCAACAATAATGCTGGCAGTTAAAAGATAGTTTTTAATTGTAACTGTTTGAATTATTAAAGCGCCTGAACCACCATTAGCTCCATACTTCATTGATTCAGAACCTGCATCATAGTATCTTATATCTCCACCACCACCAGCTCCAGCTATTTCTACTTTAATTTTACTTACTCCATTCGGTACACTCCAGGTATATGTTCCCGGTGTAGTCCAGGATTTTTCTGTATATGGAGGGATTGCTGCCTTTGTGTCAGCACTTGCTTTGTAATTCTTAGTTATTTTAAATGTATAGGGGTTACTTACTCCTGCATGGAGCTGTAAATTAAGTTCAAATTGTTCTTGATCTTGAGCAGTGCCCCCCCGGAACGCTTTTGTACTTTTATTTGAGATGTTCCTAAATATTAAATTCTTATTCATTTTATTTTAAGAGCATAAATAAAGAATCCTGTTCCTGAAGCGTTCAAAATTCCTTACACCAAAGCTAATACGTTTTAAAACTTTTATTTTGTTGTTCGTTCCTTCGGTATAACCATTGGTAACATTGGTTTCTACAATGCTGCTAATCTCGCTGCTCCACTTAGTAAAAGTAGTGATGCAATGTTTGAATTCAGGAAGATTGAATTGTTCTGCCAGAAAGAGCCAGTCCTGTAATTTCTTTTTGGCTCCATGGATAGTGCTTTCTTTAAATATGCTGTAGAACCTTTCTTTTAATAAATGTGCTTTATCCAGTTCATGTGACGCTGCCAGCATTCGGTTCAGTACAAGCTTGTCTTCGATTGCCAATTTATACTCCGGCGCAGACAATATGGCTTTGCTGCGTTTAAACCATTTGCGCCGCGCTTTGTGGAATTGTTTCTGGACGCGCTTCCTTACGCTTTCCATGCTCCATACTACAAGACGGATAACATGGAATTTATCTGCCGTTATGGTAGCGTTAGGGAATAGGGTATGGACTGCTGACCTGAAAGTGGTACTTAAATCCATAACTACATTTTTGACCAGGTTCCGTTCTTCTATAGGATACTGACAGAAGTGCCGGCACAGGCTTTCAACATTCCTTTTGGGAAGTATATCAAGGACTTTATGCCTGACAGGGTCAGTCACATTACACTGGAATTTTTCATTATTAGCATTACCCCTGAATTCATCAATACTGAAGCATTCAGGCAATACAGGAAGTCCATAGGCAATCTTGTCGAACCATCTTATTGTGCTTGTAGTAGAAATACCAAACCTGTTAGAAATAGCTTTAAACGATTGTAAAGTTTGAAATTCTTTATATACTTGGGCATAGAACCTAGTGGTAAAATGCTGGTATCTTTGTACAAGGGGATTGGTTTCAGTAAAAGAATGACCGCAATGCCTGCATAGATAACGGCGCTTACGCAGATGAATGTATAAATCCTTACCAAAGATTTGGGCATCTTTAACTATTTGAATGCGGTAATCTTTGATAAAAGAAGTTGGATGGCCGCAATGCGGGCAGACATGCTCTGTTTTGGGCATTTCAAGATAAGCAGAGAAAGAACCGTTTAAATTTTCTTTAAAATTTTTTAGGATAAACTCTTTAAAAAAGGGTATATTTCGGCTATAATTGCAAGTAAGCATAAAAGTGCAGAGATTCCTTTCCTTGATCTGGGATTAGTGTAATTTAATTGTCTCGTCAACTATTATTTTACAGGATTTCTGACTTTTATGCTTTAATTTTTTTATAAAAGAAAAAATCCTGGAATCTAGATTTTACCTAGACCCCAAGATTTGTTAAAGAACCGTTTTTTTGTTTAATTGTTTATAAATGTATTATTTGCCGTCCATAAAATTGGTGTAAACGGGTTCTTCTTTAACAGGCAGACCGTATTTTTCTTTGCCGAGGGCAATGCTCTTGATTAAAAAGGCCATGTTGCGGGCAAGGGTGCGCATGGTTTGCAGGCCTTCTGCGTCCTTGCGCACGTCATCGGCAGTAAAGCCGTGGACGCTGTTCCAGTATTGGCTGGAAGCAACGGGCATGCCGCAGATGGTAAAGTATTTGTTAAGCTCGTCAAAAGTTGCCGAGCAGCCGCCGCGGCGTGCGGAAACAACGGCAGCGCCGACTTTCATGCTTTTATTGAAATGAGTGCTGAAAAACAGCCTGTCCAAAAAGCTGATTAAATTGCCGTTGGCAGAAGCATAATATACCGGCGTACCTACAACAAGGCCGTCGGCTTCTTCAAATTTAGGGGCAACTTCGTTGACGATGTCGTTAAACACACATTTGCCTGTCTGAGCGCAGGAACGGCAGTCGATGCAGCCGCGTACCGGTTTATTGCCGATATGTACGGTTTCAGTTTCAATGCCTTCCGCCTGTAAGGTTCTGGCTACCTCATCCAGCGCTGTAAAGGTGCAGCGGTCTGGTTTGGGGCTGCCGTTTATCAAAAGAACTTTCATGTAAAACCCTCCTTGATTGTTACTGCTTACAGAACTATTATAGCACATTGAAGTTTACTTTAAGCAATAAAAAAAGCGCAGCTACAAGCCGCGCTTTTAATGTTACAGTACCTTTTGCAAAAGGTTGAGTACATTCTGGTGGGTTATTTTTTTGATGGTTTCATCACTGTAATATTTGCTTAAATACTCTACAAGCGGTTTATAATCCTGTACGCCGTGAATATCATAAGGCGGGTGGGAGATGCCGTCAAAATCGCTGCCGAAGCCGATATGGTCATCGTCGCCGATAAGGTTCAGCATATAATCAATGTGTTTATGCACGCTTTTAATGCAGGCGTTGCGCCAGTCTTCTTCAAGAAACTGACCGGCAAAGGTAATGCCGGCAAGGCCGCCGTTTTGTGCAAGGGCTTTAATCTGCTCGTCGTTAAGGTTGCGCGGGTGCGGGCATAGTGCTTTAGCGTTGGAATGGGTTGCAATAATCGGTTTGGTGCTGGTTTCCAAAACGCTCCAAAAACCTGCGGTGGAGATATGGGAAACATCTACCAGAATGCCGAGGCGGTTCATTTCTGCCACAACCTGTTTGCCAAAGGCTGTAAGGCCGCTGCCGGTTGCTTCTTCGTTAATACCGTCGGCGATGTCGTTGCGGTTGCTCCAGGTCAGCGTCATGGCGCGCAGGCCAAGTTCATACAGCACGCGCAAGGCTTCCAGGCTGCCGTCGATAGCGCCGCCTTCTTCAATAGCCAGCAGCGTTGCTGCCTGGTGGTTTAAAGCGTCGGCCGCATCTGCTGGCGTTAAAATTTCCAGCACGTCAATGCCGCTTTGGCGCAGCTTTTTAAGTTCCTGTTTGTATTTATCAAGCAAGCACAGGGTGTAGTGCAGCCCGCCCTGATAGCGGAAAATTTCCGTCGGCACATAAATGGCACAGAATTGTAAACCGCCGCCGATGCCAATCTGGCGTTTAATATCAAAATGCTGCTCGTTTTCATACAGCGAAGCGTTTTTGTTATAAAGCTCGGTTAAGGTGTCACAGTGGCAGTCGCAGATATACATGTTATCAGTCCTTTCTTAAAAACAAATAGCTGCCGCAAATGCAGCAGCTATTGAAAATTTACTTATCAGACTCCGGCGTAATAGTAGTAGAAGGTCATGCCCAGGGTGCAGGCCAGTGCGCCGCACATCGGGATGAAGGTACGTTTAACAAGGTCGAAGCTGGAAACATTACCCATGCCGGAGGATACAACGATAACTGCCGTAATCGGGGAGCAGGTACGTGCAATGGACGCTGCAAAGTGCATCGGCAGAAGCATCAGTACCGGATGCAGGCCGGTGTGCGCAGCAACGGCAGGTGTAAGTGCAGCAAACGCAAAGAACGGAGCGTTGCCGCTGCCCATAACGATGGAGCTGAATACGATAATGGCAACCATTACCAGCATCATTGCCATCGGGCCGAAGCCCAGGGTTTTGCTGCCTTCAATCAGGCTGTCGATGGTGCCCATGGAGAGCAGGCCCTGTGCAAAGGTCTGGCCTGCAATGATAAGGGTAATTACGTTAGCCATCTGCATGCCTAAGCCGTCAAAGAAGGTCTGGATGTCGGCAAATACTTTCTTGCCGTCGCGCCAGCGGGCAAATTCGCAGCAGGCGCCGATAAACAGGCCGATGAACATAGCCATAACGATGTTCATTTTAATGGTGGTAATCCACAGGGAGCTGAAGGAAAGGATTAAGCTGAGCGGGATTACCGGCAGGATTGCGTACCACAGCGGAGCATTGTCGGCCGGGTTTTCTTCTGCTTTTTCAACTTCCATGGGTTTAACAACGTGGCCCATGCGTTTATCCATATATTTTTGGGTGAAATAATGCAAGGTGCCTACAACTACAAAGGCTACCATAACGATAGGAACCTGGTAGTTGGTCCAGTACAGAACGGGGTCAACGCCTGCGGTGGTTGCCGAAAGAATGGTGCCGGTGTCGCTCGGGCTCCAGTCAAAGCACAGGGTGGAAGCAACGGCAGCCGTTGCGGAAAGGCGGCTTACGCCAAGGCCGATAAGAATCGGGAACATTGTTACCATAAGCAGCATTGCAAGGCCGGACGCGCTGTTGATGCAAAGGCCGATTAACATACCGACAATCCAGGTGCCGGAAAGTACCAGATAAGGGGATTTTAATGCCAGAAGCGGTTTGATGGTTAAACGTACCAGCGAGCGGGATGCGCCGATGCGGTCCATATAACGAGCAAACGCGCCTACGGACATAATATTGAGGCCGAGGCCCGCGGCATTGGAGCTCATGGTTTTGCGCATGAATTCAAATGCATCGAAGAACCAGGAACCGGTAGAGGCTTTTTCCGGAAGGATAACGCCGTAACCGAAGATTACTGCAATATACATCAAAATCATGCCGCCCAAAAAGAGCACGGGCTGCGGCTTGTATTTTTTATAAATTAAAAAGCCTACCCAGAATGTTACAAGTGCGGAAATTACAATACCCATCTAATCATCCTCTCTTTTATGTAGTTAGAACTATTTACAGTATAAGCGAAAACCCATGCGGATAGCAAGCAGAAATGTTATGAATTTACAGAAAATTTTTAAAATATTATAAAATTGTTAAGTTTATAAGCAAATCTTATATGTTAACCTTTGTTGAACCGTACACAAAGCTTTTTAGCTTTTCTGCAAAGCCTGCCATGCTTCCAGCGCGCGGGCGACAAACAGGCGGCGGATACCGATGTTTTCACCCATACCGTGCAGATAAGGCGTAACCTTAAAGCCGCATTTTTCGAGGATGGTTTTATGCGAATCTTCGTCGCCGCCTGCCATATCGTTGTTGGCGTGATCGCCTGCTACCAGCATGGCGGGCATAATGGTAATGTTTTTGATATTTTTGGCTTTGAGCTGAGGGATGACGGTATCAAGATGCGGCCAGCCTTCAACAGAATAAATATAAGCGTTGTCAAAGCCCAGTTCGTTCAGCCGGTTTTGCATAACGGAATAATAAGCATTGGAAGGGTGCGGTGTGCCGTGCGCCAGAAGCAGTACGGCGCTGCCTTCCGCCCGGGGCGGAAACTGCGTGCTTAAAGCCTGCATGGTGTCTTTGATATCATCGCGCTGGCCTTCCTGGCCCATCCAGTACATCAGCGGGGTGCCGATGGACATTTTTTTAAACTTGGTTTTATAGTGGTGGAACACATTGGTTTTATAAGCGTATTCAATACCGGGGATAATATCCAGCGAGCAAAGCGCAACGCGGGTGTAGCCTTCGCTGTGCAGTTTTGCCAGAGCCTCTTCCGGCGTGGGGTAGGCAATGCCTTCATTTTTTTTGATGCGGTCAATAACTATATGCGAGGTAAATGCCAGTTCTGCTTTTACGCCGGGGCAGGCAGCCTTGATTTCTTCAAAAACGGCGTCAATGGTTTTGCGGCGCGTTTCTTTATAGGTTGTGCCAAAGCTCATTACAAGCAGGGCGTCTTTATCGGGCTGTGCGGCAAGCTCCGGGTTTTCGTACACGCACACGCCAAGCTGGGCAGCGGTTAAAAGCGACGGCGTTGCCGTTTTTACCTCACCGCTCAGTTTATAACCGGCACTTGCACCGGCATCCGCCTGACAAAGCGGCTGAAAAATTTTTAACAAAACATTCACTCCTTTAAATTATCATAAAAAAACCTTTCTGCCGAAAACAGAAAGGTTTAATATCCGCCTGTTTGGTTTGTATATGGTTATTTTCCGTCCGCGAGATGTTTTTTTATTGCCTCAAAGGTCTGCGCGCTGATAACATGCTCAATGCGGCAGGCATCGTGTTCGGCAATATCTGCCGGCACGCCGAAATGCTCAATCAGGCACTTGGTCAGCACCTTGTGGCGTTCCAGTACCTCTTTGGCTTTGGCAAGGCCGGTTTCTGTCAGTACAATGTTGCCGCCGGCTTCTACCAAAATAAAGTTTTCGCGTTTTAAAATGCTCATAGCACGGCTGACGCTGGCTTTGGTAAAGTTCATCTGTTCAGCCACGTCAATGGAGCGTACTTTGCCATTTTTCTGGTGCAATTGCAGAATCGTTTCCAGATACATTTCGCCTGATTCCTGCAGTATCATAATTAAGACCTCCGTGCTGATAATATTACTATTCTTATATATTTTAACATTATCGGGCGTCCTGGGCAAGAAGTAATATTAAAGTAGAGTTTTGGTTTGCTCTGGCAAACGCAGTTACGCTTTTAATGTGCGGCGGGCAAAACTAAAGCGCTGCAGAACAGCAGCCAGGGCGGGAGCGGTAACGGCAGTAAAAATCATGCCGGGCACGGCGGCGGCAACAAGCGCCAAAGCGGCCTGGCCGACAAAAAGGCTGAGCACCAGGCGCGAAGCCATACTGGCAACAGGACCTGAAATAATATAAAAAAGCCTGCGCGGTCCTGCGGCGATAAAAATGGCGGCGATGACGGCGCGGAAGCACAGGGCAATCATCACATTAAAAAGGTTTTGCGTGCCGAGCAGCAGGCAGATAACCGAAGCGGCGATGCCTGCCGTAAGATATTTTTTTACGCCGAACACACCGCAAATAGCGACAGCGATAGGAGCTGAAAGCTGAAATTCGCTGCCGGGGATAATTGACGGTATTTTTAAACTGCCGCTGACGGCGATAAAAGCCGCTAAAAGGGCAGTCTGGCATAAATCCTGATTGGTAAGTTTCATCGGTTAACCTTCTTTGCAAAATAAGTTTACAAAAGTATTATATAATTTATCAGCCGTAAGGTCAACTTAAAATAGATAGTAGGTTAACGTAAATTTGGCATTTGGCAGATTTTAAGATAAAATAAAGCTATGTAATTAACGGAGGGCAGTATGTTGGAATTTATTACCAAAAAAAATGACGTTTGGGAAAATATGCGCAGCTGCGGCAAGCCTTTGGTGCTGTACGGCATGGGCAACGGCGCAGACGCGATACTTGACAGGATGGAGGCGGAAAATTTACAGGCAGCGGCGGTTTTTGCCAGCGATGAATTTGTGCGCGGGCAAAACTTCCGCGGTTTTACGGTGGAGCATTACGCCAGTATAAAAGAACGGCTGAGTGATTTTGCCGTTGTTATTGCCTTTGCTTCGGAACTGCCGGAGGTACTGGCACGCTTTAAAGCATTGGCGGCTGAGCACGTTGTTTTTGCGCCGCATCTGCCGCTGTATGCAGGCAGCGAAGCAGTGGACAAAGCGTGGCTTAGTAAATATGCAGAGCGTTTGCAGGCAGTGTATGAGCGCCTGGCAGACGAACAATCGCGCAGGGTGTTTGCAAATGTGCTGAACTATAAGCTGAGCGGCAAGCCGCAGTATTTGTGGAAATGTGAAACTGAGCGCTTTGACGATTTAAAGCAGCTTTTTGCGTTTACGGAAGCTGAAAGCTATCTTGATTTAGGCGCGTATGACGGCGACACGGTGCGCGAATTTTTAAGCCTGACGGACGGGCGTTATACTAAAATAACGGCTGTTGAAGCTGACCGCCGCAATTACCGCAAGCTGTGCGCTAAAACCGAAGGGCTGGCTGCTTTGCACACGGTAGAAGCTGCCGTGTGGGACGAAGATACGGAACTGGAATTTTCGGACAGCGGCGGCAGGCAGTCTACGCTTATCGGGGCGCATAAGCGCATGGTCAAAGCCGTTAAAATGGATAACCTTCTGGGAGAGGAGCCTGTTACCTACATTAAAATGGACGTTGAGGGAGCGGAAAAACAAGCGCTCTTGGGTTTAAAAGAACACATCCTGCGCGATAAACCGAAAATGTTTATTGCTGCCTATCATTACGACAACGACTTTTTTGCATTGCCGGAACTTATCTGGCAGCTGCGCCCGGATTATAAAATATATCTGCGCAAGCACCCTTATGTGCCGGCATGGGAAATGAATTTTATGGTGCTTTAACAAGGGACATAAAAAGTCCCTGCGGGTCAAAAAGTGCAATATTGTGCTTTTGTAATGGAGAAATTTAACAAGAATGTAAAAAAGTAACAGAATTGTTAAAAATATGTAAAATATTTTACCTAATGTAAGCAGGAATTTTACAATTCCAGGAGAAAATAATTTAATAGTATCCTAAAAACCATAAAAGGAGTGGAGACTCATGAAAAAAGCAAAATGGCTCTGTACTGCTGCGGCAGTTCTGGCGTTATCGGCAGTTGTTGCAGGCTGCGGCGGCGATGAGAAAAAAGACGCTGCTAAAGCAGGCGGTCCGAGCGGCGAGGTAATGGTTTATACTTCCATTTACCCCGATATTATTGACAATGTCTGCAAACCGGCAATGAGCAAAGTTTTCCCGGATATGAAGGTTAACTGGTTCCAGGGCGGTACCGAAAAAGTTATGACTAAAATGGCCGGCGAAATCAAAGCTAAAAAAATCGGCGCAGATGTTTTGATGGTTGCTGAACCTTCTTATTACCTGTCCCTCAAAAAAGATAACCTGCTTTTGGATTATGTATCCCCGAATCTGAAAGACGTTATCACCGATAAGGACGAAAAAGGCGCCTGGTCTTCCGTCCGCATCAGCAACATGATTATCGCTTACAACTCCGATAAACTGTCCGCTGAAGAAGCGCCTAAATCCTGGAAGGATTTGACCGACCCGAAATGGCAGGGCAAAATCGCTATGCCTAACCCGATGCTTTCCGGTACGGCCTTTGTTGCTGTTGCAGCGCTGGCTGACAAATATGGCTGGGAATATTTCGACCAGCTGAAAGCTAACGGCATCCGCGTAGAAGAAGGCAACTCCGCTATTCAGAACAAACTTTTGACCGGCGAATACGCTGCAGCTATGATTCTGGAAGAAAATATCCTCAAACTTGCTGCAACCAAAAACGAGCCTTTGAAAGTTGTTTATCCTGAAGACGGCGTAGTTATCATTCCTTCGCCGATTGCTATTTTCAATACTACCAAAAATCAGGACGGTGCAAAAGCTATGGTTGACTGGTGGCTTTCCAAAGAAGGCCAGCAGGCAGTTGTTGAAGGCTGGATGCATTCTGTCCGTGGCGACGTAGAGCCTCCTAAAGGTGCTCCGGCACTTAAAACCTTCTCTGATAATGCTGTAAAGGTTAACTGGCAGAAACTGGCTGACAATAAAGCTGAAATCAAAGAAGAGTTCCGCGTAAGGGTTATGGAATAACGGTTCTTTCTAAATCCGGCATGAAATAGTTAAGTGAGGGAATTCAGGGGTCGCTGCTTGGCGATCCCTTTTTCCCATTTTATAAAAAGCAACCTTAAATTATGTTTTAGGGCGGCCGTTATGCCGTAGAAAGGAGTTATGGTGGGCTTTTTACAAAGAATAAACAGCAAATTCATAGTAATTTCGCTGTCTGTGGTGTTACTTTTATATTTTGTGGTTTTCCCGCTGGCCATACTTTTGTATGACAGTGTGCTGGTTGACGGCGCATTTACGCTGGAAAACTACCGCGAAGTTTACAGCCAGGACGTTAACTGGCGCGCGCTTGCCAATACTGTTGAGCTTTCGCTGATAGTTATGGTGGCCAGCGTAATTATTACGTTTCCGCTGGCGTGGCTGGTTGGGCGTACTGATTTGCCCTGGAAAAAGGGTTACCGCACGCTTCTGGTTGCCAGCTATATGATTCCGCCGTATGTAGGCGCTATCGCCTGGGTGCAGCTTTTAAACCCCAGTGTTGGTTATCTGAACAATATTTTTAAGTGGATATTCAATTTGCAGCAGGCTCCGTTTGATATTTACACAACCGGCGGCCTGGCATGGGTTTTGACTTTATTCTATTCTCCATTTGCTTTTATTACTATTTCGCGCGCGATGGAAAAAATGGACCCGACGCTGGAGGAAGCAGCAAGGGTTTCCGGTTCTTCGCCGCTGCGTACTTTGATTGACGTGACGCTGCCTTTGATGGCACCTTCCATTCTGGCCGGCGGCCTTCTGGTATTTATCGCCGCAGGCTCCTGCTTCGGTATTCCGGCAATCGTCGGTATGCCTGGCAATATTGAAGTTATGACAACCCGCATTGTTACTTATGTTTATATGGGCGACGAAGCCGGTATCCGCGACGCAACGTCTTTGGCGGCATCTTTGATGTTTATCGCCAACGCGCTTTTGTTCGGCATGACGTGGATGCTGGGCCGCAAGGATTATACTACCATCAGCGGCAAAAGCACGCGCCCGAATATTGTTGAGCTTGGCAAGTGGAAATGGCCTGCGTTCTTTGCTGTCGGCCTGTACGGCTTTATTGCCGTTATCCTGCCGCTGGGTTCCATTTTGCTGACTTCCCTGCTCAAGAGTATGTCCAAGGGCATTACGCTTTCCAATCTCGGCTTTGATGCCTGGATTCCGGTTATTACCAGTTCGCAGTATATGGAAAGCGTGTGGAACTCTGTTGTGTACGGCGTAATTGCCGCTACCATCGGCACGGCGCTGGCAATCTTTATTGCTTATCTTGCCGTTAAAACCAATGTCAAGGGCCGCAACCTGCCGGACCTTTTAACGGTTGTCGGCGGCTCTACGCCGAGTATCGTTATCGCGCTGGCGCTGGTAATTACCTTCTCCGGCAACTTCGGCCTCAATATGTATTCCACAATGTGGATTTTGATTGTCAGCTACCTTGTAAAATATATGACGATGTCCGTCCGCACGATTGCGGCTTCGCTGAGCCAGGTGCATATTTCGCTTGAAGAAGCGGCGCTGAACTCCGGCGCAAGCTGGCTGCGTACCTGCAAGGACATTATCATGCCGCTGATTGCACCGTCGGTTATTGCCGGCTGGTTCCTGATTTTTATGCCGTCGTTCTACGAACTGACGATGTCGCTGCTTTTGTACGGCAGTGACACCAAAACTATCGGCGTACTGCTGTACGATTTGCAGACCTATGCCGATACGCAGAATGCTTCCGTGCTTTCGGTAATTATTTTGCTGATAGTTCTGGTGGGCAATGTTATTTTGAACAAGCTTACTAAGGGTAATGTAGGTATTTAAAAGGAGTGGAATAAATTGTCTGAAGTACGTATAGAGCATGTTTATAAACGGTTCGGCGATGTTACGGCCGTCAACGATTTTGACCTTACCGTAAAGGACGGCGAATTTGTTTCGCTCCTCGGGCCTTCCGGCTGCGGCAAAACTACGTCCCTGCGTATGATTGCCGGCTTTGAAAGGGCTACCGAAGGCGAAATCTATATCGGCGACCATTGCGTAAGCTCGTCCAGCAAAAATACTTTTGTGCCGCCCGAAAAACGCGACATCGGCATGGTATTCCAGTCTTATGCGGTATGGCCGCACATGACTGTTACCGAAAATGTGGCTTATCCGCTGAAAATCCAGAAGGTGCCTAAAGATGAGCGCGCTGCAAGAGTGGCAGAGATGCTGAAAATGGTGCATCTTGACGAATACGCAGCACGTTATCCGCATCAGCTTTCCGGCGGCCAGCAGCAGCGTGTTGCACTGGCGCGCGCACTTGTTATGCGCCCGGGGCTTTTGCTTCTTGACGAGCCTTTGTCCAACCTCGACGCCAAGCTGCGCGAAAGCATGCGCTTTGAAATTTCTTCGATTCAGAAAGAGCTGGGCATTACCGTTATTTATGTAACGCACGACCAGTCTGAAGCCATGACGATGAGCGACCGCGTTGTTGTTATGAGCCGCGGCGTTATCCAGCAAATCGGCACGCCGTATGATATTTACCGCAATCCGGCCAACAAGATGGTTGCAGACTTCATCGGCCTGGTAAACTTTGTGGAAGGCGAAGTGCAGGGCGACCGCGTATATATCAGCGGTACCGGCGTATCTTTCCCGAACACCAGCGGCGTTACCGGCAGTGCAACGATTGCCGTGCGTCCTGAAAATATCAGGATGTCCCGCAACGGCGGCACTATTGAAGGCAAGCTGGTACACCGTTTCTATCTTGGCGATGCCGTTGATTACCGCGTGCAGTGCAAGCACCACGAAATCCGCGTTATTGTTAAGGGTGCAGACCTTAAAGAATTCAACGACGGCGAAACCGTTTACCTTGACTTTGACAAGATTATGGTTTTTGACCGCGACTGAAAATTTTAAAGGCATCCCGGGTGGCAAAAGCTGCCCGGGATTTTTATTTGCGGCTGTGGTATAATAAAAGAAATTACAAAGCTGTCATAAATGAGGTATATAATGAAAAAAATCGCAGCAGTGCTTGCCGCAGCGTTATGTGTGCTGGCGTTGTGGAACTATCAGCCGGCAGCAGCCGGAAAAGATGCTGAAAAAAAAGAGCAGGTAAAAATCTGCATCAGTATGCCGCCGGAACTGGCGCACGCTTTGGCGGATGATTTTACCAGGGCTACAAATATAGAAGCAGAAGTTGTGCCGCTGCCGCCCGGAAGTGTTGCCAACCGCTTTAAGTTTCTGGCTAATTCTGCCAGCGATGTGTGGCTGGGAGGCACGGCAGAGGAGTTTTACCTGGCGGCGGAGCAGGGGCTTTTAGTAAGCTATCAGCCGGAAGAAGCGTATGCCGTACCGGCGGAGTTCCGTCAGAACAACTGGCTGTGGACTGCGCTTTATATCGACCATATCGGTTTTTTAAGCAATAAACATAACCTGCATTATTTTGGGCTTTACGCACCGGAAAGCTGGCAGGATTTGCTGGCTGATGCATTAAAATTTGAGCTGGCGCTGCCTGACCCGAAAAACGGCGGCGCAGGCTATGGCATGATGACGGCGCTGTGGCAGCTGAAAGGCGAAGAAAAGGCGCTGGGCTATGCCGCAGAGCTTAACCGCCAGCGTCCGGAATATTTTGTTAATTTGCAGGAAACTATTGACGAAGTGCGCCATGGCTATAAAACGGTAGCAGTGGTGCCGCTTTCGGTAGCGCTTTTGCTGGAACGCAGCGAACCGAACCTGTTTGCAACGGTGCCGGCTGACGGCAATAAAAACCTTAT
This sequence comes from Phascolarctobacterium sp., assembly GCA_003150755.1. Lineage (GTDB taxonomy): Bacteria > Bacillota > Negativicutes > Acidaminococcales > Acidaminococcaceae > Fusicatenibacter_A. The sequence goes on along the minus strand of QAMT01000002.1, from coordinate 576,717 downwards.
CAGCGGTGCGGCGGTGCTTAACGGGCCGAACCGCCAAGCGGCAGGCAGGTTTATTGATTACCTGCTTTCGCGGCGCGCGGCAGAAATTGTTGACGAAACAGGGCATCAGCTAATCTGGAGCATCAGCGCTGAAGCTGATGAGGATTTGCGCGATGAATATGCCGGCAAGCTGCTGGCCCCTGTGGACGATTTAAGCTGGACGGCGGGGCAGAAGGCCGAAGTTATTGAGCGCTGGATAAACGCCGGGCGCATAAAAAGGCAATAAAAAACGGGCAGAGAGCAATTTATAATGCTTTCTGTCCGTTTTTATGTTATATTATGCCCGGCAGCCAGGTTTCAGCGGCATGGTAAAGGTAAAGGTGCTGCCTTTGCCTAGCGTGCTTTCTACGGTTATTGTGCCGCCGTGAAGGCTAGCTATCCACTGCACCATGGAAAGCCCCAGCCCTGCGCCGCTTTGGCCGTGCCTGGTGTTATCCGACTGGTAAAAGCGCCGCCATATTTTCGGCAGTTCTTCCGGCGCAATGCCGCAGCCGTTATCCGCTACGGTGCAGGTAACTTTGCCTGCCTGTTTACGCAGGCTAAAGGCAATTTTGCCGCCTTCCTGCGTATATTTAACGGCGTTATCCAAAAGGTTCAGCAAGAGGCGCATCAGTAAAGTCTGGTCGCCTTCAACCTCAACGTCCGGTTCAATATCGCTGCTCACGGTAATTTTTTTGTGTCCGGCAAGCTGCTCGGTTTCTTCAAGTACAATTTCCGCCAGTTCGCTGAAATCAAATTTTTCAATTTCAAACTGTATTTTCTTCGCGTCGGCGCGGGCCAGCATCAATAGCTGCGCCAACAGGCGCGACATTTTTTTGGCCTGGGCCAGTATTTTCTGCAAGGCTTCATCTTTTTCATCGGGTTTGGCATGCTGCAAGGCATATTCTGCCTGCGCGATAATGACCGCCGTCGGTGTGCGCAGCTCGTGCGAAGCATCGGCAGTAAACTGCCGCTCTGCGTCGAAGGATTTTTCAAGGCGCGAGAACATGCTGTCGAATGTTTGCGCCAGTTCCATAATTTCACGGTCGGCGTTGTGCATATTGATGCGCTTGGACAAATCGCTGCCGCTGCCGATATGTTCTGCCGCTGCGGTTATCTGCCGCACGGGTTTAAAGGCTTTTTTTGTCAGCAGGTAGCCGCCGAAACCGGAGAGCAAAATTAAAAACGGAAACAGCAGCGCGCATTGCAATAGGATTTCATCTCGCGTAGCGTAAATGCTGCTGAGTGAAGCACTGCCGCGCAGCCAGATGCCGCCGTCCATACCGGCAGGTTTTAAATGCAGGTCGAATACATACCAGCTTTGGCTGTTATTGCTTACCATTTGCAAAAGCTCTGATTTAAACGGTGTTTGCGGCAGTTGTACCGGCGTCAGCCCTGCAATCAGCGTACCGTTGGCGTCATATACCGCCAGCATTACGCCGTCGTGTAAAAAATCCAGCTCGTCAAGGCGCAGCCTGCCATCGTTGCGCAGCTCCAGGCTGCTGGCGTTGCCGTAAACTTCATTTTCAATTTCTTCCTGTAAGTCAAGCAGCAGTACGTCGTCGGCGGCATACAGTATTGCCGCAAAAATAACGCCCAGCACGGCCATTATCAGCCCGGTGTACCACAGCGTTATTTTCATCTTTACGGAAAGAGCTTTCATTTTTCCTCCTTCAGCACATAACCTGCGCCGCGGATAGTATGCAGCAGCTTTTTATCAAAACCGGCGTCTATTTTTTTGCGCAGGTAGCGGATATATACATCAACTACGTTGGAACCGCCCTCAAAATCATAGTTCCAAACATGGTTTTCAATTTTTTCGCGGGATAATACGCGGCCATGGTTGCGCAGCAAATATTCCAGCACGGCAAATTCTTTGGAAGAAAGGGTAATTTCCTTACCGCCGCGGCTAACCGTGCGGCTGTTCAAATCCATTTTCAGCCCGGCAAATTCCAGCACGTTGGTGGTGTGCCCTGTGTTGCGGCGCAAAAGCACACGCAGGCGGGCCAAAAGCTCGTCAAAGGCAAACGGCTTCACAAGGTAATCGTCGGCGCCGGCGTCCAGCCCGCGCACTTTATTTTCAATGCTGTCCAGCGCAGTCAAAAGCAAAACATGGGTTTTGTCGCCTTTGGCGCGCATTCTTCTTAAAAGTTCCAGCCCGTCAATGCCAGGCAGCATAATATCAAGTACAACGGCGTCATAAGAAGCCATTTCCAGATAATGCTCTGCGTCCAGCCCGTCGCCGCAGGCATCTACACTGTAACCGCAGCTTTGTAGCTGTTTTTTTAAAGCGTCCAGTAAATCCGGCTCGTCTTCAACAATTAAGATTCTCATAAGGCACCTCCTTATAAATTAATTATAACATAACAGAAATTTTAAAAATATTTTAAAAAATTTTTTCTTTTAATTTTTCTTTAATCTTCGGCAGCTATAATAAAACCAAGATAAGGAAACACCTTAAAAAACAAATAAAAAAACCCTAAAATAAAAGGAGGACTACACCATGTTAAAACTCACCGGCAAAAAATTAACCGCTCTTACCGCAGCAGCTTTCGCAACCCTGGCAATTTCCGCAAGCGCTTTTGCAGCAGCCTTTACCTCGGTTGACGCTCAGAATATGGCGGCAAAACTTGTTCCCGCTACCGCAACTCATGTAGGCACCCAGGAAGACTTCAACGAATTTGAAGTAAGATTCTTCGATAACAGCAACGCAACTTCTTACGAAATCGAAATCAGCAAATTCAGCCAGGCTGTAAAAGAATTCAAAATGGAAGCCCGCACCGTTCTCGGCAGCAGAAACATCGTACTCTCCGCAGCCGACGCGCAGGCAGTAGTAACCAGGGATTATCCCAACGCCAACTTCCACAAAGTAAAACTTGATATGGACGACGGCCTGTATGAATACGAACTGAAATTCGTAACTCCGGAACTCCGCGGCGAAATGGTTCTCAATCCTGAAACCGGCGCTGTAATTGAAAAAGAACTCCGCTATAACGTAAGATAACAGCATAAACTAAAAAAGCCTGCACGTACTGTGCAGGCTTAGTTTTTGCCCAAGGGCAGATATAAAAAACGGCAGCCGTTGTTAAGCTACCGTTAAATTTCGGCGTTTATTATTTGCCAAGGATTTTGTAAAATGTTTACTCTATTTTGAAGCATTTATCTTATAAATAGTTAAATGTAAAAAAATAAAAGGCTGTTTTTAGCCTTTTATTTGTCATAAAATCTTAATACATTTATGATACTGGAAGTAATTATACTCTTGTATTTTTATAACAAGTTAAGTTTTTTTATATACTCATCCATATCTTCTTCTATCATCTCATAAACTTTATTATTTTTATATAATTCTAAATTAATACAAAATCTATATATATCATTTATATCTTTATTTTCTTTAATGAGATGTTCTAAAAATAAATGTTCTAATTCCCAACCATATATATATAAAAATACATTAAAATTTTTATACATTGTTAAATTGTTCTTTTCTATTTCCATATGTTTTTTATAAAAACGCCATGCGAAATAAATATTATTAAAACAGTATACATAATCTGAACATGTAAATTTTTTAATTATTTCTAAATCTAATTCATCATAATTTTCCCAAAAAGAACTCTCTAACCACCTTTCTACACAATCAAGTGCATAACCAACATTTCTGCTTTTTTTATAATCATCAGGACTATCAGCTAAATATAGATATACATATGCAACTTCATTAAATTTCATAATGTTCTCCTTTAATATGTTTACCTTAGTTTCATTACAGGATAAAAGTTTGAAACTTCTATCTGACCATTACGTGGGTTTATACCAACTATTATTTCCAACCGTGTAGATTCATTTTTTCCAGTTGAAGGATTAAACAAGAATACATTAGAGTATAATTTTTCTACTCCTTCACTACTAAATATAGGAAAATTAGTTCCAGACTCTTTATGATTTTCATAGGCAAATAATACCGCTGATACTACAGAGGCTACTATATCTTCTTCACTTGTATAAGTTAAAGGCGCTACATCACCTTTTTGTTGACTTCTATGAGTATCTCTATAAGCATGCCCTACTTTTATATCAATAAAGTCTCCATCTCCAAAATTTAATAATATTTTTCTTGTTCTGTATTATATCCTTCAATTACAGCAGATGCTAAAGTTTGTTTTATAGCCGCATCATTAGTAGTTCCCAATTTGAACATAACTAAATCGTAAACATCATAATAATCTTCAAATTTATTATTTTTCATTTCACTGGCAGTAATACTTGCACCACTTTGTGCATTTTGATTTACTACTTCAGATACAACTGCACCAACAGCAGCGCTAAGCCACTGTGACATTGCCGGGTCTCCGTTTGCTGTTTCAACAATCTTATCACTGACAAGTTTATTAACCGCAGCTGGGCTTGCCCCTGCAAGAAAATCACTGCCACCAAGTACTGTATTATTTAATTTTCAAATAAATATTTTCAATAATCCCATAGTCTAACTACTGATTTTAGATGCCCAAATTCTAATCTAACTATATCTTTGTATAATTTTACTTCACAATAATATGGTTTTTTCACAAACATTATCATATTATCATTTTTATTATTATATTTTTCTTTCATAATCCATCCATTCTTTTTAAATTTTGGTATAAGTATATTTTCTATTAAATTTGCATTTTGTTCAGCACCTGCGAAAGAATAAGTAACAATAAAAAAGTAATTTCTAACAAACTCTTTTTTTAACTCTTGCATTTCAGTAATATTTAACATAGATATTTCATTATTATAAATTTGAGTTTGTTTTGCAATGCTTGGTACTCCTCTAAAAAAATTTATGATATGTACTGGGTCTTTTGGTATGAAAAAACTAATAGCAAGCAATAATAATATTATTAATAAATCTTTTTTCATTCAATCTTACCTACCCAATGAGCAATTCTTTTTGAATAAGAAACTCCTACAGAAGTTTCAACACCTATTTCTATAGTAACCGCAGCACCATCGATTCTAGATGAAGAAATGCTGCAACTTACAATACTACTTCCGCTAATACTTTCGCTACTACCACTTATACCCATATGTAAAGCATCATCACCATATCTATCTTTCCATGAATTATTAACAATTCCTTTGCCATATCCTATATTAATTGGCGCACTCAAACCTGCTCCAACCGAGTCTTGTTCAAAACAATAGATATCACCTTGTTTATCAACAATGAAACCAACAGATGCTGATAAATTTTTATAAATACCTACACCAATTTGCCCATAAATATAGTCTGATTGCATGGTAGAAGGGTCACTTATTATTCCTAAATCAATAGCTGTTTTTACAGAAGTACTTGCCGCTTTTTGCAAAGACTTACCGTCATACCCACAATACATTACTCCATCAGAGTCTATATAATATGCACTACCATCCTTATAATTGTAGAATATTCTATTTTCATTTTCAAGAAGCTCATCTTCTGTGTAAATCCGTTTTGCCTTATATTCTTGCCACTCATTCTCTCGTTCATTACGAATAAAAATTTCATTATCTTCATCTTTACTCAACCTCTTGTGTTATTTATCGCTCGAAACCCGCATAAATACTGGCTTTTTTGCCCTCTCCATTTATCATTTATCAATGCCTTCGGCATTTTATTTTTGATTTAATTTGCACTTTATTTATGCTTTCGCACGCTAAAGGATTATCTTATTTTAGCAAAAACGGCAATTTCAGGGCAAAATTTTTGATATAAACAAAAAAGAACGGCGTATGTAGCCGTTCTTCAGTATTATATGCTTTAGCGATGGTTCTGAGCGACGAAGAAGCGAAAGAACAACAACCACCAGCTATGCTGGTGAGATTAAAATCTTTAGATTAAAGAAAAATTCCTCCAATGATACAATAATGTAGTTCGTCAGCTGCATTATAAAAAGAATTGGAGGAATTTTTTATGAATAATAAAGAAAGTTTAGCACACACATCCTGGAATTGCAAATTTCATATAGTATTTGCACCAAAGTATAGGAGACGGGAAATCTATGGAGCATTAAGGAGAGATATAGGGAGAATATTGAGAATGCTTTGCGAAAGGAAGGAAATAGAAATAATAGAAGCAGAATGCTGCATAGACCATGTACATATGCTAGTAAAAATACCACCGAAGTACAGTGTGTCACAGATAGTAGGATACCTCAAGGGAAAAAGTTCACTGATGATATTTGACAGGCATGCCAATTTAAAGTATAAGTACGGGAACAGGCATTTCTGGTGCAGAGGATATTTTGTGGATACAGTAGGTAAAAACACAAAGAAGATAGAGGAGTATATAAAAAATCAAATAACGGAAGATATAATGGCGGACAGAATGAATATGAAAGAGTATGTCGACCCGTTTACGGGCAAGCCAGTGGAAAAGAAGCAATAAAAAAGCCCCTCATGAGGGGCAGTGAGTAGAAGTAATTGCAGCTGACGAATAAAAATCAGGCATCTTGAGATGCAGCTGTACCAGCCGCTTCGAGCGGCGAACAAACCGCCGGCTGAGCCGGCGGTTTTGATTTTATGCTTTATTTGCCAAGAATGATGGAAGTTAAGGTTACAGGGTCAACATATTTGCCGTCTTTGTAAACGCGCATGTTGCCGCTGGCAATTTCGTCGATGAGGATTACTTCGCCGTTGTGGTAACCAAACTCAAATTTGATGTCGTACAGGTCAAGGCCCATTTTTGCAAGGTCGTCAGCAACGATTTTAGTAATTTTAAGGGTCTGTTCTTTCAGGCTCTTGTAATCGTCATGGCCCATAATGCCAAGGGTAACAAGGCCGTCTTCGGTAATCAGCGGGTCGCCTTTAGCGTCGTCTTTCAAAGTAGTTTCAACATAGCCGCCTTCGATTGCAGTGCCGTCAGCAATGTAATCGCCGTAACGGCGGATGAAGCTGCCGGTTGCTTTTAAGCGGCAGATAACTTCCAGGCCTTTGCCGAATACTTTGCAGGGAAGAACTTCCATGGTAGCGTTGTCGATGTCAGCGCTTACATAGTGGGTTTTTACGCCTTCTTTTTTAAGGATTTCAAAGAAGTGAATAGAGGTTTCGAGGTTAGCTTTGCCGATACCTTCGATGGTGAGGCCGATGCTGTTTTCGCCCGGGTCGAACACGCCGTCTTTGCCGGTGCAGTCATCTTTGAATTTTAACAGTACGTTGCCGTTTTCCAGTTTGAAAACAGTTTTGGTTTTGCCTTCGTAGATTTTTTCCATAAATTTTGCTGCTCCTTTCAAACCACTCGGAATAACTATACAGATATTATATACTTAAGTGCTTTACATAGCAATAGTTGTAACAAAATTTATATTTTAAACGCAGCGGCAAGCGGCAAATTTGCTGTCCGGCGTTTTAAAATAAGTAAACAGGGCTTTTAATTAACAGATTTACTTGACGTGCGCAGCAGATAAAAAATATAATCAAGATAGGATAGCTTACGAGGTATATATGTTAAAAAAGTTTTATCACCCTAAATTATATATGGCGCTTATCGCGGCAGCGCTGCTACTAATAGGCGTTTATTTTTGGCTGTGCAGCCTTGCGGGAGCAAAGGCGACGGAAATTTTTAACCGCGAGATGGCGCGCCAGCATTTGCTGGAAGGCAATGTTGCCGTTGACAGCATCAGCGCCGATATGTGGGGCAATGTCAGCTTCAGCGGTTTAAAATGGCTGGACGCGGAAGGCGAACCGGTAATTTTTGTGCCGGACGGACGCTTTAAGGTTAAACCGTGGGACGTTGTTACCGGCAGCCTTCAGCTCAGCAGCCTGGTAGAAGCAGAACTGAATAACCCTGTTATTGCCATTCGTTTTAATAAAGAGATGCGGCCTGCCTTTTTGCCGGAAAAGCCCAAAAATGATAACCAGCCAAAAACAAAACACCGCGGGCTGCATATCAATCTGCCGGATAAACTGCCTGCAAGCCGTATAAAAATCAATAACTGCACCTTAACGGCCAGTTACATGCACCGTTATTTTTCTTTAAGCGGCGTTAATGCCGATATCCGCAGCGAAAAGCCGGACGAAATAAAACTGAAAATAACGGCGGCCGATTTTGGCGGGCTGATGATTGGCGATTCGCTCAGCATCAGCGGCAAAATAACAAAAGGCAGCAGCGGGGCGCAGTGCGATTTGTATATCTCAATGAAAGATATTGTGCCGGAATCGCTGGGCCTTGGCAAGGTTAAGGATACAGCCAGCGTGTACGGCCATGCTACCGGGCCTTTGGCAGGGCCGGTGATTGACGGGCGCATAGAATTTTTGCAGCTCAATATACCTGCGCTGCGTTTTTACAAAGTCAACGGCGATTTTTGGTACGAGGACGGTAAGATTGATTTCCGCAATGTAACAGGCGGCATTTACGGAGGCAATGTGGAAGCAACAGGCACTTACGACATTGATACCCGTGCTTATACGATTGACGCATTGGGGCATGACCTGATGGCTTCTATCGCAGCCAAAACAAGTAAAATAAACTGCCGCGTGGAGCTGATTTTAAAAATGCGCAGTGACGGCAATCCTAAAAATGTGCTGACTTACGGCAGTTTTACCAGCGGTGCGGGAACGTACAGCCTGATACCGTTTGAAAGCATTGCCGGTAATTTCAGCGACAGAAACGGCGTATTGCAGTTTACGGATGTAAAAATAAAAACGCCGCTGGGCGAAGTAACCAGCGACGCATTTGAAATCGTTAAAGGGCGCGTGCATATCAAAGACATCTTTTTAACCGCACCCGGCGGCGAAAAAATACAGGTGAAGTAAAAATATAATTTTGTTGTATAATATAACTAAAAGATAAGAAAAGGAGAATGTTTATGTATAATGAATTTGAAAACGAGGTTGAATTATGTGATAAAAGCATGGTAGATTATTTTTTGAGTATTATTGAAAAAAATGAATATTATGTTGATAAATTACCTTTTTTAGATGAAGATATAAAAAATATGCTTGCTGAAATTGAATTTTTAAGAAGTAAAAGAAATAATAAGACAGGTATATATTTCGATAAAAATATTTTAATAGTTGAACCAAATAAATTTACATGGAGTAAAGAAAAATTTATAGAGTATGGGTATAAAAAGTGCCTAATATCATTTAGAAAAGTTTATTTAGAAAATTGTATAAAAACAGCGGTAGAACTTCAAACACTGAGAAATCTTTCGCGTACTGAAAATAATAAATATGAAAAACAAATGAATTTTTTAAAAAATTTATCTAAAAATTTATCAGATTTAAAGAATCAAATAGAAGATTTAAAAAAAGTGCGTGATAAAATTTATAATAAATTAGGTGATAAATATAAAATTCCAAATAGCAAGATTGATGAGTTAATATTGACTTCTGACACAAGAATGACACAAGGCTCTGTAGGTATTAGTTATATTTTTAACTTTGCGTTTTGGAGTTTAACGGGAGTATTTTATTTATTAGATAAAAGGAAACATAAATATATTCTTCAAGGGGCCAAACAAGCACATGATTTTTTTGATAAAAATTTACAGAAATTAAAAAATAAAGCTGAATCGAGTAAAGATAAGTATTTTAATAGTATTAAAAAGGAAAAAGATCTTAATGTAAAAATAAATAAAATAATAGACGATGGGTTGAAAAGAAAAGAAGAATTAGAAAATACTTTAATTAATTTGAGAATAGAAGTAGAATTTATAGAAAATTTTATATAAGAAAGGAAAGATAAAATGTCTCATGTTGAAAATTTTGATGAATTACAAAAATTTAATGATTGTATTAATAGCATTGAGTGTGAACATGCACAAATTGAAGCGGATATAAAAGAAGCTGATGCAAAATTAAGAGATAATTTTAAAACTGCAATAGTAGCAGCTAATTTAGTTTTGAAAGCGCCTGGAAAAATAACAGAATTAGCTAATAATTTCGAAAGTAAAACAGAGCTGACTGATGTTGATATTAAGATACTTTTTGTTGCTATAGGATTACAAATAGCAAGGCAGTTTCTACAAGATTCTTTATCTTTGCCAGAAGAAAGACCTGATGATCAAACTGAAGCGGGCAAACACAATTATAGTAAAGAAAAAAGAAGTAGTGACTATTATAATCCGAGTATAGAAGAAATTTTAAATAAGCCAGTTCCTTTTGATGTAATAGATGGTGCTGATGGCAATTTTAAAAATAGCGGAAAATTCAAACACAGAGGAAAAACTTTAGGTCATGATCCAATTTTAGGGTTGATTTTTGGAACTGCTAATATTGCTACTGCAACAGTTACAATAACTCACGGAATAATTCCTCCCAAAAAAGAGAAATTTGGAATAGAATCTTATCATGTAAAAACGAATAACTTAAATAGAGATTCCTTTGATGAAAAAGCTGATACTATCAAAGTTTTAGAATATACATATGATAAAATAATTAATAATACTGACGGAAATGGTAGGCAGAAGGTTACGCTTTCTTTTTTAAAAGAGATTGCGCATTTACAATCAGATATAAACACTAAAGATAGTTTACCATTACCATTTTTAACTGTTATATCGCCAGAATTAGCGGGAAAATTAGCAGAATATGGTTTTGATTGTGCAAATGCTATATATCTTGCAAAACAGTTACAAATAGTTGTTGAACAGGTAAATTATACAATGTTGATAAATTATTTGATTGCTGTTATTCATAGAATGTTTTATAAAGGAAAAACAATAGATGAAGAAAATTTATATAAAGTTAGAACTATAAAAATAATTTTGTATTCTAATATGGTTGCTTCTATTTTTAATCTAGGGTTATGTGGATTAGCGGTTTATAAAGAAGAATATGAAAAAGCTTTACAAAACTTAGATTTAGGAGGAATAGGTGTAACTATTTATAAAATCATAACTGATACAAAATTTATTAATAAAGTAAGGCATGAATTTGTTATAGGAGCATTTGAAAAAGAATTTGAAACACTTGTAAATTTATAAGCGCATATAAAAAGCGTTTACTTATAAAGCAAACGCTTCAGTCTGTTAAAAAGTCGTCGTAAAGGCGGCTTTTTTATTATATAGATATAGGAAATATTAATAAAAAATACTCATACCCTGTGTTTAATGTGGTCCAGCGCCTGGGCAAACAGCGTTAAAACGTGCTGGTCGTCAAGGCTGTAAATAACTTCTTTGCCGGTTTTGGTAAATTTAACAAGCCCGGCATGGCGCAAAAGCCGAAGCTGATGCGAAATTGCCGACTGCGTCATTTCCAGTGTTTCGGCTATATTGGTTACGCAGGCTTCGTTTTCGGCAAGCAGCGCTAAAATGCGGATGCGCGTAGGGTCGCCCAGCACTTTAAAGGTATCAGCCATAGGCTGCACAAATTTTTCGGCAATGGGTACGTCCAGTTTTAAATTATGCAAATGTTCAGAATGTCCGTTCATAATCTCACCTCTTGATGCCCTTGCTGAAAAAGAGAAGCAGTACGGCGTAATATACAAAGCTGCCCGTCACAGTGCGGGTAGAAAACAGCAGCGGAAAAACGATAAATGTCATAAGCAGGATAGCAAGCTGCAAAACAGCAGATAATAATCTGCGCGAGCGGATAGCGCGCCAGGCCAGTACGCTGTAACGCGATGCAAAAATGCCGAATAAAAAGCCGCTTAAAACATATAAAATCTGCGACAGGAAATTATCAAGATTAAATTCCATCATTTACCCGCCTTACTGAAAAGCTGGCGCGGCATAATGTGGTTGAGCACGCCGCTTTTGATTAACAGCCCGGCGATAATGCTGCCGCCGACGGTGCTGATTAAAAACGGCGGCACAAAGAACCAGGCGGCTGCTTTGCTTCCGAGTATTGCCCAGGCAATAACCCACGCCGCAAGCCCGCCTAAAATGCCGGTGCCGAAAATTTCTCCGGCCATGGCCGCGCCGGTGTTATGCCAGCGGCGGTAAGCAAGGCCTGCCAGCAGTGCGCCAATCATGCTGCCGGGAAAGGCCAGCAGCGAACCGGTGCCTGCCATATTGCGCAGGCAGGAAATAACAAACGCGACGGAAACCGCTTCCTTAGGGCCTAAAATAACGGCGCACAGCACGTTGATGGCGTGCTGGACGGGGAAGCATTTGGATGCGCCCGCCGGTATATAAACCAGATGCGAGCTTAAAGCGCCGATAGCAACAAGCAGCGCTGCCAGTGTTAATTTATGGATATTCACAAAAATCACTCCAAAACATAAAAATGACACTTGTATTTGCTATAATTTTGCTACAATAATATTATACATATTTATACTTGCCGCCGCAAGATAAAAAGGAAAACACCGGCTTGCGTAGAAGTATATAAACATATTTCAGAAATGGGGAGTTTTATTATGCAGGTTTTAAACGGAATTAAAGTAATAGATTTCAGTAAATGGCTGCCGGGGCAGTACTGCGGCATGACGCTGGGAGATTTTGGCGCAGACGTAATTAAGGTGGAGGACGTTAAAGGCGATGTAACGCGCGGATTTACGCCGTCGCGCCTGCCGGGCATGAGCTACTGGCATTTAATGCTGAACCGCAACAAGCGCGGCATTACCGTTAATCTTAAAACGCCGGCGGGGCGTGAGGTGCTGCTGCGCCTTTTGAAAGAAGCCGATGTATTTCTGGAAGGTTTCCGCCCGGGCTATTTAAAAATGCTGGGGCTGGATTACGAAACCGTCAGCAAAATAAATCCGCGTCTTATTTATTGTTCTATTACAGGCTTCGGGCCTGACGGCAAATATAAGCACATGCCTTCGCACGATTTGAATGTTGTAGGGCTTGCCGGGGTGGATGCGCAGGAAGACGGAACTGACATCAGCGTGCCTTCGGTGCAGGTGGCGGCGCTTGGCAGCAGCCTGAATGCAGTAAGCGGTATTTTGCTGGCGCTGTATGCGCGCGAGCGTACCGGCAAAGGGCAGGCCGTCAACATTGATTTGTACAGCACGGCCATCAATACGGAAATTACCGCTATCAGCAGCGTTATCGGCTGCCGCGAAACGGGTATGCCGTCTTTCGGGCGCACGGCTTCGCATTACTATACTGTTTATAAAACCAAAGACGGGCGTTATTTAAGCATCGGCACGATTGAGCCGAAGTTCTGGAAGAAAATGTGCGAACTGACCGGGCTGAAAGAACTGGAGGAACGCCAGTTTGATTTTGACCATTCCGCAGAACTTAAACAAAAACTGGCTGACGTTTTTGTACAAAAAACGCAGGCCGAATGGCTGGAACTTATCGGCAAAGACGAATTTTGCGTAACGCCGGTGCGTACCTTGCAGGAAGCGCTGGACAGCGATTTGACGACAGAGCAGTGCAATATGCTGCTGACCAAAGAAGAAGATTTCGGCAGCTATACCTATGTAAAACCGGCGGTTAAGCTGTCTGATACGGCAGGCGCAATCAGCCGCCGCGCACCGTATCTGGGCGAACATACGCAGGAGGTTTTAACCGGGCTTGGTTACAGCGAAGAAGAAATAGCCGCAATGCACGCAAAAGGGGAGATTTGAATGTTATTGAAAAATCTTGGTAAATTGTTAGGCGGTTTGCTGTTTGCCGCTTATCTGCTGCTCGGCAGCGTGCTTCCGGCAGAAGCCGGCATTATCAGCAAGCAGCAGGAAATTGAAATGGGCCGCGAAACCGCGATGGCGCTGGAGGCGCAGTACGGCGTAGTGCAGGATTACGAATTGCAGGAGCGCGTTAACCGTATCGGCCAAAGCCTGGTTGCCGTCAGCGACAGGCAGGATTTGGAATACAGCTTTAAGGTGCTGAACTGCGACGAAGTCAACGCTTTGGCGTGCCCGGGCGGCTTTGTGTACGTGTTTAAAGGGCTGATTGATTATATGCCGAGTGACGCAGAACTGGCCGGCGTGCTGGGGCACGAAGTAAGCCACATCGTCGAAAAACATACCGTGCATCAGATTGAAAAGCAGCTTTTAACTACTTTGCTTTTGGCAGTTGCCACCAAAGGCGATTTAGGGCTGACGGGCCTTGCATCGCAGGCGTTGGCGGCAGGTTACAGCCGTACCGACGAACGCGGAGCAGATAAAGAAGGCTTTAATCTGTGCGTGGCGGCGGGTTATAATCCATACAGCATGGTGCTGACCATCAATAAACTGGAAGACCTGGCGCAGGAAAAAGGCAATCCGGGCTATGGCCTGTTCAGCAGCCATCCGGAACCGGAAGAACGCCTGAAAAGAGTAATGAAGCAAATTAAAAAGCTGGACCCGCATCCGGACATTACCTTGCATGAAAATGGCACGGCGACAGTGCATGAAGGCGACTGGACTTTTAATATTACCGAAAAAATCGGCAACGATAAACCGGAATACCGCGCCTATATGCTGGCAGGCTCGCTGTATGTAGCGCGCCAGCGCGGACCTGTTGACCCGTACCGCTTTATTGTGTACGACAACGGCAGCAGCGCAACACTTTATTATGAAGATATCCAGCTGCTTACCGTTTATAACCAGGACGCTTATGCCGCAGGCTTTGGCGATGCAGGCAGCTATGCCAACGCATGCAGCCAGCTCTTGCGCGAGTGGGCACCGGTTGCCAACGCCAACGACGCAGCAAAAGATAAAAAGAACAAAAACTGAATGACAGAAATACAAAAACACCTGCTATCATAGGATAACAGGTGTTTCTTTTGCTTATCGCTTAAATAACTGCTGATTATTTGTTGAAATAACGGGCAAGCAGGCCAGCAAAAGCTCTGCCGTGGCGGGCTTCGTCGCGTGCCATTTCATGAACGGTGTCATGAATAGCGTCGAGGCCGAGTTCTTTAGCGCGTTTAGCAAGGTCGGTTTTGCCTGCGGTTGCGCCGTTTTCAGCTTCTACGCGCATTTCAAGGTTCTTTTTGGTGCTGTCGGTAACAACTTCGCCGAGCAGTTCAGCAAATTTTGCAGCATGTTCTGCTTCTTCAAAAGCAGCTTTTTCCCAGTACAGGCCGATTTCAGGATAGCCTTCGCGGAAAGCAACGCGGCTCATAGCAAGATACATGCCTACTTCGCTGCATTCGCCGTTGAAGTTAGCGCGCAGGTCTTCTTTGATGTCTTCGGGAACGTCTTTAGCTACGCCGACAAAATGTTCGGCAGCCCAGGTCATTTCACCTTTCATTTCTACAAATTTAGAAGCCGGAGCTTTGCACTGCGGGCAGTATTCCGGAGCAGATTCACCTTCATAAACATAGCCACAAACCTGGCAAACAAATTTTTTCATTATTCATACCTCCATAAAGTACAATTTTTTATCATAGCGGTTAACCTAAACCGCTTACCGTAATTATGGTAACATAACTAAAAAATATTGTCAATAATAATTATTATTTGTTAGGCGTTGCTAACATTAAAATTTTTGTGAAATCAAATTAAGCAAAAAATCAATTTTGCCAGCGCTTCTATAAGGCAAAACTATTGTAGAATGGCAGAGAAGTTGTTATAATATACAGAAGATACCGGAGGTATAATATGGAAAAGTTTATTGTTACATTAAATCATCACGCTCATTACGGTTATGTTGAATATGACCCTGAAACCAAAACCGCCGAAGTTACACTTGATGTGCCGGAAGCCAAAGCCAGGGTGGAAGAATTTTTAAAAAAACCGCTGACGCTGGATTTGCCTGAAGGCGAAACTATCCGCCAGTTTGTTACCAAAACCCTAATGCCGCTGGAAAGCCTTGAAAACTTTAAAGTTTGCCTTGGCAGATTGTGGGTAAATACAGATGTCAGGGTTGAATGGAGCATGCCTCCAGGAGCTATGGCTGATTTATAATTGCCGCAAATTGAAATTTGTGGTAAACTAAATACGCTGACTTTTGGTTCCGTAGCTCAGCAGGATAGAGCAACCGCCTCCTAAGCGGTAGGTCGGCAGTTCGAATCTGCCCGGGATCACCAGTAAATATGCGCACTTGCAAGAAATTGTGAGTGCGTTTTTGTTTTTTTTAGATAAATTACAGAATAAGGAATAATAATTTTGATAAATAAATATAAATGTAATAAAATTTACAATTATCATTATAATTTGATTGAAAGCAATGTAGTATCAAAATAAACAATAATAATAACTCAAGTAATAGAGTTTTAACTTTATTATTATATTGTAATCAATAAATCGAACATATATAATAATGAGTATAAAGTTATTTATAAATAGGGGGAAACGAAAATGGGCGTAAGCTATAAAAAATTATGGAAACTCCTAATTGATAAAGATATGAAAAAGAAAGAATTGGCTATTGCTGCGAATATAAGTACTTATACAATTAATAGGTTAAATCGTGGTGAAAACGTAAACACGGATACATTAGTAAGTATATGCAAAGTATTAGACTGTACTTTTGATGATATTATGGAACTTGTCCCAGATGAGATAATAGAGTCTCAAAAAATAAATAATAAAACGAAAAGGAGACTCATTAATGGCTAAGCTTGAAGATATTACAGTGGGAAGCCATTTACTTGGCATTGCTGGCAATGAATCAGTTAGTATAATTGCAATTCAGTGGTATGGTAATAATGTTGTAGAAATTACATATAAGAATAATGCTGGCATACTTGGAACTCAATTGCTTTATCGCGAAGACGAGGAAACTATCCAAATTAATGATAATCATCTTCCGTGGAGTTTTGATGCTGATGGGAATAAAATGCGAATTGTTTCAGAAGCATATAGAATTAGTCTGGCTCATTTGTTTGATCCATATCTGGCAGTACATACGTCATCGGTGGAGCCTTTACCGCATCAGATATCAGCTGTTTATCAAGAAATGTTGCCACGTTTACCTTTAAGATATGTATTGGCTGATGATCCTGGTGCAGGTAAGACCATTATGACTGGATTATTTATTAAAGAAATGATTGCACGTGGTTCTTTAAAGCGCTGTATGATAGTTGCTCCTGGAAGTCTTGTAGAGCAATGGCAAGATGAGCTATTTCAAAAGTTTCATCTTCATTTTGAAATTTTAACAAACGATAGAATGGAATCTGCTGCAACAGGTAATATATTTAATGAAGTAGATTTATGTATTTGCCGTCTTGATAAGTTATCTCGAAATGATGATATTCAAGAGAAACTTAAAGTGTCAGAATGGGATTTAATTGTTTGCGATGAAGCACATAAAATGTCTGCAACAGTTTGGGGCGGAGAAGTAAAATATACGCGGAGATTTTCTTTAGGTAGATTACTTTCAAATATTACAAAAAACTTTTTGCTTTTGACTGCGACACCGCATAATGGAAAAGAAGAAGATTTTCACCTTTTTCTTTCGTTGATTGATCCAGATCGTTTTGAAGGAATTCATGGAAAATCTCAACAATCTATTGATGTTTCTGACGTAATGCGCCGTTTGGTTAAAGAAGAACTTTTAAAATTTGATGGAACACCTTTATTTCCAGAGCGTATTGCTTATACTGTAAATTATGACCTTTCTGATATAGAAGCGCAGCTTTATACGGCTGTAACTAATTATGTACAGGAAGAATTTAATCGTGCAGATAGTCTGAATAACGAACGTAAAACGACGGTTGGTTTTGCACTAACTATTTTGCAGCGTCGTCTTGCTTCTTCACCTGAGGCAATTTATCAATCTCTTCGAAGGCGCCGTGAAAGACTGGAGCAACGTCTTGCAGAAGAAAAACTTGGAAAAAGAGCAATGGATATTGCAAAAAATTTTGAGGAATTTGATGAAGAGGACTTACCATATGATGAACAGGAAAAAATGGAAGAACAAGTTGTTGATCATGCCTCGGCTGCTGCTACCATTACAGAATTAGAAGCAGAGATAGAAACATTAAAACAGCTTGAACAGATGGCCAATAAAGTTCGGATAAGCGGAGTTGACCGCAAGTGGGAAGAACTGTCCAGATTACTTCAAGATAACGAGAAAATGTTTGGTGCGAATGGACAACGTGAAAAGCTTATTATTTTTACTGAACATAAAGATACACTGAAATATTTAGCTAATAAAATTCGTTCATTACTTGGCAATAATGAAGCAGTAATTACCATACATGGTGGCATGCTTCGTGATGAGCGCCGTAAAGCCGAACAACTTTTTAAGCAGGATGTTGATGTACGGGTATTGGTTGCTACTGATGCTGCTGGTGAAGGTATCAACTTGCAAAGAGCGCATCTGATGATAAATTATGATTTACCGTGGAATCCTAATCGTTTAGAACAGCGCTTTGGACGTATTCATCGTATTGGACAAACTGAAGTTTGCCACTTGTGGAATTTAGTAGCATCAGAAACAAGAGAAGGATTTGTATTTCAGCGCTTGTTTCAAAAATTAGAAGAAGAACGTCAGGCTCTCGGTGGGAAAGTATTTGATATACTTGGAAAAGTAGCATTTAATAATCGACCATTGCGTGATTTGTTAATCGAAGCTGTGCGTTATGGAAACGATCCTCAAGTAAAAGCCCGTTTGAATGAAGTTGTCGATAAAACTATTAATCGTAGCGAATTTCAAAAATTAATAGAAGAAAATGCTCTAACAGATGATATTATAGATGTTCATACAGTTATGAGTATTAAAGAAGATATGGAACGTATGGAAGCGCATAAGCTTCAACCTTATTTTATAGAAGCCTTTTTTGTAGAGGCATTTAAAGCAGTTGGTGGGAAAATACGTCGCCGTGAAAAAGGCCGATATGAAATAACTTCTGTTCCATACGCTGTACGTAATCGTGACATGCAAATTGGCTATGGCGAATCGGTATTGAATCGATATGAACGTATTTGTTTTGACAAAGAATTTTGCAATATACAAGGTCTTGTTTCAGCTGCACTTGTTTGTCCTGGGCATCCGTTGTTGGATGCTACGTTAGATTTAATTAAAGAACGCAATGTCGATATAATGAAGCGCGGAGCCGTATTTATTGATGATGAAGATTATTGTTCATCAGCTCGGCTTTTATTCTATATTGAAGATAGCATACAGGATGGAATTATTTTAAAAGATGGCAGCAGACGTACAATTTCTAAACGTATTCATTTTGTAGAGTTAGATGAACATAATAATGCAGCAGATGCCGGTTATGCACCATATTTAGATTATAGGCCTGCAAACAATACAGAGCAGGATATTATACTAAAATGGGCTAAAGATCAGCAATGGTTAGCTTCAGGTATTGAAGAAAGAGCAAAAACCTATGCTATAACTAATTTAATTCCAGCACATTTTGCAGAAATAAAATCACGTAAAGAAGCAATGATTAATAAAACAGCAAAAGCTGTAAAAGAGAGAATGACAGCAGAAATTCAATACTGGGATTACCGTGCTGCTGAATTGCAGCAAAAAGAGGCAGCAGGAAAAATTAATGCTAAACTAAACTCAAAATTGGCTTCACGTCGTGCGGATGATTTAACAGCACGTATGCAAGCTAGGCTTGATGAGTTGGAAAAAGAGCGCCGCATTTCTCCGATGCCGCCAGTTGTTACTGGTGGTGCGTTAATTATACCTAAAGGCTTATTACATGTTTTAATGGGAGGTATTTCTATCGCTACATTTAGTGTTAGTGATAGACAAAGTATTGAATTTGCTGCAATGGATGCGGTTATAAATATTGAAAAGTCTTTTGGTTTTGAACCAAAGGATGTAAGTGCAATTAAATGTGGTTATGATGTGGAATCATATATTCCTGAGGTACAGCGTATGCGTCCAACTGATTATGCGTTGCGTATGATAGAAGTAAAAGGACGTGTTAAAGGTGCTACGACGGTAACAGTTAGCAAAAATGAGATACTGACGGCGCTTAATAAACCCGAAGAGTTCATATTGGCAATCGTAGAAATAGATGGTAAAAATACAAATACAATTTACTTAAAACATCCATTTAAAAATATACCTGATTTTAGTGCAACTAGCGTTAATTATGATATACGGGAACTTATTAGTGGTGCTGAAATTGTTTATAGAGATTAAAACAAGCTATATAAGGTGGTGCGAAGATGACTTGTTTTGAATATGACCGCAATGATGAAAATGCGGAATATTATGAGCTTTTACAAAAACTCATTGACCGTTGGGAATATGAAATTGTTGAGTTTAAAGAAGCTAAAGGAAACTATAGTGAAGATAAAGTTGGTCAGTATTTTTCAGCCATTAGTAATGAGGTAAACCTTAAAAATAAACAATATGGCTGGATTGTTTTAGGTGTTAGTGAAACAGGTGTAAAACGGCCTGTTGGTACTAATTTTAAAATGGGTAAGTCTTCATTATTAGAGAAATTCAAATATACAATCAGCAAAGGAACAAATGATGCAATGACATTTTTAGATGTTATTGAATTGTACCCCATAGTAGAAGGCAGAGAACAACGAGTATTAATGTTTAAAGTTCCTGCTGCAACTGTTGGAATGCCAACAGAATGGAAAGGTAAATATTATGCCAGAAGTGGCGATAGCCTTGTTTCATTACAGCAATATAAAGTTGATGCTATACGTAATCAGGAACGCCGCGATTGGTCAAAATTAGTACTACCTGGGGCAACCATTAAACATTTAGATAAGGGTATGATTGCTTTTGCACGTAAGCAGTATAAAGAACGCCGGAAACAACCACATATTGCAGAAGAAATAGATTCTTTGACAGATGAAGAATTTTTAACAAAAATAAAATTAATGCGTAATGGCCAAGTTACCAATGCAGCTATGATTTTACTTGGTAATGCTGATTATGATGATTTTTTTGCTACAGCTCCAACCATAATGTGGAGATTGTATGGAGTTAATGGTGAAATAAAAGATAGCGAAATTTTTAGAATACCTTTTATTAATGTTGTTGATAAATTGTTTGGAAAAATTAGAAATTTAACTTATCGTTATATGCCAAACCAACTATCGCTTTTTCCTAAAGAAACACAGCAATATGATACCTGGCTTTTACGGGAATTGCTTAATAACTGTATTGCCCACGCTAATTATCAGCTTGGTGGACGTATTTATATTAATGAATGCGAGGATAGCATTAATATTACTAATCCAGGTGATTTTATTCCTCAAACGATTCAAAAGGTACTGCAACCTACGTATAGTCCACCATTTTATCGTAATCAGCTTTTAACTGATTCTATGGTGAATTTTCATATGATTGAAACAGCGGCAAGCGGTATAAAACGAGTATATCGTATCCAACAGGAAAAGTTTTTTCCTATGCCAGATTATGACCTGACTATCAATAATCTTGTTTCCGTTACTGTATATGGTAAAACAATAAATGAGCGATATACCTATATTTTGTATGATAATCCGAAACTTGATTTAGAAACAGTATATTTGCTTGACCAGGTACAAAAAGGAAAGGGAAAAAATCTATCTAAAGAAGCAGTAGCGCATCTTAGAAAATATAAATTAGTAGAGGGGCGTGTTAACCATTTATATTTGTCAGCAGAAGTAGCAAAATCTATAGATGACGAGGCGCAATATATACGTAACAAAGCGTTTGATGATAAATATTATAGGGATATGATTATAGATTATCTTAATAAATTCGGAAAAGCGCAGCGTAAGGACTTCAGAAAACTTCTAATGGATAAATTTCCGGATGTTTTAACCGAAAAACAAAAGGAGCGAAAAATAACGACGTTACTAACGAATTTAAAAAGGAATGGAATAATTGAAACTGATTCTGATAATCAACAAACTTGCTATTGGATTTTGAAAAAGTAAATTGGTACGAGTTGGTACGAGAATTGGTACGAGATACATCAAAAATTTTTGAGGGATAATTACGAAAACAGCCCAAAATATAGAAAGAAATTTAGTTTTTATGACTATATATAGTAAAAATTTAGCTTGAAGTAATTAAGAAATTGGTACAAGATAGTATGAAAATTAGTACGAGATTGTTTCAAGCTGGTTTAATAATTACAAAATGGAATGAGGAAATAAAATGTCAATAAAAAAATTAATTGAAGTTGCATTGCCTCTGGAAAAAATAAATATAGCTGCAGCATATGAAAAAATGCCTGGTATTGGTGCACATCCGAGAGGCTTGCATTTATGGTGGGCGAGACGCCCTTTTGTAGCTGCGCGTGCTGTTATCTGGGCAAGTTTAGTGGATGACCCATCATCTCATCCTGAACAGTTCCCGACAGAGGAGGAACAGAATAAAGAGCGCCAGCGTTTGTTTAAAATTTTGGAAGACCTTGTAGTTTGGGAAAACTCTAACAATGAACAGGTATTGGCGGCAGCAAAAAAAGAAATATTAAAATCAACAGGCGGAAATCCTCCGGAATTATTAGACCCCTTTGCCGGTGGTGGGGCAATACCATTAGAAGCTCAGCGCTTGGGTTTAAAAGCTCATGCTCATGATTTAAACCCAGTTGCTGTTATGATTAATAAAGCCATGATTGAAATTCCACCACTTTTTGGTGATAAGCCGCCGGTTAATCCGGAAGCGCAGAGCGAATTAACTACGCAAGGATGGAATAGGGCACAGGGGCTTGCTGAAGATGTACGTTATTATGGCGAGTGGATGAAACAGGAGGCTTTTAAGCGTATTGGACATCTTTATCCTAAGGTAAAAGTGCCGAAAGAACAAGGCGGTGGAGAAGCTACTGTTATTGCCTGGATTTGGGCGCGAACCGTAAAATGTCCTAATCCAGCCTGTGGATGTGAAATGCCTTTAGTTCATTCATTTATTATCTCTAAAAAGAAAGGCAACGAAGCATATATAGAACCTATTTTTGATGAAGGTAAAATTAGATATTTAGTTCGTAATGATGGACAAATTAAACTGGAAGGCACTGTTAATCGGAGAGGCGCAATATGTGCTTGTTGTGGTTCTCCTGTAAATTACCAATATTTACGGCGAGAAAGTTGCGAAGGAAGAATGGCAGCACAACTTATGGCGGTAGTTGCAGAAGGGCATCGAGGAAGAATATATATTACTCCTGATAATATTCAATTATCTGCATCAGAAGTTGAAAAACCAGAAGAGTTTCCTAAGGGAGAGTTAGCATATTATCCCGGTCATTTAAACACAAATGTTTATGGATTAAACGAATTTCATAAACTTTTTACTAATCGTCAGCTTACTGCTTTGACCACCTTTAGTACATTAGTAAAAGAAGCGCAAGAAAAAGTAGAGGTTGATGCGGTTGCTGCTGGTTTGCCTAATGACCATTTACCGTTGGCTGAAGGTGGACAAGGTGCAAAAGCTTATGGTGAAGCTATTGGCGTATATTTGGCATTTGCAGTAGATCGTGAAACAGATTTTTGTAATAGCGTTTGTCGATGGTCTTCGTCAAATGAAAAACCTATGAATTTATTTGCGCGGCAAGCTATACCAATGGTCTGGGATTTTCCAGAAGTAAATGTTTTTAGTAATGCTGTCGGTGGATTTAAGACTATAAATGAATATATATGTAATTGCATAAAAAAAATTCCTGTGAATTATATGGTGCGTTCTCAAGCTGTGCAATTTGATGCACAAACTGATTGCAGACTGCGAAATATGATGATTTCCACTGATCCACCATATTATGATAATATTGGTTATGCAGATTTATCCGATTTTTTCTATATTTGGATGAGACAGTCTTTAAAAACTGTTTATCCAGAATTGTTTAGTACGATGTTAGTTCCTAAAGCAGAAGAATTAATTGCTACGCCATATCGCCATGATGGTAGTGTTATGGAAGCAAAGAAG
The DNA here is from genome assembly GCA_003150755.1 of Phascolarctobacterium sp. Classification (GTDB taxonomy): domain Bacteria; phylum Bacillota; class Negativicutes; order Acidaminococcales; family Acidaminococcaceae; genus Fusicatenibacter_A. Next base: position 553,066 of record QAMT01000002.1, on the reverse strand, counting down.
TTTTTTGAAGAAGGAATGCTTTCCGCTTGTAAACAAATTTATAAGTATGCTCGTGAAGATATTCCCGTTACTATTTATTATGCTTATAAGCAGAGTGATGCTGATATAGATGGCATGGCTTCAACTGGATGGGAAACTATGCTTAGTGCAATTATCAATGCCGGTTTTAGTATTACTGGAACTTGGCCTTTTAGAACAGAGCAAACTTATCGTGCTGTTAGTATGGGGTCTAATGCTTTAGCTTCATCTATAGTATTAGTTTGCCGTAAAAGACCAATAGATGCTCCAAAAACAACACGGCGTAATCTTATTAATATGCTGCGGCGTGAATTGCGCCCGGCTTTGCAAAAATTGCAAGCAAGCAATATTGCGCCGGTGGATTTAGCGCAGTCTGCCATAGGTCCTGGTATGGGTGTATTCTCGCGTTTTAAACAAGTGCTTGAAGCTGACGGAACGCTGATGTCTGTACGTAGTGCGCTAAAAATTATTAACGAAGAAATAGATGCTTATTTTAATGCTCAGGTAGGCGATATGGATTCTGCCAGCAGGTTCTGTGTAGATTTGTATACACAATATGCTTATAATAATATTAAATATGGTGAAGCTGAAATATTAGCTACAGCTAAAAGTACCTCCATACCTATGATGGTATCGAAAGGAATTTTATATGCAAAAGCAGGTATAGTGCATCTTATAGAGCGTGAGGAATTACCTGAAAAAGTAGATGATAATGAGCAATGCATTTGGATGTTAACACAGCAGCTTACTCAAGCTATGGTTAAAGGTGGTATAGATGCTTGTGCGAAAATTTTAGTTAATATGTTTGGTTCTAATGCAGAACGTGCAAAGGATTTGGCTTACCGTTTGTATACTATTGCTGAGCGCAAGAATTGGGCAAATGAAGCTTATGCCTATAATGCTCTTGTAGTAGCATGGCCGGATATTCATGCAAGAGCCGCTGCACTAAAAGCATTAACACCGGAACAATTTGATTTGTTTGGAAATGAATCATAAATTTAATAAAAATAATGAAAGAGAGCGTATTCTTACATGAATAAAATAATAGAGACTACGCTCCCATTAACAGAACTTAATAAGTTAGCAATTAAAGAAAAAGCAGGAAAAATTGGTCATCCTGCAAATTTACATATGTGGTGGGGGCGCAGTCCGATAAGTTCATCTACAGCAGCTTTATGCAGTGCTGTAATGGATTATTCTGATGAAACTATTGAAAATGATATGAATCTCATCGCACAAATAGCTTCTGGCGATGAAGATGCGCTTAATACTGTACGCGAAAGGTTTGCTGCATCTGATAATTTACTAACTGTTTGGGACCCATTCTCTGGATTTGGGAGTTTTTCGCTTGCTGCACATAAGTTGGGTATGGCAGCATTAGCTAACGATTTAAATCCTGTTGCATCTGTATTGACAAGGGCTGTGGTAGATATTCCTGGACGTTTTTTTTCACAAAAACCCGTACATCCAGGAACAGCTAAAAATATTAATTATTTTGGTGCAGAGGGACTGGCTGAGGATTTAGAATTTTACGGAGAATGGGTAGAAAACCAGGCGTTAAAAAAACTGGCCCATATTTATCCACAAATGCCAAACGGAGAAATTCCTTTTACTTGGTTATGGGTGCGTACAGTAAAGTGTCCTAATCCAGTTTGTAATTGCAATATTCCGCTGGCAAATTCTTATGTATTAAGTAATTCTAAAACTGCTCAGTATTGGGCAGAACCGGTTGTAGAAGAAGGATTTATACATTTTGTAATACATGAAGGAAAATGCCCACCTGGTAAGGAAAGTAATAAAACAGTAAATTTTGGCGCGCGATTCCGTTGCCCTGTTTGTGGAGAAATAACAACTGACGAATATATAAAAAAAATGGGTGAGCAGCATAAGCTTGGTGCCAAGATGATGGCAGTAGTTACTAATGTTGGTGGCAAAAAATTTTTTTATGTGCCAGATGAAATGCAGCAAACAGCTGCGGATGTAATTGCTCCAGATGATATTCCACCCGGCGCTATGCCTGTTAATCCGCATTGGTATTCGCCGCCAAGTTTTGGTATTACAAGTTATGCAGACCTTTTTACGGCCCGTCAGTTGTTGATGCTTACAACTTTTAGTGATTTAGTGCGTGAAGTGCAGGATATAGCAGCTTCTGATGCATTAGCATCAGAAATGAGTGAGATCAGCGGTTCACTTGCTGATGGCGGGAACGGCGCACTTGCTTATGGGCAGGCTATTGGTATTTATCTGGCCTTAGTAATAGATAAGATGGTAGATTATAACAGTTCTATATGCTCATGGCGTACGGTAGGCGGTAATATTCGCAGTACTTTTGGGCGTCAAGCGATACCGATGGTTTGGACGTTTGCAGAGGGCAATCCGTTTTCGAATGTATCTGGTAATTTTAAAACTTTGTTAAAAAGCGTAGTAGATAGCGTGAGATGTTTAGGCAATGAAGTACCAGCTATAGTATTTCAGGACAATGCAGTAACAATGGAATATCCACACAATGTATTGGTTTGTACGGAGTTGCCTTATTACAAGGATATCGGTTATGCAGATTTGTCTGATTTTTTTTATATATGGCTTCGGCGGAGCTTAAAAAATATTTATCCGCAAATGTTTTCATCAATTGTTACACCTAAAAATGAATTATCTACTGTATCGACTTACTATGGTGTGCCGAAAGAAGAGGCTGAAGATAAGTATAAAAAAGATATGAAACTTGTTTGCAAGAAATTATATGAGTGCAGTTCGGCGGATTATCCGGCATTGCTTTTTTATTGTTTCCGTAAAAGTGATTTGGAATATATAAAATCTGGTAGTAGTGGAAAAAATGAATCTGCGTGGGAATTTATGCTGGAAAGTTTAATGGATTGTGGGTTTGCTATTACTGCTATATGGCCAATGCGTTTGGAAGCTGCGTCAGTAAAAGCAGATTCTACACGAGTATTGATTGTAGCGAATAAAAAACATAAAAGACAAAACCAAGTTACACGGCGTGCATTTATAAATACACTTAAACATAAATTACCTGTAAAATTAAATCTTTTATTTTCTGCTTCTTTAATGCAGGAAGATGAAATGTTATCGTGTATGGGGCAAGGTTTTAGTATTTTTACACAATATCAGGCAGTAATTAATGCTGATGGTTCTAAAATGTGTGTGCATGATGCATTACAGATTATTTATTTGGAATGTATAGAATATTTAATGCAAAAAAATGCAGTAGCAGGAAAAGATACTATGAAAGCAAGGGAGGAATAAAAAATGCTGGATAATTATGAACTTGTGCAAAAAGGTTTCCGCATTTTGCATCCACTAATGGCTAATTATATTGAACAGGAATTTCGGCGTGTATATGGTAATAACTGCTGGCAGGAAATTTTAGATGCATTGTCTGACCAGCATGATTTACCTAAAACCGGAAATTATAGTGAGCTAATTAATTCTTTAGATATTATGAATTGTTTACGTTTGTTTGACAGACGTTGGGCAGAAGTATTTAGAGCAAAACTGTCATTGGAATTTCGAAATTGGGCCAAAGAACTTATTGGTGTACGTAATCGTGCTGCTCATATTGGAAATATAGATTTTCAACAAGGTTACGCAGAACGTGCTTTGGATACAATGGCGCTTTTTTGCGATGCATTTGATATGGAAGGGGTTGAAAAAATCCGTGCTCTTTACCGTAAACTTCGCTATGGTTCAGAGGAAGGCTCAATTTCGTCGGTGAATATTGTCTCGGCAGCGGTATCAAAAAATAAACAAAACGAAGGTGTTATGACACATACTTTTGGTTATAATTTGCCAAGCTGGCGCGATATAATGCAACCGCATCCAGATGTTGCTGAGGGACGTTATCGTGCAGCAGAATTTGCTGCTGATTTAGCGCAGGTTGCGCGAGGAGAAGGCGCAATTGAATATAAGGATCCTGTAGAATTTTTTGGACGTACTTATGTAACAGAAGGTATGGCAATGCTTTTAGTGCAGTCCTTGCAACGACTTTCCGGACAGGGTGGAGAGCCTGTCGTTCAGCTGAAAACAGCTTTTGGCGGCGGCAAAACTCATAGTATGTTAGCGCTTTATCACTTAGTTCGTGGTGGAATTAGCGTAGATAATATTCCAAACTTAAAACCGATTATGGAAAAGGCTGGGCTTAATACTCTACCGAAAGCAAATGTTGCTGTACTGGTTGGCACTGCTCTTGACCCATCGCGCAAAAAAAATCCACCTAATTTACCAAAATACACTGTAAACACAATTTGGGGAGAAATGGCTTACCAGTTAGTTACTGCTGCTGGTAAACCAGATCTTTATGCTATTATAAGTGATGCTGATAAACGTGGTGTTTCTCCAGGTTCAGAAGCTTTGAAAACTTTATTTAATGCTTGTGGACCCTGCCTTATTCTTATGGACGAGTTGGTTTCCTATGCCAAGAAGATTTATGGCATTAGTGGTTTGCCGGCAGGTTCATATGATAATTTTATTACTTTTATTCAGGAAATTACTGAAGCTGCAAGAGCAAGTGAAAATAGTATTGTAGTAGCTTCTATTCCAGAATCTGCTATTGAAATTGGTTGGGATGCTGGTCAAAGAGCGCTTGAAGCTATAGAACATACCTTTGGGCGTATGGAATCTATTTGGAAACCAGTTGCTGCAAATGAGGGATTTGAAGTTGTAAGACGAAGACTATTTCTTGATTGTAAAGATAGTCAAGCGAGAGATATGGTTTGTAATGCTTTCAGCCAATTTTATCAGGAAAATTCATCTGATTTTCCAATGGAAGCAAAAGAAGTTGAATATAGAAACCGTATGGTATCTTGTTATCCTATACATCCAGAGATTTTTGACAGATTGTATGGTGATTGGGCAACGTTGGAACGTTTTCAACGTACACGTGGTGTGCTGAGATTAATGGCTGCAGTTATTCATGAACTGTGGATGGCTAATGATTCAAGTGCGATGATTATGCCAGGCTCTATTCCTCTGAATACTCCCAATGTGCGTGATGAATTAGTGCGCCATTTGCCGGAAACGTGGAATAGTATTATTGACCGTGAAGTAGATGGTAAAGACTCGATTCCTTATTTGAAAGATAAAGCAATATCTCGTTATGGTCAGAAGTTAGCTTCGCGCCGTGTGGCAAGAACAATTATGTTAGGGAGTGCGCCGAGTACTTCAGCACTTCGTGATCAGAATGTTCGAGGATTAGAGACGTCAAGAATAAGGTTAGGTGCGATTCAGCCGGGAGAAAATATTGCTGATTTTAATGATGCTTTAAATACACTGCATGGCTCTTTAACTTATTTGTACAATAATCAAACTGGAACGCGATTTTGGTATGATACTAAACCGACATTGCGTAAAACATCTGAAGATAGGGCATCTCAGATTCCTAATGCAGATGTCGCTATGGAAATTGAAAAAAGACTTAGGAAACTGCACAAAGAACATCCTTTGGCCGGTTTACATATTTGTCCGGTTTCATCAAATGATATTCCGGATGAACAGGGTGCAAGATTGGTAATTCTTCGCACAGAAAATACTTTTCAGCGTGTAAATGGGAAAAGTGGTGGGAATGCGTTAGAAATAGTAAAAAGTTATTTGAGTAATCGAGGCACATCTCCACGTGTGTATCGTAATATGATTGCTTTTGTTGCTCCTGATAATGACAAACTTCAGGACCTTCAAAGTGAGGTAAAACGTTTTTTGGCTTGGCAATCAATTATTTCTGATAAAGAAGATTTAAATTTGGATGGTAATCAAATTCGAGAAGCCGAAAATAGTTTAAAGCGTAGCAATACAACAGTTGAACAAAGACTAAAAGAAACTTATTGTTGGCTGTTAGTGCCATATATTGACCCATATGAAGATATCAAGACTATGCAGTGGGAAATAAGTGATTTAGGCGGCGGAGATGATGGAATCATTTCTAAAGCAGTTAAAAAAATGAAACAAAGTGAGCAAATTATTGATAAATGGGCGCCTACTCTGTTGAAGATGAATTTAGACAATATTCTTTGGGAAAATTCTGATTATATTGAAATAAAAAAATTATGGGAATATCTTTGCACGTATTGCTATTTGCCAAGGCTTGCAGATTATAATGTTTTAGAAGATACGATTAGACAAGGGCTACAGTCGACAGATTATTTTGGCATAGCTGATGGTTATTCTGATGGACGCTACATTGGACTTAAGTTTAATGATTCTGTGATGACTATCAATAAATCGGATTTATTGGTGAAACCAGCTATTGCGACGAAGCAGATTATAGAGCAACAGAAAGCTTCTATAATAGGAGATAGTAATTTATTTACCAATAATAACGATGGTAAAAGTACCGAAAATGGTAATGCGCCTGACGGGTTGAGTGGTCAATCACAAATATTTGGAGTAAGTACTGGAACAGTATCAGTCCATAAGAACAAACGATTTTTTATGTCTGCCAAATTGGACAATACACGAGTAAATAAAAATGTAAATGACTATCTTACAGAAATTATTCAATATTTAATGGCTGTTGATGGAGCTAATGTTGAGTTGACGCTTGAAGTAAGTGTTAATGCACCTAATGGCATACCTTCTTCTACAGTTAGAACAGTATCTGAAAATTGCCGAACCTTAAAAATACAAAATTTTGGTTTTGAAGATGAGTAATATTGTTTGCAAGTGCTATAAGTGCAGAATAAAAGTCAGCGAATAGATGATCTGAACCAGTAAAACTGAAGAATAGACAAAAGTCCTCTAATGTAGGGAAGTATAACTACATTAGGGGACTTTTACTATTCTTATGTCAAGACGAGGAAATTGTTATGATAATGCTATGGCGGTAAATTTTTTTATCCTAAAGATTAGAGTGTATTACAAAAAACCATCCTCCATGATGGCTTTTTGTAATACATTGGTTCAGTTCAATTTTATTTAGGTTCTGTGGCTTTTTATATCATTCCATTATATGATTTATTAATCTTAACAGTTGTAATTTTCATTAAAAAGGTTAATGTTCAATTTTTTTGTTTTTTGATATAATTAAATTATAATTACTATCGAAGGGAGAAGCGCTATATGAACTTTATACTGATGAACAAGAAACGTCCGCTTGCCGATATTGACCTTTCTGATAGCGGTTATATTGTTAGCATCAATAAAATCATTGATGCAGATGCTTTTCCAGTTGGAGTAATTACAGATAATAATATAAAAAATACAATTGGGCGTCTTAACGCGTGGTGGCAAGGTCGTGCTATACCAGCCAGCCGTGACGGTCTTAATATTGTATTGCAAACTTATGGTATAGAAACAGCTACCAAATTGGCTGTACGCAGCTTAGGTTTAAGCCTTTCTGACCAATACTGGATAAAGCCTGCATCTAGTGATATTGATTGGCAGGATGTAAATTTTTTTACAAATGATTTTTCTAGCGATTTAGGGGACGCTTTTTTTTCGAGAGGGTCATCTAAACCAAATATCAATCCAATGACACCTGATGCCAGCAGTAATGGGTGGTTAAAAAAGAAATGGATAATAATGAATGAAGAAAGATTTCTAGCAAAATCCGGCTCGATTCCACTTCTTCAGCAGCCTTATAATGAAGTTGCTGCTTCTAAAATTATGGAAGTTCTTGGAATTGAACATGTAGAATATAAACTTATTGTAGAAGATGGTCGTCCTCTTTCTTTATGTAAAAATTTTGTAATTACTCAGACTGAATTTGTTCCAGCGAATTTGATAAGAAATATCCTTCCCAAAAGCAATCAGGATAGCGAATATACACATTTTCTTAAATGTGCGGAAAAATTAGAGATTCCAAATGTTAAGGAACATCTCGATAAATTAATGATAATAGATTTTATCATAGAAAATACTGACCGTCATTACGGTAATTTTGGCTTTATCCGTGATGTAGAAACTTTAAAATTTATTGGTCCGGCTCCGATATTTGACAGCGGTACTAGTCTTTGGTGCGATGTACTTAATACAGAAATAGGCATATGGCAAAAAATAATGCCTTTCCGAGCAACGCATAAGGAACAATGCAAACTTATCAGCAGTTATAATATAAATTATACTGCGCTAAATACTTGCCATAACATTGTAAATACTGTTTTATCTGTAAGTCCGTTCCTTGACAAGGAACGTGTAGCTAAGATTACAGCAAAAGTCGAAGATAGGGCGCGTATTATGAGTAATATTATTAATACAAAATATAAAAAGCCCTGTAAATAAAAAAGCAGGAAACTGGCATCTTATGTTATTCCTGGAATTAATATGGACGGTCGAAAAGAAGTTTTGACTATTTAGGTTGGCGATAATGAAAGTTCAAAATTGTTGAATGAACTGAAAAAACGCGGAGTAAAAGATATCTTGATTATCTGCGCTGATGGACTGAACATAATCAAAGAAGCAATCGCTGCAGAGTATCCTAAAACTGAATATTAGCGCTGCATAGTCCATAAGGTAAGATACACACTGAAATATATTGCTGACAAGGAACGTAAATCGTCTAAGTTAAACTTTTAGTTTAAAAATTATCATTAGTCTATATTTACAGAGATTTTTTCACAGATCCTTAAATTTTAAATCAAAACCGCCGGCTCAGCCGACGGTTTTGATGCGGACGGTCATGATTTTGAAAAAATCCGGTATTTTGTAGGCAGATGAAAGTGTTTCCGGCATTATATTTACGGGAGAAAAAGCGCAGAGCAAGCATAGCAAGTGTGGTCACACTTGTGAAATTTGGTTTTAGAGAAATCCTTGTCTCTAAACGCAAAATTGTTTGTTTGGATACTCCCAAACCATTATACAAAAAGAACGGCAAATTGCAAATGTCACATCATACTGCGTTGTCCGGTAACAGCAGAAGAACGAAGCCTGATTGAACAGAAGATAGCTCAGTTCCAGACAAAGCGGATCGGCGTTTACCAGCGGAAGATGATGATTGACGGATATATTATTTATGTGGACATCATGGATATCAAGTAGATGAACAAGTTTCTGTTCGCCATTGACTGGAACATCAATCAAATCGCCAAGCGGATCAACGCCGGAAGTCCTACCTAGCCGGGCGACATGGAGAAAATCCAGGAAAGGTTGGATCAGATATGGCAGTTACAAAGACGTAATCTATTAAGTCAACGCTGAAAGAGATTATTTCCTATATCTGTAATCTGCTGGTGTCCTTTCTTCGCCTGTGCTGTCGAGACCACCGACATGGCACGCACCTGGGTTGGCACCTCTAAGCCTTTGAGCCTTGGGAGGTTTCTGCTCAGGAAGTATATGAGATTGGGATGGAGTTGGCAAAAAAATATTGAGTGGCAAGTACGAGTTTGTAATTACCACCCATATTGATAAGGGGCATATTCATAATCATCTGATTTTCAACGCAGTCAGCTTCACCGATCACAAGCACTGCCATTCCAACAAGTGTACCTATCATGAGATATGCCGAGCCAGTGACCGATTGTGTCGGGCACGCGGTTTGTTTGTTATAGTCCTAGGCTGGGACAAGGGCAAAAACTACATTGAGCATCAGGTTGCACAGAACTGTACCAGCTATAAGGCAAAGCTGAAAGTTGCTATTGATCGGTTGATCTCCACATCATCCAGCTTGGAAAATTTGCTTGCCCGTTTGCAGCGGGAAGGATACGAGATCAAGAGGGGAACATAAGGACACTGGATCAGAAGCGATTTACCCAACTTAAAAACCTGGATGACGATTACACAGAAGAAATTGTTGAAACCAAGAGCGCCGGAGGTCTTAAGTCCTCCGACCATTGAGAATCTGAAACGGGCAGCCGCCACCATGAACTTTCTCACCAAATATGGCATTGGCAGATATGAGGAATTAGAGGGAATGGTGTGGTGCTGTTGCTGTCGTCTCCATCAGCACAATGGAAAGCCTACGAGATGTGGGACATCAGATTATCGACCTTGCCATCCTGGAAAAGCAGATCGACATATGACACATACCGAAAACTGAAGCTCCTCTATGATCGATACAAGGCGTCGAAGGAAAAGAAAAAATTCCTGCGTGGGTTTGAGAGCGAGATTATCTTGTTTGAGGAGGATGCCATGGAAATCAAGAAGGACGGGATTAGCAAACTCCATCCCATCGAGAAGCTGAAAGCAGAGATAGATAGGCTCGTTACACACAAGACCAACCTGCAAGCGGAACTTCAGAAAATACAACATGAGGAAAAAGTATGGAATGATCTATCAAAATATAGATACTTTATTGTCAGTTCCAAGTAAGCCAATACGGCAGAATAAGCATGAATTAGAATAAATATCAAATTTTTTTATTTCGCAATATTCCATTATCTATACACTATAAAACTTTATCTCTTGTCATTCGATTGAGAAAGAACGCTGGCGGCAAAACTCTTGGTTTCATCAGAGTATTTGTTGCTTTGCAATACTTTGGAGGCAACATCCTCCATGTTGGCACCTGTTTGCTTTTGTGCGGACCGTTGTGAAAGGGCACTAGCTGCAAGAGACTTCTGAATCTTGGATGTGCCTTTATCAGTTAACGCTTTCGCAGCTTTAGATGCCATAGACTTACTGGTGGTTTTGTGGTTCATACCTGAGTACCTCCTATATTAAAACTCAATTTCTTCTTCTGCTTTATTATAAATGTCAACCTGATTTTTAATATCAATCTGATTAACAACCCAGCCGCGAAGCATACAAAGTTTAATAAAATCGTCGATACGATTTTCTCCATACATTTCTTTCAAAGTAACAACAACGCCAAAAGAAAGACCTCGTCCATTCTTTTCCCTTAGTCTTTCTTTTGTTTTTATACTCAATCCCCACAGTCCTGCGCCATATACTTTGCGAGGGACAGCTCGTTCTTTTAACTCCTCGCTGATTAACTTAACATTATCCCATTTTCGATATAATTGACGAGCTTCAGGTTCGTGAAGATGATATCCGCCATCATTACCTTGTGAATTTGAGTTAATACTTGCAATAACTGCTTTTCCGCCTTTTTCTTTTACACGGCCAAAATGAATGTCCATTTCTGTAGTAGTATAATCAACGCCCTGATCTCTCACGCACTTTGGAAAATAGCAAAGCGTTGCTCGTGCGTAGAATGGCTGCTTGTCGTTATAAATCGGAACAGGAATTCTGTATGTGTAAGTTTCATAGGCGTCTGTTGTGCCCATCATTACAAAACGGATTTCATCATCTGAAGTCTTAACAATATCTTCAATTCGCTGTGGAACTACGCCGTATCCAATAGAACAGGATACGTCATCTTTTCTAGTCCAACCAGCAGCAGCATCGATGATTAGTGCTTTTGCAACTTCGCGTGAAAAGCCTAATATGCAAATCAAATATGCCATTTTACGCGAAATCCACGGAGCAGAGAATGAAGTTCCTTTTACAAAGTTTTCTCCTGTTGGAGCATATACATTCATAGGTTGTCCGATATCTCCGCCATAATAACTAATATCAGGCTTGTGAAAGAAGGAAAGAACAGGACCCACTCGATGATAGGAGGCGGGCATACCTTCAAGGGTTACTGAATTGACCACCAATGAATTTAGTGAATCTGCCGGTGCGCCAATTGGCATTCTTTTTTTGTCCGGATCGCCATTCGTTCCTGCAATAACAAAAACTACATCAAATTCGCTCTGTATCCTATCTAATTCTGCTGCTTCTGGTGAAATAAAATTAGGCTTTATCGGCAATATAGATCCGAGAGAAAGATTCCAAACCTTTATATTACGATTTTGAGAAACAGCTTTACGAATTGAGCGGAGTATGGAATATGAACTAAATCTTCCACGCTTAGCGACACCAAAATGTTTTACTCTGAATCGGCCACAGCCATCATCCAAAGCAGGATTGATTGTTGGACCATCAACGATAATCGAAGTAACTTCCGTGCCATGAATGTAGTCATCTTGATCTAATTTAATATTCTCGTCTAGCATGCTTTCATAGGTAACCCAATCTTTAAAATAAACATCCTTAGAAAACGGCGTATCAATAACACCTATAATGGGTTCTTGGTTAGGCGCAGGAATTTGTACTACCCCAGAAGCATTCATTATACTGTCTTCAACTGGAACCTCTCTTAAGTCACGTACCTTCATAGCAATTAGGTATGGGGCGTTTTCTTTCAAGCGCGCAATTTCGTCAGGACGGAGCAAAACAGTATTTTCATCAATCTGCTTCGCGTTTAAATAGTCGATCCCAATAGCACGGAATATTTCTTCGGTTTTAACATCGGTTTTATAGAGTGTAACAATCGCTTCACCATCTTCGTCGGCCTCAGCAAAATCCACAGAAAACTTTTGAACATAAAATGCATCTACAACTGCATTTACAAAGTTAGTTTTTGCTAGCCGAGCTTGATATTTGTATCTTTTTTCCCCTTTGTTTAATGCTTCGATGTCAGAGTATTGGATTTTTCCGCTGTAGTCATGCTTTATAATCTTGCCAACAATTGTAAGGCGGTCGATTGTATTTGATATAACATCGAGCCCTACATAGTATGTGAAAACGTGTTGGATATGGTTGGGAGCACCAGCAAACTTTGCACCACGAATAAAATCATTGGGGTCGGAAGCTCCTTTGCACAAAAGAGCTTTGATTCTGTTGCTTTTCGCCACTACACTTGTATAGTAAACACTGATCAGCGCACCTTTTATAAGAGAGTGTTTCTTCCAATAGATTTGCAGCGATTTGAGATCATCAATCAATTCGAAAACATGCTTGGCCTCTACATAACGTCCAACAGGGAGATTTCGCTTGCCACCACCGGGATTTCCACTCTGTTGTTCAAACTGACCTTTTAATTGAAGTATACTATTCATTTAATTCTCCTTCAATTCACGTGCAACCTGACTTTTTGATACACCTGTCAGAATTTCAATCTCTCTTATGGTAAATCCCTGAGATTGCAAAGTGCGTACATTCGGCGTTTCCGGGCATACAGCTTTATAAAACCGCTTTAGGTAATCGAATTCAACTGTCGGATTACTGAATGCAACAGAAGAGCGAACTATATTCTTTAACTCACCTGGATAAGGAATTGGATTCATCAAGCCAATAATTTTTCTAAACAAACGTACATTCCGACTTGTGCACTTAAATTTATTTAGAAATTCGTTAAGCAAAATCTCTGCAATCGTAGCCAAATCTTCCTGCGTATATCTACTGAAATCAATAACAGAGTCAAAACGCCTAATTAGTGCCTTGTCAAAATATTCAAATAGGTTTGTAGTTGCCAATAAAATAATTCTATCGTCCATTCGATCAAGCTCTTTGAGCAGAGTGGATGTAGCTCTGCCCATTTCACGTAAGTCATTCGAATTAGTTCGATCCAAAGCAATTGAATCAATCTCGTCAAACAACACAATTACTTTTTCAGGATTAGCAAATTCTGTCATTTCTCGAAATAGAGAAACAATATTTTTTTGTGTTTGACCAAGTTTACTATCTATTACTGCTGAAAAATCGACTGCATATAAATCTCTATTCAGAATCCGAGCAACTTGCTTAGATGTTTCAGTCTTTCCAGTTCCAGGAGCACCTTGAAATAAATATTTATTCATCCCAAGGTTACGGCTAATCGCATTAACCATTCCCATTACATCCTGCTCAACGCATTCAGGTAATGGTAAAGGCTCATTCCCGATTGGAACCTTTTCAAAAAAACCAGATGAAAGATCGCTCATTTGTGGGACGAAAGTATTTGCATTTGATAACAGTGCCATAATATATTCTGCTAGCTGATAATCACCAAGTTGATCAAATTCTTTAGCTATTTCATATGATTCGCTCCGAAATCCGGTCTCATTGTTTTCTGCATAATAACGAATTAGATTTATTATATTTTTCTTTTTCATAGGAGCCCCTCCAGGATTGATATATTATATTATATGCTCGTTTGGGACAAAAGTCAATATATTGGGACGAAATTTAAAATATAACCGGTAGATACAAAAAGAGAGCGCGCCATTAGCGGATCATTTTGAGTTGATAATGGAGCTACCATTTGTCTAAAAGTGAAAATCAGGCGTTTTTTCTATGTAGAAACAATCATACTGCCCCTACACGGAAAAGCCGCTACAGACAGTTTCTTCGCCCATTTTAAACACTAATTCCTACGTTTTTAGGAACGGCGGAAAAGGTAGTGCGGACAGAACAACACCACCGCCCGAAAATTCTGCTGGCGGGGATGGACAGAGCCCTTGCAGAGCTTGTTATACTGGCATCTGCCGTTCTTGCCCAGGAAGAACGCCCATTCCAGCCGCCATTTCTTGCTCCGGCTCATAAGTTGCCCAACTCTGGGGGCTTCTTCTGCGGGGCGGGTTTCTCTGGGGTTTTCCGCAACCCACACTCCCATTTTGCATCCTCCAGCAGTTCCTAGATATAGGGTTTTTCTCTGGCGTGATCCTGTGCGCCTCGGCCTGGGCTTTCTCCAATACCTCCCCACGGCGACCGTTGTTGATGAATCCGTCGATCATGCCGTAGTCGTTCTCCAGGGTCATTTCCGCCGTGCGCAGCGGGTTCTCCGGCCCACGGGGATGGACACGATCTGCTCGTTCAGACTGATGAACTGCTCCGGCTGCTTGAAGTACTCGGTGTATTTCTGGATCATGTCCGGGGACAGATAGATGAAACTTTTCGCACCTAAGCCCACCACCAGGAAGCTGCTGGGCACAATGTCGTAAATCTCCCTATGTTCATTCTGGAGTGAACGGTTCAGCTCCAGACCGATGAGCTTGCCTTCGTCGTTCGGCAGCAGCCCCACCGGATCGTCAAAGGGATAGGAGGTGGAAATATTGCCGCCTATTTCCGCTTGCAGCGCATGAAGGCCGGGGTCGATCTCCTTTACGTGGGGTTCCTTAATGGGTTCTACTACTAAAACGGTCAACTTCTCCGGCGCGGTATGTTCTGGGGCATCTTTGCTGGGAATGGCAAAGGCATGGCTGCCGTTGACCATGATAAGATACTTCTCGTTCTCGGACTCTTGGTGAAAAACGCATTCGGGTGCCTCCAGAGCAATATCTCGCCATAGGCCTCATAGTCGATGTAGTTGCATAGATGTTTCGGCATCTGCATGCCATCTAGTTCCTCGATGTAATACCGTCCTAGATCGTCGTGGTCGTGGATGTCGGGGTAAATATCGTAGCAGTCCAGGTTCTCTGTCAGGTTGATAAGCTCCTGGACGCTGCTCGTGTGGTCGCCGATCTCCATGGCTGTCTGGAACCGCTCATATTCATCCTGGATCATATCGTTCAGTTTGGAAGCCAGATAGTTCAGCTCATCCAAGTTGGCATACTCACTCAGCAGGTCATAGAGGAACTCCACATGACAGTCGTAGTATGTGATGAACCATTCCTTATAGGCCTGCCTAAAGTCGTCCTTTGCGCCGGTCCAGATTCGCTCAAAGACCTTTTTCAGTTTCTCAGCTGTGGTGAGAAACTTCACACATTCGCCCACAAGGGCACGCTCGTTGTACTTGCCCAGATTGGTAATGAAGGCAGCAAAGGGATAATATTTGTCATAGGGATAGTTTGACAAAGAACCGGGGCTTGTCGCTGTCGCTGCCGCCATGTTATCACCTCCTAAATTTAGAATCTCTTTAAACCGAAGTTAAAGTATAAAGAGGGGCAACTAAAAAATAGAATGCAAAATAATCAAGTCAAAGAAAAAGGTTACTGAGAGCCGCCAAAATGTGCTTCTCAGCAACCTTTTAATACATAAATGCTCTTTGTGGATTTGAGAATTGTATGTTGCAACAGCACTCCAAATTTATGGGGATTAAATAATGCATTGCTACCTATTGGGAATGATGGTAAAATAATTGAAGCAATAATTACAAGAGGGGGATGAAGCGATGTTAAAGGACGTATTACTTGAATGGTGCAAGAATCAATATGATCCAGATCTATCGGGTCACTGTGGTGTCCATTGCAGTAACCGGAAAAACTGCACTGGCAACTGTGATGATTGCCTTGATCAAGTACACTGGTATCCATCGTCGAATGGCAGGGCAGATTATACCTGCCAAAACTTAATGTATGCATACGTTCTACGCTTTACTGAAAAGTATTCCCAACAAATAGCGACAGCATTGAGTACAGTAGATCTTTCTGAATATCCCTATTTCAATATTTTTTCGATTGGCTGTGGTGCAACTCCAGACCTTATGGCATTTGAAAAAATTGTCGGGAATCAGGATATTTATTATAATGGCTATGATCGTAACCCTTTGTGGCAACCTGTCCATAATATAATCGAGAACTACACGAAGCCTATTCCTCATATCACTGCAAAACTACGTCGTGAAGATATATTTGATGTGTTTTCTGATGGACGCTCTGCACGCATACACTATAATGTTATTGTAATTCAGTATCTGCTATCACATCTTTATAATACCGGTCAGCAAGGGCAGACTACTAAATTGTTTCGAGGCATCATTGAAAATATTATTTTAAACAGCTCGGAAGATTCCCCTTTTTTAATTATTATTACAGATGTCGATAGTTGTAATAAAGGGCGAAATAGGTTGTATAATTTTCTTGACATGCTCGAAGATGCCGGATTTTGCGGAAACGCATATGCTAGGAGTGCATTTCCAAATGGAGATTTAGGCGCAGAGCGATGGACTAATTATTACCACAGGCAGTCGTCATCTTTTCAAAAAATATCTTATCGGTATGTGCAGAATCAGTCTGAACGCGATGGAGCACAACTTGTTATCGAATTGAGGTGAAGAATGCCATGATAATAAGCGCTAGTAGACGAACGGACATACCAACATATTATTCCGAATGGTTTTTCAATCGAATTAAAGAAGGTTATGCATTGGTAAGAAATCCAATGAATGCGCATCAAATCAGTAAAATAAGTTTAAATCCTGATGTTGTTGATGGCATTGTTTTTTGGACAAAAAATCCAACACCAATGTTGGCTAAACTCGATCGTCTGAAAGATTACACATATTATTTTCAGTTCACATTAAATGCTTATGGGCAAGATGTAGAGGCATCAATCCCATCTAAAAATAATGTTATCATACCAGCTTTTCAAAAATTATCTGATATGATTGGCCCGGAAAAGGTGATTTGGCGCTATGACCCTATATTTTTAAACGAAACATACACTTTTGAATACCATGTTCACTATTTTGAAGAACTTGCGAAGCGTCTCTCTCCATACACCAAGAAGTGTACTATTAGTTTTTTGGATTTCTACAGGAATACAGAAAAGAACATTGCCGGGCTTTCTGTCGAAAAGTTCACTCAAGATATGCAAGAGCTACTTGCCAAAAGCCTTGTGGAAATTGCAAAAAATTACGGTCTCAAAATGGATACGTGTGCAGAAGATATTGATTTACAAAAATATGGAATTGATCATGCACGGTGTATAGATGATCGTTTGTTTTCTGCTCTTTTGAATTGTCCTTTGAAGGTTGGAAAAGACAAAAACCAACGTCTTGAATGTGGTTGCATTGAAAGTCTTGATATAGGTGCTTATAATACTTGCCGGAATGGTTGCCGATATTGTTATGCTAACTACAACGCAAAAACAGTTTCCACAAATACCGGCAAGCATAATCCAGAATCTCCGCTTTTAGTTGGAGAAGTTGGCCCAGATGATAAAATAACGGAACGTAAAATGCATTCCTGTCTTGTTAATCAAATGCAATTTGATTTTTGATACGAGTCCAATATCTTCAGAAGCACATAGGCGTAGAAATAGCCCGGAAACTTCTGCACATTGTAGAGATGCCGGGCTATAGCCTTATTGTTTACTCATTCATTTCTTCTGATTCTTCCATCTTCAACCACTCCTCAAAGGACTTTCTGGAGATGCGGATCATGTTGCCGATGCGGATCGTCTTGAACAATCCCGAGTTGGCGAGTTTATAGGCTATAGCGCGGCCGATACCTAGAATGGCTGCGATGTTATTCTAGGTGTATGTCCTGCTTTGAGGTGTCCTTTTTTCGTTGGTCGTGTCGGTGTTCGTAAGATTATCCTCTCTCTGTGCTAATAGCACTTTGAAATGCTCACTGAAAGCCCTCTGTCACAAGGGACTCCTGCTAATATTTTGCTAATATGACATTTGAAAAGCCATTGTAAGGCAGCATATTTCAGGGGAATTTGTGCAAATTGAACTGCCTCCAGGCAGCACAATTTGCGAGGAAACACCACGGGAAGATATGATATGAACAATTTACGAAATGGTAAGCCGTACTCCTAAACGGTAGGTCGGCAGTTCGAATCTGCCTGGGATCACCAATAAATATGCGCACTTGCAGGAATTTGTGAGTGCGTTTTTTTGATTTTTAGAGAGAATTTATAGAGAAGATTAGTGGATAATTTTTAAATATATATATATATGTAATAGTCGTGTTATAAAACGAAAGAAATTCAAGACTTATAGACTTATAAATCTGAAAATCTATAAAACATATAAGTTTTTGACTTGTGATAATGAAAAAATTGCTTTGGCGGTTAACTTTATAAAGATTATGCCAGTAGGAAATCTATAAATAAAAGTTTATAAGAAAATATATAATGGAATTATTTAGTCAAAGATGACGGTTTTTATGCTTGGTATTTCATTATTTTATAAAATTTTTCTTTTTATCTCTTTACAAATTCATTCTCACATGTTAAACTTTTGCATGTTGTCTGTCATTACAGGCAAAAAATTTGAGATTTGGAAGGAGGGAAAGCATGGTTTATATCGAGCCCGCAACGCGTTTGCGCACTGATTACAACAGGATTGCTGATTTAGCACGTAAAACCGGTAACGCCGTTTATATTACCAGAAACGGTACGCCGGAAGTTGTAGTAATGGATTTTAAAGCATTTCAGCAGCGTGAGCTTGTTTTAAAGCTTGCCAATGTGGTTCTTGAAGGAGAACTGCAAAGAATGAGAGGCACGGCTGCGCTCAGTATTGAAGAGATGGAAGCTATGCTGAAAGAAAATGCTTAACACAGAAGCTTCAGTAAGGTTTATGCCGCGCGCCGCGGAGGATTTAAGCAACATAACTGCTTATTGGCAGCGGAACATAACAAAAGAAGAAGCGCAGAAGATTAGTGCAAAAATACTGCGTGACTTAAAAGAACTGGCACTGTTTTATCCGTCGGCAAACGAGATACGCTACGAGCCGTTAAAAAGCCAGGCCTTCAGATTTTACAGAAGCGGGGCATACATTGCTATCTGTAAGAAAATAGAAAATGTAATATATGTTTATCATGTCGCACACGAGGATGAAGAATATCCGGGAATTTTTGTGCGCAGATAAATAGTTGAATAACAATAAAACAGGACTTTGAATGTCAGATAGTAACATTTCAAGTCCTGTTTTTATAATTATATTCTTTAATTATAGCCGAAATAAATAGTTACAAAAATTTATTGTCTTTTTATTCTTTCTCATTCCAGAGGGTAAAGCCTAAAATCAGTGCGCCGCCGATAAGCTGGGTTATGGTCATTGGCTCACCCAGTAAAAGTACGGAAATAAAAACGGCGACAAGTGGGTCGATGTAGCTTAAAATTGCTGCCTGCTGGCCGGTTAAATCCTTCAGCGAAGAAAAATACAGGCAGTAGGTAATGCCGGTGTGAAACAGGCCTACCGTGAGCAGGCAGGCCCAGCCGGTGGCGTCCAGATTGCTGAGGTTAATGCCGCTGCTGTACAGCACATAAGGCAGCAGGGTTACAACGGCGGCGATAAGCTGCAAAACCGTGCGCTGGATGCCGGCAACATTTTTTATAAATTTATTGAGCAGGATAACAGCGGCGTAAAATACGGCTGCGCCAAGCCCGAAGAGAATGCCTGTAATATTTGCGCCCTGCCCGCTGCCCAGGCCGATAATCATTACAAGGCCCAGCGTGGACATTACAAAGCAGATAATCTGTTTTGCGGTCAGCCTTTCGCGGAATAAGAGGGGTGAAGCAACGGTAACGATAACGGGGGCGAAGTAATAACTAAGCGTCGCCGCAGAAATAGTGGTATAGCGGTAAGCCTGAAAGAGCAAAATCCAGTTTATGCCCATGGCGATGCCGGAAGCCAAAAGCAGCGGCAATTCCCGCCCGGCGGATTTTAAGCCAAACCCGCCTTTTTTGAAAAGCAAAATATACGCGCCGATAAGCGCCGTTGCCAGCACGGCCCGGTACAGCGCCAGTTCGCCGCTTGTAACGTCGATGTTTCTTGTAAAAACGCCCAGCGTGCCAAAGATAACCATAGCCGCGCTGAACATCAGCTTTGCTCCTGCGTTTTTCTGCATAATCTTTCCCTCGCAATACAAATTGGTTTTGTAACGGCTTTTTATGTTTGCCGTTTTATTTAAAGTATATTGTAATTAGTGTAACTCTATTAAATAATTGTGTCAACAAAAGTGAACAAATAAAATACAAGGCATAATTTTGCCCAAAGCCGTTTTTATTGGCTCCGTTTTGTGGTAAAATGTATCGTAAATTATATCGCCGTGGGTGGCGGAAGGGTGGTAAGGTTGCTGGCAAAAATTAAAAATTATCTGCGCGGCGATGCTGTTTTAAGCGTGTCGCTGGTGCTGGCTCTGCTTAGCTGCCTGATTGAGCCGCCCGGCCTGCAATACCTTCATTATATTGATTTTAACACGCTGATAATGCTGTTTTGCCTGATGCTGATTATTGAAGGGCTGCGCGGGCAGAATTTTTTGCAGTTTATCGGCAGCCGCATACTGATTAAGGTTAAAACCCGCCGCGGCATTGTGTTTACGCTGATATTTCTGTGCTTTATCGGCAGTATGTTTATTACTAACGACGTTTCGTTAATTACTTTTGTGCCTTTTGGCATTATGATTCTGGAAATGATAAAGCTGACGGACAAAGTTTGCGGCACGATAACGCTGATGACGATTGCCGCCAACCTTGGCAGCATGTTTACGCCGATTGGCAACCCGCAGAATTTGTATCTGTTTTCGCTTTCGGGCATGGGCGTGCCTGATTTTTTGGAGCTGATGTGGCTTTACACAGGGCTGGCGGCGTTTATGCTGACGGTAATTGTGCTGGTTTTTTACCCGGAAGAACATTTACAGCTGGATATGCAGACGGAGCAGCTTAAAGATAAGCGCACCGTGGCGTTTTACCTTGTTTTATTTATGCTGTGCGTGCTGACGGTGGCGCATTTTGTGCCGCATCTTGTGCTTTTGGCGGTGGTTACGGCGGCGCTGCTTTACAAAAATAAAAAGCTGTTCGGGCAGATTGATTATTCGCTTTTGCTGACGTTTTTGTTCTTTTTTATTTTTGTCGGCAACATGAACCACATTGCTAGCCTGCACGATTTTATCAACAGCATTCTTGCAGGCAACGAGGTGCTGATAAGCGTGCTTGTAAGCCAGGTTATCAGCAATGTGCCGGCGGCGATGCTGCTCAGCGGTTACAGTGATAACTATACGGCGCTGATTATCGGCACCAACATCGGCGGGCTCGGTACGCTGATTGCTTCCATGGCAAGCCTGATTTCCTACAAGCAGGTAGCCGCCAGATATCCGCATTTAAGGCGGCAATACCTGGCGATTTTTACGGTAGATAACTTAATATTTTTGGCGGCGCTGTATGCGCTTTACGTATTTTATTAAAAATAAAAGCTCCCAAAGGCAATGCAGATTGCAGTAAATCTGCTGCCTGGGGAGCTTTTTGTTTGCGTTTATACTTGTGCTTTTATTTTAATTCTGCCAGCCAGGATTTAAGGCTGTCAACAGTTGCATTTTTGCTCAGCACTTTGCCTGCGGTAATTTTAGCGCCTTTAGCGCTGGGTTCCAGTTCTTTTACGGTGTTGCCGAAATCGCTGCCGCCGCTGGTAGCAAACAGCACGATTTTTTTGCCGTTAAAATCATAGCTTTCCAGAAAAGTATTGATAAGGGTCGGTGCAACATGCCACCAGATAGGGAAGCCTAAAAAGATGGTGTCATAATCGCTGACGGGTGCATTTTTATCTGCCAGTGCCGGACGGCTGGTTTTGTCTGCCATTTCTACTGAGCTGCGGGAGTTTTTGTCCTGCCAGTTCAGGTCTGCTGCGGTATAAAGTTCCTGCGGTTTAATTTCGTACAGGTCTGCGCCTGCTGCTTCGGCCAGTTTTTTGGCAACGCCTGCGGTTGTGCCGGTTGCGCTGAAATATGCAACTAAAGTTTTGCTCATTTTAAATTCCTCCACTCATAAACAAATTGCGGCGCGTTAAGCACGCCTTACGGCGGAAGATTACTCCGTCTGTAATAATTATAGTAACCTGTCTGCGCTCAAGTCAATAAAAAACAGACGAAGTTTGTTAAGATTATGTATTTATGTATGCTTGTACAATATGTTTAGATTTATGCTTTGACGTTTGGCTGCCTGATGCAGGACAAAAGGCCCAAAGCCAGTAAAGCGGCTGCCGCCGACATAAAAACAACGCCCTGCCAGCCAAGCCGGGTATAAAAAACTCCGCCCAGGCTGCCTAAAATGCTGGCGCCGCTGTAATAGCAAAACATATACAGCGAGCCTGCTGCCGCTTTGCCGTTTTTTACAAGGGACGCGCTCCAGCCGCAGGCTGATGAATGAGCGCCGAAAAGCCCGATAGTGAGAATGGCAAGCCCGGCTATTTTAATGATAAGCGCTTCGTGCAGGGTGATGACGGCGCCCAAAGCCAGAAGCGTAAGAGAAGCAGCGATGATTTTGCGTGCGCTGTACCTGGCTGCCAGCCTGCCAGCCAGGGCGCTGCTGAAGGTGCCGAAAAGCTGGACGGCAAATAAAAAGCCGATAACGCTTTGGCTTAAATTGTACGGCGCATCTTTAAGCACATAAGCAATAAAATTATAAACGGCTACAAAGCTGCCCATCATGCAAAAGGCCGCTGCACATAAATAAAACAGGTTTTTATTTTCTTTGCTGAAAACTTCTGCCGAAAAGCCGCTGTTTTGTTTTTTTAAGGCGTGCTGTTCACGCGGCAGCAAAATATAAACTAAAACTCCTACCAGCGCAGCGATGATGCTTAAAATGGCAACGGCAGACTGCCAGCTGAAAAAATCAGTTAAAACGCTGGCCGAGATTCTGCCGCTGAGGCCGCCGAGCGTTGTGCCGCAGACGTACATGCCGATGCCTGCGCTTGCCTTTTGCGGGCCGAATTCTTCGTTTACATAGGCCATGGCAAGCACGGGCACCAGTGCCAGAATGCAGCCCTGCAAAAAGCGCAGTGCCACAACGGCGTAAAAGCTTGCTGTAAATACGATGCCGCTCATTACCAGGCTGCTTACAATAAGGCTTGCTGCCAGCAGTTTGCGCCGCGGCAGGCGGTCGGCAAAAGAAGTAAGCGCCAGCAGCGTCAGCGCCATGCCGAACATGGCCGCCGATACCGACAGGCTTGCCTGCGCCGCGCCAAGTGCAAAGGTTGCCGCAATGCGGCTTATTACCGGCTGAAGGCAGTATTCCATAGAGAATGCGGCCGCGCCTGCCAGCATTATGGCCGCGGTTGCTTTTTTATATGCTGATTGATGCATTGCTGCATTGGTCATATTATCACCTTCCGGGTTAAAAGTTCTTTACACGCCAATTATAACAACTGTATAATAATATTAAAAATACAGATTAACTATCTAAAAAATAACTTTTTGTTATATTTTGGAGGCGCAAATGGATATTACGCAATACTATAATTTTATTACCGTTGTAGAAAGCGGCACGATTACAGCAGCGGCCAAAAAATTAAACATTGCCCAGCCTGCGTTAAGCAGCCATATTAAAAATCTGGAAAACGAATTCGGCGCAGAGCTTCTGGAAAAAAGCCGCGGCCAGCGCAGCGTGCGCCTTACGGGAGCAGGACAGCTGTTTTACCGGCAGGCTAAAGCCATCTGCCTTTTGCACGACAACCTGCACCGTGAGATTGCCGATTACGAAAACGGCGTCAGCGGAACGCTGAAAATAAGCATTTCGCCTTCGCGCAGTTCAACGCTTATTCAAAATTTTGTGCGGCAGTTTCATAAAGATTACCCCGGAGTTAAATATGTTTTTTACGAAGGCTCTGTTTATGAGCAGGAGCAGCAGATTTTAGCAGGGATTACGGAGTTTGCCGTTGCCAATGCGCCGCTGGGCAGGCCGCATTTGTTTGATATTCTGTTTCAGCGCCGGCAGCAGCTGTATGCTGTTTTTAATAAAGCCTGCGGCTGGTTTAAAGAAGAAAAAGGAAGCCTGGGCCTGAAGGATTTGGAAGGGATTCCGCTTTGCCTCAGTGGCAGCCTGTCGCTTTTGGAACACTGCATGAAGCAGGAAAAACTGACGCCGGAAATACTTTTTGAAAGCACAACCAGGGTCACGGCGCTGTACACGGCGCAGGCAGGGCTTGGCGTTGCCATTGTGCCGTTTGAAAAATATGATGAAATCCCTTATGACAACCTTACTTTTGTGCCTGTAAGGCACGAGGGGCTTTATACTTATAAAACCGTCTTTAAGCTTAAAGGGCATGAGCTTTCGGCAGTTGCCAGCCATTTTCTGGAATATTACAGCGCAAACTGCTATCCCGATACGGAAAAATTTTATAAAAAATCTGTATAGCCTTGCGGTAAAATGTTTTAAATGGTATGATAAAAGAGGATAATAAGTTTTATAACCAAAAGGAAGGGCACAAAGTGGCTGCTTCCTGTTTCTTATTGTAAAAAACTCTATGGGGGGCAAAAGTATGATTGAACGCTATACCAATCCGGAAATGGGTAATATCTGGACTCTTGAAAACGAATTCCGCACTATGCTGAAGGTTGAAATTCTGGCCTGCGAGGCTATGAACAAGCTGGGCATTGTGCCTGATGATGCTTTGAAGGATATTCAGACCAAGGCTGATTTCCGCATTGAGCGCATTAAAGAGATTGAGGCTGTTACCAACCACGACATTATCGCCTTTTTGACCAATGTTGCCGAATATGTAGGCGACGCATCCAAATACATCCACAAAGGCCTGACTTCGAGCGATGTTAAGGATACCGCTATGGGCGTAATGATGCAGCAGTCCGCAGACCTTTTAATGAAGCATCTGGAAAAACTGCATGAGGTTTTAAAACGCCGCGCTGCCGAACACAAACATACCATTATGATTGGCCGTACCCACGGCATCCATGCTGAGCCGATGACCTTCGGCCTGAAATTTGCGCTGTGGATGGATGAAACCGAGCGCAATATGGCGCGCCTGAAACAAGCACGTGAGTTTATCTCCGTCGGCAAACTGTCCGGCGCTGTCGGCACTTATTCCAACATCGACCCGTTTGTTGAAGAATACGTCTGCGAAAAACTCGGCATTAAGCCTGCACGCCTGGCAACCCAGGTTATCCAGCGCGACCGCCATGCCGATTATTTAACCACTATCGCCATTATCGGTTCTTCGCTTGAAAAAATGGCTACCGAAATCCGCAACCTGCAGCGCACCGATATCCGCGAGGCGGAAGAATATTTTGCACCGGGCCAGAAAGGCTCTTCGGCTATGCCGCACAAACGTAACCCGATTACCTGCGAAAAAATTTCCGGTATGGCAAGGCTGCTGCGTGGTTACGCAGTTGCTGCCCTGGAAGACGTTACCCTGTGGCATGAACGCGACATTTCCCATTCTTCCGTAGAAAGGGTTATTTTGCCGGACGCAACCATTGCGCTTGACCACATGCTGCGCAAATTCATCAATATTGTAGATAAACTTCTGGTTTACCCGGATGCGATGATTGCCAACATGAACAAAACCGGCGGTCTGATTTACAGCCAGAACCTTCTGATTGCCCTTGTAAACAAAGGCGTACTGCGCGAGGATGCTTACAAATGGGTACAGCGCAACGCTATGGCACGCTGGCTGGAAGGCGCAGACTTCAAAACCAATGTTGAGCATGACGTGGACATCAAAAAATACCTCACTGATGAGGAAATTGAGCATTGCTTTGATCCCATGCCGATGCTGCGCAATATAGACCTTATTTTTGCGCGCTTCGGATTATGATAATATTAAGGAGAGATAGTTATGTCATCTGTTGTAGTTATCGGCGCCCAGTGGGGCGATGAAGGCAAAGGCAAGATTGTTGATTACCTGGCGCAAAAGGCTGACGCCGTTGTACGTTATTCCGGCGGCTCCAATGCCGGGCACACCGTTGTGGTTGACGATGTGGCTTACAAGCTGCGTCTTTTGCCCTCCGGCGTTTTATATAAGGATAAAGTAAACATTCTTGGCAACGGCGTTGTAATCAATCCTTCGGTTGTACTGACAGAAATTGCCGGCATGAAAGAGCAGGGCATTGATTGCAGCAATCTTTTGATTTCTGACCGCGCCCATGTGGTAATGCCGTACCATGCACGTCTTGATGAATTGCAGGAAGCTGCGCTCGGCGACCACAAAATTGGCACAACCAAAGGCGGCATCGGCCCCTGCTATATGGATAAGGTTGCCCGCACCGGCATCCGTATCTGCGATTTGATGGAGCCGGAAACCTTTGCTGAAAAGCTGCGTGTCAACCTCGAAGCCAAAAATGCCATTATCACTAAAATTTACGGCGCTGAACCGTTTGACTATGACACTGTTCTGAAAGAATATCTTGGTTATGCCGAAGAACTGCGCCCGCATGTCTGCGATACCGGCGTTGTTCTGGGCGAAGTTTTTGAAGCAGGCAAAAATGTTTTGTTCGAAGGCGCTCAGGCTACCTTCCTTGATATTGACCACGGTACTTATCCGTATGTAACCAGCTCCAACCCGACTGCTGCCAATGCGGCAACAGGCAGCGGCGTTGGCCCGCTGTGCATTAACCACGTGGTTGGCGTTGTTAAGGCATACACTACCCGCGTCGGCGAAGGACCGTTTGTCTGCGAGCTGTTTGACGCCGACGGCGATGCACTGCGTGAACGCGGACACGAATACGGCACTGTTACCGGCCGTCCTCGCCGCTGCGGCTGGCTGGATGCGTTTATGCTGAAATACAGCGCGCGCGTTAACAGCCTGGACTGCCTGGCAGTAACCCGTCTGGATATTCTGGACGAAATGCCGGTAATTAAAATGTGCGTTGGCTATAAGCACAACGGCGAAGAAATCAAACAAATCCCGGCCAGCCTGAAAGTTCTGGGCGAGGTTGAACCGATTTACGAGGAGTTTGAAGGCTGGATGACCGATATTACCGGCGTGCGCAAGTACGAAGACCTGCCGGAAAACTGCAAAAAATACTTAAAACGCATGAGCGAAGTTGCCGGCGTTGAAGTAGGTATTGTTTCTGTTGGCCCGGAACGCGAACAGACCATGATTTTAAAACAACTGTTTTAAGAACTTGTAACTGAATAACAACGGCACAGCTTTTGGGCTGTGCCGTTTTGGTATGAGGGGGAGTTTTTATGGCTTTTGAATATGTACTGCACAGCGGCGGGCATAATAAAAACGTGCTGGCAACTGTAACGCCTGTTCGGGCTGCGGCGGCGCAGAAGTTTCACAGCGGCATAGAAGGTTACGCACCGACGCCGCTTGTAAGCCTGCCGCAGTGGGCTGCCAGGCTTAAAGTAGCCAAAGTATGGGTTAAGGACGAAAGCAAACGCTTCGGGCTGAATGCCTTTAAAGCGCTTGGCGGCAGCTACGCCATTGCTAAATTTTTATGCGGCAAACTCGGCATACCGGTGGACGAAAACGCCTTTAACATCCTGAGCAGTGAAGAAGCGCGCCAAAAGCTGGGGCAAATAACCTTTGTAACAGCGACGGACGGTAATCACGGGCGCGGCGTTGCCTGGGCGGCTAAGCTTCTGGGGCATAAGGCGGTTGTTTATCTGCCGGAAGGCAGCAGCCAGGAACGTTTGAACAATATCCGCGCGCTGGGCGCAGAAGCGGAAATTACAAAGTTTAATTACGACAGTGCGGTGCGGCTTGCTTACGCTATGAGCAAAAAGCACGGCTGGGTAATGGTGCAGGATACTGCCTGGCCCGGCTACGAAGAAATACCGGCCTGGATTATGCAGGGCTATACAACAATGGCGCAGGAGGCTGCCGCGCAGCTTAACGGCGAAGTGCCGACGCATTTGTTTTTGCAGGCTGGCGTAGGCAGTATGGCGGGCGCGGTGCTGGGTTATTTTGCTTCCCTGTGGGGCGGTAAACTGCCGGTAACTGTTATCTGCGAACCGGACAAAGCTGCCTGCCTTTATAAAACAGCGGCTGCTGCTGACGGGCGCATACACAAGGTAACAGGCAAAATGGACAGCATGATGGCGGGGCTGTGCTGCGGCGAGCCGTGTACTGTAAGCTGGGATATTATTGATAATTTTGCCGCTGCGTTTGTAGCGTGCAACGACGATTATGCGGCGCGCGGCATGTGCCTTTTGGGTAAACCGCTGCCGGGCGATGAACGCGTAATTTCCGGCGAATCGGGGGCGGTGACGGCAGGCGTGCTTGACGCAGTAATGACGGAAGCAGAACTTGCGCCGCTGCGTAAGGCGCTGGGGCTTTGCGAAAACTCCCGCGTGCTTTTAATCAGCACGGAAGGCGACACCGATAGGGTAAATTACCTTAAAGTGCTGACCGGCAAATGGAAATAAAAGCTAATTGAATAAACGGCAATAAAAAATAAGCAGGCTTGAAGATTGTTCAGCGCAATTTTCAAACCTGCTTTTTATTTTGTTTGCTTTTATAAATTGTTGTTCGTAGCATCTGCCAGCATCATGGCGCTATTAAGTTCTACCCGTACTGGCACTAAAATTTTCTGCCCGGGCTGCAAATCGGTGGTTTTCAGCCCATTGGCTTCGCAGATGCGGTAAATAACGGCGCGCACGTCCTCGCCGTCCTCCGTCCACTGGGAGGCTATATCCCACATGGTATCGCCGCTGTAAACGGTTACGGTGCGGGTAGTATAAATTTCATCGGCTGCGGCGCAGGTGCCAAGCACATAGCCGCTGTATACTAAAAGGGTTGCCATAATCAGCATCATCAGCTTTTTCATAAACAATCAACTGCCTTTCAAAACGCTTGTTCGTTATACTTATCATAAAACGAACGGCAAATTTTGTCAAGCATATTTATGAAAATCTGTTCGTAAAATTTTTAAAAATACAAACAATCAGGAAACAACCCACATATAAAACGGCATAATTACAACGGCCATCAGGGTGGTAACAACGGTCAGCGTCGCTGCGTATTCATAATCCGCCCCGTAGTTTTTAGCCAGTACCGGCAGTACGGAAGGTGCCGGCATGGCGGCCTGAATGGTAAACACCTGCGTCATTAAATGCGGTATGCCAACGATGGGCGCCATTAAAATAATACCCAGCGGGCACACAATAAAACGGCCGAATAGCGCCAGCAGAATCATGCGGTCAAAGTGGATTTTGCTCCAGTCGGCATTGCTTACAACCGCGCCGATAAACAGCATCGCCAGCGGCGTTGTCATATTGCCCATATAACGGAACGAAACCAGCAGCGGGTGCGGCAGGTGCAGTTCAAGCATTACCAGCGTAAAACCGATGGCAAAGCCTGCCAGCGGCGGGTTGATGATGTGTTTGAGAGTTTGCAGGCTGAACAGCGGCGGTACTTCTGTGCTGCCGTCCACGGCGATGATATGCGCCGCAACAACCCAGAACACAACGGTGTTGGCCATGTAGTAAACCAGTACAAAGGGTATGCACTTGGTGCCGAACAATTCTGTCGATAACGGCAGGCCGATTAAAATAGTGTTGGTTACAAAAAATACTGCTGCCAGAACGCCGCGCCTCCCTTTGGGGATGTTGGCAAAGTGCACGGTAAGCTGGCCGATGATAAAACAGATAATCATCGACGAGATGGCAACAGGCAGGCCGCTGCTCATCTGTATTACCGTGTCATGCGTCAGCGTTTCCGTTAAATTAACAATCATATATAACGGCAGGCAGATTTTGGTAATAAGTTTGGAAATCAGGTTCAGGCTTTCATCCGAAAACCAGTGGTGGCTGCCCAGGTAATAGCCAGCCAGAACCATCAGGCTGACGGTAAAAACACCTTCAAACGCATGCAGTACAATATCCACGCGGCCTCACTTCCTTTTTGATGCTCTAAATTAGTTTGCTGCGTTTTTAACTTCTTCTATCTTGGCTTTCATCCATTCAATCATGGCAAGTTTGCCAAATTCAAACCAGGTGGTGCAGTTGCTGTTTTTGGCAATGTAAGCGTTCCATTTTTCCTGGTTGACGTTTTCAACTTCCAAAAGGTTCATAATGCCAAAGCCGCTGCGGATGATTAAATCGTTCATCGAAGTGAATTTGCTGTTTTCCTGCAAAAACTTATCGTTGAAAAGTGCAGGAAAGGAAACCAGGCTCAGCGCCTTGCCAAGTTCTTTATCCTTTTTGAAAATGTCAAGATAATGCTGAAATTCCTTATCAATATCAATCTTTTCTTTATTTTCCATTGTGCAGTGCCTCCGGTGTGCAGTTTTTAAATAAATTTATGCTTTTATTCTAACACATACCGCAATATAAAAAAACTGTAAAATTTTCAAAAATTATCGGGTGTGCGCTGTTGGATAAAACAGAGTTTACGGTTGAAATCCTACTGCATTAGTAGTAAAATATTTTTACGAAAGGAGTTTGGGCATGAAGATTTCTACTAAAGGGCGTTATGCTTTGCGTTTAATGCTTGATTTGGCAAATAATCATCAGTACGGCTATACTCCGGTTAAGGAAATTTCGCTGCGGCAGGATATTTCGGATAAATATCTGGAGCAGATTATCAGCCGTTTGAGCAAGGCCGGGCTGGTGGTCAGCGCGCGCGGCGCACAGGGCGGCTATAAGCTTGCCAAAGCGCCGGCAGACTGCACGGTTGGCGAAATACTGCGCGTTCTGGAGGGCGACCTTGCCCCGGTGGCATGTGCAGCGTCGGATAACCCGGCAAGCTGCCCGCGTATTGATGACTGCGTAACAACAGAGGTATGGCGGCGTATCGGCGATGCTGTAAACAATGTTGTTGACGGCCTTACGCTTGCTGATTTGCTGAAGTGGCAGGAGCAGAAATGCTGCGCAAAAAAATGCCGCTGACAATACTTTTTGATAAATATTTTGGGAGGAATTTTTTATGGAGAATTTAACACGCGAACAGGCCTGGGAGCTGCTGAAAGAATATAACAAGGACCCGTTTCATCTGCGCCATGCGCTGACGGTTGAAGGCGTTATGCGCTGGTATGCCAACGAGCTTGGTTATGGAGATGAAGCTGATTTCTGGGCGTTGGCAGGCCTTTTGCATGACCTTGATTTTGAAATGTACCCGGAACAGCACTGCGTAAAATCGCAGGAGATTATGCGCGAACGCGGCATTGATGAAAAACTTATCCACGCTACAGCGTGCCATGGCTATGGCCTGTGCGTTGATATCAAGCCGGAACACCAGATGGAAAAAGTGCTGTTTGCTGCCGATGAATTAACCGGACTTATCGGCGCTGCTGCTTTGATGCGCCCGTCTAAAAGCGTCAGTGACATGGAAGTAAAATCCTTAAAGAAAAAATTTAAAGATAAACGCTTTGCCGCAGGCTGCCACCGTGAAGTTATCGCGCAGGGCGCAGAAATGCTGGGCTGGACGCTGGATGAGCTGTTTGAAAAAACCATTGCCGCCATGCGTGTGGACGAAGCAAAAATTAACGAAATTTGTGCAGGTTTTGAAAATAAATGAGTAAAAAGGTTTTAGCCGCCATGAGCGGCGGCGTAGACAGCTCGGCCGCAGCGCTGCTGTTATTGCAGCAGAGCTATGAGGTTGTGGGCGCAACGGCGCGTATGTTCGGCGGCGAAGATATTGGGCTGCCGGGCGCGGCGCTGAATATTGAGCGCGACATTAAGGACGCGCAGGCAGTTGCGGCAAAGCTTGGCATTGAGCATAAGGTGGTTGATTTGTGCGGCTGTTTCCGCAGCAGCGTTATCCGCCGTTTTGTTGAAGAATATCAGTGCGGGCGCACGCCTAACCCCTGCGTGTACTGCAATAAACACGTCAAGTTCGGCGCGCTGCTGGATTTTGCCAAAGAGCAGGGCTGTGATTACCTGGCAACAGGGCATTATGCACGTATTTTTTACAGCGCAGAACACGGGCGCTGGCTTTTGGCGCGCGGCGAGGACCGGCGCAAGGACCAGAGTTATATGCTGTTCAGCCTGACGCAGGAGCAGCTTGCCCGTGTGCTGCTGCCGCTGGCAGAAGTGAGCAAGGACGCCATACGCCGGACTGCTGCCGAAGCCGGGCTTGTAACGGCGCAGAAGCCGGACAGCCAGGATATCTGTTTTGTGCCTGACGGTGATTATGCCGGGCTGATTGCCCGCGTGGATAAAACTCCGCCCGGGAGCGGTAATTTTGTGCATCTTAACGGGCAGGTGCTGGGCAGGCATAAGGGTATGATAAATTATACCATCGGCCAGCGCAAGGGCCTGGGCATTGCCTATGACTATCCGCTGTACGTTATTGATAAGGATATGGAAAGCGGCAATGTCATTGTCGGCCCGCAGGAGGCTTTGTTCAGCAAAGCGCTGCTGGCTGAGGGCTGCAATTTTATTATGACAGATAAGCTGGACGCGCCCATGCGTGTAACGGCCAAAACGCGCTACCGGCAGGAGGACGTGCCTGCAATGATTGAACCTTACGGCGGCGGGCTGGTAAAGGTAACTTTTGATGAACCGATGCGGGCAATAACGCCGGGGCAGGCCGTGGTATTTTACAGCGGCGAATATGTCGTCGGCGGCGGTATTATCAAAATCGCGTTAAAGGAGTAAACTTATGAAAAAATCTATCGGTATTTTAGCGGCCTGCCTGCTTTTAAACAGCGGCGTGCAGGCAGCGGAATTACAGCCGGATGCGAGTGCTGCTGTGCCGCAGGCGGTTACGGAAGCTGCAGCAGCGCAGGTAGAAGCTGTGCAGCAGGAGCAAACTGCATCGCCGCAAGGCAGCAAAACAGAACCGGCTGAGCCTGATGCCGCAGCAGAGAGTGCAAAAGCGCAGCAGCCTGCGCCGCAGGCAAAGAAAGAGCCGCGTGTTATCCGCAAAACAGTAAAGCTGGAAGCGCCTAAAGAAAACTGGTATTTAACCAAGCCTGCTGATTTTACTTATTACGTTAATAAAGAGCGTCCGGATTACAGCCTAGCAATACCGAATGCTTTTGGCAGCGACCTTCTGGCGGGGCTTCCTGCGTCTGGCCCGATGATTGTGCGGGGTGCAAGCGATACCGTGGCCATGACCTTTAACGCTGTTTCATCCGGTGCTGCACCGCAGGTGTTTAAAGCCGCGCTGGCTGGTAAAACACAACTGCCGCCGCCTGCACCGGTAACGCGCCATGTAACGCTGCCGGCTGATAAAGCCAAGGGTACGCCTGCCGAAGATGTTATTGAAATAACGGAGTTTGAAGCACCGGCGCAGTATACTTATCAGCAGGTTGATGTAACGCCGCTGGCGCTGCCGGAGCAGCTTGAAAATTTAACGCTGGCGGAAGCTGGCGAATATAAAACCTTTCAGGGGTTAAGCTCGCAGTATATGCAGTTTAAATGCACCTCTGCCGGTGTGCCGTGTTTGCTGCGCCTTACGCTGACGCAGTACAGCGGCTATCAGTATATGGGCTTTTACCTATTCCCGGAAAGCCAGCGTTTAACCTTTATCCCATTGGCAAATTATTCTGCCAGCAGCTTGCAATGCGGCGGTAAATCGTTTTTTGACAGGTTTTAAAAGAGAATCTGACGGACGGAAAAAAACAGCACTCTGAAAAAAATTCAGAGTGCTGTTTTGCTTTATGGTGGTAATTATAAATTACAGTGCAGCGGGAACTTCGCCGTCGTCAGAAAGTTTGCCTTTAAGGTCGTGGTCAACCATTGCGCATACGCAAGCGTCGGACCAAACGTTTTCGGCAGTTTCAATCATATCAATGATGGTGTAAATCGGAAGGATAATACCCATCAGGCCAATCGGTGCGCCAATGCCTGCCATCAGAGAGAGGGTCAGGAAGTAGCAGCCCATCGGTACGCCTGCGTTGCCGATAGCGGCAAGAACTGCGATGCAAACCCAGGTCAGCATGGTGGTCATGGTCAGTTCAAAACCGGCATTCTGCATGATGAACAGGGACGTTACCAGAATGAAAGCTGCGCAGCCGTTCATGTTGATAGTGGTGCAGATAGGCAGTACAAAGCGGGAAACTTTCGGGTTAACCTTCAGGTTTTCTTCGGAGCATGCAAGGGTTACAGGCAGCGTGCCGGCAGAGCTCTTGGTAAAGAGAGCAACGGCGATTGCCTGGCCCATCTGGCGCATAACGTAAATCGGGTTAAGGCCGCGGAGAACAAGGATAATCGGCAGAACGATGAAGAACTGGATAGCGTTGCCGAGCATTACAACTGCGGTGTATTTGCCCAGTGCGCCAACGATAACGCCTGCTTCAATCTGTGCGGAAAGCTGGGCGGCAAATGCTACGATGCCAACCGGCAGTACGTAAAGGATAGCACGGATAAGGGTGAAGGCCAGTTCCTGGATGCCCTGGATGATTTTAAGGAGAGCTTCGCGGTTTTCGGTTCTGGGCATGAAAGCCAGCGCCAGGCCGACCGCAGCGGCGATAAGCATAACGGAAAGTACGTTGCCGCTGAGGAACGGAGCAAGTACGTTGTTAGGGATAACGCCGAGGATGTGGTCATAATAGCTGAGCGCTGCTACGCTCTGGCCTTTAACAACTTCGGAGCCTGCGTTTACGATTTCAGGCGGCAGGTTATCCGGAGCAATGTACAGATACAGTGCAAGACCGATGCCGGCGGCTAAAAATGTAGTCAGCAGCGTATAAACAACTGCGTGCGCAAAAATAATACCGGTTTCTTTGTTGCCGCCAAGTGCAGCCAGCGTGGTAATAACGGCCAGTGCGATAGTAGGAACCGCAATGAACTGGAACAAACGGGTAAATACCGTGGCTACAAAGCTGAAAAATTCATTAAGCGCCGGAATGCCCATCCAGCCCAAAACAGCGCCGAGGATAAGTGCTGCAAACCACAGAACAAACTGGCTGTTGTTGGATTTAGCCTTGGTTTCGCGGATGACAGACTGCGCTGTTTCCTTCACATCAACTTTCTTTTTTTCGTCAGTCATGTGAGATACCTCTTTTCTTTTAAATTTTGCGGAGTAATGTAGTTCCCATACCACCACTTCGCCTTATAAAATTAATTATAACATATTATGGCATAATAGCAAGGAAAAAGTATACACTAATTGATAAATGATATGCTTTTTGCAGAAAATTCTAAAATATATAAAATATTGTGCAAATTCCTTGCTCTGCTTTCTACATTAAATATGATATAATTAGACTATCCTACATACGAGGTGACGTAAATGAAAAAATTTTTATTCAGCCTTATGGCAATCTGCACTTTAGTATTGTTCAATGCAGCCTGCGCTTTGGCGGCGGGGTTCGGCCCGGGGCAGCGCACCATAGAACTTTTAGGCGGCGCGCTTAACAGCGATAAACACCCGGTGCATCTGGTTGTGCAGCAAACCATCGACATGAAGGAAGTGCTGGAGCCTGATGCTTACGCCAAACTCTCTGATGCGCAGAAAGTGCATTATATCCGCACGGAATATAACGAAATGAACGGCGTCAATGCCGAGCGCAGCATAACAACCGACGGCGAAGGCAAAGTTGTGCGCGATTACTGTACCTTCGCCAAAGGCGGACGCTGGTATTTTATTGACTACGTTAATAAAACCTACGACGATTTGCCGGATTTGCCAGGTATGAGCCTGCCTTTTGCCGAAACGCTGGTCAACTGGTTTAATGAACGCCCGCAAAGCGGCAACGACAGCCTTAGCGGCGATGATTACGACATGATGACGCAGGGCGAGCGTGTGATGTATTTTTATTTTGCCAAGGGTACTGCCGATTGGAAGGGCTACGAGGTAAATACCCTGCCGCGTTTTAACGTGGTAGAAGTGAGCAACACGGTCGATGCGGAATCTGCCTTTGCACTGCCGCCTGCTGATTTTACGCGCCAGGCCAACGAGCAGATGCGCAGCTATGCGGCCAAACTGATGCAGAACAGATAACGGAGAAAAAACATGAAACTGATAAAAATTTATCTTTTGGGGCTTTTAACAGCGTGCCTGCTGCTTTTTAACGCACAGGCCGCGCTGGCGGAAGAAATTGACGGCGTAGAACCCGGCAACGCCTACATACCGGAGGATACAGTTTTAAACCTGGTGCTTCTGCAAAAGCTTGACAGCAACGTCAATAAAAAGGGCGATACCGTTAATTTTGAACTGAAAGATGACCTGGCGGTGGAAAACATCGTTATTATTCCTAAAGGCACAAAATTCAGCGGCGTTATCCGCAAAGCACATGGCAGCCGCATTTTTAACCAGAGCGCCGTTATCCGCGTTAAGCTGGATGATGTGCTGCTTGCCAACGGCAAGGCGGTAAGCTTTCCGCAGGATGTAAAAATAAAAGGCGGCATAAATTACGCCAACATGGCCGTCAGCACGGCGATAGGTTTTGTGGTGCCGCTTTCGGGCATGTTTTTTAAAGGCAGGGAAATTGACTGCCCGCCCGGCACAATTATAGATTACGAACTGGACGATAACATTGACTTGGGCCTAACCAAAATGGACCTGGTACAAATGAAAAGCGCAGAGCGTGCAGAAAACGCAGCGGCATAAAATAAACCGGCGGGGAAAATCCTGCCGGTTTTTGCTTACCAGGTAAAATAAAAAATCCTGCTTAAAAAAGCAGGATTTTGTTTATGGTGCCTCAGCACAGAATCGAACTGTGGACACAAGGATTTTCAGTCCTTTGCTCTACCAACTGAGCTACCGAGGCATAATGGCGACCCGGATGGGACTCGAACCCACGACCTCCGCCGTGACAGGGCGGCATTCTAACCAACTGAACCACCGGGCCGTATTTAGTTAAAAAAATGGTGGGCGCTAACGGGATCGAACCGCTGACATTCTGCTTGTAAGGCAGACGCTCTCCCAGCTGAGCTAAGCGCCCACAATGGTGACCGGTGGGGGAATCGAACCCCCGATACCGCCGTGAAAGGGCGGTGTCTTAACCGCTTGACCAACCGGCCACATGGTGACCCATGTAGGCCTCGAACCTACGACACCCTGATTAAGAGTCAGGTGCTCTACCAACTGAGCTAATGGGCCAAGCAAGTTTTGCAACTGTGCAAGAAATAGTATATCTGTTTTAAGTCTTTCCGTCAAGCCCTTTTGTAAAAATTTTTTAAAATATTTTAGCATTGCCTGCCCTGCCGCTGTGTTATAATAACAATGCCATGCTGAACAATAAAATTGAAGTAAAAATTGCAGATATAGTAACAACAAAAACAGACGCAATAGTGTGTTCGTGTTGATTTTTACTTTAATATTGCCGCTGTTTGTGCTACAATAATAGTATTATTTAAACAAAGCAATTTTGGAGGAATGCACATGTTAGACATGAATTTTGTCAGGGAAAATCCTGATGCGGTAAAGGAAGCACTGGCTAAGCGCCATTCCAAAATAGATTTAGACGCTTTTTTAGAGCTTGATAAACAGCGCCGCGAAGTAATTTTAAGCGTTGAAAAACTGAAAAGCCAGCGCAACAGCGCATCACAGGAAATCGGCCGCATGAAAAAAGCCGGTGAAAATGCTGATGAGCAGATGGCAGCAGTACGCGCACTGGGCGAAGAAATTGCCGCAGGCGACGCTAAGCTGAAAGACATCGAAAAACAGCTTAATGATATTTTATATGCAATTCCTAATATGCCTGCACCGGATGTTCCGGTAGGCGAAGATGATTCGGATAATCCGGAAGTACGCCGCTGGGGCGAACCGCGCAAATTTGATTTTGAGCCGCAGGCTCACTGGGATATCGGCGAAAAGCTGGATATTCTGGATTTTGACCGTGCTGCCAAAGTTACAGGCGCGCGTTTTACCTTCTACAAAGGCCTGGGCTCCCGCCTGGAACGTGCGGTAATTAATTTCTTCCTTGATATTAACACCAAAGAACACGGCTACACCGAGATGTTCACGCCGTTTATGGCTAACAGCAACACTCTGTTCGGCACCGGACAACTGCCTAAATTTGCCGAAGATATGTTCAAGCTGGAAGGCCTTGATTATTACCTGATTCCGACGGCTGAGGTTACCTTAACCAACTATCACGCAGGCGAGATTTTAAACGGCGAAGACCTGCCGAAATACTATACCGCTTACAGCGCCTGCTTCCGCAGCGAAGCCGGCAGCGCAGGACGCGACACCCGCGGCCTTATCCGCCAGCACCAGTTCAATAAGGTTGAAATGGTAAAAATCGTAAAACCGGAAACCAGCTGGGAAGAGCTTGATAAACTGACTGCCAATGCAGAACATTTATTGCAGCTTCTGGGCCTGCCTTACAGGGTTGTGCGCCTTTGCACCGGCGATTTGGGCTTCAGCAGCGCAACTACCTATGACCTTGAAGTATGGCTGCCTGCCGCCAATATGTACCGCGAAATTTCTTCCTGCTCCAACTGCCTTGATTTCCAGGCACGCCGCGCAAATATCCGCTTCCGCCGCGACGCGAAAGCCAAACCGGAATTTGTGCATACGCTTAACGGTTCCGGCCTTGCTGTCGGACGTACCGTCTGCGCTATCCTGGAAAACTACCAGCAGGCTGACGGCAGCGTTGTTATTCCGGAAGTTCTGCGTCCTTACATGGGCTGCGACGTTATTTCCGTACCTGAAAAATAAAAAGCTGAATTTTATGGCTCTGCCTTTTGTGGGCAGGGCCTTTTTTATTGCTTTATTTTGCATACGGCAGCGCGCTTAGGCACAATATTTTGTATAGCAGGTTTAACTGTAAAAAACGCTAATATTTCAGCATTTTTCCGCTTAAAATTGCCGCTATCCGCGATTATTTCAATTTTGGTTTAAACTCCTTTAAAAATTTGTAATTTCTTTCATTTTCCTATTGTACTTTCTGAAAATTGTGGTACAATCATATACGTTAATCAATGCTTAGGCAAGGGGAGAGTGGATATGAAAAAAGAAAAATATTTTCAGTTGAACAGGCAGGCAACAGAAGCGCTGGCGCAGGAGTACGGCACGCCGCTTTTGGTGCTTTCGCTGGAGCAGATTGAGAAAAACTATAACCTTCTGCGCACTCATATGCCGCGCGTTAAAGTTTTTTACGCCATCAAGGCCAATCCCCACAGGCGTATTTTGGAGCTGATGCGTGAGCTTGGCTCTAACTTTGACGTAGCATCTGACGGTGAAATTAAAGAGCTTGCTTCCTTGGGGGTTGACGGCAGCAGGATGATTTACGCCAACCCGATGAAAACGGTAAACGGGCTGCGTGCCTGCCGCACTGCCGGTGTAAGCAAGATGACTTTTGACAGCGCAGGCGAGATAGATAAAATGGCGCGTGAGTGCCCGGGCGCAACGGCACTTTTGCGCATCAGGATAGATAATTCTTCGGCACATGTCGATTTGAATAAAAAATTCGGCGCCGGGCGCGAGCAGGCGCTTGCGCTTTTGCAAAAGGCTAAGGCAGCCGGGCTGGATGCAGCCGGCATTGCTTTTCATGTAGGCAGCCAGGTAACCAATTCGGACCCTTACTTAAATGCGCTTGATATTGCGCGCGAAATTTTTGAAGAAGCTGAGGATGCCGGTATGCACCTGCGTATTATGGACATTGGCGGCGGGTTCCCCATCCCCGAACCGAGGGTGCGTTTTAATCTTGTGGAAATGCTTAAACAAATCAACGCCCGACTGGATGAGGATTTTCCGGGTGTGGAAATCTGGTGCGAGCCGGGGCGTTTTATCTGCGGCACAGCGGTAAACCTTATTACCAGTGTTATCGGCGTTACAGAGCGCGGCGGCCAGCCGTGGTATTTCCTGGATGAAGGCCTTTACGGAACTTTTTCCGGCGTTTTGTTTGACCAGTGGGATTTTAAACTTATCAGCTTTAAAGAAGGCGAGCAGGTGGCGGCAACTTTTGCCGGGCCGAGCTGCGATTCGCTGGATATTATGTTCCGCGGCAAAATGACGGTGCGCCAGGAGGAAGGCGACCTTATCCTCGTGCCTATCTGCGGCGCATATACTTCCGCATCGGCAACGACTTTTAACGGTTTCAGCAAAGCAAACTTTGTTGTTTGGGAGGACGTTAAGGACGAAATCACCGCTCCGGAGCTTTTAAAAGCCCAGTAAGGTGTGCCGGTTGCTTTATAGACAGCAATAAATGTTACAAAAAGTTTGTAATTTTAACAAATTACAGAAAAACTTGACAAATTTTTACGTGTGATATATAATCTATATTGTGCAATGATATTTTTTATACATTGCCTGACATACGCTTTCCCTTATTTTAGGCTGCCGTGCGCACATCTTTTGGTGTGTGCCGCAGCCCTTTTTTATGCAGCGTTCAGATATGACGGAATCTTTAGAAAAATGGTAGGGCATAACGCAATTATATGGTAAAATAAAGCTAACCGTATTTAAGGAGGTAATAATTATGGACCAGCAGGAATGGATGAGTTATGTATCCCGCCTGGCTAACGGTGAATATCCCGTGCCGGTGGGTATGATAAAGGATTATAACGATTGGCGCTGCCGCTCGATTGTAGGGCGTGCGCTGTACTGGATGGGCGACACCGAAAGCGCAATGCGCGTTTTAAGCACCGTAATTGATGTAGAGCCCAACATGGACGATGACCCGGAATACGGGCTGAGCGAGGCAGAGCACAAAGTTTTGTGCCTGCGCGATATTGCGGAGATTGTGTGGAAGCTGGCTAAAAGCGAGGAAGCAGCGCTGACCTACTTGCAGCAGGCTTATGATATTGCCCGCGCTTATACGCATAATTTTCACAGCTGCCCGCGCGGCGATATGTTTTACCGCAGGCTGATGGTGCTAAAGGAAGCAGGCAAGGAAGAACAGGCTTTGCAGGAAGCGCAGCAGATGGTAGAAGCCGAAAAAGACAATAACGGCGTAAACCCGTATAAATATTTTGCGCTGAAATTTTTAGCCGAAGCTGCGCATAACGCTGGTGACGACGCTAAAGCCAGCGATATCTACGCCGAAGCCTTTAAGTATTATCCGCGCAACGACATTGCCGAACGTGATTTAGCCAAAGCTGTGGCAGAAACAGACGCTGCCAAACGCTACAAAGCCTACGAATTTTGCAGCACCGTGCAGTACAAACCGTGGGAAAAACAGCGCCCCATCGTGCTGCGCCGCGGCATCGACGGCTGATAATTTAAAACGTTTTTAAAAAGCAAAGACCGCCTATCTTATTGATAGACGGTCATTTTTTATTCACCTGCAAGTTTTCTTAGCTTTCTATCCCTTAATAGCAATTCCCACAGATATTCTTTTTCGGCTTCGGTTTTATTTACTTTAGCCTCTAACTGTTCTATTTCAGCTTCGTACTGGTTTAATAAATCCTCGTATGCGTCTCTTTCGGACTGGTAAATTTTTTGCTGCTGCAAAAATAAATCAGCCTGCTTGAGCAATTTCTGTTCGTATTCCGCAGAGGCCTGCGAATATCCGGCTTTTTTGCCGTCATAAGTTCCTATATTATAAATTGCTTTGCCAATGGGATTATCTTCGCAGATGTTTTCTTTTATCGTCCGTTTAGTACCTTCAACAACATCTTCTTCATCAATGATGTTTCTGATTGTATCAATGGTTTGCCCCAAAAAGTTGCTTCTCCATAAAAGACGTTTTAATCCCATAATACCTCCTCGAGTGCTAACTCTTTACCATGAATTAATTTATTGAAGCCGCCGAAGACAAATTCTTCTTTGATTTGCCTGATGTATTCAGTATCTGTCAATAAGCGTTTGATGGTAACAATCAATCCGCCTATATCTAACTGCTTTGCTGCTACTTCGTTACCGGCCAGCATATTTCCGCCAACCCATATCACATTGCTGCCGGAGGCAATCAGGTTGGAATACATAATTATTTTCCGGGTTCTGATATTGTATAAATCGCGGGAAATACTGGCTCCAGCGTCGTACATCAACGTATGCAGCGTGCTGATTAACAGGTTAATCAGTTCTGCAAGTTTAGCAGATGTACCGATTTTAACAATATCGCCGGTACTGATATACTGAGTAATTTTTTCTGCTTCGCTGTTGGACAGAATTAAATTTGCCGCGGGAATCTGAATTCCGCACGGAGTATATAAATCTGTGCCGATATGTATAATTTGTTTGATTAGTGATGCAACAAATGCCGCGGGCTCGTCTTCGGTACGGTCTATGGCGCTTTTCAGCATAATTATAGTAGAAGCGTAAGCTGCAATTCTGGGGTCTTTAAAGTCCGACGTAAACACAACGTGATTTGTTGTTAAAACAGGTATGCCGATACTGCCAGCAAGCAGCGGAGTTTTTACGCAAGTAATGGTGTTGGTCATAATGTTGGCCGTTCCAAAAATCAGCCCGAGTATTGGGTCGTGCCCAAGTGTGGCAAAGCGGTGGTTTGCCCCTTTGAACAATTCCGGTTTTTCATTTGGAATCATATCTTCCAGGTCAAAATCCCAGGTTCTGTTTTTGCCAAGCATGGCTTGCAGTGATTTTTCCGTTAAAGGCGCCGTTGCATCATAAGGAACGCCCATCCTGGTAATTATATGTTCCATCGAAGCATAGTACGGCTTTTCCTGGCTGCTGTTATCTGCATTGAACTTTTCCAGAAGTTTTTCCTGAAATTTATGTAATTTTGTTTCGTTTCTGTTTTGAGAGCCCGCAGCTTCGGTTTTTGTCAACTCGTTAAGTATAACGATGCGGGCTAACTGTAATGCGGTTGCTGCAAATAAAAATTTTATATCATTGCCTTTAAGCCCTGTCTGAGATGCAAATTCTTTATCCAGGTCAGCAATTATCTTTTCAGAGCCGTGGGCAACACCGGCAGCGCGGTTGGATTCCCCGGCGATTTGCTTCATATTGCGCAAAGTAATATCCGAGTTCTTTTTTAGCATGGCCCGTTTTTTACGTAATTCTTCCAAAGACATTTTCAAGCCTCCTTTGCGCCAGCCTGCCCGGTTATCATTTGAATTGCAGGATACTGCGAGCGAACATTTTGCTTCTCATCGTTTGTAATTACTTTCCTGATAATAGAATAGTGCTGATTATCGTCTGATGTCAAATTTTTTATTTTGATAGTATTGTTTTTTGGCAGATAGCTTATAACGCAGAGGGTGTTTTTTATTTTAGTAGCGTAAATTTTACAATTCTGTTATAATAGCACCAGCTACTAATTTTAAACAGAGGTGACGATGTGAGATTAAAAAATAAACTTATTGCTTTAGGCGTGCTGTGCGCGCTTTCTTTGCCGCAGGCCGCCGGTGCGGAAGGCTTTGCCATTAACGAGTGGAGTGCGGAGGGCGTCGCTATGGGCGGTGCGCGTATGTTTGCCGAAGGCGATGCTGCTAACGTAGCCTACAACCCTGCTTCCATTACCAAAGTAGACGGCGAGGCATTTAAAGTTAGCCTTACTTATATCAGCCCGCACGGCGAATATGATTTGTATAAAAATGATGGTACTTTTGAAGATGGACATAACCGCGTGCATTTTGGCTTTGCGCCCGGCACTTACTATGTTAAAAAGCTGAACGAGAAAGACTGGTTCGGTATCGGCGCGTTCAGCCGTTTTGCCATGGTGTCCGAATTTGAACGTGATTCTGCCGTTTCTACCAATGCGTTTTTATCCCGCTTAAACGGGCTTAGCGTTACGCCGACCTTTGCGCACAAGTTTGACGATAAATGGAGCGCAGCCGTTGGCGCAGAAATCAATTATGTCGGGCTGACGATGGAGAAAAATGCTATGTTGAATCCAGCTGTGCCCACCCATACCAAAGGCGAAAGCTACGCTTTGGGTTGGAACGCCGCAGCCAACTATGCTTTTGACGATAAAAACGAAATTGGCGTTGTTTACCGCAGCCGCATCAAACATTCCATGGAAGCGGATTTTAATGCGTATAATTTTATGGGGAAAGATTATTCCGGTGATGCTTACGGCGA
Organism: Phascolarctobacterium sp.; assembly: GCA_003150755.1. Taxonomy (GTDB): domain Bacteria; phylum Bacillota; class Negativicutes; order Acidaminococcales; family Acidaminococcaceae; genus Fusicatenibacter_A. The sequence continues at coordinate 509,124 of QAMT01000002.1, read as the reverse complement.
GGTAACGCTGCCGGAATCCTGGCATATCGGTTACAGTCATAAGTTTAATGATAAAACCCGCGTGGAATTAAATGCAGTGCGTACCGGCTGGGATACCTACAAAAACCTTAATATTATGGTTAGCGGAACGGAGAATCGTTTGCTGGATGGTTTAAAAGCCAGCCCCAAAAACTGGGAGGACGGCTGGCGTTATGCCATCGGTATAGAACATAAGCTGAGCGATAAATATACCCTGATGGCAGGCTATGCTTATGACGAATCTTCCATTCCTTACGACGGCGGCGATTTTATGGTGCCGACCGGCGACCGCCGCACTTATTCCATCGGCGCGCGCTATAACGATAAAGACCAGACTTTGGCGCTGGCACTGGGCTGGATGGATGTAGGCAATCTTGATTTTAAATTCAGAGGAGCGGGAGAGGCTGACGGCGTCCACGCCCATACGCATGACAGCTTTACCAAAATTATCGGCATCAGCTACCAGCGCAATTTTTAAAAATAAGTAAAATTTTTTAAATCCCTGTTTTTTAACAGGGATTTTTGTTTACTATGGCGCTTGTTATTTTGAAATCTATGCAATTTTGTATTATAATTATAAAAGACATGTATTTGCCTGCGCCGCCTGTGCGGACGCAGTTATGGAAGGATGATGAAGTATGAAAACCTATGCTCCCGTTACCGCAGAAGTAATCGAAGCATTAAAAGGCGTTGTCGGCGAAGAATATGTGCTGACCGACGCCGAAACACTTGAACGCTATCAGACTGACGAGGAGACTGATTGCCGCAAATTCCACAAGCCGGATGTGGTTGTAAAACCTGCCAATGCCCAGGAAATTGCGGAAATTATGAAGCTTGCCAATAAATTTGATGTGCCCGTAACCGTGCGCAGTGCAGGCACAAGCCTTGCCGACGGCGCGATTCCGGTTTACGGCGGCATTGTGCTTTTGATGGAACGCTTGAACAAAATTATTGAGCTGAATACCGACGGCATGTACATTGTTACCGAAGCCGGTGTGCCGACCATTGACATTCAGAAAATGGCCAACGAAGCAGGCTACCTGTATGCCGGCGACCCGTGCAGCGCCGACAGCTGCCTTATCGGCGGCAACCTGGCAACCAACGCAGGCGGCAACAAGGCTGTCCGTTACGGCACTACCCGCGACCAGGTTCACGAAATCGAATTTGTAAGCCCGACCGGCGAAATTATCGAAGTCGGCGCACGCCTGAAAAAATGCTCTACCGGCTATTGCCTGGAACAGCTGATTATGGGCAGCGAAGGTACGCTGGGCATTATTACCAAAGCAACTTTAAAACTTTTGCCGCTGTGCCCGTACCGTTTTGACCTGGTTGCCGTATTTACTGAGCCGGAAAAAGCTATCGACCTTGTGCCGCTGCTTTTAAAAGCCGGTATTGACCCGACCAGCATTGAATATATGGATAACAGCTATGTGCGCGGCACTGCCGATTACTGCGAATTTAAAAACGTGCCGCATTATGAAGACGGCATTTATGTAATCGTTACCGTTGAAACCTACAACGAAGATGAACTTGACATGAAGATGGAACGCCTGGACGAACTTTGCACCGAAGCAGGCGCGGTAGAAGTTCTGGAAGCTGACGAACGCATCTGGAAAATGCGCCGCAACTGCCAGGAATGTGTGCGCCTTATCAGCCAGGTATCTTTGACTGACGACGTTGTTGTACCGCGCAACAAGGTTGCAGAAGCAATCAAATTCATTATGAAAACCGGCGAAAAATATCCGTTCCTGCCGCGTATCTGCGCCCATGTCGGCGACGGCAACCTGCATATCATCCTGTGCAAATGCGATTTGACCGACGAAGAATGGGAGAAAAACGTACAGGCTTTCCACGATGAAGTTTATACCTATGCTTACAGCATCGGCGGCCGCCTGGCTGGCGAACACGGCATCGGCGCTAAAAAACTTGCCGAAATGGAAAAATATACCCGCCCGGCTGAACTGAACCTGATGCGTACCATTAAAAAGGCTATGGATCCGAAATGTATTCTCAACCCGGGCAAGATTTTTAATGTAGACTGATTTTTTACCGAAGGATAGTAGAAAGGATTTGAGAAAATGATGAATTACAAACCGGTCACCGAAGAAGTATTGGAGGCTCTGCGCAATGCAGTAGGCAGTGAACATGTAATGACCGACCCAGAAGTTCTGGACAGATACAAAACCGATGAGGAAACCGATCCGCATTATCATCATCTGCCGGAGGTTGTTGTTGCTCCGGCCAACACCGAAGAAGTTGCGGCAGTTATGAAAATTGCCAACAAATTTGACGTTCCTGTAACCCCGCGCAGCGCCGGTACCAGCGTATCCTGCGGCGCAGTGCCTGTTTACGGCGGCATTGTTATGCTGATGGAACGCATGAATAAAATTCTGGAACTGAACAAGGAAGGCATGTATATGGTTGTAGAAGCCGGTGCCAGAACCCTTGAAATTCAGGAATATGCCAATAAGGAAGGCTTTTTGTATGCCGGCGACCCGTGCAGCGCCGACAGCTGCCTTATCGGCGGCAACATTGCTACCAACGCAGGCGGCAACAAGGCTGTGCGCTACGGCACTACCCGCAACCAGGTTTATTCTATCGAAGCAGTTACCCCGACCGGTGAAATTGTAACACTCGGCTCTACGCTGAAAAAGAATTCTACCGGCTACTGCCTGGAACAGCTCATCATGGGCAGCGAAGGCACGCTGGGCATCATCACCAAAGCAAGCCTGAAACTTCTGCCGCTGTGCCCGTACAAACTGGATATTCTGGCTATCTTTACCGAACTTGATAAAGCTATCGGCGTTGTGCCGAATTTAATTAAAGCGGGCCTGAACCCGACCAGCGTTGAATTTATGGACAACGGCTTTGTGCGCAGTGCCAGCGATTACAGCGAACTGAAACTGCCGCATTACGAGGACGGCTATTATGTAATCATTACCGTAGAAACCTTCAGCGAGGACGAGCTGGAAAGCAAGATGGAGCAGCTTGACGAAATCTGCACTGCCAGCGGCGCAACCGATGTGCTGGAAGCTGACGAGCGCGTTTGGAAAATCCGCCGCAACTGCCTGGAATCCACCCGCGTGCTGAGCCTTATCAGCACTTCGGATGACCTTGTTGTGCCGGTTGATAAAATTGCCGAATGCATCGAGCATCTGAACGAGGTTTCCAAAAAATACAGCTTTAAGCTGCTGTGCCTGGCCCATGCCGGTGACGGCAACCTGCATTTCCAAATTCTGAAATGCGATTTGAGCGACGAAGAATGGGAAAAACAGCTTAATGAATTCCACGCTGAAGCTTATGCCTATGTTTACAGCCTGGGCGGTCGCCTGAGCGGTGAACACGGTATCGGCGCTAAAAAACTGCCGGCAATGGAAAAATACACTAACCCGGTGGAAATGGAAATGATGCGTGCTATCAAAAAAGCGCTTGACCCGAAATGCGTGCTGAATCCGGGCAAGGTTTTCAACGTATAATCTGATTTAAAGCACCTAAAACAGTAAAATCCCCTGCCTAAAGCGGGGGATTTTTTGTTATAAGTGATTTCTTTGTGAAATACCTTGATTTGTGTAACTATCATTACAAAAATAATTCCTATTTTTCCGGTAGAAATTTGCTATTATTCTTTAAGTAGGGTATAATTAAATCATAGCAAGAAAGTAAGATTTACAACTTAATATAAACTTAGTCGGACATATTTTTTAACGAAGACATCTCCTTCAAAGTTAGTAAGAAGGAGATGTCTTTTTTTATACCGGAAAGAGGTGTTAATATGAAAAAGCAATATAGATTTTTGACCGCCGGTGCATTGATGGTAATGCTTTTAACCGGTGTTATGCCGAGGGCTATGGCGCAGGATTTGAACGGTACGGATAACGGCAAACTGGCCGAAGTGCATGAGGGGGACAGGTATGGTCATGTTTACGGTGTTGCAGATGGTACGCATGACCCTACTCATTGGGACGGCGACGATGCTTTAGCTGAAAACGGAACTGTAATTATGGACGGAGGTTCAGTGTTTAATATATATGGTGGTTCGGCACAGGCGAAAAGTTCTACACAAAGCATTTCTGCTGCTAATAATAATTTAGTGGATATGAGCGGCGGTACTGTAAATATAGCTGTTTATGGAGGTCAAGCATACGATTATAATGCAGAAGCCAATAATAACAAAGTTAATATCAATGGTGGTAATATTGGTGCGGACGGCTTAATGTATTCTGCTGTTGGTGGTTGGGCTAATGCCACAGGAGCAGACGGTTCTGCTAAAGCTAATAATAATGCAGTTACCGTTACCGGCGGTATTTTAAACAGCGGTGTCTTTGGTGGATATGCTTCTGCGTCAGATGTAAATAACGCGCAGGCTTCCGGCAATAAAGTTCAGCTTGGTGGCAATGCTGCGGTTAAAGGAGATGTGTATGGCGGTTATATATGGGGTGCTGATAATTTAACAGTTTCTGCTGAAAACAATTCGGTTGTTATCAGCGGCAGCGCCGATATAAGCGGTGCGCATCTTTACGGCAGCAATGCAAGCAGCAGCGGCAACACGCTGACTGTTGACGGCTGGCGCGGCAGCGTACAGAGCATAAATAATTTTGAAAACATCAATTTCCAAAATCTTACATGGGAAGATAACGAGGTGATAGTTGATATTGCCGACGGTGCGCACAGCGATTTGCAGGATACGGATATTGAAGCAGACCATATCCATTTTAACGACGGCAAGGAAATAAATATCGACGACAAAATTACTTTAATGAAGGCTGACGATAATGCCCTGAGTGTAGATTCTTCGCATATCCATTCGGCAGGATTTACCGCAGGCGTGGCGGTTGAAGGCGACGGCGAGGCAGTTTTGGAAAACGGCGATGTGGTGTACCATATTACCGGCCTCCACACCGCCAAACAGACGAAGCTTGTTGCGGAAAACCGCGCTGTTGCAGCAGCCTTTGTCAACCAGGGCACTGATTTAATCAGCGACAGCCTGGACGCATTGAGCCGCGACGGCTGCTACGGTGTAAAAACTTTTGCCGCTGTGCATGGCAACGCCAGCAAATACGATGTCAACAGTGATATTAAAATTAACGGCTGGAGTACGATTGCAGGCGTCGGCAATGCGGCGCAGTTTAATAGTGGCGCAGATTTCAGCTGGGGCGTGTTTTACGAAAACGGCAGCGGCAATTACCGCACCTACAACAGTTTTAACGACGGGTTTTTCCGCGGCGACGGCAGCCTGGTTTATAACGGCGGCGGTGTGGCGGCGCGCTACCAGAACGCGCACGGCGTTTATACCGAAGGCAGCCTGCGCGCAGGCATGTTAAAAACTGAAATGAGCAACGCTTTAAGCGACGGCACTGGCAAGTACGGCTACGAAAGCGACGCTGCTTACTACGGCGCGCATATCGGCGCAGGCCGGCTTATCCCGCTTGGCGGCGGAAAGACGCTTGATGTTTACGGCAAGTTTTTTCATACCTATACCGAAGGCGACAGCTTTAATGTTGCGGGCGATGAATTTTCGTTTGACGCTATTCACAGCGACCGCCTGCGTATCGGCGCAAGGGTGAGTGCCAATGAAGCAGATAAATTCAGCGCTTATTACGGTCTGGCGTATGAATACGAATTTTACGGCGATGCTAAAATGCGTGCGGCCGGGCTTGAAGCGCCCAAGCAGAGCCTGAAAGGCAGCAGCTATATGGCGGAAGCAGGCGTTAATTACAAACCTTCGCCGCAAAGCCCGTGGAGCCTTGATTTAAACCTGCGCGGCTATGCCGGTGAGCGCGAAGGCGCAAGCGTAAGTTTACAGGCAAATTACAGCTTTTAATAAAAATAAACCGGATGAAAGTCCGGTTTATTTGCTTTATTTTAACCTTACATAACCAACTTTTCCGGCTAATTCCTGCCCTTGCGGGGATTGCATCCAGTCAAGGAAGGTTTTTAGCTGCGGTTTGGTGTTGCTTTTGAGCGTAATGGCGTAAAGTTTGGTTATAAATGGGTATTTGCCGCTGCGGATGTTTTCGTTATACGGCGCAATGCCGTTGATAGCAAGTATTTTTACCGGTGCATCCTGGCGGCCAAGCATGCCTGTTAAAAAGAATTTGAAGGAAAAGCCCAATGCGCCCGCATCGCCGTTGTAGGCAGCGACGCTTTCGCCGATGCCGCCCATGCTGCGGATGTATTCGGTTTTAAGCGGCTGCATCAGCGGCGTTCCGTCCATAATGTGCTGCAAAAGTGTCTGGCTGCCGCTGCCTTCGGGGCGCTGAAATGCCAGAATACGCTGGCTGGTGCCGTTAAGCTGCTGCCAGTTTTTAATTTTGCCGCTGTAAATATCTTTTATCTGCTGTGTGGTAAGGCTATTGACAGGGTTTGTGCTGTTTACAAAAAACACAAAGGCTTCCTGCGCTATTGGGGTCAGCACCAGTTCTTCGCCCAGTTCGGCGGCTGCCTGCCTTTGCTTTTGCGAGGGCATAGCGCCGAAGAAAATATCGCAGCGTTTGTTGATTAAGTCGTTAAAAGCATAAACGGTGTTATTAAAGGCAATGTATTTATTAAACTCGTTGTGCAGTTTACTTTGCGTATCGGGCGGCAGGCTGTCATCATACTGGTATTTTGTTATGCCGTTGTAGCAGGCGTTGGCAAATGCAGAATATACAGGATACGCTGCTTCCGCGCCGTCTAAAACCAGCCAGTCCTCTTGCTGGAGCTGTAAGCTGCACGGCCCGTCAAGTTGGGGCAGAATGTTATCGGGGTTGGTGATTTTATATTGCATAAGGTCAACGCTGCTTAAACCGTTTTCGTAGTCAAACCTGTGCGTGCGTACGGTATTGCCGTTTTCAAAGCTGTAATTTATGCTTAAGGCGCACAGGGCTAAAACGAATCCTGCATAAGCCAGGGGCTTGGCCAGCATCGGCTTAACGCCGCGCATAATGCGGATGTAATGTATAAAAAACGCCAGCGGTATTAAATTGGTAAGCAAAATCAGCGCCAGCGCGATTGGCGCATAGGTTGACAGGGTGGCGGTGAGGATGAAAAAGCTGCCGTGGACAAAACCGAGCAGGTAAAAAGATGGTGCGGAAATTAAGCCCATAACGGAAGCGTCTGCAAGGTAAAACAGCAGGCTGAACAGCGCTGCGCCGCAGGTAAGGGGCAGCAGGGCAATGTAAACAAGGCTTTCCGGCTTGCCGCCAAAGCCAGCAAGTGTGCCGCGCCAAAAGCGTTTGAACAGTTTATAAAGCGGCACCAGCCCTGCGGCGAGTAGGGCATAGAATAATATCACCGAAAGGTAAAAGCCTGCGTCTTTAAATAAATGCTTGCTTAAAAAATTGTAAAATGGTGCCAGCGGCAAAAATACAGCGGCGGCGGTAACGGCGGCCATGATAACTGCCGTTATAAAAAAGAGCTGGTTATAAAGCCAGTATTTTGCTGATAGTTTGGCGTAAGTTTTCAAAGCGCTCACCTGCCTTGTGCTTTTATTTAATTATAGCATTTTGCGCCGGTTGTTGCCATTTTGCGCCGGGTGTGCTATACTTACGGTAATCTGTTTGCCGCCGGGTAAGCAGGTGCCTTTATAAATGTATCGTAAGGCCATGGAAGATACATTTATAAGGGCATTTTTTATTTTAAAGGAGGTTTTTGCTGTGGCCTGGTTTGATTTACTGATTGCCGGTGTGTTTGAGGTGGTGTGGTCTACCTGCCTTAAATTTTCGCACGGATTTACGGATTTGAAATTTACGGTGCTGACTTTTATCGGCATGGGGCTGAGCTTCTGGTTTTTGGCGCACGCCGTCAAGGTGCTGCCGATGGGGACGGCTTATGCCATCTGGACTGGTATCGGCGCATTGGGTGCGGTTATTGTGGGCGTAATACTTTTTAAAGAGCCCGTTACCCTGCCGCGCATGTTTTTTGCGGCGCTGCTTTTAACCGGCATTATCGGGCTTAAAATGTCGTCAGGACAGTAGGCAGGCGGCTTGGATTATAAGGACGGTTTAGCGCCGTCCTTTTTTCTTTTGTATCATTTGATACGCTAATAGTTAAAAAAAACGACAAATGAGAGTTTTGTTTGCTTTTTTCAGAATAATATGTTAAATTAAAGTAAAATATTGGTAAAATTAAAGTAAAGATTTGTAAAATTTTGTTTTAACGGCGCTGATATTTTAATTCTGCCGGGCATGGCAGGCAAAATTAAGGAGGTTTTAAAATGCTTAAGAAAACGACTGTATGGCTGCTTTCTGTAATGATGCTCATGATGATGCTTGTTGCAGGCTGCGGCGGCGGAGAAGAAAAGAGTGCCGCTAACGACAGCCAGAAACTCATCGTGTACACTTCGATGAAAGAATCCCTGATTAAGGGCATTGTTGACGGCTTTAAAAAGGCTAACCCCGGAATTGATGTTGACTATCAGTCCGCAGGTGCAGGCAAACTGATGGCAAAAATTGCCGCAGAACGCCAGAGCGGCAAGATTCTGGCCGACGTTATCTGGACCAGTGAGGTTCCGGACTTTTATAATATGAAAAACGAAGGCATCCTGCTTAATTACAAGAGCCCTGTTGAACCTGAAACCGTTAACCCGTTTGACGATTATGACGGCTCCTTCCATGCAGCACGCCTTGGCACTTTAGGCATCGTTATCAACACCGATAAAATCAAAACCGCTCCTACCCAGTGGTCCGACCTGATGGGTCCGGATTATACCGACAGATTCGGTATTGCCAACCCGGCTCTTTCCGGCACCTCTTACATGAGCGTTGCCCTTTTGGAAAAACAGTTCGGCTGGAAATTCTTTGAAGACATCAAAGCCAACGGCGGCCGTATCGGCAAAGGCTCCGGCCAGGTTATCGACGATACTGCTTCCGGCGAACTTGGCGCAGCACTGGCAGTTGACTACATCACCAATGCCAAAATCGAAAAAGGCGCACACCTGCAGCTTTGCTATCCGCCCGAACTGCTCGTAGTTCCGAGCCCGGTTGCAATCTTTAAAGATACCACCAAAGCTGATGCAGCTAAAAAATTTGTCGATTATCTGCTCGGCAAAGAAGCACAGACCCTCGTTGCACAGCAGGGCACCATTCCTGTACGTGAGGACGTAGAGATTCCGGCTAAATTCAATCTGCCCGCTCCGAAAGAAGCTTTGGAAAAATCCATTAAGATTGATTACATTCAAGCAATTCAAACCAAAGAAGACACCATTAAAAAATTCTCCGATATTATGCAGATTAAACAATAACAGGGCATAAACGGAACAGAGGTCTTTTGCAAGCGGCGGCGGAACGGGGTTTCCCGTTCTGCCGTTTTTGTAATATTAAAGGTTGACAGGAGGTTGCCTTATGGAAGATATCATTAAGGTTGAAGGCGTCGCCAAGGCCTACGGCAAGCACCAGGTACACAAGGGGCTTGACCTCGGCATCAGAAAAGGCGAATGCTTTACGCTGCTCGGGCCTTCCGGCTGCGGCAAGACGGTTTTAATCCGCCTGATTGCCGGGCACGAGGTACCGGACGAGGGGCGCATTATTATTGATAATACCGTCGTTGCCGATAGTTCAAGCGGCGAATACATCCCGCCCGAAAGGCGCGGCCTGGGAATTGTGTTTCAGGATTATGCGGTGTGGCCGCACATGTCGGTGTACGACAACATTGCCTACCCGCTGAAAATGGAAAAGCGCCCGAAAGAAGAAATTGACAAACTGGTTATGAAGATGATTGACATCGTCGGTATGAAAGGGCTGGATAAACGCCTGCCGTCCGAGCTTTCCGGCGGCCAGCAGCAGCGTGTTGCCCTGGCGCGCGCGCTTGTTGCAGACCCTTCGGTAATGCTTCTGGACGAGCCGCTTTCTAATCTGGACGCTAACCTGCGCGAGGAAATGCGTTTTGAAATCAAGGCTTTGCAGCGTCAGTTCGGCATTACGGTTATGTATGTGACGCACGACCAGGAAGTTGCGCTTGCCATCAGCGACCGCATTGCCATTATGGATAACAACGGCCATATCCGCCAGATTGGCACGCCGTATGAAATTTTTGAAAAACCGGCTGACCTGTTTATTTTTAAATTTATGGGCATTGCCAATTTCCTCGGCGTGCGCGCCGAAAATGGCAGATTTCTTGTCGGCACCGGCACGCAGGAAGTACCCTGGGAAAAACCGCAGGACGCGGGCATTACCAACTGGGTTGCCGCTTTCCGCCCGTCGGATGTGGCAATAAGCCGTGATGGCGCAGGGCTGAGGGGCGTTATTAAACGCGCTAACTTCCTCGGCGCAACGATGGACTATATGATTGAAATTGACGGCGAGCATCTGCGCACGGAAATTGTTACGCACGAAGCGATTTCCGAAAACCTGATGTTTAAAGAGGGCGAGGAGTGCGTGGTCAACTTCCGCGCGCTGCACTGGTTTGACGCGGCCCAGCTTAAGGAGGTGGAAGAATTATGAGTACAATTAAAAAAGACAGCGGCTTTGGCGTTGCACAAATAATTCTTTTGATTTCTATCGCCATTCTGGTAATTTTTGTTGCCTGGCCTGTACTTTTGATTTTATTCAACGCCTTCTTTGTTGACGGCACTTTTAACAGCGAGGACTTTTATAATGTACTTACCGAGCCGGAAACCTTCCAGGCTTTGAAAAACTCGCTGATTATCGCCAGCATGACAACTATCGGCAGCACGATTGTCGGTACGTTTTTTGCCTGGCTTGTTACCCGCACGGATTTGCCGTACAAAACTTTTATGAAGAGCCTGTTCCTTGTGCCGTTTATGCTGCCGAGCTTTATCGGCGCACTGGCGTGGAAGATGCTGCTGTCGCCTAACTCCGGCTACATCAACACCTTCTTTATGGAAACCTTTGGGCTGACCAAGCCGATTTTTGACATTTACAGCTATTACGGCATCAGTATGGTTGAAGTAATGTACTTATTCCCGTTTGTATTTATTCAGGTTTGCGGCGCACTGGAGCGCATGGACCCGACGCTTGAAGAATCGGCGCGTATTTCCGGCGCGGGGCTGTTTACCATTACCCGCAAAATTACCATTCCGCTGGTGCTGCCTTCCATTATGTCCGGCGCGCTGCTGATTATGCTGTACTCTATGGCACATTTCGGCACGGTTGCGGTTCTGGGCATTGAGCAGGGCATTTACAACATCCCGACGCTTATTTATGAAAAAATCCACCAGAGCGGCGGCAGCTTCGATTCTATCCGTACCGGTACGGTACTTGCCACCGTGCTTGTTGTAACGGCTGCCATGATTATCTGGGCACAGCAGAAGGTTTTAAGCCGCGGCCATTACCAGATTATCGGCGGCAAGAGCTTCCGCCCGATGGAGCTTAAACTGCGCGGCCTGCGCTATCCGCTGCTCTTTTTCTGCCTGGCTTATATCGGCTTTACCATTTTGCTGCCGACAGCGGTTATCTTTTTGGTAGGCGGCGTAAGCACTTACGGCTTGCCGCTGACCTGGGAAAACCTGTCGCTGGATAACTACAAATACATTCTGTTTGAATACGAAGTTACTAAAGACGCTATCTTCAACAGCGTAACGCTGGGCCTTGCGGCGGCGCTTATTACCATGTTTGCCGGCGTTATGATTTCCTACGTTATCGTTAAGATGAAAGTCCGCGGCAAAGGCATCCTCGAGTTCCTCGGCATGCTGCCGTTCTCCGTACCGGGCTCCGTTATCGCGCTGGGCGTTATCCTTGCGTGGAGCGGCAAATTCGGCATCAATCTGTACAACACGGTATGGATTATCCTTGTTGCCTACATTGCGCGTTATATGGCGTTCAGCTTAAAGGCTAACTCCGCCGCACTGGAACAGGTACACGATTCTTTGATGGAAGCATCCCGCTCCTGCGGCGCAACCATGTGGCAGTCCTTAAAGGATATTGTTATCCCGCTGGTACGCCCGGGCATGATTTCCGCCTTCTTCCTCATCTTTTTGCCGGCGCTGCGCGAACTGACCGTTTCCATTATGCTTTATGCGCCGACTACCCGTACCATCGGCGTTGCCATTTATACTCTTAACGAGGACGGCGAAACCGTAATGAGTACCGCTCTGGCGGGCATTGCGCTGATTCTTATCGTTATCGGCCAGATGCTGATTAACCATTTTACCAAGAAAGTGAGTGAGTAACCGTCATGTCTTATATACGCTTAGTTAACGTTACAAAACGCTTTGGCAATGTTACTGCCGTAGATAACCTGAACTTTGAAATCGGCAAAGGTGAGTGCTTCTCCATGCTTGGCCCGTCCGGCTGCGGTAAGACAACGACCCTGCGCATGGTGGCAGGTTTTGAGGATTTGAGCGACGGCGAAGTCTGGGTAGGCGACCGCCTGCTTTCCTCACCTAAAAAGCACCACTATACACCGCCCGAAAACCGCAATTTCGGCATGGTTTTTCAGGCTTTTGCCGTATGGCCGCACATGAGCGTTTACGAAAACGTGGCGTTTCCCCTGCGTCTGCGCAAGCTGCCCAAGGCAGAGATTGAACAGCGCACTAAGGACGCGCTGACTGCGACCAACTTATTGAAATCGGCGGAAGAAAGCCCGGCCAGCCTTTCCGGCGGCGGCAAACAGCGCGTGGCACTGGCGCGTGCGCTGGCCATCAACCCGGATGTAATGCTTCTGGACGAGCCTCTTTCCAGCCTTGACCCGCATCTGCGCGAGGAGATGCGTTTTGAAATTAAAGATTTGCAGCGTAAATACGGCTTTTCCATCATTTACGTTACGCACGACCAGTCGGAAGCAATGGCGCTTTCGGACCGCATTCTGGTTATGAAACTGGGTGTAATGCAGCAGATTGACACGCCGCTGAATGTTTACAACCATCCGGCCAATAAGTTTGTTTTCAGCTTTATTGGCGTATCCAGCTTTAACGATGTGGTATGGCAAAACGGCGCAGCCTATATTAAAGGCGATAACCATCCGCTGCCGCCGGGCCTTGTTGTACCGGAGCGCATGAAAAGCGAGGCTGTGTTCAATCTTGCCAGCCGCCCGACGGAAATACGCTTTACAGCGGAAACCGACCCCAACGCTGTGCGCGGCGTAGTATTGCGCAAAGCCTTTTTGGGCGAGATTATCGACTATCTTGTGCAGATTGGTGACCAGGAAGTGCGCGTGCAGATTGGCCGCCGCGACCACGGACCGGAAACCGGCGAAGTTTGCTACCTGCATTTCCTCCGTCCGTTCTGGTACAGGGTTGACGAATAAGCTATTCTAAAAAATTATATATTGTAATCAAAAATGGCATACCTTAATGGTATGCCATTTTTTGTTATAACTGTTTTTAATTTTGCCTATAAAATATTAATATAATATATTTTATTATTCATAAATTTAATAAATTTCTTTAAAATATAGTCTTTTCGGTAGCAAAGTTTAAAAAAGCTTTGGTCACGGCAGAAAGATTGGCATTTTTTAAGGTAACAAACGAGCGCTGTGCCACAGTATTGACGCCTGTTATCGGGCGGCAAATCAAAGTGGGCACAATTTCCAGCTTTTTGAAGGAATCGGTTGTTATCAGCCCGACGGCTTTGCCCATACGCGCCCACATCAGCGTAGTGGTACGTGAGGCGTTAATGCTTAAAATGTTGGGTTCAAAACCTGCTTCGTTAAACATTTGCTCAACCCGTTCCCTGAAACCGTGGGAGATACTCAGCGGCACGTTTTTCAGCTGGCTGATGGATATCGACTCAACATCCTGCGGCAGCCAGGGATTTTTTTTATGGTAAACAGCCATAAAGTTTTCTTCGATGCCGCCGAAGGACATAAAAATGGGATTGATGTGCAGCGGCGTCCTGATAAAGGCAACTTCGATAATTCCCTGGCGCAGCAGCTTCATCAGCTGGTCGGAAGAATCTTCGCGGATATCGTAGGTTATATAGGGATAAAGGTCTGAAAAATCTTTGAACAGGTCTTCAATGTACCAATCGGGGTAGGAGATGGTAATGCCTATTTTTAGCTTGCCCCTGTTGCCGATAATGCTGGTGTGTATTTCGTCGTGGCAAATATTATTAAGCTCGCAGATGAGTTTGGCTTTCTGGTAAAAAATTTCGCCTGCTGTTGTCAGTTCTACATTGCGGGCATTTCTTTTCAGCAAAGCTGTGCCGAATTCGTTTTCTAATATTTTAATTTGTTTGCTTAAGGATGGCTGGGCTATCAGCAGGACTTTGGCGGCTGTAGAAATATTACCCAGCTCGGCAATTTTGATAAAGTTTTTGTAGTATTCGATATTCATGGTTTTCACATCCTTTCTGCGATAGAAAAAAGCTATAACGAAGATGAAAAATTGATATTTTTATTATAGCTCTAAAAATGTTATATTACAAGTAACCAAAAAAGCTCCCTTAAAACAGACAGATGAATTATTTGTAATTACCAACAAAAATAATGATTGCTGCTTGCATAATATTACAAATTTTAAAAGTGTCTGTTTTAAGGGACAGCTTTGAATTGATTATCTGGAGGGATGAAGATGCTTGATAAGACAAGGCTTAGAAACCCTAAGCTGTTTGACAAAATCGTAACGGCTGAAGAAGCTGCGGTTCTGATTAAGGACGGAATGAATGTAGGCACCAGCGGTTTTACGCCGTCGGGCTATCCTAAAGCGACAACGCTTGCCCTTGCCAAACAGATTAAGGCCGGTAAAAAATGCCGCATTAATTTGTGGACCGGCGCTTCTGTGGGCCCGGAAATTGAGGAAGCGCTTGCTGAAGTTGACGGCATTGCCAGCCGCGTGCCGTATTACGCATATTCCAACAGGTCAATGCAAAAAGGCATCAACGAACAGAATATTAAATATATCGACATTCATCTGAGCCAGTTCGGCCAGATGGTTAATTACGGCTTTTTCGGCGATGTGGATGTTGCAATTGTCGAAGCTGTTGCCATTACCGAGGACGGCAACCTGATTCTGGGGCCGGGCGTAGGCAACACGCCGATTTTTGTCAAACACGCCAAAACGGTAATTGTCGAAGTAAATACTGCGCAGCCGCTGGAACTTGAAGGCATGCACGATATTTATATTCAGCCCAAACCGCCTTACAGGCGCGAAATTCCTATTTACCACGCAGGCGACCGCATCGGCACCAATTATGTGGAATGCGGGCTTGATAAAATTACCTGCATCGTGGAATCCGATATTCCAGACCATGTAAGGAACCTTTCCGCACCTGAAGGCGCAACCATTAAAATTGCCGAGAACCTGATTGACTTTTTGGAAACCGAACAAAAACGCGGCCTGATTCCGAAAGAAATGCTGCCGATGCAGTCCGGCGTAGGCAGTATTGCTAACGCAGTTCTGCATGGTTTCAAAAAATCCAAATTTGAGAACCTTGAATTGTATTCCGAAATTTTGCAGGACGCAGTATTCGACCTGATTGAATGCGGCAAGGTAAAATTTGCTTCCGGCTGTGCTTTTACGCCGTCGCCGTATGTACTGAACAAATTTAAAGCCAATCCCGACCTTTACAACCGTTCTATCGTTTTAAGGCCTCTGGATATCAGCAATCATCCGGAAATTATCCGCCGCTTGGGCGTAATTGCCCTTAATACCCCGGCAGAATTTGATATTTACGGACACGCAAATTCCAGCCATGTTATGGGCACCAAGATTCTGAACGGCATCGGCGGCAGCGGCGACTATATGCGCAACGGTTATATTTCTATCTTCTCGACCGAGTCTACTGCCAAAGGCGGCGACATTTCGAGAATTGTACCGTTTGTAACCCATGCCGACCATACCGAGCATGACACCATGGTATTTATCACTGAACAGGGCGTTGCCGATATCCGCGGCCTTGGCCCGGTTGAAAGGGCAAAACTCATTATCAATAAGTGCGCTCATCCTGATTACCGCCCGATGCTGATGGAATATCTGGAAATTTCCCAGAAGAACCATATGGGCCATATCCCGCATGATTTGGCGCAAGTATTCAAAATGCACCTTGATTGCATGAAGACCGGCACTATGCGCAACACCCATTTTAAATAATTAAAAGCAAAGGAGAGAAAAAACATGTCTGAAGAAAAAAGACTTGAAGAAGAACTCGAAAGAGGAAAGGAACTCGAAAAAGAATTTTCCGAAGATCCCTTAATGAAAGTTTCTGAGGGCCTGAAGGAATACGAAGCCAAAGTTGCCAAAGCAACGGCTAAATTTCCGGAACGCAAAGAAGTTGAAGGCCAGCGTCTGTATACTCCGCTTGATGTCAAGGATTTTGACTACTGCGAAAAACTGGGCTTCCCTGGTATGTATCCGTTTACCCGCGGCGTACAGCCCACTATGTACCGCGGCCGCCTGTGGACGATGCGCGCTTATGCGGGCTTTGCCACTGCCGAAGAAACCAACGCCCGTTATAAATACCTGCTGGAAGCAGGCCAGACCGGCCTTTCCGTTGCGATGGACCTGCCGACCCAGATTGGCCTTGACAGCGACCACGAACTCAGCCACGGCGAAGTTGGCAAAGTAGGCGTTGCTATCGACTCTCTGGCAGATATGGAAGCTTTGTTTGACGGTATTCCCCTTGACAAGGTAAGTACCTCTATGACAATTAACGGCCCGGCTGCCGTACTTCTTGCCATGTATGTTGCCGTTGCCGAAAAACAGGGCGTTAAACCCGAGCAGCTGCGCGGCACTATCCAGAACGATATCCTGAAAGAATACATCGCCCGCGGCACTTATATCTTCCCACCGCGTCCGTCCATGCGCCTGGTAACCGATACCTTTGAATACTGCTCCAAGAACATTCCTAAATGGAACACCATCAGCGTAGGCGCATACCATATCCGCGAAGCAGGCGCTTCTGAAGTACAGGAAATTGCTTTTGCCTTTGCCAATGCTATGGCTTATATCGACGCTGCTATTAAAGCAGGCCAGAAGGTTGACGATTTTGCACCCGGCATCAGCTGGATTTTCACCGCAGGGCTTGACTTCTTCTCCGAAGTTGCCAAATTCCGTGCAGCCCGCCGCCTGTGGGCCCGCATTATGAAAGAACGCTATGGCGCAACCGTACCGAAAGCACAGATGCTGCGCGTGCATGTTCATACCGCAGGCAGCGTGCTTACCGCACAGCAGCCGCTTATCAATGCAATCCGCATTACCTGGCAGGCAATGAGTGCCGTACTTGGCGGTATTCAGTCCATGGCATGCTGCGCTTACGACGAAGCGATTGCTATCCCGACCGAAGAAAGCGCAACCCTTGCACTGCGCACCCAGCAGCTGCTGGCTTATGAAAGCAACATTGCCAACACCATCGACCCGCTGGCAGGTTCCTATTATGTAGAAAGCCTGACCGACCAGATTGAAAAAGAAGCTTACGAATACATCCAGAAAATTGACGAAATGGGCGGCGCCGTTGCGGCAATCGAACATGGCTACATGCAGCAGGAAATGGCCCGCAATGCCTTCAGCGACCAGCGCGATATCGAAACCGGCAAACGCACGGTTATCGGCGTAAACAAATATGTTGACACCAAAGAAACCGCCAAAGAACAGGATGTACTGACTGTTGACCTTGCTGTCGGCGAACGCCAGGTTGCACGTCTTGAAAAAATGAAAGCAAGCCGCGACAACGAAGCAGTTAAAGCATCGCTTGAAAAACTGCGCCAGGCTGCCAAAGGCACCGAAAACCTGATGCCTTACCTGATTGACGCTGTTAAAACTTATGCAACGCTCGGCGAAATCTGCGGCGTACTGCGTGAAGAATTCGGCGAATTCAAACCGTCCATCTACTATTGATAAATTAAAAATATTATGAAAATAGAATCTTTAACCCAAAACCTGGCAAATCGCATAGCAAACATTAGATATGAAGATTTGCCTGAAAAAACAGTTAAAATAACTAAACAATATATCCTTGATTATCTTGGCAACAGTATAGGCGGCTGGACCCAGAAAAACATGGATATTATGTATAAAACGCTGGGTAATAGCTCAGATGGCACAAGCGCAATAATGTTAAATGGTAAAAAAGGTGCAGTAAATTCTGTTCTTTACTCAGCAATGCTAAACGCCGCTGCTTCCCATTCTCTGGATTTTGATGATTTGCACAACCCATCCATCATCCACATGGCCTGTGTAACTGTTCCTTCCGCGCTTGCCGTGGCAGAGGATGAAGAAAAAAGCGGTAAAGATATATTGGCGGCCCTTGTTGCAGGATATGAAGCCGGCGCACGCATCGGAGAATCCGTAAACCCCGAAGCATATTATTTTTGGCATACTACATCAACCTGCGGCGTATTCTCATCGGCAGCAACCGTCGCCAACCTTAAAAAATTCAATACCGACCAGATGGTGCATTGCCTTGGCACAGCCGGCACTCAAGCTGGCGGTTTGTGGGAATTTTTAATAGACGGAGCAATGAGCAAAACATTACATGCAGGTAAGGCCAACTTTGCGGGCATCCTTTCGGCAAAACTTACCGAAAACGGCTTTACCGCAGCGGAAAAAATCCTTGACGGCGATAAAGGTTTCTGCCGTGCAATGCTTGCTGAACCGCGTTGGGAAAAACTGACGGAAGATATTGAAGGTTTTAAAATTGATGATAATTCCTTCAAACCGTATGCCTGCTGCAAATATACCCATCCGTCCAATTATGCAGCCCAGCTTTTAAGAAATGAGCATAATCTCAGGCCGGAAGATGTAGAAAAAGTTGCCATCAGGAGCAACCGCATTGTAAAACAGCTTGTTGACAATGCACATCCGAAAAATCCTTATGGCGCTAAATTCTCTATCCAGTACTGCGTATCTACAATGCTTAAAGACGGAAAACTTGGCATTGACCAGTTCAGCGATGAAAATCTTGTCAACGCTGAAACTCAGCGCCTGATGAAAAACGTAGAAGTCATTGTAGACCCGAAACTTGATGAAGAATATACGGAACAGCCCGACCGCTGGGCAGTTGAACTGACAATTACCGGCAAAGACGGCAAGGAATACACCAAATTTGTTGAATACCCGAAAGGCGATCCGCCCAATCCGATGACCTGGGATGAAGCAGTTGAAAAATTCATGGATTTGTCCGTACCGGTATATGGCAAAGAAGTTTGCGAAAAACTTGTACACCTTGTCGTAACACTGGAGGAACACGATAACTTTAAAAAAGCATTGGCTGAATGCTTTTGATTTCAGGAGGAATAAAAATGGAAAAGACAGTTAGAGTTTTGGTTGCAAAGCCCGGCCTTGATGGTCATGACCGCGGCGCTAAAGTAGTGGCCCGCGCTTTGCGCGATGCCGGTTTTGAGGTAATTTACACCGGTATCCGCCTGACCCCGGAACAGATTGCCGAAGCTGCTTTGCAGGATGACGTTAATGTAGTTGCTTTAAGCCTTCTGTCCGGCGCTCACAACACCCTTTTCCCGAAGGTTGTAGAGCTTCTTAAAGAAAAAGGGCTGAAAGATGTTCTGGTTATCGGCGGCGGCGTAATCCCCGAAGCTGATATTCCGGGCCTTAAGGCAGCCGGCATTGCCGAAGTATTTACTCCGGGCACTCCGACAAGCAAAATCGTTGATTTCATCAAAGAACACGTTAAATAAAAAATAAACCGGGGAGGCCGTTGGCAGCGGCTTTCCCGGAAAATAAAAAATTGCAAGGAGGCAATATATATGTTTAAGGTAATCTGTGTTGACCACGTAGGCATTGCCTGCAAAAACCTGGATGTATCAAAAAAATTCTACACCGAAGTGCTTGGCTTAAACTGCACCGGTGAAGAAACCGTTGAGGAACAGGGCGCCAAAACCGTATTTATTGAATGCGGCGAAACCCTGCTTGAGCTTTTGGTTGATATTACCGAAAAAGGCGACGGCCCTATCGGCAGATATATCGCCAAAAACGGCCAGGGCATCCAGCATGTTGCCCTTCGTGTAGACGACATCAAAGCTGCCATTGCAGACGTACAGGAAAAAGGCGGCATTATGATTGACAAAGCTCCGCGCGGCGGTGCAGGCGGCATGGACATTGCTTTTGTACATCCGAAATCTGTCGGCATCCTGCTTGAACTTTGCGCTCCTGCAAAAAAATAAAGTTTGCTTTGTAATTTAAGCTTTATAAACTAATGGAGGTGGCAGAGTTGTCTACTCAGGAAAGAATAGAAAAAATGCTTAAGCTGTCCGAGCATATTATGCAGGCAGGCGGCGAAAAGCGTGTAGAAAAACAGCATGCAAGCGGCAAATTAACTGCCCGCGAAAGAATAGGGCTTTTGCTTGACCCGGGCAGCTTTGTAGAGCTTGACCGTTTTGTAAAACACCGCTGCACCAATTTTGGGCAGGATAAAAAAGAGCTGCCGGGCGAAGGCGTAACCACCGGCTACGGCACTGTTGACGGCCGTCTGGTTTATGTATTTGCACAGGACTTTACCGTTGAAGGCGGCTCGCTTGGCGAAATGCACGCCAACAAAATTGTTAAAGTACAGCGCCTGGCGCTTAAAATGGGCGCTCCGTGCATTGGCTTAAACGATTCCGGCGGCGCGCGTATCCAGGAAGCAGTTGACGCACTGGGCGGCTACGGCAAAATCTTCTTTGAAAATACCAGCGCATCCGGCGTTGTACCGCAGATTTCCGCTATTATGGGCCCGTCCGCAGGCGGCGCGGTTTACAGCCCTGCTTTGACTGACTTTATTTATATGGTAAAGAACACTTCTAAAATGTTCATTACCGGTCCGGCAGTTGTTAAATCCGTTACCGGCGAAGAAGTTACCCAGGAAGCGCTGGGCGGTGCAATGACGCACAACCAGACCTCCGGCGTAGCCCACTTTGCAGCCGAAAACGATGAAGACTGCATTAAACAAATCCGTTATCTGCTCAGCTTCCTGCCTTCCAATAATATGGAAACGGCTCCTGTTGTGGAAACCGGCGATGACCCGCAAAGGGCAGATGAAACTTTGAATACGGTTATTCCTGATGATTCCAACCATCCGTATGATATGAAGGATGTTATCACTAAAATTGTCGATAAAGGTGAATTTTACGAATCACAGCAATATTATGCGATGAATATCATTACCTGCTTTGCACGTATGGACGGCCAGACTGTGGGCATTATCGCCAACCAGCCGAAAGTTATGGCAGGCTGCCTTGATATCAACGCTTCTGATAAAGCGGCAAGGTTTATCCGCTTCTGCGATGCCTTCAACATTCCTTTGCTGAACCTTGTTGACGTACCGGGCTTTTTGCCGGGCACCAACCAGGAATACGGCGGCATTATCCGCCACGGCGCAAAAATGCTGTACGCATATTCCGAAGCGACCGTTCCTAAAATTACGCTTATTACCCGTAAGGCTTATGGCGGCTCTTACATTGCCATGTGCGCACAGGAGCTCGGCGCAGACCAGGTTATTGCATGGCCGACTGCTGAAGTTGCCGTTATGGGCCCATCCGGCGCAGCAAACATTATCTTCCGCAAAGACCCGGATGTTGCTGCAAAAACTGCTGAATACATTGAAAACTTTGCAACCCCGTATCAGGCAGCAAGCCGCGGCATGGTAGATATGGTTATTCAGCCCAAGGATTCGCGCCCGGTAATTATCAATGCACTGCGTATGCTGGAATCCAAGCGCGAAAGCCGTCCGGCTAAAAAACACGGCAATATTCCGCTGTAATGTAAAGGGGTGGAGGTTATGTCATTCTTTGGCCTTTTTGGCAGCAAAAAGAAAAAACATACTGAGGAAAAGCCCGCAGCGGCTGCTCCTGCGGCGGCCCCAGCCCCGCAGGCTGCTGCACCGGCAGTACCTCAGGATGTAATGGCAGCCATCAGTGCAGCGGTTTATGTTGTAATGTATGGCAATAACGGCAGTGCCGCAAGGGTAGAGATTAAACATCCTTCCATTTTGTGGGCACAGACCGGCCGCTTAACATTAATGGATAAAAATCAGGCTTGTTTTTAAAATCTTTAATGAAATAATAAGATGTTAAACGGGCCGGTAAGGCTGGGTTAGTAAAATCGTATAATTCATATATGTTTGACTATGACACTTCTTAATCGGCTGGTTTAATGTCTGGAAAGAGGTGAACTAGATGTTTGGCTTAGATCTTTCTTTTCCGGCATTTATGTCGATTGTGGCGTTAATTGTTTTGGTAGTTATCAGTTGTGTTAATGAAAATATTAATGTTGGTTATATTGGCATAGGTTTTGGTATTTTAGTAGGCGGCTTATTTTCTGGATTAACCGGCTCTGCAATACAGAAATTTTTCCCATTGACACTTTTCATGCTGTTGGCTGGCGTAACATTTTTCTTCGGAATGGCGCAAACTAACGGTACTTTACAGAAACTAACGGACCATGCACTGCGTTTATGCAAAGGCAATGCAGCTCTCATTCCGCTGATGCTTTTCTTAATCGGCACTGTTTTAACGGCAATCGGCCCAGGCAATATCGCAGTACCGGCTTTGATGGCTCCTTTGGCAATGGCTATTGCCCATAAATTAAAGCTTCCTGCATTCCTGATGACCCTGATAGTTGTAGGCTCTGCTAACGGTGCAGGTTTGTCACCTCTTGCTCCTACCGGTATTATCAGTAATGGTCTTATTGCACAAGGTGCAGAAGCCATGGGTATCCCGGCGGACGCTTTATCCGGCCTTGGCTGGAAAATATTCTTTAACTGCTTTGTTGCCCAAGGCCTGGTAACATTTATTGGCTTTTTGCTGATGGGCGGCATGAAATGGCTTAAAGAATATTCTGGGCAGGAACTTGATATTGATGCGATTGCTCCTAAACCGGAACCGTTTACGGCAGCGCAAAAAACTACAATACTCCTTATTCTGGTTTTAGTTGTAATGGTAATTCTGCCGGCATTGCCTGGTATGAAAGAAACGTTGCCGAAACCTTTCCTGAATATAACGACTGATGTTGGTTCTGTTGCATTTATTCTTTCTATTATCTTAATGGTTACCGGTTACGGTGACAGTAAAGCTGCTATTAAAGTAATGCCTTGGGGCGTTATCATGATGGTTAGCGGTGTTAATATCCTGATCGAAGTAATGGATGAAAGTGGCGGTTTGAATTTCCTTGTTAAAATGATGACCGATATTTCTACTCCTACTACAATCATGCTTTGGACTTCTTTTGTAGCGGCAGTTATTTCCGCATATTCCAGCTCATCCGGTGTTGTAATGCCTATGTTCCTTAATATGGCACCTGGTATTGTTCAGATTACCGGCTGTGATCCGATCGCTTTGTGCTCTGCAATTGATGTAGGCGCACATCTTGTTGATACTTCTCCGCTTAGTACCTTAGGCGCTATTTGCCTTGCTGCGGCAGCTGAATATGAAGATGCTGGCAAACTGTTCCGTAAGCTTCTTATCTGGGGCTTCTCAATGTCGGTAGTAGCGGCAATTGTTTGCTTCGTATTCTTTGGACTTTTAGGTTTCTAACAGTTTTGTTTTGTTAATATGTTTCTCCTTAAAATTATTATATAGTGGTTTTGTTGTTAATTTCTGCGGTGTAATGCAGGGAAGTGAAATATCCATAACTTCGGCATTTAATGCCCTTTCGTTCTCAATTCTTGAAGGGCAGGCAAATCTTACGAAGCTAATCTCACACAAATTAATTTGATTTTACTACGGTAATTTTCAGAGTATGCCTTAAGTAATCTTAAGTTAATAAAGCACCGCTGAAATATTATCTCCGGCTGTAAAGAGGAATGCAGCTGGAGATTTTTTTATATAAATTTACAAATATATTAAGAAGGAATTAAAAATTTTTTACGGAAATAATAAATAATTTATATGATAAAGGGGGCTCGTAATTTATGGACAAACCAAAAGAAAACGGCATTATGAAGATTGGCTCGACGCTGACGAGGCTATCAATGAAGTATATGCCGGACCCGAGTATTTTTGCAGTTATTCTTACCTTTATTGCGTTTTTGCTGGGCGTGTTTATTGCCGGTGTTTCACCGATGCAGATGGTGGTAAACTGGTATAAGGGCTTTTGGAGCCTGCTTTCCTTTGCGATGCAGATGGCCCTTATCATTATTACCGGTTCGGCAGTTGCCGATGCGCCTTTTACCAAACGCAAAATCGAGCAGCTGGCAGGCAGCGTAAAAAGCGCCAAGCAGGCGGCGTGGCTGGTTACCTTTGTTTCGGTGCTGGTTTCGTATATCCATTGGGGCTTAAGCCTGATTGTCGGCGCTTTGCTGGCCAAGGAGCTTGCCAAAGAGCTGCGCATTAAAAAAATTCCGTTTGAATACGGGCTTATTGCTGCCGGTGCTTATGTCGGGCAGATGACCTGGCACGGCATGTTTTCGGCTTCCATCGGGCTTTTAATTGCTACACCGGGGCATTTTCTGGAAGATAAAATCGGCATTATCCCGATGTATGATTATATGTTTAATACCATGAATATCGTGGTAACTATTGCGCTTCTGATTTTTCCGCCGCTGTTTGCTTCTATGCTGCATCCTAATCCGGAGTCAGTCACTCCGCTGTCGGAAGAAAGCATTAAAGCCATTGAACTGGAAACAGACAGCACTGCGGTGCTGCCTAAAAACCCGACTGTCGGCGACCGCCTGAACAACAGCAAAATTGTAGCCGGTGCTTTGGGCATTCTGGGTTTTGTTTATATCATTTACCATTTTTATACTTATGGCTTTAACCTTGATATTAACCTGGTGAACACTATCTTTTTGTTTGCCGGTATTTTGATGCACAAAACTATGGCCAGCTATTTGAAATCTGTCAAAGCGGCTACGGGCGGCGTATCGGGCATTGTTTTTCAGTTTCCGCTGTATGCCGGTATTATGGGCATGATTCAGTATTCCGGGCTGGTAGATATTTTGTCCAACGCCATGGTTTCCATCAGTACGCCTGATACTTTTTACCTGTACACGTTTTTAAGTGCTTCGCTGGTTAATATGTTTGTGCCGTCCGGCGGCGGCCAGTGGGTAGTGCAGGGGCCGATTGCCATTGATTCTGCCCTGATGATGCACGCCAATATCATTAAAACCTGCCTTGCCGTTGCTTACGGCAACACCTGGACGAACATGGCACAGCCGTTCTGGGCTATTGCGCTTTTGGGCGTAACCGGCCTGCAGGCACGTGACATTATGGGTTATTCTATGGCTATTATGCTGATGAGCGGTTTGATTTTTATTTTGGCCGTTACCTTTTTACCGGTGTAAGGAGTGATTATAATGAAGGAATGGACAATCAGCGCTGTACACGAAGCAATGCAGCAGGGAAAATTGACTTGTTTGGAACTGGTGCAATACTATCTTGAACGCATTAAACAATATGACGGAAAGCTGCACAGCATTATTCTGGTTAATCCCAATGCGGAAAAAGAAGCCGCAGAGCTTGACGAAAAATTCAAACACAGCGGCTTTACCGGTCCGCTGCACGGCATACCTGTTATTTTAAAAGACAATGTCGAAACTGACGATATGCCGACAACGGCAGGTTCTATCGCCCTTAAGGGCTTTGAGCCGCACCGCAATGCTTTTATAGTAAAACGCCTTAAAGCAGCCGGTGCTTTGATTTTAGCCAAAGCCAATCTGCATGAATTTGCTATCTGGGGCGAAACTGTAAGCTCCATTTTAGGGCCGACCTATAACCCTTACGATTTGACGAGGACTCCGGGCGGTTCTTCCGGCGGCACGGGCGCTGCCATTGCGGCAGATTTCGGCATTATCGGCATCGGCACGGATACTATCAATTCGGTGCGCTCGCCGTCTTCGGCCAATAACCTTGTGGGCATCCGCCCGACGATTGGCATGGTAAGCCGCAGCGGCATTGTGCCTTATTCGCTGACGCAGGACACGGCAGGCCCGTTGTGCCGCACGGTTGAGGACGCAGCGCGTACCCTGAGCGTAATTGCCGGTTATGATGAGGACGACGAAATTACGGCCTGGTCTTACAATAAAGTGCAAAATTTTGAAGGCGGGCTGGAAAAAGGCACTTTAGAGGGCAAACGTATCGGTATTTTACGCAGCTTTTTCGGCAAAGAAGAAATTAACCGCCCTGTCAATGAAGTTATGGAAAAGGCTCTGGGCGTTTTGCAAAGGGGCGGCGCAGAACTGGTTGAGATTACGGACGATATAGATTCTGCCTGGCTGACAAGCGAAGTCAGCGTGCACCTGGATGATTTTAACGACCATCTGACGCAGTATCTGCAAAGCTTTCCGGCAGATAAGATACCGGTACACTCTTTAAAAGAGATTTACGACAGCGGCAAATACCACCCCGTCGATAAGGGCAATATGGAAGATGCGCTGAAATTATCCACATATTCGGCACATTATAATGAAAAACTGCTGCGCCAGCAGACGGTTAAGAATAAAATTATGCAGCTTATCGCGTCCAAGTGCCTGGACTGCATTGTTTACCCGCATCAGCAGCAGCTTGTCTGCAAGATTGGCGATTCGCAGAAACAGCGCAACGGCGTATTGTGTTCCGTAACAGGATTTCCTTCGGTAGTTGTACCGGCAGGCTTTGCCCCGGCGGGCGAAACCGCGCCTTTGGGCGTGCCGGTAGGCATGGAAATTATCGGTGAGCCATGGTCTGAAAAACGCCTTTTAATGATTGCAGCTGCTTATGAAAAAGATGCGCAGATGAGAAAAGCGCCGGTGCTGTAAAAGATGCGGCAGTAAAATTTAAAAATTGGCAGAAAAAAATCCCCGGTTTTTCCGGGGATTTTTTATCTGTCAGGCATTTATAACTATATTTTGTTTCGGTATTTTCTGCCAGTCGAAAAGCGGTATCAGTTCGGCGGCTTTGATAGGTTCTGCGGTTTCGGTAAGCCCTGCTATAAAAGCGAGTTTGCCGGTGACGGCTTCCGGCGTTTTATACGTCTGGCGCAGCGCGCCCATGTCCAGGTCAAGGTCGCGCTTGGCAAGGCGGCGGCCGTCCGGCGCGGTTAAAAGCGGCAGATGCCCGAACTTTGGCGGCGTAAAGCCAAGCTGCTTATACAGGTAAAGCTGCGGAGCGCTTGAGGTTAAAAGGTCGCTGCCGCGGATAACTTCCGTTACGCCCATCAGCGCGTCGTCGGTAACGACCGCCAGCTGGTACGCATAAATGCCGTCGCTGCGGCGCACGATAAAATCGCCCCACTCGCGGGCAAGGTTAAGGCTTTGCGCTCCATAGTGCAAATCGCTGAACACGATTGTTTCATCCGGCACGCAAATGCGCCACGCGCATTTGTGCGCGCCCGCCATTTTGGCGGCGCGCTGTGCCGCCGTTAAGCGGCGGCAGGTGCCGGGGTACACAAAATGTCCGTCGCTGGCGTGCGGTGCGCTGGCGGCGTGCAGTTCGGCGCGGCTGCAAAAGCAGGGGTAAATCAAACCTTCAGCGTCAAGCCGGTCAAAAAATTTTTTATAAATCCCGCTGCGGCGGCTTTGGTAATATTCATCTGCCGGTTTATCAGGTGCTGCGCCGTAATCCCAGTCCAGCCCCAGCCACAGCAGGTCGTCCATCAGCACGCGCGCTTTTTCTTCCGTGCAGCGCGAAGTGTCAAGGTCTTCAATCCGCAGCAGCATATTGCCGTTTTGCGCGCGGGCGCTGAGCCACGCTAGCAGCGCGCAGAAGATATTGCCCAGGTGCATCCTACCGCTGGGCGATGGGGCAAAACGCCCGCAAATTTTATTTTCAGCCATTGGTTAAGCTCCTTTAACATTGATTATCTTAATTTTAACATCGTTCCGCTAATTTTTACAGGCTTTGCGCCGTTTAGTTTTACTTTGCTTTTTTGCCTTTTTGGGGTACAATATAACTATGTGGGCGTATGCCCTGTTATTAAAGGAGGAGCATTTTGGTAAGAAAAACTTCTGAAATGGTGGAAGCCGGTATTCTGGCGGCTGTCGCTGTTTTATTTGCCATTCTTGGCGCATACCTGCCTATTTTGGGCGCGCTTTTTAATTTTTTGTGGCCGGTGCCGGTGGCGGTGTGCGGCCTGCGCAACGGCCTGCGGTGGAGTGTGATGACGCTTATTGTAGCCTGCGCGGTTATCGGTTCGCTGCTGGGACCTGTGCAGTCGCTGTCCATCATGGCCATGTTCGGCCTTTTGGGCCTGGTACTGGGCGAGTGCCTGCACCGCGGCTATAAGCCGGTAAAAACAATGCTGTTTTCATCTGCGGCAGCGCTTGTTTCCATTATATTAAGCATTGGGCTTGGCATGCTTATTTTGGGCACCGACCCGGTGAATATGATGTTTGAAGGCCTGCACGAAGCCATGCAGCAAACGGAAACTTATTACCGCGAAGCCGGTATGAGCGAAGCGGAAATTGCCTCGGCCATTAAGGCCAACCAGGATTTGTTGCAGACTATCCGCCTGATTCTGCCTGGTTCGTTTGTGGTTTGCTCGCCGATACTGGCATTTGTAAACTATATGGCAGTGCGCAAGGTGCTTGGCAAAATGGGTGTGGCGTTTGAGCCGCTGCCGCCGTTTACGCATTGGCGCGTGCCGGAATATTTTATCTGGCCGTATGGCCTTTCGGTAGTGGTTGTTTCGTTTTGGCGCGATGCGCCGCAGCTTGTGATGGACCTGGCGCTTAATTTGCAGATGGTAACCAGCGTGGTCTTTTTTGTGCAGGGCCTGGCCGTGGTTTACTGGTGGGTAAAAAAGAACGAAAAACCGCAGTGGTGGGGTACAATAGCAGTAATTTTAGCATTTGCTGTGCAAATCTTTTCCATAATGATAGTACTTTTGGGTGCGTTTGAATCTGTTTTTGACTACCGGAAATTAAAGGAACGCAGCCTGTAAAGGGAGCGGTAAACATGTTTAACAAAATTTGGAACGCCTGGAACGACATCAAAGCGCCGCTGGGTACGGTGGCCTGCCTTACCCTGATTCTGGCATGGTATGACTGGTGGTGGCTTCTTGTGGGGGCGGCTGCAATGGGCGGTTTGTACTGGTATTACCGCCGCAGCCTGTACAACAAGGAAATTCAGTTCAACAGCTATCTTGACACCATTGTGCGCAACATTGAGCGCACCAGCCATAACGCCGTGCAGAACCTTGATGTGGCCATGGCAGTATTCGGGCAGGACGGCAAACTGCAATGGAAAAACGAGCTGTTTGCGGAATATGCCGGTTACGCCGGTGTAAAAAACGTGGACGGCAAGCGTCCGGAAGAAATTTTTGACCTGCCGGAAAACGCTTTTGATGCTTTAAGCATTAAAGACGGCGAGCGGCTTTTACTGATTAACGGGCGTTATTACCGCCTGCGCCACTGCCGCGTGCTGACGGGCGACAACAGCAAAAAAGACAGCAGCAAGGGTTACAGCCTGATTTTTTATCTGAACGATGTAACTGATTTTGAGCTTTTGCGCCAGAAATACGCCAACGAAAAACTGTGCCTGGCCTATGTGCGTTTTGATAACTACGAGGACGTTACCAAAGGCATGGGCGAAAGCACGCGCGCCAATATTTCCGGCGAGGTAAACGAGGTTTTGAGCAAATGGGCCGAAGAAGAAAACGGCTTTATTCTTGCCAATAACAAAGAAAGCTTCCTTATCGGCATCAATCAGGCATCTTTGCAGGATTTGATGGAAAAGAAGTTTCCTGTTCTGGATAAAATACATGAAATTCAGGTGGGCAATAAAATTACGCCTACCATCAGCGTGGGCATTGCCTGCGACGGGCGCAGCCTGGAGGAAGTAAGCCTTAACGCGGCCAAGGCGCTGGATTTGGCGCTGGGGCGCGGCGGCGACCAGGTAGTTGTCGCTATCGGCGGCAATTTGCAGTTTTTCGGCGGCATCAGCACCGTTACCGCCAAAAGTACGCGCGTGCGTGCCCGCATTGTGGCGCACACCGTGCATGAACAGATGCTGAGCGCCGAAAAAATTTTTGTTATGGGCCACACCATGGAAGATTTTGACGCTATCGGCAGTGCTATTGGCATGGCCAAAATGGCGCGCAGCTTAAACAAAGAAACCTATATCGTCGTCAGCGGGCAGAACCAGTCGGTGCGTAAAATTGCCGAAGCGCTGCGCAGCAACGATATGAAACTGATGGACGAGGACGATGTTTACGCCGATATTATGGTTGAAGAAGAAGAAGCGCTAAAGCACATCACGCCTAAATCGCTTCTGATTTTGGTTGACCATCACCGTAAAATGCTTTGCGCCAGCCAGAAGGTGCTGGAGGCAATTCCGTGGCGTATCATTATCGACCATCACCGCAGGGCGGAGGATGCCATTAAAAACACCACCCTGCAATATATGGAGCCTTCGTCGTCATCTACCAGCGAGCTTGTAACGGAGCTTGTGGGCTATTTTAACGACAGGCTGGAATTTACCAAAGGCGAGGCAACCGCGCTTTATGCCGGCATAGTCGTCGATACCAAAAACTTTGCCGTGCAGACGGGCGAGCGCACCTTTGAAGCGGCTGCGCTTCTGCGCCGCAGCGGTGCAGACCCGAACATGGTACGGCAGCTGTTTAAAGACGATTTGGAATCCGTGCAGATTAAATCGCGCCTGATTGCCGAAGCGGAAATGGTAGAAAAGTGCATGGCTATTTCCGTTTACCACAACGCGCCGAAGGAGGTTAAGTCCTCTATTATCGCAGCGCAGGCTGCCGACAGTATGATAAACATCAACGGCATTTCCGTCAGTGTTGTCATTACGGAATACAAGGAAGACAATTCCATCGGCGTAAGCGCCCGCAGCGACGGCAGCGTAAACGTGCAGATTATTATGGAAGAGCTTGGCGGCGGCGGACACCAGACAGTGGCCGGCGTGCAGCTTAAAGATATCAGTGTTGAAGAAGTTAAAAAACAGATTATTGCACTGACCAAAAAACAGTTGGAGGAAGATAACAATGAAAGTGATTCTGTTGCAGGACATTAAAAATTTAGGTAAAAAAGGTGACATTGTAGAAACCGCAGAAGGCTACGGCCGCAACTACCTGCTGCCGCGCAAAATGGCTAAAGAAGCCAACGCAGCTAACTTGAACCAGGCCAAAAAAGACCAGGCAACGCAGGCGCACCGCGCAGCACAGCGCAAGGACGAAGCCGTTATGCTGGCAGCGCAGCTTAAAAAAGTACATGTTGTTGTTAAAGTGCGCGTGGGCGAAAACGGCAAAATGTTCGGCAGCGTAACCAGCAAGGATGTTGCCGAAGCACTTATTGAACAGACTAAACTTGATATTGACCGCCGCAAGGTAGAACTGAAATCTGCCGTTAAGGGCGTGGGCGAATATACTGCGGTTGCCAAACTGCACCCGGAAATTTCTGCCGAGTTTGCCGTAACCGTAGCGGCAGAATAAGGCGCACGCCATGATTGACAGAGTACCACCGCAAAATATAGAGGCAGAGCAGGCCGTGCTTGGCGCTATGCTTTTGGAGCGCGAGGCCATTGCCAAGGTAATGGAAAAGCTGCGTGCCGAGGATTTTTACCGCGAGGCGCACAAGGTTATCTTTAACGCCATGCTGGAGCTGTACAACCGCAACGAAGCGGTTGACCTGGTAACAGTGACGGAAGTGCTGAAGAAAAACGGCAAACTGGAGGACATCGGCGGCATCGCCTACGTTACGTCGCTTGCCAACGCCGTGCCGACAGCGGCCAACGTCGTCTACCACGCAGGCATCGTCGAGGAAAAATCCATCCTGCGCCAGCTGGTGCGTTCTGCAACCGAAATAGCCGAAATGGGCTACGAGGGCAGCGAGGACGTCAGCGACATTATCGACTCTGCCGAAAAAAAGATACTTGATATTTCCAACCGCAAAAAGGATACGGACTTTGTGCCCATCAACAATATCGTTATGGATTCGTTCCGCGATATTGAAGCACTGATGAACAATAAAAACGGCTTAACCGGCCTGCCGACAGGCTTTGTTGATTTTGACAACCTTACAAGCGGCCTGCACGGCAGTGATTTTATCATTCTGGCGGCGCGCCCTTCCATGGGTAAAACGGCGCTGTCGCTGAACATTGTGCAGAATGTGGCTATCCGCAGCGGCAGGCAGACGGACGGCAAGCAGAAAGTAGTAGCCTTTTTCAGCCTGGAAATGAGCAAAGAGCAGCTTGTGCAGCGTATGCTTTGCGCCGAAGCCAGCATAGATTCGCAGCGCCTGCGCATTGGCGAATTGCAGGACGAGGACTGGATTAAGCTGATACAGACGGCTGATGCGCTCAGCGCGGCGCAGATTTATATTGACGATACCGCCGGTATTACGGCGATGGAAATGCGCAGCCGTGCCCGCCGTTTAAAGGCAGAACATGGGCTTGACTTAATCGTTGTCGATTACTTGCAACTGATGCAGGGCAGCGGCAAACGCAACAGCAGCGGCGACCGCCAGCAGGAGGTTTCCGAAATCAGCCGCTCGCTTAAAGCGCTGGCGCGCGAGCTTGATGTGCCGATAATTGCACTGTCTCAGTTAAGCCGCAGCGTAGAATCGCGCCAGGTAAAACGCCCGATGCTTTCGGACTTGCGCGAATCCGGCTCTCTCGAGCAGGACGCCGATATTGTAATGTTCCTTTACCGCGAGGATTACTATAACCCGGAAACGGAAAACAAAAACATCACCGAGCTTATCGTCGCCAAGCACCGCAACGGCCCGGTAGGCACAATTAACCTGTTCTTCCATAAACAGTACACCAGGTTTGTCAGCCTGGCTAAAAGGGAATAGCAGAAACTTAGCCCCTGGCGGGCACTATCACAGATTAGCCGCAAGGCAAAAAAGAACGCACACTTTTGGTGTGCGTTCTTTTTTATGGTTATTTTTACTTATCCAAACCTTTTTCGTGCAGCCAGTCTGCCGTTAAATCTGCAATTTGTTTATTGTTCAAATCGCTGAACGGAAAATGCGTGTTGCCTTTAACGCCGATGTCCGGCAGGTGCACCACAGTGCAGTCCCCGCCGCGGGCGTTGATAGCCGCCGCAAATTTTCGCGCCATATCCAGGCGGATGCGCCAGGAATCTTTGTTCCATTCATCGGTATAACTATCGGCAATGTTGTCGCCGTAGTAAATAACGATAGGTATTCTGGTCAGCCTGTCAAATTCTGCGCCGGTAACTGCATCCGCCGTAAGCGGACCAAAGGGGCTGCTGGTTTTAAGCGGCTGCGGCGCTTCACCTTCGGGAAAGACAAAGGCGCTGCCGGGTTCAAATGATATTACCGCTTTAACGTGCGGATTTTTGATTGCTGCCAGCCAGCCGGTGCCGCCGCCCTGCGAGTGGGTGATAAGCACAGCGTCGCCGGTTTTGTCCATTACCGCGCTGACTGCGTCTGCCACAACTTTAGCGTCATATTTGGCGGTGTCGGGCGTAAGCTGGCGGTAATACTGGTTCAGCGCTTCCGGGTCGCGGCTGAACTGCACGCCGTCAAAAAAGTCAGGCGCATTGCCGGCGCGGAAGTTAGTAAACCAGAACTGGTCGCTCGGCACGGCGTTGATTGTGCCGTTAACCGTGCTTTGCCCTGCGTCACCGCGGCGCGGCTGGTCGATAAGGTAGGTGGCAAAGCCGCGTTCCAAAAAGATGTTCTGAAAACCGTCGCGCCCGTCCGGAGTGGTTTCCCACGTCTTTTTGGATTGCCCCGCTCCGTGCAGGAATACCAGCGGCAGCTTGTGCGCGCCAACCGGCTTTTGGTAAAACACATAAGCGTGGTCGCCGTGCAGGGTTTGCCCGGCGGGGTTCAGCGGGTTAGTGTAATCAAAGCTGCCGGGCGCGGTAACTACCGTTCCGCCTGCAAAAAAGCTGCCCTGGTCCTCCAGCAGCACCGGCTTTTCAAAGGCGTGGGCGCTGCCGCAAACCATAACGGCAAGCATCGCCGCTGCAAGTGTTTTGCTGATTTTATTTTGCATGGTTATAAGCCTTTCTGAAATTATTTAAGGTGTTTGCCGTAAAAGTCCTGCAATTTGGCAACAAACTGGTCAACGTATTCCGGCACATAATAAGTCTGGATATGGGTTGCGCCTTCAACGAGGAACAGCTCCTTATCCTTGGTGCCGGTTGCTTTTTCAAAGGCTTCCTGCGACATATACAGCGAATCTGCCTTGCTGCCTGCCATCAAAAGCAGCGGCTGGTCGATAAGTTCAATCTGGTCGGTTGCGTCCCAGGTCATCAAATCCATCAGGCTGCTGGTGGTGTAAGCAAAGGTAGAATTGGGATGACGGTGCGTCCTGCCGTAATACATCATGCCTTCGCGGTACAGGTCAGTCGGGATTTTGGCAATGGCTTCGTCAGTCAGCGCGTCAAAATCAACATTGCCGCTGATAGCGTATTCGCCTTTTAAAATTTCGTTGGCGCGTGCGTCAGATGCTTCTTTCAGGCGCTGGGCAACGGTGTCAAGCTGGCTGTTGATGTAGCCGTTGCGCCTTACTTCGCCGCTGTTGAACATGCTTAAAGTTGCAACTGCTTTAAAGCGTTTATCAGATTTGGCTGC
Source organism: Phascolarctobacterium sp. (assembly GCA_003150755.1). Lineage (GTDB taxonomy): Bacteria > Bacillota > Negativicutes > Acidaminococcales > Acidaminococcaceae > Fusicatenibacter_A. The sequence continues at coordinate 474,826 of QAMT01000002.1, read as the reverse complement.
GTTAAGGGTATAACCGCCGCCGCCGCAGATGCCAAGCACGCCCATGCGGTCGGGGTCAACGCCGGGGTACTGCATAATGTAATCGGCCATGCCGTGAATATCTTCGGTACGGTAAAAAGGTTTATCGGTGTGGCGCGGTTCGCCCTCGCTTGCGCCCTGGTAAGCTGCGTCAGCCGTAATGGTAATGTAGCCAAGCTCTGCCAGGCGCTGCGCATAAAGCCCTGCAACCTGCTCTTTAACGCCGCCGTTGGGGTGCGCAACAACAATGGCCGGGTATTTCTGCGCCGGGTTATAGCCTGCTGGGGTGTAAACATTGGCGGCAATTTTCAGACCGTTCAGCTTGTAGCTTACCGGGTGGATATTAACCTGGCCTTCAACATTTTTGGTAATGGCATTTTTATAAACCAAACCCCAAGGATTAGAGTTCTGCGATTCTGCGGCAAAGCCTGCGGAAGTAATGCCAAGTGCCATGATAAGTCCTGCGGTGAGTAAACGTTTACGTAATTTCATAATAATCCTTCTTTCTTAATTTGTTTATTTTAAAACATTGTTTAAAACAGCCCTGGCATTGCTGCCGGTTTCGCTGCTTACAGTGTCATTTAAAACGGTAACTGCTTCTTCAAGCTGCTGCGGCGTAAGGCCCGTGTTCATCGCTGCGCGGAAATGCGAAGTAAGCTGCGGGTTGACATTGCCAATACCCGCCAGCGCGCCGACGGTTGCCAGCTCGCGCTCCTGCCAGGTCAAAACATCGCGGGCAAAAATATCATAAAATAAATGCTCGCGCAAAAAAGTGTTGATGATAGGGGCAAAATCGTTGGTAACAACGCGGCCGGAAATTTCTGTCTGGATTCTGGTCCCCGCGGCAAGACGGTTTACAGAAGGGTCAAGCGGCGTTGCGTCCGGCCCTAAAACATCTTTAATGCCTGCGGCCTTGCGTTCTTCAACAAGTGCGTTAAGCGTACTGAGTGCGTTTAAACTGCGCGGAAAACCTGTGTAAGCGTAAAGATGCACCAAAACTTCTTTGGCTTCGTTGACCGTCATGCCGTTATCAAGCGCAGTAGCAAGCGCCGTTTTAAGGTGCGTCAAATCGCCTTTGGCCATAAACGCGGCCACCGTTACAATGTTGGCCTGCTGCGTGCTCAGCGCTTTGAGCTCTGCCGCCTGCGCGCCCGTGCCGATGCCTGCCGTCAGCATCAGCGCCGTTAAAATTGCCAGGTACTTCTTTTTCATCCTGCATCCTCCTTACTCGCTGGGGTAATCTTTTGCGCTCACTTCTTCCAGCCAGGTTACAGTGCCGCCCGCTTCCGAAAGCGCAAGGTGCGTCATGCTGCTGTGCGGCGCAGCGCCGTGCCAGTGCTTTACGCCCGGCGGGCAGCGCACAATGTCGCCCGGCTTAAGCATAACGGGGGCTTTGCCCCATTCCTGCGTGTAGCCAATGCCGCCGGTCACAATAAGCGTCTGTCCCATTTCGTGTACATGCCAGTAAGTGCGTGCGCCCGGGGCAAAAGTTACTGTGGCGGCATAGCTTTTAGAAGGCGCCTGCGGCCCGTAAATTACAGCCATCACAACCTCGCCGGTAAAATTCTCCGTCCCGGCAGATTGCACCGCAAGCGCCTGCGGGTTTGTTACAGTCTGGTGCAGCGCAGGCTCTGCCGCCATCGCCGTAAGGCTAAGCGCGCTTAACGCTGCCGTAAGCGCCAGTGTTTTAAAAAGGTTCTTCATGGTTTTACTCCTTTCCGCTAAGGCGGGATTTAAAAATACTTGCCAAAATTTACTGATGTGTTATAATCAAACTGTAAGTTTAAGTAAATTATAGAAGTTAAAGTTAAGTTTAAGTCAATGGCAAAATTGTGAACTTTTTGAAGGAGGCATAAAAAATGTTTTACACCGTCGGTGAAATGGCAAAACTTTTGAATACCACGCCTTCTGCCCTGCGTTATTACGACCGCGAAGGACTTTTGCCCTTTGTAGAGCGCAGCGACAGCGGCATCCGCATGTTTAAGGAAAGCGACTACGAATGGCTTTTGATTATCGACTGCTTAAAAAATACCGGCATGTCCATTAAGGACATTAAAAAATTTATAGAGCTGGCCATGGCAGGTGACAGCACAATTAAAGACCGCCTGCAAATGATTTTAAAACAGCGCGAAACCGTAAAAGAGCAGATACAAAAGCTTAACGAAACGCTGGAGATTTTGGATTATAAAAAATGGTATTACACCACCGCCGCAGAATGCGGGACGACCTCCGTGCCGCGCAACATGACGGAAGAAGAAGTGCCCGAAGATTTGCGCCCAGCCCGCCGCAGATTAAAACTCATCCATGCGCGTGAAAGTGAAATGAATTAAAAATAACAAAGCCTTGTAAGGCAAAAATATTAAAAAATTTTACAAAAAATAGGCAGAAGCTATGCTTCTGCCTATTTTTTTACCATTTAATCCCCACACATACGTGTGGTGCAGCAGTACATAAATGCGAAGGGGCAAAAGAAAAGGATTACTTAAAACAAAGAACGTCTTGTGGGGGGGTAAAGGTATAGTATAATATAAGTATATACCGACAGTGTTCAAAAAGCGTGGCTTTTTTAGCACTCTTGATACTGCCGAGAAAAGAACAAAGGAGTATGAAAGATGAAAAACAAGTCGGATTTAAAAAGAAAGGTGTTATGCTCATTACTGGCTGCAAGTACAATGGGCATTTTTTACAGCACCGACGCCTTTGCGGCGAGTGTAAATGGTAAACCGGTTGAAGGTACAATTACCGACCAAACTATTATTGACAATGGCAGCGCCAAATTTGTTATTGGTCAAGGCAATCTTGACCTTCAAACTAATGCCAGTGTTGATGCAATCTTAGCAGCATATCAAAAAGCAGTTGGTGAAGATAAAGGTAAGTTGGATGCTTTACGCGCAGCCATTGGTGTGTACGGTGCAGGTCAAGTACCTATTACCGGTGCTGTTGGCGGTGAAGGTCAGTTTGACCGAGACTTAGATAGTATGGTTGACTTAGGGAAAAATTTTATAAGTAACCAAGATTTAAAAGATATAATAACAAAAATTCAAAATATTGATACTGTTAAAAACGATAAATTAGTAATAGATGGAAATATAAATTCATCTATTGGTTCAGAAACCAATAATTCAGTTGTAATTGGCTTGATTGGTGGTGATTTATCAATAGGTGGATTTTCAGTTGATGGAGTAAGTGCCGATAGAACCGGTAATATTACAACAAACATTAATAATGGCAATCTAATTGGCGGCACTGGGGCAAGTACAGCAGTTGGTCTTGGTAATATGGAAGTACAAGTAAGTTTTATTAAACTGCCTTTAACTGGTCAAAATGAAGGTCATGATGTAAAAACTACTCTTAAAGGCGATGTAACCACTAATGTTAATAACGGTGCCAATGTTGGAGCGTTTGCTAACGGCGGCGGCGCAATTGCTGTTGGCGGCCAGGCTGTAAGCACCGTAGACGGCAATACTAATCTTACTATAAATTCTAAAGTCGATTTTACAAATGGCGCCATTGATGGTTTAACCGCTGCCGTAACCGGCGGTGGTTTGGCTGTAAGCACCATTGGCGGCACAGCTGCAAGTGAAGTTACCGGTACAACTAATGTAAGGGTTCATGACGGTGTTGCCATTGGCGTAATTGGCGGCGGTGCAGCGGCAGCAGTTGATGCAACTGGCGTTGTTGAAGCGATTTTATATCCGGATAGACAAATTGGTAACGATAATGGAACATCTGATATTACTGTAAGCGGTATAACAGTAGATGTTAAAGATGCTATACAGGGTGGCACGGCAACAGCAACAACCGGCGATACCAATATTACTTTAACCGGCGACACCACTGCTTTAGGTGTAGTTGGCGGCGGAATTACAGCTGCAAGTCATACCTATACATGGAAAAATGATGATACTAATAAGGAAGCTGGATTAACTGAAGACAATATTAACGATGCTTATGGCAGCAGTACTGCAACCGCAACTACCGGCAAGGCAACCATTGTTGTGAACCTTGAAAGTGAAGTAGACCCCGGCAAGGTTGCTGGAAATATTGGCGGTGCATTAAGCAGCGTTATTAGTGCAGTAAAAGGCGGCAATTTAGAAGATATTAAACTTAGCGGCATTGCAGGCCAGGGTGGTGCAGTCGGCGTATTTGGCGGCGGCGTAGCTTTTGGTCAAGGCAGCATGCGTGCCACTATTGATGGTGAAGGTGAAGGCGCTTATGCAGCTGCTACTAACGAAGCCGGTGCAGATATTTATCTGCTTAATGGTTATGCAGCCGGTGTATTTGGCGGCGGTGCAGCAGGCACACTTAACAACGCTAAGGCAGAAACCAATACCGGTGCAGTTAATACCTACATTGGCAAAGATATGAATGCAGTCGGCGTATTTGGCGGCGGCTTTGCGCTGAGCATGGAAGGCGGTATTGGGGAAGACGGATATAAAGGCAGCACCAACGGCACGCTTGCAAGCAGCAATGTAGATAGCAACAATATTGTAGTTGAAGGCAATGTTGACGGCATTTATGGCGGCGGCATGGCGGTAGGCAATTCGATGCTGACTACTGCGCAGAATGGTAAGGATGCTGCTACCCATGTTGGCACAACCAATATTACCGTTAACGGCGGCACTATCGACAGATTACAGCTTATCAGCATTATGGAAGCCAGCAAAAATGATAATGAAGATGGTTATGTACAATGGAATAGCCTTGGTGTAAATGCCAGCATGGCAATGACTGACCTTAGAGGTATTACCGATAATACTTCTATTGCAGCAGGCGGCATGGCACTTGGTATGACCGGTTCTGACACGGTTGATGTTGCTAATATTACAATCAACGGCGGTACAGTAACCAGCGATATTTTAGGCGGCGGCATTGCAGTAGATAATGCACAGACAGGCAGCGGCGCACACGTTGGTGAAAGCACTATTACTGTTAACGGCACAACTGTTGGCGGCAGCATTTATGCAGGCGGCGCTGTTAATGGTTCAACTCCGGTAAAAGCTTATGAGGCTTATGATGGTAAACCGAATGATGATGGTAAAGTTGTTGGCTGGACGACTGACCGTACATCTTCTACTGTTGATAATGCAACTGTTGTGTTAAATGGTGCAACTGTTGAAGGTGAAATTTCCGGTGAGGGTTATCAATTAACTACTGAATATAAGGATAATAACTTTAACCCGTTTTATAACAACAATAGCCTGAGTTATACTAAAGATGTTTATGACAGCGTTACTGGCGAAAGCACCCTTGTTTTGGAAGGCAGCAATACTTTGAAACCGCTTGCTGAAGATGGCGATTATACCAGCACAAGCAAAATCCATAGCTTCACCAATATTAAAGTAACTGCTGACAGCGTAACCGTTCTTGATAGCAGCATTGAAGCTGGCAATGAAAATGCTTTGATTGATGCTAACGGCACAACCATTACTGTTGCAGACGGTGCTAAACTTGATGTCAGCAACCTTACACCAAACGCAAATAATGTTTACAAAGTTGTAAGTTCTGTTGATGATGACGATACTCTGTGGACTAACGACGCATTGGTATATGACCGTACCGAAACTTATGCAAATGCAGAAACTGCCGAAGGTAACTATAAGATTAGCTACAAAAACCTTGAAGATTTGAGCGCCGAAGAAAAAACTGATGCAGTTAACGACTTTGTTGACAGCCTTGGCGAAGGCGGCGAAAACCTGACCGGCGTTGCAGAATCTGTTATTAATGGCAGACTTGGTGAAAACCCCGGCGCTAAAGAATTCTTCAGCGATTACACCACCGGCAACGGCACCAGCCGCGACCTTGGCGCAATGGCAATGATTGGCGAGGCAGCAGGCGTAACGGCAGGTACAATTTCGGTAGCTGGCGACATGGCAGATAACTCTGTACTGCGCCTGTCCTTCACTCAGGACGATATTACCGGCGAACCTACCGTTAACGAAGACGGCGCTGTCTGGGCTAAATACATTCATGGCAACTATGACCTGGACGGTATGGCTTCCAGCTTTGGCTCTATCGACAGCAGCAACGATTTTGACGGTGTAACCGTCGGCGTTGACTTTGCTAAAAAAGGCAAAGTACAAAGCGGCATTGCCTTCAGCTATGGTGATGGCGACAGCCACGGCATGGGCATCAACAACGACTATGATATGTGGGGCGTAACCCTTTACGGCAATGTTAAAAACGACGACAGCAATGTTATTGCCGATATCGGCTTCAGCGAAAGCGATAACGAGCTGAGCGGCATGGCCATGGGCAAAAAGATTAAAGCCGACAGGGATGTATCCGTATTTACGGTAGGCGTAAGGGCAGAAAAACTTTACACCAACGGCAATACGCAGATAGTTCCTTATACCGGTCTGCGTTATTACAATGTAGACCCGGATTCTTATACTGCATACTACAACGGCCAGAAATTTGGCGAATATGATGCAGAACGTCAGAACATCTGGACGTTGCCGGTCGGCGTAAGCCTGCGCAACGAAACTGTAACAGACAGCGGCTGGCGCATTACCCCGAAAGCAGACGTTGCATATATCTGGGCCTTTGGCGATACAGACAACAGCGTTGACCTTAATGTTGCAGGCGGCGTATCAACGCTTGATTATACTGTAATGGACAGCGGTAGCTGGCTGGGCGCATTGGGCATTGAAGCAGGTAAGGACGACTGGTGCTTTGGCGTAGGTTACAGCTACCAGAAAGGCAGCCATGCAGAAGCAGATAAATGGTATGTAAATGTTGAATACAGCTTCTGATAATAACTGAATATATAGTTTAAACAATAAAAACTCCGGAGCTTATGCTCCGGAGTTTTTTGCTTAACTGATTTTTATTCTTCCTCAATCTTAATATCAAGCGGCATGCCGAAGGTTTTGGCAAACCATTTGAGGTGGGTGCGTATCTGGTGCATTTCAATGGCGGCGTTGCCGCTGGCGGTCAGCGTAAGGTAGGCGCCGTTTTTATCCGCGCCGGCGCGTTTTATGGCAAGCAGGCTGCTTTGCGTGTAGTCCAGGCTTTCGGCAAGGGCCAGTATCAGCGCCAGCTTGTTGACGGCCTGCCAGTTGTTTTCGGTAAGCATGGTTTGAAAGAGCTGGTCGCGGTAAAAGTAGCTTTTGGATACGCCGTTGTGCCAGCCTGCCACGGCCGAGGTCATGAGCTGTTCTTTGTGCGTCAGCCCGAAAAGCTGCGCGTTTTGTATCATGTAGGCGCTGTGGCGCGCGTGGCTGTAAAAGTTGATGGTTATGCCGATGTCGTGCAGAAGCGACGCCGTTTTTAAAAGGCGGCGGAAGTTTTTGTTAAGCCTGTGCAGTGCGTGCCACGAATCAAACATTTGCAGGGCAAGGTCGGTAATGTGCCTGCTATGGGTGGGGTCGGGCGTGTAGAGCGTGAGGATTTTTTCGGTGCTGCGTTCTAAAATGTCTTCGGCAATGAGGGGGATGCCGGTTTCTTTGGAGTGATAGTCAAAAAACAAGCCTTCGCGCAGGCCGCAGCCGGATGTAATAAGCTGCTTGCTGCCGGTAACTTCAAACAGGGCGTTGATGATGCTTGCGCCTGCGATGATGATGTCGGCGCGCTCGCTGCTTAGGCCGGAGATTTTGCGGCGTTCTTCAAGCGTGGTGTTTTTTAAGCGGTTTAAAATGCCGCGGAAGGCCTGCACGGTGAGTTTATAGTTATGGATTTTGGTTGTGGGGTAGCCGCTGGCGCGCTGGTGGATTTTGCCTATGGTGCGGGCTGTGCCGCCGACGCCTATCAGCGGAAGCTTGGGCTGTTTAAGCCAGGGGTATTCGCCAAGCCGCCTGCGCAGGTAGGCGCAAAGCTCGCCGAAGGTTGCGGCGTTTACGCTGCCGCGCGTGTTGAACATGGCGGTGGTGTTTACTGCGCCGATGGGGACGGATACGGATTCTAATATTTTGCGTTCTTCAAAGTAGATAAGCTCTGTGCTGCCGCCGCCGAGGTCAAATATAATGCCGCTTTCGTAAGGAAGGGTGTTGATTACGCCCAGATAGCTGTAATAGGCTTCGGTGTTGCCGGTGATGATGTGCAGGTTGATGCCGGTTTCTTTCTGTACAAGGCGCGTCAGCTCCGCACCGTTTTTGGCGTTGCGTATGGCTGCCGTTGCTACGGCGATGATGTGGTCGGCGTTATATAGTTTGCACATATAGGCAAATGTTTTTAGGGTTTCGATAGTATCGCTGAAGGCCTGCGGCGTAAGGCAGCCGTTTTTGTCAACCTTCTGGCTGAGGCGCAGGGCCTCCTTTTGGTTGTAAACCATGTTGTAGGCGCCGTTTTTATAAATATGGGTTATAACAAGGCGCGCAGAGTTGGAGCCGATATCTATAATTGCTATCCGCTGCAAATTTATCCCTCCCGCTTTGGCTTATTTTAAACATAAAATTGCATACAATTATATATTTGTCATAAATTATAAAAATTCCTGCGTAGTGCCGCAAAAAAAGTTAAAATACCGGTAAAATGCTGTAAAAACTTTGTTAAAGGCAAGGATTTAAGCCTGCTGCGTCGAATTAAAATATAATGATTTAATGAGGTGGTCATGTGAGAAAAAAACAATATAAAATTTTTGCTGCCATTCATCTCGGCTCGGAGATGATTAGCATGCAGATTGTGCAGTACCGTAATTTAAACAACATCAAAATACTTGAGGAATGCAACCGCCGTGTGCGCCTGGGCGAGGAAACTTTTAAAAACAAAATTATCCCGTTCAGCATGGTTAACGAAATCTGCGAACTGCTCGTAGGCTTTAAACGCCTGATGACGGAGTACGAGGTTGAGGAATACAGCATGCAGGCAACTACCGCTGTGCGCGAGGCGCTGAACCGCGTTTTCCTTATCGACCAGATTTATATCCGCACGGGGCTTAAAGTAACCGTTATTGATTTGCCGGAAGAAATTTACACCAAGTATGAATCCATCCGCCGCACGATGAAGCTGGACGGCCTTACCGGCGTTGATGAAAGCATGCTGATGATGGATATTTCGTCCGGCGGGCTGGGCATTACCTTTGTTAAGGATAATGTTATCCGCTATCAGCAGAACTTAAATATCGGCGTTATCCGCGTCAAGGAAAGCTTTAACCGCAATCAGCGCAGTTCGCTGAAGTTTAACCAGGCCCTGGCAGAATACCTTTCCAGTACGATGGGCGCAGTAAGGGACGCGCTTAAAAACGAGCAGGTGCGTTACCTGGTGCTTTCGGGCGCGGAATCTGAACTTTTGCTCCAGATGCTGGGCATTGATTTTCAGACCGGCGTTATCCGTATTAAAACGGAGCAGTTTATGCAGCTGTTTAAAACCGTGCATGAACTGAACCTGCCGCAGATTATCAAGGTATTTAAAATTAACGAGGACATTGCCGAACTTGTTGTGCCGACAATTTTGTTGTATGAGCAGCTTTTAGCGTTAGTGCCGGTGCAGGAAATCATCCTGACTGACGACCGCTTTATCGACGGTATCTGCCTGCTGCATATCGGCACCAAAACCGATAAGGATTATGCCGCCGAGCTTGAACAGGAGCAGCTGAGCCTTCTGCACAGCATAGGCCGCCATTACCACTACGACGAGGCACATTCCCGCCAGGTGGAAAGGCTTGCCGTGCTGATGTTTGACAAACTCAGCAAGCATCACGGGCTGGACAGCCACTGCCGCATCCTTTTGCAGGCTACGGCGCTTCTGCACGACATCGGCAAATATGTTTCGCTGCGCAGCCATTCGCTGTACAGCTACAAGCTGATTATGTCGAGCGATATTTTGGGCTTCAGCGAGATGGACAAAAAAATTGTGGCGCTGGCCAGCTATTACCATGCGCACAGGCTTTTTGGCAATAAGCACCCCGATGTGGAGCCGATGTCGGCGGAGGTTATGCCGCTGGTGGCCAAACTTGCTGCTTTGGTGCGCTTGGCAGATGCGATGGACCGCAGCTATAAACAAAAAATCAGAAGCTGCCGCGTAAATGTTAAAAACGGCGTGATGAAGGTGGATGCCGTTACACGCGAGGATTTGACGATTGAAGAATGGACGTTTGCTTCCAAGGCATCGTTTTTTGAAGAAGTTTACGGATTACAGGCAGTTTTGGAACGGGTGGACAGATAAATGGATAAAAACGAAAAAATCAATCTTAATAAACCGGAATACTTTTTTAACCGCGAGCTGAGCTGGTTAAAGTTCAATCTGCGCGTACTGCGCGAGGCCGGCGTTAAAACCACGCCGCTTTTGGAGCGCTTGAAATTTGTGGCGATTACCGCATCCAACCTGGACGAGTTTTTTATGGTGCGCGTTGCCGGGCTGTGGGACCAGTTTGAAAACGGCATCAACAAACGCGACGCCGCCGGGCTGACGGTTAAACAGCAGCTGGAAGAAATCAGCAAGTCTGCGCATGACCAAATGCGCCTTTTGAACAAATACCTGCTGGCGCTTTTAAAAGAGCTGCGCGAGGCCGGCATTAAAATCTGCCGCGTAGGCGACCTGAGCGAAAACGGCCGCCGCTGGCTGGAGGCTTATTACCAGGAGGAAATCTTTCCGGTACTGACCCCGATGGCGGTTGACGCTTCGCGCCCATTTCCGTTTTTGGCCAACAAAACCTTAAACCTGGCGGTTGAGCTGACCAACCAGGAGGGCGAGGACAGCATGGGCATCGTACAGGTGCCGAGCGTACTGCCGCGCCTGATTGAAGTGCCGGGCGAGGAAAAACGCAGCTTTGTATTTTTGGAGGACGTTATCAACGAGCATTGCGCCGATTTGTACAGCGGCTGCAAGATTCTGGATATTCTGCCGTTCCGCATTACGCGCGACGCGGATTTGGAATTTGACGAAGACGACATCGACAACCTGCTGAAAGAAGTAGAAAAATCCCTGCGCAAACGCACGCGCGGCGCTTCGGTAAGGCTGGAGATTTACAACAAGGCCAACAACCGTATCCGCCAGTTCTTGTACGATAATCTGGACATTACCGAGCAGGAAGTTTACGAAATCAACGGGCCGCTTGATGCAACCTGCTTCTTTAAATTTGCTTCGCTGCCGGGTATGTGGCCCTGGCTGTATGAGCCATTTGTGCCGCAGCGCCCGCTGGAGCTGCCGGACGACAGCGACATTTTTAAAGTTCTGCGCGAGCGCGATGTTTTGCTGCACCATCCTTACGAGAGTTTTGACCCGGTTGTTAAATTTGTCAGCGACGCCGCTGATGACCCCAATGTGCTGGCTATCAAGCAAACGCTTTACCGCGTCAGCGGCAATTCGCCGATAGTAGCTGCGCTGGCACGCGCTGCCGAAAACGGCAAGCAGGTTACGGTACTGGTAGAGCTGAAAGCACGCTTTGACGAAGAAAACAACATCATCTGGGCGCGCCGCCTGGAAGAAGCGGGCTGCCACGTAATTTACGGTTTGATGGGCCTTAAAACCCACGCCAAAATTATTTTGGTTGTGCGCAAGGAAGCCGACGGCATTAAACGCTATGTGCATCTGGGCACCGGCAACTACAACGACAACACCGCCAAACTTTACACCGATATGGGCCTGATGACGGCCAACGACCAGTTCGGCAGCGACGCTTCGGCCTTCTTTAACGTGCTGTCCGGTTATTCGGACCCGCCGGTGTGGAACAAACTGGTTATGGCGCCGCTGAACCTGCGCAAAAAGATTTACGAGCTGATTGACAACGAAATCAGCGTTGTTAAAAACGGCGGCACGGGCCACATCATCGCCAAGATGAACTCCCTGATTGATTACCCTGTTATCCAGAAGCTGTACGAAGCTTCGATGGCAGGCGTTAAAATAGACCTTATCGTCCGCGGTATCTGCGGCCTGCGCGCAGGCATGGACGGCATCAGCGACAACATCACCGTGCGCAGCATCGTCGGCAGGCAGCTTGAGCACAGCCGCATTTTCTGGTTCCAGGGCGGCGGCAAAGAGCAGCTGTTCCTCTCCAGTGCGGACTGGATGCCGCGTAACCTCAACGACCGCGTTGAACTGTTTTTCCCGATAGAAACGCCGGCGCACATCGAGCGCATCAAAAAAGTGCTTGACCTGTACCTGCGCGATAACGTAGGCGCGCACATGATGCAGTCCAACGGCACTTACCGCCGCGTAACCAACCGCCTGGAGCCGGTGGGCGCGCAAAGCACGCTGTACGAATGGGCACAGCTTGCCGCAACGGCAGATAAAATCCCGATGCAGGAGCGCTTGCGCCCGATGTACAACCGCCATAAAGAATAGCACTACTGGCAGTGCAGCCGGCAATATGGTATAATGTAACATATCAAACAATTGCGAGGCTGACATGGATACAGAAATTTTAAGTCATATCGGGCACGACCTGTACAATACAAAAGTTTTAAAAGAATGGAAGCGTTATGTTGTTTTCCGCACCCGCTGCATGCTGCACAGTGCCGAAATCGGCGCGCTGATGGATTTTTTTGCGGCAACGCCTTTAAGGCGCGATATGCTGCACCACACCACCAGCTTTGTGGAGCAGGCTACACGCCAGTTCTTTTATAAAAATTCTACCTATGCCGGGCGCATTGCGCTGATTAAGGCGCATGTGGAATTTTTGGAAGAAAAGCTTACGGAAGAAGCACTGCGCCAGCTGTACGCCGAGGGCAAAATGCTGCGCCTGTGGGAGGACAGCTACGAAGACAAGCCGCTGACGCTGGAGCTGTGGTTCCACGCCGGGCAGCGCAAGGAAGGCTGCCTTTCGCTGGTGCTTTTGTGGGATAACGAAGCGCTGTACCAGATTATGTTCTGGCTGGCGCCGGACGAAGAAGGCCGCCCTGCGCTGTGGATTGGCGCTTTGCAGGGCACGCCCAACGGTTCGGAAGTTATCAAGGGGCTGACGAAAGCCTTTTTCGGCTACCGCACCAAAAACCTTATTTTCTACGGTATCCGCAACGTGGCGCACGTGCTTGGCTGCGAGCGCATTTACGCCGTCAGCAACGAAGGCTACTACGCCATGAATCATATCCGTATGGACAGAAAGCTGAAAACCTCGCTCGATGCCTTCTGGCAGGAATGTGAAGGGCATCAGCTTGACGACAAACGCTTTTACGAAATCCCCATTCCGGAATACCGCAAATCCATGGAAGAATTAAAACCTTCCAAACGTGCCCAGCACAGAAGGCGCTTTGCCAAAATGGACGAAATGAAGGACGCCATAGCGCAGAATCTGCAAAAATATTTAAAATAGCATAATTTTACCGGGCTTACCGCACAAGGCAGGCCCGGTTTTCAATTAGTTTACTATTTTTTTGCGACATTTTATGATATAATTACTATATATATCATCTTGGAGGTAGAACGATGAAACAAAAACTCCTTACCTTACTTTTAACAATGACACTTACTGCTACATCAGTTTTTCCGGGTGTTGCATTAGCCGCATCAAGCGATGAGATTTCTGCCAGCGCAGCCATTGAAGCTTCCGCAGCGCCGAAAACCATGACTGCCAGCGAAAAAATCGGCGCGCTTGAAGTTACCCTGTACGGCACAGAGCAGGCCGGCGCACTGGTAAGCAGAATGGACAGCCTGGAGGATGATGTTTACGGCACCATCACCACTGACCCGATTTTAAATAGAGTTGACAATTTGTATGATTATATTGAAGGTTATGCCGGCAGCGGCGAAGCAAGCTTTTTGACCAAACTGAACGCGGTTGAATGGCAGTTTACCGAAAGCACCGCAGGCGGCCCTGCCAAAAGCCGCATTGAAGCCGTTGAAATGCTGATGAACGGCGAAGTAAGCACCGGTTCTTTAGCCGGCCGCTTGGAAGCACTGGCAAACCTGGCCTTCCAGGATGGCATTGTAGTTGTTGAAACCGTTACCCTGCCGAAAGACAGCGTAATCAAACTGGAATTTGCCGAAGACCTGAGCAGCAAAACTGCGCAGGCAGGCGACGTTGTAAAATATAAAGTTGCAGACAACGTATTTGTAAATGATGTGCTGGTATTGCCGAAAGGCGCAGTAGGCATCGGCAAAGTTACCAAGGTTGTCGGCCCGCGTATGTTCGGCCAGGATGCCCGCATCGACGTTGACTTCGGCTACATTTACGCAATTGATAACACCCGCGTTAAAGTATTCCTCGGCGATATTGCCAAACAGACTGCTGAAACCGCGGCAGGCGCAGCAGGCGCATCCATCGGCGGCATGATTGTGCTTGGGCCTATCGGCGTTATCGGCGGCGCTTTTGTTACCGGCAAATCCGTAAATATCCCGGCAGGTTCTACCACCTATGTGCAGGTTAAGGCAGATACCGACATTCAGGGCATGGTTTATCAGGGCAGCAACTGATTTAAGCGCCAGTCAAAACCAAAATAAAACTAAAACCTCGTTTACCAGATGGTAAGCGAGGTTATTTTTATGCGTTTTATTCAGCCGTTGCCAGCATCAGCTTAATGCGGTTTTCTTGGTTAACCTTCGAGGCGCTCGAATCGTAGTCAATCGGCAGGATGTTGGCGTTTTCGGCAATTTCTTTGATTTTGTTAAGCATGCCGCGCCCGGCGATGTGGTTGGGCAGGCAGCCGAAGGGCTGTGCGCAGATGATGTTGTTGTAGCCGCTTTTGGCAAGTTCCAGCATTTCTGCCGTTAAAAGCCAGCCTTCGCCCATATTGTTGCCATAGCCGATAACGTCTTTGACCAGCGCTTTGGTTTCTTCGTAAGACGCAGGCGGCTTGAAGGGTTTGGTATCAAGCGCGTGCAGCATGATTTTTTCCAGGCGTTTTAAGTACATCATTGCCATTTTGGAAATGCCGTATTTAAAAAACTTGCCGCCGTACAGTTTGTAATCCGTCAGGTAGGTATCGGCGCAGTACATAATAAAGTTGAGGAGCCCGGGCAGCATATATTCGCAGTTCTGCTTCTGCAAAAACTGTTCCAGGTTGTTGTTGCCAAGCCCGGCATATTTAATGTAAATTTCGCCGACGATGCCGACTTTTATTTTATGCTCGGCCTTTTGCGGCAGGGCGGCAAAATCTTCGGCCAGCGCTTTGGAAAGCTGCTTCATGGTGCTGGTGGCCTGGGCCTTGCCTTCCATAAAGGCGGTTTCCAGTTTGTTAAGCCATTTGCCTGCCAGCTCGTCTACCGCGCCTTTAATTGTTTCGTAGGGGCGGGTTTTGTTGGCCAGGTACATCAGCGTGTCGCCGTAAATAACGGCCGCCATAAATTTGCGCAGCATGGTAATGTTCAAATCAAAACCGGGCTGCTCGTTCATGCCGTTGACGTTAAGGCTGATAATCGGTATATTGCCGAAGCCCGCCTTTTCCATACCTTTGCGCAGCAGGTAAATATAGTTGGAGGCACGGCAGCCGCCGCCTGTCTGCGAAAGGATAACGGCGGTTTTGTTAAGGTCGTATTTGCCGCTTTCCAGCGCGTTGATAATCTGCCCGATTACGAGCAGCGCCGGGTAGCAAATATCGCTGTTGACGTATTTTAAGCCGGTTTCTACAACCTCGCGGCCGGTGTTCTGCAAAATTTCTGCCTTGTAGCCGCAGCTTTGCAGCGCCGAGCGCAGCAGCGCGAAATGAAACGGCAGCATACCCGGCACGAGAATGGTATGCGTGGCTTTCATCTCTTTGGTAAAAACCGGCAAAGCATGTTCTGACATAAAAGTTGCTCCTTCAAAAATATTTCAGCATTCAAAGCCCAAGGCGGCAAACAGGCTGCGCAGCCTGATGCGTGCAGCGCCGAGGTTTTCAATGTCGTCAATTTTAATTTCGGTGTAAATCTTGTCATTTTCTTCCAGAATGCGCCGGCATTCATCAGAAGTTATAGCGTCGCAGCCGCAGCCGAAGCTTACAAGCTGCACCATGTTCATGTCGCTGTTTTCCGCCGTGTATTTAGCAGCGGCGTACAGCCTGCTGTGGTAGGTCCACTGGTTTAAAACTTCAAGGTCTTTGTTCAGGTCCTTGCGGCCGATTTCGCTGCTGACGGAATCTTCGCTGATAAGCGCTGCTCCAAGCCCCGTAATCAGGCGGTCGATGCCGTGGTTGATTTTCGGGTCGGTGTGGTAGGGGCGCCCTGCCAGTACCACAATCGGCATGTTTTTGCTGCGGGCTTCGGCAATGATAACCTTGCCCTGCGCCTTAACCTTGTCCTCAAAACCGTGGTAGGCTTTGTAGGCCGGTGTAAGCGCGTTTTTGATTTCTTTTTCGCTTAAATCCGTGTAAACGGGGTGCAGCATCTGGTATAGCTCTTTGGCAAGCAGCTTTTTATCAAGCAGGCCAAGGTAATTGTAAAAGAAGTGAATGTTTTTGAGTTCTTCGATATTGGCCGCCAAAACTTCCGGGTAGTAGGCAACCACCGGGCAGTTGTAGCAGTTCTGCGAGGTGTCCTCATCGACGTTGTAGGTCATGCAGGGGTAAAAAATGCTTGTCAGCCCCTGGGCCAGCAGCCATTTGATATGGCCGTGCATCATTTTGGCGGGGTAGCATACAGTATCGCTGGGGATAGTGTTCTGCCCGCGCTGGAAAATCGTTTTATCGTTAATGGGGCTTGTTATAACCTCAAAGCCAAGCGTTGTAAAAAAGGTGTGCCAGAACGGCAGCAGCTCGTACATGTTAAGCCCCATCGGCAGGCCTATTTTGCCGCGCTTGCCGGGTACGGGCTTAAATTCTTCCAATAGCTGCAATTTGTAGCGGTACAGGTTCATGCTGTCGTTGGGCGCGCAGTGCGTTACCGGGCGCTCGCAGCGGTTGCCGCTGATATAGGGTTTGCCGTCGGCAAAGATGTTGACGGTTAAGTGGCAGTGGTTGCTGCACAGGCCGCAGGTTACAGATTTGACCGTGTGTGTGAAGCTGCGCAGTTGCTCCAGCCCGATGAGCGTGGTAGGTTCGCCGTGCAGCTGCTGGCGCTCCATAGCGTAAAGCGCCGCGCCGTAAGCGCCCATCAGCCCTGCAATATCCGGGCGCACAACTTCAAGCTGCAATTCTTGCTCAAAGGCGCGCAGCACGCAGTTGTTCATAAAAGTGCCGCCCTGCACTACAATGTGCTTGCCCAAATCCTCTGCGCTGGTGGGGCGGATAACCTTGAACAGCGCGTTTTTGACAATGCTGATGCACAGCCCGGCGCTGATGTTGGCGACGGATGCGCCGTCTTTTTGCGCCTGCTTGACGTTGCTGTTCATAAATACGGTGCAGCGGCTGCCAAGGTCCACGGGTTTATCGGCAAACAGGCCTATTTTGGCAAAATCCTCCGCGCTGTAACCGAGGATGCCGGCAAAGGTCTGCAAAAAGCTGCCGCACCCGCTGGAGCAGGCTTCGTTCAAAAAGATGTTGTCGATGCAGCCGTTATGTATTTTCAAGCACTTAATATCCTGCCCGCCGATATCAAGGATAAAGTCAACCTCCGGCAACAGGCTTTTGGCGGCAATAAAATGCGCCATCGTTTCCACAATGCCAAAATCAGCGTGGAAAGCGTGTTTTATCAGTTCTTCGCCATAGCCGGTAACGGCGCTGGCAATAATTTTGCACTGCGGGTATTTGGTGTAAAAATCGGTTAAATAATCGCGCACGGCGATAACCGGATTGCCCTTGTTGCTCTGGTAGAAGGAATCCAGCAGTTTGCCGTCCGGGGCAACGGCGGCGATTTTGATGGTGGTACTGCCGCTGTCGATGCCGAGATATGCCTCGGTAGCGGTGGTAATGTCGCCGCGCGGCACATTGTCGCGGGTGTGGCGCGCAGTAAAAGCGTCGTACTCGTCCATGTTTTTAAACAGCGGCGGCAGGTGGTCAAATTCGCGGCTGGCATCGGCGGCGCGCATCTTGTCAATCAGCGTCGTCAGGTCAACCGTGTGTTCCGCGCAAAAAGCGCAGCCCATAGCTACGTAATATAAACTATTTTCCGGGCAGGTGCCGGTTAAATTCAAAATCTTGTCAAAGCTGGCGCGCAGGCAGGCAAAAAAGGTCAGCGGACCGCCCAGGTAAAGTACGTTGCCCTTAATGGGGCGGCCTTTGGCAAGCCCGGTTACTGCCTGGCTGGCAACAGCGTCCAAAATGCTGGCGGCCAGGTCGTTTTTTTCAGCGCCCTGGTTCAGCAGCGGCTGAATGTCGCTTTTGGCAAACACGCCGCAGCGGCTGGCAATGGTGTACCGGGTTTTGGCGGTAGCGGCCAGCCTGTCAAGTTCTTCGGTAGGCACGTTCAAAAGCGAGGCCATCTGGTCGATAAATGCGCCGGTGCCGCCCGCGCAGCTGTCGTTCATGCGCGCATCAAAATGGCGGCCCAAAAACAGCATCTTGGCGTCCTCGCCGCCCAGCTCAATAACAACGTCGGTATTAGGGTTCAGGCGCTCCGTGCAGATTTTTTCGGCAAAAACCTCCTGCACAAACTGAACGCCGCAGCCTTCCGCCACGCCAATACCGGCGCTGCCGCTGATGGCAAGGCGCGCGGTTTTAAGCCAGGGCATTTGCTGTGCAAGTTCTTCTAAAATTGTTTTGATTGTTTCCGTAATGCGGCTGGCATGACGGGCATATTTACTGAAAAGCAGTTTGCCGGCATCATCCAGCACAGCTATTTTTACAGTGGTGCTGCCGATATCCAAACCTATCTGCATATAAAAATCCTCCGTTGGGAAGTTGTTTGTTGATACTAACTTAATTTTGCGTCTGCTTTCAATAATATCACAAATTAGACATAATTTCCAGTATTTTACTTTAAAAAGTATAAAAAGAAATAATAAAAAACATTCAGTTAGTTTCTGCTTACTTTAACTAATATATAACACTGATTTTACATTTTGTAAACAGTTTTGATAAAAGTTCCGTCACTTTTAAATTATATGCTTTCAAAGCATAAAGTATATTGAAATTAAGTATTTGTTCTTTTAAATCTGCGCTTTTATAATTATTACAAAATCTTCGGCAATAAATTGGAGGGTATAATATTGAAAGCAAAGGGCAATAATCTTTTGATTTTTATACTGACGGTCGGCGTGTTCAGCATCATCAATACCGAAATGGGTGTTATCGGCATTTTGCCGCTTTTGGCGGAGCGCTTTGGCGTTACTATTACCCGGGCGGGGCTGTTAATCAGCCTGTTTGCGCTGGCAGTGGCGTTTTCCGGGCCGGTGCTGCCGCTGGTGTTTTCCGGTGTAAACCGCAAAAAAATGATGTTGTGGGTGCTGGGCGTGTTTGCGGCGGGCAACATTGTAAGCATTTTTACGGACAATTTTGCCGTTGCCCTTGCGGCGCGCATTGTACCGGCAATTTTTCACCCGGTGTACTGCTCGCTGGCGTTTTCCGTAGCGGCGGCATCGGCGGCGGAAGAGGACCGCTTAAAGTCTGTGGCGCGCGTTATCGTCGGCGTATCGGCGGGCATGGTGCTGGGCGTGCCCATAAGCAGCTTTGTTGCCAGCAATTTTTCGCTTGATGCGGCCATGGCGGTTTTTGCGGCGGGCAATCTGGCGGCGTTTTTGGCAACGCTTGTTTTTGTACCGGATTTGCCGGTGGAAGGGCGCGTTTCATGCCGCGAGCAGCTGGGTCTGTTAAAACGCCCGGTTTTAATTCTGTCTATCATCGGCATTATTTTTATGAACGGCGCAGTGTTCGGCGTGTTCAGCTTTTTATCGGGCTTTTTGGAAAATGTTACGCACCTTTCGTGGAACAGCATCAGCATGGTGCTTTTAATTTACGGCTCCGCCAATATTTTGGGTAATGTTATCGGCGGCAGGCTTTTAACCAAAGCGCCCCTGCGCACGGCGGTGCTGTTTGCTCCTGCGCTGGCAGCGGTGTTTGCGGCTTTGTATTTTGCAGGCAGTTCTGCCTGGGCAGTGTTTGCCATTACGCTGGTGTGGGGCATTTTGGGCGGCATCAACGTCAACATCAACCAGTACTGGATTACTTCTGCCGCGCCGGAAGCGCCCGATTTTGCCAACGGCCTGTTTTTAACGGCGGCTAACCTTGGCACAACCTTCGGCACTATGCTGTGCGGCGAAATTATTGCTGCCTTCGGCATTGGCAGTATGATGCTCGGCGGCATTATCTTTCTGGCGTTGTGTTTTATGTTTATCTGCGCCCGGATTTATGCCGGCAGAAGCAGTGTGAGCGTAGCTGTATAAAAAATTGTAAAATTTTATCAGAAAAGCTGTTGACAAAACAGTATATAATTTGTATAATAATTTTGTTGCTGAAACGGGCTTGACGTTTTAACAACGGATGTGATCCACTAGCTCAGTCGGTAGAGCACCTGACTTTTAATCAGGGTGTCCCGAGTTCGAGTCTCGGGTGGATCACCATTTTTATTTTATGGAAAATTTCATAAAAAATTTAAACGCTGTATCCATACGGGTACAGCGTTTTTTGCTACTAATTTAAGGCTTTATCAATTTGGCGGTTATAATTAAATTTAAATAATGTTTCAGAGTTTTTGCGGCAATTCTTTAATGAACTTATCAAAATCAGATGTGAGTTTTTGCGTTTTGTTGAATTCGGTGTATTCCTGAATAGCCTTTTTATCGGCTGCTTTTTTGGAAATGCGTCCTTTGGTTTCCAAAATATCAAACCTGCGGAATGAAAGAAATGCGTTGATACTATCGGCAAAATCTTTCATTGTAAAAATATGTTCATCTTCTATTAAATCTTCTACATAATCAAAATAGCCTGATACTGCACGTTCCAAACGTCGTATTTGCTTTTCATCAAGATAATTTTTGGCAACAATTACATCAGATTGCAAAATTCTGCCGCCAGGCGCGTGTTTCCAGGTAGTAAGCCCCATATTTTCTTTATTTCTGTCGGCATTATCATAAATTATTTCAGCAGCTGTTTTGCCGGTTATGGCATAATGAAATTTATTTTG
The DNA here is from genome assembly GCA_003150755.1 of Phascolarctobacterium sp. Taxonomy (GTDB): domain Bacteria; phylum Bacillota; class Negativicutes; order Acidaminococcales; family Acidaminococcaceae; genus Fusicatenibacter_A. The sequence continues at coordinate 454,021 of QAMT01000002.1, read as the reverse complement.
AACCATAGCGTAAAACTCACGTGTTATAGGGGAGTTTTTATCGTAATCAATGCTGCATTCAGCAAAAATGTCAGTAATTTGCTGCCAAATTCTACGTTCGCTGGCGCGGATAGAACGGACGCGTTCCAGTAATTCGCGGAAAAAATCCTGGCCAAAAGCTGTTTTGCCCTGTTTTAAGCGGTCATCATCCAAAACAAAGCCTTTAAGCATATATTCTTTTAAAACCTGTGTTGCCCAGATGCGGAATTGTGTAGCCCGGTGTGAATTTACGCGATAACCAACAGAAATTATGGCGTCGAGGTTATAAAAATCTACATTTCGTTTTACAGAGCGAGTGCCTTCTGTTTGAACTATTTCCATTTTGGAAATAGTTGAGTTTTGTGATAATTCCTGCTCCTGATAAATATTTTGAAGATGTTTAGAAATAGCAGGAATATTAACGCCAAACAACTCAGCCATAGCTTTTTGCGTGAGCCAGATGGTATCGTCCTTTATAATTGCGTTTACAGAAACATCTTCCTGAGCGGATTTATATACTAAAAATTTAAATTTACTTATATTCATGTTTGAAACTCCGTTTATAATCAAAATCCAAATAGATAAATTCAAGCAAAAAGTTTTGTTTATTTTTACTGACATTTACTTAGCTATATTAAAACACATGATAATTGCTTTGTAAAGCTGCCCTTTAACCATCCTCCAACTTGCGCGGGAGTGAAAATTTCCTTACAATAAATATAAAGAAGTATGCAAGGCAGGTGTTACCGATGGAACTACGCATTTTGAAATATTTTTTAATGGTTGCGCGCGAGGAAAACATTACGCGCGCCGCTAACCTTCTGCACGTTACGCAGCCGACGTTATCGCGCCAGCTGATGCAGCTGGAGGATGAGCTGGGCGTTAAGCTGTTTTACCGTACCAATCACCGCATTACGCTGACGGATGAGGGCCTTTTGTTAAAGCGCCGTGCGCAGGAACTGTTGGAACTTGCCGAGCGTACAGAACGTGAGGTATCGCGCACGGAAGGCAGCCTGATGGGCGAAATTGCTATCGGCTGCGGCGAAGCGCGCAACCTGACGGTGCTGGCAGATGCGATGGCTGCTTTCCGCCGCAAGTATCCGCTGGTGCAGTATATGATTTATTCCGGCATTGCCGATGACCTGAAAGAGCGCCTGGAAAGCGGGCTTTTGGACATAGGTTTTTTGACCGAGCCGGTAGATGTAAGTAAGTACGGCTTTGTGCGTATGCCGGAGCGCGAGGTGTGGGGCCTTTTGGTGCGCAGTGATTCGCCGCTGGCGCAGAAAAGCGCCGTGCAGCCGCAGGATTTGCTGGGCGAACCGCTTTTGATACCCAAACGCGACCTGGTAAAAAACGAGCTTGCCAACTGGTTCGGGCGCTATTATGACAGAATGGATTTTGCAGCAACTTACACGCTGTTTTTAAACGCAGCCATTATGGCGCGCAGCGGCGTAGGTTCGGTGCTGTGCCTTAATATGGGCAAGATTTACAGCGACCTGGTGTTTGTGCCGCTTTCGCCGACGCTTAAAACGGGCACGGTGCTGGTTTGGAAAAAGAACCAGCGGATGGCGCCGGCGCTGGAGGAATTTGTTAAGGAGCTGCGGTCATACGTTACAGGCATTGCTGGGGATAAAATATAAGTATTAGATTATTTAATCTGCTCATAATAAAATGTAGGTGTAAGAAATTGCACCTGCATTTTTTTTATGCGGCCAAAGGAGGGTAAATAATGGAAGCAATGACAAGACGTGAATTTTTAAAGGGTGCTGCCGCTGCCGCAGGCGGCGCTGTGCTGATGAACGGTTTAGGCAAAATGCCTGTGGCAGAAGCGGCGGACAGCAGCCTGCCTGCGCGTGATAAACTGCTTGAAGGCGTATGCGATATCCACATGCATCTTGCGCCGGACGTTAAGCCGCGCAGCAGCGACGAATACAATTTTGCACGCCGGGCAAAGGCCGTAGGTTACCGCGCCGTGATGTACAAATCAAACGAGTGGAGCTGCCATGACAGAGCCTATTTAATCCGCCAGGCGCTGCCGGATTTTGAGGTATTTGGCAGTTTTTGCATGAATTTTACCCATGGCGATAAGATAAATGTGTACGCAGCCAAAATGGCGGCGGCAACAACCGGCAAAACCTGCCGCTGCATCTGGATGCCGACGCAGGCGGCGGTGTACCACCAAAACTGTTTTGGCACCAAAGGCACCGGCATACCTGTTACGGAAAACGGCAGGCTGCTGCCGGAAGTAGTACAGGTTATGGAAATCTGCGCTGAAAACGGTATTATTTTTGCAACGGGCCATTCCGCGCCGGAAGAAAGTATTTTAATGGCGCAGAAGGCACACGAAATGGGTTTTAAAAAGCTGGTAATAACGCACCCCAACACAACAGTATGGCAAATGACGCCAGACCAGATTAAACGCTGCGTAGATTACGGCGCATACATAGAATACTGCTATCTCGGCCGTTTGTGGGGCGAAGGCACTGCCATGCCGGAATATGTGCGCCAGCCGCGCGAAGAATTTTTAAACTATGTGCGCATTGCCCCGGAGCGCAGTTTTATAACCACCGATTTGGGGCAGGCCGGTATGCCGGACCCCATTGACGGTATGCGCACCTGCATTAAAGAGCTGCTTGACGAAGGCGTTCCGCAGCGCGAAATTGACTTTTTGGTGCGTAAAAACCCCGCATATTTGATTGGGTTGGAGGGATAATTATGGCGATGACAAGACGCGACTTTTTAAAAGGTGCAGCGGCAATGGTATCCGGCAGCGTGCTGCTGCCGGATAAACTTACGGGCACGCCCAAAGCAGAAGCGGCTGCCAAAATTGACCCGGCAAAAGTTTTGAACTACAACCCCAAAATGCAGTACCGCCCGATGGGACGCACCGGCGTTAATGTATCGGCCCTGGGCTTTGGCATGCTGCGCCTGCCGATGCTGGCGGACGGCAAAACCGTCGATACGGACCAGACCGTGCAAATGGTGCACCACGCAATTGAAGGCGGCGTAAACTACATCGACACCGGGCGCGTGTACCTTGGCGGGCAGAGCGAACTTGCCGTAGGCAAAGCGCTTGCCGGCGGCTGGCGCGACCGCGTGTACGTTACCAGCAAATCGCCGTGGTGGATTATGGAACGCCCGGAAGATTTTGAAAAAATGTTTGACGAATCGCGCCGCGCGCTGAACACGGACATAATTGATTTTTACCATATCCACATGATTATGCACCGCGGCTGGAAAGAAAAAGTATTGCCGTTTCACCTGCTTGAAAAAATCAGCAAACTAAAGGACGAAGGCAAAATCCGCTTTGCGGGATTTTCGTTCCACGACAGGCTGGAGCTTTTTAAAGAAGTGCTGGACGCCAAGCCGGACTGGGATTTTTGCCTGATTCAGCACAATTACCTTGATTTTGAATACGAAGCGGGCGTGCTTGGCCCTAAATATGCGGCGGCCAACGGTATGGGCCTTGCGGTAATGAAGCCTGCCCGCACCGGCTTTTTAGCCAACCTGCCGGACGTTATGCGCAAGGCGCTGGCGTCAACAGGCATCCACAAGCCCGATAACGAATGGGCGCTTGACTATCTGTGGGATATTCCAGAAGTCAGCGTCGCCGTCAGCGGCATGGGTTCGATGAAGGACGTTGAAGCAAACCTTGAATATGCGTCGCGCGCCAAACCCAACATGCTTACACCGGCAGAACGCGAAGCCATCGGCAACGCCATCCGCGCTTACCGCGAAACACCTGGGCATATTGACTGCACCGGCTGCTATAAGTGCATACCGTGTCCGCATAATGTGGCGATAGGCTATATTTTTGCCTATGTTTACAACAACTACCTGCTGCACAAAAACATGAAAAGGGCAATGTTTGATTACACCACTTCCATGTCGCCCATTCAGCGCGGGGCTCCGGCATCGGCCTGCACCGGCTGCGGCGAATGCCTTGCCAAATGCCCGCAGAAACTTAATATACCCGAACATCTTAAAACCGTCGCCAAAACTTTTGGCAAATAATAATAAAAACTCCCGGGCAAACGTCCGGGAGTTTTGTTATAAACCAGTGTTATTTTAATTTGCTGTATTCTTCGTCGGTAACGGGTTCCAGCCATTCGTTGCTGCTGCCTTCTGCCGGTACTTCAACGGCAAGGTGTGCAAACCAGCTGTCCGGTGCAGCGCCGTGCCAGTGTTTAACGCCAGGCGCGATATTTACAACATCGCCGGGGTGCAGCTCCTGCGCGGGTTTGCCCCATTCCTGATAGTAGCCGCGGCCTGCGGTTACAAGCAAAATCTGGCCGCCCTTATGATGAATGTGCCAGTTATTGCGGCAGCCCGGCTCAAAAGTTACGTTGCCAATTGGCACGCCGGTGGTGGTCAGCATTTTTAAATAGCTCTGGCCGATGAAATACTGCTGGTAAGCAACATTTTTATCGCCCATGTCAAATACGGTGTTTGCAAGCTCCGGTGCGTCAATTTTTTCCTGTGCCATAACGGCATTACCTCCCATAATCATAAATGCGCATAATGCTAATACTAATTTTTTCGCTTTCATTTTCTTAACTCCTCTTTCGTAAATTTCCGCTTGCGCGGATTTTGTTTGCGGACGGGGATTTTATTTTGCCGGTACAACGGCGTTAATGGCGCTGATGGCGTTAAGCGTGCGCGGATAGCCGATGTACGGCAGCGCCACGGTAACAGCGTTGATTAAATCCTGGCGGGTGTTGCCTACGCCCAGGTTGCCGGTAACGTGCGCTTTGGCCTGCGGGTCGCAGCAGCCCAGCGTAATAATGGCGGTAAAGGTAATCAGCTCGCGCTGCTTAAAATCCAGCACCTTGCGGGTGTAGTAATCGCCGAAGCAGTTGCCGCTAAGCCAGTTGTTGATGTGTTTTACATCCGGCAGCCCGGATTGCGAAAAGCCGCGCATACCTTCGCCGAAGATGTCAACCTGCGTTTGTTCGCCTTTGGCTACGCGGTCGGCGTCGGTAGTGGTGCCCTGGTTTTCCAGCGGCAGTTTAACGCCCAGTTCTTCAAAAGCCAGCTGCATTTCAATCAGCGCGTTTTTGGCGCGGGCAAAACCAACGTAAGGCGTGGTCTGATAAATCGTTTCGCGGATTTCGTCCGGCGCAGCACCGGCGTTTAACGCGCCCTTAACGTGGATGCCGATATCCTCCGGCGTGGCGTTGGCGGTTAAAACTACCAAAGTCAGCAGTTCTTTTTGCGCCAGCGGCATTTTTACCTGGTTGTTCACATCGCTGTAAATAAATTTCTGCATAATATCGCTCAGCTCCGGCGAGCCTTTAACGGTGCAAGGGTTTTCCGCACCGTAAAGCGTTTTGACGGTGGCTGTGCTTTCTTCCATTCTGTCCTGTGCCATAGCGGCATTACCTCCTATAAGCATACATGCGCAAAGCGCCAGTAAAATTTTGGCTGTTTTTTTCATTGCTATCCCTGCCTTTTTAGCCTGCCGTGGGCAGGATTTTCTTTTCCATATTCATTATAAAAGTTTGAGGCGGCTCTAAGTCAAGCATATTTTTTAAAAAATAATTATAAGCCTTTCTAATTGATTATATTAAAAATACCGTTTGTTTTAAGTTAAGACAGTTATTTATTATTATATGTAAAGTTAAAAATATAAATGCACGGTTTTTGGCAGATATGTAAAAAGATTATGAAAAAACTGTGCAGGCATTGACTGAAAGCAGGCTCTAAATTTTACAATAAAAAACAGAGGGTGGGTTTGAAAGAGGTGGCAGCCTATGCTGTTAAGGCAGATTAAATATTTTGTAGCAGTTGTAGATACCGGCAGCTTTACGGAAGCTGCCGAAGAATGTTTTATTTCGCAGTCGGCCATTTCGCAGCAGATATTATCGCTGGAAAAAGAACTGGGCGTGCAGCTTTTAAAGCGCAACACGCGCCGCTTTGTGCTGACGGCGGCAGGCAAATACCTGTACAGCCACGGCAAGCAGCTGATTGGCGAAATTGAAAAATTAAAAGACGGCACCATCAGGGCAGAAGCATCTGAGGGCGGGCATCTTAAACTGGGCTATCTGGCGGCTTGCGCCGATGAGCGTTTATATAAAGCGGTTGCGCTGTTCAAGCAGCAAAATGCCGGCGTCAATATGCAGGTTATCAGCGGCGGCTATGACGAATTGGTGGCAATGCTTACAGGCGGCAGGGCAGATATGATTTTTTGCCTGCAGCGGCATGTAGTTGCCGAAGATTATGCGCAGCAGCTGGTTTATTCCGGGCCAGTATATATCGAAATATCTGCCGTTTACGGCGGTTTTGCCGATGGGCAGGCAGAGCTTGAAGATTTGAAGGACGTGCCCTGCATTTTTGTGGCGGACGAGAAAAAGCAAAGCATCGAAAAAGAATTTTATACCAAAGTGTTGGGCTATAACGGGCAAATCATTTTTGCACGCACCCCCGAAGAAGCGCATTTTATGGCGGCGGCAGGCAACGGCTTTTGCTTTGCGTCAAGCGGGCAGAACCGGTTTGCCGGTGACGGCGTGCGCGTATTGCCGGTGTTTCAAAACGGCAGGCAGCTTGAGAAAAAATACTACCTGTTCTGGAAAAAGGACAACAAAAATGATAACATCCGCGCTTTTACAGATATCGCCTTAAAGGCTTACGGCGCACAATAAGCGCCTGCTAATGATTTATAAGCTGCGCTGATAACTGGCATTAATTATTGAAATTGTAGTTTAAAGGCACTGTTTATATAATAAAACTGTAAAGAAAGCCTGCCTTCAGCAAGCTGGCTTTGCATATAAAAGAGGGTTCCGGCGTGAGATTTTTACTCTGTCCCTTTTTGCAGCATTGCTGCAGGAGTTTTTTTAGCGCCGGCACTTGCAAGTACGCCTTCTTTTATATTAAGGCTTTGTCAATTCCTCAGGGGCAAAGCCTTTTAGCTTGGTTATATTGCGCACAGGCACAGATTAAATGCACAAAGTAAAACAGGTAGAGGAAACCAGGAGACTCGCACCGGGGTTTTACCGCGGCAGATAGTTTGTTCCTCCGCGCTTTATAAAATATAAAGTGTTTTTCTAAAAGGAGGAAAACAAAATGAAAAAATCCTTAGTATTAGCAATGGCAATGGCTTTGGGCGTAACTGCTTCTGCTTATGCAGCTAACCCGTTCAGTGATGTTCCGGCCGGCCACTGGGCTTATGATGCAGTAAACAAACTTGCTGCAGAAGGCGTTGTTGACGGTTATCCCGACGGCACCTACGGCGGAGATAAACTGATGACCCGTTACGAAATGGCTCAGATTGTTGCTAAAGCAATGGCAAAAGGCGCTAATGTTGATAAATTAGCTGCTGAATTTGCTGACGAACTGGACAGCCTTGGTGTTCGCGTTGCAAATCTTGAAAAGAAAGCTGACAACGTAAAAATCACCGGCCAGATTCGTGCATCTTATCGTTCCGTTGATGGTGCTGCAAGTAATCATCAGGGTTACCTGCGTACCCGTTTGTTCCTGAACGGTCAGATTAACGAAGACTGGGCTTACACCGGACGTTTTGAAAACAGACAGTATTATACCGATGATACTTGGGGCAGCAATCATAACAGCGATGACGATGTTGACCTGAACTGGGCTTATGTAACTGGCCGTGTTGGCGGCGTTAAAGTAGAAGCAGGCCGTCAGGACTTTGTAATGGGCGACGTTGTCGATAACCGCGGCGACGGCGTAAAACTCAGCTATGGCGACCAGGTTAAAGTTCTTGGCTGGGCTTACAAAGCTTCCAGCAGTGATTGGACTAACACTGCTAACGGTTATGCTGCTGATGTTGCAGATGGCGTTAAAGATGGCGACCGTGTATATGTAGCTGGTATTGAATCTAAATTTGGTGTAGTTGGCGCAGATTTACATTACTACAATGCTGACACTGCCCGTGACCAGGAAATCTGGGAACTTGCTCTTGACGGCGAAATCGCTAAAGATTTGACCTTGAGAGGCAGCTATTTCTATGGCGACAGCGATAATGACCTTGTTGATGGTGACGACAGCGGCTGGCTGGTAGGCCTGTCCTATCGCGGCGCTAAAGCTTCCAAACCGGGCAGCTGGGGCTTGTATGCTAATTACAGCGACCGTCCGCTCGCAACCTTCCTTGAACCTACCCTGTTTGCAGGCGGTTATGCAGTATTCCCGGGCGACACTGCTGCAGGCGACGGCTATGAAGGCTATGATGTTGGCGCTAACGTAACCCTTGCTAAAAACATTGTATTCAATGTTAAATATGCAGATATGGAATCCCGTGAAGGCAGCAAAGATGCTCAGACCTTGTGGACTGACGTTGTATTCACTTTCTAATTTAAAACATTCAGTTCTTCTGACAAACTCTGTGAGGGCGGCTTATTGCCGCCCTCTTTTTTCATTGACAAACAGAAAAATTAGAGTTATTATAATGATACAGAGATTGATATGTTTCGCTAAAAGGTACGAAATTTGGACGTGTTGCAGCACGTCCTTTTTTCATGCAAAAATTACTACAAACGCAGCTTCAAAAAATGTTATAATATAAGTCAGCAAAGCTTAACGGAGGTGTGTTATGATACTCGGCAATCTCAGTTTAATACTGGAGGGCGGCGGCATGCGCGGCATGTTTAGTGCCGGTGTTTTTGATGCCTTTATGGAAAAAGACCTCGTCTTTCCGCACATTGCCGGTGTATCTGCGGGCGCCTGCAACATACTTTCGTATATGTCCTGGCAAAAGGGCCGCACCAGGCGGATTATCGAAGATTTTGTCGGTGACGACCGCTATTGCAGTGTAAAAAACTGGCTGCGCACCCGCTCGCTGTTCGGCTTTGATTTTATTCTGAACGATATTCCGCGCCGTCTGCTGCCGTTTGATTACGACGCTTTTTATAAATATCCCGGCAGGCTGGAGGTTGGCACAACCGATTGCGAAACCGGCGAATCAGTCTGGTACACGCAGATGGACATGGGGCGTAATTTTACGCCCGTGCGCGCATCGGCTTCGCTGCCGTTTTTTGCGCCCATCGTGCATTTTAATAAACGCCGCCTGCTCGACGGCGCGCTGACCGACCCCATCCCGGTGGACCGGGGGCAAAGGGCTGGCTACGATAAATTTGTAATTGTGCTGACGCGCAACGAGGGCTACCGCAAAAGCCGTACCGTGCCTGCGGCGCTGGTTAAGCTGTGGTACCCGCATTATCCGCTTTTGCAGCAGATTTTGGCGCAGCGCCCAGCCAATTACAACAAACAGCTTGAGGCGGCCGAAAAACTGACAGCAGAAGGCCGGGCGGTTATTATCCGTCCGCAGGAGCCGCTTAAAATTGACCGGCTGGACCTTGATAAAGAAAAGCTTCTGCAGCTTTACGACCACGGTTACAGCTGTGGGCTGACCGCGTGCAGCGCTATTTTAAAGCTGAACTATAAATAACACTAAAGGAGAACATAATGCAGGAAATAAAATGCCCCAAGTGCGGCGAGGTGTTTCAGGTTGACGAAACGGGCTATGCCGCGATTGTAAAACAGGTAAGGGACAGGGAGTTTACCAAAGAGATACAGGAGCGTCTGGCGCAGTTTCAGACCGAGAAGGAAAGCGCGGTGAGCCTTGCCAAAACGGCGACGGCGAAAGCGTATGACGTGGCGCTGGCCAAAAAGGCGATGGAAATAAAAGACCTTGAACGCCAGCTTGACGTGCAGAAAATGGAACAAAACGCTGCCTTGCAGGAGGCGCTGAACCGCAAAGAGCTGGAACTGGCGCAGAAAGAACGCCAGATTGCCGAATTGACCGCGCGCCTGAACGCCGGCAAGCAGGAAATTGAGCTGGCCGTGGCCAAAGTCATCAACGAAAAACAGCAGGAGCTGAACGATAAAGAACAGAATATTTTACAGCTGACTTCCGCCATGGAAAACAGCAAAAAAGAAAGCGCCATCCGCGAGCAGAACCTCGTCAGCACTTACGAAGAAAAGCTGAAATTTAAAGACGAGGAAATTGAACGCTACAAGGATTTTAAGTTGCGCCAATCTACCAAAATGGTGGGCGAAAGCCTGGAGCAGCACTGCGAAATTGAATTTAACAAGCTGAGGGCAACCGGTTTTCAGAACGCTTATTTTGAAAAGGACAACGACGCGCGCACCGGCAGCAAGGGCGATTATATCTACCGCGAAGCCGATGAGGACGGCACGGAGTTTATCTCAATTATGTTTGAGATGAAAAACGAGATGGACGCAACGGCGACGAAGAAGAAAAACGAGGACTTTTTTAAAGAGCTGGACAAGGACCGCCGCGAAAAGAACTGCGAATATGCCGTGCTGGTTTCTATGCTGGAAAGTGAAAGCGAGCTGTACAACACCGGCATCGTCGATGTAAGCTACCGCTACCCCAAAATGTACGTTATCCGCCCGCAGTTTTTTATCCCCATCATCACGCTTTTGCGCAACGCGGCGCAGAACTCGCTGCAATACCGCAAGGAACTGAGCGTTATCAAAACGCAGAACATTGATATTTCTAACTTCGAAAACGATTTGAACGAGTTTAAGGATAAGTTTTCGCGCAACTACCGCATCGCCAGCGAAAAATTCAAAAAGGCGATTGACGAAATCGACAAAACTATCGACCATCTGCAAAAAACCAAAGACGCGCTCTTGTCGTCCGAAAACAACCTGCGCCTGGCCAACAACAAAGCCGAAGATTTAAGCATCAAACGCCTGACGCGCAACAACCCCACCATGGCCGCCAAATTTGCCGAACTCGACAGCGACTGAAAACATCAGCGGCTGAAAACATCGCCGTAAGGCAAAAATAAAACATAAAAAGCGCAAAAAAGCTAAAAAACAAAAAAATAAATCCACTGAAATCCTATCACACGATAGTTTCAGTGGATTTTTTACGTTTTGGTGGAGACGTTATTTAATCGATAATATATTAAATTAAACATAATTGTTTTATAAAATTTATTTATGTCACCACTGGCGTCACAAATCAATTTAATACTAAAGTTATCTGAAAAAATTGGATTTTGATTGGCGTTATATAATATTTTGTAAAAATATAAGTATATTGTTGAGAAAAAATCTAAAAAATCGTACAATTAAGATAACATATATTTATAGAAAAATCACAAAATTAAATAAAATTAATGATTAGCATTATAATTTTATTAATGAAATATATTAGATTAGAGGTAAAATTAAATGGCGTTAACGCATGTTTGTGTTTGGGACGATAAAAGTGGTTATCGTAGTATAAAGATTGAAGAAGCTTGTCGAATGTATCCTTATGGAGTTTCTGCAAATAGTGAAATTTTTGTATGTGAACGTTGTTTTCAAAATGTTGGGCTTACTGCACCAAGCACGAAAACCATAAGGCATTTTAGGCATACATCAAAAGATATGGAAAAAGAATGCGAAGACCGTGCAAAAAGATATGATAGAGAAAAAATATGGCATATTAATCATCTGCTGCCTCTAAAAATAGAAGTTAAAGAGGGAAAATTTTGTTTTAAGTTAGGATTTTTTTATGTAGATTTTTTGAATGAAAATAGCCTTAGAGGCAAGAAGATAATAATTAAGGACAGTAATCAACAGATATTTGAATATTCTTTAGATAGGATAAATTTACAAGGGATTACTTATTTAAATATTGGAAACATTCCTAGCAAAAATTATTATCTTAGTTATGATGGATTATCTTCTGATTTAAATAAATGCTGGCCGACTGAAATTAATGGAATTAATCCTGAAGGCACTTTTTTTGATCTTGAAACTGGTAAAATGCTCTTTTCAGGCAGTAAAGTTTATAATAACAAAGATTATTATTTGCTTCAAAATGGAGTTCTTGGATCTGTACAAAAAGGTATTAGATTTGAAAAAATCGCAGAAATGTTTACAACATGGAATCTTTATAAAATTCATGTTGATGAATTCTCACATTCTTCTGCTGATTTTTTTCGAGTACGTTCGCTTTTTTTGACGAAAACACCAGTTAAGTTTTATCCTGTTTGGCCTCTTTGTGTACAAGATAAAGATATTTTATATCATGATGAGAATACAGTATATTTTTATATGGAAAGCCAAAAGGACGAGTTGCATGCTTATCCTAATTTTGTTTCTACAAATTATGAAAAATTAGATAATGGCAAATTATATAAAATTCATCTTGAAACAAAAGCTCAAATATTGTCAGTTGATAAATTTGATGCTATTTATTTGATAAAAAAAGATTTGAATCAGCCGGAGAAATTACCGCAAGTTCGAATTTATAATAAAGATTATGTATTAATTGAAGAAAGTCTTTTATATAAATTACCAAAAGAAAAGCAGATTATCATACAAGCTCAATGTGATGGTAAAGTAGTTGTTATTTGGAATGGTTGCATAAAGGAAATACTTTATATTTCGGAAAACCAAAATGTTACTGTAGATAATTTGGCTATGGGATATACAGTTCAGGTTTTTCAGGGTTGTGATATTGTGCGTACAATATGTTTTAAAAAGCAACCGCCAAAACTTGATTACAATAAATTAGATAAAGAATTAGTTCAAAAACTGCAAAAATATAATGAAAATATGGTTTCTGTATCTCATAGTATAGGGGCTATTGCTAATAAATTAGAAAATTATCCTTTAACTAAAAAATGGTTATATGGAATGTTGCGTCAGGGTATTATAAGCAGAGACGCATATTATGTTTTAAAAAACGTAGTAAGGCAGAAAGGATGATGAAATGATGGAATATAATTCATTATGTATGGTTCGTATCTACGAAAAAGGCGAAATATGGTTATTACGGCTTGCAGATTTAAATGAAGAAGAACTGGTATTGCCTAATATTGATGAAACACAATGGAAGCGATTTGAGAACCGTGAGCAATTATATTGGCATGACGGACCAAAAGAAGATGGGGCTATAGGTATATGGGCTTGGAGAGCTACACCTAATGAAACCGATCCAAATAGAGATTATATTGAAACAAAATATCAAAAATCAAATCACCCTGTACGGTTTGCATCTTTAAAATATATTGATTCTATTGAAAAACTTAAAAATAAACTTTTAGAAGGCTTACCTATAGGTAGATATATTTGTGATACATTTTTTTGCTATGAATACGAAAATAGAAAATACAGAGGTTTGCTTTGCAAATTAAATGAACTTAAGTTTGACAAGGAAACCATGCTTAAAGAAGATGTATATTTTCTCCCAATTTACGAATTTAATGAATCAGATATTATAACTACTAAAAATAATATAAAGTTTATTAAAAAACTTTTTCTTGATGATCCTAAAGAAATTTACCGTTTTGGAGATGCCGAAAAGATAATTCAATCAACAATTTTAGCTAGATTAACCTGGCCTTTATATAAAGAATATATTAATAAAACTAGAGCAGAATGGCGGGATTGCAGAGAATTGCTACAGATTCTATCTGGAGAACCATTGTATGAAACCGTTGCTAAAAAGATGGGATGTTCTATTTCTGAAGCTACGGAAGCAGTAAATAAATTTGTTTCAAAAGAAAATAATTTATTTCATCAATATGATATTGATTCTGAAGTTTTAGCTAAAATTGCTATAAATAATGATAGGTTGCGAGCACAATGTGAAAAAATAATAGAAAAACAATGGAAGGAAGAACATATTAAAGAAATTGATACAGCAAAGAAAGAAATTCAAACATATCAAGCTCAAATTGAAAATATAAAAATAGAACAACAGGCTGCCGTATCAGAACAACAAGCTGTTTTAAAGGATATTGCCGATGCTCGTTCAGAATGTGAACGTCTTCAAAATAAGATTAAAGAATATGAAGTTCTTGGTAATGATGCTGTAAACGCTATACGTGATAAAATTGGTTCAGCGCAAAAAGATATGGCAGGGTTTATTGCGGACTTATCTGTATTTATGCCTAAGGTAAATGATCAGAATTCTTATAATGTGAATGATGTAAATAAATGGACATTTTCTTATGGTATTCCTTGTGATAATAATGATACTGAAGAATGCAAAAACTGGAGGGATACATTATCGCTGTTGCAGGATAATTTGAAGTTTGCAGGTGTTGGTAAATGGAATAATATGCTGGCTTCATTCATATATTCCGCATATATCAATAAAATGTCGTTAATATTAGCTGGTCCTAATGCAAAAGCTATTGCTAGTGCTGTTTCTATGAGTATTACTGGTAACTCATTATCTGTACTGAAGTGTTATGGCAAAATAGATTCTGATTCAATTTTTTCATATGTAAAAGCTGGAATGGCAGCTGTTGAAAATCCTTTTCATCCAGAATGGATTGCGCATATAGCAGAAGTTGCAAACAATGGTTTTTCTATATGGATTTATCCTTTTATTGAGGATTTAGTGATTGAACCAAGAAGTTTATGGAATTATGTGTATCCGGTTTTTACAGAATGTTTTGTTGAAAAATTACCATCTGTTGAAAAAATGATAGCAGGGAAAGCACAAGAAAATTATGGTGAATTTCAATCTGATGAACAATACCGTGTCAAAACTGAAAAATTTAAAAAGTTTGGCATAAATAATTTTTTAACAAACAGGCTAAACCAAATTTTGCAAGATACTAAATGTATGAGTAATAGTAATAGTGCTGATATAGAATATCTGTTTGGATTACTGCCAATATCAATTTTATATGAAAAAAGAGAAATATTAGGGGAAATGCTTGAGTATGAAAGAAATTTAACGAAAAATATTCAAGATGAAATTCAAAGATATATAGAAGAGTAGCTACATGAAAAAAGAATTAATTTATGAAATTTCTAAGCAACTGAATATTCCGCAAGTTAATGATTCAACAGGTATATGCAGAGCGATATATAGCATATCTGGGAAAATGGCAATAGTATCTTTGAGGGAGTGCTCAGTAGATAATTTTATATCTATTCAACATTTAAAAAAACGTGTGAGGCAAATTATTGATGCCTATATTAATATTTTCCCTCAAATTAAGATAAGGTTTTCGTCTGACAGAGATAGCGTAGTAGAAGATATTTACGAAATATACCGGCGCAACGGCTTTTGCTATCATTCTTCTTATAGACTTTATCCGGCGGTTTCAAAAATTAGTGGAAATGGTAAATGTATTTTATATCGAGGAACATCTCCTGTAGAAAAAATGTATATGAGTGGTTTGGGATTTTATATTGTAAAACAAAACGATAAAGAATATAAAAGTATATCTGATATGTTTGGTTTACAAACACAATCGTTGTCTGAATATTTAAAAGAGGTTTTAGAATATAATAACGAGTGGACTAATATCGAGTGGCCTGAT
Organism: Phascolarctobacterium sp.; assembly: GCA_003150755.1. Taxonomy (GTDB): domain Bacteria; phylum Bacillota; class Negativicutes; order Acidaminococcales; family Acidaminococcaceae; genus Fusicatenibacter_A. Next base: position 438,737 of record QAMT01000002.1, on the reverse strand, counting down.
AATACTGAATTTTTACGGATTAAAGCGCCATTTTCAAAAGGCTATTGGCAAGATAAGCCTGTTAAATCAGAAAAAGTTTCTTTAGCACGTTATGGTTATCCTCGAAAGATTTATGTATTTTATCGTTATATAAATGGTTGTTTTCAGGCAAAGCAAATTCCTGAATGGCAGGTTTCTGATTTTAGAGCAGATAATAAACCTGACTATGGTGAATACCGACGTATTGCAAATGCTATTTTAGAGGATAATCAGCAATTACCACCTATTCGTGTAGTTAAAAAAGATGGAGTCGTTGAGATAAAATTAGGATATCGTTTACCACCAACGGAAGAGGACTTTTTTAAGTTATATAGCTGGCCTGTTAATTATAATAATGCATCATCAAATTTTCAACGTGAAATGGCAATAGATGTTTACCCAATATTTAAACATCAAGTTGAGTTGATTGGATATTGTATTATGGAGGAATGAGTATGGCAAAAGGAGCAAATGCAATGCATATGCAGCTGCGGTATGCTTTGGAAAATTATATAAAATCTCAATATTTTGGCAAATCTCCGATTTTACTTTCAGCATTATATGGAAAATTGGATCAGGAAGGGATTTTATATCAAAGACCGTATATTGAATCATCACCAGCTTATAAAAGTAAAGAAAATGGAATACAAAGCTCTGATAAGTTGCCTGCGTGGTTAAAAGAGTATTTTGCTGAACTTTCTAGTGCTAAACTTGGTGTTTATCCAGCTCCGTTTACACATCAGATAAAAGCGTTGGAAGAAGCATTTTCCGGAAAGGATATATTTGTTTCTACAGGCACGGGTTCTGGTAAGACAGAGTGTTTTATGTGGCCATTAATGGCAAAATTAGTTGAAGAAGCTCGAAATAAATCAGATAGTTGGAAGCTACGCGGGGTGCGAACCATTATTATGTACCCGATGAATGCTCTGGTATCTGATCAGGTAAGCCGTCTTCGCAAACTTATTGGTGACCCAGAGCATAATTTTGTTAATATTTTCAGGAAATTTTCTGATATAGATGCCCGGCGTCCTCAATTTGGTATGTATACAGGACGTACTCCTTATGCCGGTCCAGAGCCTAGAAAAGATGCTGATAGGCGATTAGAAGATACTTATAAGAGAATGGTTTATCCCAAAAATGAAGATGGAAAAATTTTTCTTAGTAAACTTATAAAGGAAGGTAAAATTCCGTCCAAAGAAAATTTTAATTTATTTTTAGAAAAATTACATAATAGTGATCATATTCCAGACAATGAAGATGCTGAACTAGTTACTAGATTTGAAATGCAACAATTTTGCCCTGATATTCTTATCACTAACTATTCTATGTTGGAATATATGTTGTTGCGGCCGTTAGAAAATAAAATATGGAATGATACTAAGTTATGGCTGAAGAGCAATTCTGAAAATAAGCTATTATTTGTAATTGACGAAGCACATATGTACAGAGGTTCTGCCGGTGGTGAAGTAGCACTTTTGATTAGAAGATTATTTCACAAACTAGGAATTGAAAGAAGCCGCGTTCAGTTTATTTTGACAACAGCAAGTATGCCAAATAATGATGATGAAGATAAAAAAGCAGTTCATGATTTTGCTAATGCATTAACGGCTTCGGACATTGATAATAAATTTTGCTATTTAACTGGTGAGAAAGAAAAAATAGCTGCTGAAAATTGTTTAGATATACCGATTGAAAAATTTGTAAATATAAAAGCTGATTGGATTGAAGGCGATGAAGATCAATGCTTGAAAGCATTGAATGTTTTTTGGAGTGGAATACCAAATGCTTCTGTTCCATTTTTGAATTTTGAAGATGCTTGTCAATGGTTGTTTGATAATATTATCAATTACAAACCTTTTTGTTCTTTATTCCAAATGTGTAGAGGCACGGCGGTTTCTTTACAGGAATTAGCAGAAACTATTTTCCCGAATAGTGCAATAGATGAGGCTATTCATGCAGTTAGTGTTATGCTTGCAATAGCTCCTTTAGCTCATAATCAGGAAGGCAGTGTTCTTTTCCCTGCACGCATGCATATGTTATTCCGGGGCATCAAAGGTGTATATGCTTGTACAAATCCTAAATGCCCTCATGCACGTTCTGAAAATGGACTTACTTTGGGAGAAATATATTTTTCTGACGGAAGAATGACTTGTAAAGAATGCGGCAGTAGTGTTTATGAATTATATAATGATCGCCGGTGTGGCAGTATATTTTTTAAAGGCTACGTTTTAACAAAAGATTTTGAAGAACGTAAAAAAACTTATTTATGGCATTTGCCGGGTATTGTAAATAATGATGAAGTAAAAGAAATACATCTTTTTATCCCTGAAGAAGATTATCAGTTACCGCGGAAACAGGGAAAAAATAAAATATTTCCATGTTATTTAGATGTAAAAAGTGGATTTATTGATTTTTCGGATGATTCTCTTGAAGGAAAAGCAGGAATCAGAAAACTTTATTATAGTGATTTTACTGCCAAAGGACGTCCGAACATTTTAACATTTTCTACTTGTCCACATTGCCGTCATGAATTATCTAAAATGCAGCTTACTTCATTTGGAACACGAGGAAATCTTTCGTTTTTTAATCTTATAAAGGCGCAATTTCAGGCGCAGTCGCCGGTAAAAGAAAAAATGAATAACCCTGAATTATTTCCAAATGAAGGGCGAAAAGTACTTTTGTTTTCTGATAGCCGTCAACGAGCTGCTAAGCTTGCAAGAGATATGTCAGATGCATCTGACATGACTGCTGTAAGACAGTTAGTTGTACTTGCAATACAACGTATGGAGCAAGAACCCAAAGCTAAAGAAATTTCAATGAATAGTTTATATGACTTTTTTGCTATGGTTGCTGCAGAAAATCATGTACCGATTTTTAAAGAACAACAGCAAAGTATTCTTTTGGAGAATGGCAATCAAGCTCTTAAAAGTTATCAGAGATGCAAAAAGAGGGGGATAGATTATACACCTAGATTTAGCATTGTAGAGCATGCTTCTAATCAAATGAAAGAACAGATTTTAAAGCTCTACTGTGGCGGATATAATACATTAGAAAATACAGCTCTTAGCTGGATTGAACCTTTAGATTCAGCAAAGTGGGATGCAATAGAGGATTTAGAAGATGCCGGAATTGAAATTACCGAAAAGGAATTTTTGGAATTTTTCAATGCATGGATACTTTGGGTTTGTGATTCTTTTGTTGGATTGGGTCAAAATATTTCAGATGATATTCGATTGAAAGTAAGGCCCAATTATGCAGGGTATGGCATTAATAAAGATTGGCATTTTCCTACTACAATTAGAGAAATAATGGGATGGAAAGATAAAAACCCGGCAGAAACTATTTGGGCGCGTGTTTTGCGTGAAAAATTTATGGCACAAAACGAATTAAATAGTGGAAAGTACTATATTGATCTTTCGCGTATTAGACCACGCTTCGATTTAAACCATCAATGGTATACTTGTGAACGTTGCTCTGAATTAACGCCATACTTGTTGAAAGGAAAGTGCCCAAGCTGTCAATGTGAACGTATTCATCCTATGACACAAGCAGAGATTAGGGCTCTTGATTTTTGGCGGCAACCTATTTTAGATGCAATGAATGGAGAGAGAATTCATGTTATTGATACAGAAGAACATACTGCTCAGTTATCACATAAAGATCAGCGTGATGATCTTTGGGCAAAAACCGAACAGTATGAACTCCGTTTTCAGGATTTTCTCAAACCAGGCCAAACACCGGTTGATATTCTTAGCAGCACTACAACGATGGAAGTTGGTATTGATATAGGTTCTTTAGTTGCTGTTGGATTAAGAAATATTCCCCCTATGCGTGAAAATTATCAGCAACGTGCTGGCCGTGCGGGTCGTCGTGGAGCAAGCCTATCGACTATTGTAACTTTTTGTGAAGATGGACCACATGATGCTCTTTATTTTTCTAATCCTGTACCTATGTTTCGTGGTGATCCGCGTAAGCCATGGATTGATATAAGCAGTGAAAAAATTATTCAACGTCATCTTAGCATGATAGCTTTACAAAGCTATTTAAATCAAGAGGAAAAGAGTTTGGATGCTATTCCAGCTATTACTTTTTTAAGCGAACATTTAGACAAATTTTATCATTATTTAAATGCATTTGTAATTTCAGAGACGGATATTTTAGTGCCTGTTAAGTCAAAAACAGTATTAAAAAGTTATAAATCAGCTCTGATAAATGCTTTAAATAAGTTAAAAGATAAATGTGATAAACACCCAGAATTATTTGAAACTGATGATGAAAGTGAATCAGGAAGAAAATCTTTATTAGATGCTCTCTATGATGATGGCATTATACCTACATACTCATTCCCCAAAAATGTTGTAAATACATATATTACTAATTCTAATGGGAAAATTGAATATCAAATAGAACGCGGTTTAGATGTAGCAATAGGTGAGTATGCACCGGGAAGAGCTATCGTTGTAGATAAAACTACTTATCAAATTGGAGGACTTTATTATCCAGGGGCAGGCAGGAAGAAAACAACGGCATTATCGCCGGCTAAGACTTTTATTCAGGATGCTAATTATCTTAAAGAAGTTCTGAATTGCGAAAAATGTGGTTGGTTTGGGTTGCGTGAGGATCATATAGAACAGTGCCCTTTCTGTGGTAATACAGCATTAACACTAATGAGGCCTATGCTTCGTCCGTGGGGATTTGCTCCTAAAGATGCAAAACCAATAGAAATAGCACAGCTGAATGAAGAATATTCAACAACGCAACAGCCTTTATACTCAACATTACCGGAAGCAGACGATGTTTCTGAAATTATTGGATGTAAAAATATTCGTATGGCAGTGCGCCCTAATCAAAGAATAATTATGTTGAACAATGGTGTTGATAATAAAGGCTTTATGGTTTGTTGTGATTGCGGTGCAGCTATGCCTGGAAATGATAATGATGTTTTGAAAGGTATTATGCGTCCATATTATTCTACATTTAACCATAGTAGATGTAAGCATGAAAAGTGCATCAATATAAATTTGGGATATGACTTTATTACGGATATGTGGGTTTTGGAATTCAAGTTGGATAAAAAGCGTATAGATGTTAATACCGCAAGAAATTCATGGCTAAACCGTGCAGGGCAATCATTGGCAGAAGCTTTGCGTTTGGCAGTTTGTCAGGAATTGGATATTGAGTTTACAGAATTAGTTACTGGATATCGTATTCGGCAAAGTGCTAATGGAGACTATGTTGATGTTTATCTTTACGATAGCCTTTCCAGCGGTGCTGGTTATGCTGTCAGCATAGCAAATCAGGCTAATGAGCTACTTAAGAAAACAAGGCAGATATTGGAAAATTGTTCTTGTGAAAATGCCTGCTATAAATGTTTAAAACATTATCGCAATCAAAATGTTCATGGATTATTGGATAGAAAGGCGGCTTTAAATCTGTTGAACTGGGGGGAGAAAGGTATGCTTCCGAATAAACTTACAATTACTGAACAAAAGGCTATTTTATCATCTCTAACAGGAATTTTAGAGCAAAGTGGTGTAAACATAAATTTTTATGATAATAAAATTATGGTCAATGGAAAATCATGCAGTAAAGAACTTTTGATATATCCGGCAATGTGGACGAAACCAAAGGCGGCTGAAAGTATTTTTATCAGCGATGCGCAGATAAAATATGCAAAACCACAAGTTTTGAAAATAATTGTCGAGGGTCTTTAAATTTTAATTTAGTGATATTCTTGGCTGCAAAAAATTATGTTTTATGGCCGCCAAATTTGCCGAACTCGACAGCGATTAAAAACATCAGCGGCTGAAAACATCGCCGTAAGGCAAAAATAAAATATAAAAACGCAAAAAAGCTAAAAAACATAAAAAACAAAAAAATAAATCCACTGAAATCCTATCACACGATAGTTTCAGTGGATTTTTTACGTTTTGGTGGAGACGAAGGGGCTTGAACCCTCGGCCTTACGGATGCGAACCGTACGCTCTCCCAACTGAGCTACGTCCCCCTGTAAATATAAGTATAGCACTTTGCGCCGGGGCGTACAATAGGCGCGCCCATTTTATGCGCGGGTGGCTTTGTCAAGTTTGTGTTTCAGCGCGGCTAAAAGCCCGTCGCGGGTGTTGGGCAGATTGCCGTTTTGCACGCGCGTCAGTAGGTATTTTAAGCATGCGCCCGTTTCTTCCTGCGGCACAAGTCCGTGCAAATCCGCGCCGCTAACAGCCAGGTCCGAAGTATGCACCGGCATTTTGGTGCGCGCAAGTTCAATAACGGCGTCCGCCAGCTCGCGCCCTTCGCCCATCAGCTGCGGGTTCTTGCCCGCGTGGGTTGCGCCCATATCCGCCAAAAACACTTCTTTTAGCTGCGTAAAGGCTTCCGTCAAATCCGCTTCGGTGCGGAACTCGCCGCTTGCCGCTTCGGCACGTACCCAGCGCATCAGCGTGCGTTCTTTGGTAAACATCATCGGGGCAAAGCGCATGTGGCGCGATACCAGCCAAACCACGCGCTTACGGAAGGCGGCAGGGTAACGCAGGCGCGTCAGCAGTTCATCCGCCATGACGGCGCTTAACGCTTCGTGGCCGTGGTCGCTGGGCGAGCCGTCCGGATGCGTGCCGCGGATGCCCGGCATACCTTTGCCGAGGTCGTGCAGCAGCATGGTCCAGCGGATAGTCAAATCGCGCGGGCTGTTATCGACGGCGGCCAGTGTGTGCTCCCACGCATTGTAGCAGTGAAAGCGCCTGTTTTGCGGCAAGCCCGCCAGGTGGCGCAGCTCCGGCAAAATGGCTATTTCTGTGTAGCTGCCGTTATCTTTAACGCGGCAGTGCGCGTCAGTCAGGCTGGTTGCCATAAGCAGCATCAGCCCGTGACCGGCGTGCTCCGTTACTAAAAGTTTATCAAGCTCCGTGCGCACGCGCTCCAGCGAAAGCCCGGCGCAGTGTTCAACCGGAAAGCTGAAATTATGCGGCAGGTAGTAGGGCGTGCCTTCCTCGCCAAAAGGCGGCAGCAGGCCGTTATCCTGTACATAGGTAAAGCCAAGCTGCCCCACAAAACGGCAGGCGCGCAGCATACGCAGGGCGTCCTCGCGGTAGCGCGCCCCGGCATCGCCAACCGTGCGCAAAATTTTAGCCTGCAAATCCTCCTGCCCATGGTGATAATCGTAAATGTTGCCGTCCTTATCCATCACCATGGCGTTAACGGTAAAATCGCGGCGGCACAAATCATCGCGCAGCGACTTGCTGAACCACACTTTTTCCGGCTTGTGCGCATCGCTGCCGTAACTTTCGCCGCGGAAGGTGGTTATCTCAACCTTGTGGCCTTCGGGAGTGGCAACAATGCAGCCAAAGTTCTGCCCCAGGTTATCCACCGTTTTAATGCCGTGCGCATGGCAAACAGCGGCAGTTTCTTCCGGCAGGGCGCTTGTGGTAACGTCAAAATCGCCGGGCGGGCGGCCCAAAAGCAAATCGCGCACAGCGCCGCCAGCCAGGTAAGCCTCGTAACCGGCCTGGGCCAGAATATTTAAAATTGTAATTGCATATTGCGGGATTGGGTATTTCATAGCGTAATTTCCTGACAGGATTAAAATTTTTATGTTTGTTAAACCGAAACCAAGCGGCGCTTCTATTTGCGCCTGTATCGGCGCTTTGCCGCTTTTTACGGCTTTTATAAGGCAATAATAACACATTTTTACAGCGCTTTAAAGAACAAAATTGCACATTTTTACATGATTGGGGGTGGGTTTGTAGCAGTTAAGAAAAGTGGATAAGAAAATGTTTTTAAGATTTTTATTTTTAAAAGTAGATACGAATAAGTCAGTAAAGAACATCCCTGTAATACCTAAATCCGCAGGGAAAAGGATAACATTTTGCACAGCGCGATGAGCGTAGCTTGTCAAACTGCTTTTTTATCTATACGCAGCACAATAGCCGGTGCTGTGTATAGTGCTTCGGATGCCGCCCTGTGAGCGGTATTTTTATTATATATTTTTTGCGCTTTTCTTGGCTTCGATTCTAATAGCTGACTTCTTGCAGGGCGAAAAGGATAAAAGCTGCGGCTCATGCCGTTCATTGCCTTTGCAGGCGTGCTGCTTTTAAAATGCTGTCAAAAGCGGTTAAAAACAATCGTGGTACGTGCAAGGGCTTTCATATTTCCGAACCCACGGCATAAACGCCTGCGCCAACGGGCTTGGCATTATAGCCTAATTTTAAAGAATGGAGTGTTGTAGTATGAAGTATGTATTATTCCCAAACAATAGCAAAAGCGAAGTTTAAGAACGGGACAAGAAACTTGACCTTGAAACTATGTATAAGTGGATTGGCAATGATTGCCGGTGCATTGATATAGCGGAGAAAGCATTATCAATGAAAAAATGGGCTATAACGTCCTTTTGAATTTTTGATGATGTGTTTTTACTCAGTAATTCATGGTACAGCATACGGACAAGCGACTGCTTATGCGGTAATGTTATCCTCGCCAAAGCTGATGAAGATGAAACCCTTGGCTTTACAGATGAAGAAATTGCAAAGCTGATGAAACTTATAAAAATTGCCGAAAATTTTGCTCCGATAATCAAATTTAAGGTGCAGGAACCGCGTATGACTTTTATACCAGGCGATTATTAAAAAAAGAAGTGTACAGCCTTTTTTAAGGCTGTACACCTTTAAAACAAAGGGGATACGGATTATGTGGCAGGAAAGATTTATGGGAATGCAGGCAAAAGTAGATAAATTTTTAAAGGCATATAAACAGGATTTTGAAGTAGATAAGACAAGCATTCTGGAAGCACCGGACGACACTTTTTTATGGATGCTGCGGGAAACCGGAACACAGCTTGTGAATATGACTAGGGTAAAACAGGGAGAAATAAATATCAAAGATACTGCACTTTATTATTTTTACCAATTAAAACGGCCTTGCCAGTTTTATCTTGTCAATGCCAGCAGGTTAAAACGGCTGACACAAAAAGGAGCAGAACGATATTTTATATAACAGCATAAAAAAAGCCTTGTCGGTCAATTTGAACCGATAAGGCTTTTTTGCACCGTATAAGGTAGCAGGGTATTTTGATTAAAATAAGCTGATATTTCCTGCTTTTATTATAGGCATAAGTAGCAAAAGAAGTTGCTTTTGCACACATTATACCGGGCGGTTTTCGTCGTTATTTGTGTAATCAACAAAGATTTAATTTTTGAAATTACAATTACTTCCCGCCGCTGAACAGTTTGTTCAACCAAGCCGTAAAGAAAATGCCGAAGCCCACGCCGATAAGCCCAGTAAAAGCCATACACACCAGCAATATAATAAGCCCGAAAATGCTGCTTATAATATCGTTGCTTGTAATATTAAAGCCGATAGGCTGCAAAAACCACGTAAGTATAAGGTAAATAATTGCCGCCAGTGGATAACCACCGAACAGCGCAAAAAATAAGCCGTAACCTATATAACCAACAATGCGTATTAGTTTAGCAAGCATAATAAAAACCTCTGGTTATAGTTAATCCGGATGATTAGGGCAGGTCAAGCATTTCTTTACCAACTCATCATTATAAGCTAATTCCTTGGGCCCAAAATGGTCAATCATAAGTCCTTCAGAAGCCACTGCTGTTTCAAAACAAAAACCCCTGTCAACCATTCTATTAACCAAAGGACACTTAATCGTCTTTTCTGCTTTCAAAATTTTTCACCACTTTTATAAAGCCTTTTGTTATTTACTTATAAATTCACCATGCCAATTAGTTTCTGCATTTTGTTAATTTAAGCATACACTAAAAAAATATCAAAAATCAAGGGTTAGCCTTATGAAAAGAGCGGAAATAACAAAATAGCAATTAGTTTCATCAAACTAATTGCTATTTCTTTCTGTACCGCTCCTGTCCGGACGCGGGAGAATAAGGTAATCATTCTAACCTGCGCCGATAGCAGGGCTTGGTAAAAATGCTTTTATATTGCAACGCTGCGATAGCTCCTGCGCAGCGTGCAGACAGAGGCATTTTTATTTTAATTGTTTCTGCCGCTTTTCTTCGCTTTATTTTAGCGGTTTGCCTTTTGCTCCGGTAAGGATATTACAAAGCGGCATTGAGCCGTCCTTGCCTGCGCAGGCTGCACCGCTTATAAAGACGTGCGAAAAGCGGCAAAAAACAAGCTATGAAAGAAAGGGCGGTGAAGTTAGGCAAGTGCTTAATCGTTTGGTAGAGCCTGTAAAAAGGCAAGGAAAAAGCACTGATACCCAAAGGTGATAAAAGGTATCAGTGCCCACATACAAATTGATTATACAGCACAAATTTAGCACAGTCAAGTTTATTGCTTTTTTCGCAAATAAATTACCGGAGGTTTTAAAAATGATTGTACTTGCTTTATTAGTAGTGATGATAGCGGCAATGGAAATTTCCGATTTTGTTTCTGAAAAAGTCGCTGAAGAAAAAAGAAACGGCACAGCGTAAAGCCGTGTTTAATTCCTTCTATGCAGCGGACAAGACGCTGAAATACTTAAAATAACCTTTGAATAACCCCAAACAACGCCTGCTCCGGCGGGCGTTGTCCATAAATATATAACACGAGGTTGATACTATGAAAATATGGTATTTTACGGTAAAACACGAACACTGGAGAAGCGGTACAACCGTAGCAATGACGGCAGGCGTGGTAAAAGCGGCAAGTGAAGATGAAGCGGAAGCAATCATTTTTAAGAATGTCAGCCCTGCAAATGCCTTTGATTTACACTTAACGGAACTGAAAGCAGATGATACCTGCCTTACGGATTATATACCGGCAGCAGTTTTTAAATAAGAGCCGGGGCATAAAGCCCCGGTAATTTAGCGGAAGGAAAGATAGAAATGTTATATAACAATGCAGATTTTTACCCAACGCCGGAACATCTGGCAACTGAAATGCTTAATATGGTTGATTTGAAGCGCGTACATTTTGTACTCGAACCGTCTGCCGGTAAAGGCGACCTGGTTAATGCGCTGAAAGATAAAATGTATTATTTGGGGTATAGTGATATTACCCAAAAAAGCGGCAGTGATGTTGAAATTGACTGCATCGAGCAGGACAAAAACTTGCAAGCCCTTTTAAAAGGCGCAGGCAAACGTCTTATTTATGATGATTTTCTTAATTTTGAAACCTATAAAAAATATGACCTAGTTATGATGAATCCGCCTTTTTCCGAAGGAGATAAGCACCTTCTAAAAGCATTGGAGCTAATGAAGAACGGCGGGTAGGTTGTTTGCCTGCTCAATGCTGAAACGCTGAAGAACCCTTACAGCAACAGCCGCAAGGAACTGGTACAAAAGCTAAAGGAACTTGACGCAAAAATAAAATATTTTGAAGGCGAATTTTTAAATGCCGAAAGAGTAACAAACGTTGAAGTCGCGCTGATTTATGTAGATATTCCGGCGCACGAACCGGTCAGCCTTATCCTGGACAGCCTTGAAAAAGCACCGGAACAAAGTATCAGCGAGTTTAGCGCCGATAAGGAAATTACTTTTTATGAACTTTTAAAACGCATGGTTTATCAGTTTAACATGGAAGCCAAAGCCGGTATTAAACTGATAAATGAATACTGCCGCTTGCAGCCGTACCTGATGAACCGTCTTGATACAGAAAAAGACAAACTGTTAGTACACCCCATTTTTGAAATCCGCTTTGACGGTAAAGACTGGGACTGCGGACGTGCTGCTAATATGGTTAATCAGTATTTAAAAAAGCTGCGTTATAAATACTGGTATGCCCTTGGCGATAACGAAGAATTTAAAAAGCAGCTCACAAGTAATTTACGCCAAATTTATGCGGAAAAATTACTTGAATTATCGGATTATGATTTTAATCTGCACAACATAGAAGCAGTGCAAAAAGAATTGCAGTCGCAGATGACGGCAGCCGTTGAAGATACCATACTTGCACTTTTTGATGAATTAAGCGACAAGTACAGCTGGTATCCTGAATGTACGAAGAATATCCATTATTACAACGGCTGGCGTACCAATATTGCCCATATGATAAACAAAAAGGTCATTATTCCCATGAGAACCATACACAGCTGGAAGAATGAAATTGACGTTGCAAATTATACTGCCGTTAAAACTTTAAACGACATTGAAAAGGTAATGGATTATCTTAATGACGGTAGAATAGCACCATATTTAAGCATTGAAAGAGTGCTGGAACTGGCACAAAAAGATGGTCAGACTAAAAACATTGATAGTAAGTATTTTATTCTCACATATTACAAAAAAGGCACGGTACACCTTACCTTCAAAAATGCTGAACTATTAAAGAAATTTAATATTTTCGGCAGCCAGCGGAAAGCCTGGCTCCCGCCCTGCTATGGAAAAAAGCATTACAAAGATATGACTGACGAGGAAAAACAGGTAATAGACGAATTTGACGGCAGTGCTGTTGAATACGAAAAAATACTTGTAGATAAAGAATATTATCTTGCTACCAATAAGCCATTAGCACTTACTGGTAAATAACAAAATGGCAATTAACCTTAAAAGGCTAATTGCCATTTTTCCTAAACCGCACCTGTCGGACGCGGAAGAATAAGGTAATCATTCTAACCTGCGCCAATGCCTGGGCTTGGTAAAAATGCTTTTTTATTTTATCTTGCGCTGCGGCAGCTCCTGCACAGCGCAAGAGCAAAGGTAGCCTCATTGATTGCGGAATTTTAAGTAATTTTTTACCGCTTTTCTTTCGTCCATTTTAGTGGTTCACTTCGGCTGTCATCAAGGATATTACAGAGCGGATGCGCCGTCCATTGCTTTTGCAGGCGCGCTGCTTTAAAATGCTGCGAAAAGCGGTTGTAAAACAATCGCGATATAAAGTAAAGCGAAGGAGGATTTTATAATGGGCTGGACTTATCAAAGATATAATGGATATGGCAAACCAAAAACAATGAAAGAGAAAAAAGATATAGTTGTTGCAGAGGTACGCAGTTGGTATCGTGACGGAGTAACTATATTACACGACCATTTTATATATAACAAATTTGTAAGTGCAATCGGTAACGGCTATGTTTATTATTGTAGCATTGAGAAAAGTAATCAGCAGCGGGCAATTTTAGTTACATTGGTAACTTTTGATGTTGATGGCTGGGGCTACAAAGATTTGGACGAAACTGTTTGCCCATTTTATTGTGATTGCCCTCTAATAATCTTAAAAGATATACCTTGTCCTGATGATGAATATGCAATCGAGTGGCGCAAATGTGTAAGGCAGATTTACTATGAGAACAATGCCAAAAAAGCCGCGATAAAAGCATTGAAGCCTGGTGACGAAATAGAATTTACAGACGTAAACTATGGGAGGTGTAAAAAATTTAAGGTGTCTATAATTGACGGCAAAAAATATATTTTGCCAGTGACCGTGGGCAATGCCTGAACCTTTTCGGCTGGCGAAAAGAGGATTTTAAAGTAATAAAAGCAAATTAGAAAAATAATCAGGCTGCCGGTAAAACGGCAGTCTAACTTTGTATCAGCAAGTATAGTACAATATAGTAATTTAATAGTAAAATTACTTGTAGTAATATTAAAGGCATGATAAAATACTAACAATGATTAAAATAATCTTTTGCAATTTAGATATAAAATTTTTGTACTATTTATAACTACTATAAAGAGAGTGAAAATATTGAGTAATATATATAGGAAAGTTTTATTAATAGTTGGGGATTTATTTTGTGTTCAGATAGCAACGTTTATAGCAATTTATATACAAAGTAGTTCTATGAGAACTATGCAAGTAGATTTCCACCTGCGCCTTACGGTGCTGCTTTCGGTATTTTTAATTTTCTTCTTTAACATCTACGGTCTTTTCAGCCTTGTGCGTAAAAGGCTGTCAGAGATATTTTTAAACCTCATCGTAGCCGTAGCCAATATTTTTATCGCCGCTATGGCAGTAACCTTTTTTATGCGCGAATTTGAATATTCACGCTACGTAATAATCTATTCCGCAGTATTTGGCTTTATGCTTTTAGCCCTGTGGCAGTACGTAATGCACCAGGTAGAAGTAAAGCACCTTCCTGTGCCCTGTATTTTTATAGCAGCAGATAAAAAAGAACAGCAAAAACTTACAGAAAAAATCCGAAAAACCTATGGACTTGAAAAAAGCAGCATAAAACTCGGCATACCCGGTAACGATGCAGAAAACATCAAAGCAATAGAACAGGCAGATATTATCCTTATTGGCGAAAGCATACCGGTAGGAGATAAAGAACAGCTCTTACGTTTAGCCAATGAAAAAATGAAAATGGTAGTATTAGTGCCGACGCTGTATGAGATAAGCTGCAATAAGATGTACTTATGGCAGATAGACGACTTACCGACACAAAGGGTATCGCGCATGCGCCTTACGTTAGAACAGCGCATATTAAAAAGAACGCTGGATATTATTGTAGCGCTTGCAGCACTTATAATACTTTCGCCGGTAATGCTTATAACGGCAATAATAGTAAAACTCGACAGCCCAGGTTCTGTAATATACAGCCAGGTAAGGGTAGGGCGCTTCGGCAAAGAATTTAAAGTATATAAATTCCGCAGCATGAGGCAGGACGCCGAAGCAAAAACAGGACCTGTGCTTGCAGGGGAAAATGACCCGCGCATTACAAAATTCGGGCGTTTTATGCGTGCAACACGCATTGACGAACTGCCGCAGCTAATAAACGTACTGAAAGGCGAAATGAGCATAGTAGGGCCAAGGCCGGAAAGACCGTTCTTTGTAGAACAATTCATCAAAGAAAAGCCGGAATATGCCTACCGTCATAACGTAAAACCAGGTATAACAGGCCTTGCACAAATAGCGGGTAAATATAACACCACTGCTTACGATAAACTCGTCTATGACCTTATCTATATCCAAAACGTAAGCGTCATCAACGACTTAACTATAATGCTGCAAACATTAAAAGTGATCATCACCAAAGAAAGCACCGAAGGGGTAAAGTGAAAATTGCTGCAAAACATAGAATGTGCCAAAGAAAAGACCATAAATAAAAAAGTGCTTTTTACAGCAACCGTAGTAAAAACACATATCAATGTTTTTCACTTGCCTTATTTAAAATGGTTTAAAGAAAATGGCTATGAAGTACATGTTGCAGCTAAAAATGACTTTGTAAACGAGCCTTGCATAATACCTTACTGCGATAAGTATTATGATATTAACTTTGCACGTTCTCCATTCAGCAAAGCTAATATCAATGCCTATAAAAAACTCAAAGAAATAGTAACGTTTAATAACTACGATATTATACATTGCCATACCCCGGTAGCAAGCGTATTAACAAGATTAGCAGCAAAAAACAGTAAACATACAACTGTAATTTATACAGCACATGGCTTTCACTTTTTTAAAGGGGCGCCATTGATAAACTGGCTTATCTATTATTCGGTAGAACGCTTTTGCGCAAGATATACCGATAAATTAATAACCATAAATAAAGAAGACTATGAAAGAGCTAAGCAGTTTAAATTACGTAATAACGGCAAAGTTTATTATGTACCAGGCGTTGGCATAGATTTGAACAAAATACAAAACCTAAAAGTAGATGTTAGAGAAAAGAAAAAAGAGTTAGGAATACCGCAAAACATACCTGTAATTTTATCTGTAGGTGAACTTAATAAAAATAAAAATCACGAAATAGTTTTAAATGCTTTATCGCAGTTAAAAGATAAAAAGTTTATTTATTTAATTTGCGGTCGCGGAATTTTAAAAGAATATTTAGAAACAAAAATAAAAAATTTTAATTTAGAAAATAAAGTAAAACTATTAGGTTATAGAAAAGATGTAGGGGAAATACTTAAAACCGCAGATTTATTTATTTTTCCGTCTCGAAGGGAAGGCTTGCCTGTATCCTTAATGGAAGCAATGGCAGCAGGCTTACCTGTAATAGCAAGTAATGTGCGCGGCAATAGAGATTTGATAAGCAGCGAGAATCTTTTTAAGCCTGATGATGTTGATACTTTAGTAAAGCTGATAGAAAAACAACTTGGTAAGATTGAAAATAACATTGTTAATAAAGTAAATTATACAAACTTAGAACAGTATTTATTACAAAATGTACTAAAACAAATGGCGGGAATATATGAAGAAAAAAATTAGTTTTTTTATTGGTTCTATGGGAAAAGGTGGAGCAGAAAGGGTTATTTCAATATTAGCAAATTATTATGCTGCTCAAAATTTTGAAGTAGATATAATTCTATTATTATCAAACAGAATTGAGTATAAGTTAGATTCACGTATAAATATTATAGATTTTAGTTCAAATAAAAATAGAATAATATCTTCCTTTTTATGGATTAAAAAGATAAGAAGCTATGTAAAAAAAGAAGCACCTTATAAAGTTATTACTTTTATAGGAAGAATAAATTTATTAGTTATAGCTGCATGTGTAGGGTTAAAAGTTGATATTTATTGTTCTGAACGTAACGATCCTAATAATGATGGACGTAGTAAAGTTTTGAATAAAATTATAAAAAAAGCGTATTTACATCGAAATTGTAAGAAAGTTATATTCCAAACAAGATATGCACAAAATTATTTTCCTGAAACAGTAAAACAGAAAAGTTGTATAATTTATAATCCTGTAGAAGTATATACGAAACGTAGAACTCCAATACATAAGATTGTTAGTGTTGGAAGATTAACGCAACAAAAAAATCAAAAACTGTTAATTGAAGCATTTTCGGAAATTATAAAGGAATATCCAGACTATAAATTATTTATATATGGTGAGGGTGAATTAAGAACTGATTTGGAAAATCAGATACTTAAATATAATTTAACTGGTAAAGTTTTTTTGCCTGGTAATATTGATAATATTCATTATGAAATAAGTGATGCTGAAATATTTGTTCTACCTTCTAAATATGAGGGACTTTCTAATGCCCTTTTAGAAGCAATGATATTAGGCATACCATGTATTAGTACACGAGTTTCAGGAATTGAAGAGATTATTAATGATGGAAAAAATGGAATATTAGTAAATAATAAAAAAGAATTAGTTCAGGCAATTAAAATTTTATTGATTGATAAAGAAAAATATAATTATATTGCATATAACTCAATAAAACTAAAAAAGATTTTCTCATTAAATAGTGTAGCAAATAACTGGAATTATATTATGAATATATCTAATGAGTAATATATTAATACTCTACAATTAAAATTTAAATAAAATTTCTATGTTAGAAAACGCAAAATGAGAAAATTAATTTAGATAATTTTTATTAAAAATAAAATATAGCGGTAATACATTGTTTATATTATTGAGAAAATCTAAAAATTAAGGAATGATAAAAATGGAATCAATTGCCATAATAATTCAAACATTAACTGGTGGAGGTGCTGAGAGGAATGCGGCTAATCTATCTATTTTATTATCTAAATATTATAATGTACATTTAATTGTTTTTGACGGAAGTAATATTTCATATCCACATGCCGGTGTGCTACATGATTTAAAGATGCCAGCAGTAAAAAACAAATTATATAAAATATTAAATATTTATAGAAGAATAAAAGTTATAAGAAAAATAAAAAAAGATAATAATATTATCGCTAGCATAAGTTTGATGGATGGGGCAAATATTGTAAATTCTTTTTCTAAGGTGAATGATAAAATTATTACTTCTGTACGTAATAATATGTCGTATGTGAAAGCGAACAACAAATTATTTTATTATTTGTTAAATAAAGTTATTTTGAATAAATCAAATTGCTGTGTGACCGTTTCTAAAGATGTTGAACGTGATTTGATAGTAAATTTTAATACAGATCCAAATAAATTAAAAACAATTTATAATTCAATTAATATAAATTATTTTAAAAATTTAAATAAAAATAAGCGGTGTTTAGATAAAGAAATTATAATTTCTACAATGGGTAGATTAGAATATCAAAAAGGGCAGTGGCATTTAATTAGAATATTAAAAAAAGTAATTTCCCAATATCCTAGTGTGAAATTGAATATCTATGGTGAAGGTACATTAAAAGAAATGTTAATCCAATTAACACAAAAAGCACAGTTAACAAAAAATATTACATTTAAGGGTTATGTAAAAAATCCGCATGAGGAATTGATTAAAAGTGATTTATTCGTATTTCCTTCTTTAGCAGAAGGGCTAGGCAACGCACTTTTAGAAGTAATGGCTTGTGGAGTCCCTTGTATTGCTACAGATTGTCATTCTGGAAATAGGGAAATATTAGATGATGATTGTGTTGTTAAAGAAAATTTGGATGGTGTTGAATATGCTAAGTATGGTGTACTGGTTTCTGTTGATAAAAATTATAATTTTGAGATAGATACACCATTAACTTATGCTGAAAATCAAATGCTTGAAGCGGTAATAAATTTAATAGAAAATAAAGCATTGCGGGAATATTATTCAAAGAAAAGTATAGAACGAGCTCAAGATTTTTCGTTTGAAAATATTTCTAGACAATGGTGTGAAATTATTGAAAATTAATTATAAGAAAGAGTGAACAAAAATGGGGAAAAAACGAATTTTTATTACAGGTTGTGCGGGGTTTATTGGGTATCATCTTGCAAAAAAGCTTTTGTCTGAAGATTGCAAGGTAATTGGTATAGATAATTTAAATAACTATTATGACGTTAATTTAAAGAAAGATAGATTAAAAAAATTAGACGAATTTCATAATTTTGAATTCATAGAAGGAGATATAGCGTATGAAAATGTTATCAATGACATTTTCAAAAAATTTAAATTTGATATTGTTGTAAATCTGGCAGCTCAGGCAGGCGTGCGTTACAGTATAGAAAATCCGCGTTCTTATATAAATTCTAATATCGTTGGATTTTTTAATATTTTAGAAGCATGCCGCTATAATCCGGTCAAACATTTGGTTTTTGCTTCCAGTTCATCTGTTTATGGAAATCAGGAAAAAACGCCATTTGCAGTAACAGATAATGTTGACCGTCCTATCAGTTTATATGCTGCAACAAAAAAATCTGACGAGCTGATGGCATTTACTTACGCTCATCTATATAAAATACCAGTAACAGGACTTAGATTTTTTACAGTATATGGTCCGTGGGGAAGGCCGGATATGGCATATTTCAGCTTTACAAACAAAATATATGCTGATGAACCTATAAAAATTTTTAATAATGGTGATATGCTGAGAGATTTTACATATATTGATGACATAGTACATGGAATTGAACTTCTTATAAATAAAGCTCCAAAAGGAGAAGACCCTTATAAAATCTATAACATCGGTAACAATAAGCCCATAAAATTATTGTATTTTATAGAAACATTAGAAAAATGTATTGGCAAAACAGCTAAAAAAGAATATTTGCCAATGCAGCCCGGCGATGTATATCAGACTTTTGCTGATATTAGCGATATTGAAAATGACTTCGGTTTTAAGCCTGAAACAAGCATTGAAGAAGGTTTAAAAAACTTTGCCGATTGGTATAAACATTATTATCAAAAATGAGGAGCAGATAAAAACAATGAAAATAGCAATAGCCGGAACAGGATATGTAGGATTAAGCAATGCAATACTGTTAGCGCAGCATAACGAAGTTACAGCAGTTGATATTATCGAAGAAAAAGTAAATCTTATAAATAATAAAAAATCACCTATTGTTGATAAAGAAATAGAAGCATACCTGAAAGAAAAAGAATTGCATTTAGCAGCTACAACCGATGCAGAAAAAGCTTACAGTGATGCTGATTTTATAGTAATCTCTACACCAACAAACTATGACCCGGACAAAAACTACTTTGACACATCTTCCATAGAAGCAGTGCTGGATATTATAGCAAAAGTAAATAAAAAGGCAACGGTAATAATAAAATCAACCGTACCTGTTGGTTATACGGAAGCTATCAGCAAAAAATATACAGAACTTCCCAATATTTTATTTACGCCTGAATTTTTAAGGGAAGGTAAAGCGCTTTATGATAACCTTTATCCTTCGCGCATTATAGTAGGCTTACCTAAAAACTGCACTCAAGAACTAAGAGCAAAAGCAGAAACTTTTGTTGAAATACTTAAAGAAGGGGCAATAAAGAAAGATATAGCAATATTATTTGTGCATACCACAGAAGCTGAAGCAATAAAACTCTTTGCTAATACCTATCTTGCCATGCGTGTATCCTTCTTTAACGAACTCGATACCTATGCAGAAATAAAAGGCTTAAACACAGAACAAATAATAAAAGGCGTGTGCCTTGACCCAAGAATAGGGGATTTTTATAACAACCCATCCTTTGGTTATGGCGGGTATTGCCTGCCTAAAGATACCAAACAGCTTCTGGCAAACTATGCTAATGTACCGAACAACATAATAACAGCAATAGTAGAAGCTAACAGGACAAGGAAAGACTTTATAGCAGAACGGATAATAGAAAAACATCCTAAAGTTGTAGGAATTTACCGCCTTACTATGAAACATGACAGTGATAACTTCAGGCATTCATCTATACAAGGGATAATGAAACGTCTTAAAGCAAAGGGAATAGAAGTAATAGTTTACGAACCGGCAATGAAAGACGAACAGTTTTACGGCTCTAAAGTGTTAAAAGACTTTGATGAATTTAAAACAATTAGTGATGTAATAGTAGCAAACAGAATGGCAAAAGAACTGCTTGGTGTAAAGAGCAAGGTATATACAAAAGATTTATTTTTTAGGGATTAATAAAATTTTATTTGAGTATTTTGTATTATCAAATGGTGATTAAGTATGAAAATTTTCAATTATATTAATAATATTAAAAATATATCAGAAATTATGGCTCGTAAAGTTGGTAAATTTCATGAGAACGCAAAAATTGCAAAAAGAAAATCACTTTATATTGATTTAACTAAAGATCAAAAAAGATCTATTGATGAATTTTTTTATAAAAATTTTGGAGAAAAAATAAATTATAATTGGCATCGTTTATATACATCTTATACAGGTAATTTTGATGTTAAATATTTTCCGGAATATTTGTATATACCTTTATTAGAGAGAATTTGGAATCCACCAAAATATAAATATGCTCTTGCTGATAAAAATTTATTACCATTATTAGTAAATGGAATAGAAAATCTAATCACACCTGAAACATTAGTAACTTGTACAAATGGAATAATCCGCGATAAAAATTTTAAAATTATAAATATTAATGATGCACGGAAAATTCTAAATAAAGAGAGCGCTGTTTTTATAAAACCTAGTATTGAATCATCTTCAGGCAGAGGTTGCAAAATAATAAGTACAGAAGAATTAAATATTGAAGATTGCATAAAGTGGGGGGGGTAATTGTTGCATCCAGAAAATTATTGTAAATAATAAAATTTTGAAAGATTTATATCCATATGGAGTAAATACTTTTAGAGTTATTACATATATATGGAATAATGATATAAAGATTTGTCCAATTGTATTGAGATTAGGAAGAAATAAAAATTATTTAGACAATGCCCATCAAAATGGTATTTTCATTGGAGTAAAAGAGAACGGAGGATTATTACCTGTCGCCTTTTCTGAATTTCAAGATAGATTTTTAAAACATCCTGATACTGGAGTATGTTTTGAAAATTATATAATTCCTCAAATTTATGAAATTCAAGAAAAAGTAAAGTTACTACATTCAAGAATTCCACAATTGGGAATTATTCATTGGGATATTACTATAAATAATAATAATGAAATAGTTGTTGTAGAAGCTAATACTGTAGGTGGTGGTATTTGGTTGCCGCAAATGGCGCATGGGAAATCTCTTTTTGGTGAAGATTGTGCGGAAATTTTACAAATGTTAAAGAAACATAAAAAATGGTTCTAATATTTTAGTTTAGGTGTTTATTATGATAAAGATTTTAAAAATACTTTTTAAACCATTAATTTTAATGGTAAGGAAATTATACAAATATTTATTAAAGACGGGTATTAGACTGAGATTGAAAAATAAAGATTTTACATTAATTACGAGTACATGCATTGGTGGTGTAATTTATAATTTATGTGGTAGAAAATTCGATTCACCAACAATTGATCTATGGATAAAACAACCAGAATTTTATGAGTTTTGTTCAAATTTAGATTATTACTTAAAGCAGGATTTACACTTCATTAATGTACCTGAAAGAAATTGCCCTGTGGCAGAAATTGGGGGGGTAAAGGTCATATTTGTTCACTATAAAACAGAACAAGAAGCAAGAGAAAAATGGGAAATTAGAAAAAAAAGAATTCATTGGGATAACTTATATATTATTACTAGTGATGGAAATGGAGCAACTTTAGATGATTTTAAAAAATTAGATAGAGTAAAGTGTAAACGTAAAATAATTTTTACTTCTAAGTATAGACCTGAAATTAAAGATTCATTCTGCTTGAAAAGTTTGAGTAATAAAGATAGTGCAGCAGAGCATATGATAGTTAGAAATAGATTTACTGGATTATGGACTTGGCTTGACGATTGGGATTTTGTTGCTTGGTTAAATGATAAAAATAATTTTGCGAAAAGGTAAGGATACATTATGAATAGTAATATACCATTAGTTAGTGTAGTTTGTACTTGTTATAATCATGGAAAATATATTAGAGAAGCATTAGATAGTATTTTAAAACAAAAAACTAATTTTATGTTTGAAGTTATTGTACATGATGATGCTTCGACTGATAATTCAGCTGAAATAATAAAAGAATATTATAATAACTATCCGGATATTATTGTTCCTATTTTACAAACTGAAAATCAATACTCTAAAAATGTTAGAATTAATTCAACCTTTATTTATCCCAAAGTACGTGGTAAATATATTGCGTTATGTGAATGTGATGATTATTGGATTGATGATACGAAATTGCAAAAACAAGTGGAATATTTAGAATCACATGCTGAATGCAGTGCTTGCATACATTCAGCATATAAAGTAGATGCAACCACTAAAAAAGTGCTGAAACAAATAGTTTTAAGTGATGTAGATAGAGATTTCTCTATAAATGAAGCTATTGAAGGATTAGGATCAAATGCTGCTACTAATTCTTTTATATTTAGAAGTAAATATATTCCTGACTTTTTAAAATTTTATAATATGCTACCTAATACTGGAGTTGGAGATTATTTAATATTAGTGTTTTTATCAATTTTAGGAAAGATTCATTATAAAAATGAATTTATGTCGGTTTATCGTGGAAATGTTAATAACTCATGGACGGATATAATGAGGAATTCTATATTTGAGCATATTCAGTATTTGAATAAACATATAGAGTTGCTAAACGGATTGTTTGATATTATTCCAAAAGAATATCACAAAATTTTACAACAATATATATTAAAAAAAGAATATTCTTTAGCCTTGCTTAAAGGGAATATATTGACTGCAAAAAAATATCCTTGTTTATATAAATATTTAACTACTAAAGAAAAAGTTAAAGTAATAATACGTTATTTATTATTAAGTCTAGATAAAACTGGCAAATTATATGATAATATAACTAAAATTAATCAATCTTTTAGGAAGACAAATAATGGATGAGTTACTTAAGTCTAAAACTATATCCGGCTTATTATGGAAATTTGCAGAACGTATAGGAGCACAAATTATAAGTTTTGTTGTTTCAATAATTTTAGCACGGTTGCTTAATCCTAGTGATTATGGTGTAATAGCTATTTTACTTGTATTTATTGCATTAGCAGATGTATTTGTGAATGCGGGTTTTGGTAATGCATTGATACAGAAGAAAGATGCAGATGATTTAGATTTTTCATCAGTACTTTATTCCAGTTTTCTATTTTCTATAGTTATCTATGGAGTTGTGTTTTTTTCTAGTCCGATAATCTCCCTATTTTACGATATGCCTATTTTAGAAAGCACTTTAAAAGTTTTAGCAATCCGCATACCAATTGCTGCAATTAACTCAGTTCAACAGGCATATGTTTCTAGAAATATGCAGTTTCAAAAATTTTTTTACAGTACATTAAGTGGCACTGGCATTTCTGCAATTATTGGCATTACACTTGCGTATAATGGCTTTGGAGTATGGGCGTTAGTTTGGCAATATTTAAGTAATGCTTTAGTCAATACTGTAGTACTATTTTTCGTAATTGACTGGCGACCTAAATTGCTATTTTCTTTTAATCGTTTAAAAAGTTTATTTAATTATGGATGGAAACTTTTACTATCAAGTTTGTGTGACACAGGGTATAATTCTTTAAATAGTTTGCTAATAGGTAAATTTTATACGCCAGCAGATTTAGCGTATTTTGATACAGGGAAAAAGTTTCCGCTGGTGGTTGTTAATAATATAAATGCATCAATAAGCAGTGTACTTTTTCCAGCTTTAGCGTTAGAGCAAGATGAACCAGAAAAGGTTAAAGCACATACTCGTAAAGCGATACAAATAAGTTCATATATAATGTGGCCGATGATGTTGGGTATGGCTGCTTGTGCAGATAATATAGTAGACCTTGTTTTAACAGACAAATGGTTGCCAGCTGTGCCGTACTTACAGATTGCCTGTATAATATATGGATTATGGCCAATACATACTGCGAATTTGCAGGCCATAAATGCCTTGGGACGCAGCGATATATTTCTAAAATTAGAAATTATTAAGAAAATTATAAGCATTACTGCATTATTATTTTCTTTACAATATGGAATTTTAGTAATTGCGTTGAGTGGAATTATAAGTGGTGTAGTTTCTACGTTTATAAATGCATATCCGAATAAATTTTTACTTAAATATAGTTATTTTGAACAATTAAAAGACATATTACCAAGTTTATTTTGTGCAATTTTAATGTTCTTTATTGTAAAAATCTTTAATCGGTATTTTGTTTGTGAAAAATCTATTATGTTAATATTTTCAATTATAATAGGTAGTATTTCATATATTATTTTTACTAAATTGCTAAAATTAGAAGAATATCTATATCTGAAAAGAACGGTAAAAGATTTTTTTGTTTTATGAAAAAGGGGGTTATATTATGTATAATATATTAGTTACATCAATTGGATCTGTTGCTGGAGATATAGTTATTAAAAATTTAAAAAGAAATGGTCATAGGGTAATTGGTGGAGATATTAACCCTAAAAATTGGCTTGTAGATTCATATTCAGTAGATTCTTTTTATCAAACTCCATACGTATCTGATGAATTAAGATATTTTGATTATATAATCTGCTTATGTAAAAAAGAAAAAATTGATTATATAATTCCTCTGACTGATTTAGATGTTGATTTTTATAATAAATTTAGAGATGATTTTCTAAAGAATAACGTAAAAATTTGTATATCAAATAAAGAATCTATTGAAATATGCAGAAATAAAAAATTATTAGAAGAATACGTAAATAAAAATTGCAATTATTTAAATACTATTCCAACAATTTTATTAAATAAAATAGAGAAGCCTATGTGGGATTATCCCTTAGTTTGTAAACCATATGATGGACGTAGTAGTCAAGGTGTATTTTATATTCATAATGAATTTGAATGGCAAGCTATGAAAACTATGTCGAATAATGATAAATATATTGTACAACCATATATAGAAGGCTTTATTGAAATGGTTGAAATAATTGCACAGCCTAAATTTAACATAGTTGTAGCTATAACAAGAAGGGAGTTAATTGCAACTCCGCATGGTTGTGGCATTAGTGTTTATGTTTATAGAAATAATGAATTAGAGAATAAAGTAAAACAATTAACACAAAATCTTAATATAATAGGATGCGTTAATTTTGAATTTATAAATAATAATGGGGTTTATTATTTAGTTGAATGCAATCCAAGATTCTCTGCTGGAGTTGAGTTTTCTTGTTTAGCCGGATATGATTGTGTAATCAATAATTTAAAGTGTTTTGAAGGTAAAAGAATAGAAAGTTTTGAATTAAAAAATAACTTCTATATAGCTAGAAAATATGAAGAATTTATAACGGAAATAGAAATGGAAAAATGATTAACAATTTTAAAAGGTATATCAGTTATTTTTGAATAGTTAATAAAAATTAACGTGTAATAAGTAAAATGAAGGAAAATCAAAAATATGAATTATTTATCGCCAATAATTGAATTAACAAGTTTACAAAGTAATAAGATTTTTATTTTACGAGAAGATAGTATTCCTTTTTCTTTTGGTGGAAATAAAGTAAGAATAGCAAATGAATATATTAATGATGCAATAAGTTTGAATAAAGATTGCATTGTTGGATATGGAAGTATGTTATCTAATTTATGTAGAATATTAGCAAATGCGTGTTATTCAAGAGGCCTTGCGTGCCATATTATTTATACTGATAAACCATGTGATAGTAATTCTATACCGTATAATTTTAATTTGGTTAAATGTTGTAATGCCAAAGTACATTTTTTAAATAAAGATAATAAAATCAGTGACAATATAAAGAAAATATTACAAATTATAATTGATGACGGATATAGACCTTATTATATTTATGGAAATGAATTTGGTGAAGGTAATGAAGCTGTTCCAATAAATGCGTATTTTAAAGTTTATAAACAATTATATGAATATCAAAAAAATAAAAACCTAAAATTTGATTACATTTTTTTAGCAACAGGAACTGGTATGACGCAAGCAGGTTTGATAGCAGGTAAAAATTTTTGGAAAGGAAGCGAAGAAATAATAGGGATTTCTGTTGCACGTGAAAAAAAATTAGCAAAAATAGTTATAGAGAAGTATTTAACTGCTTTCAATGACAGACAGTTGCTTACCCCCCCGAAAGCCGAATGTATCAATGTGATAGACAAATACATATGCGGAGGTTATGGTAAAACGAGTTACGAATTGCTTACCTTTATAAAAGAATTATATATGAAATATGGGTTGCCTACTGATTCTACTTATGTAGGGAAAGCTTTCTGGGGAATGTATAATTATATACTTGAAAATAAAATTCAAAATAAAAATATACTATTTTTACATACCGGTGGAATACCACTGTTTTTTGATAATATAAAAATGTTGATTTAGCTATGATTTACTGAACTGCATCATTAAATTTTAGGGGGAAAGATAATATGAATTTAATTGGCAGAAAAGTTATTTTAAGGGCTATTGAGGAAGAAGATTTAGAATTATTTAGAAATATGCTAAACAGTCCAGAACTTGAAAATTTAATTGTACCTTGGTATTTGCCTATTTCTCAAAAAGATCAATGTGAATGGTTTAAAAATACTAAAAATAATTTAAACCATATTAGATATGTTATAGCACTTAAAGAGAATGATAAAGCTATAGGGACAATAGGATTATTTAATATAGATTGGAAAAATGGTTATGTTTACGGAACTGGTATTAGAATATTTGAAAATAATTATAGAAAACAAGGCATTGGCTATGATTCTCTAATGACTTTATTAAAATATGCTTTTGAAGAATTAAGATTAAACAGAATTGATTTTGAGGCATTGGCTAACAATAATGCTTCTATAAATTTGTATTTAAAAGCTGGATTTAAAAGAGAAGGACTTAAAAGAAAAATGATTTATAAAAACGGCCAATTTAATGATGTAGTTATAGGTGGTTGCTTAAAAACTGATTATGAGGAAAAATTAAAAAAATCATTATTGGATAGGTGATAATTTATGACAATAATCAATGTAACACGTTCTTCAATGCCGCCGTTTGAAGAATACGTAGAAGAAATTAAAGATATATGGGAAAGCCATTGGTTAACTAATATGGGTATTAAGCACCAAAAGTTACAAACGGAATTAAAAGAATATTTAGGTGTAGAAAACATTGAACTTTTAACTAATGGGCATATGGCTTTGGAACTTTCCATGCAGGCGTTAAATTTACGCGGCGAAGTTATTACTACTCCTTTTACCTTCGCTTCTACTACACATGCTATTGTTCGTAATGGTTTAGAACCAGTTTTTTGTGATATTAATCCAGTGGATTTTACTATTGACGTTAATAAAATAGAAAGCCTTATTACAGATAAAACATGTGCAATTGTACCGGTGCATGTTTATGGCAATATATGCGATGTAGAAGCCATTGAAAAACTTGCACAAAAATATGAACTGAAAGTACTTTATGATGCAGCGCATACTTTTGGCGTTAAATATAAAGGCAAAGGTATAGGCAGTTTTGGCGATGTATCTTGCTTTAGTTTTCATGCGACTAAAGTTTTCAATACTATCGAAGGTGGAGCTGCTTGTTTTAAAGATAAAGATTTTGGGCTTGACTTATATAGGTTAAAAAACTTTGGTATAAGGGGCCCGGAAAAAGTTGACGCTGTTGGTGCAAATGCCAAGATGAATGAATTTTGTGCAGCAATGGGATTGTGCAATTTAAAACATGTTAATGAAGAAATTGCTAAACGTAAAGTAGTTGCAGACAGGTATAGAGAGTTATTGCAACATGTTGATGGTTTGCAGCTAAATCCTGTGCAGAAAGATGTACTACCTAATTATTCGTATTTTCCTGTAGTGTTTGACGAAAAAGTATTTGGCAGCAGCCGAAATGAAGTATTTTTGAAATTACAGGAAAACGGTATTATCGCAAGAAAGTATTTCTACCCACTTACAAATTCTTTTGAATGTTTTCATGGTAAATATAATCTGGAGGAAACACCGGTTGCATTGCATGTAAGCAAACGAGTTTTAACCTTGCCACTATATGCAGATTTGCCATTAGAAAAAGTGGATGAAATTTGTAATATTATTTTAAAGTGTAGGGTATAAAATGAAAATCAATAAAACAAAAGACACACTGAAATCCCCCCCGAATGAACACAATGGTGCAGTACAAAGATACAGCAATTTAGAACTCTTGAGAATAGTTGCAATGCTTGTTATTGTAATGCATCATTATGTAGTTAATTCTGGGTTGAAACAAGTTATATATGATAATCCAGATAATTTCAATTCACTATTACTTTTAATTTTGGGGTGGGGAGGCAAAACTGCTATTAACTGTTATATTTTTATTACTGGATATTTTATGTGTAAAAAGAACATAACAGCTAAAAAGTTTGCTAAATTAGTTTTTGAAGTATTATTTTACAATATTATAATTTATGCACTTTTTATTATTAGTGGTTATGAAGCATTTAATTTGAAAGTCTGTATCAAAAATATATTACCTATTACTTCTATTGCTCATGATTTTACATCTGCGTTTTTAGTATTTTATTTATTTATACCATTTCTAAATATTTTTATTAAAGCCATGACAAAGAAGCAACACTTACTTCTGGTATCATTGTTGTTATGCGTTTATAGTATTTGGGCAAGTTTAAATTTCGATGTTATATTTAATTATGTGACATGGTTTTGTATATTATATTTTGTAGCATCTTACTATAGATTTTATAAAAATTTTTATTTTTTAAATAAAAAATATTATAAATATTTTTTATTTACTACCTTGGTGTTATCTTGGCTAAGCATTGTTGTTTTAGTTTATGTGGCACCTTTAATAGGTAAAAATTATGGAATTGCTTATTTCCTTGTTTCTGATTCCAATAAAATTTTAGCTGTTATAACTGCAATAGCAGCGTTTATGTATTTTAAGAATTTAGATATTGGATACAATAAATGGATTAATAAAATTGCAGCATCTACATTTGGGGTTTTACTTATCCATGCAAATAGTGATACTATGCGGCAGTGGCTTTGGAAAGATACACTAAATAATGTTGGCTGGTATGGTCATAGTTTAGAATTTATACATTTATTTGCTTCTGTTATTAGTATTTATGTTATTTGTACGTTGATAGATATGGCTAGAATAAAATTTGTTGAAAGAAAAATATTTAAAAATTACTAAAAGGAGCTGTAAATAATGAAAGGCATCATTTTGGCCGGAGGGTCAGGTACAAGGTTATATCCTCTGACGCGCGTTACAAGTAAACAGCTTTTACCTGTATATGATAAGCCGATGATTTATTATCCATTATCTACGCTTATGCTTGCAGGTATCAGGGATATTTTAATTATTTCTACTCCCAGTGATACGCCGCGCTTTGAAAAACTCAGCCATTTTGGCATAAACTTATCTTATGCTGTACAACCGAGTCCGGACGGATTAGCGCAGGCCTTTTTGATAGGTGAAAAATTTATAGGCAGCGACAGCTGCGCTATGATTTTAGGGGACAATATTTTTTACGGCGGCTGGTTCCGCAAGAATTTGCAGGAAGCAAAGAAGAACGCTGAAAATGGATATGCCACTATTTTTGGTTACTATGTAAAAGACCCTGAACGCTTTGGCATTATGGAATTTGACAAAAATTATAATGTTATAAGCGTTGAAGAAAAACCGCAGAAACCTAAAAGTAATTATTGCATTACTGGTTTATACTTTTATGATAACAAAGTAGTAGAGATGGCAAAGCAGGTTAACCCATCAAAGCGTGGAGAACTTGAAATAACAGATTTAAACCGGCTTTATTTAGAGCAGGGAAAATTAAAAGCACAGATTTTGGGGCGCGGATTTGCCTGGCTTGATACCGGAACAATGGAAAGCCTTATGGAAGCATCAATCTTTGTGCAGACAATACAGAACAGGCAAGGGCTTGTAATATCTGCGCCTGAAGAAATTGCCTATCATGAAAAGTGGATTGATAAAAAACAGCTTTTAGAATCTGCTGAAATTTATGGCAAATCTCCATATGGTGAACATTTGCGATTAGTTGCTGAAGACAAACTGGTATTTTAAGAGGTAACAAATGAAACTCATCATTACCGGCGGTGCCGGGTTTATTGGCAGTAATTTTATATATTATGAATTGGCGCAGCATCCGGAGGATGAATTTATTTGCCTGGATAAGCTGACTTATGCAGGCAATTTAAGCAGCTTAAAGGGTGCGATGAAGCAGCCAAATTTTAAGTTTGTGCGCGGCGATATTGCTGACCGTGATTTTGTGTACAGTTTGTTTGAAGCAGAAAAGCCTGACGTTGTGGTAAACTTTGCTGCGGAAAGCCATGTTGACCGCAGCATTTTAGAGCCGGAGCTGTTTTTAAAAACCAATGTTATCGGCACGGGCGTGTTAATGGACGCCTGCCGCAAGTATGGCATTAAGCGTTATCATCAGGTAAGCACGGATGAAGTTTACGGCGATTTGCCGCTGGACAGGCCGGATTTGTTTTTTACGGAAATGACGCCGCTGCACACGTCCAGTCCGTATTCTGCCAGCAAGGCGAGTGCGGATTTGCTGGTGCTTGCTTACCACAGAACTTACGGTTTGCCGGTGACGATTTCGCGTTGCAGCAACAATTACGGGCCGTATCATTTTCCGGAAAAGTTGATACCATTGATGATTATTAACGCCCTGCACGATAAGCCGCTGCCGGTTTATGGCGACGGTGCTAACGTGCGCGACTGGTTGTATGTAGGGGACCATTGCAGCGCGATAGACTTAATAATCAGCCGCGGGCGTGAAGGCGAAGTTTACAACGTAGGCGGGCACAACGAAAAAAGCAATTTAGACGTTGTGAAAATTATTTTAAAGGCATTGGGCAAAAGTGAAGAGTTGATAACTTTTGTAAAAGACCGCCCAGGCCACGACAGGCGTTATGCGATTGACCCGACTAAAATACACAACGAGCTGGGCTGGCTGCCGCAGACGAAGTTTGAAAACGGCATAGCAAAAACGATTGAGTGGTATTTAGCTAACAAAGACTGGTGGCAGGAGATTATCAGCGGCGGATACCAAAAATACTACGAAAAAATGTATAATTCTATATAAGGGTAGATAATTAGGACTATGAAGAAAAAAGAATTATTAAGATATTTATATTATACTTATAGAATATATGGGTTCAAGTATTTATTAAATAGAATATTAGTACATTTGCATATTAAAACTGATAGACCTGAACTTTATATGTGGTACAAAAATTTGCCATCAGAAAAATACCCAGAAAAATTGAAATTATGGTATTATTTTCGCACTGGAAGAGTATTGGATTTGGAGAACCCTAAAACGCTTAATGAAAAAATTCAATGGCTAAAACTTTATGATAGTACGCCACTTAAAACGAAACTAGCTGATAAATACTTAGTTCGTGAATATATTAAAGAAAAAATCGGTGAAGAATATTTAGTACCTTTATTGGGTATATGGAATAGTTTTGATGAAATAGATTTTTCTAAATTACCAGAACAATTTGTTTTAAAAGCTAATCATGGCAGTGGTTGGAATATTATAGTAAAAAATAAAAAATATTTTAATAAAAGTGAAGCTAAGAAAAAATTTGATTTATGGTTACATATTAATTATGCTTTTATATCGGGATTTGAGTTGCATTATAAGGATATTATTCCTAAAATAGTAGCAGAGAAATATATTGAAGAAATTAATCAGGTTTATGATTATAAATTTATGTGCTTTAATGGTAAAGTTGCATTTATATGGGTAGATAGCGATAGATTTACTGATCATAAAAGAACGCTATTTAATATGAAATGGGAAAAATTAAATATAAAATTAAAGTATCCCGTAGCAAAATATGATATTCCTAAACCATATAATTTTCGAAAAATGTTAGAATTTGCAGAAATATTAAGTAAAGATTTTGCTCATGCTAGAATAGACTTTTACGAAATCAAACATAAATTATATTTTGGAGAAATAACATTTACAACAGGTTCTGGTACAGAAGAACCAGAACCATATAGATACGCTTATAAATGGGGCAGATTATTAAGATTACCTAATTAATTTTAACTAAATATTCACAAGTAATTTTATATAAGTTGATTCATTATAGGTGGTTGAATAATTAGTAAACAATGACAAAAATTTTATAAAATATCATAGTTAATAATATATTACAAAACTTAGAACGGAGACTTCTATGCTATTTAATTCCTATGAATTTATCTTTATTTTTTTACCTGTTACTTTAATTGGCTATTATGCCGCTGCAAAATTTATTAAAAATCAGGCTGCAAAACTGTTCTTAATTTTTGCATCTATCTGTTTTTATTCATATTGGGATATAAATAACCTGCCCATACTTTTAACATCAATATGTGTCAACTATTTATTTGGCAGATGGCTTACGCAAAACCGCAGCAAAAAAGTGCTCATCGCTGGCATAGCGTTTAACTTGTTGTTTTTAGGGTATTTTAAATATACAAATTTTATTCTTGAAAATTGCAATTACTTATTTGATGCTGGATTTGCCATGCAAAATATTGTTTTGCCGTTGGGCATATCTTTCTTTACCTTTACGCAAACTGCTTATCTGGTAGATGTTTACCGCAATGAAACCAAAGCCTACTCTAAAAGCGATTACCTTTTATTTGTAACGATTTTTCCGCATTTAATTGCCGGTCCTATTTTATATCACCGCGATATGATACCGCAGTTTTCTGAAGCAGAACGTTACAAAATAAACTATAAAAATTTAACATATGGTATTTTATGGTTTACTGTTGGTTTATTTAAAAAAGTGGTAATTGCCGATAAACTGGCAATTTATGCCGATAGGGTATTTAATGCGGCTGATAATCTGACCATGCTTGATGCCTGGGGCGGTTCACTTGCTTATACCTTGTAGCTTTATTTTGATTTTTCCGGTTATTCCGAAATGGCTATCGGCCTTGGGCTGATGTTTAATTATAATCTGCCGCTTAACTTTAATCTGCCTTACAGGGCGGAAAGCATAATTGATTTTTGGCGCCGCTGGCACATGACATTATCGGCATTTTTAAAGAATTATTTGTATATTCCGTTAGGCGGCAACAGAACAGGCCATCATCTGCGTAATATTATGATAACCATGTTTTTAGGCGGGTTATGGCATGGTGCAGGCTGGACTTTTATTTTTTGGGGAGTGCTTCACGGAATTTATATTTGCATAAACCATTTGTGGCGCAAAACAAAATATGTTTTGCCGCAATGGCTGAACTGGTTTATAACATTTAATGCCGTCAATATCGCCTGGATATTTTTCAGAGCAGCAAACTTTAATGATGCTATAAATATTTTAACAGCGATGTTTGATGTAAGTAAGTTTGTTTATCCGTATAGTAAATTTTTAGCAAAATATTTTGAAGTTTTTGGGGATAAAGATGCTACTTTAATAATAACTGATAATCTTTTAGTAATTTTAGGTTTTATTGCAGTTTCTGTTTTGCCGTTAAAAGTAGAGAAAATTGAGAGATTTAATGTGTATATAACAGCAATTTTAGTGGCAATTGTATTTCTATATACTGTATTACAACTTAGTACAATCAGTACATTTTTATATTTCCAATTTTAGTAGAAGGGTGTTTTTTAATGAATTATAAAAAATGGATATATACTTTTATAACAGGATTACTATTGGGATCATTTTTTATAGCAACAATAAATATAATCGTTGATCCGTTTTTCCATTACCGTAAACCACTGCCGCAATTGTTTTACAAATTAGATAATGAACGTTATCAAAATGATGGGATACTAAAACATTTTGATTATGATGGCATTATTATAGGAACATCTATGACACAAAATTTTAAAACTACTGAATTTAATGATTTATTTAATGTAAAGTCTATAAAAGTTCCATTTGCTGGAGCATATTATAAAGAAATTAATGATAATTTAGAAAAAGCTTTTGATAGTGGACACAACGTAAAATATGTAATAAGAGGTTTAGACTATAATAAATTAATAAGTCCTAAAGATGAAATGAGATATGCTTTAAAAGATTATCCTGTATATTTATATAATGATAATATTTTTGATGATATAAGTTATATTTTTAACGGAGAAGTTGTAGACAGAAGCATAAAGATGCTAAAAAATAGAATTAAAGGTCAAGATGGAGGCATAACCTCTTTTGATAAATATTCAAATTGGGGTGATACATATAAATTTGGTACTAAATATGTTTTAAAAGGGAAAAAAGTATATAATAAACCGGCGAATATAATGAGTTTAACACAAAGTGATAAAGAGACTATCAAAGCAAATATAGAACAAAATGTAACTTCATTAGTAAAAAAACATCCAGAAACAACTTTTTATTACTTTTTTACACCATATAGTATTGTATATTGGGCTCAATTATATGAAAAAGGAGAAATTAGCAAGCAAATTGAAGCAGAAAAATATGCCATGGAATTAATTTTAAAATGTCCAAATATTAAATTATTTTCTTTTAATACAATGACAAATATTACAATGAATTTAGATAATTACAAAGATTCTGGTCATTATGGAGAATGGATAAATTCTTTGATTTTAACGTATATGAAAGAAAACAAAGGATTAATTACTAAAGAAAATTATAAAAATTATATTAATGCTGAAAAATTATTATATTTAAATTATAATTATAATAACTTGATAGAAAAAAGTGATTTAACAGAGGACTAATATAATGTATATTGAAAGAAATATTCAAAAATTGTTTCATAATACTTCAAAAGATAATAAAATATTTTTAGTGATAGGTGCTCGTCAAGTAGGTAAAACAACTTTATTAAAACATTTAGCTGTTGATACAAA
The DNA here is from genome assembly GCA_003150755.1 of Phascolarctobacterium sp. Classification (GTDB taxonomy): domain Bacteria; phylum Bacillota; class Negativicutes; order Acidaminococcales; family Acidaminococcaceae; genus Fusicatenibacter_A. Next base: position 403,277 of record QAMT01000002.1, on the reverse strand, counting down.
TCTAAAATATGTAAGTTTAAAAGATTTGATTAATAGAGATATAGCATTAAAAGATCCAGCGCTTTTTTTACAACGTTTTAATCCGCCTGTTATTATTGATGATATTCATTACGTACCTACATTATTAGATTATATAGTAACTTATTTGAATAAAAATGAATTAGATGATAGTATTTGGCTCTCAAGTTCACAATTATTCCCTTCATTAAAAAATTTTATTGAAACATCTAATAAAAGTATTTGTATTATTGATTTGTATGGACTTTCTTTAGACGAAATTGATAACACAAATAATAATCTCTCATTTATTCCTGTACCAGAACGATTTCTAAAACTTTCACAATATAAAAAAAGACATAGTTTAAATAGTATTTATAAATTAATTTGGCAAGGATCTTTACCAGTTTTTTATAATGACGATAATAATAAATATTGGCAAAAATACTATTCAGTTTACGTTCAAAACTTATTACAACAGGATATCTTAAAACTTTTGCAAATAAATGACGAAATGGTATTTTTCCGATTTCTATGTGCTGCCGCTACTCAAACTGGTCGCATTGTAAACTATGCTGAATTAGCAAAAGCAGCTGATATTTCTGCGCCAACTGCTAAACAATGGGTAAAAACATTAGAGGCTGCAAAAGTAATTTATATGTTACAGCCATTTATACCTGCTGGATCTAAATATATAGTAAAAGCTCCAAAATTATATTTCTATGATACAGGTTTAGCAGCATATTTAACTCGCTGGAATAATCCTGAAGCATTAGAAACTGGTGCAATGAGTAATGAATTTTTTATGACTTGGGTTACAATGGAAATTTATAAAAGCTACAGCAATCATGGTATAATACCACCAATCTATTATTTACGAAATTTCAATGGGAAAGAAATAGATTTAATTATATACGAAGATAATATTGCTTATCCTGTAATTATTAAAAAAACTACTAATTATAATAAATACTTAAAAATTTTTAATATTTTAGATCCTGTTGCTAGCGATGCCAACATAACTATAGGTTATAAAGGCATTATTTGTTTCACAGATAAACTTGATCTGTTTAACAAAGAATATTTAGCTATACCTACTTGGATGTTATAATAATTTATGGTCTGCTTTTTATACTATGGAGGTTGAAAATTATGAGTAAAAGAGTTTATATAAGTGCAGATTATGCCGAAAATGATGGAGATCGAGAAATAGTTTATGAACTTACTAAATGGGGTAGAGATGATTTGCATAAAGTAGATTTTGTAAACACAGCAGAAGTTACTAATAGTGTTAGTAGCAGTTCGGATTGTCGACCATGCGATTTAAAGCAAGAATTTAATCAAAAAATAAATGAATCTTCTACTGTAATTTTTATCGTAGGAGATAAAACCGCTTCTCGTACAGCAGGAAATACTTGTGAACGATTTAAAAAAGATCAATTTCTTTGTTCTTGTACTCCGTATAAACAAAATACAAATGGTAAAAAATTATGTAAAGTTTGTTTTACTTATACACCTGGAGATAATCTCGGAAGCATAAATAATTATTCTTACCTAAGGCATGAATTTGAACAAGCAAAATTAAAGAGAAAAAATATAATTATATTTTATAATTCACTAATTAAGCAGGAGTCTTGGCTGCCTAGTTATATGCAAGAATATAAATCAGAAGCTCAACCATTTTGGATTAAAAATGAAAATAACGATAGAATTGGTAACTATGAATTTCTTAAACAAAAACTTGGTTATTAGTAAATCATTTCAAAAAATAATAAAAAAAAGTTTTTTTATAACTGTAAGTATTGCGACATTTATATTTACTGTACTGCCTGAAAATATTTTCAAAGAATACGCTGTAAGCTATTCTTTCTCAGATAATATAACGATAATATTAAATAGATTAATCTTTATTATTTCATTATATCTGCTTATACTAATCATTATCTATTTGTTTCAAAATTATATTAAAAAACAAATAGATATAAAAGGCATAGGTTATCATATTATAATTAAATATGAAGATATCTTTCATTTTACGAACAGTAAAAAAGTAATTGCTTTTGACGAATGTTTTACGTTAACAGTTGGCTTTAGAACAGAAGATATAAAACCGAATTCAATATGCGGACAATATTTAGAGGCACATCCTTTAACCAGTGAAACATTAGAATGTTTAATTACCCAAACTGGTTTAAAACCTGAAAAAAGTAAATCAAAATTTAATAGTAAAACAAAATATAAATCAGGTAAATTAATACCCCGGGATGATTTCCTACTATTATCTTTTGCAAAATTAGATAAAATTGGATTAGGAAAACTGACGCGTAAAGAATTTATTGATTGCTTACAAGTATTATGGGAAGAAATTGATAAGTATTATAACCAAGAAGATGTATGCATACCAATATTAGGTTCTGGTATTACCCGCTTCGATGATAGAACTTTAACAAAGCAAGAATTATTAGATTTAATTATCATGTCCTACAAATTGAGTCCTTACAAAATAAAATTACCTAATAAATTATATATTGTATGTTTGAAATCCGATGATTTTACTTTACAGAAAATCGGAGAATCAATTTAATAAGTTCATAACCATTATATTCATAATCCAAAGTATATCAAAAAATAAAAAGTTGTAAAATCAGCTTTTTATTTTTTGACAATTAACTATGTATAATATAAAATATACATAGTTAAAACTGAAAAAAACATCAGTTTATTTTATGCTAATTTTTAATCATAATGGAGTTTTGTTGTGCTGCCAGATTTTATTACCGATAAATCAAAAATTGTAAACTTTTCATACCAAAATGCTGAAGAAAAATTTTTTGATAACTATGAAGAAGTTCTCAAAAAATATATTGCCGGCGGCAATCCTTCAGATGATACCGTCAAAAATTATTTTGGCCAAATACGTGAATTTCTTTCCTGGTGCAAGAATAATGATTTTGAACCATTGCACGTCCAGGAACCGCATATAATCCTATACCGTGATTTCTTAGTTCAGGAAAAACAAAAAGCAAATACGATCGCAGCAAAATTAAATGCTGTTCGTAAATTTTATTATCTTGCCCAAAAATTCCATATTATCCAGGATAACCCGGCCGAAGATGTTAAAGCTCCGCGGGATCCGGATGCAGGATTACTTGACATTCCCTATTTATCTGCTGGTCAATTAGAATATCTCCTCCGCTCTATTCCAACTAATACGGAAAGAAACCTCCGGGATAAAGTAATAATTGCCTTTATGGCAATTGAAGGTTTACGAACTGTTGAAATACATCGCATGAACGAAGAAGATATAAATACTGAACAGCAATCTATTTTGATTCATGGTAAGGGTAAAAATTCTATGATTTACCCACGTGAAGATACCTTTGCGTTGCTTATTAGATATGTTAAATCAAAAGACCGTTCAAAAATAAAACACTATAATATTGAAGAAAAAATACCAGTTTTTACTTCAACGTCAAATAATATGTACGGACACAGAATGATACGTCAGGCCGTGCGTGATGTAGTTAATAAATGGCTTATAATTACCGGCCTTAAAGAAAAAAGAAAAGCCGGGCATATGCTGCGTCATACTTGTGCTACTCTGCTTTACAAAGAAACAAAGGATTTAAAGCAGATCCAGGAAACGCTTCGCCATAGCAATATCAATATGAGTAGTAAGTATGCCCATCTTACAGATAGACAAGAACAGCGATATACCAACAGCATACCAATAAAGTTAGATTAAACACTCAAGAGAACAATTCATTCTTTTGGTATACTACTTTTCATTATTAATTTTTAAAATATTAACACTTTAGATTTATAGCGATTGACATATGAATTCAAAATTATTCTTAAAAAGTCTGTATTTGTTAGTTTACCTTCAAATTCTTTGTTTGAGCGACTTTTAAACGAAACCCGTAATTACACGGACCATATAAAAAAAGGGCTCATATTCAAAATAAAGCCAAATTTTTTAAGCATTATAATTTCAAAAATCAATTTATTAAACTATAAAAAATTATATTTCAAATGTGAATATATTGTATTTTAACTTAAATATGTTAATTACTTATTTATCCTTTACTAATATTTTTTAATAAATTTAATTGTGTTATAAGAATCTATTATATACAGCTATTATTAGAACAAGTCGATATCGCTGCTGAAGTAACACGATTCAATATTTTATATCACTTACAGATTAATTTCAAAATTTCATCTTTAACAGATTCTGATAATTCAGTTTTAGATGCTTCGAAAGCTATTTTTACAACTGACTCTTCGCTTTTAAAATTCAAAACACTTATTTCTAAAGCTTCTTTAAAATCAGATATAACACAAAATTGTGGTTTATGAACCTTATCATATTTTATTACAGGTATAGTAAATGAATAATTTTTCATTTCTAAAGTAAAAAGTAACTCTGGTAATAATTCATCATCTCTATTTCGCTCCCATAATATTACATTAACACCCTGAAATGGATTATCTCCTCCTTGGAAAATTAAACACCCATTAATCATTAGAGATACCATTTTATTTGTCAAAATTTTACTATCGTTATAGTTTGTATTATATAGCAAATCATATAAGTATGCATAATTTTTATTGTATTCCTGATATAATCCTAATGGTAATATACTACATGCCATTTTTAGAAATGCACAATAAACAGCTGCAGGATTATAATGTTGACGATTAATGGTTAATTCATATCCATCGGGAGTTTCTGTTAATATATTAGCGTTTGCTTTTTGAATAATGATATTTTTGCATTAAATCCTGATAACACTGATTTATTCTTATTCATCCGTAATTTATAGCTATTACTTGATTGATCTTTAATAATTAAATTATTTTTTTACCAAAAGTATTAGTAATATACTTATAAGGCATCATAAACTTAGCTAAATCATCTTCAAACATTTTACCAAATTTATAGTTACATTCATCACACTCAAAATATGAAATTAAGGAATGATTTCCAAGTGTTTCTGGAATTGCATGCGCAATTTTTGAGAATTTTGCATCTTCGTTAAAACAAAAAATACATTTTCGTTTATCTTTTGCAATTTCAATATTATGAACTTCCTTGTGAATTTTATTTTCTAAATTTTTAAATTTTAATTTTACTGTATAATTTGCGAATTCGTACATAACATTACCTCTATTTGTTTGTTGTTTATAGATTAGAGTTTATATTATAATCATGGCCATTCGTCAAACGTGCAGCTCTTTGCACAACATGATTGAAAATCATGTTATACTGTCTTAATAAGTCTTATAAAGTAAAAAGGAGCTTATACTAAGCTCCTTCTATTTAAAAAAACAATATATAAATCTCCATTTCCTATAGAGATTCCCTTTGTATTATTATAATACTATATATAAATTAAATTGTCAACCATTTTCCTTATTTAAGATTTTTATTTTTTCAATTACATTTTCATTAGGAACGTCTAAAATATCACAAATTCTTTTTAAAATATCTTGTGCTTCATTTCTTTCTTGCTTTATTTTAGCAATATAAGTAAGTTTAGCATCATATTTCTTTTGAAGTTTAGCATAATACTTCATTAGATCAATATTGCTTGCAATTGCAGCATCAATCAGTTTTATTTCATTATTTTTAAGATTTGTTATTAAATTACCTAAACGAGCCTTACTAACAACTCGAATATTTGATACATTGACTTGTCCATCTAGCTTTATAGTCGTACCATCTGCTTCATACTGAGTTTGTATTGATATTACAAATGGTAAATTTGCACTACCGTGAGTAATAGGAACAACAATTGTATTAGGAGACTTTTTATTCCCTATATCATTCTGAACAATAACACATGGGCGCTCTTTTTGCATTTCATTACCAACACCAATTCCAAGATTACAACGATAAACTTGACCTCTTTTTAAGATTCTCTTAGCAGCATTTTTCGTCCTTTCATTCAAAAGTATTTGTTTTTTTGCCCAATCTAAATTTTTTTCAATATTACTATAATCTATGTACATTTATTTTATGCTCCTTTATAAAAAACTAATTTCATACATAATAACAAATTTTTTTATAAAAGTCTATAAAATAATTACATTTTAGATCAATAGACACTATTCTCTATTTCAATTGTTTATAAGCAAACCCCTTAAATAGATTTTGAACAGTAAAAATCTTTACTCGATATTTCTCAATTAACTATATTTTTTAATTATTAACTATGTTATAATCATTCAACATTATTTTAATTTCTTCTTTTGAATTAAACATCATTACATCTATTATCGAAAGATTAGGAACAAATTCATTATTAAACTGTTTATATCTGATTTCGTTTGTTTTTAAAAATGATAAATTTATACCATTTTTTTGAAAAGTATCAAATGAATATAATTCCATACCGCCAATAGCATTATAATAATCTGTTGCTTTCAAATTTTTACAAATGTCTATAACTTTATCCTGACCTTTTAATTCATTATTTTTAGATAACATAGAAGAAATAATTATTTCAGTATTTATTCCTAAATACTTAGCTATATGCCTTATAGAGTTTATCAAAAATAAAGATAAATTTTTTGTTTTATATTTATAAATCTCATCAACAAGTGTATATACCTTATCAAAATAAGGAGCCTTATGATAAGCCATATATATACTTTTCATATTTTTAGTTATATTAATCTCACTATTATTTATTTGAATTTCGTTTATTAATTTAAACGAACTTGCACCGTTCATTGGTACATTAAAATATTGACTTTTTCCATTTATCAAAATTCTGTTTCTATTTATCCAACCTCCTTTAATAAAATTAACATCATCATAAATAACATATTTATCAACAGCATTCATTAATTGCCAATATCCGATATATGGGAAAAAATACGGTTGCATAATACCTAGTTTCATTATATCACCTAATAATTTTAGTTTCGTATTTCTATGATATTATTTTAGCATACCTTTACCCCCCCGCAAGACATTTAGGGTGGCGTAAGTCTTACTTTTACTGGTCTTGTGGAAACTTTTCCCTACCGACCAGTTTGCGCGGCGGCGTTGGCAGTACCAATCCGTTTGTTACGTGATGCGTGTCAATAACAGCATATACCCTAAATTTAAAGACAGCTTAAATAAAAATAAAAGGACTCAATCCAGTATAGTACTGAACTAAGTCCTGAAAAATAATTAATTATTTTATCTATTTTGAAAGTGATAACCTAAACAGAGCTTTCAATTACGCAAGAGGATAAATATAACAAAATTACCTTAAATCAAAATGCAAATACTACTTCAGACCAAATTGCCTGGTTATCTGTATTACCTTCACGGCTTTCAAAATCGGAATATTTAACGCCTGCTACAATATTTTTAGCAAGGGTTACGTTTGCACCTACATCAAAGCCTTCATAACCATCACCGCTGGTGACTTTACCTGCTTTATCAATAGCCCAGTTAGCATCTGCCGGATAAGCAGCATATCCGCCGCTGAAGATTGTCGGGTTCAGATAGGTTGCAAGCGGACGGTCGCTGTAATTAGCATATACGCCCCAGCTGCCAGGTTTGGATGCTTTAGCTCCGCGATAGGAAAGGTCTACCAAATAACCGCTGTCATCGCCGTCGATAACATCGCTGTCACCATAGAAATAAGTACCTTTCAAAGTCAAATCTTTAGAGACTTCACCGGAAAGAGCAAATTCATAAATATCATTTTCACGCCAGTTATCAGTATTATAATAACGGATATCTGCGTCCATCAATTCCCAGTTAGCTTCAACACCGGCTACATATACACGGTCACCATCATCAAGCATATCATGTTCAGTCCAGGCATACATGCCGTCTTTCTGCTGCTCCCAGGTTTTGTAAACACCGTTTACATAATCATCGGAAGATGCTTTAAATGCCCAGCCAAAAACTTTGATATTATCGCCATAGCTTAATTTAACACCATCACCACGGTTATCAAGCACATCGCCTTTTACAAAGTCCATACGGCCTGCGTCAACTTTAACGCCACCAATCGGGCCGCTTACAAAAGCACAGTTCAGCGAAACGTCATCATCACCGGCAGCACCTTTTTCTCCGGCATAATACTGGCTGTTTTCAAGACGGCCGGTATAGCTCCAATCTTCATTTACAATACCGTTTACAAACAAACGGGTACGCAGGCGCCCTTCACTGCTACCGTCATCTGCATCAATATAAGATGCACGGATTTGACCGGTAATTTTTACGTTGTCAGATTTTTTCTCAAGGTTAACAACACGAACACCGAGGCTATCGAGTTCATCAGCAAATTCAGCGGCGAGTTTATCAACATTTGCGCCTTTTGCCATTGCTTTAGCACTATCTGCGCCATTTCATAACGGGTCATCAGCTTGTCGCCACCATAAGTGCCATCAGGATAACCGTCAGCAACACCTGCTGCTGCAAGTTTGTTTACAGCAGCATAAGCCCAGTGACCAGCCGGTACATCGCTGAACGGGTTAGCTGCATAAGCAGATGCAGTTACACCGAGAGCTATTGCCATTGCCAAAACTAGAGATTTTTTCATTTTGTTTTCCTCCCTTCAGGAAACAAATTTATTTTATAAAGCGTGGAGGAATAAATCACTAGCTTCGGATAAAACCCTACGCGAAAAGCCATTATAAAGGGTAAAACACCTTCGGTGAAAAAGAAAAAATACCTAAATCAGTTTGAATTGCATACTTTGCTGATAAACCTGAACTTGCAGGACAGGATAAATTGGGATTGGCTTATTTTACTTGTTGCCAAAACTGGCATAAGATTTTCGGAGGCTTTGGCACTAACTCCAAAGGATTTTGATTTTTCTCATCAGATGCTTTCAATCAGCAAAACCTGGGATTATAAAGGCAATGGTGGCTTTTTGCCTACTAAAAACGCTTCTTCGGTGCGTAAAATACAAATTGACTGGCAAACGGTAATTCAGTTTGCAGAGTTAATTAAAAATTTGCCGGCTGATAAACCAATCTTTATTTTAAAAGAAAAAGTTTATAATTCAACCATTAATGATATTTTAGAGCGGCATTGCCGCAGGGCTAATTTGCCGGTAATTTCTATTCATGGTTTACGGCATACGCATGCTTCGTTACTGTTATTTGCAGGGGTTTCCATTGCCAGTGTTGCCCGCAGGCTTGGTCACGCAAGTATGACGACTACGCAAAAGACTTATCTGCACATAATTCAGGAATTGGAAAATAAAGATGTTGATTTGGTAATGCGTTCTATTGCCGGATTAGGATAATATTTTATTGCTCACGCTGATGGTTTTAATTTATCTCAATAACGCATACAAAAAGGGCATTAGTTATAAAAACTAATGCCCTGATTTTTTAGGTGTTCACTCAAAATCCATGCCGTCGTTGCGCAGGCGGTATTCGACGTTGATGCCGAAGTATTCCCACAGCACTTCTTTCAGGTCGGCGCCGTTTTTGATTTTGTAGCGGTATTTTACTTTGCCGCCGAGGTAAAATTTTAAAAAGTTGCCGCGGATTGTGATGTTGCAGTCCTCGCGGAAGATGGAAAGTTCTTTTTCTTTATTGAAAGGTGAATCGGGGTGTGCGTCGCACCAGAAGGATGGAAAAACGTAGTCTTTTTCAAGCTGCGGTTCTTCGGTAAAGCCCAGCATGCGTTTCCACGGTTTGCCCTTTTCTTTTTGCCACAGCAGCCAGCCCCAAAAGTCGTCGCGCGTAAATTTGTACTGGCTGATGCCGTCGCTCTGCACGCGGTTTTCTTCCAAAAGCAGGGGTATGCGCGGGCTTTCGCTGTTGACGCCGACGTCCGTAATATAGCGCTTGCCGTCAATCGTTACGCACATGTTGCGGTGCTGGCGCATCTGGTACACGTTGATTTTATTGATGAACCGCCCGGCGTAGCTGACAAAGTTAAAGCCCAGCGATTCGAGCAGCCAGGCGTAAATGCCGTTCAGCTCAAAGCAGATGCCGCCGCGGTTGTGCAGAATCAGTTTGTCGTACATATCTTCGCGCTTAAGCGATGTTATTTTGCTGTTGAGACAGTCAAAATTGTCGTAGGGGATGAATTTTAAGTGCGCGTCCTGCAATTTTTGCAGTGTGGCAAGGTCGGGCTTCGGTTCTAAATCTGCCAGCTGCAATTTGTGCAGATATTCTTTTATCTGTGCTTTGGTCATCGGTTTGCTGCGCAGTTTCACAGTTACCGCCTCCCTCATCGTATGCTGAAACCTTCCTTATTATAATTGTAGCATAGTACAAAGGCAAATTAAATGTTTTATTGGCGCAAAAATGCTGCGCTTGTTTTAAAATGCTTTAATTAGCACGCTTGCTGTGATAAAATATAAAGATAACATGGGTTAGTATGCCTTGGAGGTTATTTTGCAAAGCAGGATGCCGCTTGTTGAAGCGATGCTGAAATATAAAAACGATGGGGTGTACCCCTTTCATACGCCGGGGCACAAGGGCGGACGCGGCATGGAGCAGGTTTTGCGCGCGGAGCTTGGCGCTGGCGCTGCTGCGATGGATGTTTCGCTGATGAGCGAGCTGGACGATATCCACGCGCCGGCGGGCTGCCTTAAAGAGGCGCAGGATTTGGCGGCGCAGCTGTACGGCAGCGACCGTTGCTTTTTTGCCGTTAACGGTACGACGGGGGCAATACACGCTATGCTGATGGCGGCGTGCCGTGCGGGCAGCAAGGTGCTTGTTCCGCGCAATGCGCACTGCAGTGTGGCGGGGGCATTGCTGCTGGCCAATTTAGAGCCGGTGTTTGTAATGCCGCAGTATGACGCTGTTTTTGGCATTAACACGCAGATTACGCCGCAGGCGGTGGAAGAAGCCTTTAGCCGCCACGCGGATATTAAAGCCGTGCTGGTTACAAGCCCCAATTATTACGGGCAGGCGGCGGATTTGGCGGCGATTGCCGAAATTGCGCATACGCACGGTGCGGCGCTGTTGGTTGACGAGGCGCACGGGCCGCACCTGGGATTCAGCAAAAAGCTGCCGCCTTCGGCCTTGCAGTGCGGGGCTGATGCCTGCGCGCAGAGTACGCATAAAATTTTAGGTGCTATGACGCAGTGTTCGCTGCTGCACGTTAGGGGCGGGCGCATTGATTTGGCGCGCGCGGCGGAGGTTATGAGCCTTTTGACGACGACGAGCCCCAACTATTTGCTGATGGCTTCGATAGATGCGGCGCGCTATACTTTGGCAATGCAGGGTGCCGCTTTGGCGGATAAAGCGCTGGACGCTGCTGCCCGTTTGCGCAGCGTGCTGGGCGCTTTTACCGGGCTGCGTCTGCTGGATAATAGCTGCGTGGGCCATAACGGCGTTGCTGGTTTTGACCTGACGAAAGTAACGGTAAACACGGCTTTGTGGGGTTACACCGGTGTGGAAGCTGGCGATGCTTTGCGCCGTGCGGGCGTGGCCGTGGAACTGACTGACGCCTGCAACGTGCTGTTTTTGGTAACATACGCCGATGGCGGCGCGGATTACGATGCCGTTTTAAATAAAATCAAGAATGTATTTGCGGAGATGGAACGCCACAAGCGTGCGCCGCAGCCGGAGCAGGGCGCTTACAAGCTGCCCGGTTTTACCACGGCAATGCCGCTGCGTGCGGCGTTTGACGCGACGACTGAAAGCGTAGCGCTTGACGCTGCCGAAGGCAGAATATCTGCCGAGCAGGTAAGTTTTTACCCGCCGGGCATACCGGTGCTGTGGCCGGGTGAGCGCATAACGGCAGAGGTTTTGGCGTACTGCCGCCGCATGAAGGCGCTGGGGCTGCCGGTAAGCGGCCCTGCGGATTATACATTACAGAAACTGCGGGTGATTGAATAAATGAGTAAAGGATATTTTATCAGCCTTGAAGGGCCGGACGGCTGCGGCAAAACAACGCAGCTTGAGCATATCGCAGCGCGTCTGCGCTCGCTGGGGCGCGACGTTGTTACAACGCGCGAGCCGGGAGGCACCAGGCTTGCCGAGCAGCTGCGCGGCTTTGTTTTAGACCCGGAACTTATTATGAACGCGCGCACGGAAACGCTGCTTTACATTGCGGCGCGTGCCGACCACGCCGAGCGTATAATAAAACCGGCGCTTTTGGCGGGCAAAATAGTTTTGTGCGACCGTTTCAGCGATTCTACCGAAGTTTACCAGGGCATTGTGCGCGGCCTGCCGCTGGCTGCCGTACACGCTTTAAGCGAGTTTGCCACCGACGGGCTGGAGCCGGATTTAACCATTTTGCTGGACGGAGACCCGGATTTACTCGCCGCAAGGCGCGAGCTGCGCGGAGTACACGACCGCTACGAAAACGCCGGGCTTGATTTTCAGCGTAAGATACGCGACGGCTTTATGCTGCTGGCCGAAAAATACCCGCAGCGCATCCATAAAATTAACGCTTTGCAGGATGAACAGAAGGTAACGGCGGATATTATGCGCGTTATCAACACTTTTATTAAAATCTGAGGTTTACCATGTGGGACGAAGTGCTTGGGCATGAACAGAATAAGGAATTTTTACAGAAGCTTTTAACGCCCGGCAGCCGTCCGCATGCGCTTTTGTTTTACGGTATGGGCGGCATCGGCAAAAAAATGCTGGCGCTGCACTTTGCCAGAACCTTTTTATGTACCGGGCAAGGCGTGCGCCCCTGCGGAGTTTGCGAAAGCTGCCGTTTGTTTGATATTGCAAACAACAGCTTTGCCCACCCGGATTTTTACCTTTTGACGGCCGAAGAAGAAGGCAAGGACATCAAAATTGAGCAGGTTAAGGAAATGGCCAAACAGGCTGCTTTTGCGCCGGTGCTTTCGGAGCACAAGGTGTGCGTTATCGACGACGCAGGCCAGATGACGGCCGAAGCTGCCAACAGCCTGCTGAAACTTTTGGAGGAGCCTCCTCCGGGCTGGCTGTTTATTTTAATCACGCGCCAGGCGGAGCGGCTTTTGCCGACGGTGCTGTCGCGCGTGATACGCCTGCGGTTTGAAGCGCCCGCCATGGACGATGTGCAGCGCATTTTAAAGGCGCACGGCATAACGCAGAATGCGGATGTGTTGGCGTCGCTTGCCGGCGGCTCGCCCGGAAGGGCTTTGGCTTTTAAGGAAGCAGGTATTTTTGAGCTGCGCCGCAAAGCGCTGGATTTGCTGGAAAACCTGCCGCTTGAAAGCCCGTTTAACTATATTGCAGGGCTTGGCCTGGGCGATAAGTACGATAAGGCTGCGGCAATGCTTGTAACGGAGCAGCTTATTTACCTGCTGCGCGATATGCTGCTTTTAAAAAGCGGGGCGGCGGGGCAGGTTTACAATACGGATATACTGGCGGAGCTGGGGACGCTTGCCCAAAGCACGCCTTTACATATAACCAGGCAGAGCGTCAGTGCGGCGCAGGAAGCCTGGCAGAACATCAATAAAAATGTAAGCGCCAAAAACGTGCTGGAGGCGCTTGTTCTAAAACTTGATTTACTGCGGAAGGAGTGAATATTTTGCTGAAAGTAGTAGGCATTCGATTTAAAAAAGCAGGTAAAATATATTATTTTGACCCCGTCGATACCGGCGTGGAGGTTGGCGACCATGTAATTGTAGAAACCGTGCGCGGGCTGGAATACGGCACCGTCGTTATCGGCGCGCGCGATGTGGAAGAAAACAAGCTGGTTTCGCAGCTTAAACCGGTTATGCGCAAGGCAACCGAGCAGGACGCGCTGAAAGTGCAGGAAAACAAAATCCGCGAGAAGGAAGCGTTTAATATCTGCCTGCGCAAAATTGCCAAACACGGCCTGCCCATGCGCCTTATAGACGTTGAATTTACTTTTGACGTGAATAAAATTATCTTTTATTTTACGGCGGACGGACGCATTGACTTCCGCGAGCTGGTTAAGGATTTGGCGTCGGTGTTCCGCACCCGCATCGAGCTGCGCCAGATTGGCGTGCGCGACGAAGCCAAAATGCTGGGCGGCATCGGCTGCTGCGGCAGGCCTTTGTGCTGCGCCACCTTTTTGGGCGATTTTGAGCCGGTTTCCATCCGCATGGCAAAAGACCAGAACCTTTCGCTCAATCCGGCTAAAATTTCCGGCGTGTGCGGCAGGCTGATGTGCTGCCTGAAATACGAAAACGATGTTTATTGCAGCGGCTGCTGCGGCAAGCGCCCGGCTAACCAGGAGCGCATCGAAGCTCCGCGCGTGGGCGTAATGGTTGTAACGCCGCTGGGCGAAGGCCGCGTCATGGGCGTTAACCGCGCTATGCGCACCGCGTCCGTGCAGCTTACGCCGGACAACACTATTCAGGTGGAATGGGACGAAATTGTGGACGCAGCGAAGGCGGATAAAATTTAATGGTACATAGCGGAATCAGACGCGATTCGCTGCCGGGCTGCGGCTACACCGTATGGCAGGATGCCGGTGAATTTACCTTTACTACGGACGCTGTATTTTTGGCGGCGTTTGCGCACCTTGTAACCAAAGCGCAGGTGCTGGAACTTGGCAGCGGCACGGGCGCGATAAGCCTGTTTTTGGCGGCGCGCGGTGCGGCAAAAGTAACTGGGCTGGAATTTAACCCGCGCGTTACGCAGCTTATGCGCCGCAGCATTGCCGATAACAATCTGGAAGGCGTAGTCAGCGTCATCGACGGCGACGTGCGCGAAATAAACAAATATTTTAAATCCGAAAGCATGGACTTGGTAATAGCAAACCCGCCCTACCGCAACAGCGGCAACACCCGCAAAATCGGCACGGCTGCCTGCCACGAGGTAACTGCGGATTTGCGCGACTTTTTTAAAGCAGCGGCCTACGCCGTGCGCTACCGCGGACGCTTTGCCATTGTGCAGCTGCCCGACCGCTTTGTTGAGTGCATGCAGCTGGCGGCAGAATTTGGACTTCAGCCCAAGCGTTTGCAATGGGTACACAGCGCGGTAAATAAGCCCGCGTGGATATTTTTGATGGAGATGACCAAGGGCGGCAGCTATGGGCTTGACGTTTTGCCGCCGCTTGTAATGTACAACGCCGACGGCAGTTTAAGCGCGCAGGCGCTGGAGTATTATGCAAAATCAAAGGAGCAGGCAAAATGACGGAAGCGGGAACCTTATACCTGTGCGCAACGCCGATAGGCAACCTTGAAGATATTACGCCGCGCGTGCTGCGCACTTTAAGCGAAGCCGACATAATAGCGGCGGAGGACACGCGCCACACCTTGCAGCTTTTAAACCATTTTAATATCAAAGGGCATTTGGTGCGCTACGACGAGCACAGCAAGGATAAAAACGGACCTAAGCTATTGGCGGAACTGTTGAACGGCAAAAACATTGCGCTGGTCAGCGATGCTGGCTTTCCGGGCATTGCCGACCCGGGCGAACAGCTGGTGCGCGAGGCGATAGAAGCTGGCGTAAAGGTTGTGCCGCTGCCGGGCGCAAATGCCGCTTTGTGCGCGCTGATTGCCTCTGGTCTGCCGTCATCGCCGTTCTTTTTCGGCGGCTTTCTGCCCAAAAGCAAAAAGAACCGCGCAGAACAGCTGGCGGCGTGGAAAAACATACCCAGCACAATTATTTTGTACGAAGCGCCGCACCGCATTAAAGACGTGCTGAAAGAAATTTTGGCAGCCTGGGGCGACAGAAAACTGGCAGCGGCGCGCGAATTAACCAAACTGCACGAAGAATTTTTCCGCGGCAGCGTCAGCGAATGTCTGGCATGGCTGGAGGAGCAGCCTCCCCGCGGCGAATTTTGCCTTGTAATAGCGCGCGGCGAAGCGCAGGAAAAACTGCCGCAGGAAGAAACCGACCCCCTGAATGAGGTAAAAGCCCTGATTGCAGGCGGCACGGATAAAAAATCCGCCCTGGCGCAGGTTGCCAAAGCGCGCAAAATCCCCAAACGCGAACTTTACAACCGCCTGCTGGCAGAAGAATGACGGCGGCTTGCTTTTGCGGATAAGTTGTGCTACAATATATCCGAAAAGCTGAATAGTTGGGCATATCAACCAACAAATAAAAAAACCGGGAGCGGCATCTCCCGGTTTTTTTATTTGGGCTCGCTGTGATTTACAAATACCTGTCGAGCCACTTGCAGATATAGTACGATACTATACCTGCCATGACAGATACGATAAAAGCTGATAAATAGCTGAACATATCAACCCCCCTTTCCGCCGGAAAGAGTCACAGCTTTTCTATTATGCAGGAAAAATTAAATATTGTCAACAAAACGAGGCATAAAACTTAATGCTTTATGCCTTACTTGTATAATCGTTGGTTTAACCTTTACTTATCCACCGTTCCTATCACGGTAATGCCGCAAGTATTATAACAGCTTTGCCGGGGGCAACCAAGCGCTGGCAGGGTAAATCTTCCGAATGGGACTAAAAAAGTTCCGAAAGGGCTTAAAGGTAAAACTGTCAGCGGCGTTTAAACCTTTTGCCAAGCGCCGCAGAATGTGATAAAATTACAAAAGAGTTGCTAAAATTGGTAAAAGCAAAATTAACATAAAAGAGGGGAAAGCCAGATGAGTAAAAACAGCTTTTATATTACTACACCTATTTATTATCCGAGCGACAATCTGCATATTGGCCACGCTTACTGCACCACCATTGCCGATACCGTTGCCCGCTATCACCGCGCCAAGGGCGAGGATGTTTTCTTTTTAACCGGCAGCGACGAACACGGCCTTAAAATTCAGCGTAAGGCTGCCGAAAAGGGCGTTACGCCGATTCAGTATGTCGATGCTATTGTTGCCAACTTTAAAAAGCTGTGGAAAATGCTGAACATTTCCAACAACGATTTTATCCGCACCAGCGAACCGCGCCACCACAAGGTTGTGCAGGATGTTCTGCAAAAGATTTACGAGCAGGGCGATATTTACAAAAAGAACTACGAAGGCCTGTACTGCGTTCCGTGCGAATCGTACTGGCTGGAACGCCAGCTTGTGGACGGCAAATGCCCGGACTGCGGCCGCCCGGTAGAAAAAATGTCCGAAGAAAGTTATTTCTTTAAAATGTCCAAGTATCAGGACAGAATGCTGGAATACATTGAAACCCATCCGGATTTCATTCAGCCGGTTTCGCGCCGCAACGAGATGATTAACTTCATCAAACAGGGGCTTGAGGATTTGTGCATTACCCGCACTACGTTTGACTGGGGCATTCCTGTGCCGTTTGACAAAAAGCACGTTGTTTATGTTTGGTTCGATGCACTGCTGAACTATTTTACGGGCATAGGCTACGGCACCAACAAAGAAATGTTTGAAAAATTCTGGCCTGCCGATATTCACCTGGTTGGCAAAGAAATTGTACGTTTCCACAGCATTATCTGGCCGATTATGCTGATGGCGATGGGCGAGGAGCTGCCGAAGCAGGTTTACGGCCATGGCTGGCTGGTTGTCGATGGCGACAAGATGAGTAAATCCAAGGGCAATGTTATCGACCCGATTGCTTTAATTGAGGAGTTTGGCCCGGACGCTATCCGCTACTTTTTAATGAGGGAAATTACGCTGGGCAGCGACGGCAATTTCTCGCGCGACGCGCTGATTAACCGCATTAACGCTGACCTTGCCAACGACCTGGGCAACCTTTTGCACCGCACCGTGAGCATGATTGAAAAATACCACGGCGGCATTGTAACGCACAAGGAAGGCACAGAGGCTGTCGATAAGGAATTTATCGCGCTGGTTAACGAAACCGTTGCCAATTACAAAGATACCATGGACCACATGGAACTGAACCAGGCAATTAAAGACGTTTGGGCGCTGATTGGCCGCGCCAACAAATATATTGATGAAACTGCGCCGTGGATTCTGGCGAAGGACCCGGCACAGGCCGAGCGCTTGCAGGCAGTTATGTACAACCTTGCCGAAGCGCTGCGCATTATTGCTATTCTGATTGCGCCTTATGTACCTGTTACCGCGCCGAAAATTTACGAGCAGCTTGGCCTTGGCAAACCCGAAAGCTTTATGCTGGCTGACGCTGAGTGGGGCGGGCTGGCAACCGGCACCAAAGTGCAGAAGGGTGAGCCGCTCTTCCCGCGCATTGAGGTTACGGCAGAGGGCGAAACCGTAATTGCGGCAACCAAAAAATCTGCCAAACCCGCTAAGGCGGAAGCACCGAAGGTTGAAGCTAAAGCAGCACCGAAAGCAGCTCCGGCGGCAGCCGATGAAATTACCATTGATGATTTTGCCAAACTTGATTTGCGTGTAGCGACCGTTATCGCCGCTGAGCGCGTGCCGAAAACCGACAAGCTGATTAAAATTCAGGTTAAAATCGGCGACGAGGAACGCACGATTGTAAGCGGCATTGCGCAGCACTACGAACCAGAAGCGCTGATTGGCAGAAACGTAATTGTTATTGCCAACCTTAAACCTGCCAAACTGCGCGGTATTGAAAGCCGCGGCATGCTGCTGGCTGCCTCCGACGGCGAGGGGCACCTGGTACTGGCAGACGCGCCGGGCATTGCAAGCGGCAGCAAGGTGAAATAAAATGTCGCGCACTGGCTTGTGGGATTCTCATGCCCACCTTGATTCGGACTATTTTACAGATGACCGCGACGAGCTGATTGCCAAAATTGGCGAAGAAATGGAAGGGTTTATCAACCCGGGCTGCGATGAAGCATCGTCGGCCTTTGCCGTAGAGCTTGCCGGAAAATACCCGTTTGTGTACGCCGCTGTGGGCTGGCACCCGGAGGACTTGGCAGGGATTAAGGATGAACATTATCTCGACCGGCTGGCCGAATGGGCTGTCAACCCCAAGGTTGTCGCTATCGGCGAAATCGGCCTTGATTATTACTGGAAGGAAAACGAGCCGAAAGAGGTGCAGAAAAAGCGCCTTTTGGAGCAGATTGACCTTGCCGTGCAGTTTGATTTGCCGGTAATTATCCATGACCGTGATGCGCACGGCGATATTTTCGATATCTTCCGCAACGAAGTGCCCAAAAATACGCGCGCTGTGTTCCATTGCTATTCCGGCTCGCTGGAGATGGCTAAAGAGCTTGTAAAACGCGGCTATTACCTGGGCTTTGGCGGCACAAGCACTTATAAAAACTCTGCCAAAGTGCGCGAGGTGCTGGCTTATGTGCCGGACGATTTATTGCTGTTTGAAACGGATTCGCCGTATTTAACGCCGGTGCCGTACCGCGGCAAGCGCAACTGCCCGCTTTACACCGAGTTTGTGGCGCGCAATGCGGCTGAAGTACGCGGCACTGATTTTGAAACACTGGCGGCGCTGACGACGAAGAACGTAAAGACCTTATTTAACAAAATCAAATAATGTGAGCGCGGCGGTTTAATACTGCCGCGTTTTTTGTATAAACAAAAGTAAATCTGCTGAAGACTTTTGCGGGGGCGTTTTTAAAAATCAAACTGATTGTGCGTAACAAGTAGGCGGCTTGACATTATAAAAAAGCTTGTGATAAAATACCCCCGACTAAGGAGGTAGTATTATGCCTGAACATGTTACATTTTGGAAACGAACCGTCCTGATTGCAGTGATGTTTGTAATTATGTTTGCGGGGCAGACTCATCCCGGCCTTGCCGAATCGGCCGTAACGCTTCTGCGTTTTGACGGTACGGAAAAAACGGTAACGACGGTGCTGAAAGAGCCGCGCGAAATTTTTGAAGAAGCAGGCGTGCGCGTGGGGCAATCCGACCGCATTGTAGAGGAAACCGGCGTGCAGGGAACTGTGCTGACGCTGAAACGCGCTGTGCCTATTGTTGTGGTGCGCGGCGATTCGGAGCAGAAGTTTTTTACCAATAAAGATACTGTCGGCGAGGCGCTGCGCGAGCTGAATATCCGCTATAACAAAAAGCGCGTGTACCCCGAGCCGGGCACGAAAATTACGCCCAATGTTGAAATCCACATCATCAACAGGGGCGACAGCTTCAGTGCCGAAGAAGCAGCTTCGGAAATCCCCGTTAAGTACATCGACGATGAAAACATCCCCTTTGGCCAGCAGAAGGTAGAGCAGCCTGGCGAAGCGGGCAAAGTAAAGGTTATCAAAAAATCGGTTGTCAGTACCGGCAAAGCACCGCAGGAGGTAGAAATTGCCCGCGAGGTACTGGCTGACCCGAAATATTCCATTATCCGCCGCGGCATCGGCATGTCCGTGCAGACCCCGGAAGGGCGCAAAAAATATTCGCGCATCATCACGGCCGAAGCCAGCGCATATACCGCTCACTGCGGCAGCGGCACGGGCCTTACTTCTATTGGGCTGGTGCCTGCACGCGGCATTGTAGCGGTAGACCCGCGCGTAATTCCGTATTATACTAAAATGTATATCCCCGGTTACGGCTTTGCCATTGCGGGCGATACCGGCGGAGCAATCCGCGGCAACCGCGTGGATTTGTTTATGGACAGCTACGAGGAGGCCATTGGCTGGGGCCGCCGTGATGTAGAAATTTATATTTTAGAGGACTGATAATTTGCTGAAAGAAGTTCTGGTTGTAGAGGGCAAGAGCGACACAGCGGCCATCAGGCGCGCGCTGGAAGCCGACACGATTGAAACGGGCGGCTTTACACTGGCGCCTTCTACCTTAAAAAAGATTGAAGCGGCGTACAAAAAGCGCGGCATTATCATACTTACCGACCCGGACGGCGCAGGCAACCGCATCCGCCGTTTTCTTACGGAGCGTTTCCCGGAAGCGGGGCAGGCGTTTATTCCGCGCATCGACGCAACCGCCCACGGCGATGTGGGGGTGGAGCAGGCCAGCCCGGCGGCGATTTTAGCGGCTTTGGGCAAAGTGCGCCACCACGAGTTTAATCCCGCAAAGGAATTTACCGAGCGCGATTTAATTATGAGCGGCCTTAGCGGCGGCAGCAATGCTTCTGTGCGGCGCGACAGGCTGGCGGCGCTTTTGGGCGTGGGCTACGGCAACGCCAAAACCTTTTTGCAAAGGCTTAATACCTACGGCGTAACGCGCGCAGAGTTTGACGCGGCGCTGCAAGAGATTGGAGATACTGATGAATAAACCGGTAATTGCAACCCCGGAGGTTACAAATTACATACTGCGCAGGTTTGGCCTGCACGCCGACAAAAAACTGGGGCAGAACTTTTTAATCAGCGAGGAT
This sequence comes from Phascolarctobacterium sp., assembly GCA_003150755.1. GTDB lineage: Bacteria > Bacillota > Negativicutes > Acidaminococcales > Acidaminococcaceae > Fusicatenibacter_A. The sequence continues at coordinate 382,275 of QAMT01000002.1, read as the reverse complement.
GTGGTGCGCCGCATTGCCGCTGCTGCTGAACTTGCCGAGGGCGACGCGGTGCTGGAGATTGGCCCCGGCATCGGCACGCTGACGCAGGCGCTGGCAGAAACCGGCGCGGACGTAACGGCTGTGGAGCTTGATCGGCGGCTTTTGCCGGTGCTTGATAAAACGCTTGAAGGCTACGGCAACGTGCGCGTTATTAACGCTGATGTGCTGGAGCTTGACGTTAACGAAGCAATGGGCGGCAAACGCTTTAAAGTGGCTGCCAATTTGCCGTATTACATTACCACACCGATAATTTTTGCGCTGCTGGAGAAAAAACTGCCGGTAGAGCGCATGGTAGTAATGGTGCAGAAGGAAGTTGCCGAGCGCATGACGGCTGCCCCGGGCGGCAAGGAATACGGCGCGCTGAGCGTTGCCATGCAGTATTACACCGAGCCGGAACTGGTGTTTATCGTGCCGCCGGACTGTTTTATCCCGCGCCCGTCGGTAGACAGCGCCGTTGTGGTCTGCAAAAACCGCACCGCACCGCCGGTGGATATTTGCGACGAAAAGCTGTTTTTTAAAGTAGTTAAGGCAGCGTTTTCGTTAAGGCGCAAAATGCTGAGCAATGCTTTGAAGAACATGGGCATAACCTCGCAGCAGGCGCAGGAGTGGCTGGCACTTGCCGGTATCGACCCCAAACGCCGCGGCGAAACGCTTTCCTTGCAGGATTTTGCTAACCTTACAAATACGTTTGCAAAAATCAAATAAATACGCAAAAAAATAGAACATAAAAAATAAATAGTAACATTAAAAAATCAAATTACAAATAATCAGGACAAAAAACAACCCTCCGCTGAAGAAATAAATTCTTTGGCGGAGGGTTTTGTTTATTTTATATAATATTTTGTGTTGCGGCTGGTACCGGTTTTAATCAGTATATTATTATCAAGGAGTTTGTTTATTAAATAGCGTGCTTGTACGATTGTAATGTTTAAAAGTTCTGCTACATCTTTGGTAGTTACGTATCCTTGAGTATCGGCAAGTTTCATTATCAGTTCCTGATATTTAATTCTGTCGATATTGCTTTGGCGTACATAGGCAATAGCTTTAGATTCAGATTTATATACTTTGGCGCTTAAGATATAGTTTGTGCTGCGCCCGCTGCCGATTGCTTCAACCAAACCGATTTCTATAAGTTTGTTAAGTACGTTCTTAGCTTTGGTTTCTGCAATGTAGGTAATGTCTAAAATTTCATGCAGCGATAATTTTTTATTTGTCCGCAATGCAGACAGTACAAGCAGCTGGTTAATAGAAAAAGGCTGCCCTAAACGCAGTTGTTCTTCTTTTAACATTTTGCAGAATTGTAAATCCGGCAGTGCCCTTGGTATAAATACTTTTACGGATGTTTCATCAGATAAGGAATAATCAGGCAGGGGCCTGCCATAGATTATAGAGCCTTCAAAAATTCGGTCTATGCCGCGCCCGGTACGTTCTGCAAGCCCTATACGTTTCAGTGCGTCTGCAAGATTAGGGTTACGTCCATGCGGGTCGGCGGTGATAAGGTTTTTAAGGTTAACCCCGCTTATAAAAGCGCCGGGATTACTGATTGTCATGCCTTCTTCGTCGATAATGACCCTGGTCATTTGCAAAATAGAATAATCTCTGTGAGAGAAGGCATTTACCAAAGCTTCTCTGAAGGCACGGTGGTCAAATTCCGGAATAGGGACTCTTAACATGCCTAATTCCATTTCCCGTTCCGGGTTCCAGGGTTTTAACATTTGTTCAAAAAATTCAAAAGTTGCAATCAGGGGCTTGTGCGATATTTCGTTAACACGGATAGTACTGCCTTCCTGAACCTGAAAAGCAGACTCAGCAGTAGGGATTAACCGCTTAATGCTTTCTTCTTTGCCGATTAAAAGCAATCCTGTAACAGTCGGTGTAACGGTATTGTTAACATTTTCTGTTAATGAAAGGGCTTTGAACAGTTCTTCGTCCGATAGCTCCAGTAAAGCGCGTTCACCATTACGGACGTCAATGGTTGTTCTTAGCCTTCGTATTTCGTTTTCGTCAAAATCGTTAAGAGTTGCTTCCGGCAGTGGTTGTTTAGAAAAATCCAATTTGCCTAATTCCGAAAGACGGCTGTTAAATTCATAAGGGAACATAGGTACGTTTTCAGGTTCGCCGTTAGCTTTTAAACGGCGTTTTAAAACTTTGCCGCCTGATGTTGCTACAATGCTTTGGCTTTTTGGTATTTCAAAAAGCATTACAGGGATGTTGCCGTAGTTGATTATATCAATTCTGATGGCTAAAGATGGAACAGTTTTGTTGGCGACCATAACGCCCATTTTTATTACGTCTTTATGGTTGTTGTGCAGTCCTGTTGCAGTTCCGTTATCTTCAATGCCCAGATAAAGCTGGCCTCCTTCGGTATTGGCAAGGCCGACGATGGCATCAATAATATCATTATCCGATAAGCATTTCAGGTCGCTTTTAAATTCGATTGTTAAAGTTTCTTTTGCTGGTAATTTTAACATTTTGCACTCCAATTCTCACAATTATTATAATAAAAAACTGATTATAACAATTCTCATAATATTATTATAATAAAATTGTGAGAAAAAGCAAGTTATTGTAATAATAACAATCTTTTTATTACAATTTATTAGAATAATTGCGAGAATTCCAAACAAAAAAATCCCTCCTCTGACAGTTAATCAAAGGAGGGTTTGCCATGAAAGGCCAATACAGTTTATCACACACAAAATGGAGCGTAGTTAGTTTGCTGCTGCCTCAATTGCAGTTACTGCAATTATTTGGAGGTTTTCAGCTCGGTCCAGTAACGGTCGTACATGGGCAGGGATTCGCCGATGTCGATAAGCCATTCGCCCTTGTCGATGTTTTCCATGCCGATTTTCAGCATCGGGTCGTTTTTGAATTCTTCGCTGTGGAATTCCTGGGCTTTTTCGTTCGGGTCGTTGTAGCCGATGTATTCGTAGTTTTTAGCGCTGATTTGCGGGTCATAGATAAAGTTGATGAATTTTTCGGCCAGTTCTTTATGTTTGGCGCCTTTGGGGATTGCAAAGGTGTCGGCCCAGATGGTTGCGCCTTCTTTAGGCACTACAAAGCCTACGTTCGGGTTATCTTTGTAGGTGTAGCTGGCGTCGCCGGTCCACATTGTGCCAATCCATGCTTCTTCGGCAATGAATTTTTGTTTGATGGTGTCGGTGTCAAATGCCAGTACGTTAGGTGCAAGCGCCTTCAAATCCTGAAAAGCTTTTTCAACTTCGGCAGGGTCGGTGCTGTTGTTGGAAAAACCGTTTTTCTTCAGCGCCATGCCGATGGTTTCGCGGCTGTCGTTCAAAAGAATCAGGCGGCCTGCATATTCGGGGTTCCACAAATCTTCCCAGCTGTCGGGCACGTCTTTAACATAGTTTTTGTTGTAGGCGATGCCGGTAATGCCCCAGGTGTAAACCAGGGAATATTCGCCGGTCGGGTCATAAACAGGGGCTTTTAAGGTGCTGACAAGGTTTTGTGCGTTGGGGATGTTGTCCATGTTCATTTTTTCCAGAAGGTCAAGTTTGAGCATGGTTGCCACCATGTAGTCGGACGGCTGGATTACGTCGTACTGTGCGCCGCCGGCCTGGATTTTTGCCAGAAGTTCTTCATTGTTTGCAAACACGTCGTAGTTAACTTTGCAGTTATATTGTTTTTCAAACTCAGCGATTACCTCCGGGTCAAAGTTGTCGGCCCAGCTGAAAAGGTTGAGTACCTGTTCTTCGCCTGCTGCATCTTTCTTGCCGGTATCACCTCCGCAGCCGGTCAAAAGCAGGGCCATGGTCAGTACGGATACGAGAAAGACCAAAAGTTTTTTCATTTTGCAAATCATCCTTTCTTTATTGTGATTTTATTGAACCGCTTCGGGTATCAATCTTTGTTTTTGCTGCTGTGCTGCGGCTGAAGTATCTGCGCTATGATGATGAGTGAGATGGTTGCGCACATCAGCAGGGTGGAAAGGGCGTTGATTTCCGGCGAGATGCCGCGTTTTACCATAGCGTAGATGTAAAGCGGCAGCGTGGTGGAGTTAGGCCCGGCCACAAAGAAGCTGATGATAAAGTCATCAATGGAAAGGGTAAAGGCAATCAGCGCGCCCGCGACGATGCCGGGCATGGCCAGCGGCAGCGTAATGTAGCGGAAGGTCTGAAACGGCGTTGCATATAAGTCCATCGCAGCCTGTTCCAGCTCCTGGCGCATGCCTTCAAGCCTTGCGTTGACGGTAATTACTACAAACGACAGGCAAAACGTAATGTGCGCCAGTATCAGCGTGGTTTTGCCAAGGGGCACCTGCGTCTGTGCAAACAGCACCAGAAGCGAAAGGCCCATAACGATTTCCGGAATCAGTATCGGCAGGTATAACAGGCCGTTGATGACGGGTTTACATTTATACTGGTATTTGTTGAGCGCAATGGCGGCAATGGTGCCGAGTACGGTGCTGGTAACGGTGCTGATAACGGCGATAAAGAGGCTGTTCATCAAGGCTTCCAGCACGCGCCTGTTCTGAAACAGCGAGGCATACCAGTCCAGCGTAAAGCCGGTCCACACCGCGTTGATGCGCGATTCGTTAAAAGAATACAGCGCCAGTATCAGAAGGGGTAGGTACAAAAAGGCCAGTATTACCAGCGAGTAGGCTAAAAGCATATGGCTACGCCACGTCTTTTGCATCGGCTTTACCCCCTTCCTGCGACTGTAAGGCTTTGTAGTAAAGGATAATCAGCACAAGGCTCATCACTGCCAGCACGATGGAAAGCGCCGAGCCGAAAGGCCAGTCGCGCGCAGCAAGGAACTGGTTCTGGATGAGGTTGCCGATAAGGGCGGATTTGGCGCCGCCCATAACGTCCGGCACAACAAACATGCCGAGCGAGGAAATAAACACCAAAATTGTGCCTGCGGCGATGCCGGGCATCGTCAGCGGCAGCGTAATTTTGCGGAAAGCCGTCAGCGGCGACGCGCCGAGGTCGCTTGCTGCTTCGAGTAAGCGCAGGTCGAGCTGCTCGATGGAAACGTAAATCGGCAGCACCATAAACGGCAGCAGTGCGTAAATCATGCCGAGCATAACGGCGGCGTCGTTGTAAAGCATTTGCAGCGGCTGGTCAATCAGCCCCATTTTCATCAGCAGGGTGTTGACTACGCCCTGCGTGCGCAGAATAATTACCCACGCATAAGAGCGGATTAAAAAGTTAATCCAGAACGGAATCATAACCAGTATCAGCCCGGGCTGCTGCCACTTTTTGGGCAGGCGCGCGATAAAATACGCCAGCGGGTAGCCCATTACAATGGTAGCTGCGGTGGTGATAATGGCGACGATAAGGGTATCTGCAAAAATCTGCAAATACAAAGGCTCTAAAAAGCGCACATAATTGGCAATGGTAAATTCAAAAATAACTTGTCCGTAAGGCGTGCGTCCGGCAAAGGAAACGGCAACAACGATGAGAAGCGGGATAACGAAAAAGATGCTTAACCACAGCATTGCCGGAGCAACCATCAGTTTTCCGTTTTTCATCGCGTTACTCTCACCTCGTCTTTCTTATGCCACCAGATGCCCACACGCTCATCGGGGCTCCAGCGTTTAACGTCGTCAAAATACTGGTAGGCAACAACGGTCTGGTTCGAGTTATCCAGGCGGATAAAGACTTTATCAATAGTGCCGTAAAAAACAACGTCAACCACAGTGCCGTAATAGCCCGGCTCCGGGTGCGATTTTTCGGCGGCCTCGTCCTCGTATTCCGGGCACAGGTTCAGTTTTTCCGGGCGGATAACAAGCGTTTCGTTTTCTATTTCAAAAAAGTTGCTTTCGCCGATGAACTTGGCAACAAAGCGCGTGTTGGGGTAGTGGTAAATCGTATCCGGGTCGTCGTCCTGTTCGATAACGCCTTTATTCATAACCACGATGCGGTCGCTCATGGTAAGGGCTTCTTCCTGGTCGTGCGTTACGTAAATAAAGGTCAGGCCCAGGCCGCGCTGAAGGTTTTTAAGTTCCAGCTGCAAGTTTTTGCGAAGCTGGTAGTCCAAAGCGCCCAGCGGTTCGTCCAGAAGCAGCACTTTGGGGTTGTTAACAAGCGCGCGGGCGATGGCAACGCGCTGCTGCTGGCCGCCGCTCATCTGCTGCGGACGGCGGTTGCGGAACTCTTCAAGCTGCGTCAGGTACAGCACCTGCGCCACACGCTCTTTCTGTTCCTCGGCGGGAACCTTTTTCATCATCAGGCCGAACTTTATATTTTCCTCAACAGTCATGTGAGGGAACAGTGCATAGTGCTGAAAAACCATATTGACATCACGTTTATAGGGCGGCTTGTTGGTAACGTCTTCGTCATCCAGAAAAACCTTACCGGTAGTGGGGGTGTCAAGGCCGGCTATCATGCGCAGCAAAGTGGTTTTGCCGCAGCCGGAAGGGCCCAGCAGTGTTAAAAACTCACCGTCGTAAATAGTCAGGTCCAGCTTGGGGATGATGAGGTTATTGCCGTACTTTTTGGTTATTCCCTGCAAACGGATCATTTCTTGCATTTTTTTGTTGTCACAACCTTTCATAAAAAATTTTGTTTGCATATTACTAACTATAATAATATCATATTATAAACAAAATTGTGTAAAAAAATCAATGCTTTTTTGAAAAAAATGCAGGACTGTCAAAAAAAACAGAGAATATTAAACTTCGTAAAGAATAAAAACGGTTTTTGGCGGATTTTTCCGAAAAATGCGGATTTTTTACGCAAGTGTAATATTAGTGCGATAAGTTTTTAAATATGCGCTTTTTGCGCACTGCATATCTTATATGTCCTGCGTTAACAGACATGTTACCCTGTAAAAAGATTGACGGAAAATCTGTACACAAAAACAAAAATACGGCTGCCAAAAACCAAAGTTTACGGGCTTTGCGAGGTGAAAAAATTGCTGAATAAAAAATTTATTGAATTTTTGTTTGAAGCGGCGCATATCCAGCGCTGGAACGACCATATCCGTCCCAACGGCTTTACGGAGCTGGACAAGCAGGCGCACAAGATGATGATTTTGTACATCATCGCTAAATACGAGGAGCAGGACCACGGCGCCGAACTTAACTGGCGCGTGCTGATTGAAGGCGGCATTTTTGAATTTATGCACCGCATTATTTTAACCGACATCAAGCCGCCGATTTACCACGAGCTGATGCGCGTACATGGGGCGAAGCTCAATGCCTGGATTTATGACCAGCTTGAAAAGCGCGTGGACGATATGGACGAGGTGTTTTTTGCCAAGTTAAAACGCTGGTTTGACCACCCCGAAGAATACCGCCTGGAGAAAAAGCTGCTGCGGGCGGCGCATTATCTGGCCACGCAGTGGGAGTTTGGCATCATCTACCATTTTAACCAGGGCATTTACGGCGTGGAGGACACCAAAGCCGCTATCGAAAGCGAGATTGAGGACCATTACGGCCTGGCCGGCGTGCAAAAGCTGTCGCTGAAGGGCAAAACCAGTAAATTTGTGGATTTGGTGGGGCAGCTGCGCTTTCAGAAGCGCTGGGCGCAGTCGCCGCGCGTGCCGGAAACTTCCGTTATGGGGCATGTGCTGATTGTGGCAATTTTGGGTTATTTCTGCGCCGTGCAGCTTGGCGCATCGGACGAGCGCGTGGTTAACGACTTTTTGTGCGGTCTGTTCCACGATTTGCCGGAGGTGCTGACGCGCGACATCATTTCGCCGGTTAAAACCTCTGTTGAAGGGCTGGACGATTTGATTAAGGATATTGAAAAACGCCAGGTTGCCGAAAAACTGCTGCCGCTGCTGCCGTGGGGCTGGCACGATGAAATCAGCTATTTTACGCAGAACGAGTTTACCAACCGCGTCATGCTGGACGGCGTGCCCACAAAGTGCAGCGAAGAAGACTTGAACGGCAAATACAACATCGACGGGCACGGCTACAAAGCCGTTGACGGCAGGATGCTGAAGGGCTGCGACCATCTGGCGGCGTTTGTGGAGGCTTATTTATCGACCGAATACGGCATTACCAGCAAGCATCTTATAAACGGCATGGCCGATTTGCGCGAAAAATACAAAGGCAAAACCGTCGCCGGCATCGACTTTGGCGCTATTTACGATGAGTTTCCGGAATTTACCGGACTGAACAGAAAATGGTGATTTTGTAAATATTCTGTATATTTGCAAAAATTAGTAGACGGTTGTTTTTGTTGGCGTTATAATTGAAGTAAGAACAGTATTTTATATAGCTGGAAATATATTTTACTGTATCATAAAGCGAAAGACAACTTCAAAGGAGGCATGGATTATGAATTTATTTGAAATGGCGCAAATCCCACTCAACAAAGCTATTGAAGTAATGAAGCTTGACCCTAACGCTGCGGCAATTATCGCCTGCCCGGAAAGAACCCTTGAGGTTTCCATACCGGTTAAAATGGACGACGGCACGACGAAGGTATTTACCGGCTACCGCAGCCAGCACAGCACTATTATGGGCCCGGCCAAAGGCGGCATCCGCTATCACCAGAGCGTTAACATGGACGAAGTAAAAACCCTGGCTTTCTGGATGACCTGCAAATGTGCAGTTGCCAACCTGCCTTACGGCGGCGGCAAGGGCGGCATTATTGTTGACCCGTCCAAGCTTTCTGCCGGCGAGCTGGAACGCCTGACCCGCGGATACATCGACAGGATTGCCCCGATTATCGGCGAAAAAATGGATATTCCTGCCCCTGATATGAATACCAACGCTCAGATTATGGGCTGGATGATGGACGAATACAGCAAGCTGAAAGGCCAGTACGAACCGGGCTTCATTACCGGCAAACCTATCTGCATCGGCGGCTCTTTGGGGCGCACCGCAGCTACCGGCCGCGGCGTAATGGTTGCAGCAGGCGAAGCCATTAAAGCTCTCGGCATTAAGCCGGAAGAAGCAACTTGCGCAGTACAGGGCTTCGGCAACGTAGGCAGCTGGACTGCTAAACTCATCCACGACATGGGCGTTAAAATTGTTGCTTTAAGCGACGTTTACGGCGCAATTATGAACGAAGACGGCCTTGACCCGTATGAAGTTGAAAAACACGTACAGGCTACCGGCAGCGTAGTAAAATTCCCCGGCAGCAAAGAAATTTCCAACGCCGACCTTCTGGCAATGGAAGTTACCGTGCTTGCCCCGTGCGCAATGGAATTGCAGCTTACCAAAGACAATGCGGCTGACGTTAAAGCCAAAATTATCGTTGAAGGCGCTAACGGCCCGACTACTCCGGAAGCTGACGAAATCCTTGACGCCAAAGGCATTCTGGTTGTGCCGGATATCCTCGCCAACGGCGGCGGCGTAACCGTAAGTTATTTTGAATGGGTACAGTGCCTGTACCGTTATTTCTGGACGGAAGAAGAAGTTATCGACAAACAGACCCAGCTGATGATTGGCGCATTCAAGCAGGTTTATGACACCGCTAAAAAATATGATGTCAACATGCGTACCGCTGCTTACATCGTAGCGCTTAACCGCCTTGATGAAGCCATGAAATTCCGCGGCGCTTATTGATAGCTTGTAAGCTTAAAATTTAACTGATTGCTGAAACCCCGGCAGTATTACTATTGCCGGGGTTTTAATAGGTATAAAGGAGTTTTTATGAAAGATTTAAAAAGATTTTGCAGAATTGCCGTTGTGCAGGCAGCGCCGGTGCTGTTTGATAAAAACGCCTGCGTGGAAAAAGCAGTCAGCCTCATTAAAGAATGTGCGGCTAACAAAGCCGAGCTGATTGTGTTTCCAGAGCTTTTTGTTCCCGGTTATCCTTACGGCATGACCTTTGGTTTTACCGTGGGCAGCCGCAACGCGGACGGGCGCAAGGACTGGCAGCGTTATTATGAAAATTCCATCGTAGTGCCGGGCGCAGAAACCGAAGCTCTGGCTAAGGCCGCCAAAGAAGCAGGCGCGTGGCTCAGCATCGGTGTATCCGAGCGCGACGCTGTAACGGCTACATTATATAACACTAATCTGTTCTTCTCGCCGGAAGGCGAACTTGCTGCCGTACACCGCAAGCTGAAACCGACCGGTTCGGAGCGCGTAGTGTGGGGCGACGCCGACAAGGGGTATTTTCCGCTGGCGCAGACGCCGTGGGGCCCGATGGGCAGCATGATTTGCTGGGAAAGCTATATGCCGCTGGCCAGAGCTGCGCTATATCAGAAGGGGATTACGCTGTATATCTCGCCCAATACCAACGACAACGATGAATGGCAAAGCACTATTAAACACATCGCCATTGAAGGGCACTGCTATTTTATCAACTGCGATATGTTCTTTACCAAAGATACCTACCCCGCAGATTTGGCAACGCGCAGCGAAGTTGACAAGCTGCCGGACATTGTATGCCGCGGGGGAAGCTGCATTGTTGACCCGTATGGCCATTACCTGACCGAGCCGGTGTGGGATAAGGAAGCAGTAATTTATGCCGAACTTGACATGGAGCTTGTAAGCGCCAGCCGCATGGAATTTGACGTGTGCGGGCATTATGCGCGCCCCGATGTTTTAAAACTGGTTGTTGACGATAAATAACAAAAAATAAAAATACCTTCCGCCTGCGTTAATGCGTAAAACGGAAGGTATTTTTTTATGCAGTTATTCCAGCGCCGCAAAGTCAGAGACGGTGAACAAAAATGCTGCGCCGCACAGGGTTACTGCGCCTGCTGCAATGGCTTTTTCGCTGAAAAGCAGGCGGTTGTTATGCAGCGGCAGATGCGTTTCGGGTCTGTCGTCGCCCGTGCCGATGCGGAAAAACGCGCCCGGTTTGTGCGCCAGGTAGGCGGAAAAATCCTCCGACCCCATGGAAGCAGCGGGCAGAATGGCAACTTTATCCGTGCCCAGCAGCCTGCCTGCGGATTCTTCAACCATGTTTACAAGTTCATCCGTGCCGATAACAGGGCGGCAGCCGGGGATGATTTCCGTATGGGCCGTTACGCGCAGGGCCAGCGCCGTGGCTTCGGCAATGCGTTTGATGCTTGCGTGGATTTTCTGGCGTGTTTCCGGCAGCAGATAGCGCATTGAGCCTTCGAGTACAACTTCTGACGGAATGATGTTGGCGGCGGTGCCTGCCGTCATTTTGCCGACGGTGATAACGGCAGAATCCAGCGGGTTCAGCTCGCGCGATACGATGGTTTGCAGCTGGGTTATCATGTACGCGGCGGCGGCAATCGGGTCCGGCGTTTTGTGCGGGTGGGCGGCGTGCCCGCCGGGGGCATTGATGGTAATTTTAAAGCTGTCCGAGCCTGCCATCATCGGGCCTTTTTTGATGCCGACAGAGCCGCCCGGCACGTCCGGCCAGGTGTGAATGCCAAAAACAGCGTCCACGTCATCCAAAAAACCGTTTTTGATTATCGTTTCCGACCCGCCGAGTTTTTCCTCCGCAGGCTGAAAGAAGAATTTTACCGTGCCGTTAAGTTTTTCGCGGTATGTGCTTAACAAACGCGCGGCGGCAAGCAGGGTAGTCATGTGCAAATCGTGCCCGCAGGCGTGGCAGCAGCCTTTATTTACCGAAGCAAATTCCAGCCCGGTGTTTTCTTCTACCGGCAGCGCGTCGATATCCGCCCTAAGGGCGACGGTTTTACCGGGCGCAGTGCCTTTTAAAACGCCGATAACGCCGGTGTAACCGCCGTTGTTAAAAACTTCGATGCCATAAGAGGCAAGTTCTTTTTTGATGAACTCAGTAGTGTTTTTTTCTTCAAAGCTCAGCTCCGGGTGCTGATGCAGGTAACGCCTGATTTTGATGTATTCAGGTTCAAGCTCTTTCATAACAGATAAAACTGACGGCATACAGATACCTCCTTAAATATTATAATATTATGATATTTACCGGTATAAAAATAACAAAATAAAGCGCAAAATTTTAAAATTCGTTGGCGTTATACTGTACGCGGTAATCCCAGATGTCGGAATTTACGTAGTATTCTCCAAAAATAACCGGTTCGTAATTTTCGTTAAGTTCCTTGCGCATTATTTTTAAAAGCGGAAAACCAAAGGGCACGGTAAAAATGTTGCCCAGTTCTTTATCGGCCGCCACGGCCTTAACGCGCTCTAAAACATAAACAGGCTTAAAGCCGTAGGCAGATAAAAACGCACGGATAGATTTTATCTCTCCCTGCTGCAAAACTTCTTCCGGCGAGGGATTGGCAAAGTAGTGGTTGAGGTAAAACAGCGGCTTGCCGTCAACATAGCGGATGCGCGAAAGATAGGTGTACTGGCGCGGCGGCGTTTTAAAAAGCTCGGCCTGCTGCGCGGGCATCAGTTTTTTGCAGCATTCGACGGTTTTGCAGTGGATGGCTTCGTCCGTTATCTGTTTATCAATAAAATGCGCGCCGAAGCCGCTCATCATCAGCATGTTTTCCCATGATGCCGCCTGCGAAACAAAAGTGCCCTTGCCCGGCTGGCGGATTATGAGCTGCTCGCTTTCAAGCCGCCCCAGTGCCTGGCGGATAGGCGCAAGGCTTGAGCCGTAGCGTTCTGCCAGCGCGCTTTCCGTCGGAAGCTGCTCGCCCGGCTTATAAAAGTGGCTGCGTATCTTATTGTATAAATCCTGATAGATTTTTAGGTTCAGTGTTTGTCTCATCGTTGGTTCCTTTATGTTTTTTATATCTTAATGATAACACAATTAACAGAACTCGGCAAAATGTATTCATTGATTTTTCTGATAAATTATAATATTATAATATTATAATAAAGTAAAACCAAAGGAGTGAGCAATATGGCAAAACATGCTTTATATCAAATGACCTGGAAAGAAATCGAGGAGGCTTTTAAAACCGACCCGGTTGTGCTTATCCCCATGGGCTCTACCGAGCAGCAGGGCATTCAGTCCCTTACGGGCGATTACCTGGCGGCAGAGGCTATTGCCAAACGTGTTGCCGAAAAATCCGGCGCTTATTATATTCCGGTTATCCCGTTTGGGTGCAGCGAATATTTCCGCTGCTTCCCCGGCACTATCTCGCTGCGCCCTTCAACGGTAGAAGCAGTTATCACCGACGTTGTGGAAAGCCTGACGGAACATGGCGTAACCAAGATTTTCTTTATCAACGGCCATGCAGGCAACACTCCTACCATAGAAGACGTTGCGCGTAAGGTGCGCCGCGAAAAAGGCATTGTGTGCTTTTCTATCGACCTGTGGCAGGGCCTGACGCCGGAAGCCAAAAAAGAAATTTACGGCGGCGGGCCGGATTCTTCCGGACACGGCGGCGACCCGCTGACTTCCGTAATGCTTTATTTATATCCGGAACACATGCGCATGGATTTGCTCGGCCCTGTCGAAAACATTAAAGAATACAAAGGCGTGCCGGTTACGGGCCTTAAAAAAGGCATGGTCAAGGGCGTGCCGTTTAACCTTTATATGGATATGCTGGACGTTACCAAACAGGGCGTTATGGGCAATCCCTTCCTTTCAAGCGCAGAACGCGGCGAAAAAATTGTCAATCATCTGGTAGATGCGTGCTGTGAAATGGTAAAAATTATTAAAGAAAACGATACGCGCATCTGATTTTTTTGGATTAAATTTAATGACGGGGAGGTAGAATTATGATAGCTGTTTTAGGCTTTGCTACCATTATTATCTTTTTATATACGACAATGACCAAAAAATTGTCGATACAGACTGCCCTTATCGGCATACCGGTTATTGCTGCCCTTATCGGCGGTTTTGGCTTTGATATTGGCAAAATGATGATTTCGGGCGTTATAAAGGTAACGCCGTCGGCGATGATACCGATTTTTGCCGTTATTTACTTTGGCGTTATGATTGACGCCGGGCTTTTTGACCCGATGGTAAATAAAATATTAAAGCTTGTTAAAGGTGACCCTGTAAAAATTACTATCGGCGCGGCGGTGCTGGCGATGCTTGTTTCGCTGGACGGCGACGGCACGACAACCTTTATTATCTCGGTTTCGGCCATGCTGCCTATAACCACCAAGCTGAAAATGAACCCGCTTATTTTACCGTTTGCCGTCGGCATGGCGGCAGGCGTTATGAACCCGCTGCCGTGGAGCGGCCCGACGACGCGCGTTATGGCGGTGCTGCAAACGGACGCATCGGCAATTTTTACGCCGATTGTGCCTGCTATGGCCGCAGGCATTGCCTGGGTGCTGTTTGCCTGCTACTACATCGGCAAAAAAGAGCGCAAGCGCCTGGGCGTAATGCACATCGACGAGCATACCTTTGATGGGCTCGGCGAGGACCAGAGCGCCAAACGCCCGCAGCTTTTCTGGTTTAACCTGATTCTGACAGTGCTGATGGTTGTTGTGCTTTTAATGGACATCATGCCGATGGCAACCATTTTTATGATGGGCTTTGCCCTGACGCTGACGGTTAACTACCCCAACCTGGAAGAACAGACCAAAAGGCTTAAAGCTTATGCTGCCGAAGTTTTGATGATTGTTACGCTGATATTTTCGGCAGGGTGCTTTACCGGTATTCTGTCCGAAACCAAAATGATTACCGCCATGGCGGAAACACTGGTATCCATGATTCCGCAGCACATGGGCAGCCTGCTGCCGCTTTCCGTTGCCGTTACCAGCGTGCCGCTCAGCCTGGTATTTCCGACTGACGCTTACTATTTTGGCGTACTGCCCGTTATTTACGAAATGGCAGCATCGCTCGGCATCGACCCTGTGCAGATTGGCCGCGCAGCCGTACTGGGGCAGATGACGGTAGGCTTCCCGCTCAGCCCGCTGGCAGCAGCGACTTTGGTTTTAATCAGCGTATCGCGAGTAAACCTCATCGACCACCAGAAATTCATGTTTCTGTGGGCTATGGGCACAACGCTGATAATGACGGTAGTCTGCTACCTTACCGGCGCACTGACCTTTTAAACTTTAACTGAACTTTATGGAGAAATAAAAAATCCGGTGCTTAAGCGCCGGATTTTTATTTATCTTGTAAAGATGTGCAGTTTATTTATTATTCAGTATTCTTTCGTAAGCCAGGCGGTACACTTCTTCATCGGCCCTGACGCCGATAACGATAATTTCCATACTTTCTTCGGTGCGCTTAAGCTGATAGACAACCCTGTAACCAAGCCCGCGCATTTTAATTTTTAAAAGGTTGGTCAAATCACGTCCGCTCTTGTTGCCAAGCGGCCAGCCGTAGCCGCCTTCTGCACGCGACAGGGGGTTTTCGGCAACGCGGCTGATGGTTTTTAAAATAATGCGTTTGGATGAATTATCAATTTTTGCCAGGTCGTCAACAGCCCGGCTGTCATAAAATACTTTATAAGCCATTATTCGATATCCACCTCAACATCTTCCAGGTCTTTATCGGTAACGCCCAAAATTTTCATTGCCTCATCAGCAGAATAAACTTTTCTGTCCGGAGCGTTGATTCTTTCCATGGCTTCAATGTAAAGTTCCATATCAAACAAGCGGTCCAGCAATTTATCATATCTTTCGGGAGAGATTAAAACACATTCCGGCAGATTGTTTTTAAAAACATATTTGGTGCCGTTTTTTTTGACGTCCTCAAAAATTTTGGCGGCGCCGTCTTTATTAAAATTGCTGATGGGTACGATTTTTTCAGCAGTCAGAACATTGCTCATAGTATCAACCTCCTTGCCATTATTTTATTATACTTCCACAAATTTGTCCATAAATTTTCGGAAATATTTAGGCGGCGTAAAAAAACAGGCTGCCTGTAAAAAGCAGCCTGCTAAAAACTAATTTACTTCCTCTCCGGCATCTGCGCCAGCAGGATGGCTATAAAGACGAGGGCGCAGCCGCCGATTTCTCGCAGGGAGAGCGTTTCGCCTAGGAACATCCATCCGGCAAGCACGGAAAAGACGGATTCCAGGCTGAGCAGGATGGACGCAAGGATGACGTTGACGTATTTTTGCCCGGCGATTTGCAGGGTGTAGGCGATGCCGCAGCTCATAATGCCGGCGTGCGCCAAGGGCAGCCACGCAGCGGTAATGGCGGCAAGCGCAGGCTGTTCGGCCCAGACGATAACGGGCAGGCTCAGCACGCCGCAGACGAAGAACTGAATGGCGGACATGCGCACTGGGTCCACAAGCTGGGTAAAGCGTTCAATAGCCATGATGTGTACGGCAAAAACCACGGCGCAGGCTAAAATAATCAGGTCGCCGTTGTTGATGGAAAAGCTTTCGCTGATGCAGATAAAGTACATGCCCACGGCGGCGACGGCAACGGCTGCCCACTGCATAATGGTAACGTGCTTTTTAACTATCAGCCCCAAAAGCGGGATAATGACGATGTACAGCGCCGTTATAAACCCGGCCTTGCCCGCGCTGGTGTAGGCGATGCCTGCCTGCTGCAAGGTGCTGGCAACGGTTAGCAGCACGCCGCAGCAAATGCCGCCGGTAATCAAATCGCCGCGCTTGTGGTTGCTGTCGGTGCCCCAAAAGCTCAGCGGTTTGCCGGATAATTTATCAATCACCGCTATGCACGGAACAAGAAAAAACGCACCCAAAAACGAGCGGATGCCGTTGAAGCTGAACGGCCCGAGTAAATCTGCGCCGACGCTTTGGGCAACAAAGGCCGTGCCCCAGATGAACGAGCATAACAGCAGCATTGCTATGCCTTTAAAACTGTTGGTTTGCTGCATATATACAACCCCTTATTGTAATTTTATAAAACAAACAGATAATATTATTATAGCATTTTTACGGCAGATTGTTTTCTGAAAACGGCATAAAAAAGCCCGAAGCGCAATGCTTCAGGCTTGATTTGGTATAGGTTATTTGCCTTCGCCGGTAAGTCTTCTGATGATTTCGTGGTAGGCTTCTTCTACACCGCCCATGTCGCGGCGGAAGCGGTCCTTATCCAGTTTTTCGTTGGTGTCCCAGTCCCACAGGCGTGCGGTGTCCGGAGTAATTTCGTCGGCCAGGATGATGTTGCCGTCCTTATCAACGCCGTATTCGGTTTTAAAGTCAATCAGGCGTACTTTGCGGCTTGCTAAAAAGTCTTTTAAAACTGCGTTGATTTTAAGAGCCATTTCGCGCAGGGTTGCAATCTGCTCATCGGTTGCAAAACCAAAGGCAACGCCGTAGTCGGGGCTGATCATCGGGTCGTCAAGTTCGTCGCTCTTGTAGTAAAACTCTACCAGCGGACGGTGCAGCACATAGCCTTCTTCAACGCCCATTTTTTTAGCAAGGCTGCCGGCAGCGATGTTGCGGCATACAACTTCTACCGGAATGATTTTTACTTTTTTGCACAGCTGCTCGCGGTCGCTGAGCTTTTTGATAATATGATGGGGAATACCGTTTTTGCCAAGCAGGTCGAAGAAAAAGGTTGTAATGGTATTGTTCATAATGCCTTTATCCACGATAGTGCCTTTTTTGGCGCCGTTGAGCGCAGTGGCGTCATCTTTGTAGTAAATTACTACTTCGTTAGGGTCAGCGGTGGCAAAAACCTTTTTGGCTTTGCCTTCGTACAACATTTCTGCCATGTAAAAAACCTCTTTCTTTTATTAAGTAATGCCCGGGGTTGCCGGGCATCCTGTTTAAAAATGTGTTTTTGATGTAAATATTTTAGAGCTTTTAAAAGTTGTTGTCAATGCTTTTTTTCAAAAATGTCCAACGGGCAAAGCACACTTTACACTAAATTTTCAGAAAATAACAACATTTATTAAAAGGCTTTACAAATAGTGTAAAGGGGATTATAATTACAACATAAGCAACGACGAAGTTGTGGAAGTCATTCCGCTTCGCACGTTGCTTTTTTTATTTTGTTTTTTATTTATGGGGGGACTGAAAATGACGAGTGTTCCGAAACTTTTTGGCTGTGCGGTTTTTAACGAAACTGTAATGAAGGACCGCCTGCCGACCGCAACCTACAAGGCTTTTAAAAATGCAGTGTTAAAGGGCGAGCCGCTTGATTTGCCCATTGCCAACATTATCGCCAACGCTATGAAGGACTGGGCGCTGGAGCACGGCGCTACGCATTTTACGCACTGGTTCCAGCCGATGACGGGCATTACCGCCGAAAAGCACGAAAGCTTTATCACGCCGACGGCGGATGGGCGCGTAATTATGGATTTCAGTGGCAAAGAGCTGGTACAGGGCGAGCCTGACGCATCGAGCTTTCCTTCCGGCGGGCTGCGCGCTACGTTTGAAGCACGCGGCTACACTGCCTGGGACCCGACCAGCTATGCTTTTGTAAAGGATGGCTGCCTGTATATCCCGACGGCGTTCTGCTCTTACACGGGCGATGTGCTGGATAAGAAAACGCCGCTTCTGCGCAGTATGTGCTGCGTTGACAGGGCTGCCCGCCGCATTCTGAAGATGTTTGGGGAAACATCTGAAAAAGTTATTACTACCGTAGGTCCGGAACAGGAATACTTTTTAGTTGATAAAGATATGTACGAGAAGCGCACCGACCTGAAATTTACCGGGCGCACCCTGTTCGGCGCAATGCCGCCGAAAGGCCAGGAGCTTGACGACCATTATTTCGGCATTATCAAACCGCGCGTTAAGGCTTTTATGAAAGAGCTGGACGAAAAACTGTGGGAACTTGGCGTACTTGCCAAAACGGAGCATAACGAAGTTGCCCCTGCACAGCACGAGCTGGCGCCGATATTTGTCGGCACTAACGTTGCAACTGACCACAACCAGCTTACCATGGAGCTGATGCAGAGCATCGCGCGCAAACATAACCTGGTTTGCCTGCTGCACGAAAAACCCTTCGACGGCGTAAACGGCAGCGGCAAGCACAACAACTGGTCGCTGGGCACGGTTGAAGGCGAAAACCTGCTGGACCCGGGCGCAGAACCGTACAAAAACCACCGCTTCCTGCTGTTTTTGGCGGCAGTCATCAAAGCGGTTGACGAATATCAGGACCTTCTGCGCATCAGCGTAGCAAGCGCAGGCAACGACCACCGCCTGGGCGCCAACGAAGCGCCTCCTGCCATTGTATCCATGTTTTTAGGCACCGAGCTTACCAATGTGCTGAAAGCCATTGAAGCCGGTACTGAATATAAACCCGAAAGCGAAGGCGAACTGAAGCTGAGCGGCAATGTGCTGCCGGCTCTTAAAAAAGACAATACGGACAGAAACCGTACCTCGCCGTTTGCTTTTACCGGCAACAAGTTTGAGTTCCGCATGGTTGGCTCTTCCGCCTCCATCGCAGGCCCGAACATTGTTTTAAACACTATTGTTGCCGAAGCGCTGGAAGAGTTTGCCGCAAAATTAGAAACCGCGGACGATTTTGATGCCGCAGTGGTAAACCTTATCCGCGAAACAGTCATCGCGCATAAACGCATCATCTTTAACGGTGACGGTTATACCGATGCCTGGGTTGAAGAGGCCAAATCGAGGGGGCTGCTTAACCTTAAATCCACTCCGGAAGCTTTGCCTTACATGGTAAAAGACAAAAACATCAGCCTGTTTGTAAAACACGGCATCTTTACCGAGGCAGAAATCCGCAGCCGCCTGGAAATTTCTCTGGAGATTTACAGCAAGGCAATCCGCATTGAAGCTCTGGCAATGCTTGAGATGCTGTTTAAAGACATTTTGCCGGCCGCATCCGCTTACAGCACGGATTTGACCACAGCGGCACAGGGCAAAAAAGCACTGGGCATTGCCGGAGGCTTTGAAACTGAACTGGCGGGCAAAATTGCAACATTGTCCGGCCTTATCTACACCGACGCAGAAAAACTCAAGGTTGTGCTGGCAGAAGTTGTTAAAACATCTGCCGAAGCAGAAGCAGATTATTATCATGACGTTGTTTTAAAAGCCATGGGCGAGCTGCGCGAAGCGGCAGACGAACTGGAAAAACTGATGGGCGGCAGCTATTTGCCGTACCCGACTTACAGCAAGCTGCTGTTTGGCGTAAACTGAATTTAAAATTTATTTTTGATTTGCACGACGGGGTGTATCACAAAGGATACGCCCCGCTTTTATTTTATTAAGAAAGAGGGCATAAAAATGAGGGGATTTATGCGTGATTTGATAGCTGTGGGCGTGCTGATGGGGCTGCCCGGCACGGCGCTTGCGGCAGAAGCTGCGCCGGTGGTTGATACGGGCGACACCGCCTGGGTTTTGATGAGCGCGGCGCTTGTAATGCTGATGACGCCGGGGCTGGCGTTTTTTTACGGCGGCATGGTACGCAGCAAAAATGTTTTGACGACCATTATGCAGAGCTTTTTTATCGTGGCCATGGTAAGCGTGCAGTGGCTGGTGTTTGGTTTCAGCCTGGCTTTCGGGCCGGACATGGGCGGCTTTATCGGCAGCCTGGACTGGGCAGGGCTGACGGACACCGCGCTTTTTGCAGCGCCTTTTGCCGATTACAGCGCAACCGTGCCGCTGTTTGCCTTTGCGGCGTTTCAGTGCATGTTTGCGGTAATAACGGCGGCTTTAATTACCGGCGCTTACGCGGAGCGGTTTAAGTTCCCGGCATTTGTTTTGTTTACCTTTTTGTGGACCACGTTTTTATACGACCCGATGGCGCACTGGGTTTGGGGCGTCGGCGGCTGGCTGCGCGATTTGGGCGCGCTGGACTTTGCAGGCGGCACAGTTATCCACATTTTAAGCGGCGTAAGCGGCCTTGTGGCGTGCATTATGCTTGGCAAACGCAGCGGCAAGGGCGTTGTGCCGATGCTGCCCCATCATTTGCCGATGACAGTTTTAGGCGCTGCGCTTTTGTGGTTCGGCTGGTTCGGCTTTAACGCAGGCAGCGCACTGGGCGCTAACGGGCTTGCGGCAGGCGCATTTGTGGTTACGCAGGCAGCGGCAGCGGCGGCAACCTTATCGTGGGTAGCGGCCGAATGGCTTACAAGCGGCCACCCCACCATGCTGGGCGCGGCCAGCGGCTGCATTGCCGGTCTTGTTGCCATCACCCCGGCAGCAGGCTTTGTAACCGTTGTGCCTGCCATACTCATCGGCTTAATCGGCGGCGTACTGTGCTTCAGTGCAGTAGCTTACGCCAAAAACAAACTGGGCTATGACGACGCACTGGACGCCTTTGGCGTACACGGCGTAGGCGGCACCTGGGGCGCAATCGCCACTGGCCTTTGGGCAACTAAAGAAGCTAATGCCGCCGGTGCGGACGGGCTGTTTTACGGCAACGCACACCAGCTCTATGTGCAGGCCGTAACCGTCGTTGTCGCCATCGTGCTGGCAGTGGTCGGCACCTATGTCATCTTAAAAATCGTCGGCGCAGTAACAACCCTGCGTGCCGATGCCGCCGAAGAAGAAAGCGGCCTTGACATTGTAGAACACGGCGAACGCGCATACCGCCAGAGCATCATCAACGGCACGCCGCTGACCACATTAGCCGCAGGGCAGCAGCCGGTGTTTTTAACCAATCCCGCCGCGGCGGAAAAATAAACGGAGGCAGTTATGAGACCGATTACCAAAATTGATATTATTACCCGCACCGAAAAGCTGGACGAGCTGAAAGTGGCCTTTGCCGAAATTGGCGTAACCGGCATGACGGTAAGCCAGGTGTTTGGCTGCGGGCTGCAAAAAGGGCATAAAGAAGTGTACCGCGGGCAGGAATACGACATCAACCTGGTGCCGAAAGTAAAAATAGAAACCGTGGTGTGCGAAGTGCCGGTGGACGAAGTGCTGCGTGTGGCGCAGAAAGTGCTGAAAACAGGGCAGCCCGGCGACGGCAAAATCTTCATCTACCGTTTGGACAACGCCGTTAAAATCCGCACCGGCGAACAGGGCGAAGCAGCCATTATCGACGACCACAAGTAAAAATTATAAGCAAAACTTATAAAAGAGCGATTTGTAAAATACATAAGTAAAACTTATAAATCAAAAGCTGGCTAAAATATCCTATTTCTGAAATAAGCAAAAATAATAAAATTTATAAGCTAACGCGATAAATACCGCAACATAAACCGGTATCTCAGCTTATAAAAAAACATAAAAAACTTATAAACAAGCCTTTCAGTTCCACTCTTTCAGGGCACTGCGTGTGTAAAAGCCGCAGTGCCCTGGCATTTTTACGGGGGTTAGCAAAGACATGCAAAGTTATCAACACCTGCCTTCAAAGTTTTGGGAATTGATTCCGCAAAATTATCGGATTTGCAAAGTTTTGGGAATGAAATCCGAAAAGTTTTAAACTTTATAAACTTTTTACGGTGTACGGCAACGCTGCTGCCGTACTTTTTTTATGGGCATTTTTGGTTTTGCTGCTTATGTACGTTAGTAGTTAGGTAACAAGGTAGATTATATATATAATCTTTGAATTACTTAGAACAAGGTAAGAACTTAAGGCGGCAAAGAAAAGATAAAGAGAAAAAACAAGAAAAAAGAGAAAAGAAAAGAAACTTACACCCACATAAACAGCTAATCTGGCAAAAAATTAACCATGCGGCGAAAAATTTTTTTACGGCAGCGGCAAAAGAAATTTTTAGGGCGGGGTTAATTTTAACGCGCAAAAACCGTTTATATGGGTGTAAGGGCAAGCAAACAAAACAGCCCGCAGAAAGGAGCCTGAAAATGGCAGCAGCAAAAACAGTATTATCCCAAACTATGACAATCAACGTGGAGGATGGATTCGATGGAGAAGGAACTGCAAAAACCAAAGCACATACCTACTCGGGCATCAAAAAAGATGCTTCTGCTGATGAGCTTGTTAAAGCTGGTACGGCGCTGGGTAGCCTGATGGAAAACGAAGTAGTAAACATCGTCGTAACCGAAAAAGCCGAAGTAGCCGAAGCCGAGTAATGAAAGGAGAACGAACCCATGGAAAAAGTATTACAGCTTGTATTTAAAAAAGCCGATGGCAAACAGAAAGTAATCAACGTAACCGACCCGCGTGAAAGCGTAAGCGCCGAAGAAGCGCGCACCGCCATGCAAAGCATGGTAGACAGCGGCGTATTTAACGCCGACGGCAACGCACTGGCCGAAGTTGTGGAAGCACGCATGCGCACCACCGAAGTAAACGTGCTTAAATAAGCGCCCGGCCTATGGATACGGAACTTATTTTCAGCCAGCTGGCAAACTTCGGGTTTCCGGCACTGCTTTCCTGGTATCTTCTGGTACGCATGGAAAGCAAGTTGGATAAGCTAACCGAAAGCATCGCCACGCTGACGAGCAGCATAACGCGCAGTGCATTATAACACTTATACTTATATGCGCTTACGCGGATAAAAGAAAACATCCCGGCGTTTAACGGCGCAAGGGATGTTTTTGTATATACAAACCATTTTGACAATACTTGCAATAGAGTTTATAATTATAAAAGAGACAGCCGATGGTGGTGCGTCGGCTTGCCCTCATTGAAATGTATGTGAAAGGAAGCCGCGCGCCGCCAAGGTGTAGCGGCTTATTTCATGCTGTTAAATCAACGTGAAATAATAACGATGAGAGTAGCAAAAGCAATCATTAATGATAATGCTTCATAAACAGACATGCTCCCACCTCCCTTAAATAAGGGAAACCGATACATCAGCTGTCTCGTGATGAACATTATAGCATAAAAATAAAGTTAAGAAAATAAGTAAATATATTATTTGTTCTAGATCCGAAAATTGATGATGTTACCTTTGAAGGCAGCAAATTCTTATTTATTTACTTAATTATTCATCTTCATTCTTTTGACGGAGCAAAAGAACGAAGCAAGAAAACTCCCGCTCCTCCAAAAACTTAACGGCTCGGTATCAAATAAGTTTGGCACTTGCTGCGCCTGCGGAACTCGTTTGCTGTGCAAACTCAAACAGTCCTCGGCTGTTGCTGCAAGTGCCTTTTTATGTAAAGCTCTCGCCTATTTTTGGAAAGTCGCGCTCCGCCCAAATTCGTACTTTTATTACTATTATATATTGTAAGTAATGTTCTCAAAATAAAACCATGCATAAAAATTGTACGCCAGGGTTATGTAAAACTTTAAAAGTACGGCAATTTATGTGTGGTTTTTATTTTGGCAACTTTATGGCAGAACTTTTGGTAAGGTATAGAGTTAAACAAAAATTGGTTGTTAGAATATAATGACTAATTTAATTATGTTTACTGAAAGTATGATTATAGTATTTTAAATTAAATAACCTTCAACGCCAGGTGTAAACAAAATTTAGCAATGTAAAGGTAGTAACGGTTTAAAAGCGGCATCGGATTTTAGCAATATTTACTAAGAAAAACTGCAAAAATCGTGTTTGAGCGGAGCGAATCTCGGATTTTTGCAGTTTTTAAACTAAATTATTGCGTAAAAAAATCCGTTTGCCGCAAAACTTTCTTTAGCTGAGTCGCCAATTAGTGCCAAGTGCAAACGCAGGCAATAATTGTGCCAGCGAAGCTACGCAAATTTTGTGATTGAATAAAGAGCAAAATTTACGCTACCTTAATATTTTTAGTTATAAAAAGTAACATGACTACAAACGTAAATAACGCAAATTAAAACTACATTCAAAGACGCAAACAAAAAACAATTTCAAAAAACTACGGTAAAAATAACAAAAGCACGGCTTTCGCCGCGCCCTTGTCAGTTTTTCTTTTTGCGTATTTCCGTCACCGGCACGCCGCCGATGCCCCAGTTGTCCGTGTCCACTTCGTCGATGACGACAACCGTGGTAGCGGTGTTTTTGTTCAGCACGCGGTGCAAAAGCTCCGTCGCGCCTTCGATAAGCTGTTTTTTCTGCTCGGGCGTTACGTTGCCTTCGCGCGTAATTTTAATGTTAACGTATGGCATAAAATCACCTCTTTTGTATATTATACCATAAAATTTTGCTTGCACAGAACCCGCCTTTATGCTATTATGTAGCTGCGTTTAAGCGCAGGGCAGCACCGTCTGGGCTGTACCTAAAAAGCGCGGCAACGCATAAAACAAGGTCAAAAATCGCTTGGACTTAATTGCCGGGACGGGACTAAAGAGTGCATCTATGCGCATTTTCAGCGTGCTCCGGGCGGAGTGCGCTTTTTTTATGCTTCCGGTCAATCCTTGCAGAAGGGAGTTGTTATGAATTTAAAATTTGGCGTTATCGGCCCCGGCAGGGTCGGCGCGTCGCTGGTAAAGGCGTTTGGTGCGGCGGGTTTAACCTGCACCGGCGTTTATGGCGGCGCTTGCGCGGATGTAAAAGCCAAAGCGCTTGGCGTGGAACTTGTTACGCAGGCGGCGCTTGTGCAGGGCGCGGATGTAATTTTTATCTGCGTGCCGGACAGGGCTATCGCTCTTGCTGCGCAGAGCCTGGCAGATGAGATTGCCAAAAGCGGTACGGACGTTTGCGGCAAATTCGTTTTTCACGTCAGCGGCAGCGCGCAGCTTGATGTGCTTAATCCGCTGGCGGGGCTGGGCATGGAAACCGGCAGCCTGCACCCTTTGCAGAGTTTTGCTGCACCGCGCGAAAACCTTGCCGGTATTGGCATGGCGGTGGACGGCACGCCCAAAGCGCAGCAGCTTGCCCGAAGGCTGGCGCAGCTTTTAGGGGCGTCTGCATTTAACGTGCCTGCGGCAGAGCGGGCGGCGTACCACGCGGCGGCGTGCTTTTGCAGCAATTACGTTGTCAGTGCGGTGGCGCTGGCGCAAAAGCTGTTAAGCCGCTGGACGTCGGATGAAGCCGAGGCGTTCCGCCATTTGCTGCCGCTGTTTACCGGTACGGCGCAAAACCTTAAAAACGCGCATACGGCGGGCGAAGCGCTTACTGGCCCTATCGCACGCGGCGATGTGGTAACGGTAAAGGCGCATCTTGCGTCGCTGCCGCCGGAGTTTTTGCCGGCTTACATAGTATTGGGGCGCGCAGCCATGCAGCTTGCGGCGCAGAACCACAGCATCAGCCAATCCGCGCAAGCGGAGCTTGAGTGTTTATTTACGGAGGCTTTAAAATGAAACAGATTACTACTGCTACGATTAAAGATATGAAACAAAAGGGCGAAGCAATTACGATGGTGACGGCGTATGATTACGCGATGGCGAAAAATGTGTGCGAAGCCGGTATTGAAATGATTCTGGTGGGCGATTCGGTCGGCAATGTTATGCTGGGCTACAACAGCACGGTGCCGGTAACGATGGAGGAGATGCTGCACCACACCAAGGCCGTTATGCGCGGGGCGCAGGGCGCGCTTGTGGTGGGCGATATGCCGTTTATGAGCTATCAGGCAAGCGTGGCGGACGGCATGTACAACGCGGCGCGCTTTTTGAAGGAAACGGGCTGCGCGGCGGTGAAGCTGGAAGGCGGCAGCGAGGTGTGCGAACTGGTTGGCAAGCTGACGCAGGCCGGCATACCGGTGGTGGGGCATATTGGTCTTACGCCGCAGTCTGTAAACCAGCTGGGCGGCTTTAAGGTGCAGGGCAAAAGCGCGGCGGCGGCGCAGAAGCTTTTGGATGACGCGCGTGCGCTGGAACAGGCCGGGGCTTTCAGCATTGTGCTGGAATGCGTGCCGGAGCTTTTGGCGCAGAAGGTTACGCAAAGCCTTAAAACGGCGGCGACTATCGGTATCGGCGCTGGCAAGTACTGCGACGGGCAGGTTTTGGTGTGCAACGATTTGCTGGGCTTTACGGACTGGTTCTGCCCCAAATTTGTTAAGCGTTATGCCGATGTGCACAGCGTGATTGTAAACGCCGTGAAGGGTTATATTGCCGACGTTAAGGCGGGCAGCTTCCCGGCGGCGGAGCATACCTTTAAAATTGACGATGAAGTTTTGGACAAACTGTACTGATAAAGGAGAACAAAAATGAAACTTTGCAAAACTGTGGCGGAACTCCGCGAAGAAATAGCGCTGGCTAAGGCGGCCGGCAAAACCATCGGCCTTGTGCCGACGATGGGTGCGCTGCACGAGGGGCACGCTTCGCTGATTAAGGCAGCGGCAATGGAAAATGAGCTGGTTGTGGTGAGCGTGTTTGTAAACCCCACGCAGTTTGGCCCGGGCGAGGACCTGGACGCTTACCCCCGCACGCTGGACGCCGACTGCAAGCTGGCAGAGGGCATGGGCGCGGACATTGTTTTTGCCCCCACACCGGCAGAGATGTACCCCAGTGAGGACATGACCTGGGTGGAAGTTACGGGCGATATTACCAAGGTTTTGTGCGGGCGCACACGTCCTATTCACTTCCGCGGCGTAACGACGGTGGTAAGCAAGCTGTTTAACCTGGCGCAGCCGGACCACGCTTATTTCGGGCAGAAGGACGCGCAGCAGGCGGAAGTTATCAAACGCATGGTCAAGGATTTGTTCTTTAACGTCAAGCTGCGCATTATGCCGATTGTGCGCGAGGCGGACGGGCTGGCGAAATCTTCGCGCAACACGTATCTTACCAAAGCGCAGCGTGCAGAGGCAGTAGTGCTGAGCAGCAGCCTGGAAACCGCCAAAACGCTGTTTGACGCGGGCGAGCGCGACAGCAAAAAGCTGGTGGACGGCGTTAAACGCCTTATCGGCGACGAGCCGGCGGCAGAGATTGATTATGTAGAAATGTACGCCCTGCCGGGGCTTAAACCGGTGCCGGATGTTTTAACAAAAGGGCAGTATTTGCTGGCGGTAGCCGTAAAATTTGGCACTACGCGCCTGATTGACAACGTAATTCTGGAGGTAAAATAAATGCTTTATACGATTATGCACGGCAAAATCCACCGCGCCACGGTAACGGAGGCGAACCTTGAATATATGGGCAGCGTCACCATCGACAGCGAGCTGATGGAACTGGCAGGCATTTTGCCGGGCGAGCGCGTACAGATTGTGGACAACAACAACGGCTCGCGCCTTGAGACCTACACCATTGCAGGCGCGCCGGGCAGCGGGGTAATTTGCCTTAACGGTGCGGCGGCACGCCTTGTGCAGCCGGGCGACAAGGTAATTATCATGGCTTACGCGCAGATGACGGAGGGCGAAGCGCGCAGCTATGAGCCGAAGGTGGTAATGGTGGACGACGCCAACCGCCCGATGAAGGTGCGCGGCACGGAACTGGAACGCGAAATCGGCTGAACTTGATAAATTACAGGGGCACGGCTTTAGGCCGTGCTTTTGTTTTTTAGGCGCAGGCAAAATTAAGATTAAATTATCTGAAAATTAATTTACAAATGTTCTGACAAATGTTACAATGAAGCTACCAATATATATAATGAGGTGAAATGGATGTACGTTTTAACTTTACCCGTTTTGCGCAAAATGCTGCACACCGCAGCAGTTGACCTGAAAGACAATGTTCAGTATCTGTGCGAACTGGATGCTGTATGCGGCGACGGTGACCACGGCATTGCTATGGGGCATATCGCCGATATTTTAAAATCCCACGCCGACGACATTACCGTTGCCACGATGAACCTTTTATTAGAAGGCATCGGCGATGCGTGCATGGCTGTCAACGCAGGCAGTAGCGGACCTTTGTGGGGCACTATTTTTGCCGGCATGGCCGACGGCATCGACGACCAGCAGGAACTGACCGATATTGAATTCAAGCGCATGTTTGCGCAGGCCAAAGAAGATTTTATGGATGTTTCCAAAGCCAAAGAGGGCGACAAAACCCTGGTTGACGCTTTTTATCCCGCTGTAAGCGCCATTGCCGAAACTGACGGCAGCCTGGAAACTATCCTGGTAGCGGCAGCCGAAGCTGCACAAAAAGGCGCTGACGCTACCGCGGATATGGTAGCCAAATTCGGGCGCGCCAAAAACCTGGGCGAGCGCAGCGTGGGGCATAAAGACCCTGGCGCTGTTTCGATGGCGATTTTCTTTGCCGGGCTTGCCAAAGGCATTAAAGAGTAATTTAAAAAGCGGCGGCTTTTTAAAAATAAATTACGCATAACGGAGGTTGTACCCAATGAAAAAATTTATCAATGACCCTGAAAATTTAACCTCGGAGCTTTTAGAGGGACTTGCGCTGGCCAATCCTGACATTGTAAGCCTGGAGGACGGCAACCTTGTAGTTAACAAAAAATTGAAGGACGCAGACCGCGTTACCATCGTAACCCTGGGCGGCACCGGCCACGAACCTGCCATCAGCGGCTTTGTCGGCGAAGGCATGATTGATATTTCCGTAGCGGGCAATATTTTTGCGGCGCCCGGCCCTCAGTCCTGCGTTGAAGCTATTAAAATGGCGGACAAAGGCCATGGCGTGCTGTTTGTTGTTTTAAACCACGCTGGCGATATGCTGACCGGCAACCTGACGATGAAGCAGGTTAAAAAGCTGGGCATCAAAGTTGCCAAAGTCGTAACGCAGGAGGACGTTGCCAATGCGCCGCGTTCCAACGCTGACGACCGCCGCGGGCTTGTAGGCTGCATCCCGCTGTATAAAATAGCGGGCGCTGCTGCGGCTGCCGGTAAATCCCTGGAAGAAGTTGCCGCAATCGCGCAGCGTTTTGCCGACAACATGGCAACTATCGCAGTGGCCTGCGTAGGCGCAACACATCCGGCAACCGGCATGGAAATTGCCCACATTGAAGACGGCATGATGGAAGTTGGCATGGGCCAGCACGGCGAGGGCGGCGGCGGAAGCATGCCGCTGAAAACTGCGGACGAAACCGCCGTTATTATGATGGACGCGCTTTTGAAGGACCTTGAAGTTAAGAGCGGCGAAAAGCTGATGGTTATTATAAATGGCAGCGGTGCAACCACTTTGATGGAACAACTGATTGTGTTCCGCAAATGCTATAAATATCTGGAAGAAAAGGGCATCAGCGTAGTGGCAAGCCATGTAGGCGAGCTTTTGACAGTGCAGGAAACTGCGGGCTTTCAGATGTTTATTGCGCGCATGGACGACGAACTGACCGAACTGTGGAACGCTCCGTGCCGCACTCCGTATTACAGAAATTAAGGTGACGCATTATGGCAGATAAAGAAGGCAATATCATAGCAAAGGACTACGGCATCGGCATTGAGCCGCCGGCGCAGACTTTTCACGTTAAGGGCATGGGCCACGCCGAATGGGGCATGAAAACAAGGCTGTCGCAGATTTTTGCTGCCGACCGCCGCACCATTATGCTGGCGTTTGACCATGGCTACATTATGGGCAGCACCGCCGGGCTGGAGCGCCTGGATTTGGTAATTCCGCAGCTGATGCCGTATGCAGACTGCCTGATGGCGACGCGCGGCGCTTTGCGTGCCTGCGTTCCGCCCGATTGCCGCAAGGCGATTGCCCTGCGCTGCACGGCAGACACCTCCGTTTTGAAAGATGACATGAGCCACGGCGTTATCGGCGTCGGCATCGAGGACGCTATCCGCATGAACGCTTCCTGCATGGCAGTGCAGTGCTTTGTCGGCGCGGACGGCGAACTGGGCTCGCTGGAAAATTTAGTGCGCACCGTTGACGCAGGCGAGCGTTACGGCATCCCCGTACTGGGGGTTGTTGCAGTCGGCAAGGAAATGGAACGCACCACGCGCTATTTTGCACTGGCTACCCGCCTTCTGGCAGAACTTGGCGCGCACATGATTAAAACCTATTACTGCGATAATTTTGAGCAGATTACGGCTGCCTGCCCGGTGCCTATCGTTATCGCGGGCGGCAAAAAAGTGCCGGAGCTTGACGCGCTGAAAATGGCTTACCGCGCTGTCAGCGAAGGCGCAGCGGGCGTCGATATGGGCCGCAACGTGTTGCAGGCCGAAAGCCCCGTGGCCATGTTAAAGGCTATCCGCATGGTTATCCACGAAAACGCCAAACCCGAAGAAGCCTACAAAGCTTACCAGCTGATGAAGGAGGAGTAACCGGATGAAAAAATTTATGCACGTCGGCGTACCCACCGATAAAATAATGGAAGGCAGCGTTTACGCCGAAAACATCAAAACGCATATCGTGCCGCCGGAAACCAACGAATTCGGCATTGAATACCTGCGCTTTGAAAAAGACACCCCGCTGCCTGAGGAGCTGCAAACTTTGGTACACGTTGCCTACCAGGTAGACGACATGGACGAGCAGCTTAAAGCCAACCGCGTAGTTGTAGAACCGTGGATGGCAGACGAAAATACCCGCATCGCATTCATCATGAAGGACGGCATTTTGATGGAACTGATGGAAGTAAAATAATTGCTGACCGAAAGCGATATTGCCGTACTGGTGCAGGTGGCGCGCCTTTATTACGAAAAAGGGCTGACGCAGGCAGAAATAGCGGCAAAAATCGGCGTTTCGCGCCCGCAGGTCAGCAAAATGCTGGCGCATGCGCGCGAAGCAGGCATAGTACACATCGAAATACGTCCCCCGGTTGCAGGCGATGCAGAACTGTTAAAACTTTTGGGGCAGCGCTTCGGCATCAAAGGCGGCATAGTATTGCCGAGCGCCCCGCGTGATGAGCTTTTGCGGCACAGCGCCGTATATATCGAAGCCGAGCTGCGCGGCGAAAAATCCGCCGGGCTGGGCTGGGGCTATACGCTGGGCGAAATTGCTGCCAAAATAGCGCTTGACGGCGGCTTGAAGGGTACGGGCAGCATATTTCCGCTGATAGGCAAAACGGCGATACCAAACCGCGGCTACCGCGTAAACGAACTGGCGCAGCTTTTGGCTGGCAGCGGGCGCGAAGCGTTCTGGCTGGAGGCAGAAGCTTTTCCGGACAGCAGCGAGGCACGCGACGCCGTTGAAGGCACGGACAATTTTAAACAGGCTGCCGGGCTGTGGCAGCAGGCAACGGCGGCGCTGGCCGAAATACGCGCCTACCCCGGGGTGCCGGACGAAGCGACGGCCCTGCGCTTTGAGGACGCGCTGGAACGCCAGCAGGCAGTGGGCAGCCTGCTTTCGTACTATTTTAATGTGCGCGGCGAATTTATCAGCGGCGCGTGCGATTTTGCCGTGCGCATACCGCTGAAAATCCTGCGGCAGGTACCCAAGGTTATCGCCATCGGCCTTACGGCAGGCGATAAGGCAGTGCTGGGCGCGCTGCACACTGGGCTTGTTACGCATCTTATCGTTACCGAAGACGTGGCCCGCAAAGTTTTGCAAAAATAATTTAGCATTTTATATTTAAAATTTGATATTCAAGCGTTTGCTTTTATAACTTGTGCGTGCTATAATGAAATCACGAAAAGGGAATGATGTTGTTCAATATGCACATCATAAAGAAAACCCGGGAGCGGCCACTCCCGGGTTTTTTTATGTGCTGACCGTGATTACAGATATCTGTCCAGCCACTTGCAAATATAGTACGCTGCTATACTTGCTGCGACAGATACGATGAAGGGAATAACGATATTGTCCAATACTGCACCTCCTTCCAGCCGGAAAGAGTCACGGCTTTTCTATTATGCCTGAGAAATAAAGTGCTGTCAATAGATAAAATTTTAATGGTATAGCTAAAAGATAAAACTGTACAGGCAAAAGCCTATCCTGCAAAAGCAGCGTAAAAATGCTGCGGCTTCATCGTTTCCGTCCGGGCTGCGCAGCCGGACTTACGGAGTTTGGCGTTATAAATTCA
The DNA here is from genome assembly GCA_003150755.1 of Phascolarctobacterium sp. Classification (GTDB taxonomy): domain Bacteria; phylum Bacillota; class Negativicutes; order Acidaminococcales; family Acidaminococcaceae; genus Fusicatenibacter_A. The sequence goes on along the minus strand of QAMT01000002.1, from coordinate 350,038 downwards.
GCCGCTGCAGTTTTAACTGCCGTTTTGCAGCACAGTCTTTTACCTTTGCGGGTTAAATTAAGTTTAACGTTACATATTTAAAATTTAATATTCAAGCGTTTGCTTTTATAACCTGTGCGTGCTATAATAAAAGCACAAAAGGTCAAGGTAGCACCAATGTCATGGTACACCTAAAAACAAAAAACCGGGAGCTGCAACTCCCGGTTTTTAATTTAGGCTGGCTGTGATTATAAGTATCTGTCCAGCCATTTGCAGATATAATACGCAATTATACTTGCCATAACAGATACTATAAAGGTCAAAATAGCATTTGCCATACTACACCTCCTTTCCGCTGGAAAGGATCACAGCTTTTCTATTATGCCTGAGAAATAAAATGTTGTCAATAGATAAAAATTTAATATTCAAGCGTTTGCTTTTATAACTTGTGCGTGCTATAATAAAGGCACAAGGCTAAGTGCACCCTCTAACATGATGCACAAAAAAGAAAAAACCGGGAGCGGCAACTCCCGGTTTTTCATTTAGGTTGGCTGTGATTATAAATATCTGTCCAGCCATTTGCAGATATAATACGATACTATACCTGCCATAACAGATACAATGAAGGCCATAAATCCCTCTAACATAATACACCTCCTTCCTGCCGGAAAGAGTCACAGCTTTTCTATTATGCCTGAGAAATAAAATGCTGTCAATAGATGAAATTTTAATAGTATGGCTAAAAGATAAAACTGTACAGGTAAAACCCTATCCTGCAAAAGCAGCGTAAAAATGCTGCGGCTTCACCGATTCCGTCCGGGCTGCGCAGCCGGACTTGCGGAGTTTGGCGTTATAAATTCAGCCGCCGCAGTTTTTAACCGCTGTTTTGCAGCCCAGTCCTTCACCTGTATAAGTTAAACTGACTTTACTATTTTATATTTAAAATTTGATATTTAAGCGTTTGCTTTTATAACTTGTGCGTGCTAAAATAAAGGCACAAAAGGATAGAGTGGGTGTTTTAGACATAACGCACACAAACAAAAAACCGGAAGCTATCGCTCCCGGTTTTTGTTATTCAAGGGCATTTTTGCAGAAATGTCTCTAAAATATATACATCCATCCATAAATTGACGGAAAATTTTAAAATTTTGTTTAATGAAGTTTGTTTTTTAGACAGATAAATGGTAAAATAGATGATAAAATAGTAGTTTTGTTTTTTATTGAGGGGTATTTTGCAGAATGGAAGGATGGATATTATGAAAAAAAGAGGATTGAAAAAATTTGCTGTAGGCGTAACTTTGCTTCTGGCATTGGGGCTTCTGGCGGGTTGCGGCGGCGAAAAAAAGGAAGCTGAAGGCAAAGCGCAGTTAAATGTAGGCATTGTACAACTGGTAGAACACAGCGCGCTTGACGCCGCCAACAAAGGTTTTGTAGACGGGCTGGCGGAAAAAGGCTTCAAAGAAAACGAGAACATTACTTTCGACAGGCAGAATGCACAGGCAGACCAGAGCAATCTGCAAAACATTGCGCACCGCTTTGTCAACAACAAGGTTGATTTGATTTGCGCCATCGCGACACCGGCGGCGCAGGTTATGGCAAACGCTACCAAGGATATCCCCATCGTGGCGACGGCCGTTACCGATTACGAAGCAGCCAAACTTGTTGAATCGAACGAAAAACCGGGCGTAAATGTTACGGGCACCAGCGATATGAACCCGATTAAAGAGCAGGTTGACCTTTTGCTGAAAATCGTGCCGGATGCCAAAACTATCGGCACCATTTACTGCTCCAGCGAAGTAAATTCTCAGATTCAGATTGATTTAATGAAAAAAGCAGCTGCTGAACGGGGCGTCAATGTCATGGAAGCAACGGTTTCCACGGTAAACGATATTCAGCAGGCAGCACAGAGCCTTGTGGGCAAGGTTGACGCAGTTTATGTGCCGACTGACAATGTTATCGCATCTTCGATGCCGACCCTTGTTGCCGTTACGGATGAAGCAGGGCTTGCAGTCATCTGCGGCGAGGAAGGCCCGGTAAGGGCAGGCGGTCTTGCAACGCTGGGTATTGATTACTACCAGCTCGGTAAGGAAACCGGCGAGATGGCAGCCAGAATCTTAAAAGGCGAGGCTAAACCGGCCGATATGCCGGTGCAGACGCAGAAACAGTTCAAAACCGTTGTCAACGGGCAGAGCGCCAAACGCCTTGGCATTACCATTCCACAGGACGTGCTGCAAAACGCTGAGATTGTAAAATAAAGCGTTTAAAAGCAGAAAAAGTTTACCTATGGAAGGAATGAATCTTAAATGAAGTTATCCAGAAAAGCACGCGCACTGGCAGCTGTGCTGGCTTTAAGCCTTGCTGCCGGAATTATCGGCGGCTGCGGCGGTGACAAAAAAGAAGAAGCAGCAGCTAAAAAAACAGTAAATGTAGGCATTGTGCAGCTTGTTGAGCACGCATCGCTTGACGCTGCCAATAAAGGCTTTGTAGACGGCCTTGCCGAAAATGGCTTTAAAGAAAACGAAAACGTTACTTTTGACAGGCAGAACGCGCAGGCAGACCAGAGCAACCTGCAAAACATTGCGCACCGCTTTGTCAGCAATAAAGTCGATTTAATCTGCGCTATCGCGACACCGGCTGCGCAGACTGCTGCCAACGCCACGAAGGATATCCCTATTGTGGCAACGGCCGTTACCGATTATGAGGCTGCCAAACTCGTTGCTTCCAACGAAAAACCGGGCGGCAATGTTACCGGCACCAGCGATATGAACCCGATTAAAGAGCAGCTTGACCTTTTGCTTAAACTTGTGCCGGACGCTAAAGTAGTAGGCACAATTTATTCCTCCAGCGAGGTTAACTCGCAGATGCAGGTGGATATCCTGAAAAAATACGCTGCCGAAAAAGGCCTTGAAGTAAAAGAGGCAACTGTTTCCAGCGTCAACGATATCCAGCAGGCGGCGCAAAGCCTGCTTGGCGAAATTGACTGCCTGTACCTGCCTACCGATAATGTTATGGCTTCGGCAGTACCGACGCTTATCAGCGTAACCGAACCGGAAAAACTGATTATGACCTGCGGCTGGCCCGATACCGAGGGCAGCGTGGCAGTAATAGGCATCGACTATTACCAGCTTGGCAAGCAGACCGGCGAAATGGCAGCCAAAATTTTAAAGGGCGAAGCCAAACCTGCCGATATGGCGGTAGAAACTCAGAAACAGTTTAAAGTTACCATTAACCAGGCTGTTGCCGACCGTCTTGGCTATACCATTCCGGAAGAAGTTTTGAAAGAAGCAGAAGCAAAATAAACGGCAAGATGCGGGTTTCCTGCGCGGAAGCCCGCTTTTGCTGCATACCTTTGGAGGAGATTAGATGTTAGACATTTTAATGCCGACAATTGCGCAGGGGCTTTTGTGGGCGGTTATGGCGCTGGGCGTTTATATTACGTTCCGCGTCCTTGATATTGCTGATTTGACTGTTGAAGGCAGCTTTCCGCTGGGCGCTGCGGTGGCGGCGTCGATGCTTTCGGAGGGCTATTCCGTGGCGGCAGCTTTTGCGTGCGCCGCTGTTGCCGGTATGCTCGCTGGCGTTGCTACCGGCCTTTTACACACTAAACTGAAAATACCGGCACTACTGGCAGGCATCCTGACCATGATTGCGCTGTATTCCGTAAACCTGCGCGTTATGGGCAAGGCTAACCTGTCGCTCTTGCGAATTGATACAATTTTTACGGAGATGCAGGCCTGGTTCGGCCTGGACAATGTTTACACCGTCCTTGCCGTCGGCGCTATTGCCGCCTTTTTAAGCGGGCTGTTCATTTACTGGTTCTTCGGTACGGAAATCGGCGCTGCCATCCGTGCAACCGGTTTTAACCAGCAGATGATACGCGCGCAGGGCGTCGATACCCGCATCACGATTATCCTCGGGCTTTTAATCAGTAACGCGCTTGTTTCACTCAGCGGCGCGCTGATTGCACAGAACAACGGCTTTGCCGATGTCGGCATGGGCACAGGCACCATCGTTATCGGCCTTGCTTCCGTCATTATCGGCGAGGTTCTGTTCGGCACGCGCAGCTTTAAAAACTGCATTGTAAGCGTAATTTTAGGCAGCGTTGTTTACCGCATTGTTATTGCGGCGGTACTGCAAATGGGCATGCCGCCTAACGATTTGAAGCTGTTTACCGCAATTCTCGTAGCCTTTGCACTTTCGCTGCCGCTTGTCAAAGATAAGCTCGGCATCAGAAAGGCGGTGAAATAATGCTGCACGTTGAACATATCCATAAAACCTTCTTTGCAGGCACCATCAACGAAAAGATTGCCTTGCAGGACCTTTCGCTGCACCTTGCCCCCGGCGATTTTGTAACCGTTATCGGCGGCAACGGCGCAGGCAAATCAACGCTTTTAAACTCCATTGCCGGCGTGTACCCGGTGGACAGCGGCAAAATTGTTATCGACGGCGCGGATATTACCAAAACGCCGGAACACAAACGCGCCAAATACATCGGCAGGGTGTTCCAGGACCCGATGATGGGCACTGCAGCCGGCATGATGATTGAAGAAAACCTGGCTATCGCCGCAAGGCGCGGACAGACCCCGGGCTTAAAATGGAGCCTGAATGAAAAAGACCACGACTGGTTTGTAGAAATGCTGAAAGAGCTGGACCTGGGCCTTGAAAACCGCATGACGGCGCGTGTAGGCCTGTTAAGCGGCGGGCAGAGGCAGGCTTTGACGCTCTTAATGGCAACCATTAAAAAGCCGAAGCTGCTTTTATTGGACGAACACACCGCTGCGCTCGACCCGAAAACCGCAGCCAAGGTGCTGGCGCTGACCGAACGCATTGTTGACCGCGACAAGCTGACGACGCTGATGATTACGCACAACATGCGCGACGCGCTGCGCTACGGCAACAGGCTGATTATGATGTACAACGGACGCATTTTGGTAGACGTTGCGGGCGACGAAAAGAAAACCCTGACGACGCAGGATTTGCTGGAAATGTTTGAAAAGGCTGCCGGCAACACGCTTGACAGTGACCGCCTGCTTTTGGGCTGAGGAGAAACAATGGCTGAACTGGAAAGGCTTAAACACATAAAATGCTTTTTGTTTGACATGGACGGCACCATCAACCTGGGCAACACGCTTATCCCCGGCATGGACTGCTTTTTTAAAAAGCTGCGCTCTTACGGCAGGGATTTTTACCTGGTGACGAACAATTCGTCCAAGGGGCACAGCCACTATGTAGAAAAAATGCGCCGCCTGGGCATTATTGTTGACCGCAGAAACGTGCTGATAAGCAGCGACGCTTTTGTGTACTACATGCAGCATATCAAGCCGGGCGCCAGCCTGTACGTGCTGGGCACGGATTTACTTAAAGAAACCATCATCAAGGGCGGCTTTAAGCTGACCACGCTGCTGGAAGAAAAGACGGATTATGTCGTTGTCGGCTTTGATATGTCGCTGAACTACGAAAAGCTGGCCATAGCCTGCCGCCTGATTGACCGCGGCGTGCCGTATGTGGCAACCCACCCGGATGTGCGCTGCCCGATTGAAGGCGGCGAGTTTATCCCCGACTGCGGCGCGATGCTGAAACTCATCGAAACGGCAACCGGCAAAAAGCCGCTGGCCATTACCGGCAAGCCCTATCACTACATGGTAGACGTGGTAATGGAGCGCACCGGCTACAAAAAGGACGAAATTGCCATGGTTGGCGACCGTTTAAGCACCGATATCGCCTTCGGGCTGAACAACGGCATCCTGTCCGTGCTGGTGCTGACGGGCGAAGCGACGCTGGAGGACGTGGAAAAAGAAAACATCCACCCGGATATTATTCTGCCGCACGCAGCCGATATAGCAAAATATTTTTAAAAAAAGCCCTGCTTTTACGGCAGGGTTTATTTTTTTGCAGCAAATTTTGTTGTATAATTATCTTAGGGTAATTTTGCATTAGCCGAGATTTTTGGGAAAGGCAGTGATATTATGGAATTTAAAAAAGTTACCTTTTTAAAAGTTTACACCGGTGAGGACATTATTCTTGACGATAAGCCCTTTTTTAAAGCCGTTATTGAAGAAGCCATGCGCCTGAAACTTGCTGGCGGCACGGTATCGCGCGGCATCGGCGGTTATGCCAGCACCAAACGCGGCATCGACCACAAAATAGGTTCTATTTTTACCGGCATGCCCAATATGCCTGTGGTTATCGAGATTGTCGATACCCGCGAAAACATTGAAAAAATTCTGCCGTGGCTCGAAAAATACGCCACCAAAGCGCTGGTCCTGGTAGAAGACAGCACCTGCCTGATTACCGATTACATGCGCAAAATAGATGCAAAAAGAGCCCACGAGGCTCAAAAATAAAAAAATTATCCCCAAGGAGAACTTTATGAGAGAAAAATTTGATGTTGCCATTATCGGCGGCGGACCTGCCGCCGTTTTTGCTGCCTATGAATTTTCGCTGAAATACCCGGAATTAAAGGTGGTTATTTTGGAGGAAGGCCACCCCATTGACCAGCGCAAATGCCCGCTGGCGATGAAAAAGGTAGACCACTGCCTGCGCTGCGTGCCCTGCGATATTATGCGCGGCTTCGGCGGTGCGGGCGCGTTTTCGGACGGCAAATACAATTTTACGACAGAGTTCGGCGGCTGGCTGAACGAATACCTGCCGCACAACGAGGTTATCGAGCTTATCGACTACGTTGACGAGCTTAACTGCCGTCATGGCGCGCCGGGCGAATACTTCAGCACCAAAAACTGCACCATCGGCGGCAAGGCGCTGGGGCACGACCTGCACCTCTTGAACGCCAAAGTGCGCCATCTCGGCACGGAAAATAACCTTATTATAATGGAAAACATCTATAAATACCTGCTGGAACACGGCATCGAAATCCGCTGCAACAGCCATGTGGAAAGCATTATCCGCGAAGGCGAAGATTTTGTGCTGCCGGTGCGCGGCAAGGGCGAAATTGAATGTACCTACCTTATTGCAGCCCCCGGACGCGCCGGTGCGGAATGGTTTACCGAACAGTGCAAAACGCTGGGCCTGAGCTTTATCAACAACCAGGTTGATATCGGCGTGCGCGTGGAAGTGCCGGCACAGGTGTTCAAGCACATTACCGACGAGGTTTACGAAGCAAAACTGGTTTACCGCACCCAGCGCTATAACGATTTGGTGCGCACCTTCTGCATGAACCCCAACGGCTATGTTGTTGCCGAAAACACCGACGGCATTGTTACCGTTAACGGCCACAGCTACCGCGACCCGAAACTGCACAGCAACAACACCAACTTTGCGCTACTCGTAAGCAACACTTTTACCGAACCGTTTACCGAGCCGCACCAGTATGGCAAGCGCATTGCTTCGTTCAGCAACATGCTGGGCGGCGGCGTGCTTTTGCAGCGCTTCGGCGATTTGATTAACGGACGCCGCACCAACGAGCGCCGCCTCAAAAAGAGCTTTACCAAGCCGACGCTGAACGCAACCCCCGGCGATTTGAGCCTGGTGCTGCCCAAACGCCAGCTTGACGATATTATCGAAATGATTTACGCGCTGGATAAAATTGCCCCCGGCATGGCTAACGCCGATACGCTTTTATACGGCGTTGAGGTTAAGTTTTACAGCGCCCGCCTGGAGCTGGACGGCAAGCTGGAAACCAAAATTCACAATTTGTTTGCCTGCGGCGACGGCGCGGGCATTACGCGCGGGCTTTCGCAGGCCAGCGCCAGCGGCGTACACGTGGCAAGGCAGATTGGCGAGCGCGCTAAAAGCGGCAAATAATTAAACGGGTGGGAAGATTATGGTAACACCGTTAATAAGCATGCTCGGGATTACAAAACGCTTCCCGGGCGTTATAGCCAACAACAAAATAAACTTAGAACTTTACCCAGGCGAAATCCATGCCCTTTTGGGCGAAAACGGCAGCGGCAAAAGTACGCTGATGAGCATTTTAACAGGCCTTTACCAGCCGACTGAGGGCAAAATACTCGTCGAAGGCAAAGAAACGCAGTTTTCTTCACCGGCTGACGCCATCAAAAACGGCATCGGCATGGTGCATCAGCATTTTAAGCTGATTGAATCCTTCACCGTTGCCGAAAACATTGCTTTAAGCGATACGCACGGCAGCTTTATGCTGGATACCACGCAGCTTGAAGCCGATATTGCAGAATTAAGCAGCTTTTACGGGCTTAAAATAGACCCGCACGCCTATGTGTGGCAGCTTGGCGTGGGCGAAAAGCAGCGCGTAGAAATTTTGCGTATGCTGTACCACAAAAGCAAGGTGCTGATTTTAGACGAGCCTACTGCCGTGCTGACCCCGCAGGAAACACGCGAACTGTTTGTAAACCTGCGCAAAATGGCGGATAACGGCTGCGCGGTAGTGTTTATCTCGCACAAGCTGAACGAGGTTGAAGAACTGGCGGACCGCATTACCGTCCTGCGCGGAGGCGTGGTAAGCGGGCACATGGCCAAAAGCGAAATCAACCGCAGCGCGCTCATCAAAATGATGGTGGGGCGCGAGCTTAATACCAATTATGGTCGCAAGCCTTCCCAAACCGGTGATGTGGTGCTGAAACTTGAAAAAATATCCGCCCTGGGCGATATGCACACCCTGGCGCTGGATAACGTAAGTTTTGAAATCCGCGCAGGCGAGATTTACGGCATTGCCGGCGTCAGCGGCAACGGTCAGCGTGAGCTGGCAGAAGTTATTGCCGGCATGCGCCTGGCGATGGGCGGCAAAATGTATTACTGCGGCAAGGATTTTACCAATAAAACCCCGCGCGCCAAAATTGAAGCGGGCATCAGCTATGTGCCGGAGGACCGCCTCGGCACGGGCCTGGCCCCCAATTTAAGCAGCGTGGACAACATTATTTTAAAAGAATACAACGGGCGCTTTGCCAATGGTTGGCGCATCAAGTGGGAAGCGGCAGTCAGCGCCGCGCGCCACACGGTAGAAGAATTTGACATCAAGCAGGGCAGCATTTACCAGCCGGTTAAAATGATGAGCGGCGGCAATATCCAAAAACTGCTTTTAGGGCGCGAGATTGCAGCCAAACCCAGGCTGATGGTTGTGCTTTACCCCGTGCGCGGGCTGGATATCGGCGCGATTGAAGCCGTACACAAGCTGCTGTTAAAGTTAAAAGAGCAGAACACGGCGATACTTTTAGTATCGGAAGAACTGGAAGAAATTGCCGCACTGGCGGACCGCGTTGGCGTAATGTTTGCCGGTAAGCTGATGGGCGAGTTTCCGGTTCAGGAAATGGACGTTGAAAAAATCGGCGCGCTGATGGCTGGCGTGACGGACGACGGAGGTGAGGGCAAATGAAACTGGTGCTTGAAAAACGCTTGGGCCAGAGCGTAAAAGCGCAGATTGGCCTGCCGTTTGCATCGGCGCTGATGGCGCTGGTATTTTGCGGCGTGTTTTTTGCCCTTACCGGCAAGGACCCGTTTATGGTTTACGAAAGTATGTTCAGCGGTGCGCTGGGCAATGATTACGGCCTTTCGGAAACCATTGTCAAAATGATTCCGCTGGCGCTGTGCGCGCTGGGCATTGCCGTTGCCTTCCGGATGCAGATTTGGAACATCGGCGCAGAAGGCCAGTTTTATATGGGCGCGTGCGCGGCAACGTGGGTGCCGCTTAACTTTCCGGATTTGCCTGCCGTTATCATGCTGCCCGCCATGTTTGTTTTGGGCGCGCTGGCAGGCGGTTTGTGGGGGCTACTCGCAGGCTGGTTTAAAACGCGCTGGCTGGTAAACGAGCTTATCAGCACGCTGATGATGAACTACATTGCCATTTTGTGGGTAGATTACCTGGTTTACGGCGACTGGCGCGACCCGAACGGGCTTAACTTTCCGCTGACGGCGGCGTTTCCGGATGCGGCGATGCTGCCGAGCTTTGGCGACTTGCGCGTGCACGCCGGTATTTTTGTAGTGCTTATCGCGGCAGCCGTGTTTACGGTGCTGTTTAAAAGCTCGCGCTGGGGGTACGAAACCAAGGTTATCGGCTCTAACCCCGTGGCGGCGCGCTATGCCGGTATGAACATTTCGCGCAACGTGCTTCTTGCCATGTTCATCAGCGGCGCTGTGTGCGGCCTGGCTGGCATGGTGGAAGTCAGTGGCATCGTCGGCAAATTGCAGCACGGCATCAGCCCCGGCTACGGCTACACGGCCATCATCATTGCGTGGCTGGCAAGGCTCAACCCGCCCGCCATTATTTTGGTATCGTTTTTATTTGCAGTTATCCACGTCGGCGGCTTCATGCTGCAAACCATGGGCATCTCCGCAGCGGCGGCAACCATGCTGCAGGGCGCGGTGCTGTTCTTCGTCGTCGGCACGGAAATTTTTACCGGCTACAAGCTGCGTATTGTGAAGGGTGGTGCGGACAATGAGTGAAGATTTTATCGTTTCGCTGCTTGCGGCCGCCATCACCATGGGCACGCCGCTGTTATATGCCGCTTTGGGCGAAGTTATCTGCGAGCGCAGCGGCGTTATTAACCTGGGCGTCGAAGGCATGATGCTTATCGGCGCGTGCGTGGGCTTTATCGCCGGCAACAGCTTCGGCAGCCCATGGGCAGGCGTGGCGGCGGCTGTTTTGGCAGGCGCGCTGCTGGCGCTGATTCACGCCTTTTTAACTGTTACGCTGCGTGCCAACCAGGTAGTCAGCGGCCTTGCGGTAACGCTGTTCGGCACGGGCCTTTCGGGCTATCTGGGGCAGGATTACGTCGGCCAGCCGGCGGGCGCAGTGTTTACCAAAATTTCCCTGCCGCTATTGGCGGATATACCCATTATCGGCAGCGTCTTTTTCAGACAGGACGCGATGGTCTACATCAGCTACCTGTTAGTGCCGCTGGCAGCGTGGTACTTTTATAAAACCCGCAGCGGGCTGTTTCTGCGTGCCATGGGCGAAAACCCCGCCGCAGTAGATGCGGCAGGCATCAACGTTTTTGCCCTGCGTTACCTTTACATTATCACCGGCGGCGCACTGGCAGGCGCGGCGGGCGCATACCTGTCGCTGGCCTATGCTCCCAGCTGGCTGGAGAACATGACCGCAGGACGCGGCTGGATTGCCGTTGCCCTCGTCATCTTTGCCCTGTGGGACCCCTGGCGCGCCATGGCAGGCTCGTACCTGTTCGGCGGCATCGACGCGCTGGGCTTCAACTTGCAGGTGCTGGGCCTGCCGGTGTCTGGCTTCATCCTTAATATGCTGCCCTACATCTTTACGGTGCTGGTGCTTATTCTGGTGTTAAAACGCCGCGGCGGGCGCAGCGCAGCGCCTCAGGCACTTGGCCTGCCTTACGACCGCGAAGAACGCTGATTGTAAAAATTTCTGCCCAGGCAGGATTTTATTAAAAAAAGTAGAACTTTTTAAATCATAAAAGATATGGTTTGCCATATCGGGAGGTGTGTAGAATGTTTAAAAAAATTCTTGTGCCGGTCGATGGCTCTGAAACCTCGTGGCGCGCACTTAATAACGCTTTGGAAATCGGCAGAAAGTTTGAAAGTGAAATAGTTGTAGTAAACGTAATCCAGCCGTACAACAACGCAGCGCTTCTGGCTGTGCCGCTGGACCATACCACTATCAGCCACGGCAACAGCGAACTGGAACGCATCGGTGATAAGGTTCTGGCTTATGCCAAAGACATCGTCGGCGACTACCCGCATGAAGTAAGCTACGATATGGAAGTCGGCCATCCTTCCGAACGCATCATCGCCCTGGCCAAAAAAGTACAGGCTGATGCCATCGTTATCGGCTCGCGCGGCCTTTCCGGCATTGCCGAATTTTTCCTCGGCAGCGTCAGCAGCAAAGTTTCGCAGTATGCAGCCGTGCCGGTGCTGATTGTAAAATAAAGTGATACTATGCTGAAAAAATTATTGGTTGCTATCGACGGAACGGAATATTCGTGGCGCGCCCTGGAATACGCCATGGGCATCGCCAAACTGAACGACGCCGAAATGGTGGTGCTTACCGTTGCCAAAGACGGTTTGCAGCATACGCCGCAGCTTCCGCTGGAAAGCGAACTGGCAGGCACGGTTAACGAACCGGCCATGCAAATCGGCAACGACGTTTTGGGCGCCGCCAAGCACATGGTAGACCAGCAGCAGATACCCTGCTCGTACACGCTGGTTATCGGCAGCCGCCCCGCACCCGAGATTATCAAATGCTGCCGCAAAGAGCATTGTGATACCATCATCATCGGTACGCGCGGCTTCGGCGCGATTGAAGGGCTGTTTAAAAACAGCGTCAGCCAAACGGTTATCGAAAACGCCTCCGTGCCGGTAATTGTAATTAAATAAATAATAAACTGAAAGCCTCTGTGGTTTAGAACTTAAACAGTTCATTGCCGCAGGGGCTTTTGTAATTTAAGCCCGCGCAAGTTAATGCCGGGCTTATTTTTATGCCCGCAAGGGTACTGAAAAAAACTGCGGGAACCCGCAAAAATTTTCAGTAGCATACACTGCTTGCCATTAGCTAACCCTAATTATTGTAAAATTTTGATTTGCAAATTTTTTCTTTGCATTTGGCGGATGTTTTCAGATTTATTATAAATAGATTAAAAATTATGACGTAAAATTTAAAAATTGTAAATTACAGTATTATTTATCCTGTTAAAACAAACGAGTGACTAAAACATCAGCTTAAAATTAGTATTGCCTATCTTGATAAAATAAAATAACATGTGTTAAAATTAAGTCAAATAATTAAATATTAAAATATAGGGCATACTAATCATATGCTTTGATTTATTATTGCCAAAGCAATAGTAAGGGGAGTGAAAGCTGATGAAAAAAGTTATTGGCATTACTGCGGCCTGTCTTTTAATTGGCGGACAGGTTTTTGCACAGTCACCAATACCAACCTTTGATAAGGAAGCTGTTACAACACATCCGTATAACCGTACCGGACAGCAGGATGTTATTGACGAAGAAAACGCCCAGGGCGGCCAGTACCGTCCCGGCAACACCGGCACGGAAGCTGAACCCGCTTTTTACATTAAAAGCATTAAGCTGACGGGTTTTGAGCTGCCTGATAAAATAGGCCGCTTGCAGGAAATTTTGCAAAAATACCAGAAACGCAGCGTAAAAGTTGCCGAACTTAACAAACTGACGGCAGAAATTACCGCTTACGCCAAAGAATGCGGCTACACTGTCGCGCAGGCAGTTGTGCCCCCGCAGGAAGTAGCTGACGGCAGCCTGGAAGTTAAAGTTTACGTTGCTGCTTATGACGAAGTAAAAATTACCCAGAACGATTCGGACGTTGTAACCGGCGTTTTAAATAATTATCTCAGCGGCTTAAAATCCGGCGCAACCATTACCGACAGCAAGCTGGAGGACGCTATCAACAATATTAACGACCTGCCGGGCGTGCAGGCGCGCGCCGTGCTTAAACCGGGCGGCGAGCCTGGCACAACCAGCCTTGATGTTGAAGCAACCCGCAGGCCGGTGTGGAACAACTATGTATTTACCGATAACGGCGGCGGCTATTGGAGCGGGCGTTACCGCTACGGCTTTAACACCGAAATCAATAACCCCGGCAAAATCGGCGATAAATTTATCTTAAACGGTATGCTTTCTAGCCACGATGTTAAAAACTACGGCATCCGCTACGAACTGCCGGTAGGCAGCCGCGGCACGCGCGTGGGCCTTGCTTTCAGCCGTACCAGCTACGAAATGAGTACCAACAGCCTTTATGATACGCTCGGTACTTCCGAAGGCATCAGCGTTTACGGCATGACGCCGGTTTACCGCGACCGCTCTAACCGCATTACAGCTATTTATGGCTACGACCACCGCGATATCGAAGACGAACTGCGTTTTGATATATCCGCCCTTGGGCGCATGAAAACCGAAAAGGACGCCGATGTATGGCATGTCGGCATTAGCGGCAGCCAGTACAACCCCAACCAGTTTACGCAGTACAGCTTAATTTACTGGTATGGCGATATTGACACCGACGGCGGCGCTTATTACGACGGCGGTTACCACAAACTGACCGGCGATTTGCTGAATATCTGGTACGACGGCGACTGGAATTACCGCGTTAAAGCCAGCGGGCAGATGGCAAGCCGCGCGCTGGACGGCAGCGAACAGTTTTACCTTGGCGGCATTAACGGCGTGCGTGCTTACGGCGCCAGCGACGGCTATGGCGACCTTGGCTATCTGGCGACGGCAGAAATTCGCCGTGCAACCGGCATTGAAGGGCTGGAAGCGGCAGTGTTTATCGACAGCGGCGCAGTTAAGAATAAATATGACGGCAGCATGGACCACCTTGCAGGCTGGGGCGTTGGCCTGCGTTACGCCAAACCCGGCGACTGGTACGTCCAGCTTGATTACGCGCGCAAAATTGACGCCCGCCCTGACCGCATAGAACGCGACGACCATGACGGCAGGCTTTGGTTCCAGCTTTATAAAATGTTTTGATTTATATTAAGCGATATTTCAAAAACGGAATATGTTACGGAGGAAAACAAAGTGGGACATAAAAAGAGTTTAAAACGCAATCTTTTGATAGCGCTGCTTGCAGGCTCGGCAGCTTTATATACCATGCCTATTTATGCTGCAACCAGCGTTATAGCCAATAATGCTTTGCCTAAATTTGATAAGGTAATTGCTGGTGAATTAGATGGTGGAAAGCCTCCTTCTACTTCTGCTGACAATTTAACTATGAATGTTGTACAAAGTACGCAAAACGCCGTTATTAAATGGAACGAATTTAATGTTGGCGGTAGTGCAACGGTTAATTTTGATTATACTGGTAAAGAAAATTTCAATACGCTGAACTATGTCAACAGCGGCGCAGCTTCGCAGATTTACGGGACTATCAATGCACAATATGACGGATATGCTGGCAATATTTTTGTTGTTAACCCCGCTGGCGTGCAAATCGGCAACAGCGCACAAATCAACGTTGGCAGTTTGTATGTATCTAATAAATATTTAAATGAAGATGCATTGGGGGATTTTGCAGGGCAGATTACCCCTAAGATGATAAATACTACAATGACTGCTGATGCTGAACTGATGAGCCTTGGTAATATCAACGCCAATAAAGTAACCTTTGAAGGCGACGGGCGCATCGTTATCGACAGCGAGCGTATTAAAGATGGTAATGGGGATAATAAATTATCAGCTGATAAGATTTTTGTAAATACTGCGAATGAAAATAATGTTATTATCGGCTATGATGCTTATGATGAAACTTTAGGTAATGATGGTAAAGCTATTGGCTATGCTGGTGCAAATACTGTTACAGAAGAGATTGCCACTGTGAATGACAAAAAATTCACAAAAGCCAATGGCTATATGTGGGTAGAAGATGTTGACCAACTGCAAGCCATCAACACCAACCTTAAAGGCAACTATGCCCTGCGTAATTCCATTGACGCAACAAGCACAGCAGAAGGGGCTGGGTTTACTTCTATTGGTCTAAATGAAAATAATGAAATTCAAAATGAAGGTAAGGGTTTTACCGGTAGTTTCGACGGTATCGAATATAATATTTTTGGCTTAAATATTACTGGTAATGATAATGCCGGCCTTTTTGGTTATACTGATGGTGCAACCATTAACAATGTAACTTTAGTAGGTGGTTCTATCAGCGGCGGCACAAATGTCGGCGCTGTTGTAGGCAGTGCCAATAATACAACTATCAGCAATGTTGTTAACAGCGCGGCTGTAACAGGCAATACTGATGTTGGTGGTATAGTTGGTTCTGCAACTAATTCTAGTTTTACCAATTTAATCAATACCGGTGCTGTTACAAGTAATGGTACTTCTGATAACAATGGTGGTTCCGTTAGCAATGCAGGCGGTCTTATTGGTTATATGAACAGTAGTCAGTTAATCGGCAATAGCTATAACCTCGGCAATGTTGAAGGTAAAGGTTATAATGTTGGCGGCTTGGTTGGTCATGCCGTAAATTCCATCATTGGCGATGGAACTAATCTTGTTTACAACCGCCTTGATGTTACCGGCGCATACAACGTCGGCGGTATCGTCGGCAATATGGAAGGCAGCACCGTACAAAATGCCGAAAACAGCGCCACCGTAACAGCGACGGGATTTGATGAAGGAACATATACATATCATAGTGCTCAATATAAAAATGGCAATAGCGATGGAGAACGGACGGAAAATGTAAATGTTGCCAATGTAGGCGGTATTGCAGGTACTTCTTCTAGTTATGATAATAAAAATAGTATTATTGAAAATGTAACCAATACTGGTGATGTTAGCAGTAATTCCGCTGAATTTACAGATAATACTATTTATTATACTGCCGGTAATGTCGGCGGTATTGTAGGCAGTGCTGTTGATACCAATATAACTAATGCTACTAACCAGGAAAACGATGTCCGCGGCGCGCATAACGTTGGCGGTGTAGCCGGTTATTTTGGCGGTAGTGGTACAGTTACTAACGGCATTAATGATGGCGGCGACATTATGGCTACCGGCGCGCGTAATGGTAATGGGTTTGTGTATGAAACTGTGCGCCCTATAGGCAATAGCAATGAAACATTTATCATCGGTAATATTGGCGGCATTGTAGGTTATATGGATGGCGATAATGTAAAAGTTACCGGCAGTGCTAACCGCGGTACAGTACATTCTTATGATATTGATAAGGAACATGCTACTAATGTACTTGATATAAGCAAGGCTGCTAATGTCGGCGGCGTTGTTGGTAAGATAGATACAAGCGGAAATAATGGCGATACGTTATTAGAAGAATTTAGAAATGGTACTTATACAAATGCTTCTGTTTCCAACAGCTATAACACCGGTGATGTGCGCGGCTATACCGGCGTTGGCGGCGTAGTTGGCATGATGTATAACGGCGAAGTAGCAGGCTCGTATAACCTTGGCTATATCAGGACAACACGCATAGCTACTAACAGTTCTAATATTGATGCTGTTAATATGGGCGGTGTTGTTGGTGATACAACCGAAGGTACTAATGCAAATGCACTTATTTATGACGTGTATAATAAAGGGCAGATAGGCGATGACACTTATACTTACTATGCACGCCATGTAGCAGGTATAGTTGGACGCCTTTCCGGTACGGTAGAAAAAGCTTATAATAATGGCGAAATTTATAATGGTTATACGGCAACAGGCGGCATTGCCGGTTGGATGTATAAAGGCAGTATCAATAATGCTTTTAATACCGGTAATATTACTGTATATAATCATGATACAAGTACAAGCCAGGTAGGCGGTATTGTTGGTGCAGCAAGCGTTGACAGTGGCAAAATTAGTTTAAGTAATATTTATAATCTTGGCACTATCCGTAGTTTTAAGGCTAATCAGAATTATTCCGGGTCAGGAATTACACATTCAACAGGTAATAATGCTGTAGGTGGCATTATTGGTGCTGTTATGGGTAGTAAGAATGATCTTTTTATTGACAGTGCCTATACCACAGGAAATATTTATGCGGGAAATCAGGAAAGCAACGGTTCTATTGGTCTTAATACAAATAATAATGATATAGGCAGTATTTATGGTGAATTAAGATCTATTAATGATAGTGATGTTCGTTTAACTAATGTATATTATATTAGACCTCAAAGTGGGCTTGGTTTTACAACATTAGGAACAAATGGTTATGGTAGAGACAATTCTAACAAAGCAATAGATTATGCAGATAGAAGTAATAGCAATAGTTATAGTTATTACGGTCATAATTTAACTTTTACAAGCCAAACTGGCGGTGCGGTAACTGGTGATGGTGATTGGCGTATTTACGGTGATACCCCTATTTTAAACGCCTTTTTGCCGAATAGCGAGCAGTATTTTGATCAATATGATACAACTGAAAAATTAAACGATGCCGGTATGGCATCCGTGCAATACGGCACAGCTTACGACCCATTGCTAACAATTATTAATGCTAATGGAACAAAAGATTTAGAGTTTAATTTTGGCACAGGACCTGATGAATTAAGCATTACCAATGCTGCCGGGCTTGTAGTTTATAATGCAGGCTTAACTTTAAATAACTTTGATACCAATAGTGGGGCAGGCTATTTTGGCGGCACTATTTATGCTGACGGCGTATTGAATCTCAATTCTAAAGATGGCAATAATATTGGCTTTGGCAGTGCATCGCAAATTTATGGTTCATCCGTTAATATTGAAGCAGATGGCACGGTTACTATTTATGGCGATGTAACTGCAACGGGCAACGGAACTTCTGCTGGCGATACCCTGGACGAAGCAGGCAGCATTAAAATTACTTCTACCGGCGGAGATGTAGATATTTACGGTACTTTAACATCTGCTAAAGATGGCCAAAGTGTAACCATTCCGGGAATTGCAGGTACGGCAGATCCTAATTGGAGCCCTGTAGAAACTGGCAATAGAATAAATGACCCCAGTGCTGAATTAAATACTATTGGCGACCGTTTTGCTTATACTACAGAATCTTCTAATGTAAACGGCAATATTATTATAAGTGCTGGTGCAACTGACGATGATGGTAAAGTAACTGCGACCGGTAACGTCAACCTTTACTACGGCAACAAAGAAAACGGTATTACCACAACCGGCGGCAATTTAACTGTTGAAGCAACAGGCGATGTATATGTGGATAGTGACCTTGATATTGGCGGTAATTTATCGCTAACCGGAACTGGCGAGAACAGCGAAGTTGTGCTTGACCTTACCAATATCGGGCAGGTACAGGCTGAAAATGGTATTTCAAATGGGTTAGATAAATTCTTAACTCATTTTGCAAATACAGGGGATAATAGTATCAATTTTGGCGAAACAGCAGACGCTAAAATTACTGTTGATATGTGGGAGAACAACGAACTCAATCTTGAAAAATTTGGCAGTGATTTTACTGGTAAATTAAATGCTCTTGATCTTAATGGTAAAACAGCAAAAGATATAACCCACATCTGGGTAAATAATGCAGAGCAATTAAATAATATTCAAAAGGCTGATGATAAAGCACTTGGTTACAACTTTGCCCTTAAAAACGACATCAACGCCAGTGATTTAACTGATTATGTTGCTATTGGCACTGGCAACGAGAATGGTTTTACTGGCACTTTTGATGGACGCGGCAACCGCATTATTGGCTTAACCGTTAATAATGATAGCGGTAATGCTGGTATTTTTGATAAAATAGGTGCAACTGATGAGGCAACCGGCGTTGTTAAAAACCTTAACATTTATAGCGGTAACTTTACCGGCACAACTAACGCCGGTGCAGTTGCAGGCGAAAATAACGGACGTATCGAAAATATCACTGCTTTTGGTAATACTGTAACGGCAAGCGGTAATGCCGGTGGTATAGTTGGTGTAAATAATGGTTCAAGTAATTTTGAAAACAGTGGCGAAGGCGCTTCAACTTTAACCGGTAACGGCATTTATGACGTTGAAAGCACCGGTAGCGTAATTGCTGGTAGCAATACTGCTATTGCTGGCGGCTTGGTTGGCACAAATAAAGGTGCGCTTGGCAACAGCTTCAGTAACAGCGCAGTAACTGTTGAAACAGGTATTAAATTAGATAACACAGCTGATATCGGCCTTGGTGGTGTTGTTGGTGTTAATACAGGCGAAGTACAGTATGTTGACAGCCTTGGCGTAACTAATGGCGGAGATACTGGCAGCAGCAATATCGGCGGCGTAATTGGCATTAACAACGGTACATTGCATAGTGCTTATAACGAAAGTATTGTAAGTGGCAGCGATAATGTTGGCGGTATTATTGGCGAAAATGTTGGCAGTTATGATGAAAATAATAAACAATGGACTGGCGGCGTTGTAAGTAATATCGTTAATGCAACGAGTGTTACCGGTATAGATGATAACAATATAGAAGATGAAGATGATACTGCTAAAAATGGCATTAGTGATTATGTCGGCGGTTTGGTCGGTTCTAACAGCGGCAGCGTAACCAACGGACGTAACAACGGCACAATTACCGGTACTAACTACGTCGGCGGTATGGTTGGCGATAATGCATCCGGTGCCGAATTAACTGACCTCGTAAATGACAGCTCTGCTTCTATTACCGGTGTAGAATATGTCGGTGGTATAGCTGGCAGCAACGCTGGTACGATTACAGCTGATGAAGAAAATGATAACCTTATAAACCGCGGCAGCATTACTGGCCATACTTATGTTGGTGGTGTAGCTGGTGTTAATACGTCAACTGGTATAATTGCAAATACTAATAACAGTGTAGTGCTTAACGCTAACGAAGATGTAAAAGGAACAGCAGAATATTTTGGCGGTGTTGTAGGTCAGAACAGCGGTTTGATTAATGGTGCTACTAATACCAGTGATATTGATATTACAGCTGTTGGTGGGTCTTATGTCGGCGGTATTATTGGACAGAATACCAGCACTGGTAAACTTGAAGGCGAAATTCTTAATCAAGGTTCTGTTGCAGGTAAATCTGATGTTGGCGGTATTATCGGTGAAAATTCAAATGATAAAGTTTTACAAGGTACGGAAAATGACAGATTAATTGTTACAAATGAAGGCGATGTAACTGCCGAAGATGGTGGCGCTGCTGGCATATTCTATGAGAATACCGGTAATATAAGTTATGCAGATATTACTAATACAGGCAATGTAATCGGTGGCAGTGAAACTAACAGTGTAACCGGCGGTTTGTTTGGTAAAAATTCAGGCAATATTACAAACTCTACCCTTACTAACACTGGTATAGTAACTGGCGGCGGTACTGTTGGTGGTTTGATTGGTAGTAACAGTGGTGATATTAGTACTTCAAGTTTGATAAATGAAGCTGGTGCAACTGTTATTGGTATAAATAATGTCGGCGGCTTAATTGGTGTTAATACTGGTACAATTGAAGGCGGGCGTGATGAAGCTGACAGCTACTACAAATATCAAATCTACAACAACGGTGTTATTAATGTAGGTACTTGGACTGATGAGAATAATGACGGCATTGTAGATGCTGGTGAAATTAAGGGCATTTCGGAAGGTGTTACTAGTGAAAACATTGGCGGCCTTATCGGCAACAATGCTGTTGATAATAGTGACCCGAATAATGTAAAAACTGGCAGCTTAACAGCAGGCTACAACACCGGTGCAATCAACGCAGGCGATAGCACTAACGTCGGCGGCATTGCAGGCAGCAACAGCGGCACAATCGACCAGGTATTTAACACTGTTATGGTTGAACAGGGTAGTACACAGCAGGCAGCAATAACCGGCGGTACTAACGTCGGCGGCTTGGTTGGTAACAATGCTACTGACGGCGAATTAAGCAATGCCTATAATACAACGGATGTTATAGGTACTACAAATGTAGGCAATGCAGTTGGTGAAAATAGCGGCAAAATTAGCAGCGTATTTGATGTAACCAATGAAGGAAATACTTTGGTTGGTACTGGAAGCGGCACTGTAACCGGTTCTTATACTTCTGCTGCTACAGAAGAAAATGCAGACGGCACTAATGGAATTACATATATTTCTTCTGAAGAGAAAAATAATAAAGGTAGTTATACTTCTCTTACAAATGAAAATACTTGGAAATTCTATGACGGCAATCAAACACCGCTTCTTAGTGTATTCTTGACTGATGTTAATATTAAAGTCGATGTTGATAAAATCAATGAATATATCAATAATGTTTATAATGGCAATGCTCAATCCATTACATATGATGACATTGATAAGCTTATTGCTGAAGGTGCAATTACTGCACCGGATAATTTTACTGCGTACCAAAATGCTAAAGAATTAATTGAAAGCATTAGTCATACTAACGCAGGAGGGTATTCAGATTGGCTGTATTCCGGACAAATTGCCCAAGGCAGTCAAGATGGTAGCTTTAATCCCAATAACCTTGGTTATGACATTGCTTTAACTGCAAATATTGACAAGGCAAAATTAATAATTAATTTGGGAGAAGTAACACATGTTTACGGCACACCTACTACAAATGGTTATACGTACACTGTTGAAGGTTGGGTAAATGCTGCTGATGCTGACGATTACACTATAGATATCGGTACATTAGGTAATGGTATTACGGATAATGCGCTGAAAGACAATAATATTCATACTAATAATGTTGATGAATATACGTGGACAACTAAAGCTACTATTACAGCTAACGGTGATCTGAATAACTATGAAATAGTAACTGTAAATAATGGTAAATCTATAGTTACTCCTGTAACGGTAGTTGTTACGTTAAATGATGTTACGCATATTTACGGTGACGAATTTAATAGTAATAAATATACTGTTGATAGTGTTGGTTGGGTAAATGGCGATAGTTATACTAATGCTGATATTGTAATCAGTGGTGTAAAAGATAACGCCTTTACTGAAGATGGTAAAACAAAAGATGTAACCACAACGGGCTATACATGGACAGCTAATGCAAATGGTAGTGGTGCGAATGCTGAAACTATCGACAAAAATTACATTTTTAATGTAAGTGAAGGCAAATCTAAAGTAACACCTAAACAATTAACAGTAGATGATATTTTAGCCTCTATTCAATACGGCAGTAAAGGTGAATTTACAGTAGAAAACACTGGTAAACTTGAAGGCGTTGTATATGATGATGAAATAGGTTTAACATATACTGGTACATCTATTGTTAAGGAAAGCGAATACGCGGCAAATCAAAATGGCAGGGATACGGCTGATGTAAAAGCAAATAATGGAGTATATGCCGATAGTATTTCTCTGAATGGTATTAAACTTACGGGAGAAAAAGCAGGTAACTATTATATTGCTGATACAGCAACAGGTGATATTCGTGTTGATAAAGCAACAATTACCATTGACGCTAATAGTGAAGAAATTCATTTAGGCGAAACTCCTAATTATACTGGTACTGATATTAATGACGCATTGGTTAATGGCGATGTTGTTAAAGATGATTATAGTTATGGGCTTATTCCCGATAGTGATGTTGATATTAATGTAGCTGATGTTTATGAAAAAGTAATTGGTGGCATTTTTATTAACGGTACATTCTACGATTTGAGTGGTGAGACTGATTGGTCTAAAGTAACTGGTTGGCAATTTTTGAGTAACTATAACATTACCTTCAACCCCGGCACTTTAACCGTAACTGACCAGGTATTGCCTGACCTGCCCGACAACTGGCCGAGCAACCGTTGGGATTACCTCTTTAGTGATAATCCGTTTGACCGCAACAGAAACTTCCGCGAACGCAAAGCCGAAGTAAACTTTGTTGACGGCGGCATGGAGATTTAATCCTTTGCCAAACACTAAACTCTATTAAAAAGCTTTGTTTTAAAAGTTTTGTACTGAAACCAAAAACTTAATAAGCCGTTTTAAAAGCAAATTTAAAAAGCCTGTTTAAAACGGTAACAACAAAACGCCTGCGGTAATCCGCGGGCGTTGTTATCATTAGTCATCATACATATTTTATTAACGAAGAAAGCCCTGCAACCGAAGTTGTAGGGCTTTCACTTATACCATCATGTGGTATTTAAAGATTAGTTTGATAGTTTAATACTATCTTGTTAATATATTATAGCTAAAATATGTGAGTTAATCAATGCTGAATTAATTTTGTTTGCAAGCTGATAGTATTTATCAAAAACCAGAGATATTATCGTGTTTGTTTTTAGATAAAGGAGGTTTTACATATTAAAAGCAGTTTGCAAAGGTTATTTACAAACTGCTTAAATTATACCTTATTTAATTGGTTATGATATTAAAACTTTCTCACCACGCCTTATTACCCATTTGGGGGTGTTTGCCGGGTGATAGGTGCAGGCGTTTGGCAAGCTCTACGGCGTCGGCCAGCGGCAAATCGCCGCAGCGCTCGCCTTGGCGTTCAAATATGCAGTGCGGGTCTTCGCTGCCCACTTCGCCTCCTGGCAGGTAGATGTATTCTTCGTTGTCGTTGTCGGCAAGTATCACGCCTGCCAAGAGCTGTTCTGCTAAAATTTTGCTCATTGCTGCTCCTTAAAACATGCGGCGTTTCCACAGCCAGTAGCCGGTCGCTGCGGCCACCACCATCGAGGTGCCGCCGATAACTAAAAATCCGTAGGGATTGTCGGCAAACGGCACGGGTACGTTCATGCCCCACAAGCCGCCGATAGTGGTCGGTATAGCCAGGATAATCGTCACGGACGCCAAAAATTTCATGACAAGGTTCAGGTTGTTGCTGATGATGGAGGCAAATACTTCCATCATGCTGTTTAAAATGTGGCTGTACATTTCAACCATTTCAATAGCCTGTTTGTATTCAATGATAACGTCCTCCAGCAAGTCTTCGTCCTCCTCATACAGTTTGATGAGGTGCGCGCTTTGCGTGGTGGAGCGCAGGCGCAGCAGCTTTTCCGTTACAATATAATTGCTGCGCAGGGATGTAGTAAAATATGTCAGGGATTTCTGCAAATCCAGCATGTTGAACAGTTCGCTGTTTTCCATGGACTGGCGCAGGTGCTGCTCCAATTCGTCCGTGCGTTTGATGATGATGCGGATGTATTTAAGGTACAGCGTTGCAGATTTATAAAGTATCTGGAACAAAAAGCGCGTCTTTTTAAAGGTGCTGAACATTTTGTAATTGTAAGAAGAAAAGTCAGCGATGACGGCGTTGGGCTCCAGACAAACGGTAACAATGTAATCTGCCGATACGATAATGCCCAAAGGCAGCGTGTCGTAATCCTTGTTGCTGCGCAGCACAGGGATGTCGATAAGGGTCAGTATCTGGTCGTCCTCGGTTTCGATACGGGATTTTTCTTCATCGTCCAGCGCGGCGCTTAAAAAGTCCATCTGAATGCCGGTAGCATCGGCAATTTCGTGCAGTTCTTCGGGCGAGGGACTGACGATATCAATCCAGCAGCCTCTTTCCAGGCCGTCCAGCTCCATTTCGTCGATGCCGTTATTTGTGCTTTTCATAATTCTGTACATTGGCAGTCCCTCCCTTCCGTTTAGGTCACACTTTACAACTTATATTTAATTCGTCATAAAACCACAAAATCCTTTAAAAAGGCGCATTTAGTTAAAATTTTTACAAATTTTTAATCCGCACAGGCGGATATTTTACTTTTCTTTAATAAAAATTGTTGATATAATATAAATAATTTTAAAGGCAGGAGGGTAGTTTGGCAGGAAGGCCGGAAGAATTTGTGTAGAAAGGTAGTGTAGCAGGTGAATATTCAGTTAATTATTGTTGTTGTGTACATTGCGATGCTGTTCGCAATCAGTTTTTACGTTAAACGCAGGGCGGATAAGGGCTCTGCCGAGTATTTGTTTGCCGGGCGCAAGCTGGGCCCGGTGCTGATTGCCGTTAATATTACGGGGCTGGCGGTTGGCGCGGCTTCGACCGTTGGCGTTGCGGAAAACGCCTACAAGGTTGGCATGGCGGCAGGGTGGTACAACGCGGCGTGGAGCGCGGGCGCAATTATTATGGGCCTTGTTGCTGCCGGTAAGCTGCGTGCGATGAAGGTTTCCACCATTCCGGAGTTTTTTGAAAAATACTACGATACCAAGGGCCGCGTTATCAGCGCTGTTGGCCTTGTTATCATCATGTCGGTTATTACGGCTTTGCAGTATCTCGCCGGCGGCGCGATTTTAGCTTCGCTTTTGCCGGAGTATTTTGATTTTCACGGCGGCATGATTGTAAGCGCCATTGTATTTATCGGCATTACGCTGATTGGCGGTTTGTGGTCGAGCGGTATGAGCAATATCGTCAGCGTCGTTCTGATTTACGTTGGCATTTTGTATTCCTGCATTGCAGCGGTTGACCACAGCGGGGGTCTTGCAAATATCGCAGCGCAGCTGCCTGCGGGGCTTGACTGGTTTGACCCGTTTGCCGGGATTCCGCTGGCGGTTATTATTGGCTGGTTTATTGTTATGATTACCCAGGCTATTACGGCGCAGGGCCCTGTGCAGATTGCCTGCGGCGCGCGCGATGCCAAAACGGCGCGCAACGGTTTTATCCTGGGCGGTTTATTGATTTTCCCGGTTGGCTTTTTGTGCGCGCTTTTGGGCATTATCGGCAAGGTGCAGTTCCCGGATATCAGCGCAACGCTGGCGCTGCCGAAGGTTGTTATGGCGCTGGACCCGATTGCCAGCGGCACGACGCTTGCGGCTTTGTGGGCGGCGGACGTATCGACAGCTTGCACGATTTTGTTGGGTGCGGGCACGCTGTTCAGCCAGGATATTTACAAGCGTTTTATCAATCCTTCCGTTACGGATGACCATTTTGTTAAAATTAACCGCCTGACCATTTTTGTGGTGGGCATTGTTACGCTGTGGTTTGCGTTTAACGCGGCCGGTATTTTAAAGACTATGGTGGCGGGGCTTTCGATGACGACGGCGCTGACGTGCGTATTTTTGTTTACGGTGTTTGCACCTGGTTTGTGCCGCCGCAGCAGTGCGTTCTGGACTACTCTTTTCGGACTTTTGGGCCTTGTTGTGTGGGAGTTTGTACCGGCGCTGCATGTTTTGCAGCATGTAATTTATTTTGAGTGGCTGCTGTGCATTGCAGTTTTCCTGCTGGTAGCGGTTTTGGATAAAACGCCTATCAAACAGCCGGAAATGGTGGAGGAGGACTAATATGGCAGGCGGTAAGCTGACAAGTATCGAAATTGGGCGTGCGGCGCTGCGCATTGCCGTTACGGAAAACCGCGCCGAGGAGCAGCGTGTTAAAGAGGCGCTGGCGGCAAGCGGCATCCGCAGTACGGCGGTGGATTTTGGCGGCGAGTTTATGCCGAGCATTGTTAAAATTGTGGAGCGCGCGGTGGTTGCGGCGCAGCGTCAGGGCATCGTTACGGAAACACACGTCGGTGCGGGCGCAGTGGCGGGCGCGGCCCACGCTGCTTTGGAGCAGCTTGTTACCAGGGCGGCGGGCTTTAATGTCGGCGGTAAAATCGGCATTGCCCGCAGCGGCGAGCATTTGTGCGTTGCCATTTACATGGCGGTGGGCGTGCTGAACCTGGACGAACTGTGCGTGGCGTTGGGGCACCGCTCGCTGGCAAGTGAGGAATAAAGGAGCATTATGAACATTATTGATATTATCGGGCCGGTGATGATTGGCCCGTCCAGCTCGCATACGGCGGGGGCCGTAAGGCTGGGGCTTTTGGCGGCAAGCATTTTGGGCGCGCCGCCTGTTAAAGCGCAGATTGACCTGCACGGCAGCTTTGCGCAGACTTACCGCGGGCACGGCACGGATGTGGCGCTTTTGGCAGGGCTGATGGGCTGGCTGCCGGATGACGCGCGCATACCGCAGGCGCGTAAATACGCGGGTGAAGCGGGGCTGGAATACAATTTTGCCAAGGTCAACTTGGGCGATTTGACGCACCCCAATACGGTGCGTTTTGTGCTGGAAAGTAAGGCGGGCAGCCGCTGCGAGGTTATCGGCTCATCTATCGGCGGCGGGCAGGTAGAAGTGTCCAGCATCGACGGTTACGAAGTAGAGCTTAACGGCAAGCTGCCGGCGCTTTTGGTAACGCATACGGATAAACCGGGCGTAATTGCGCTTGTCAGCAGCGCGCTGGCCAGTGCGTCCGTAAACATCGCCACCATGCGCGTGTTCCGTGCGCACAAGGGGGGCATTGCAACAATGGTGCTGGAGTGCGACCAGAAGGTGCAGCCAGCCTTGGTGCAGCTTTTGGCGGCATTGCCCCCGGTTGACAGCGTGCGCTTTGTTGACAGCGTGCTTTGAGGTGAATAATGGCTAACGACAAAATATCTTTAAACGCTTTGCTTGGCGAAGCGGAAAGCAAAAATATAAGCCTGAACGCGCTTTTGGTGCCTTTAAGCGCGGCAGACCTTGAAATTACGGAAGCAGAACTGCTTGCCAAAATGGCGGATATGCTGAAAGTAATGGAAGAATCGGCAGCCTACGGGCTGACAGGCGTGCGCTCGCACAGCGGGCTGACGGGCGGCAGCGCCAAAACTTTGGCAGAAGCGGCAGCGAAGCCCGGTTTTAAGCAGCTTTTGGGCGAACTTGCAACCGACGCTGTAACTTATGCGCTGGCTGTAAGTGAATGCAACGCCGCCATGGGCAGGATTGTTGCGGCACCGACGGCAGGCGCGGCAGGCGTGCTGCCGGGCGTGCTTCTGGCGCTTAAAAAGCACTGTAATTTAAACGAGGACGCCCTGAGCCGCGCGCTTGTAGTGGCAGGCAATATTGGCCTTGTCATCGCAGCAAGAGCCTCGCTGGCGGGCGCTGTGGGCGGCTGCCAGGCTGAATGCGGCAGCGCGGCGGCAATGGCGGCAGGAGCGGCTGTGGATGCGCTGGGCGGCACACCTAAACAGGTAGGCGACGCTGTAAGCATTGTCTTTAAAAACATGCTGGGCCTTGTGTGCGACCCTGTTGCGGGCCTGGTAGAAGTACCGTGCATCAAACGCAACGGCGGCGCGGCAGTGCAGGCACTTTTGGCGGTGCAGCTGGCACTGGCAGGCGTGGGCAGCTTTATCCCGGCGGACGAAGCCATCGACGCTATGAAATGGGTGGGCGACAGCATGCCCTGCGCACTGCGCGAAACAGCAGGCGGGGGCCTGGCACAGACACCATCCGCGTTAGCGTGGGCGCAGGCCTATTTTGAACGCGGCTGAGCATTTTATTGTGCAAAACCGTGAGAAATTTTATTAAATGTATTGACATTAATTGAACCCTATGATAGAATAACATTCGTGCCGGGCAGTAGCTTGGTTAAATGGTGGCTGTGGTGAAGCGGTTAACACGGCGGATTGTGGCTCCGTTACGCGAGGGTTCGATCCCCTCCAGTCACCCCACATTTTGGGGCGTAGCCAAGTCGGTAAGGCACGGGACTTTGACTCCCGCATGCGTTGGTTCGAGTCCAGCCGCCCCAGCCAAAGACGTGATCCACTAGCTCAGTCGGTAGAGCACCTGACTTTTAATCAGGGTGTCCCGAGTTCGAGTCTCGGGTGGATCACCATTTTTATTTTATGGCAGATACGCACTGTAACTGATGTTGCAGTGCTTTTTTATTTTATAAAAATCTATTTGGGAGCAATCAGACATGGTGTATTGGGAGCAACGTGGGAGCAGTTGCAGGCAAAAAGAAAAAGCTGGCGCTTTTGCACCAGCCGGTATTTTTTACCAATTGTGCCGGATGTTTGAAGTAAAACTTGCTAACTACGGAAAACATAATTATCCGGATGCCTGATATACATTAAATTTAAGAGAAATTTTGGATATTTGCTTAAGCGTTAGTTAAAATATTCCATAAACTTTTATTGATATAATATTTTTCACGGCCTTTTTTTATAACATCTAAATATCCTAAATCGCATAAAAGTTTTAGATATTTGGATGCAGTCTGAGCTTTGGCAATATCATTTTTAACCAAAAATTCTATTTTACAATATGGTTGCTCAAATAAAATTTCAATTAATTCTTTAGAATATATTTGAGGTGCTTCAACTTTTAGGGATTTACACATTTCATCTTGTGCAAGATAAATATCTTTAATAATATTTAATGTATTTTGGGCAGTAGCTTCTATTGCAGAAAGAATATATAATATCCAGTTTTCCCATTCTTGTTTTTCAGTAACAGATTTTAAACAACGGTAATATTCGGTTTTATGTTCAATTATGTATTTTGATAAATATAAAATGGGAAAAGTTAAAAGTTTTTTCTGCACTAAATACAAAACATTTATAATTCTTCCAACGCGGCCATTACCGTCTGGGAATGGATGGATACATTCAAATTGGTAATGGATAATTGCCAATTTTATTAAAGGGTCAGTATCATCAATATCGTTATTGATATACATTTCTAAGTTTGATAATAACCGCATAATATCTGCTTCGTTGTCTGGCGGAGTGTAGACTACCTCATTAAAATCGTTTTTTAAACAAGTGCCTGGCAATTTACGTACTCCGTCAGAGCGTTTTTTTACGATTTGAAAAAGTTCAATAAAGGTATTAATTGTCAAAGGATAATCATCCATTATTTTTTTGTATCCATGCCAAAGTGCTTCTTTATAATGCATTACTTCTTTAGCTGAAGGAGAAATATAAGATGCTGTTGGTGTGGATAATGCTTGATAAAGTTCATCGTTTGTAGTAACAACATTTTCAATTTCACTGGAAGCTTTGGCTTCTTGCAATGTTATTGATTGTAATAATAATAGCGGGTTAGGTTGATTAAAAGACCATCCTCTAAGTTCTGCCAATGCTTTGTTAGCACTGATAGCTTTTTTCAGTATTATTCTGGTTTCTATATCTGCTTTTGGCGGTAATATTGGCATATTGTTATATGGCAAGTCTTTATTGTAATTTTGCATGGTTTCACCTCAATAGCTTTAAAATATTATAAAAAATAAAGGTATTATAATAATAGCATTATCTGATAAAGATATCAAGGTAATACCTTTAAAATTGGCTTAAAAATAAAGGTATTTATGTAATACCTTTAAGCATTAAAGGTATTAAGATAATACAATTAAATTGCTGCTATAAATAAAGGTGTTTATATTTTTAACAGTTCTATGCCGTCAATATGCCTGAAAAAAGGGTAATATTAATATGTTGACGCACAAGGATTAGTAAGATATAATAATTAAGTCAGTTTAATATGCGGATGTGGCGGAATTGGCAGACGCACCAGACTTAGGATCTGGCGCCTTCGGCGTGCAGGTTCGACTCCTGTCATCCGCACCAGTATTTTTACACCACGGAAATATTTCTTGTGGTGTTTTTTATTATATTTAGTAAAAATATGCTGATTTTGATATATAATATAAAAGTAACGAAAATTTTTCGGGAGAAAAAGGCAATGGATGTTAGGAATAAAATAGTTCTTATTGATGGTAAAGACAAAACCCCAGATATAAAAAGCATTAATTTTGATGAGCGTCGGAATTGTATAAATGTACTATTTCACAATTCCAGAAATGTTTATTCTTATAGTCTCACTTCCGGACGTATAAAAATTTTTGATAAGTTATCTTCTAACAATATAATAAAATACTTGAAAGAAATTGCCACACATATTTCTATTGATAATACGGGGCCAAGTTATTTAAACAGAGAATTGGAAGGAATTCCGGAAGTATTTGATGATAGAATCCTTGATGTATATTTAACTCGTAAAGAAATACCAAAACGTGATTATGGAAATATTAATTTGATTTTTCCGTTCAGTTTTAATTTAAGCCAGAAAAAAGCGCTGGAAAATGCTTTTTCCAACGCAATATCTGTTATTGAAGGTCCGCCTGGAACAGGTAAAACGCAAACTATTTTAAATATAATTGCTAATGCCGTTGTTAATGGCAAGACGGTTGCAGTTGTATCTAACAATAATGAAGCAGTAAAAAATGTAATAGAAAAATTAGCAAAAAAGCATTATGATTTTATTACAGCGTTTTTAGGCAAAAAAAGTAACCAGCAGAATTTTTTTGCTGATTTACCAAAAGGTAATGTAGATAATTGGAATTATGAAGAAAGCAGTACAGAGCTTTTTCAGCAGCTTGCAGGAAAAAACAGTAAAATACAAAGTTT
This sequence comes from Phascolarctobacterium sp., assembly GCA_003150755.1. GTDB lineage: Bacteria > Bacillota > Negativicutes > Acidaminococcales > Acidaminococcaceae > Fusicatenibacter_A. Next base: position 318,610 of record QAMT01000002.1, on the reverse strand, counting down.
GCTGGAGGCAGACAGGGAAAAAGCTGTCCTAAAAAATGAATTGCTGCAATGGGAGCTTGAACAAAAACACTTCGATGCTTATTTTGCAAATCAAAATATTGAAGAAATTGATAATTTGCCATTAAGAAATGCCAGCCATAAGAAAATACTATCATTTTTAGTTGATTATAAAATGGCAAAAGATTATAGTCCGTTTAATAAATTTATTTATCGTTTAAAATTGATATTTCAATACCGTATTTTTAAACAGAAATATTTAAAAACTCATCGCAGTGATTTAATTTTACAGCTTCAAAAGCTTTTTTACCAAAAACAAGTTGAGTATTTAAAAAAGCAAATAGAAATTTTGGATAAAAAACTTGAAAAAGTTAATTTTAATGATTTATTGGAAGAACACAGGGCTTTATCAGAAAAAATTTTTGAAAAGTTTTTATTTGAAAAATATCATGATTTAAAGCAGAGTAATTTTGATTTAAAGACATATAAAAATGAGAATAATTTTTATGATTTTGTAAAAGCATATCCTGTTATTGTAAGTACAACACACGCTATAAGAAGGTCTATGCCATCAGATTATCTGTTTGATTATTTAATTATTGATGAGGCTTCGCAGGTGGATTTAATTACAGGTGTTTTGGCGTTATCCAGCTGTAAAAATGTTATCATTGTGGGAGATGCCAAACAGCTTCCGCAAATAACAGATAATAGTATAGCAAGAAAAATAGCTGCGCCAATACCCAAAAGTGAGTATAATTATTTTCAGGAAAGCATATTGTCATCAGTTATAAAATTGTACGGTAAGGATTTACCAAGAGAAATTTTACGTGAGCATTACCGTTGCCACCCTAAAATTATAGAATTTTGCAATAAAAAGTATTATGACGGGCAGCTTATAGCGTATACATCTGAAAAAATGTCGGAAAATCCGTTGGTTATTTGTAAAACAGCGGCGGGAAACCATATGCGCAGAGTTACGGAAGGCCGTGATAAAGGTATTTACAGCCAAAGAGAATTGGATATTATAAAAAATATCTTGGACAATCCTGAATTTAATAATGATGACAATGAAATTGGCGTAATAACGCCTTTTAGAAAACAGGCTAATAAAGCTGCTGCTTTGTTGAATAATATTGAAGCTGATACAGTACATAAATATCAGGGACGTGAAAGAAAAGAAATAATTTTCAGTACGGTTTTATCAAGCAATGCAACTGAAAATAATATCAAATTTGTTGATGACCCGCATTTGATAAATGTAGCAGTATCAAGAGCAGTTGAGCGTTTTATACTTGTTACGGATGATAGCGCTTTCAATAAGGGCAGTACGGAAATTAACGATTTAATCCGCTATATTGAGTATAATACATTAGATGACGATATTATAAATAGCCCTGTTGTATCAGTATTTGATTTGCTGTATGGAAAATATAATGAAAATTTGCAGACTGTTGCAGATAAATTGAATCCAAATGCAGATTATAAATCTGAAGAAATTATTAGGGTTATTTTAGAAGAAATTTTAGCTGAAGATGAGTTTAAAAGGTATAATTATAAACAGGGAGTTTTATTGCGTAATCTCATAAATGACATGGCACTGTTGAATGATGAGGAAAGACGTTTTGTACAAAATGGTGCTTCGTTGGATTTTGTTGTTTTTTATAAGCAGGACAATCAATGCCTGCTTGTAGTTGAAGTAGATGGCTTTGCTTTTCATGAAAATAATCAAATTCAGTTAAAAAGAGATGCGCTGAAAAACAGTATTTTATTTAAATATAAAATACCTATTTTAAGATTGCCTACTAATGGCAGTAATGAAAAAGAAAAAATATGTAACGCCATAAAAGAGGCAAATCAAAATTTCAGATGAGGGAGCAGATTATATGTTAGGGACGATTGTTAATACTTGTACGATTTTGACGGGAAGCTGTGTCGGCAGTTTTTTGGGGCGAGGCATCAGCGAAAAATACAAAACGGCGTTGTTTGACGCGCTGGGGCTGGCGACGGTTGGGCTTGGCGCTAATGCCGTTGTGCACAATATGCCTAAAAGCGAATATCCGGTGCTGTTTATTGCAAGCCTTGCTATCGGCACTATTATCGGCACGCGCCTTGATATAACAGGGCATTTTAACGGCCTTTTAGCCAAAGCCAAAGGCGGCAGCAAGCTGGCAGAAGGGCTTTCCACGGCGGTGCTTTTGTTCTGTATTGGCACGCTTTCCATACTCGGTCCGATTGAAAGCCGCCTAAACGGCAACAATACCTATCTTTTTACCAACGCGACGATGGACCTTGTGGCATCGACGATACTTTCATCTGCCTACGGCATTGGCATTGCGCTGGCGGCGCTGGTGCTGTTTTGCTGGCAGGGCAGCATTTATGTGTTTGCGGGGTTCATTCAGCCTTATCTTACGGCGGGCATGATGACGGAAATTTCACTTTTGGGCGGCATTTTTTTAATCAGCAGCGGTGTGGGCATTTTGCAGCTGCGTGATTGCAAGACTTTAAACATGCTGCCATCGCTCTTGGTGCCGCCGCTTTGGTATACGCTTGTAAGTTTTTTACGGTAACTTTACTTTTTTAAATGCGTTGATATGTTACATTCTGTTGACGAAACTTTTTAAAATGTATATAATTAGTATCATAAATATAAGAAAGGTGTTGTTTTAAGTGACTTCTACGTACAGTGTTTATTTACCTAATTACAGCGTCGGCCCGGATTGCTATGAAAAAATCCCGGCTGTTACTGCAAGATACGGCAAAAAGGTTGTTATCATCGGCGGCAAAACCGCGCTGAGCAAAGCGCAGGACGGTATTCTGGAAGCCGTTAAGGGCCACCTTGACGTTACCGGCGTGCTTTGGTACGGCGGCAACTCTACCTACGAAAATGTTGACAAACTGATGAATACCAAAGAAGTTCAGGATGCCGATATGGTATTTGCTGTTGGCGGCGGCCGTGCTGTTGACTGCTGCAAAACAATGGCAGACAAAATGGGCAAACCCGTTTTCACTTTCCCGACCATCGCTTCCAACTGCGCAGCCTGCACCGCTATCTGCGTAATGTACAAACTGGACGGCAGCCTGGCTGGCTACTATTATCCGCAGCATTGCGCTGAACATACCTTCATCAATACCAAAATTATTGCTGAAGCCCCGGAAAAACTTTTGTGGGCCGGCATCGGCGATGCACTGAGCAAGGAATGTGAAGTGCTTTTGGCTACCGAAGGCAAAAAACTGCCGAACACTCCGCTGCTGGGCCGCGCACTGGCTGGCGCCTGCACCGCACCGCTGTTTGAATACGGCAAACAGGCTTTGGAAGACTGCCGCAACAATGTGGTTTCCGAAGCAATTCAGGAAGTTGCCCTTGACATCATCATGAGTACCGGTATTGTTTCCAACCTTACCACTACCGAAAACGATTATTATTATAATTCTTCGCTCGGCCATTGCTTCTACAATGCTTACACCGGTCTTTCCTGCGCAGAACGCCACATGCACGGCGAAGTAGTTTCCTTCGGCGTAATTGTACTGCTGACCTGCGACGAGCAGTTTGAGCTGCGCGATAAAATGGCTAAATTCAACAAAGAACTTGGCCTGCCTGTAACCTTGAAAGAACTGGAAGTTGACGAAGCCGGCCTTGAAAAAATCCTTGACCGCGCACCGGCAATCCTTGAATGGCAGAAAACTCCGTATGAAATGACTCGCGAGAAATTCAAAAAAGCAATTCTCGACGCCGACGCATACGGCCAGACCCTGTAATTACTTACAAAACAAAAAATCCGCCTCAAGGCGGATTTTTTTATGCTTGAATTTAGTTATATCAGATGTTCCAGTTTTCAAAATAGTTAATCTGCATAGCGGCGCGCACGTCGTGCAGGGTTGCTGCCGCAGCTTCGCGGGCGGTTTCGCTGCCCTGTTTTAACAGCATTTTTACGTCGTCCAGGCGGGTTTCCCACATGTGGCGGCGTTCGCGTATCGGGGCAAGCTCGCTTTGGATAACATTGTTCAGGAATTTTTTAACTTTTACGTCGCCCAGGCCGCCGCGCTGATAATGCGCTTTCAGTTCGTCAAGGCCAGCGTATTCAGGCAGAAATTCGGCAAAATGTTCGGGACGTGAGAAGGCGTCGAGGTAGATGAACACGGGGTTGCCTTCAACCTGGCCGGGGTCCTGTACGCGGATGTGGTTGGGGTCGGTGTACATCGACATGATTTTTTGTTTAACAACGTCTTCTTCATCGGCAAGGTAAATGCAGTTGCCCAGGGATTTGCTCATTTTGGCTTTGCCGTCAAGGCCCGGCAGGCGCAGGCAGGCTTTGTTGCCCGGCAGGATGATTTCCGGTTCGGTCAGCGTATCGCCGTACACGGCATTGAACTTGGCAACAATTTCTTTGCACTGCTCAAGCATCGGCAGCTGGTCTTCGCCAACAGGCACTGCCGTCGCGCGGAAGGCGGTAATATCGGCCGCCTGGCTGATGGGGTAGGTAAAAAAGCCGACAGGAATGCTGGCTTCAAAATTGCGCATTTTAATTTCGGTTTTAACGGTCGGGTTGCGCTGTACGCGCGATACCGTAACAAGGTTCATGTAGTAGCTGGTCAGTTCGGGCAGTTGCGGTACGGCGCTTTGGATGAAGATAGTGGATTTTTCCGGGTCGATGCCGCAGGCCAGATAATCCAGCGCTACTTCCAGCACGTTTTCGCGCACTTTTTCGGGGTGCTCGGCGTTATCGGTCAGCGCCTGTGCGTCGGCAATCATAATAAAAATCTTGTCAAATTCGCCGCTGTTCTGCAGCTCTACGCGCTCTTTTAAAGAACCGACGTAATGGCCAACGTGCAGCCTGCCGGTCGGGCGGTCGCCCGTTAAAATTATTTTCTGCATGTTCTTACCTCGCTTTAAAAATATCGTGCAATCCGCTAAGGCGGAGATTTAACTAAATTATATTATAACATAAATTTGCCGCGCTTGCAGTAAGGTTTGCTGCGGGCAGGTTTTACTTGACGGCGCGGGAAAATAGTGTTATTCTTTATTTAGAAAAGCAATTAACTGGGACGGTTCATTTGAACACCTCAAACAAAAAACCGGGAGTGGCGACTCCCGGTTTTTTACTTTGGCTGGCTGTGATTTACAGTAAGCCGTCCAGCCATTTGCAGATGTAGTAAGATGTTACAGCTGCCATGACGGCTATCAAGAAGGCAATAAAAGGACGATTCAATTGATTCCACCTCCTTCCTACCGGAAAGAGTCACAGCGTTAACTATTATAGCAGATTTATAGCCGCAAGCAAAGAAAAATCCACGGAATTTCCGTGGATTTTTTGCGTATTATACAAATTATGGAACTGGTTACAGCCCTGCCTGTTCGATGCCGCTGAACAGATAGCCGAGGTGGTTGGTGTTGTTCAAAAGCACCAAACGCCACACGCCGTCTGTGTATTCCAGCACGTTGATGCAGGCGTTGTCCTGTTTGATGTGCCAGAAGCTGTCCATACCAAGACCCAGAATATCGCAGATAATGGCTTTGTTGACAGCGTCGTGCGCAGCGGCAAGCACGGTTTGCCCGTCGTATTTTACTGCGTATTCGTCAAAAGCTTCGCGGGCGCGTCTGCGCACATCTTCCAGATTTTCGCCGCCAGGCATTTGCACTAAATGCGGCTTGGTGTGCCACAGCTTAAATTCTTTGCCGTAGCGTGCTTCAATGTCGCAGGCAAGTTCGCCTTCCCATGCGCCGTGGTTAATTTCCGTCAGCCGCGCGTCGGTGTGCACCGGCAGTTTGTGTAAATCGGCGCAAGCCTTGCAGGTTAAAAACGAGCGTTTCAGCGGGCTGGAGACGGCAGCGTCGATGTGTACGTCTTTCAGCGCCTGGGCAAGCTGCTGCGCCTGCCAAAAGCCGCGCTCGCTAAGGCGTGTGTCCTCCTGCCCCTGGTAGCGGCCCTGCAAATTCCAGTTGGTTTCGCCGTGGCGGATTAAAATTATGCGTACCATATTATCCCTCGCAGTTGATGAGTTTTACATCGATAATGCCTTCGATGCCGCGCAGTTTGAGCATGATGTCGTTGGGAATGTCGCCGCCGGTGGCGATGGCCATTAAGTTGGTGCCTTCGATAGCGGTGCTGCCAACCTGCATGCCGTTGATGTTGATGCCTGCGCTGCCGAGTACGGTGGCAATCTGGCCAATCATGTTGGGCTTATCGACGTGCGGTGCAAGTAAAAGGTAGCCTTCCGGCTTAAAGTCGAGGCGGAAGCGGTCAATCTGCACGATTTTGGCTTCTTTGCCGTCAAACAGCGTGCCGGTAAGGGTGTGTTCGCCTTTGTCGGTTTCTATTTTAACATTTATCGCGGTGGAAAAATAGCCGGTGCGGTGCGATTTGATGTCGCGCACCTGCAAATGGCGCTTTTTGGCAATGCCCGGCGCGTTGACAAAGTTTACGCTGTCTTGCAGGATGGGGTTTAACAGGCCTTTCAAAAAGGCGGTGGTCAGCGCCTGGGTTTCCGTCTGCGCCAGCTCACCGGTGTATTCAATTTCTACGCCTTTAATCGGCCCTTCGGCCAGATAAATGCCGATGGTGCCCATGCGTTCTGCCAGTTTAAAGTAGGGGGCAATAACGCTGGCCACGCTTTTGGGGATGGGCGCCATGTTGACGGCGGTCATAACCGGGCGGCCTTCCAGAGCGTCGATAACGCCGTAAGCAACGTCAACGGCAACGCCAATCTGCGCTTCGATGGTGGACGCGCCCAGATGCGGGGTCTGCACTACCTGCGGCATGCCGATGAAGGGGTTGTTTTCGGGCGTCAGCGGTTCTTCGGGGTAAACGTCGATGGCTGCGCCTGCAACCTTGCCGCTTTTCAGCGCTGCGGCCAGTGCTTCGGTATCTACGCAGCCGCCGCGGGCGCAGTTGACGATGCGCACGCCGTCTTTCATTTTGGCGATGGCTTCGGCGTTGATGATGTTGTGCGTTTCCTTCGTTAGCGGCGTATGAATGGTAATGTAGTCGGATTTTGCCAGCAGTTCGTCGAAGGATACCAGCTCTACGCCGACCTGATGGGCGCGTTCTTCGGTAATATAGGGGTCGTAGCCTATGGTGGTCATTTCCATCGCCTGCATGCGCAGGGCAACGCGGCTGCCGATACGTCCGACGCCGATGATGCCCAGGGTTTTGCCCTGCACCTGGATGCCGTCAAAACTTTTTCTGTCCCATTTACCGGCCTGGATAGAAGCGTGGGCCTGCGGAATGTGGCGGGTCATGGCCATCGTCATGGCAATGGTGTGTTCGGTAGCGGCAATGGTGTTGCCCTCCGGTGCGTTCAGCACAACAATACCGCGTGCCGTTGCCGCCGGAATGTCGATATTATCTACACCAACACCGGCACGGCCGATAACCTTTAAGTTTTTGGCAGCGTCGATAACTTCTTTTGTAACCTGCGTCTGGCTGCGGGTTACAAGGCCGTCATATTCGCCGATAATTTTCAAAAGCTCTGCTGTTGGCAGATTGGTTTTTACATCTACATCAAAATGCTCGCGCAGCAGGGCCACGCCTTTTTCGCTTACGTCGTCGCTTACAAGAATTTTCATCGTCATTTTTTCATCCTCCGTTTATTGGTGTTTGGCTTGGTATTCCTTCATAAAATCTGCCAGTGCTTTGCAGGCTTCAAGCGTTACGGCGTTGTAGGCCGATACGCGGCAGCCGCCGACCAGGCGGTGACCGCCGATGCCTATAAACCCGCGCGCTTTGCCTTCGGCAATAAAATCTTTTTCCATTTCTGCCGTGGGGAGATTAAACGTAATATTCATGCGGCTGCGGGCTGCTTTTTCGGCGTGGCCGCGGTAAAAGCCGTTGCTGTTGTCGATAACGTCGTAAATAAACTGCGCTTTTTCCTTGTTGCGCGCTTCGATGGCAGTTACACCGCCCTGCGCCTTAATCCAGTGCAGCGTTTTGTTTACCATGTAAATGGCAAATACCGGCGGCGTGTTGTACAGCGAATCGTTGTCGGCGTAGTTCTGGTAGCTCAGCATCGGCGGCAGGTCCTTTTTGGCAGTTGCTAAAAACGCCTTGCTTACAATTACAATAACAACGCCTGCCGGGCCCAGGTTTTTCTGTGCGCCTGCGTAAATAAGACCGAATTTTTTTACATCAACCGGGCGGGAAAGAATATCGCTCGACATATCGCAGATAAGCGGCACGCCGGCAGCCGGAAAATCCTGCCATTCTGTACCATAAATTGTATTGTTGGCAGTAATGTGCAAATACGACGTGCCCGGCTTAATTTCAATATCCTGCGGGATATAGCTGTGGTTTTTATCGGCGCTCGAAGCTGCTTCGTAAACTTCGCCGATGCGTTTGCCTTCGGCCATAGCCTTTTTGGCCCACACGCCGGTGTTTACATAAGCACCCTTGCCTCCGTTTAAAAAGTTCATTGCCGTCATCAAAAACTGCAAACTGCCGCCGCCCTGAATAAATAAAATTTCGTAATCATCGGGCACGCCCATCAGCTCGCGCAAAAGCGCTTTGGTTTCGGCGTGCATGGCAGCGTATTCTTTGCTTCTGTGGCTCATTTCAATAATGCTCATGCCGGTGCCCTGATAGTTTAAAAACTCGGCCTGCGCTTCTTGCAAAACCTCCAGCGGCATAGCCGAAGGCCCTGCGTTAAAATTATAAACTCTTTCCATCTTGTTACCTCCTGCAATAAAAAATAGAGAAGACGTCCTTGGGACGAGCTTCTCTATCTCGCGGTGCCACCCAAATTCGGCGCAGGCAAATGGCTGCTAAAAAATAAAACCCTCATCCCCATGGGACGAGAGCTTACCCGCGTTGCCACCCAAATTGCCTTACGGCCATCTTTAGTACGCTGTATCGGGCGTACCCCGTCGGATTCATCATCCGCAGCTCCGGAGCGGAACAAATTACGGTCAGCTGCCGCCTCGCATCAACCGGCGGCTTTCTGCAAGCCTTGCGCACTGCTTCTCCTTCATCGTGCTTGTGATATGTAATTCATATTGCTATTGTACCCCCGCGCAAAGGCAGTGTCAACAAAATTGGCGCAAAAAGAAAAAACAAAAATAAAACGCCCAAAATCTGTACAGAAGGTTACAAAAACATTTATAAGCATAACTTATAAATTAAACTGCGTTTAAAATAAAAAACCCGGAACTGCTGCAGCAATTCCGGGTTTAAATGTTTTAAATCAGTTTTTTGCTTCCGCTGGCACTTCGGCATCTTCCACACCGCCGACGTTGCCGCGCAGCACGCCGCCCTGTTCAACGGTCAGCTTTTCGCAGCGCACATCGCCGTTAATGGTGCTGGTTGCCAGCACTTCCAGCGTGCCTTTGGCAACAATGTTGCCTTCAACTTTGCCTGCAACAGTTACGTTAACGCCAAAAATATTGGCTTTAATTTCGCCGCTTTCACCGATAACGACATCAGTTTCTGAAAATACAATGCCGCTGAAATTGCCGTCGATGCGCACAGAGCCTTTGGACGTAATGTTGCCGGTCATCTGCGTGGTTTTGCCGATGTAAACTTCAAAATTATCAACGGCAAAGTTGGTAGAATTGTTATTTTTATTTGTTCCGGAAGAACCAAACATAATTATACTCCTTTAATTAACGAATCAGCTTCATCGGGTCCGAGTCCTGCCCGTTGATGATAACTTCGTAATGAAGGTGCGGGCCGGTGCTGTAACCGCTGCTGCCTACATAGCCGATAATTTCGCCTTTTTTGACATACTGACCGTCTGAAACAGCGATGGAGGACATATGCCCGTAAGCGGTTTCGTAGCCGTAGCCGTGGTTGATTTTTACATAACGGCCATAGCCGCCGTACCAGCCGGCCTGTTCAACATAACCGCTGGCGCCTGCGTAAATGGGCGCGCCGTAGTCATTGCCGATGTCGATGCCGGGGTGGTAATCATAGCCGCTGCCGGTAAAAGGATTGGACCTGCCGCCGAAGCTGGAGGTAATTTCGCCGCCGGAGGTCGGCCAGATATTGGGTGTTGCTTCCAGAATAGCGTTACGCTCCTGAAGCTGTCCCAACAGGTTATTTAAGGTTTCTTTTTTGGTAGTGATTTCAGTTTGCAGGTTTTTGGTCTGCGCTGCATAAACATCAATCATTTTTATGTCAGGCATAGGCCCGCCCTGGCCGAGATAGCTTTCACGGTCAATGCCGCCGCGCGAAGGCTGCTGCGAAACAACGTTGCCCAGCGCTTTGCGTACCTCGTTTTCAAGGGCAGAAAGCTCTGCCATGTTCTGCTGCATTTTTTCGTTTTCCTGCTGAAGTTCAGCAAGTTTCTGTTCCTGTGCCGCTTTTTCAGTGCGGTAGGCGATAAGTTCGTTCTGTTCTTTGTGTGCCTGATAAACAATCAGGGAAGATTTTGCTGCAATACCGATGCCGATTAAGAGAATGATGCCGCAGACAATGCCGATTTTTTTAAGAAAACTGGCGCGGAAGCTGATGCTTTTCGGCTCTTTGCCGCGGTGCGGAATAAACATTATGGTGTATTCGTTATCGACCTGGCGCTGCTGTCGTTTTAACGGTTCCATGCTTTAAACTGCTCCTAACATATAAATCTCGATTTTTGTCTATAACCGTACTTATATATTTTCTCACAAAATGCAAGGAAATACAACCTAAAAGACGATAAAAATTTAAAAATCACAGTTAATTTTGCATATTTTGCTGCTAAAAACGCCTTTAATGACAATATCCCGCAATGGGAGCATTTTAGTGCCGCCTGCGTGGATTTATTAGAAGCGCTTGTAAAAATAAAAACCGCTGCCGTAACAAGGGCAGCGGTTCATCCGGCTTTAAGCCGTAATTATTTTAGAAAGTTACCGGTTTGCCATAGTAAGCGCAGGTCAGCACTTCTTTCATGGCAGCGTCATCAATCGGGCGCGGGTTGGAGAGCGTGCAGGGGTCGAGCACTGCGTTGTGTGCAATGGCGTCTGCATGTTCTTTAAACAGCTCCTCGCTTACGCCGTTGGCCTGGTAGGTTTGTGCAATGTTAAGTTCTTTGTTCATGGCGCAGATGGCTTTGACAAGCGAATCGGTCAGCTGTTTGTCGGTTGCGCCGGGCAGGCCGACATACCTTGCGATTGCTGCATAACGTGCCATGCATGCGCGGGAGTTGTACTGGATAACGGACGGCAGAAGAATGGCGTTGCAGCAGCCGTGCGGAATGTGGAAGATAGCGCCGGTTTTGTGCGCCAGGCTGTGGGCAATGCCTAACAGCGCGTTGCTGAAGGCCATGCCTGCGAGGCACTGGGCAATGTGCATTTTGGCGCGGGCTTCCTTATCGCCGTGGTAGCTGTCAATCAGGCTGTCAAAAATGTCGCCTATTGCTTTTAATGCCAGAGCGTCCGAAAAATCGCTGCGCGCAGTGGCAACATAGGCTTCGATAGCGTGGGTCAGAGCGTCCATGCCGGTGTGGGCAGTCAGTTTCGGCGGCATCGTCAGCGGAATGTCGGTGTCGATAACGGCGATATCCGGGGTGATTTCAAAATCGGCCAGCGGATATTTGATGCCGCTGCTGTAATCGGTGATAACCGAAAAGGCTGTTACTTCCGAAGCTGTGCCGCTGGTGGACGGGATGGCTACAAAAATTGCCTTGTTGCGCAGCTTGGGCATGGTAAACGGAGTTTTGATGTCGTCAAAAGTTTTGTCGGGGTGCTCGTAAAATACCCACATGGCTTTGGCTGCGTCGATAGGGGAGCCGCCGCCGATAGCGACGATAACGTCAGGTTCAAATTCGCGCATGGCCTGCGCGCCTTTCATAACTGTTTCTATGGAAGGATCGGGCTCGATGCCTTCAAATAAAGCGGTTTCAAGTCCAGCGGCTTTCAGAACCTCCTCGGTTTTCTGCAAAAAGCCGCCCCTGCGCATGGAGCCGCCGCCAGTTAAAATCATGGCTTTTTTGTGGCCGGCCAAAACCTTCAATTCATCCAGGGCGCCCGGCCCATAGTAAATATCTCGTGGTAAAGTAAAGCGTGACATTGTAATCGCCTCCTAATCTATTTGATACCTTTATTATAACACTAAAAAGTTAGCAATAGTTGATTTTTCTGTGAAAAATAAGAAATTATTATTAAATACATATTAAAGCTAATTTTGTAGCTTGTCACAAATTTGGTGGTGCGTTGCCTGCTTTTGGGTTATAATAAAGACATCAACGGCAAAGGAGTGATATTTTGGCAACACAAATGCAGCTTGCCCGCCAGGGCATAATCACAGAGGCTATGAAACAGGTGGCGGAATACGAGGGTTTATCCGCAGAATTTATCCGTAAGGGCGTAGCCGAAGGCACAATTGCCATACCGCTTAACATAAACCACAAAAATGTAACGCCGCGCGGCGTGGGGCAGGGGCTGAGCATAAAGGTCAACGCCAACATCGGCACTTCAAGTTCGTTTCCCGACCCGGAACCGGAGCTGGCAAAACTTAAAGCCGCTATCGACGCGGGCGCGGACAGCGTGATGGATTTATCCACCGGCGATAATATCGACGCTTCGCGCAGGGCGATTATCGGCGCCAGCACCGTTATGGTAGGCACGGTGCCGATTTACCAGGCCACGGTGGAAACGATTAAAAAACGCGGCGCTGTGGTAGAGATGACCAAAGAAGATTTATTTGAAGTTATCCGCCAGCAGGCGGCCGACGGTGCAGATTTTATGACGATACACTGCGGCATCAATAAAAAAGTGCTGGACATGCTGACCGGCGAAGGCCGTGTAATGGACGTTGTAAGCCGCGGCGGCAGTTTTATTACGGGCTGGATGCTGCACAACGGCAAAGAAAACCCGCTTTATGAATACTATGACGAGATTCTGGATATTTGCGCCGAATATGATGTGACCATCAGCCTTGGCGACGGTTTGCGTCCGGGCTGCCTGGCCGATGCGAGCGACCGCGCGCAGTTGCAGGAACTTTTGAATCTGGGGGAATTGACGCAGCGCGCTTGGGCAAAAGGCGTGCAGGTAATGGTTGAAGGACCGGGCCATGTTCCTTACAATCAGATTGCTGCCAATATGCAGCTTGAAAAACGCATTTGCCACGGCGCTCCGTTTTATGTGCTGGGGCCGCTTGTTACGGACGTTGCGCCGGGATACGACCACATTACGGCAGCTATCGGCGGCACGCTGGCGGCAATCAGCGGTGCGGACTTTCTGTGCTATGTAACGCCGGCAGAGCATCTGGGGCTGCCCGATATCGACGATGTGCGCGAAGGTGTAATTGCAGCGCGCATTGCGGGCCACGCGGCCGATGTTGCCAAAGGACTGCCCAAAGCAGTGGCGTGGGATTTGGAAATGGCCAAAGCACGCAAGGCACTGGACTGGAAAAAGCAGATTGAGCTTGCCATTGACCCGGTTAAGGCGCAGGCTTACCGCGATAAAAAGAATAAAGAGGACGAAGAAGCCTGCTCCATGTGCGGCGATTACTGCGCTGTAAAAATCGTCGGCGAATATCTTGACAAGTGCAAAGGGTGCAGAAAGTAAGGTTTTGGCATTATAACAGCTTGAGGTTATAATAATAAAAGAGATAGCCTGACGGGTGGTATCGTCGGCACGTCTCCCTGTATTTTGAGTGTAAAAAAAGCCGGTGAATTTTCACCGGCTTTTAGTTTTGTTTTATGCTATTTTCTATACGTTTCGTGCGGCTGCAATAAGTCGCTGTCAGTAAAATTACTGATGGGCAGAAGCGGCTGCGGCGCGTTGGCATCCGCCTTAAGGCGCTTGTAATACCAGCATACGTCAAGCCACTGACCGTCTTTAAAACCGGCCCAGGGGTGCGTACCGGCATCGGTAAAGCCCATGCGTTTATGAAAATTAAGGCTGTTTGTGTTAGTGGCGGTAATGCAGGCATAGGCGTTGTAAAAGCCCTGCTTTGCCAAAATGTCCAGCAGCGCTGCATATAAACATTCGCCAATGTTGTGCCCGCAAAAACTAGCGTCCACATAAACCGAAAGGTCAACGGTGTAGTCGTAGGCCGCGCGCTCGCTGTATGCCGAAGCGTAAGCATAGCCAACCACTTTGCCGTCCAGCTTGTACACCAAGTACGGGTAGCGGCTGCTGATGCTTTGCACGCGCTCTGTAAAAGCGGCAAGGCTTGGCACTTCGTATTCAAAAGAGATAACGGTGTCAGTAATATAGGGCGCGTAAATTTCCAAAATGCGCTTAGCGTCATCGGGCGCTGCAAAACGGATTAAATCTTTCATTTGCTGTTCCTGTCCTTTAAAATGCGGCGCAGAATGGCAAACATAACCTCGGCGGCATCATCCTGCATTTTAAAGGAAAGGCTTTCGCCGTTATTCTGGTGCGCGTAAATAATGTTGGTGCTGAGGTCCGCCGTTTTCAAATCGTCCAGGCGGATTTGCTTGGCCAGTTTTTTGCTTAAATAAATGATGCGGTTATTGGTAAGGAACAAATACCCGGCGTCGATAATGACTGCCGTTTCTTCCATAATCTGCGGATGCTCGATGTGCTCGCCTTTAAAGGAAATGGTTTCATCGATGCGCAGCTTGCGGGTCAGCTGGTAGTAGTTATCTTCTTTAGCGACGGTTTTAACTTCGCACAGCGCAGCCTGTCCCGCCGCGTGGCAGATTTCGCCCTCTTCCAGCGGAAAGTCAACCTTGACGTTGCCCAGCGGCGCGTTTTCGGCGTTCCACAGATAGCGGTATTTGGTCAGTGCGTTGTCGATGTTGGCTTTAAATTCGTAAGGAATATCAAGTTTGGCGCACATATCGCGCAGCTTTTGTTCTTCTTCCGGCGTAAAGCGTTTGGCTTCGGCAATGCGGTCAAACTCGCCGTTGAAATAATCGTTGAAAACCTGCTTGCGGAAGTCAAAACCATCCTCGTAATCGTAGCCGAATAAATCGTTAATGGCTTCAATGCTGAGCTTTTCTTCGCCGGTAACGATGGCGTGGCAGCGGGCAAAGTACGCCGATTTTTTAGCTCCGTTATCCGCCAGGCGGCACAGGTTATCGGGAATCTGCAAAATTTCGGCCATGTGGGCGCGGTCGCCAAGCAGCGGGTCATTCTTATCCAGCGCATAGCTGAAGGCGTTATCTGCAACTTTGCGGTAAATGGCGCTGCGCTGGTCCATGTTGCTGTCGCTGAATTTGCAGCCCCACTTTTTAAAAATGGCGGCGGCTGCGTCTTTACTAAGTTCGGCGGCAGATTTGGCATCCGCCAGAATGTTATTTATTTCGGCAAAGGCGTTTTGCTGGGGCTTGCTGCCAAACAGCTTTCCCATAAAGCCCTGCTGTTCAAGTTCCTGCTTTTTAAATCCTTTCACGGTTACACATCCTTATAATGTAATAAATTTATTATACAATATCCTGCGCCGCGCCGCAAGCAAAGCGGGTGCTGCGTGTTTGACAAGGTATTTAAACTATTATATAATGATTACAGAAAAAGCCGGATTGTTTTGAAAATCCCGGTTTTAAAAGCGGAGAACCCTTGCCATACAAGTAGGGAAGTTAAAAGCGGAGAACCCTTGCCATACAAGTAGGGAAGTTAAAAGCGGAGAACCCTTGCCATATTAAGTAGGGAAATTAAAAGCAAAGAGAGGGCGTTTGCCCCCTCTTTTATTTTGTGTTGAGGATTATGATGAAATTATACGAAATTGATGATAAGTACATTGACTATCTGCGCAGATATGATAGTAAGGTTTTAAGCCCCAAATTAACGGAACGGAAATTTAGCCGTAAATATTTGGGCGTGGTTTTGAGTGTAAACGGGCTGGATTATTTTGTACCGCTTTCTTCATACAAATCTAAGCATGACAGAATGAAAAACAGCGTTGATTTTATTAAAATTAAAGATAATAAAAGAAAATACGCTGTTTTAAACATCAATAATATGATACCGGTTGTGCCTTCTGTTTTAATTCCGTTTGATATAAGGCAGGAAGCCGATATAAAATACAGAAGCCTGATGGTAAGCGAATTTATAGCTATTTCTAAACTTGAAGAAAGCATTAAAAAGAAAGCGGCTAATTTTTATAAATTGGTTGTATTTGATAAAATTGACAGATACATACAAAGAAGCTGCGATTTTACCAGACTTGAAGCAGCAGCTAAAGAATACCACCAATAACAGCACTCTGCGGGGTGCTGTTTTACTTTGCGTAAAAATCTGCGCCAGACAGTTTTTCAATATGCGCCGCAAGCAAGGTGTGCAGCGATGAGTTTACATAAATGTCACAACTGAAAACACAACTGATATTTAAGATATGTTAAAATGTTGATATAGGATATTATCGTGCGGAGATGATATTATGAATATTTTTGAGGACAGGGGCGGCGGCAAGCTCCACTGGAAGCTTAATTTATATGTTTTGTGGGTGTGCGTGTTTTTTACCTGCGCCAGCTATACCATGTGCGTACCGTTTTTGCCGGTGTATCTTTTGCAGCATCTGGGCGTAACGGCTGATGACGTTAATTCGTGGACGGGCCTTATTTACAGCGTTACCTTTTTTACGGCGGCCATTATGGCGCCTTACTGGGGCGCTCACGCGGACAGAATTGGCCAGCGTTTAATGGCAATCCGTGCAGGCTTTGGGCTTGCGCTTACCTATGCGCTGATGGGCATGTGCCAGTCGCCGGAACAGCTTTTTGGCGTGCGCCTTTTGGCGGGCCTGGTCAGCGGCTTTGTACCGGCTTCGCTTTCGCTGGTTTCTTCTACACTGCCTGCGGTTAAAATGGGCTGGGGCATGGGCCTTATGCAGACGGCAGTTGCCAGCGGCAGCATTTTAGGGCCGATGCTGGGCGGCTATGTCAGCGCGTGGTTTGGCATGCGCATGTCGTTTTATATCGCGGCGGGCGCGCTTTTAATTTCTACCATTATGGTTATCGCGTTTGTGCGCGATATCGGGCACGAAAAGACCCAGTCCAAAGTGGTGCATATCTGGGCGGATTTAAAATCTTCGCTGCAAAACAAAGGGCTTTTGTTCGTTATGTCGATGTTCTTTTTGGTGCAGGTCTGCGTAATGATTGTGCAGCCGCTGATTACCATGTATGTATCGTACCTGTTGGGCGGCGTTGTTAACGACGACGTTGTTAAAACGGCAGGCATTATTTTCTCGCTGGCAGGCATTGCCGGTATTATCGCCGGTCCGTACTGGGGCAGCCGCGGGCAAAAACGCGGTTATACGCGCACGCTGTTTTTGGTATTTATCTGCGCAGGCGTAATTAACATGTGCCAGTTTTTTGTCACTAATATCTGGCAGTATGCGGCGGTTACGTTTATTTACGGCCTGTTTCTGGCAGGCGCTGTGCCTAACATCAATTCGCGCCTGGTCGAAGTTACCGACCCTTCTGTCCGCGGCAAGGCGTTTGGCCTGGTAACCAGCGCGCAGCAGTTCGGCGGCGTTGTCGGCCCGCTGCTAGGCGGCTTTTTGGGCGGCTTTATGCCGACGCGGCTGATACTTGTTTTAACAGGCTTTATTTTGGTGTGCGCCGGTATTTATACCTATCTTACCAAAGTGCGCAGCGTGGCAAGAGCATAAAGTGTTAATATTTTAACGGTTTTCACAAAGGTTTTGTTGTTGATTATAAAATCTTTGTGATTACCTTGACAAATTTTGTATACAATATACAATTAAATTGTAAGCAGCAAAAAAAGGGGGAATTTTTACAATGCTTATTAGAAAATTTGAAGGCGAAACGCCGAAAATTGACCCGAAAGCTTTTGTCGCCGAAACGGCTGTCGTTATCGGCAAGGCAGAAATGAAAGAATACAGCAGCGTATGGTACAACGTAACCGTGCGCGGCGATGTAAACCGTATTGAAATCGGCAGATATACCAATGTGCAGGATAACAGCGTGCTGCATGTTTCCGACACGCACCCCTGCATTCTTGGCGATTATGTAACCGTTGGGCACTGCGCACTTCTGCACGCCTGCACGGTTGAAGACCATGTACTTATCGGCATGCACTCTACCGTACTGGACGGCGCTGTTATCGGACGCGGCTCTATCGTGGCAGCAGGCGCGGTTGTAACCAAAAATACCATCGTTCCGCCGTATTCCCTGGTAGCAGGCGTACCGGCAAAAATCATCAAAAAACTGCCGGAAAACACCGACGCAACCCACGCACAGGCAGTTAAATACGAAAACCTGTGGACCCGCCGTTATGGCCTTCTTCCCGATGGCGGCGGCGAAGAATACCACGGCGAAAAAATTGTATAAAAGTTCAAGACAAAAGGCACGGTTTTTAGCCGTGCCTTTTAACTGTTTGACAAGAGTTTTTTGTTTGATATAATATAAGAAAAGGGATAGTCCGATAGTAGCGTGTCGGTTCTCTCCTTATAGTGAATTACAGTTGAAAGAAAGACCGGCACACCAGACCAGCCGGTCTTATTTCATTTGTAAGCTGTTACTTACGTATTGAAATAATGATAGCAACGAGTGTTGCAAAGGCAATCATCAAAGAAATTGCTTCGTAAACAGTCATGCTATCACCTCCCGCTGAGGAGGAACCAACTTATCGTATTATCCCATAGAAAGCAGTATAACATATCAGCAAATAAAAATAAAGTACAATTTATTGTACTTCTATTTTTCCTCCGCGCAAGCGTGATTTTTGGTTTGTATACATCTCCCGGGCGCAGCTTTAAATTTACAAAGCCTGTTAAATAGTGTATACTGATTATATATGCTTATTGGCGTATTTTCTTTGATTCAGCAGTTAAAAGATAAGAAAGAAGGGAATCAGATGACTAAAATGAAAACCATGGACGGTAATACCGCTGCGGCTTATATATCCTACGCATTTACGGATGTGGCGGCAATTTACCCGATTACCCCATCATCACCCATGGCTGAAGTAGTTGACG
The DNA here is from genome assembly GCA_003150755.1 of Phascolarctobacterium sp. Classification (GTDB taxonomy): domain Bacteria; phylum Bacillota; class Negativicutes; order Acidaminococcales; family Acidaminococcaceae; genus Fusicatenibacter_A. The sequence continues at coordinate 299,795 of QAMT01000002.1, read as the reverse complement.
AATGGTCGGCCAACGGCAAAAAGAACCTGTTCGGGCAGACTGTAAAAGTGCAGGAGATGCAGTCCGAGGCGGGCGCTTCCGGCGCTGTGCACGGTTCTTTGCAGGGCGGCGCGCTCACTACTACTTATACGGCTTCTCAGGGTTTGCTCCTTATGATTCCGAATATGTATAAAATGGCAGGCGAGCTTTTGCCGGCAGTGTTCCACGTTTCTGCGCGCGCGCTGGCAACCAGCAGCCTTTCTATCTTTGGCGACCATCAGGACGTTATGGCAACACGCCAGACCGGCTTTGCGCTTCTGGCTGAGGGCAGCGTGCAGGAGGTTATGGACCTTGGCGGCGTTGCGCACCTTGCGGCGATTAAAGGCCGTGTGCCGTTTTTGAACTTCTTTGACGGTTTCCGCACTTCGCACGAAATCCAGAAAATTGAGGTTATGGATTACGATGACCTTGCCAAATTGCTTGACTGGGATGCTGTTGAGGCGTTCCGCAAACGCGCACTGAACCCGGATAACCCGGTTATCCGCGGCACTGCGCAGAACCCGGATATTTACTTCCAGACCCGCGAGGCTGTAAACGGTTATTACAACGCGCTGCCGGAAATTGTTGAAAATTATATGAATGAAATCAACAAAATTACTGGACGCAATTACGGTCTGTTCAATTACTACGGCGCACCCGATGCCGAAAACATCATCATCGCTATGGGCAGTGCCTGCGAAACCATTCAGACTGTGGCTGAAAAACTGAACGCCGAGGGCAAAAAGGTAGGCCTTCTTGCAGTTCATCTGTACCGTCCGTTCAGCATTAAGCATTTCATGGTGGCTATCCCGGAAACGGTTAAACGCATTGCCGTGCTGGACCGCACCAAAGAGCCGGGCGCTTTCGGCGAACCGCTTTACATGGATGTGCGCGGCGCATTTTACGACAGCGGGCGCAATCCGCTCATCATCGGCGGACGTTACGGCCTTGGCAGCAAGGATTTGACCCCGACCGACATTCTGGCGGTTTACGAAAACCTGGAAGCTGAAACCCCGAAAAACAACTTTACCATCAGCATTGTTGACGATGTTACCAATACTTCGCTTACTGCTTCGCACGAGATTGACGTTACCGGCGAAGGCACCAAGAGCTGCAAGTTCTGGGGCCTTGGCAGCGACGGCACTGTCGGCGCAAACAAGAGCGCTATTAAAATTATTGGCGACCACACCGATATGTACGCGCAGGGGTATTTCTCCTACGATTCCAAAAAATCCGGCGGCATTACCGTTTCGCACCTGCGTTTCGGCAAAGAGCCTATCCGCGCGCCGTATCTTATTAACGCTGCGGATTTTGTCGCCGTACATAACCAGTCCTATGTCGATAAATACGACGTTACCGCAGGGCTGAAAAAAGGCGGCACCTTCCTTTTGAACTGCAACTGGAGTGCAGAAGAGCTTGACGCACATCTGCCGGGCAACATCAAACGCTATATTGCCGAAAACGATGTTAACTTCTATATTATAGACGCTGTTAAAATCGCGCAGCAAATTGGCCTGGGCGGACGCATTAACATGATTATGCAGTCGGCATTCTTTAAACTGGCTGATATTATTCCGCTGGACGACGCTGTTAAATACCTTAAAGAAGCCGTTGAACATTCTTACGGTATGAAGGGCAAAGACGTTGTTGACATGAACAACGCCGCTATCGACATGGGCGTTAACGCTGTTGTTAAAGTTGATGTGCCTGCAAGCTGGAAGGAAGCAGTTGGCAGCGCAAGCGAAGCTAAAACCGGCAACAGCTTTATTGACGATATTTTAGTGCCGATGAACCGCATGGAAGGCGACAAACTGCCCGTAAGCGCGTTTAAAAACCACGAGGACGGCACTTTCCCGAGCGGAACTTCCGCTTATGAAAAACGCGGCATTGCTATCAACGTGCCGGAATGGCAGTTTGATAAGTGCATTCAGTGCAATCAGTGCTCCTTTGTCTGCCCGCACGCAGCTATCCGCCCGGTTCTGATGACCGAGGAAGAAGCTGCCAATGCACCGGCAGGCATGCAGGCTAAAGACGCTATCGGCGCCAAAGGGCTGAAATTCCACATGGCTGTATCGCCGATGGACTGCACCGGCTGCGGCAACTGCGCCCAGGTTTGCCCGGCTAAGGAAAAAGCGCTTGTTATGAAGCCGCTTGAAACCCAGGCCGCCAAAGCAGCAAACTGGGATTATGCTATGAAACAGGTTGCACCCAAACCGAACCCGATGAACAAAAAGACCGTTAAAGGCATTCAGTTTGAACAGCCGCTGTTTGAGTTCAGCGGTGCGTGCGCAGGCTGCGGAGAAACTCCGTATGCCAAACTTGTTACGCAGCTTGTCGGCGACCGCATGATGATTGCCAACGCTACCGGTTGCTCGTCTATCTGGGGTGCAAGCGCGCCTTCGATGCCGTACTGCAAAAACTGCGCAGGCCATGGCCCGAGCTGGGCAAACAGCCTGTTTGAAGATAACGCCGAATACGGCCTTGGCATGTACCTTGGCGTAAAACATGTGCGCGAAGGCCTGGCAGAGCGCGTTAAAGAAGCGCTGAACCTGCCTGTAAGCGACGCTTTGAAAGCAGCTATGCAGGATTGGCTGGACAACATGAACGTAAGCGAAGGCACCCGCGAACGCGCCGAAGCCTTGAAAGCCGCACTGGCAGCAGAAGGCAGCGACAACAAGCTGCTGGCAGAAATTGCCGAAGCAGGTCAGTATTTTGTAAAACGCTCGCACTGGATTTTCGGCGGCGACGGCTGGGCTTACGATATCGGCTACGGCGGACTTGACCACGTGCTGGCAAGCGGAGAAAATATTAACGTAATGGTATTTGATACCGAAGTATATTCCAACACCGGCGGCCAGTCCTCCAAAGCAACGCCTGCTGCTGCAATCGCCAAATTTGCGGCCAGCGGCAAACGCACCAAAAAGAAAGACCTTGGCATGATGGCTATGAGCTACGGCTATGTTTATGTAGCGCAGATTGCCATGGGTGCAGATAAAAACCAAACCTTAAAAGCAATCTCCGAAGCGGAAGCCTATGACGGGCCGTCCCTTATCATTGCTTATTCGCCGTGCATCAACCACGGGCTTAAAGCAGGCATGGGCAAGAGCCAGCTGGAAGCAAAACGCGCCGTTGACTGCGGTTACTGGGCTAACTACCGCTACAATCCGGAACTTAAAGCCGAAGGCAAAAATCCGTTCATCCTGGACAGCAAAGAGCCTACCGGCGATTTCCGCGAATTTTTGATGGGCGAAGTCCGTTACTCCGCACTGATTAAACAGTTCCCGGACCAGGCCGAAGCTTTGTTTGAAAAGACCGAAGCCGACGCTAAAGACCGCCTGGCAACCTATAAACGCCTGGCAGGCAAAGACTGAGCCAAAGCAAAAACTTAACAGCCGTTAAGGCATAAAAATAACGGACGCAGTGTAAAAGCTGCGTCCGTTGTTTTTGTATATAGAAAACCCCACGTTAGACGTGGGGTTCCGGAAAGCTTAAGCGATCAAGAAATGGTGAAAAAATTCCTCCTTTGATAAAATAATAATGCGGTCTGCCAATCGCAAAATATCAAAGGAGGAATTTGTCATGAAAGACATTCATAGTTTATCACACACGAAATGGAACTGCAAATACCATATAGTGTTTGCACCCAAGTACAGAAGGAAAGTGTTTTACGGAGAAAAGAAATTAGAAATAGGAAAAATATTAAGAGAATTATGTAAATGGAAAGGTGTAAATATTATAGAAGCTGAAGTATGCCCGGATCATGTGCATATGTTAGTAGAAATACCGCCAAAGATGGCAGTATCGTGGTTCATGGGATTTCTTAAAGGGAAAAGCAGCCTGATGATATATGAAAAACGGGGGAACTTAAAATATAAATATAGGGGAAGAGAATTCTGGTGCAGAGGTTATTACGTAGATACCGTGGGGAAGAATACAAAAGCGATAGCAGAGTATGTAAAGAATCAGCTAAAAGAAGATGAGTTGAATCAACAATTAGTGTTAGATTACGGAGACCCGTTTACGGGTGACAAGTAAGGAATAACGCGAGTGGCAGACCGAGTAACGCCTTTTAGGCGTAGCTAGTAGAATAGCCTTTAAGGCGGTAAATGACAAACCACCGGCTACGCCGGTGGTTTTGATTATGTCTTCAAAAGAAAAAATTAATAATTCTACGGAAATATTATAAGTATACTTAGGATATTTCTTGTAAAAAATGCAAGTTTGCGTTAAAATTATAAAAGAGGTGATGTTAATGGCCATCATAAGTAAAGAAAATTTACTGAAAGTATTAACTTCTTTTAATCCATGGTGGAAAACTGGCATTGTTAATCCACGTTTGGCAAAAAGTTATAAAAGGTTTTCGTTTTATGAATCTATGCAGATTTTGGCAGACAAGGATATAAGGCGTACAGTTATTTTAACTGGAACAAGACGTGTTGGCAAAACAACAATTCAGTATCAGATGATTGAAGAATTGCTAAAACAAGGAGTTCCGCCGCAAAAAATAGTTTTTATTTCTATGGACCATCCTGTTTTAAAATTAAGTGCTGTTAATGAAATATTAGAATGTTATCAGGAAAATATTTATCCTGAACAAGATGTTTATTACTTTTTTGATGAAATTCAATATGCTCAGGATTGGGATAAATGGCTGAAAACAATTTACGATATGCAGCCTGATACCAAAGTTGTAGCTACCGGTTCAGCAAGCCCAGTGCTTGTGAAAGGCAGCCAGGAAAGCGGTGTAGGACGCTGGATGACCGTTAAAGTTCCAACACTTTCTTTTTATGAATATTGTGAACTTCTTAATGTAGAAAAACCTGATTTACCGGATAAGTTTAAAATATCAGATATAGAAAAAGCAACTCAGCAAGAACGTACTTTAATGATGCTGCAGCTGTCAAAAGTTCAAAATCATTTAAACAGATATTTATTAGTTGGCGGATTTCCGGAACTTGCGCTTGCGGATAATGATATTTTAGCGCAGCAGATTATGCGTGATGATGTTGTAGATAAAGTTTTAAAACGCGATTTGCCTGCACTTTATAAAATACGTAATGCCACGGAGTTAGAAAGAATCTTCATTTATCTTTGTAATGTTTCATCAGAAGTAGTTTCTATTGAAGCCATAACAAAAGAATTAAGCGGAGTTTCGCGCCCGACTGTTGAAAATTACATTCAATATCTTGAAAGCGCTAATTTAATTTATCAAAGCTGGCCTGTAAATATTGATGGTAAAAAAATTCTAAAAACCAGCCCCAAAATATATATTGCTGATGCTGCTATCAGAAATGCAGTTTTGATGGATGATGGTGTGCTTACAGACCCTGTGCAGATGGGTAAAATTGTAGAAACAGCTGTATATAAACATGTTGCAGCGTTTTATTATCAAAAAGCCGCTAAAGTTGGTTATTACCGTGGTGGTAAAAATTCTAAAGAAATTGATATTGTAGTGCAATATGCCAATACAGACAATATATTGATAGAAGTAAAATACAGAGAAGGTGCGCCGGTAGGCAATGATAACGCTATTATACAATTTAGTAATACTGCCCGTATTTCAATTATTGTAACTAAAAATGCCGAAGATTTTGGCGTGCATAACACGCCAGACGGCAAAGCGGTTTTACGCATTCCGGCTTTTGCTTTTTTATACTTACTTGGACATATTGAAAAACAAGGCATGCGTACTATTGAATAAACCATAAGTTCAAAAGGCTATCTTTAAACCTTTAATACATATAATACGAGGATGTGCAGTGATGATTAAAGATATTTTAGATGCTAATGAAACAGTTACGGCAGCAACCGCTGCAGAAAATAAATTAAAAGCAGCTTTGCCGCAATGTTTTGATAAAGATGGACATTTTTGTTTTGAAAAATTACAAGAGCTGCTGAAAAAAGATGTGTTAACTGATGAAAATTATGAACTGAATTTTTTGGGAAAAAGCTATGGTCGCCTTTTACAGGCGATGGAAACGGACACGGTTATTACGCCGGATGAAGAACATAACAGTTTGCCGCAAAATGCAAATAGCGAAAACCTTTATATTACCGGCGATAACCTTGATGCTTTAAAACACCTTTTAAAATCCTATGAAAATAAAATTAAATGTATTTACATTGACCCACCGTACAATACTGGCAGTGATGGGTTTGTTTACAATGACAGATTTAGTTTTACAAAAGAAATATTAATGCAAAAATTAAGCGTAAGCGAAGAACGTGCAGAACGTATTTTAGAACTAACTACACGCGGGTCGGCATCACACTCAGCATGGCTTACGTTTATGTATCCGCGTCTTTTGCTTGCGCGCGATTTGCTGACTGATGACGGTGTTATTTTTATCAGCATAGATGATAATGAGCAGGCGAATTTAAAATTGCTGTGTGATGATGTGTTTGGTGAGCAGAATTTTTTAACGAATATTACGAGACCTACAGGGACTCCAACAGGCGGAGGATTTGATGGTTTTGTTAATGAATTAGATTATATTTTAATTTATGCTAAAAATCTTAATAATGTAATCATAAATAAGCTAAAAATGGATGAAGCGGATTCTAGAATTTATAATGAAACTGATGATTATGGAAACGTTTGTTTAACTAGACCGTTAAGAAGAACTGGTGGAGAAGATAGGAGAGAAGATAGACCTACAATGTATTATCCTTTAATAGATCCAGATGGTAAAGAGGTATATCCTATAGGTCCAACTGGCTATGAAAGTAGATGGATTTGTGGATTAGATAAAGCTAATGAGTTAATAGAAAATCATTTAATAAAATGGAAAAAAACGATTTTGCTTGGGAAAGAAGTTTGGCAACCGTATCAAATTTTTTTATTAGAAAATAGATTAAAAACACCTGGTAATATTTGGCGTGAATTTATGACATTAGACTATGATAATAAATTTTTATGGGATGATGTAGAAGGAAATAAAAAAGCTACAAGAGATGTTAGAAAATTATTTAATAACGAAAAAGTTTTTGAAACAGCTAAGCCAGTTGCTTTATTGAAAAAAATTATAAAAATTGCTATAGAAAGTGAAGGGGTCATTCTCGACTTTTTTAGCGGCAGTGCAACTACTGCACATGCTGTTATGCAGCTTAATGCCGAAGATGGCGGCAACCGTAAGTTTATTTTAGTGCAGCTGCCGGAAGCAACCAAAGAAAACAGCGAAGCCCGCAAAGCCGGATATGAAACCATAGACCAGATTGGCAGGGAGCGTATTAAGCGTGTAGCTGCCAAAATAAAAGAAGAACACCCTGACACAACTGCAGATTTAGGCTTTAAACATTTCAGGCTGAATCAGTTAAATAATACACAGCTTGCGCAAATAGAAGCTTTCAGCCCAGAACTGAATTTATTGGGCAGTGATGATTTGCTGCAAAATTTTGGTACAGCAACAGTATTGGCTACCTGGCTGAACCGTGATGGTTATGGGCTTAATCCGCAAGTAAAAACTGAAATGCTGGCAGATTATACAGCTTATATCTGCGGCAGCCATATTTACCTTTTAGAAAATAATTTTGACATTAAAGCTTTAATGGAGCTTTGCCGCAAATATGAAGAAGAAGCAGATTTTGCCGCAATAACCAATATTGTTGTTTTTGGTTACAGCTTTAGTTATACTGATTTACAGGCATTGCAGGATAATGTTAAAAAGTTTAATGTTACCAGTAATATTAGGATAAACGTAGAGATTCGTTATTAGGAGATTGTTATGGAACTGATTTTAGAGCGTGGATTGCCACATCAGCAAAAAGCAATAGAAGCAATTGCCGGTGTATTTGAAAATGCAAATGTTATAAAATCTGTAATGCCGTGGCAAAATAAAACTATTATTTTTAATGATGGCACGATAGCACAAAATATAAAAAAAGTACAGCAAAAGTTTAAACCGCATCATGAAAGCAGGCTGGAAGTTAGCGGTAATTATTTAAACCTTGACGTTAAAATGGAAACCGGCACTGGTAAAACCTATGTGTATACCAAAGCTATTTACGAACTTAATCAACGTTATGGCATTAATAAGTTTATTATTGCTGTGCCAACGTTGCCAATTAAAGCCGGAACTAAAAATTTTATAGAAGATGCTTACAGCAAAAGGCATTTTGCAGCTGATTACGGCACTGAAATAGAACTTTTTACGGTAGAGTCTGTAAGAAAGAAAAATGGCAGGCAGTTTTTTCCTTATGCTGTGCAGGAATTTGTAAAGGGAAGCACAACTAACAGCCGTAAAATTTATGTGCTTTTGCTTAATATGCAGATGTTGGGTGCTAAAACATTAAAAACCAATTATGATTCTGCGGTGGAAGGCTTTTATAACCCTTTGCAGGCTATTGCAGCTACCCGTCCGTTTGTAATTATTGATGAAGCTCATCGTTTTAGCAGGGAACAAGCCGCTTTTAAAACTATTGTTGAAAAAATAAAACCGCAATGTATTATTCGCTTTGGCGCAACTTTTCCTGAGATTGCAGAAGGCAGAGGGAAAAGTAAACGTATTGTAAAGGATTATTGCAATTTAATTTATGAACTTGATGCTTGCGATTCTTTTAATAGTAATTTGATTAAAGGCGTAGCAAAAGAGCATTTTGAAGCGTTATCCGGCAGCGAAAGTAAGCTGAAAATTACCGGCATTGCACGCGCTGATAAAGTTAATTTTATATACTATCAGGCAGGTAAACGCCCTAAAGCGTACAGCCTTGGCAAAGATGAAGCATTATCTGTAATTGATGAGGCGTTTGAGGGGCTTACTATTACTGGCATAACTAAAAACAGCGTGTTATTTTCTAACGGTCTTGAAAAAACTCAGGGTGAAGAAATGCTTGCTGATGTGTATATGCAGTCGTATCAGGAGCAGATGATAAAGCTTGCTTTGCAGCGTCATTTTGAAACAGAAAAAGAAAATTTTTGCAATGCTAATGTAAAAATTAAAACTCTGGCATTATTCTTTATTGCAGATATTTATTCTTACCGCGAAAATGAAGAAAGCGGAAAAGAACCATATTTAAAAAATATGTTTGAGAGAAATTTAAAAGAATATCTGAATAAGGCTATTAATAATTGTACTGATGGCGAAGAGGAATATAAAGCGTATCTTGAGTACAGTTTAAATCATATTGCTGATTGCCATGCCGGTTATTTTGCAGAAGATAATGATAGCAGTGATGATGGTATTGCCAAAGAAGTAGAAGATATTTTACATAACAAAAAACTGCTTTTATCGTTTAAAAATCCTGATGGAAGTTATAATGTGAGACGGTTTTTATTCAGTAAATGGACGTTGAAAGAAGGATGGGATAACCCGAATGTATTTACTATTGCCAAATTGCGCAGCAGCGGCAGTGAAAACAGTAAGTTGCAGGAGGTCGGGCGTGGTTTACGCTTGCCGGTTGATGAAAATGGCAACCGTGTATCCGATGAGCAATTTTATTTAAACTATATTGTTGATTTTACGGAAGCTGATTTTGCGAAAAAATTAGTAGACGAAATCAACGGCGACCGTCCGCAATATAGTATTATCACGGAAGCGATGTTACAGCAGGTTGCAGAGAAACGTAATATAAGTGCAGATGATTTGTTCTCAGAATTGTTTATAGGCAGGTTTATTGACCGCCATTATATGATTAATCCGGAAAATAGAGCAGAGCTTTTTGAAAAATATCCTGAATTTGCTGCCGGAATTAAAGACGGTAAGATTAAAGATAATAATAAAACAAAAATTCCTAAAACTATTAAAGTCCGTGTTGATAAATATAATGAACTAAAAGACCTTTGGCAGGCTGTTAACCGTAATTATGTGATTTATTATGATAATAAATTAAATGAGGTATTGCCGGAAGAAATCAAAAACTTATTGATGAGCGGAGATATTTTTGCAGGTAGTTATATACAGAGCAGCCGGAGCGTATTAAGCAGCAATATTGATGGTACTATGCAGGTTAATGAAAGCAGCGGAACAACCTATAAAGTTGACGGTAATTTATTGCCGTATGGGGAATTTTTGCTGCGCATTAACCGAGTTACTAACATACCGGTGCAGATAATGCACGAAGCCGTTGTAAATTATGCCGGAGAAACAGGAACACAGCCGCGTGAATTTACTGAACAAGCTGTAACAAGATTTATAGAAAAATTCAACGGTTGGAAACAAGCGTTTTTACAGGGCCGGTTTAATTACGCTTGCTGCAGCAAAAAGCTTAAAGAAACTGTTTTAAACAATGCGGATGGTTCTGCTAAAACTGTTTTGCCGATAGGCAGGGTAGGTACAAAATTTGTTGAAGGTTCGACAAGCAGCAAATATTTGTATGATATTATTGCTTATGATTCCCCTTTGGAAAAAGAAAATATTACCGGCGGTGATATTGCTGAAATTGTTGTATATGGTAAAATACCAAATAAAAGCATTGCTATACCTACAATTGCCGGTGGGACGTATAGCCCTGATTTTATGTATGTTGTAAAAAAAGACGATGGCAGCCGCGAGTTAAATTTAATTGTAGAAACAAAAGATGTTGAAAACAAAGAAGAGTTAAGAGGAATTGAAAAAACAAAGATTGATTGTGCTGAGAAATTTTTTGAACAAATACGTAAAGATGGGTATCAGGTTCGTTTTGAAAAACAATTGAAAAATAAAAAAATGTTAGAAATTATTAATAACGTTTTAACAGAATCCTGATAAAATAAAAAAAGACAGCCTGAAGGTGTAGTACATCTTATGGCTGTCTTTTTTATCTTTCTGTTTAATTATTCAGCAAAACATTCGTTGGTAAAATCATATATGCACTGCCAGAATTCGTGGCTGGCTGCGCCGTTGGGGTTTGCAATTTCAAAGGCGTGGTACAGGCCGGGGATAACGTGCAGTTCGGTATCAACGTTGGCGTCAACTAGTTTGCCGGCGTAGGCAATATCTTCGTTGACGAACAAATCAAGTCCGCCCACATAAATCAGCGCCGGGGGCAGGCTGCTTACATCCTGCGCCATAGCGGGGGAGAAGTACGGCATCATGTCTTCGCCGATAGTTTGGCCGCCGCGCAGTACCTGCCAGGCAAATACGTTGCTGGTGCGCGGCCAGCAAATGTAGCCGGTCTGTTTGGTGGTGTAGGGAGATGCGTCCGTTGCAGTGCGGTAATCAAGCATCGGGTAAATAAGTGCCTGCCCCTTCAGGGGGATATTGGCGTTATCGCGGTTATAAAGCGCAAGGCTTGCCGAAAGTCCGCCGCCTGCGCTGTCGCCCATCAGCACGATTTTATCGCCGTCAAGGCCGAGAGTTTTGGCGTTTTGTTTAATGTACAGCAGGCCGCTGTAAGCATCGGTTAAAGCTGCGGGAAAGGGCGCTTCTACCGATAGGCGGTATTTGGGCGTAACAACTGCCGCGCCGGTGGCATCGGCAATGTTCTGATAACGGTCGCGTGCTTCCAGCGAGATGCGGAACAGATAGCCGCCGCCGTGGGAGTAATAAACTACCGGCAGGGGCTTATTGCCTGCATTGGCAGGACGGTAAATATACATGGGGATTTGGTTGTGTTCGTAAATGTTTTCGGCATAAACTGTTTCGCGCTCAATATCGGACGGCGCGGGCACAAAGCTGTTGTTGCGCTTGTCAACCTGCGCGTAAGATGAAACGTCGATAACATAGCCCTGCGCAGCGTCGCGGTATTCCGGCTGTACGCGGTCAAGATAGGGAATATCCGCTGCCAGCGCGGTGGCAGTTAAATTAAATAAAACCAGTAATAAAGCTAAAAGTTTTTTCATAACATCACCCGTTCATTATAATTTTTTGCCGCTCAAAGTTATATCCTGCGGTTTGTTGACGATAAGGGTTTTATCCGTTACCATGCTTTGTACAGCTTTATTATATTTTTGAAAATACGGCCCGTCAATATGCGCTTTGTAGGCGGTGTCGTCGGCGTAAAGCTCCAGCAGGTGGAAGATATTGGGGTTGGCGGCTTCGGTAGTTGCCAAAAGTGCCAGTACGCCCGGTTCGTTTGTTACGGAGTTACGCATTTCCTCGGCCAGCACGTTTTTGTAAGCGTCAAGCTGAGCCGGGTCGATTACAAGGCGCGCCATACGCGGTTTATCGGCAGTGCCGGTAAGTTTGCTTTGCAGCAAAAACGCATCGGCGTTTAAAACTTTGCTGCTTTGCGCAAGTTTTGCAATATCTTCGCGGCAGGCAGTTAAGGCAGCGTCGTTTTGCACGGCGTTAAAAGCGGCTTCGTCTTTGTAAATTTCCAAAAAGCGGATAACGCCGTTTTCGTCCTCACCGCCGTAAATGGCAAGTACGCCGTCATTTTTAAGGGCGGCGGTGTTGTAAGTGCTTATGGCGTTTAAAAGTGCGGGCGTGCTGCCAGCATCAGCGGTGTAAACAACCCAGCGCACAAAGGGCTGCGCTGCGCTTGCTGCCTGGGCCGGAATTGCCTGCGTGCCTAAAATAAGCAGCAATGCTGCCAAAAATAAATTTTTCATGGTTTTTCCTCCTTTTATTCTGCTTTAGTAAGTGTGGCGGTAAAGTTGCCGCTTTGGGCTTTAATAATGTCAAGCCCTTCTTCTAAATGGCCGATGGGAATGAGGTTGCTGTCGTCTTTAAAATCAACATAAAAAATGCTTAAATTGCCCCAGGGCTGATAAACGCACAGGTCACCCGCCATCGGGTGGCAGCCGACTTTCTGGCCTTTTTCGTCCAGGCGCCTGTCAAAATAAGCAATTTTTTCCATACCGCTGAAGTCTTTAAATTCCAGCGTCAGCGGCAGGCGGCTGTATAAATCGTTGGCGCTGGGCTCGCTGCGCAGCGTTACTGGCAGCTTGTGCCCGTCTACGGTTAAAATTGCTTTGTGCGTGCTTTGCGTGCTGGCGGCTGCGGTGTTTTGCGCGGCAGGCGCGGCCTGTGTTGTGCCCTGCGTGCCGCCGCAGGCGGATAAGCCAAGCGCTGCTGCAAGCCCTAAAAGCAGAAAGATTTTTTTCATAGCTATCCCTCCAAACCAATTTATCTGTTTTTATTATAAAAAATGCGGCGGGCTGCGTCCAATGCTTAAATGTTATCTGCTATTATTCGTCCGGCGTATGGAGTGCGCACTGGACTGCGCTTTAACTTGCACGCTTAAAAGTTTTGAATTACAATAATGGCAGGAGAAATGTTTCAAGGAGGAATCAGCATGAAATACCGTGAACTTGGCAAAACCGGCCTGAAGGTCAGCGAAATCGGCCTGGGCTGCGAAGGTTTTATCGGCAAAAGCCGCAAATTTACACAGGAAATGTTTAAACTGGCGCTGGCTGCGGGCGTAAACTGCATGGATTTTTACAGCCCCAACCCGGAAATGCACCGCAATGTGGCGGAAGCACTGGGCGCGCGCCGCAAGGATTTTATTTACCAGGCGCATTTATGCACGATGTGGCAGGATGAGCAGTACAAAGCCACGCGCAAACTTGACGAGGTTAAGACGGCGTTTGAAGCGATGCTGAAAAATTTAAATACGGATTATATCGACATCGGTATGATTCACTATGTCGATTCGCCTGCGCTGTGGCGCGAAATTGAAACCGGCGGCATTTTGGATTATGCGTTGGAGCTGAAAGCCGAGGGCAAAATAAAGCACATCGGCGTTAGCAGCCACAACCCGCTGGCGGCGCTGGAAGCAATTAAAAGCGGCAAGGTAGAGGTGCTGATGTTCAGCGTTAACCCGTGCTACGATTTGCTGCCCGGCACGGAGGACGTGGAGCAGCTGTGGGCGGAAGAAAGCTATAAAAAACCGCTGTTTAATCTTGACCCCAAACGCGCAGAGCTGTACGAAACCTGCCAGCGCATGGGCGTGGGCATTACCGTTATGAAGGCATTTGGCGGCGGCGACCTTTTAAGCGAGTTCAGCCCGGCTGGTAAAGCCTTGACTGTTGTGCAGTGCCTGCATTATGCGCTGACACGCCCAGCAGTAGCGGCGGTTATGAGCGGCGCGCGCAGTGTGGAAGAGCTTAAAGCCACGCTGGATTACGAAAAGGCAAGCGACGCCGAAAAAGATTACGCTGTTGTTTTTGCAAGCTTTCCCAAAATCAGCTGGGAAGGCCACTGCATGTACTGCGGCCATTGTGCGCCGTGCCCCAAAGGCATCGACGTGGCAATCGTAACCAAGTTTTTGAACCTTGCCAAAGCCCAGGGCGAAGTGCCCGAAACCGTGCGCGAGCATTATGCGGCGCTCAGCTCCCACGCTGGTGACTGCATTGCCTGCGGTGCGTGCGAAAAACGCTGCCCCTTTGCCGTTAAAGCCGTTGCAAACATGCAGGAAGCCAAAAAGGTTTTTGGGTATTGATGCTGTGTAACTAAAATATAAATTAAAAGAACAGTTTTAAGGCTGATTTGCTAACCTCAAAACTGTTCTTTTTTATGTATTAACGCCTAAAAATGAATAATTGCCCGGAAATATTATAAGTATAATTAGAATATTTACCGCGAAAAATGCAAATTACTTTACGTTCCAGGCAATTTCGGCAGCCAGCTTGCCGCAGACAATCAAATCTTCAATAAAAATATGCTCGGCAGGGGTATGGTTTTTAAAATAACCCGGCGCAATGCCAATGCTTTTAATGCCGTGGTAATTAAAATGGTTGCCGTCCATACCGCCGCCGCCCTTGTTGAGTACGGGCTCAATGCCCAGTTTATCCATAGCCTTAACGGCGATTTTTACAACGTCCTCATCAGGCTCAATTTTAAAAGTATGATACAAAACATCTGCTTTATAATCAATCGTAACGCCGTATTTTTCTTCAATCATTTTTACCGGTGCGGCAAATTTTTCTAAAACAGCTTTAAATTCCTCGTTATCGGTGCTTCTTGCTTCCGCAAGGATTTCTGCGTAATCGCATACAACATTGGTCGATGTTGTACCGGCCATAATGGTAGAAATGTTGGCCGTGGTAAATTGGCTTTGCCTGTTGTCCGGCAATTCCATAATAAGCGCGGCAGCAGCTTTTACGGCGTTGATGCCTTTTTCCGGCTCGTTGCCGGCGTGGGCGCTTTTGCCGTGAACCTTATAACTGAATTTGCATTTGGAAGGAGCCTGCACTATAATGCGGCCGATATGCCCCGGTGCGTCAAACACATAAGCCTTGCGGGCTTTAAAAGAATCAAAATCAAAATATTTGGAGCCAAGCACGCCTGCCTCCTCGCAGACAGAAAGGGCGACTTCGATATCGCCGTGAGGCTTGTCTGACGCTTCGATGCGCCTTAAAGCGTCAAGGATAACGCAGATGCCGGAAACATCGTCAGCGGCTAAAATAGTTTCGCCGTCTGCCTTGAAGGCTTTGTTTTCTTCGTCAAAGATGGGATTGACATGGTTGTTATTTTTTACGCGGTCGAGATGGGCAGAAAAAAGAATCGGTTCAATATCGGCAGAACCCTTCAAAACAGCACGGATATTACCGGTGTTGCCGTTAAGCTCCGGGATAAGCTCGTCTTCTGTAACTTCAAGCCCAAGGGCAGTTAATTTGGCTTTTACGTTATCGGCAATAACACGTTCATTTCTCGATTGTACAGGTAATTTTACAAGCTCCAAAAAATCCTGGACGATTTGTTCATTATACATGGTTTAACCTCCTTAAAAATAAAATTAAAACATAAGAAACGCCGCTGCGGTTAAAAGTGCGGCAATCATGGCATAGCTGTTGTATCTGATGAAATGATAAAACTGAAAATTGCGGCGTAAAAATCTGCGCTGAAATAAAAAAATACAGCTAATAAATTCTTTAGTTTAATAAAATTTTAGTTAAATAAAAGAACGCTGTCAACGCTTTATCTTTGTATAAAAATACAAAAAACTGGTATTTTATCGGGAAAGTTTTTATAATAAAAACAAAAGCACAGATTTTTATCTGTGCTTTTGGCATTATCAGGGCTTAACGCGGAAAATAATAATGTCGTCGATATTTACTGTCCGTATATCGCATTCCTGCTTTCCGCGCAGATAAATTTGCAGCTTATAAAATTGCAGGCATTGCGTAAATTGTTCAATAAATTTTGCCGAGCGGCGTTTTAACCCATAGCGTTTCAATAAGGTGCGTAATTTAATTTTTACATAATCTTTTTCGCTTAAATATAAAGTGCGCAGCCTTATGCTTTTAAAAAACAAATCCAGGTCAGAATAATCGGTAATAAAATCATCTTCTAAAATTTTGATATTCATAGAATCCAATGATTTTTTTATTGCCGGAAATTCAGCGTCAATGGAGTCTTTGTTTTGCAGGTAATGCCCCCAGTAAGAAATGCTTAAAAACAGATTTCTGAAATTGCTGCGGTATTTTAAAACTAGTTTATCCTGTTCCCTTATAAATATAGCTGTAATGAAATTTTGTTTATCGCTGTATTTTAAATCAAGGCTTTTAATAATAGCAGCTATATCCAGCGGAGTATAATAAAGGTTTTGCATTAACGGTCACCTTTAGTACCGTTGCACTTGCGGCATAAGATTTGCAGGTTTTCAGGCACAGTTTTGCCGCCTTTATTCATAGGTATAATATGGTCAACCTGAAAGACTTTTCTTGTCTTATCAGTTAAACCGCATATTGCACACTGATATTCCCCGGCGGCATTTTTGGATTTTTCAAAAGTTGTATTACGCAAATATTGTTCATATTCCGGTCTTATTTTGGCTATTTCCGATAAGGTGCAGTTTTCTATCGGTTTAGGGTCCCAAACAATTTCAGGGGCAGGAATTTTATTTCTTAACTTCATTAACTCAACATCAACCATTCTGTCAAAGAAAATTCTGTTGGTAAAGTATAATTTTAAAAGATTATCTTCTTTGGAATCCCATAAATTGTTAAGATATTCTTCCCGTTCGCTTTCGCGCATATCCTTTTCCCTAATGGTGAGTGCGATTTTTGCAACATCAAGCCTGTTTTTATCAATGTAATCAAACGAATAAAATTGAGGTACGGTAGAATACTGCGCGTAGTATCTTAAAATGTTAAGAATATCTTCTTCCTCGTATGGCGGAATTGTTTCGCTGGCAAAAAATTTATCGTGGCACTCAGCTTCCATGCTGTATAAAATATCGTCCGGCAGGATTTCTTCATCGCAATTATATTTTTTAAACAGTTCCGGCAGATAGTTTATAAAATCTTTATAACATTTTTCGGTGCTGTTATAAACCATTACCTGACAGCTATGGTCGATATCGCTGCCGCTGCCGTTATTTTCGGTATAAGTAAATGTGTACATGCCGAGCGGTATTCTTTCAATAAAAGGAACATTTTCAACCTTTTCGCCCATGCCGCTGAGAATTAAAGCAAATTCTTCCAGTTTGGCAACAGAAATTAACATCAGGTCGCGTTTTTCGCGTTCAACGTCATTATCATCATCAAAGAAGTTGTTGCTGCCTTCAAATAAGCTTTCGGGGTTAACCCAGGCAATGTATTTATTCCAGTTATCAATGAATGAAACAATATAGGCTTTGGATGTGCCGCCTGCTTTAACGCCGCGCAGTGCCCTGCCAACCATTTGCGTCATTAAAATGCTTGATACTGTAGGGCGGGCAAGAAATACTGTTTGTGTCTGCGGCAGGTCAATGCCTTCGGTTAAAATATTTACGTTAATCAATACTTGCAGTTTGCCTTCGCGGTAAGCTTGAATCTTTTTCTCGTTTTCTTTACTCAGATTTATAAGCAGTTCACTGTCATGTATTGAAGAAACGATAAAGTCAGATTTTATGCCCGCTTTATTGAATAAAGCATTTAATTGAATGGCATGGCTGATATTTACGGCAAAAACCAAAGTCTGGCCATATTCCTGCTGTTTTTCTTTGTAAGTTTTTACGATAAGGTCATTGCGGCCTGCGCTTGCAATCATTTTTTTAGCGATTGATTCAGGTATTGTATCAAAATGCTGGATTTTATTCCAATCGTCAATGCTTAAATCATCGCCAAAAGATTCTTCGGTGTAATAATGTTCAAAAACAGGTGTAGAAAGGATTTGCCTTTTGATAAGTTCTTTCAGGTTAATAGCATAAGCCATGCCTAAATCGCCGTAAACAGCGTCGTTTTTCTTCATGTCTACGCCGTCAGAATATATTTTGGCAAGTAAGCCTTCTTCTTTGGGGCTTGTCCTGAATGGCGTGGCTGTTAAGCCGATTAGTTTCAGGTTTGGTACTAATTCTTTGACATGGTCAATTATTTTACGGTAAGTTTTGGCGATGGAGTGATGCGCTTCGTCTATAACAAAATATAGTTCGTTATCATCTTTTAACCAGTTATCAAGGCAGCTTAAGTTTCTGCCGATACTGTCTTTACTTGCGATAATAAGCTGGTCGTCAGGCTGAATATCAATAGTCCTGCCGTGTTTTTCAGAACCGGAAATAATACGGAATTTGAATGATGAAATATGCGGCAGGTTAGAAAAATAGGCTTGATTACGAAATGAATCCAACGCCTGGTCAAGCAGCATTTGCCGGTGGGCAAGCCATAAAACTTTTTTCTTTTTATCAATAGCGTTTTTCAAAAGCCAAACCGAAGCCGTATAGGTTTTACCGCCGCCGGTTGGCAAAACAACCATGGTGGAAAAGGAGTCGTTATGATTTATTTTATCAAGGCATTGCATAGCCTTTATTTGATGCTCGTAAGCGATGCGCGTACTTTGCGCTTTTCTGGGAATAATTTTGCCGGAAGATGTAGATTGGATGCTGTCAATTTCTTTTTCCATTATGTCCATCCTTTCAAAAAGATTATATAATTCAAGTATAACACCGTATAAAGTGTATAGCAAATTTAATAGTTAATGTTTCTTCTGCCGTATTTTTTATTTGACAGCCTCCAAAAAAAGTTATATACTACAAAATAGTAAGCCGACTAACTAAATGGGGTGTACAAATGGAAACAAGGTATATGCCGACGCGGGAGGCGTTGATGGATTTTGCTGCCAAAATGCCGGAACTTAACGCACAGGCCGTCGAAACGCTGATACTTTTTATGCGCACGGCAGAGCGTGTGCAGCACCGTATTTTTGACGTACTCGATAAAAAATATCATTTGTCCGAGGGCAAGCTTGTTGTGATGATTGCTTTATACCAAAGCGCGGAGCCGCTGGCGCCTTCGGAACTTGCGTACCGTGCCGGTGTTACGCGCGCGACTATCAGCGCAATGCTGCACCGCATGGAGCGTGACGGGCTGGTGCTTTTGCTGCCGGATGCCGGTGATAAGCGCGGCAAGCTGGTGCAGCTTACGGATAAAGGGCGTGCATTTATGGACGAAGTTCTGCCCGGGCATTTTATGCGTACTGCGGCGCTGGTAAGCGGCTTAACGCCGGAGGAACAGGCTACTTTGGCAGGGCTTTTGCAAAAACTGGCCAGGTAAACTCTCATTAAAACAGGTGAGAGTTTATTTTTAGAATTATAGTTAGTCGGCTAATTATATACAAGCGGGAGGTAAATTATGCTTGATAAAGCAAGGCTGCGCAAAATTGGCAAAGTTTTTGCGGTAATTTTGCTGAGCGGGGGCGCAGTGCTCACATTTTTACATAACGACGCTATCAGCATGGCGTCAAAAGAAAAGGAAGGCATAGTAACAGCCGAGCAGGTAAACCTGGCTTTTCAGGATATCGGCGGCAAGCTGATACTGGAAAATGTTAAAGAGGCGCAAAGGGTTAAAAAGGGCGATGTGCTGATGCAGCTTGACACGACAGATGTTGATTTGTCGATTGCTTCGCTGGAGGCGCAGATTAAGCAAAGCAGCGGCAGTATCGAAATCGGGCTTGATAAAGCTGATTTGACGGAGGAGCAGAATTACCGCAGCATTGAGCAGAGCAAGCGCAGCCTTGACGCAGCCAAAGCCACCTACGATAATAAAGAGCTTTACTTTAAGCGCATGCAAAAACTTTTAAGCGACGGCGCTATTTCGCAGTTAGAGCTTGATAACGCCCAGATGGACCTTGACGTGGCGCGCGCCGATATGCTGCGGGCAGAGCGCGCCTTAAACGAACTGTTGGCAGGCACGAACAGTGCAGAACGCAGCCGCGTAATGGCTACTGGCGACGCTGCCGGTATTTATCTGCCCGGAGTTGAAGATACACGCCGCGAGCTGAAAAATGATTTATATAATGTAGAAAGTATGAAAATAGAACTGGACCAGCTTAAAATCCAAAGGGAAAGAATGACTTTAAAAGCGCCGGAGGACGGCAAGATTCTATCAATCATTGCCAAGCAGGGCGAGATGGTTTCTGTCAACGCGCCGGTAATTTTGCTGGAGAGCCTGCGTTATTATTATGATATTTATATCGACGAAAAAATTGCCGTTAAGCTGCACGAAGGCGATATTGTTACCGGCACGGCAGTGGCAACAGGCGACAAGGTGCGCGGCGAAATAAGGATTTTAACGCCTGCACCGGGCTTTGCCGATTTAAAAATGAGCCGCGAGAAAGGGCAGGCAGATATTACTACTTTTAAAGCGCGCATTTATACTTTGCCCGGAGAGAAAATTCAGCCGGGCATGACGGTGAAGGTGGATTGCGATGAACTCGTTAAAGGATGAAATAGATGCTATCATCACCGCAAGGGCAGTGCCGTACCACAAGGTTTCGCTGGTGCTGGCGCTAATCCTGGCAGTGCTTTTTACGGTAATTTACAGCAACAATTACATTGAAGAAGCGGGCGTAGCCGTTATTGATTTGGATAACTCGCGTTTTAGCCGCGAATTTACAGAGCTGCTGGATACATCGCCGTATATTAACATAAAAAACGTGTACTACACGCCGCAAAAGCCGGACGAGCTGATGTACCATGACGAGCATGTGGCTGTAATTTATATTCCCAATGAATTTGAAAAACGCCGTTATAACAAAACGCCCAACAACATAGGTGTTTTTTACGACAACACCAATGCGGCGCAGCTGGCCAACCTGCGCGAAGCCTTAAACGAAATTACGGGTGAGGCCAATGCGGAAATCGGCGCGGAAGAAGTGCAGAAGCTGGGGCTGAACTCCGTACAGGTGCAAAGCGTTATGCAAAATATTACTTTAAAGGAAAGGCTTTTGTTTAACCCGCTGGACGCGCACAGCAATTCAAGCACTTTTGGCTTTTTGTTTTTCTTTGGCAGTATGTTTTTGGTTTTTGCAACTATCGGCATGGTGCCGCGCCTAAAGCTTGAGCGCAAGTGGGAGCCGGAACTGCGCGGCAACGCCCTGGGGCTGATGGTGCGCACGGTTCCTTACGTTTTTTGCTATTCGGTGTCGATGCTTATGGGGCTTGCAGTAACCAAACTGATTGGCGATTTAACATTTGCTGGCAATTTGCTGCTGCTGCTGTTGGTAATTGTGCTTTTAGGGTTTGCAGTGGCGCTAATGGCAGTGTTTATCGGCTGGGGCTCGGCTAATCCCGGCGTTGCATCCAGCAGAATGATTTTCTTTATTCCGGGCGGCTTTATTTTGGGCGGCGCCAGCGGGCCAATGAATGTTTTGCCGCTGTGGGTGCAATTTGTGTCCAACGTATTTCCGCTGGTGTGGGGTTACAGACTTTTGCGCGACGTTTTGCTGCGCGGCGCGTCTTTTACGGCTTGCGCCGGAGAAATTTTGGAGTTTATAGTTTATATCGGCGTGGTGGCGGCGCTGATTACCCTGCGCTTTTACCACGAAGCTAAAAAGCAGGCGGCAGCTTAATCTTAAAATAAAAAACACGGATTTGCGTCCGTGCTTTTGACAAGTTTGCTGGTAACAGTTATAATAATAAAAGAGAGATAATCTGATGTTCGCGCGTCAGTCCTCTCCTAATAATTGAAATTACTTGAAAAAAGGCTGTCCGCGACCGTTGGACGGCCTTATTTCATTACAGGGTTATAAACAAAAACAGACAGTTTTAAACTGTCTGTTTTTTATAGCTGGAGGGGAAGTTATAGATATTTAGCTTAAATTTTGGGAAAGGTTAAACAAATTGGTGTAAGGTTTGGCGTTAAGAAAATTCATAGCGCTTTAAGCATTAGTTGTTATTATCGTCGTAGTACGGGCAATCGGTACCCCAGTCGCAGTGTCCGTCATGGTGATAACGGTCGTAGTGGCGGTCGCGGTCATAGCAGCCTTCGCCGTGGTGGCGGCCCGGGCCCCAATCGCAGTGCATTCTTAAACCGTTGCGGTGGCCGAATCCGCGGAACATATCGCGCATAGCGGCTTGTTTTTCTTCATCGGTCATGCTGGCCCATTTAGCTTTGGCTTCTGCGGTGCGTTTTTCAATGGCTTCGCGTTTTTCAGCGGGGAGCTGTGCCAAGAATTCTTCGCGCATTTGCTGGCGCTGTTCAAATTTTTGCTGCGGGGTCATTTCCATCCAGGCAACCCTGGCTGCTGCGCGTGCTTCGCGCTGTTCTTGGGTCAGTTGCGGCCCGCGGCGTCCGCCGAATGGCATCGGGCGGCGTACAGCGTCATCTTCGCTTAAAATTTTTTCTACTTTTTCACGTACAGTCGGCTGCGGTGCGGTGGTTTCTTCGGCTGCAAAAACCGGTACGCAGATAGCGCTGATTAAACTTGCAACTACTAAAGATTTGAACAATTTGCTTTTCAACATATCAGGTCACTCCTTTAATTTATTTGTGATGTTATTTTTTATCTTGTCTGTATTGTACAGTATGGTTATGGCAAAAATGTGTCTAAATTGGTTTGTTTTTGGTAAATTTTGCCCTGATTATATTTTACTGCCGCCGGTAAAGATAGCAAGTTTTTTATAAAATTTTGCTTATAATCTGCTTGCCTGGCGTTGTATAATATAGTTAATTATTAGTTGCGAGGTGATGGCAGTGGCAAAAATGCTGATTGCTGATGACAATAAACAGATTACTTCTATCTTATCCAATTATGCGCGCAAAGAGGGCTTTGAGCCGGTTGTGGCGCTGGACGGAGAGGAGGCGCTGCGCCTGTTTGACGAAAACGAGGCAGATATTGCCATGGTGCTTTTGGATGTAATGATGCCTAAAATGGATGGCTTTGAGGTTTGCCGGCAGCTGCGCAGCAAATCGCTGGTGCCGGTAATTATGGTTACTGCACGCGGCGAGGATTTTGAAAAGATTATGGGCCTTGACATCGGCGCTGATGATTATATTATCAAGCCTTTCAGCGCGGGCGAGGTAATGGCGCGTGTGCGCGCGATTTTGCGCCGTATGCAGCCGCGTGAGGAAAAAAGCAACCGCAACACTTACAGTTATGATAATTTATTGATAGACCTTGATAAATATGCCGTTACCGTTGGCGGCAGCGAAGTAGCGCTTACCAAAAAAGAAGTTGAACTTTTGTGGACGCTGGCCAAAAACAGCAGCAAGGTTTTCTCGCGGGATAATCTGCTGGACAGCCTGTGGGGCTACGATTATTACGGCGACAGCCGCACGGTTGATTCGCATATTAAGCGTATGCGCGCCAAGCTGGATAAATTTGAGCATCCCAACTGGGAGATTAAAACCATCTGGGGTGTAGGCTACCGGTTTGAGGAGAAAGCACATGCATAACAAAATTGCTTTAAAGCTAACATTATATTTTGCGGCGGTGCTGCTGGTGTTTGCACTGGTGGTAGGCGGCAGCTTTGCGCACTTTTTCCGTCAGCATACTATTGATATGAAACAGACGGAACTGGAGCAGCGCGCCGTGCGCATTGCCGAAGTGCTGAGCGAAAACGCCCGCTGGCTGGAACAGCGCGGCGGCATTGCCAACACACGGTTTATCGGCTACATCAACAACATTACCATGGAAGATGTGTGGGTGGTTGACGATGCCCGCCAGCTTAAACTGCCGCAGCGGATGCCGCACCACATGGGCATGCACCGCCGTATGATGCAGCATGAAACCGAACTTCCGCCCCAGCCGCCGGAACAGCCGCCCCGCACCATTACCTTTGAGCAGCTGCCAGAAGTAACGCGCAACTGTGTGGAAATGGCTTTTGGCGGCACGGTATCCGTCGCGGAAGATTTTAACCCCGTGCGTGAGGAGATTATGCTGTGCGCTGCAGCGCCTGTTTATGATACAAACGGCGTTATCCGCGCCGTTGTGCTTTTGCACTACCCGGTGCAGGGTTTGCAGTCTGCTACTTGGGAGGGCGTAAAAATACTTTTGCTTTCCTGCGCGATTGCACTTTTATTGGTATCGTTTTTAAGCGTGCTGTTCAGCTGGAAGTTTACCAAGCCGTTGAACCGCATGAAGGCAGTAGCGCATAAAATGGCAGAACACGACTACACCGAGCGCTGCAACATAAACCAAAAAGACGAAATCGGCGCTTTGGCGGATACACTGGACGAACTGGGCAGCCGCCTGCTGGATGCCGATGAGGCAGGGCGCAAGCTTGAAAAACTGCGCCGCAGCTTTATTGCCAACATATCGCACGAGCTGCGCACGCCGGTAACGGTTATCCGCGGCAGCCTGGAAGCCCTTAACGACAAGGTTGTGACAGATCCTGCCGAAGTAGAACAGTATTACAAACAAATGCTGAACGAAAGCCTGTTTTTGCAGCGCCTGATTAACGATTTGCTGGATTTGTCGCGCTTGCAGAACACGGATTTTCCGATAGAAAAAGAAATAATCAATTTGTGCGACGTAGTGCAGGACGCTGCCCGCGCCAGCAAGCACCTGGGGCAGAAAAAGCATGTCAGCGTCAATCTGAAGCTGGACAAAAACCTGTATGTAATCGAAGGCGACTACGGACGCCTGCGCCAGATGCTGATGATATTTTTGGACAACAGCATTAAATTCAGCCCCGAAGGCGGCAGTGTAGAACTGTGCCTGCGCGGCGACCGCCTGACGGTAAAAGACCACGGCAGCGGCGTTAAACAGGAAGATTTGCCCTATGTATTTGACCGTTTTTACAAAACACGCGGCGAAAGCAACAAAGAAGGCAGCGGCCTGGGGTTGGCTATTGCCCGGGAAATTGCGCTGCGCCATAACATCAAAGTAAGCATGGAAAGCGTGCCGGACGAAGAAACAACGGTAATTATGATTTTGCCGCCGGAAAGAAAGGATGCGGAAAATGAACTACGGATGTAATGGTAAACGCGCAGTCATCAGTGGCGGCACCAGCGGCATTGGCTTGGCCGCGGCGCGCACGCTTTTGGCGGACGGCGCGGAAGTATGGCTTTTGGCGCGGCATGAACAGCCTGCGCTGATGGCGGAACTTACGGCAGCTTACGCAGATAAAGTGTATTTTATTGCCTGCGACGTGGCAAAAATAAGTGACTGCCGGGCTGCGGCGGCGCAGATAAAAAACGCCGGTGCCGTTGACTTTTTGGTAAACTGCGCAGGCATTTACAGCGAACAAAGCGTGGAGATGCTGACGGAGCAGGAATTTGACAGTATTTTTGCTGTGAACGTAAAAGGAACTGTGTTTTTGACGCAGGCGCTGCTGCCGCATTTTGCGGCAGCGGGCGCGGTGGTAAACGTCGCTTCGGATGCCGGTATAAGCGGCAACTACGGCTGTGCTGCTTACTGCGCCAGCAAAGGGGCGGTGGTGGCGTTTACCCGCGCCCTGGCGCTGGATACAGCGCCGCGCCTGCGGGTTAACTGCGTCTGCCCGGCTGATGTAGATACGCCGCTTTTGCAAAAACAGCTACAAGCCGCAGGCGGCAGCTACACCGCAGCAGATATGGCGGAAGCCTACCCCCTGGGGCGCATAGGCCGCGCCGAAGAAATAGCGCACGTAATCTGCTCGCTTTTAAGCCCGGCCAACAGCTTCATGACCGGCAGCATCGTCGCCGTTGACGGCGGTCTGACGGCAAAATAAAAATAAATTTTTGAGGTTAAAAATGACATTAGGATATGTTTTGGTTGCAGTAATCTGCCTGGACCAGGTTTTAAGGTCCGTCAGACAGTTAAAAAAATACCGCCGCGACATGTTTATCTCCGGCAGCAAATATTATTTGTTTTGTTTCAGCAACTGCTTAAATATTTTAAGCGTTGCCTTAATCGCCTACGGGCTTTTTGCCAATAACCGCTTCATTTTACCGGCCTGCATTTTGTGGCTGTTCAACTGGCACCTGTTTACCTATTACGCTGCTGAAATCAATAAAAACGCAGGCCAGGGCCTGATAAAAACTATCAGGATAATAACTGGCGTTTTGGTTATTATCGGCATTTGCGCAGAGTTTTTTGGATTTTTTAAATAACCGCAATAAAAAAGCAATTACTATCCAAACGGACGGTAATTGCTTTTTGTTTTAGCGTTATTTATTTTCTGCTGTCAGTTTTTCCAGTACGCCATCCAGCCAGTCTCCGCTGAACTGCTCGATAGTACCGGCGTCGCAGGCTGCTGCCAGCGCAGGGTCAATCGGCAGGCGGGCAACGGTTTCTACACCGTACTTCTTGGCAATTTCATCAATATGGCTTTCGCCGAAAACGCGGATTTGTTTGCCGCAGTCCGGGCAGGTAATGTAGCTCATGTTTTCGGCTAGCGCCAGCACGGGTATATCCATCATTTTAGCCATGTTGACGGCTTTTTCAACAATCATGCCTACAAGCTCCTGCGGCGAAGCAACAATAACAATGCCGTCCACGGGGATAGATTGGAACACCGTCAGCGCAACATCGCCGGTGCCGGGCGGCATATCAATAAACATATAATCCACATCGCCCCAGACAACGTCCGTCCA
Organism: Phascolarctobacterium sp.; assembly: GCA_003150755.1. GTDB lineage: Bacteria > Bacillota > Negativicutes > Acidaminococcales > Acidaminococcaceae > Fusicatenibacter_A. Next base: position 273,199 of record QAMT01000002.1, on the reverse strand, counting down.
AAACTGCTTAACAGCGCCGGAAATCAGCGGGCCGCGCCATATAACGGGGTCGGTTTCGTTTTTCATCAGCAGGTTGAGTGACATAACTTCAATGCCGGTTGAGGTTTTAACCGGAAACAGCCCCCATTCGCTGCTTTCGGCATGGCCGTGCAGGCCAAACGCCTTGGGTATGGACGGGCCTGTTATATCGGCGTCCAAAATAGCGGTTTTGCAGCCTTTGCGCTGTGCCAGTACGGCTAAAAGCGATGTGACAAGCGATTTGCCGACGCCGCCTTTGCCGCTGACAACGCCGATTACTTTTTTGATGTGGCTCATTTCGTTAGGTTTTTCTAAAAAGCTTTCTTTAGTTCTTTCGCTGCAATTTTCGGTGCAGCCTTCGCAGTTATGCGAGCAGTTTTCAGCCATTTATAACCCTCCTGTTAGTGGCAGCCTGCGTAAGCGCCGCTTTATTTTACTGGTAGTTTTTACTGCTTATAAAAATCAGCATAGCACCGCAGGCGGCATCTGTCAATACAGTGCGGCAATATGTGTGTTAAAACATTTGCCAAGACGGCAAAAAGGTTGTATAATACAAAAAGAGAGATAATCTGATGTTGGTCCGTCAGCTCTCTCCTCGAAATTTTGAGTTTGAAAGAAGAGCTGTCCGGCCTTGGGCGGCTCTATTTCATTTCAGCGTTAAAATTAGCGCTTGCCTGAAATAATGGTAGCAACTAAAATACCGAAGGCTATCATTAAAGATAAAGCTTCATAAGTACTCATAGGCTCCCACCTCCCCGCAACGCGGAGAGAAACCGACCATCAGATTATCTCATAGGCAATATTATAACAGAATACAAACAAAAATCAATCACCGTTTGTTAAGTGCAGACGGTGATTTTTTATTTGTGTTTTTATTATATATAGGAAGGAAGTTGTACCATAAAAAATTTTCTGAAAGTTTTTCTGAAATATTATTGACTTAGTAGGAATTCTTCGAGTACAATAATGGTGCGCAGGCTTATTTAAGATTGATTTTTATATAGTTTGCATATATTAAAAAGCGCAGTTCATTTTAACTCAGGAGGATTTTAACATGATTAAAAACAAAGCATTGGGGGCGATGATGGCATTTATTACGGCGCTGGCTTTGCCGCTGCCGGCGTTTGCAGCCGGGCTTAACGGCGCAGAGCTGCCGCTGGCATGGGTGCTGCCGTTTGCAGGAATTTTGCTGTGCATTGCCGTTTGCCCGCTGGCAGTGCCGCATTTCTGGCACAGCAACTACGGCAAGGTAGCAGTGTTCTGGGCGCTGGCAACGGCGGTGCCGCTGTTTGTAATTTACGGCGGCAGTGTGGCGGCTGGCAGCGTAGCGCACGCGCTGATTGGTGATTACGTTCCATTTATTATTTTTGTCGGCTCGCTCTATACAGTGGCGGGCGGCATCCACATCCGCAGCAGCTTTACCGGCACGCCGCTGACGAATACCGGCTTTCTGGCGCTGGGCGCAGTGCTTGCCAACATTATGGGCACTACGGGCGCGGCCATGCTGTTAATCCGTCCGCTTATTGCGGCTAACGAGCGCCGCCGTTATGTAATGCACACTTTTGTGTTTTTCATTTTCATTGTGGCAAATATTGCGGGCAGCCTTACGCCTTTAGGCGACCCGCCGCTGTTTTTGGGCTTTTTGCGCGGGGTAGAGTTTTTTTGGACAACCGAGCATTTGATTTTGCCGATGCTTACGGCGGTCGGCCTTTTGCTTGCTATTTACTACATTGCCGATACAGTGCTGTACAACAAAGAAAAGGACGCCTTTTTGCTTGCTGAAAGCACCCGCACCAAAGAAGCCTTTGGCGTGGAAGGCAAAATAAACTTTGTGCTGCTGGGCGTAATTATTGCCGCCGTGCTGATGGCAGGCGTGTGGGACAGCGGTATTGAATTCAGCATACTGGGCGTGCATTTGACAGGCCAGGGCGTGCTGCGCGATTTGATATTCCTGGCGGCGGCAGGGCTTTCGCTGCAATTAACGCCGCAGGGCGTGCGCGCGGCTAACCAGTTCAGCTGGGAGCCGGTGCTGGAAGTCGGCAAGCTGTTCTTCGGCATTTTTGTTACCATTGTGCCGGTGCTGGAAATGTTAAAAGCCGGTGCGGCAGGCACGTTTGCCCCGGTGGTGGCGCTTGTTACCAATCCGGACGGCACTGCCAACAATGCCATGTATTTCTGGATGACGGGCGCGCTTTCGGGTTTCCTCGATAACGCACCGACTTATCTTGCCTTTTTTAATATGGCGGGCGGCGACGCTGCCATGCTGATGACCGAAGGCGCGGTAACGCTGACGGCAATTTCCATGGGCGCGGTGTTTATGGGCGCCAACAGCTATATCGGCAATGCGCCGAATTTTATGGTTGTTGCCATTGTGCAGAACCGCGGGCTCAAAATGCCGGCTTTCTTTGCTTACCTGCTGTGGAGCGTAGGGATTTTAATACCCATCTTTTTACTGTTAACCTGGCTGTATTTAATGTAAAACAGGCATAAAAATAGCGCTGTCAGTTATGGCAGCGCTTTTTCTTTATTTTTCCATGCGTTCTACTTTAATAATTACCGGGCGCAGGCCGTCGTTGCAGGAGCAGATGGCAATGCCCTTGTGCTTCGGGTCAATCCAGTCGTCATAGTACCAGCCTTCCGCACCGTTGGCAAGGGCAAAAACATACTGGTAAATTGCCTTCCAGGCTTCATCGCAAAAGCCCTCCGGCTTGCTGTAATCGGTATAAAATACCTGCCCTTCTTTCATCAGCGGGCACGGGCCAAAGCCGGGAATACCGTATTCTTTGGCCAAATCTTCCTGCAAAGTGGTTTTTAAAACCGTCAGTTTACATTTTTTCATCATTTTAAATGCACTCCTTTTTCTTTTATGCTTAAATAGTTACTGCCTGTATTTTAGTGCCGTGTGCGGCGATGATTTTTAAAAGGTCTTCTGCTTTAAGAAATACTGATGCCGTATTGTCGTTGGGGTGTACGCCGATAAGTGCGGACGGCTGCAAAAATTCTTCGTCGATAAAAAATTGCACCTTACATTCTGCGTCGTTCAAAAGGCCCAGCGGCGTTACCGCACCGGGGATTAAACCAAGGTAATCCGCCAGGTCGCTGTCGGAAGCAAAACTTAAACGGCGCGTGCCGTATTTTTGGCGGAAGCTGTTTAAATCGACGCGCTTGTTGCCTTTAACAGTGATAAGGTAATAGCTGCGCTTTTTATCGTCGCGCACAAACAGGTTTTTAGCGTCGGCTTCGGGGTGGGGCAGCGTAACTTCGCTCATTTGTGCCATGTTGTACACTGCTTTATGCTCAACCGCTTCGTATTTTATGCCCTGTTCATTCAAAAAATCGTAAATCTGCTGCTTATTCATTAACGCTTTCTCCTTTACGCACATACGGCAGCGCAATGCTGGCTAAAATCAAAACAAGCCCCAACACATCAAGCAGGCCGAAGGGCTCGTCAAGCACGGTTACGCCCAAAAGCGTGGCAATGGCAGGGCTGACGGCGCAGAATAATCCCGCGCGGGCGGCGGTAACATGGCTTTGCGCCATGGGCTGCAAGGTAAAGCCAAAGCCGGTGCAGACGATGATTAAAACTGCCAGCATCAGCCACTGGGCTCCTGTTTGCGGCAGCTGCGGCTGTTCAGAAAGTAAAACTGCCAAAAATGAAAGCGCGCCCATAGTGCCGATTTGCACGATGCCGATGCCAAGCGTGGAGTTACTGCCGTGCGAAAGACGTTCTGTAACAATAATTGCGCCCGCATAACACAAACCTGCCAAAAGCCCCCAGGTAAAGCCGCCGCTGAGCCCGCCCTGGCTTAACGCCAGAAGCACTACGCCCAGCATGGCAAGCCCGGTGCTGATGACCGTAATTTTAGTGGGGAATTTTTTAAATAAAATCAGTTCTAACAGCGGCACAAAAATAATGGCGCAGTTTTCAAGCAGCGATACCAAAGACGAAGCTGCCTGCGTCAGGGCTTTCATTTCGCAGCTCATGGTAATAAAAAACGCCGTGCCGATGGCAAATCCTGCCATAAGGTCGCGCCCGGTAAGGCTGCGCACGGTTTTATTAAAAATCAGCGCCAGCAAAATAAAGGCAATTATGAAGCGTACCGCCAACAGATTGAATGGTGTAATGCTTTCAAGTATCATTTTGCTGAAAATAAAGCTTGTGGCACGGGCTGCGATAACGGAGATTAAAAGCAGCTCGTATTTTTTATTGCCTGCGGTTGTGTTCATTATCCGGCCTCTGCATAAAATTTTATAATGATATTTTTATTATAGCATATCCGGGAGCAAAATATAAAACGGCACGCAAACTGTAAAAAACATTACAAAAATAGGCGATTGCTATAAAGTATGGCTTTTGTGTAAAGTTTTTGTATAAAAATACAGGTAAAAGAGCTATAATAAAGCTATGATTTTAATTTGCTTTGGGGGAGATACAGTGGATAAAAATTTGCCTGTCGGTGTAATAGATTCCGGCGTGGGCGGGCTTAGCGTTTTGAAAGTGCTGCAAAAAATGCTGCCGCACGAGGATTTTTTATATATCGGCGATACGGCGCGCGCGCCTTACGGGCAGCGTTCGGAAGAAGAAATCCGCGCTTTTGTGCGCGATATGACTGATTATCTTGACGCAGCGGGCGTAAAACTATTGGTTGTTGCCTGCAATACGATAACTGTTTTGGGCACGGAAAGCATAAAAAACGGTTATGCTTTTGACGTTGTTGGCATGAGCAAGGGCGCAGAGTTGGCGCTGGGCACAACCAAAAATAAAAAAATCGGCGTTATGGCCACACCTTTTACAGTGGCAAGCGGCGCGCACAAGGCGGCGGTTAATATTTTGGACGCAGAAGCCGAGGTTTTTGCGCAGGGCTGTCCTGATTTTGTGCCGCTGATAGAAGCAGGCGTGTTTGAGGGAGAAGTGCTGATGAAAACCGTTAAGGAATATGCTGCGCCGTTGAAGGCTGCGGCCGTTGACGTTGTGCTTTTATCCTGCACGCATTTTCCGTTTATCCGCCCGGTTATTGAAGCAGAGTTCGGCGAAGATGTAACCGTTTTAGACCCTGCTGAGGCGACGGCATTGCAGGCAAGGCTGTACCTTGAATGCGCAGGGCTTTTGAAGCTGCATGGCACAGGGCACAGCGAGGTTTGCTTTACCGATAACCCGGAGCGCGGCAAGGCGATTGCAAGCCACATGCTTGATATGCAGCAGTGCAGTTTTAAGCAAATCAGCCTTAAATAACGGCGTTGTATACACGTGCCGGGGGCAGGATTTTATAAAATTTTGTCTAATTAAATAAAAGTATATTTCTGATAGCGTAATCATAAATTTGTTGGGAGTGGTTTTTATGTTAAAACGTAATTTTCCAGGCGCGCTGGCAGCCTTCTGTGCGGCTATGCTGCCTCAGCCTGCTTATGCGGCGGGGCTTAACGGCGGCGAGCTGTCGTTCTGGTGGGCGCTGCCTTTTATCGGCGTGCTGCTGTGCATTGCTATCTGCCCTTTGGCTGTGCCTAATTTCTGGCATCATCATTTTGGCAAGGTTGCAGTTTTTTGGGCTTTGGCAACGGCTGTGCCGATGTTTTTTGTGCATGGCGGCGGCATTGCGGTTAATTCTATTGCGCATGCGCTGATTGCCGATTACATTCCGTTCATTATTTTTGTCGGTTCGCTGTACACGGTTGCTGGCGGCATCCACATCCGCTCAAGCTTTATCGGGCGTCCGGCAGTCAATACCGCGTTTTTGGCGCTGGGCGCGCTGTGCGCCAACATCATGGGCACAACCGGTGCGGCCATGCTGCTTATTCGTCCGCTGATTGCGGCCAATGCCCACAGACGCTATGATATGCACACTTTTGTGTTCTTTATCTTCATTGTAGCCAATATTGCAGGCAGCCTTACGCCGCTGGGCGACCCGCCGCTGTTTTTGGGCTTTTTGCGCGGGGTTGAGTTCTTCTGGACTACTGAACACGTTCTTTTGCCGATGCTGACGGCAGTCGGTCTGCTTCTGCTGATTTATTTCATTACCGATACCATTCTCTTCAATAAAGAAAAAGACGAATTTCTGGAAAAAGAAAAACATTACCCGAAAGAGCCGTTCGGCATCGACGGCAAAATCAACTTTTTACTGCTGGCCGTCATCGTAAGCGCCGTTTTGATGGCGGGCGTATGGCACAGCGGCGTAAGCTTTGAAGTGCTGGGCGTGCATCTGGCAGGCGAAGGCGTGCTGCGCGACGTTATCTTTTTAATTGCAGGCGGCCTTTCGCTTAAGCTGACCAGCCAGAAAGTACGCGAAGCCAACCAGTTTGGCTGGGACCCGATTTTAGAAGTAGCAAAACTGTTCTTCGGTATTTTCGTTACTATCGTGCCGGTGCTTGAAATGCTGCGTGCCGGTCTTGACGGTGCGTTTGCCCCGGTAGTTGCGCTGGTAACCAATCCCGACGGCAGCGCCAACAACGCAATGTACTTCTGGATGACGGGCGCGCTGTCCAGCTTCCTTGATAATGCGCCGACCTATCTCGCCTTCTTTAACCTGGCGGGCGGCGAAGCTGCCGTTTTAATGACCGAAGGCGCCAAAACTCTGATGGCGATTTCCATGGGCGCGGTATTTATGGGCGCCAATAGCTACATCGGCAATGCGCCGAACTTTATGGTGCTTTCCATCGTGCAGGAGCGCGGCTTAAAAATGCCGACCTTCTTCGGCTACCTGCTGTGGTCCGGCGGCATCCTTATCCCGACTTTCCTTCTTTTAACTTGGCTGTATCTTTTGTAAGCCATAAATATTAAAAACGTAACAAACTGCACTGCTTAAGCTATGCTGAATAACTTTTGCAGTGCAGTTTTTGCTATTGGGCAAAATTTGTTTTATAATGTAAGTAGAATCTTAAGGGAGTTTTTATCTTGTCGTTTCAATGCGGTGTTATTTTAATTTTGCTTTCGGCAGCAGCCTGGGGTTTGGGCGGCGTATGCGGGCAATACCTTTACCAGTTCCATGACGTAACAGCCCCGTGGCTGATTGCGGTGCGCCAGGTTCTGGCAGGGCTGATATTTTTAGGTTACCTGCTGCTGCGCGGCGAAAATATTTTCCGCATTTTTGCGGATAAGCGCGATGCCAAAGACCAGCTTGCCTTTAGCTTTTGCGGGCTGCTCGGCGCGCAGTTTGGCTTTTATTATACGATTTCGCTGTGCAACGCAGCGACAGCGACGGTTTTGCAGTACACATCGCCGGTGTTTGTAATGCTGTGGATGAGCTTGAAAAGCCGCAAAATGCCGGAAGGGCGCGAACTTTTGGGCATTGTGTTTGCACTGGTGGGCGTGTTTTTGATTTCTACCCACGGCGACATCAATAACGTAGTGCTTTCGCCGCTGGCACTTGTCATCGGCCTTATTTCCGCCGTTTCACTGGCGTTTTACACGGTGCAGCCCATGCGGCTTTTGGCAAAGTACAGCACAACGCTCGTCGTCGGCTGGGGGCAGCTTTTATCGGGGCTTTTGCTGTGCGTGTTTGTCAATCCGTTTGCACCTACTGGCCATTGGGATTTAAACGCCGTTATCGCATTTGCGTACCTTGTAATTTTTGCCACGGTAGTCAGTTATTCGCTGTTTCTGGTCGGGCTTAAAGTGGTAGGCTCCACCAAGGCCAGCCTTATCAGCTGCGCCGAACCGCTGGCTTCAATCATCGCCGTTGTGGTATGGCTTAAAACGCCGCTTACGCTGATGGATTTAACCGGCATGGCGTGCATTATTATTACCGTTGTGCTCTTATCACTGCCAAAAAAATAAATAAAAGGGGGTTGTTTGCTATGAAAACATATACCTATGCTTACGGGCACGGCACAAAAACCTTCAGCCTGCCGGAAGAAGCCGTGCTGAAGGAAATCGAGGTGGCCAAACTGCCGGTGCTGGAAGACGTGGCCGCCGCTGCGCTGGAAGCGGTTTACCATCCTATCGGCGCAGAGCCGCTGGATAAACTTATTAAGCCGGGGCAGAAAATTGTGTTTATCTGCAACGACCCGACGCGCGTGGCGGGCAGCGAAGTGTTTATGCCCGTGCTTGTCAACGAAATGAACCGCCTGGGCATTAAGGATGAAGACATGAGCATTGTGTTTGCCTGCGGCACGCACCGCCTGATGACGGAAGCCGAAATGGCAGAGCAGGTTGGCGCTGAAGTCGCTTCGCGCCTTAAAATGTACAACAGCGACGCACGCCAGCCGGACGATTTTGTTTACTTTGGCACAACCAGCCGCGGCACGCCGGTGTGGATAAATAAACTTGTCTGCGGTGCCGACCACATCATTATGACTGGCACGGTGGTGCATCACTACTTTGCAGGCTACGGCGGCGGGCGCAAAGCAATTTTGCCGGGCGTCGCATCGCTGGAAACAGCAACGCGCAACCACAGCCTGATGCTGGACGAAAACGCTATGCTGGGAAAGCTTGCAGGCAACCCTATTTACGACGACCAGATGGAAGGGGTAAAACTTTTTGCCAAAGGGCGCTCACTGTTTTTGTTCAACGCAGTGCTGAACGCAGAGCATCAGTTCTTAAAAATCTTTGCGGGCGATTACGAAAAAGCACATCTTGAAGCCTGCAAATTTGCCGATAAAGCTTACGGCGTAAAAATTCCGCGCCGCGCGGATATTGTTATTGCCAGCTGCGGCGGCTACCCCAAGGACATTAACGTCTATCAGATGCAAAAAACGATGGACAACGCCGTGTGCGCCGTGCGGCAGGGCGGCGTGGTAATTATCATCGGCGAATGTGTGGAAGGCAGCGGCAGCGCCCTGCTTGAAGAAACCTGCAAGCGCCTGGGCAGCGCCGACGCCATCAAGGCAGAAATTGAGCAGAACTTTGCCATCGGCCCCAACAAGGCCTACGCCGTAACAAGGCTTACCAAAAAAGCGCATTTTATCATCGTCAGCGCGCTTGAAAAAGAACTTGCCCAAAACCTGCTTTTGGAATCCGCGGCAAGCGTGGAAGAAGCGCTGGAGCGCGCCAAAGAAATTACCGGACCGGACCCAAGCTATATTTTGATGCCAATGGGCAGCCTGACAGTGCCATTGACGGAATAAAATAGTTATTATAACAATTTTTTTATAAATTTATTGTTTTTAGCATTGCCTAAAAGCAATTATTAGGATATAATATAATAAGCTCTAAAAATTGGAGTTTTGCCAAAATTTAAACCACATGTTTATCTAAAAGCAGCAGGTACGTGTCGGAATAAATCAAAAAGGAGTTGGGAATATGGATATTAACTATAAAGCGATTGGAGTAAGAATCAAAGCTGCACGTGCACGTAAAGGCGTAACCCAGGGCTATATCGCCAATCTGATCGGCCTTTCCACCCCTCATATCAGCAATATTGAAACCGGCAATACCAAACTGGGCCTGCCGACCATCATTCATCTGGCTAATGTGCTTGATGTATCTGTTGATGAGCTTTTGTGCGATAACATTAAACGCAGCGAAAAAATCTTCCAGAACGAACTGGCAGATTTGCTGCAGGATTGCACTGCACAGGAATTGCATTTTATTACCGAGCTTATTAAAGTTGTTAAAAAGAACGGTTATGCCGGCGAACCCAAACGCCGCGGCCGTAAACCCAAAAAAGCAGCAGAGGCTGAAAAAGCTGCGGAATAATACAAATTTGGCACTTGCCAAACCGGCTGCTTTTGTATTATAATATTGCCGTTAAGCCACAATAGCTCAGTTGGTAGAGCATCTCATTCGTAATGAGAGGGTCGCAGGTTCGAGTCCTGTTTGTGGCTCCAATAAAAAATCAAGCCGTGGAGTGTTTTCCACGGCTTTTTTGTTTTTATGTTAAACGATGCTTTTAATTATTTTTATCTTGCAGCGCTTTTAAGTTTCCGATACTTTTAATAGGTTCTTTCAGCAATGATTGTAATTGAAAAATGGCAACCTGGTTAAGACGGAATAAACGGTCTGCCTGCGGCAGCTTGTCCGCAATTAAAACTGCATTCAGGCTTTCGAGGTTAGCCAAGACTATTAACTGTTCAATAGTAGCATTATCGCGGATATTGCCTTTAGCATCCGGATGCAGTTGCCGCCAGTGCTTAGCTGTTAAGCCAAACAATGCGGTATTTATAACATCTGCTTCACTGGCATAAGTATAAGAAATTTGTGCTTTGCTGAGTGTCGGTGGAATTAAATTTTCTTTTACAGCGTCAGTGTGTATTCGGTAATTGGTTTTGGCAATCTCGCGCTTTACGTTCCATTCAATAGCCTTAGCATGGCTTTCATCGGATTTTAAACGCTGATAATCTTTTATGATGTATAATTTAAATTCCGGCGAAATCCATGAAGCAAATTCAAAGGCAATATCGCTGTGGGCATAGGTGCCGCCATAGCGGCCGGATTTAGAAATGATGCCGATAGCATTTGTAGCGGCAATCCATTTTTGCGGAGTTAAAACAAAGCCGTTATCGCCAGCTTCATTTTTAAACGCGTCGAATTCGACACGTTTAAAATTAGGATTATTTAGTTCTTCCCATAATCCTAAAAACGAAACGGTGCTTCTGTTTCGCATCCAGTTTTGAATGATATATCGTGGATTTTCTGCATCTCTTTTTCGTGCTATATCTGTTAATGAAATGTAATCTGCTTCATTAGTAGTATTTACCCGTATTTCAACGCCGTTGGCGTTAATAGTGCTTTTAATAATTGTCATAGCTGTTTTCCTTTCCAAAGAATTATCATAATAAAAAATCCGTGTTTTTGATAAACGCGGATTTTTTTGTAATAATGCAAGAAAATATTATAGTTAGTTCTAGATGTTTTTATTTATACAGGTTGAAAATAATTATAACAGATTATTTTATATAATATTTTAGTAAAATCTTATGGACTATTTTATCTAAACATATTTTTGAAATAGTTCTTATGCTATTAAACTTATTTGGTAATATTGCTAAATAAGGACCAAAGGTATAATAAAATTTTATAAAACATTTTCCTGTAAAAGTTTTAGCTAAAAATCTATCTCTAAAATCTCTTAAAATAATAACATTAGGATGATTTTTATTTTGGTATGTGGCTGTTGCGACATAACAAGAGCCAGATTTACTTTCAATTCGCATATTACCGGATGCGGTTTTAACATCTGAAACAATTTTATCAGCTCTTTTTACACCATTTTCTCGTGCCAATTCGTGTGCCACGTTTATATGTTTATCAATATCCAATTGAGCGTTGCGGTGCTTTATCATATCCTGTGTTACTTGAGTGTCTAATTTTATTTTTTCTTCAGCGACCATTTTTGCTAATGCATTTTGCATATCTTCTGGCAAATTTTGAAACTTGGCAGATAATAAGTCGTCTGAAAATGTAGTAGGAGTATTATTAACTTTTTGAATTTGATTGTTGCTCATAATGACCTCCGTTTACCTAAAGAAATCAACAATTGATTGAAAAAATGTTTTTTTCGTTTTTGTGATTTTTATATATAATTTATACATAGGGAAATTTATTGTAATATCAATGTCTTGATAGATTAAGTTTTTATTATACATATCAAGACACTTTTCTTGGAATAAATTTAAATCTTTTAGTGCTGATATAGTATATTCTTTGAATTTAGCCATAGCAAAATCAGAATGAATTTTTTGTGCTAATAACATATCATTTTTGCACAACCATTCGGCAGCATTTATAACATCTTGAGGCAATTGTGATAGAGAATAATATTTTTCACTGTCTGTCTTGAAGTTATTTTTGATTTCAACTTCAATATTATTTAATACATTATTAAAATTCATCCAATCTGTAGTAATTTGCCTATGTGTTTGCCGTATATACGGCTTATGATATGTATATAATTTTTTTAACATTGTAATACGTTCGTCGATAGTCATAAAATTTGGCAGAACGTTTATAATTCTGAAAAATGTTTTTGCGGATAATTCTGTGGAACCACGTTTCCAATAAGGATATGTTTTTACAGCATAATCATAAGCAGAAAAGCCATAGTTGTTACGATAGGCAATGAGTACATGGTGTAATGTTTCAGGATTTAAATTAAAAAATTTAATATGCAAATCATTTATTATCGGGTAAAAAGTGCGGTATAAATTTGATTTTGTATTTTGTGTTTTAGGTTGTTTTGGATGGTATGCATATTGATAAAAGCGTCTCATGTCCAATCTTCCTTAAAAATAAATTTATAAAATCACTTTTTACTTTTGTACGAACTCATTTAGTTATAACCAACCTAATTTTTTAGCTTGAGTTATAGCGCTTTCAACAGTTACAATTATTGATTGGGCGGATTTTAAAGGAATAGTAAATATTTCTGTTATAGGTTTGCCTTTTGCTATAACTATTGATTTTTCATCATCAGACTTACATAAAGAAATAGTAGTGTTAGGCAATTCTTCTGTATTTATAGTACCCATTAATATTTCTTCGTTCCATTTTTGCTTTTTCAATTTTACAGTAGAAGCCTTTTTTATTATTTTTTTCTTAGATTTTTTGTTTTTAACAATATGAGTATAGGAGCGTGGAAAAGTTGCTACGCCTTCACTCGCGATTTCAAGATAAAATAAATTTAATTCGCCGTAAATTTTAGCAAATTTAATTCTTGTAACTTTTAAATTCTCGCCTGCGCTAATTTTCATTCCAATAAATTCAATAGCCGAACGCATTAAATCTTGATTGTAAATTTTATCTTGTGGGAATAGAGAAAGCATTTTCCATGCAGCCCGCAGATAATAATCTAAATCTGTCGGCTGTTGTTCGTATTGTTCTAAAGAACTTTTTGTGGCTTTTGACCATTGTAAAGAATCTGAACTTGTATTAAACTTGCTGCGTCCATTTTCAAAGACAGAAAACATAGTAGATGGATTGAATTTCATATTAGCTTTCCTTTCTGTGTTGAAATAAATCAATACATTATATTTTATTCATGCTTATATTACTTTACCAATAATTTAAATTTTGTTTATGTTTTAATCAGTAAAAAATGTGAGTGGGATTATTTAATTTATTTTTTCCGCATTTTAAGTTTATTATACAATAAAAATAAGTTAAAATACAACAAAATAAACAGAGCAATATTTATTTGTAAGGATAAGCAAAACGCCAAAATAAATTAAGTCGGTCGCAGGTTCGAGTCCTGTTTGTGGCTCCAATAAAAATTAAGCACTTCATTTTATGATGGAGTGCTTTTTATTTTTTAACTTACGTTTGTATTTTTTTGACAATAATGTGAAATAATGGTACATTATAAGTGAAAACCGGAAACTTTCGGTTTGGGTTTTATGGCTTCGCTTATTTAAGGAGGCGTTTGTTATGAAAAAGATTTTTGTTGCAATTGACGGCAGTGAGCATGCCTGGAAAGCATTGGATTATGCGGCAGAGCTTGCTAAGGGAATGAATGCTTCGTTGTTTGTTTATACGGCGCTTAAACCCAGCGACAGCGGTGCGCTGCTGGCTATGTATGATATGGATGACCCGCTTCTGGCAACGGAGGTTTCGGGGCTTGATGACCTGGGCGACAAAATTCTGGCTCAGGCTAAGGACCGCCTTGACCCTGGCATTAAAGCGGAATATAAATATGAAGTTGGCTATCCGCCCGAAATGATTTTGGCGGCTGCCGAAAAATATGGCGCCGATACGATTGTAATGGGCTCGCGCGGTTTGTCCGGCATTAAAGAGCTTTTGCTCGGCAGCGTCAGCAACCACATTGTGCATTATGCCAAGGTGCCTGTTGTTATCGTGAAATAATAATTGTAAAACTATCTAATTATAAAACCATCGGTTTTGCGCCGGTGGTTTTATTTTTGCGTTATATCTTTAACTAAAATGTAAAAAATGCTATAATAATACGTCAAGGAGATTGTTAAATGGATAAAAAGGTTTTGTTTGGTTTTGATTATACAAACAACGAGTTTGTTAAGATAATTTTATATTTGTTTGTGGGCGGCACTGCGGCGCTGATTGAGTGGGCGTTTTTTTATGCCTTTAACATGGCGGCAGGCATCAATTACCTGGCTGCAACGGCGCTGGCGTATTTTTTATCGACGCTGTACCACTATTTTATGTGCAATATCCTTGTTTTTACAAGCGGGGTGCGTTATGGCAAAGCCAAGGAGCTTAGTCTGGTGTTCCTTGTCAGCGGCATGGGGCTTTTGTTTAACCTGCTTTTAATGTATATTTTTGTTGGGCTTTTTGATATGCCAGGGTTATTATCTAAAATTGCGGCGACGTGCATCGTCGTTGTGTGGAACTATCTGGCGCGCAAAAAATGGATTTTTTAGGGTGTGCTGAAAATGGAAACTAACGGTATTGAAATTAAAAATTTAAAAAAAGTTGTTATCATTTATAATCCTAATTCCGGCAAGCAGATTTTTGTGAGTATGCTTTCGCGCGTGCTGGATTTAAAACGCCGCCTTACGGCGATTATCGGGCCGAACAGGGTGGAGCTGACCGAACTGCGCGAGTTTAAAAAACTTGCCGACTGGGCAGATAAAATTAAGGATGAAAAATATGACTGGGTGATTGTTGCAGGCGGCGACGGTACGCTGCGCGCAATGATTTCGGAGCTGAACCGCTGCGGCTATATGCCGTTTATAAGTGTGTTTCCGGCAGGTACGGTAAACCTTGTTGCCAAGGAGTTTGATATGCCGGCGGATGCCCAGCGCTGGGTGCAGCGTGTACGCAGGGGCAGGGTTAAACCGGTGCGCATCGGCAAGGCCAACGGCCATCCATTTCTGACGGTGGCGGGCATCGGTTTTGATTCGAAGGTTGTTGACAGTGTTTCAACCCTTGAAAAACGTTTTTTGTCCTCGTTTGCTTACGTTGTGCAAAGCGGCGAGCTGGTGCGCAAGGAGCTTTTGCTGAGCAACTGGCGGTATAAGTTCCGCGTAAAGTTTGACGGCGACCCCGAGTGGTATGACGCTTCGTCCGTCATTATCGGCAAAAGCCGCTATTATGCAGGGCGTTACAGCCTGTTTAAGGGGGCTGCCATTACCAACGATTATTTTGATGTGGCGCTGTTTACCGGCAGTAAGCGTGCCGACTTTTTAAGATATGCGGCGATGATTTTAATGGAGTCGCTGGAAGGCGAAAGCGGCGTAATTGTTAAAAAGGCGCACACTATGACGATAGAATGTAATGTGGACGGTTTCCCGGCTGAGCTGGACGGCGATGTTGTGACGGCGACGCCGCTTTTGATTGAAATGATGCCGCAGGCAGTAAACTTTTTGGCGTAAGGCGGGGTGGCGATGAGATTACGTTATTGGCTGCTTGCTTTTATGGCCGTTGCCTTTGCGGCAGAGTATTTTTTATCCTGGAAATTTTACAGAAGCATAGTGCCTTTTCCGCAGATGGAGTTTTGGTACACGGCTGTAAGCTGTTTTTTGCGTGATGTTTTGCTTTTGGGCGTGGCGGGGCTGTTATATCTGCGCCGCAAGCGCATACGCGATAGGGTGAAGCGTTATTTTCCGGTTGTTGTAACTGGCGTTTTGTACCTGGGCATAACCTTTTTTATGGTTAAACAGCTGCGCCTGGACGGCGGCGTGGTAACAACGCTTGCCATTCTTACGGGGCTTAATAACAACCTGCTGGTGGTGCTGGTAACGGCTATGTGCTACCATAAGTGGGTTGGGCGTACGATGAAAACGGTGTATTTTGCCGTTTATTTTTTATCTGCCGTAATTATGATTTTTGACGCCTTTTATTTTTGGCAGACCAGTATGCACGTGCAGAGCGTGCTGTTTGCCAACCTTAATATATATGCGGTAAAGGGCGTTTTAACCAGCATGGGCGCGTTTAAGCTGGCGCTGATTGGCACTGGGCTTGTGGTGCTTGTGCTTTTGTTCCGCGTCAATAAGCCGACGAAGAAGAAACCGAATTTTGTATGGTCGCTGATGTGCGTGGCGGCATTTTCGCTGATTCTGAATATCGGCTACATGGTGATGGGGCATCTTAATGCGTATGTAATGAAGGAATACATGGGCATGTGGACGGAGGTTGAAAGCGAAAAAACGCGCGCCAGCTACCGTGAAATGCTTTTGACGCCTGTAAACGTAAACTTTTTGGGCAAAATGCTGTTTGACACTGATAAAATCGTCAGCCGCAGCCATATCGAGCAGCGCAAGCTGACTGTTAAGGACGAGCAGGTTTTGCAGGAACTGGGCATTATGCGCCCGGATGAGCAAAAGCCGGAGCTGAAGGCCAGCTATGATAAAATTGTTATGCTGGTGCTGGAATCCGTACACCGCGATTACATGCACTATTATAATGATAATATTCCGGCTGAGGCGACGCCGTATCTTGATGAACTGCTTGAAAATTATCCGCACCTTGACCATTATTATTCATCGGCTGTGCCGACCACGCAGGGGCTAAACGCTACCTTCCGCTCGCACCTTATTTATGACCCGGATTTGCAGGGCGCAGGGCAGCCTTCTATCTTCCGCAGCGTGCAGCAGGCTGGCTGGCGCGGCGTTTTTATGAATGCTTCGAGCCATTATTACAACAACGAGCTGCACGAGTACCCCATGCAGTTTGGCATGAGCGAATACTACGCAAAGGAATACCTTGAGGACGCAGGCTACACCGGGGCCAGCGGCTGGGGTTATCACAACGACGTGCTTTATAAGGAAGCGCTGAATATTTTGGAAAAGGGCAAAAACGATAAAATGTTGTTGGTGGTAAAAACGCTGGATATGCACCAGCCTTACCCCTATTACGGCACGGCTTACGCCGATATGCCTGAAAACGTGCGCGACAACAAATACGTAACCGTGCGCGGCATTTACTGGGTAAACTATACTATTAAAAACTTTTTTGAAGAAGCAGAGCGCCGCGGGCTGATGGATGACCGCACGCTGTTTGTAATTACCAGTGACCATAACCCGCACTCTGGCGGCGAATATGTAGAATTGGTGACGGATGAACGTTCGCGCCGCAGCATTGCGCCGATACCGCTTATTTTTGTAGGCAAAAACCTGGCGCCGTTTGCTTTGCTTGACGAAGAACAGTACGCTTCGCAGATTGACCTGGCACCGACGCTGCTGGCTCTGGCGGGCATAGAAGCGCCGGAGGATTTTATGGGGCGCGATTTTTTGCGGGCTGTTGATTTGCCTTATGCGCTGGGTTATTTTGGCGGCAAAGCGTATTATTACAACGACGGTTTTTCTTTTGAAGATAAAATGGACGAGCCGGAGCAGGACCGTTACTGCGATGCGCTGACAAATTACATAATCCACGGATATGCAGACTGGCATTTAAAATATTCGCAGTGATGCAGATGCGCCAAAAACTATACTGCATATAAAAACGGCAGGCTTTAGGCCTGCCGCATATTTTGACAAATCTATAAAATGTGAATATAATAATAAAAGAGATAGCTGGAATTGGGACACCGGCTCTTCCCTGAACAATTAAAAATTGACAGAAGGCCGTGTACCGCAATGGTTACGCGGCTTTTCTCATTCTGTTACTTACGGAATGAGAGAATAAGCACTACTAAAGTGGCAAACATTACTGCAAATGATAATGCTTCAAACACTGTCATAGTACCACCTCCACTCTTTGCGGAGTGGAAAAGCCGGTCCAGCTATCTCATAAACGCCATTATAACATAAAAACATACTTTATAAAAGCGAACAGCCGGTGAATTTCTCACCGGCTGTAATTGTTCTATGTGCTTAAATCTTTCTGGCTGCGCGGCCATATAAAAAGCGGTCGATGGCGATATTGGCAATTTCTTCGGCTTGTGCCGAATCGTCGATGATATGGAAAACAGAAATTGCAAGCCCGGCAAACATATGGAAAGCGCCGAAAATAGATTCCGGGCTGAGGCCGCTGTAATTGACGCCGTTTTTTATGGGCAGCGGCGTATCAATATCTTTGATAAAGCCGCTTTTGATGCCTTCTTCCAAAATAAAGGCCAGCACCATAACTTCATCCAGTAAAATCTGATAATAGCGCAAAAGGCGTTCTTCTTCTTTTTGCGGCAGGCCTGTGTTGTAAAAAGATTTTATCTGCCATTGGCCGTTGGCACCAAGCGTAGGGTGCATGCCCTGGTTGGCGGCATTTAGTTCGTACCACAAAATACGCCATAAGCCTTTGTTGGCACATAAAAATCTAATCAGCGTTACCATATAGTTGAATAATTTGGTTTTTATATCCTTGTCGGAATTGGCCGCTGTTTTAAGTTCTTCAACCAGGGGGCGGCTTTTGGTTTCGACAAGAGTATAAAAAAGGTTGTCCTTGTTGCCAAAGTATTTATAAAGCGTGCCTTTGCCTGTATCGGCCAGTTTGATAATTTCGTCAAGCGTGGCGTTGGCATACCCGCGGCGCGAAAAAACTTCTTCCGCAGCAATAAGTATACGGTCTTTTTTTGGCAAGGTGGCATCGATAACAGTCATGGCAGCCTCCGAACATAAATTAATCGTTAAAAACATTTATATATTTTTATTATTATATCATTTTTTGCCGGTGTGTGCAATTTTGTGCGCTATTCAAAATTTTTTTACAGAATATCTGGAAAATAAATTTGACTATTAAATTGTATCATTTATAATGATAATAGAAGTAATGTGCTCAAGAAGAAGCCAATATTTTAAAAAGAGGCAGGTTAAAGGAGGTTTAATAATGAGCTTAAAAATTTATACCGAACGCTGCAAAGGCTGCGGCATTTGCGCTGCGTTCTGCCCGAAAAAGGTTCTGGCGGTAAGCGAACTTGAAAAAATCGAAGCCGTTGCGCCCGAAAACTGCATCCAGTGCGGCCAGTGCGAGCTTCGCTGCCCGGATTATGCCATTTTTGTACATAAAGAAGGAGATGAGAAGTAATGTCCAAAGTTTTATTATTGCAAGGCAACCAGGCTGTTGTTGAAGGCGCAATCGCAGCCGGTGTTAAATTCTTTGCCGGTTACCCCATTACTCCTTCTACGGAAGTAGCGGAATCCCTGGCAGAAAAGCTGCCTAAAGTAGGCGGCAAATTTATTCAGATGGAGGACGAAATTGCTTCCATGGGCGCTGTTATCGGCGCTTCCTTAACAGGCAAAAAGGTTATGACTGCAACCAGCGGCCCTGGTTTTTCGTTAAAACAGGAGCTTATCGGTTATGCCTGCGCTGCCGAAATTCCTCTGGTAATTGTTAACGTACAGCGTGTAGGCCCGTCCACCGGCCAGCCTACCAGCCCTTCCCAGGGCGATTTGATGCAGGCCCGCTGGGGTACCCACGGCGACCACTGGCTGATTGCCCTGACCCCTGCCAGTGTGCCCGAATGTTTTGAACTGACCCTGCGTGCTTATGCACTGAGCGAAAAATACCGTGTGCCGGTAATTCTTTTGATGGATGAAGTTATCGGCCATATGCGCGAAAAAATTGAACTGCCTGAAGATTACAGCGAGTTTCCGCAGGCAGAACGCAAACAGCCGGACTGCGCACCGGAAGACTTTAAGGCTTATGCGACGGATGAGAGCCTTGTTCCCGCTATGCCGGCCTTCGGCAGCGGCTACCGCTGGCATGTAACCGGCCTGGTGCATGATGAAACCGGCTTCCCGAAAGGCACTCCGGCAGCTACTCTGGCAGCAGCTAACCGTCAGCGTGCTAAAATCGAAAATAATCTTGACGATATCGTACAAGTAGAAAACTACCGTATGGAAGATGCAGAATTTGCAGTTGTTGCTTTTGGCGGCGCTGCGCGCACTGCTTACGAAACCGTTGACATGGCACGCGCCGAAGGCCTGAAGGTTGGCCTGGTACGCCCGATAACCATCTGGCCGTTTGCCGAAGCGCAGATGAAAGAACTGTCCTGCAAGGTAAAAGGCATTTTGGTACACGAGCTGAACTGCGGCCAGTATGTCCATGAGGTAGAGCGTGCTGTAAGCGGCAAGGTTCCCGTAAGCCTGTACGCAAAATATGATAACGAACCTGCAACTCCGGCCCAGCTTTTGGAAGAAGTTAAAAAAGCTATGGCGGCCCTGTAAGGAAAGGAGAAACTATTTATGAATATGGAAGAAATGATCAATAAATATTTCCGTCCGGGCCGTTTGCCGCATATCTGGTGCCCCGGCTGCGGCAATGGCGTTGTTACCGGCTGCGTGGTTAAAGCTATTGCCAAGCTTGACCTGCCTAAAGACGACGTTGCTGTAATTTCCGGCATCGGCTGCTCCAGCCGCGCTTCCGGCTATCTTGATTTCAATACCGTACATTCTGCCCACGGCCGCGCTATCCCCGTTGCAACGGGCGTAAAACTGGCAGACCCGAAGCTGAATGTTATCGTTCTTACCGGTGACGGCGACGCTACCGCTATCGGCGGCAACCATTTTATCCACGCTGCGCGCCGTAATATTGATTTGACCGTTGTAGTTTACAACAACAGCATTTACGGCATGACCGGCGGCCAGTATTCACCGATGACGCCGTACCACAGCAAGGCAACCACCGCGCCTTACGGCATGATTGAGCCTGACTTTAACCTGGCAGAACTTGCCAAAGCAGCAGGCGCAACCTTTGTTGCCCGTGCAACCACCTTCCATGCGCAGATGCTGAGCGACCTTATCGTTAAAGGCATTCAGCACAAAGGCTTCAGCCTGATTGAAGCAGTATCCGCCTGCCCGATTTCCTTCGGACGCCAGAACAAAATGGGCGGCCCTGCCGAAATGATGATGTGGCAGCGTGACCATGCTGTGCCTGTTGCAGCCTGGGATAAACTGCCGGAAGAAAAGAAAGAAGGCAAATTCCCTATCGGCGTACTGTATCAGGTAGAAGGCCGCAAGGAATACACCGAAGCATACGATGAATTGATTGCCATGGCGCAGGGAGGTAAATAATATGAAACACGAATTCCGTTTATCCGGTACCGGCGGCCAGGGCCTCATCCTTGCCGGTATTATTTTAGCCGAAGCCGCACTTTTAGACGGCAAGCTGGCAATTCAGTCCCAGTCCTATGGGCCTGAAGCCCGCGGCGGCGCTTCCAAATCGGAGGTTATTATCTCTGACGAAGCAATTCATTTTCCGAAAGTAACCAAACCTGGCGTACTGCTTGCCATGAGCCAGGATGCCTGCGATAAATATTCGCACGACCTTACCGCAGACAGCATTATGATTACCGACAGCCTGTTTGTTACCAAAGTGCCTGATTTTGGCGGCAAGGTTTACGAGCTGCCTATTACCCACAGCGCACGCGAAGGCCTTGGCAAAATCCTGTTTGCCAACATTGTCGCTTTGGGCGCACTGGTAAAATTAACCGGCGCTGTAAGTGCTGAAAGCATTGAAAAAGCAGTTTTGAACCGCGTACCGAAAGGCACCGAGGACAAAAACCGCAAAGCCCTGCAAATTGGCATGGACTTAATTAAAGACTGAGCATAAACAACAAAAGCCTGTCCATTTATTGGACGGGCTTTTGTGTATCAGGATTGATTTTTGTATATTAGTCTGTTAAAATAGACAGGCACGGTAAGTGCCTATGCAGTCGGTTTTTCCACTCTTAATGGGTGGGGGTGGTGCGATGACCACATACGAAACGTTGCCATTGATGATAATGTTTGCGATGCTGATAGTATCCATTCTTCGTCATAAATAATACAACGAAAAAAACCGTCTAACGGATGGTTAAACGGCTTTCTCTCAAGTCTATAAAACTTTACGGGGAAGACCGACACCACCACGCGTAGGTACTTCCGTGTTTTTATTATACAATTTTAAAACTGCAAATGCAAGTGCCTTATTCGCCGCAGATGAGTTTTACAATATCCTGCGGTGTTTCGGCAAATATAGTGCAGCCGGCGTCTGCCAGCTCCTTGCGCCTGCCGTAACCGTACAGCGCGCCGGCGCAGGCAACGCCGCATTTTTGCGCGCCTATAACATCCTGCCTGCGGTCGCCAATCATCAGCACCTGGCTTTTATCGCAAACGCCCAGTTTATGCATAGCGTCGGCAATAACATCCGCCTTGGCGGGCAAATGGCTGCCGCTTAAATCGGGCCCGCAAATGCAGTCAAAATATTGCGTTAAGTTAAAATAATCCGTTACGCGCCTGGCAAATACCAGGGGCTTGCTTGTTGCAACGGCAAGGCGCAGGTTGTGTGCTTTAAGCTGGGCCAGCATCTCCGGCACGCCGGGATAAACTTTGTTTTCATAAATGCCGGTATCGTGGTAGCGCTCGCGGTATTTGACCGTGCCAAAGTCTGCCTGTTCTTTGGTAAAACCGTACAGATTCATAAAACATTCAACCAGCGGCGGGCCTATAAAGGGTCGCAGGTTGTTCAGGTCGGGTTCGTCTACGCCGAGCGCTTTTAAGGCATACTGCACGCATTTGGTGATGCCTTCGGCAGAATCGGTAAGGGTACCGTCGAGGTCGAACAAAATATATTTATACATCAAAATTTCTCCTTTAATATTTTATCAAGAGTAATTATAATATAGACATAGATTGTTTTACAAGTGAGGGGATTACAATGACAGAGAAATTATTTGAAAACGATGCCTATTTGTGGGAGTGCGATGCCGTTGTAACAGCGTGTGAGCCTGCCAAAAAGGGCTATGCCGCAGAGCTTGACCGGACGGTGTTTTTTCCGGAGGGCGGCGGGCAGCTTAGCGACCGCGGCAAGCTGGACGATGCTGTTGTGACCCACGTTGCGGAAGAAGGCGGGCGCATTTGGCATTACTGCGATAAGCCGCTGGAGGTTGGCAGCACGGTTAAAGCTGTGGTTGACGGCGTGGTGCGGCTTGACCATATGCAGCAGCACTGCGGTGAGCATATTTTGTCCTACGCGGCATGGAAGCTGTTTGGCGCTAACAATATCGGCTTTCATATGAGCGAAGGCCTTGTTACCATTGACCTCGACAAAGAGCTGACGGCGGACGAGCTGGCGCAGGCAGAAGATTTTGCCAACCGTGAAATCTGGCTGGATAAACCTATCAGCGTAAGCTATGTGCCGCATACTGATTTGGATAAATACACCATGCGCAAAAAGAACACCAAACTGACAGGCACGCTGCGCCTGGTAAGCGTGGAGGACGGAGATATTTGCACCTGCTGCGGCACGCACCCCAGGCGTACAGGTGCGGTAGGCATTATTCATATAACAAGCGCTGAAAAACATAAGCAGGGTCAGCGCATCAGCTTTTTGTGCGGACGCTGGGCGCTTATGGATGTAAGGAGCAAAAATGCTGTTATCCGTAAAACAGGACAGATGCTATCTGTAAAGCCCGAGCAGGTGCCGGACGCTGTGGCGCGCCTGCAAAATGAAATTACTGCGCTTAATGCGCGTATAAAAGAAAAAACTATGGCCCTGTACGATGCGCAGCTGCCGCAGTTTTTAAGCACGGCGCGGGTTTTGCCGGACGGCAGCCGTCTGGTAGTTGTTACGCCGGAGGACGCAACGGCCGCCGATGCCAAACTGCTGCTGCAAAAGGTAACGGCAATGGAAAACCTTGTGGTTGGCGTTGTGTACGAAGCAAACGGCAGGGTAAATTATATGTTTGGGCACAGCGATAATGTAAACGCTGACTGCCGGGAATATTGCAAAAAAGCCAACGAACTCTTTAACGGGCGTGGCGGCGGAAAAAATGATTTTGCACAGGGAAGCGGCACTGATACCGCAGACTGGCAGCACCGCGCGCATACGCTGCTCTTGTAAGCTGAAAGGAATAAAGTAGCGGTACTGCCGGGCAGCTGCAAGCAATTATTTTTAAAAACTTAAAAGCGGGCAAAGCTAAAATAAGCGGCATAACCAACTGGCTATGCCGCTTTTTATGTTACCGGGTTATTTTTCCATTTGTTTCAGCTCGGGGCTGACTTCATATTCCAGCTCGGTAACGCTTTTAATGTAATCCAAATCAATTTCCGGCGCGATTTTTTCCAGAATAACTTTGCCGTTTTTAAAACGGAACATGCCGAGTTCTGTCATAACAACGTCTACTTCGCCGACGCCCGTCACCGGCAGCGTGCATTTTTTAATAAGTTTAGAGCCTTTTTTGCTGGTGTGGGTCATGGCGATGATAACTTCTTTGGCACCGGCAACAAGGTCCATTGCACCGCCGACGCCGAACATTTTGCCGTTAGGGATTATCCAGTTGGCTACGTTGGCGTCCTGGTCAACTTCAAAGGCACCCAATACGGTGGCGTCGATGTGCCCGCCGCGAATCATGGCAAAGGAGGTGGTGCTGTCAAAAAACGAGCAGCCCGGGGTCATCTTAACAGGCTGGCGCCCGGCGTTAATCAGCTGCGGGTCAATTTCGTCGCCCGTGGCAATCGGGCCTACGCCCAGCATACCGTTTTCGGCCTGCAAAAATACCTTTTCGTTGGTGATATAGTTGGAAACCTGCGTCGGCATACCAACGCCCAGGTTGATAACGGTAATTTTGTCTGTCTGGTTAAAAAGCGCAGCTATATTTTTGGCGATGCGTGCATTGATTTCGTCCTTTGTTAAATTAAGCATTATTTTCCACCTCCAAGTACAACTGCATTAACAAACAGGTGCGGAGTAATGATGGCTTCCGGGTCAAGTTCGCCGGGTTCAACAATTTCGTCTACCTGGGCAATGGTGTATTTGGCAGCCATAGCCATGGCAGGGTTAAAATTGCGGGCAGATTTATAGTAAATCAGATTGCCGAGCGTATCTGCCTTATAGGCTTTGATAAGCGCTACATCGGCATAAATTGCCTGTTCCAGCACGTATTCGCGTTCTACGCCGTCAACGGTAAATTTGTGCGTTTCTTTGCCTTCGCCAAGCTTTGTGCCTGCGGAAACCAGCGTATAGTAGGCCGGTATGCCGCAGCCGGCAGCGCGGATGGATTCGGCAAAAGTGCCCTGCGGTACAAGTGTTGCATTAATGCGTCCGGCGTTTTTGGCTTCTGCTACATCGTAGTTCCAGTTATAAAAAGTACCGATAAGCGCTTTAATGCAGTTTTCGGTAAGCAGGCGGCCCAGGCCGACATTGGGCGAGCCGAGGTCATTGCTGATAATGGTAAGGTCTTTGCGGTGTGCGGCCACAAGCGCGTCAATCAGGTCATCGGGGCAGCCGCGCAGGCCGAAGCCGCCTACCATAATGCGGTCGCCGTCTTTTACATGGGACATAGCTTCTTCGATAGTGGTTACTTTGCTGACAGCCATTGTTCTTACCTCCGGATTATTCTATTTCGATAGCGGCAGCCATGCCGAGGCCGCCTGCAACGCAGATAGCAGCTACGCCGCGTTTACTGCCCTGTTTGAGCATTTCGTGTACAAGCGTAACAATAATGCGCGTGCCGGAGCAGCCGAGCGGATGGCCGAGCGCGATAGCGCCGCCGTTGACATTCAGCCGGTTGAGCGGCAGGTTAAGTTCTTTGGCGCAGGCTACTGCCTGGGCGGCAAAGGCTTCGTTGATTTCAAAAAGGTCAATGTCTTCAATATCCCAGTTTACCTTTTTCAAAAGTTTTTTAACGGCAGGCACAGGCCCGATGCCCATATATCTGGGGTCAACGCCCACGGCGGTGCAGGCTTTGACGGTAGCCAGCGGTTTAAGGCCAAGTTCGGCAGCTTTTGCTTTGGAGGCAAGCATTACGGCAGCAGCGCCGTCGTTGCGCCCGGAAGCATTGCCGGCAGTTACGGTGCCATCCTTGTTAATGGTGCGCAGCGCAGCCAGCTTTTCAGAATTGGTGGTGCGCTTGGGGTATTCGTCCTTATCAAACACAAGCACTGCGCCTTTTTTCTGCGGAATGGTTACAGGCACAATTTCGTCCTTAAAGCGTCCGCTGTCGATAGCAGCAATGGCATTCTGCTGGCTGGTAAGTGCAAAATTGTCCTGGTCCTTGCGCGAAACATTATATTTTTGGGCTACGTTGTCCGCTGTCTGAATCATGTTAAAAGCGCCGTAAATATCGCTCGGCTGCGAACGCGGCTGGCTTTCTACGTTAGGGTCAACAAAAACACCGTTGCCGCTGCCTACGCCAAACCTTGCTCCGCGTACATAAAAGGGCGCCGTGCTCATGCTTTCTACGCCTCCTGCCAGAATAACATCAGCGTCGCCGCAGGCAATTGCCTGCACGCCGTTCCAGATAGCCTGCATACCGGATGCACACTGGCGGTGAACAGTATAAGCCGGGATTTCTTCCGGAATCTTTGCCATCAAAGCCGAAACGCGGGCAATATTGGGCGCGTCAGTGGATTGTTTGGTCTGTCCGGCAATTACTTCATCAATAGCGTCCGCACTTACGTGGGATTTTTCGATAGCAGCAGTAAACACTGTTTCCAGAAGTTTTTCGGGCTGCACATTTTTAAGGCTGCCGCCGAGGCTGCCGATAGGTGTTCTGACTGCTGAAAGGATTACGGTTTCCTGCATGGTTAATACCTCCGTTCGGATTTATCGCAATAATATGGATTTTTACAACAATAGCAGCGTTGCCGAAATAACAATACCGGACCATACCAGTACGAAGAAGCAATAGCCCATAATGTCGTTAACATCAAGACCGGCAATCGCTAAAAGAGGCAATGCCCAGAAAGGCTGCAATTGGCTTGTCCAGGAGTCGCCCCAGCCCATACCAATCATAACTGCTGCCGGGTCAGCTGCCAGGTTTTTGGCTGCTTCCAGCATAATCGGGCCCTGAATTGCCCACAGGCCGCCGCCGGAAGGAATAAACAGGTTAATCAGGCCTGCTGCGTAAAATGCGTTCAGCGGCAGGGTGTTGGCGGTAGAAATATTTACGAACCAATCTGCAAGCGCCGTAGAAAGCCCTGTTTCGCTGAGCATATTCATAATGGCAGCATAAAACGGGAACTGCAAAATCATGCCGTCGCAGGTACCGCAGGCATCCTTAACTGCTTTGGCATAAGCGCCTGGTGTTTTATAGGCATAAAGGCCGGCAACCAAAAATATTAAAATCATCATATTGATGCTGAGGTTAAGGCTCATGGTGCGCATTGTATCAAGCACAATGTAAATTAAAAGGATGGTGGCAATAATAAACTGCAATGACCAGTTTTCTTCCATGCGTTCGGCAAAGGTCATTTCGCTGAGCGGTTTTTTGTTGGATTTGGCAGCGGCTTCCTTGCGGCTGGCTTCCAATTCCTGCTCAACAATTTTAGGGCTGATTTCTACAACATCTTTTTCTTCCGGCATCATAAATTTAAACATATACGGAATGGTAAAGAGCAAAATCAGCGTCATGACAATGTTGTAGGGGTTATACAGGGTATCTGCCAGCGGGATAACGCCTACAAAGTCAACGGCTACATGGTTGGGGTCCGTAGGGCCTAAAAATACAGAACTGGAAGGCCCGCGCAGCAGGTTGCCGCTGTAAGCTGCGGCAATTAAAAGTGCATAGTGGATTTTTTTACCGTAGTTAACAATAGCTACTTCTTTGGCAACAAGCGCACCGGCAACAAGGCCGAAACCCCAGTGGATATAGGTGCATACTGCCGCGATAAAGGCAGTAAAAATAATGGCCTGGGTAGCATTTTTAGGCAAACGTGCCAGATATTTTAAAAACCGTACAACTATCGGCGCTTTAGCAAGCGCATAGCCGGTAATTAAAATAAGTACCATCTGCATGGTAAATGCCAGCAGGCGGAACATGCCTTTGCCTGTAATGGAAAACATTTTTTCGAGTGGAGTGTCTGTGAAAATAGCAGCGTAGAGAAAAACAATTAAAGTAAGAATAAGGGCCAGCCAGTACGAGCTTGGCAGGTATTCTTTTAAAAAACGTACAACGGCGTCAGTAATTTTTCTAAACACAGTTTTTACCTCCTTTGTTTTGTTAAAACAGCTGTAAATAAGGCAGTAAGCTGTTTTTCAGATAACATAGCGCGCTTTGAGTATCTGCCGTTACAAATATTGTACAAATAAATTATTCTGACTGATATGTAGGTAAACACAAAAAACCGGTACTAACTTTTGTAAACAGCAATATATGAACAGTAATGGGAAAAATATATTATAGTTTGTAGAAAAATTACGCCGGTTGAGGAGTGAGGTTTATGAAACCGGTAACCATCAAACAATTACAAACAATAAAATGGTTTAATGAAAGGGCGGTACTCGTCAATAAAAATGCGGATTTAAACAAAATAGTCCAGCATGTAACTATCATGGAAGCGCCGGACTTATGGGAGTGGTGCAAGGGCGGAGAATTTGTGCTTACCACCTGGCATGCTTTTTCATATAATCCGGAATTGCAGGAGAAGTGCTTTGAAAAACTTGCCCAGCGTATTTCGGCTATCGGCATCAAAACAAAGCGTTTTATTGATAAAATTCCGCAAAGCATTATTGACATTGCGGACAAATACGGTATTGCCGTCTTTGAAATTAAACGCGATGTATTTTTCCGTGAAATGAACGCAGTTATCAATAACGAAATACAAAACTACACAACAAACGTACTTGTAGAACTGAACAGCATCTTTCAGGATTTTATGCAAAAATCCGTCAACGAAAACCATGCAGCGGCCATTTTGGGCGTACTTGGCAGCTATATTAAAAATCCTCTGCTGCTTTTTAACAGGCGTTTCGAATTTTTAGCAGGGAGGAACAACGCCAGCCTTAAACCAAAAACTGTCGAAAATTACGTCCAAAAAATCAAAGCGCACGAATACAGCCGGGATGTGTATTATAAAGGCTGTCAGTTCCCGGATATGAATCTGTTTTTCTGCTATGTACGGGATACTATTGTAGGCTATCTGGTTGTGCTGCCGCTGGCCGAAGACAAAGAATCGCATTTTGACCATAAAAAAAGCCTGCTTTGCCAGCAGACTGCGGCCTTTCTTGCCATTAAGCTGTGGGAAAGCTACGACGACGAGAAAAAGCTTATTTTAAAATTGTGGAATGAACTAAAAGCAGGCGACCTGACACATCAGAAAATTTTACTGGATAAGGTTAAAGAGTACGGTTTTGAGAAAAAAGACAGATATAACATAATTTTGTTTTCCAAATCAATTGCAATGCGCAAATTAAAACTATACTGCGAAAAATACGCACGCCAGCATTTGATTATCGAAGAAGATTACTGGAATGTCGTCATTATCCAAAACAAATTTATGGAAATTTTTAAAAATCATCTGGACGAAACATTTAAAAATGGCAGAATTATTATTACGCCTTATTTTGAAAGCCTTGCGGAAATTTCTGCGCAGTATAATCTGGCGCTGCAAACAGCAAAACTTGTTGCGCAAAATAAAATAAACGGCGTGATTGATGCCGTAAAATGGATACCCAAGCTCTTGTGCCTTAGATACCAGGATGCGCCCGAAGCTGTGTGGATAAGGAAAAATATCCTCAGGCCGCTGCAGGAATACGATTCCAAATACCATTACGACCTGCTCGGTACGCTGGACGCTATTTTTAATACGCAGACGCTGGAGGAAGCAGCTAAAAAACTGTTTGTACACATCAACACTATTTATTACAGGGTAAAAAAGATAGAAGAAATTACCGGCAAAAACCTAAATGTTTATAACGACAGGTATTTGCTTTTGCAGGCCTCGTTTATGAACGCTGCGCAAAAAGATTAAAACGGCGTTTAGGTTTTGTATGTAAAAATAAAGAGGCGGCAATATTTTTTTAGTATGCGATAAACTTGAGCCAAAATGTGCAAAAAGTGTTATAATAGTTACAGAGGATGAAAAAACCTCAATACAAATCAGGCGGCAGCTTGATAGACTAATGAAGATGACTGAAACTTTTATCGGAATTGAAACTGATAGCAGCTGGTGAAGGTTTATTTTTAACAGCCTGGTTTTATATGGCTTTAAACACCGGCAGATTAAGCATTTTAGCGCTGATGCTGATAAATTTTATTTTTGGCTTTATGCAGATGCTTGTTGTTACAGTTTTTATACATTAGTTAAAGAAACAGCCCGGCGCTGTTTCAGTTGGCAGTCCTGATATTTGGATTTGCCAATGCCGTCTACATAAATAAAAAAATAAGCTGCGGTTAGTTAAAACAAACCTTCCGTGAAGAGCCTGCTGCTCTTTATGCGGAAGGTTTTTCTTTGCCCCGTTTAAAAGATTTTTACTCTGGCATAAGCCTATCAAAAAATAATATATCACATATCTTAGGAAATTATATTATGTAGAAGACTACAAAAAATATAATTATATTTTGTAAGTTGTAACATTTAAACAAAACTTAATGAAAGATAAGATATTTATGGAGTGAAATTTTCTGGCTGAGGGGTGATTGAAATGAAGCCAGTAACAGTTAAAAAATTACAAACAATAAAATGGTTCAATAAAAGGTTAAAATTGGTTAATAAAAATGCCGATTTGGATAAAACCATACAGCGTGTTATGGTACTTGAGGCTCCTGATTTATGGCAGTGGGTAAAAGGCGGAGAGTTTGTGCTGACTACCTGGTACGCTTTTGCCAATAAGCCCGAATTACAGGACGAATGCTTTGAAAAACTGGCTCAGCGCATTTCTGCCATAGGCATTAAAACCAAACGGTTTATCAATAAAATTCCGCAAAGCGTTATTGAAATTGCCGATAAATATAATATCGCTGTTT
Organism: Phascolarctobacterium sp.; assembly: GCA_003150755.1. Classification (GTDB taxonomy): domain Bacteria; phylum Bacillota; class Negativicutes; order Acidaminococcales; family Acidaminococcaceae; genus Fusicatenibacter_A. Next base: position 242,732 of record QAMT01000002.1, on the reverse strand, counting down.
TTGAAATCAGCTATGATACTTATTTCGGTGAAATCAGCGACGTCATCAATGTGGAGATTCAGGATTATGCCACTACTGTGCTGATAGAACTTAATAAAATCTTTCAGGACTTTATGCAGACATCCGTTACCGAAAACCATGCGGCAGCTATTTTGGGCGTACTTGCCAATTACGTCAAAAATCCGCTGCTGCTTTTTAACCAAAGGTTTGAACTGTTGGCTAAACGCAATGCGCCCAGCGTAGATGCAAAACTAATAGAAAAATATATAGAAAAAATCAAAAACGGCCAATATACCCGCGAGATGTATTACAAAGGCTACGAGCAGCCGGATATGGGGCTGTTTTTCTGCTATGCCCGCGATACAATTGTCGGTTATCTTTTGGTATTGCCGCTGAATTACAACACTTCGGCCAGCGGCGAAGTGCGGCAGAGCAAATTCCTTTCGCACAAGGAAAGCCTGCTTTGCCAGCAGACGGCGGCTTTTCTTTCGATAAAAATGTGGGAAATCTACGATAACGAAAACAGGCTGCTGCTTAAACTGTGGAACGAGCTTAAAGCAGGCGACCTGACGCATCAAAAAATTTTGCTGGATAAAATTAAAGAATATGGCTTTGAAAAGAAAGACCGCTATAATATCATTCTGTTTTCTAAAACAATTTCGCTGCGCAAATTAAAACTGTACTGCGAAAAATACGCGCACCAGCATCTTATTCTGGAAGAAGACTACTGGAATATAGTAATAATTCCCAACAGGCTGCTGGAAATTTTTAAAAAGCATCTTCAGGAAACTTTTACAACAGGCAGGATTATCATTACGCCTTATTTTGAAAACTTATCTGAGATTGCCGGCCAGTACGACCTGGCTTTGCAGACTGCCAAAATTATCATTGAAAACAACATCAGCGGCGTGATTGACGCTGTGGAATGGATACCGAAGCTTTTATGCCTGCGCTATAAAGATGCGCCGGAGGCAGTCTGGATTTATAAAAATATTTTAGAGCCGCTTAAAAATTATGATTTAAAATATCATTACGACCTTTTAAAAACTTTGGAAACAATTTTCAACTCGCGCACGCTGGAGGAGGTTGCCAAAAAGCTGTTTGTACATATCAACACTGTTTATTACCGTATCAAAAAGATTGAAGAAATTACGGGCAAAAGCCTTAACCGTTATACAGACCGCTATCTGCTGATGCAGGCGGCGTTTATGAACATGACTGACAAAAAAGAACAGGCTGAATAAAATAAAAAATTGCAGGGGGTTTTAGCTGCAAAAGAAATTTTGGCGGCGCAAAACTCCCTGTTTTTATTTTTACCGTAATTTTTCACGTATTTGTCAAAAAAAGTACTTGCTTTTTTGCCAAAGTTGAATATAATAATAATTGTAGTTAGCACTCGAAGAAAGTGAGTGCTAACAAATGAAAACTGAAATTTACCAATAAATGTAATTATACCGAAAGGGGAATGTAAAAATGTTAAAACCATTAGCGGACCACATTGTTGTAGAAATTACTACTAAAGAAGAAAAAACTGCCAGCGGCATTTATCTTCCGGATACCGCTTCCAAAGAAAGACCGCAGACCGGTAAAGTAATCGCTGTCGGCGCAGGCCGCCTGCTTGATAACGGCACCCGCGTTGCACCGGAAGTTAAAGTCGGCGAAGAAGTTGTATTTGCCAAATATTCCGGAACCGAATTTAAACTGGACGGCAAAGAATATTTGATTCTGTCCGAACGCGACGTACTTGCTGTACTGTAATTGATAAAGAATTTAAAGGAGTGCATTTATAATGGCTAAAGAAATAAAATTCAATGAAGAAGCTCGCCGCAGCCTTGAACGCGGCGTTGACGCACTGGCTAATGCCGTAAAAGTAACCCTTGGGCCTAAAGGCCGCAACGTTGTGCTGGAGAAAAAATTCGGCGCACCGACCATTACCAACGACGGCGTAACCATTGCCCGCGATATTGAACTGGAAGACCCGTTTGAAAACATGGGCGCACAGCTTGTTAAAGAAGTTGCAACCAAAACCAACGATGTAGCAGGTGACGGCACCACCACCGCAACCGTTCTGGCACAGGCTATGGTACACGAAGGCCTGCGCAACGTAGCTGCCGGCGCTAACCCGATGATTCTTAAAAAAGGCATTCAAAACGCAGTTAACGTATTGGTTGACGAACTGAAAGCTATCAGCAAAAAAGTTGAAACCAAAGAAGCTAAAGCACAGGTTGCTTCCATCTCTGCTGCTGACGAAGAAATCGGCAATCTTATTGCTGACGCTATGGAAAAAGTTGGCGACGACGGCGTTATCACCGTTGAAGAATCCAAAACCATGGAAACCTGCCTTGAAACCGTTGAAGGCATGCAGTTTGACCGCGGCTACATCAGCCCGTACATGGTAACCGATACCGATAAAATGGAAGCTGTACTCAGCAATCCGCTGGTACTTATTACCGACCGCAAAATCAATGTAATCCAGGACATCATGCCTGTACTTGAAAAAGTTGTACAAGGCGGCCGTGAACTCCTCATCATCGCTGAAGATGTTGAAGGCGAAGCGCTGGCAACCCTGGTTGTAAACAAACTGCGCGGCACCTTCAAAGCAGTTGCCGTTAAAGCTCCTGGCTTCGGCGACCGCCGCAAAGCTATGTTGCAGGATATCGCAATCCTCACCGGCGCAACCGTTATCAGTGAAGAAGTTGGCCGTAAACTTGACAGCGCAACCCTGGAAGACCTCGGCAGCGCAAGCCAGGTTCGCGTAACCAAAGAACTCACCACCATCGTTGACGGCGGCGGCAGCAAAGAAGAAATCGCAGCACGTGTTGCTCAGATCCGTGCCCAGATTCCGGAAACCACTTCTGAATTTGACCGTGAAAAACTTCAGGAACGCCTTGCTAAACTGGCCGGTGGCGTAGCAGTAATTAAAGTTGGCGCTGCAACCGAAGTTGAACTGAAAGATAAAAAACTGCGTATCGAAGACGCACTGAACGCAACCCGCGCAGCAGTTGCCGAAGGTATCGTTGCAGGCGGCGGCACCGCACTTCTGCAAGTACAGCCTGCCCTGAACCGCATTAAAGCTACCGGCGACGAAAAAACCGGTGTTGAAATCGTTAAACGCGCTATCGAAGAACCTGTTCGCCAAATCGCTTACAACGCAGGCCTTGAAGGCGCAGTTATCGTAGATACCATTAAACGCAGCCGCAAAGGCTTCGGCTTCAACGCTCTTACCGAAGAATACGTTGATATGATTGAAGCCGGCATCGTTGACCCGACCAAAGTTACCAGAAGCGCACTGCAGAACGCAGCAAGCATTGCAGCTATGATTCTTACCACTGAATCTATCGTAGCCGACAAACCTGCTAAAGAAGCTGCACCGGCTGGTATGCCGATGGGCGGCGGCATGCCTGGCATGATGTAATAAACATCAACCGATAACAAACAACCATCCTTTCAAAATTTTTATATAACTTCCCCTAAAAAATACCCCGCAGATATTTTTCTGCGGGGTATTTTGCTGTGTGATTAAATTTTAATTACATCATCAAAAAGTTTAATTTAATCATTTTAGGGAAGAATGATTAAATTGAAAATGGAAATGATTAAATTGATACAGTTTTTCAATATTCCCTTATGCGTTCTTTGGCAAGGGTGCATAGCAGCGGGTAGCTTACTTTGCTGGTTAAAAGCTGTTGGCGCACAATGCTTTCGGCGGTGCTTACGGCGGCGACGGCCGGGTCGATAACAGGCACGCCAAGTAGTTCTGCCAGCGGCTGGGCTAGGCCTAAAAAGGACAGGCAGCCTAAAACGATGGCTTCTGCACCGCTGTTTACCATTTGACGCCCGCAGGCGGCAAGCTGCGTCAGCGTTGCTTCGCGCTGCGCCCAGGGGTCAAGTCCGCGCAAATCGGCAGCGGCAATCTGGCTGACGCAGGACGGGTCAACACCAAGCGTGCGCAAAAAGCGTTTTTTCTCGGGCAGGCGCATTCCGTCTGCCAGCATTACGCCGAAGCTGCGGCATACGTTAAGCGCTGCCAGGCAGCTTGCCTGCGCCCCGCCGATAACAGGTATGCGCAGCGCTTCGCGGCAGGCGTCGATAGCCGGGTCGCTGAAGCAGTACAAAACAACTGCGTCGCAGCCAGCGTTTTGCGCTTCTACCGCAATATTGATAACTTCCGGCGCTGCCAGCGCAGTATCAAGCGCAGAGTTTATCTCTACGCCGCTGTTTTGCGGGCAGGCCATATAAAGCTCGGTATCTGCGGCAACGTACTTTTGCAAAATGCGGCAGCGCAGTGCCATGGCGTTTTCCGTCATGCCGCAGTCCGGGTTGATAATCATAATTTTCATGGCGGTCCTCACGATAAAATAGTGGATAAGAATTTGCGCGCGCGTTCTGTCTGCGGGTTGGCAAAAAATTCTTTCGGTGTGTTGCTTTCAATCAGATAGCCTTCGTCCATAAAATGGATAACGTCGGAAACGTCGCGGGCAAAGCCCATTTCGTGCGTTACCAGCACCATGGTGATGCCGGTGTTGGCAAGCCCTTTGATAACGTCAAGCACTTCTTTTACCATTTCCGGGTCAAGCGCCGATGTCGGTTCGTCCAAAAGCAAAACTTCCGGCTCCATGGCCATGGCGCGGGCAATGGCTACGCGCTGCTTCTGTCCGCCGCTAAGACGGCTGGGGTACTGCCCGGCCTTATCGCAAAGCCCTACCATTTTTAAAAGCTTCATGCCTTTTTCTTCCGCTGCGGAGCGGGTTAAGCCGTTAACAACGCGCGGCGCGTAAGCTACGTTTTGCAGCGCCGTCATATTGGCAAACAAATTAAAATGCTGAAAAACCATGCACGCATTTTTGCGGATGTTTTCGATTTTGACATTGCCGCTTAAAATATCGGTGCCGTCAAAAATAATTTTGCCGCTGTCGGGGCGTTCCAAAAGGTTAAGGCAGCGTAAAAGCGTCGATTTGCCGCTGCCGGACGGGCCGATAATGGTAACGACTTCGCCTTTGTTGATGGTAAGCGAAATGTCTTTTAAAACCTGTAAATTGCCGAAACTTTTGGCAAGATGTTCAACCTTAATCACTGACGCGCACCTTCCTTTCAAGGTAAGCGCCCAACAGGTTGAGCAGCATTACCAGCACATAATAAACGGCTGCGGCGACGATAAAGGCTTCAAACGCGCGGAAGGTTTTGGCCTGGATAAGGTCGGCCCAGCGCAGGGTATCGGCAACGCCGATAACGGAAACCAGGCTGGAATCTTTCAGCAGCATGATGCTTTCGTTGACGAGCGAGGGCAGGGCATTTTTAATTGCCTGCGGCAGGATAACATCAAGAATAAAACGGTGGGTCGGTACGCCCAGCGACATGGATGCTTCCCACTGGCCGCGGTCAACGGATAAAATGCCGCCGCGCAGCGCTTCGGAAATATAGGCGGCAGAGTTAAGCCCGAAGGAAAGTACGCCTGCCTCTAACGCGCTGATGGTGTAGCCCGTAAGCTGCGGCGTTGCAAAATAAATCAGCATAAGCTGCACTAAAAGCGGCGTGCCGCGAAAGACGGAAATATACGCTTTGGCAAGGAACGAAAATACCCTGTTGTGCGAAAGCGTAATCAGCGCCAGGATAAAGCCGCCCAAAAAGCCGATGAGTGTTGAAAAAAACGTAAATTTAATGGTAATCCATACGGCAGAGGCCAAAAGCGGCAGGTATGGGTCGAGTACGGAAAAATCAAGCATAAGTTACTCCTTTAAGTTAAAGCCCGGCAGGGTTTGCGCCGCTGCCGGGTTCTGGTTTATTTTGCAAGGTTTAATTTGGCAACTGCTTCTTCGTATTGCTGGGTTGCCGTTTCGCCAAGGTGTTTAACCAAAATTTTGTGCATTTCGCCGTTAGCCTGCATTTCTTTTAAAATGCCGTCCACAGTGGCAACGTCTTTAGAGCCTTTCGGCAAAGCAACGGCAAAGGTATCGGCATAAACAATAGGCAGGTTCAGCGTGTGCATTTCCAGTTTATCGTTCTGGCTGACGAATACTGCTGCCTGAGCTGCGTCAAAAAGGCCTGCAGCAAGGCGTTCGTTCATAATATCCTGCACAACCAGCGGCGTGTTGTCAAGTTCTACAACTTCAATTCCGCCTGCGTCTTTCAGCTCCTGCACATAAGTGGTGCCCATGGAGGCTCCTGTTTTATGCCCTTTCAGCTTATCAAAGCTGTCGTAGCCTGCGCCTTTAAGGCAGATAATGGCTTTCATCGGATAATAGTAAGGTTCGGTAAAATCAAGCACTTCTTTGCGCTCGTCCGTCGGAGAAATGGCCGAAACAATCATATCGGCGCGGCCGCTTTGCAGGGTCGGCACAAGGGAGGCAAATTTCATGTCGGTAAAGGTAACTTCTTTGCCCATTTTCTGGCCGATGTAGCGGGCAATGTCGATATCGACGCCCACATAATCGTGCGTGCCTTCTTTAATGCTTTCAAACGGCGGGAAGGTAGCGTTGATGGCAATAGTCAGTTTGCCGTTTGCCGTTTCCTTCGGCGCATCGGCTTTGTCGCTGCCGCCGCAGCCCGCAACGGCTAAAGTAAGCAGCGCTGCTGCACCAAGTGCAAATAATTTTTTTGTCAGTTTTTTGCTAAACATAAATAAAACCCCTCTCAAAATTTTTATTTTAAGGCATACCGCCAATCAGGCAAATTCCGTAAAGCCGTTTTGGGCAAGTACCCAGCGCGCAGCCTGTTCGTCGGTGCAAATCCACGCGCCGTTGTCCTTCGCGTAGCGGATAAAATCGCGCAGCGCCCTTACATAACTCGGACGCCCGATAAACTGCGGGTGCATTACAAAATTCATCATGCGGCCTTCGTCGGCCAGACCGTCAAATTCTTCCATCCAGATGCCGGTCATTTCGCGCCCGCTGCGCAGATAGTGGTGTTCCGGCGCCTGTATCGTGTACATATCGTAACTGGTGTCGTCTACAATGCCATCCTTCGGCAGCTCAACAATCGGCACGGTTTTGCCGTTGATTTTGTGCAGAAACGGTCCGTCGTTATCGCGCCAGTTGGAGGAATAAATATAACCTCTGTCCAGCCACAGCTGCAAGTGGAAATCATACACATAGCCGTCCGGCGCGCGGTTGCCGATGGGGCGTTTGCCAATCAGTTTGGTAAAAATGCTTTCAACTTTTTCCATCAGTGCGTTTTCATCGGCGTAGTTATCGCGCACTTCGTGCAGGTAGCCGTGGTAGGCAATTTCGTGCCCGCAGGCGGCAATACATTTAATCACCTCGGGGTGGATTTCCGCTGTGTAAGCCGTGGTAAAAAAGGTGGCTTTTAAGTTTTCATCTTCCAGCATCCGCAAAATGCGGGGGATGCCCTGTTTAACGGAATACAGCCCGCGGCTCATGTTGGAAGGATGGTTTTTGTTGATGTCGTTGCGCGTCAGCCATAATGTTTCAGCGTCGATGTCGAACGACAGCATCAGCGCCATGCGTTTGTTATTTGGCCACAGCATCGGCGTCAGCCCCCTTTCCGTTTTGCGCCAGCACGTAGCGGGCAACTTCTTCGCAGCCTGCAATCCACGCGCCGTTTTGACGCATGTAAAGCACCAGGCGCTCCAGCATGCGGATTCGGCTACTGCGGCCAATCAGCTGCGGGTGCAGTTTAAGGCACATAATTTTGTCGCCCTCGGCAGCAAGTTCGTCAAAAGCGTCCTTCCACATATCGTAAACGTAAGCAGCCGGGTAGCTGCAAGTAATGGTGTGTGCATCGGCATACGAAAAATAAAAGAACGAAAAATCGTCAAAGCCCGGCTCTGTCGGCAGTTCAACAACCGGCGCTGCGCCTTCGTGGATATAAGCCCAGTCGCAGTCCTTTAAGGTTGAGCTGTATAAATAACCGCGCTTTTGCATTAGCTTAACGCCGTATGTTTGCAAGGCATCAAGCGGGGCGCGGTGCCCGATGACTTTTTTGCCGCTGATGGCTTCGAGAATTGCTTCGGCTTTGGCCATGTTGGCTTCTTCTTCGGCTTCGGGGATGCCAATGCGCGCGTCGTGTGCATAACCGTGGTAGGCAAGTTCGTGCCCTGCGGCGGCGATGGCTTTTACTTCGTCGGTGTATTTTTCGGCAACAATGCCGGGTACAAAAAACGTGGTTTTGATGTTCTGGCGCGCCAGCATATCAAGGCAGCGCTTTAAGCCTTCGTGCGGCCCGTACTGTCCGCGCGAAATATCTGAAAAGCCCAGCGTGTCTTGCCCCGTTACGGAATAACGCAGGTATTCGGCGTCAAAATCAAAGGTCAGCAGCACGGCAATGCGTTTGCCATGCGGCCATTTTATACCGTCACCGTTTTTTAAGGTGATCAATTTTCTTTCCTCCTGTAACAGCCTGCATTTTAAAAACGTGCAGCTGTATTTTTATTAACAGTAAAATTATAACACAACAAATCTCAATAAACAATTTATTACACAAATGTTTATAAAATATTGCCGGATTTTTTGTGATTGTATATAAGTACAAAATCCCGCCGTTTAAGCGGGATTAGTTATGTTTATTTTTCGCTTTCGCGATTAAATCTTTGCTGAAACGTTTGATGATTATGGCCGATAACGCCGCACACACCAGCGCCGTCAGCGGATAGTTGAGCCATAAGCCCTCCAGCCCAAGCGGATAGAGCGCAGCCAGCAGCAGCGCCGGGGCAACAAACGCCGTAACGACAGAAATTATAGATGCCTGCAAGTATTTGCTGACGGCCGTCATGTAGCTTTCGGTTGCCAGCGATACCCAGCGCGCCAGATACGCCAGCGCAAAAATGGTAACGGCGCTTTGGGCAAGCGTTAAAAAGGCTGTGTCATCGGTTGGCACAAAAAAGGTGGTAATTTGCAGCGGAAACAGCAAAAGCACTGCGGCAGAAACCAGCGATACGCCTGCTGCCGTGCCGTAGCAGTATCTTTCAATCTGGCTGATGCGCCGCGCATTGCCTGCGCCCCAGTTGTAGCCGACTGCCGGCTGCAGGGCATCGCACATGCCGTACAGAAACTGCGTGATAAAACTGTCGGCGTACATCAGCACGCCATAAACAGAAACCGCCGTTGTGCCGCCAAAACGCAGCAGCAAAAAGTTCATTAAAATAGAAGTTAAGCGCCCGGAAACATTGTTTAAAAATATCGGGCAGCCGCATTCAAAAATCTGGGCAATCATTGCCAGCGAAAAAGTGGGGCGGCAGAATTTAAGCTGCAAATAGCCCCGCCAGAACGGATACAGCGAAGCCAGCGTACCCAGCAGCATAGCGATGCACGAAGCAAACGCCGCCGACCAGATGCCCCAGCCCCAAACGCCTAAAAACAAAAACTCCAGCGCAAAGCTGACCACTGCCATGCCTATGTTGAGGTACATGCTGGTGCGAATCTGCCCGCAGATGCGCAGGTAACTATCCACTCCGAACACAATCGTCGTCACGGGCGACAGCAGCGCATAAACACGCAGATAGCTCAGCGCCAGCGCGTGCAGTTCTCCTTCTGCGCCAAGCAGCGAAAGCATATAAGGCCCGCCGAAATATAGCAGCGCACCCACAAAAAAGCTGGTAATTACCGTCAAAAGGCAGGCGCAGGTAAAAATATCGTTGGCGGTGTGGTTTTTCTTTTCGCCAAGTTTAATGGCAATGGGCACCGATGAACCAACGCCGATTAAATCAGACAGCGCAAAATTTATAATTACAAACGGCAGCGCCAGATTCAGCGCGGCAAAAGCCGTTTCGCCCAGGTAGCGGCCTACAAAAATGCCGTCTACCATATAAAATAATACCGATGCCAGCATGCCGACAGAGCCGGGCCCCGCCGTAATCAAAAACAGTTTGCCCGGCGGCATGTGCGTAAATAAAAATTTGGGATTCATACAAGCCTCGCTTACAATGCAGTGAGCCTAAAATTTGCTTACAATTTTATTATATTATGCTATAAAGCGGGCGGTCAATGCCCGGCGGATATTTTACGCAGCCGGCAGTTGTGCTATACTTATTACAGAAGGTTAAAAAGGAGCGTTATATAATGAAGCAAGTAATTTTATCCTGTCCTACATTAAAAAAAGAAATCCAGCACCTGCTGGAGGAATATAATCTTGACACGCCGGTTTATTTTTTGCCGCGCCGCCTGCACAGCGACCCGAAAGAACTGGCAGAATATTTGCAGAACACCATCGACAGCTTTTATAATGTAGACCGTATTTTAATCTGCGTATCCGGCTGCGGCGGCGGTACTGCCAGATTAAAGGCAACAACGGCCGAACTTGTCATCCCCAAAACGCGCGACTGCGTGGATTTGCTGCTTTCCTGCAACGATTTAAAATCAATCAGCCGCGCTAAAAACGGCATTTTTATGACCGAAAGCTGGCTGGATTTTATGCGTAATTCCGAACTGAACCTTGACAGGCAGATTGCCGAAAAAGGTAAAGAGGAAGGCGAAGCCTGGCTGCGCAAAATGTTTAAGGGATTTGAGCATTTTTATATTGTAGATACCGGCGTTTACGACACCAAAGCCGTTGAGGAGGAGCTGCGCCCGCTTGTTGATGTGCTTGACGGCACGATTGAAACCGTGCCCGGCAAATACTGGCTTCTGCGCAAGCTGATAACCGGTGATATCGACGAGAATTTCCGCGTTATCCATAAAGAAGGAAACTGAGGCAGCAGCGGGCATTTTGTTTGCTTTTTTACATTTAGTATTGTAAAATTAAATAACAAAGAAACGTAAAAAATGTTACAGGAGGACGAAAGCCGATGAAAACCGATAACCAGGAAATGATTTTAGTAATTGACTTCGGCGGGCAGTACAATCAGCTTATTGCGCGCCGCGTAAGGGAAAGCGGCGTTTACTGCGAAATTATGTCTTACAGGCAGAGCCTTGACAAAATAAAAGCCAAAAACCCCAAAGGCATTATCTTTACCGGCGGGCCTAACAGCGCATATCTTGAGGATTCGCCCACAATCAGTGCGGAAATTTACGAACTGGGCGTGCCTGTGCTGGGCATCTGCTACGGCAGCCAGCTGATGATGCACATGCTGGGCGGCCATGTCTGCAAAGCGCCGGAACGCGAATACGGCAAAACGCTGGTCGATTTTGACACCGAAAGCCTTCTGTTTAAAGGCATCCCCGAGCAGAACATCTGCTGGATGAGCCATAACGATTATATCGAAACCGCAGCGCCCGGCTTTAAAATTACGGCGCATACCCCCAACTGCCCGGTAGCAGCGGCAGAGGACGCAAGCCGCGGTTTGTACTGCGTGCAGTTCCACCCCGAAGTATTGCACACCGACAACGGCACCAAAATGCTGGCCAACTTTGTATATAATGTATGCGGCTGCGCCGGAACATGGAAAATGGACAGTTTTGTTGAAGAAACCGTGCAGGAGCTGAAAGAAAAAATCGGCAGCGGCAAAGTGCTGTGCGCTTTAAGCGGCGGTGTAGACAGCAGCGTCTGCGCAGCAATGCTTGCCAAAGCTATCGGCAAACAGCTGACCTGCGTATTTGTAGACCATGGCCTTTTGCGCAAAAACGAACGCGAAGAAGTATGCTCCGTATTCGGCGAAAGAGGGCAGTTTGACATTAACTTTATCTGCGTTGATGCGCGCGAACGCTTTTACAGCAAACTTGCAGGCGTAACCGCGCCGGAAGGCAAACGCAAAATCATCGGCGAAGAATTTATCCGCGTGTTTGAAGAAGTAGCCAAACAAATCGGCGCAGTCGATTATCTGGCCCAGGGCACCATTTACCCGGACGTTGTAGAAAGCGGCCTTGGCGGCGAGTCGGCAACTATTAAGAGCCACCACAATGTAGGCGGCCTGCCCGATTTTGTAGATTTTAAAGAAATTGTAGAACCCCTGCGCGACCTGTTTAAAGACGAAGTACGCCAGGCAGGCAGAGAACTGGGACTTCCGGAATATCTGGTAACGCGCCAGCCGTTCCCGGGACCGGGCCTTGCCATCCGTATTATCGGCGACGTAACGCCCGAAAAGGTTGCCATTGTGCAGGACGCCGATTATATCTACCGCGAGGAAGTAGACAAACTGCCGCTGGCAGAACGTCCCAGCCAGTACTTTGCGGCGCTGACCAACATGCGCAGCGTAGGCGTAATGGGCGACGAGCGTACTTACGACTATGCCATTGCCCTGCGTGCCGTAACCACCACCGATTTTATGACGGCCGAAGTTACCATGCTGCCGCCTGCAACAATCACCACCGCAGCCAACAGAATAGTAAACGAAGTAAAACACATCAACCGCGTACTGTTTGACTACACCACAAAACCCCCTGCAACGATAGAGTTTGAGTGATGGATTGCTTACAGTTGTTTAATTATTTGACGTTGTAGAAAAACAGTGATACAATAATTATGCAAAAGCGATAAGCGGAGTTCTTTTGAACACGCTAAAAAGGCAAAGAAAAACCCAAGAGTGGCAGCTCTTGGGTTTTTTGTTTAGGCTGACTGTGAACTAAAGTTTGCTATCCTGCCATTTGCAAATATAGTAGGCAGCTACATTTGCCATGATAGCAACTCCCAATGCGATAAGCGGATGGTTCACTTCTGAGCACCTCCTTCCTGCCGGAAAGAGTCACAGCTTTTTAATTATAGCATACATATAAAAAAGACAAAAGACTAATACTATTACAAATAAATAGATTTTAATTATAGCGATTTTATCGATAGTTTTAAGTTGAGGCAAAAGAAATTATATTGTATAGTAATGAATAATCGTGTAAAATAAAGTAAATAGTTTGGGCAACTTTGCGTTATTAATCTGAAATAATAAAAAATGTGGTATTAAACTTATTTTCTTATAGTTAATAAGATTATTTTAAAAATTAGTATTTTAAATTTATGTTGATAATGGAGTTTGAAAATGACTGTACCTAAATATTTTGAAATGCATAAGCCGTTTTTAGAATTTTTAAAAGATGGAAAACCTCATAAATTAAAAGAATTAAAGAGTTTAATGGGCAAATATTTTCAATTATCTGATACTGATTTGAACGAGATGTTGCCAAGTGGACGTCAAACATATTTTGCTAATAGAATTGGTTGGGCAAGCACATATTTAAAAAAGGCAGGTTTAATAGTAAGTCCGGCAAAGGCAACTTTTGTTATAACAGATTCAGGTCGTAGAGTATTAAATGAAAATGTACCTGTTATTGACGTTAATTATTTGATGAAATTTCCTGAGTTTAGAAAATTTCAAAATGTAGAAGATGGTAGTAATAAATCATCACAAGTTAAAGAAATTAATGATGATGAAACTCCGGATGATGCGTTTGAAGATGCTTTTAGAAAAATTAATAAAAGTTTATCTGATGATTTATTATCAGAAATAATGAAATTAACACCAGAAGCTTTTGAAAAAATGGTGCTGGATTTAATGCGCAAAATGGGATATGGTACTTTTGAGAATGCTGCTCATACAACTGCAATAACAGGTGATGAAGGTATTGACGGCATAATAATGGAGGATAAGCTTGGCTTTGATTTAATTTATATACAGGCGAAAAGATGGGGCGATGACCACACCGTAGGGAGACCGGAAGTGCAAGCTTTTGTTGGTGCGATTGCAGGTAAAGGTGGTAAGGGTTTATTTGTTACAACATCTAAATTCAGTAAACAAGCTGTCGATTATGCTAAAAATCAACATATCATTTTATTAGATGGTGAAAAGCTTACTAATTTTATGATTGAGCATAATTTTGGCGTTTCAACAAAGAAAGTATTTGAAATAAAAGTAATTGATACAGATGTATTTAATGATTATAAAGATGAATAAAATTTCAGAATTAAGATGTTAATCAAAAATATTAACTTTGTACTAAGTAGAAACTAAATTCAAGGAGGTACACACCATGATTGTTACAACTACGCAGAATGTTGAAGGTAGGCAGATTGCCGAATATAAGGGCATTGTTTTTGGTGAGGTTGTGTCCGGTGTAAATTTTGTTAAGGATTTGTTTTCTTCGGTTACGGATATTTTTGGCGGGCGCAGCAGCACTTACGAAAACGAATTGCAGGAAGCGCGCGAAAAAGCTATTGTCGAGATGTGCAAACGTGCCGATAGGCTTGGAGCAAATGCTATTGTCGGTGTCGATGTTGATTACGAGGTTTTAGGCAAAGAAAACGGTATGTTGATGGTCAGCGTAAGCGGCACGGCAGTTAAATTAAAATAAATTTGCACTTTGAGCAGCCTTCGGGCTGCCTTTTTTGTATTTACGGCGGTAAAAGCTGTGCCGATTTAACACTTCTTTCCAAATTTTTCACATTTCAAAAGCCAGAGTGTATTTATTGTAACATAATTCTATATTGACTATGATGTAAATAATAATTATAATTGATACATAGGATTTATCGCAAAACCAGTGATCCCTACAATTTAGATAGAAAGTAAGGTACACGAAATGCAAAATTTACAGAAAGAATACGAACTTTACATTGGCGGCAAGTGGGTGCCCGCATCTGACGGCGCAACTTTTAAAACTTACAGCCCTGCTACCGGCGAAGAACTGGCAATCTGCGCCGAAGCTACCCGCGAGGATGTTGACGCTGCGGTAAAGGCGGCGCACGAAGCGTGGGCAAGCTGGAAAAACACCACTCCTGTTGAAAGAGCGGTTATTTTAAACAAAATTGCCGATATTATCGACGCTAACGCCCAGCATCTGGCGGAGGTTGAATCTTTGGACAACGGCAAACCTATCCGTGAAACTACTTTGATTGATATTCCGATGAGTGCGGACCATTTCCGCTATTTTGCGGCTGCTATCCGCACGGAAGAAGGCACGGCAACGATGCTTGACAACAACACGTTAAGCCTTGTGCTGCACGAGCCTATCGGCGTTGTCGGGCAGATTATCCCGTGGAACTTCCCGTTTCTGATGGCTGCGTGGAAGCTGGCTCCGGCCTTGGCCGCCGGTGACTGCATTGTGCTTAAACCTTCCAGCACTACCAGCCTGAGCGTTCTGGAGCTGGTAAAACTGATTGAGGGCGTGCTGCCTGCCGGTGTGCTGAATGTTATTACCGGCAAGGGTTCCAAATCCGGCCAATATATTTTGGAGCATCCTGGTTTTGCCAAGCTGGCGTTTACCGGTTCTACCGAGGTTGGCCGCGGCGTAGCGCAGGCTGCCGCCGATAAACTGATACCGGCTACTTTGGAGCTGGGCGGCAAATCTGCCAACATTTATTTTGACGACTGCAACTGGGATTTGGCTATGGAAGGCCTGCTGTTGGGTATTCTGTTCAATCAGGGCCAGGTTTGCTGTGCAGGTTCGCGCGTATTTGTACACGAAAAAATTTACGATAAATTTGTTGCCGAAGCTGTTAAACGTTTTAACGCCGTTAAGGTTGGCAACCCGCTGGACCCTGCAACCCAGATGGGCGCGCAGATTGACGCTAAACAGGTTGCCAAAATTGCCAGCTACATTGATATTGCCAAGGCAGAGGGCGCAACCATTGCCTGCGGTGGACATAAATTGACGGAAAACGGGCTTGACAAGGGCAACTTCTTTGCACCGACTTTGATTACCAATGTTACCAACGATATGCGCGTGGCACGCGAAGAAATCTTCGGGCCTGTGGCAGTGGTAATTAAATTTAAAGATGAGGACGAAGTTATCGCCATGGCTAACGACAGCAACTACGGTTTGGGCGGCGCTGTGTGGACGCAGGACATTAACCGCGCAATCCGCGTGGCCAAGGCAGTGCAGACCGGCAGAATGTGGGTCAACACCTACAATTCCATTCCGGCGGGCGCGCCTTTCGGCGGATATAAAGAATCCGGCATTGGCCGTGAAACCCACAAGGTTATGCTTGAGCATTACAGCCAGACCAAAAATATTATGATTAACCTGGGCGAAAAACCGCTGGGCCTTTATTAAAAACTGAATAGCAAATGCAAATAAAAAATCCCGCTTTAAGGCGGGATTTTTGTTTTAGTGTGGTTATTGCTGCTCTTTGAGTGCCAGTTCCAGCGCATGGGCAAGCTGGTCGGGGCAGCTGGTGGGCTTTGCGCCGCAGGTTATGCCTTTTAAGCGTCTGATGACTTCGTCTGCGGGCATACCGGCTACAAGCTGTTCGATGCCTTTGGTGTTGCCGGGGCAGCCGTTGATGAATTTTGCGTGTTTGACGATGCCGTTTTCTACATCGACATCAATGGCAATGGAGCAGGTTCCGTGCGTTTTATATAACAAAATGCTTCCTCCTTAAATATACTGCCTTTTGATTATACCGCAAATTGCGGCGTGCGCCAAGTATTTGCGCGCGGGCAAATTGTTTTGCACAAAATTCACTTTTCAGGGCAGGATTTTAAAGGTTAAAATGGAAATAAAAGAAATATGGATTAGTTTGCGCAAACAGGCGCGATGAGTTAAAGGAGCTTATATGATTATCGGCATAGGCTGCGATTTGGCAGAGGTTAACCGCATATATAAGGCGCTGGGGCTGAAGGGTTTTGCGGCGCGCGTTTTTACAGAGCGCGAGCAGGCTTACTGCAACGGCCGCGGCGTGCAGGCGTACCAAAGTTTTGCCGCCCGTTTTGCTGCCAAGGAGGCCTTTTTAAAGGCTATCGGCACGGGGCTGCGCGACGGACGCCTGACGGAGATTGAAGTTACAAACGATGATTTAGGCAGGCCGCAGCTTGTTTTGCACGGCTATTTTAAAAATTACGCTGCCAGCCTTGGCGTGAAGTGCATGCATCTTACGCTCAGCCACACTAAGGACCTGGCGATGGCGCAGGTTATTTTGGAGGTATAATAATGAAACTTGTATATGCACGCGAAATGGGCGCGCTGGATAAAAAGGCGGCGGAAGAATTTTATCTGCCTGTTGCCGTACTGATGGAAAACGCGGGGCGCGCAGTGGCAGAGGCTGCCGCAGAACTGTTGGACGGCGATGTGTACGCTAAAAGCGTGGTAATTTTTGCCGGTAAGGGCAATAACGGCGGCGACGGTCTGGTGGCGGCGCGCTGGCTCAGTGCAGAGGGCGCACGTGTAAAAATCTTTTTGGCGTCGCCCGTGGCGGATTTTAAAGGCGCGGCGGCGGTGCAGCTTAAAATTTGCGCTAAAAGCGGTTTGGCAGTTAACGTGCTGAACGAAGAAACGGACTGGAACGTAGCGGAAATTGCTGCGGCCCATGCCGATTTAATGATTGACGCGCTTTTGGGAACCGGTTTTAAGGGCGAACTGAGCGGCAATTACAAGCGTGCCTGCGAACTGATGAACGGTGCGCGTGCCGGCGTACTGGCGGTTGACGTGCCGAGCGGCGCGGAAGCGGACACAGGGCTGGCTGACGAAAGCGCTGTGCAGGCTGCGGCGACGGTAACGATGCAGCTGCCGAAGGTGGGTCTTTATTTGTACCCCACGGCAGAACTGGCAGGCAAGCTGATTGTTGCGCCTATCGGTATGCCGGAGGCTTTAACGGAGCAGGCAGAGGGCAGCAAATATCTGCTGGACAGCGGCATTGTGCGTGATTTTCTGCCTATCCGCAGCGGCAACTGCCACAAGGGCGCGGCTGGGCGCGTGGTTGTAGCGGCAGGTTCGCCGGGCTATACCGGTGCGGCGGCGCTGTGCAGCAATGCAGCCGTTAAGGCAGGCGCGGGGCTGGTAAGCCTTTATACGCCGCTGTGCTCGCGCGAGGTTTTGGCCGTTAAGCTGACGGAGGTTATGGTTAAAGGGCTGATAGAGCGTATGCCGGGCGTTCTGGGCGGCGGCGCGGCAGCCGAGGTGCTGGACGCTGCTGCTAAAGCCAACGTGCTGGCGATAGGCCCGGGGCTTGGTACGAGCGAAGCAACCGGCGAAGTAATTATGAACATTTTGCAGGGCTATGAAGGCACTGCCGTTATCGACGCCGATGCGCTGACGGCGTTGGCGCATAATATCAATGTGCTGCCGCAGCTTAAATGCACCAAAATTTTAACGCCCCACCCGGGCGAGATGGCGCGTTTGTGCGGGCTTAGCACGGGCGAGGTTGATGCGCGCCGCGTAGAGCTGGCAGAAAAGTACGCCAAGGAATGGAACTGCGTGCTGGTGCTGAAGGGCGCACCGACGGTTATCGGCTGCCCTGACGGCACGGTGTATGTTAACACCACCGGCACGAGCGCAATGGCAACTGGCGGCTGCGGCGATGTGCTGACTGGTATTATCGCCGGGCTATGTGCGCAGGGCATCGAAGCAGAGGCTGCTGCCTGCTGCGGCGTATATCTGCACGGGCTGGCAGGCGAGCTTGCTTCTGACGGCTGTATCGGCCTTGCCGCCGGAGAGCTGGCGGGTTTTGTGCCGGAAGCGCGCCGTATGGTAGAAAACGGCGAAATTTAAGTGAAATCTGCGGAGCAAAAAGCTGGCATTTATTTACATAATTTTGTAAACATGATAAAATTATTTAGTTAAACGATGATAAAAAGGAGTGACGGGGCTTGCACAAAAAAATAATTTGCTGCGTTATGTTTCTGATAAGTATTTTTGCCTGCGTCAGCGCTTATGCCGCCGAAGTTACGGATGTGCGCTGGGGGCTTGACAAATATAATGTGCTTCGCCTCGTTGTGGATCTGGATTCTGCGCCAAGCTATAACATCAGCTTTGAAGGGCAGACGATGCTGGTAACGGTTAATGCCGATTTAAACGCCAAGGTTACGCGCAGCTTTAAAATGCGCAGCACGCTTGCGCCGACGATGACGGTTGCGGGCAGCGCGGGCAAAACGGTGCTGAAGCTGCCGCTGTCGCGCACGATTGGCACGCAGGATTACAACGCCTTTACTTTAAAAAACGACCCTGTAACCAAACGCCCTAACCGTTTGGTTGTGGATATTACGGCAGATAAAACGGCAACGCCGAGCGTGGTAATACCTAAAACCACCCCGGCTAAAACCGAAGCTGCCAAACCGGCAGCAACAACTCCCAAGGCTACAACGCCTAAAACAACAACGCCTAAGGCTACCGTGCCCAAAACTTCTGCTTCTAAAGTAACCGTCCCCAAAAAGACGGAGGAGAAAAAAGAAGAAACCAAGGTCAGCAAAGCCAAATCCGGCTATAAAACCAGCGGCGGCATCAAGGGCAAAAAAATTACGCTTGACGCCGGCCACGGCGGCAGCGACCCGGGCGCTATCGGCGCAAGCGGCACGCGCGAAAAGGACGTTACTTTAAAAATAACCAAAAAAGTAGAAGAACTGCTGAAAAAGAAGGGCGCTAAAGTAAGCATGACGCGCACCGATGATAAGGATGTTTACGGCCCCAACGCCAGCGACGTGCAGGAATTACAGGCGCGCGTCGATGTGGCTGAGGACAACGACGCTGATGCCTTTATCAGCATCCACATCAATTCTTCTACCAATAAAAATGTGGGCGGCTTCTCGTCCTACTATTACCCAAAAACCAGCAACGATGCCCGCCTGGCACAGGCCGTGCAGGACAGGCTGGTGAAAAACTTCGGGCTGGATGACCTTGGCATCCGCAAGGCCAACTTTTATGTAAACAAACGCTGCAGCATGCCTTCGACGCTGCTGGAGCTGGCCTTTATCTCCAATCCCAAGGAAGAAAAACTGATGAAAAGCAACTGGTACATCAACAAACTGGCAAAATCCATTGCCGAAGGCATTGAAGATTATTTTGAATGACGGAGGGTACTAAAATGATGAAGAAATTTTTTGCGGTACTCTGCGTGGTACTGATGACTTTGCTGTCGGCGGCCTGCACGCAGGAAACAAAACCCGTCCTGCCGGATTCTGCGGCGGTTGAACAGTCTGAGCAGCACACGGTTACGGTTTACCGTCTGCCTGCTGACGGTTCGGAAAAACTTTATGCCGAGAAAGTAAGCGTTAAAGGCAGCCAGGATGAACTGCCGCTTTTGGCGCTGGAAGCTTTGATAAGCACCAAACCGCAGAATGAAAAGCTGATTAACGCTTTTCCGGCTGGGTTAAAAATCCGCAGCCTGACGGTGGATAAGGGTATGGCCGTTGTTGATTTGAGCAAGGAAATATATAATATCGAATCCGGCTCGTACACCGAAATGATGCTGACGTCGGCAATCGTAAACACGCTGACGGAGTTTGCCGGTATTAAAAAAGTAGACTTTTTGATTGAGGGCAAAAAGGAAGCCAGCATAAAAGGGCATATTGATTTGCTGGACGCTTTTGAGCGCGACACAAGCATTATAGCAAAATAACAGGGGCAGTACCGGCAGGTTCCGGTACTGCTTTTTGGCATTACATAGAAAGGATTTTAAACATGGAAATTTATTGCAGGGACAGCGCTGCGACCGAAGCGCTGGGGCAGCTTTTGGGCAGCCTTGCGGCGGACGGCGACGTGTACTGCCTGACCGGTGGCCTGGGTGCGGGCAAAACGCTGCTTTCGCGCGGCGTTGCCGCCGGGCTTGGCGCAGATGTGGCGGAAGTAAACAGCCCGACCTTTGCCATTATGAATGTATATAACGGCAGGCGGCAGATGCGCCATTTTGATTTGTACCGTATAAAGGATGCCGATGAGCTTTACAACACCGGCTTTGGTGAATACTGCGGCGGCGACGGCGTAACGGTAATTGAATGGGGCGAGCTGTTTTTGGACGAGCTGCCCGAAGAATATCTGCATATTACGATAGAACATGCAGGCGCAGGCCGTAAGGTTATTTTTGAACCGCACGGCGCGCACTACGAAAAACTTTGCAGGGAAGTGGAAAAACATGCTGGTACTGGCAATTGATACCGCAACAAAGGCCTGTGCCGTAGGCCTGTGCCGCGACGGCAAAATTCTGGCAGAATATAAAATCAACATGGGTATGACCCATTCGGAAGGCTTGATGCCTCAGCTGGAGCAGCTTTTAACCCGCACCGGCGTGCAGAAGGGCGATATTGATTTAATCGCCGTCAGCATGGGGCCGGGCTCGTTTACCGGGCTGCGCATCGGCCTTGCCACAGCAGAAGCGCTGGCGTATGCGTGGAAAAAGCCTTTGCAGGGTGTAGCAACGCCGCTGGCACTGGCGTATAACCTGCCTGCGCCGGGCATAGTGCTTTCGCCGCTGTTGGACGCGCAGAAGGGCAATTACTACCAGGCGCTGTACGAATGGCAAAACGGCGAAGTAAAAGAATTGCAGGGCGTGCAGATTGTGAATAAAGAAAAACTGCTCGAAAACATTGCCTTGCAGGGCAAGCCCGCCGTTATCCTGGGCGAATGCAGCAAGCTGGAAGGCATGGAGCTGCCGGATTGGTGCAGCCTTGCACCGGATTATCTGCGCCTGCCGCAGGCTGCCGGTACGGCCCTGGCCGCGCTTAAAGCCTATAACCCGGATGAACAGAGCGGCATTTTCGGGCTGGAGCCTTACTATATCAGAAAATCGGAGGCGGAGGAATTATGGGAACAGAAGCACGGGAAGCAGTAATCCGTGACATGTCCTTCGGCGATATTATAGATGTGGTCAAAATAGAAAGCGAAACTTTTTTTGATGCGTGGAACGAAAGCATGTGGCTGGACGAATTGAACAACAGCCTGACGACGTATATCGCGCTGGAAGAAAACGGCAAAGTTATCGGCTATGCCGGTTACTGGCTGGTGGCGGGCGAAGCGCAGATAACGCGCGTTGCCGTGGCGCGTGATGAGCGCGAGCGCGGGCTGGGCACAAAACTTACGGCGGCTCTTATCAACCGTGCCTGGCAGGCCGGCGCCGGCGCCGTAACGCTGGAAGTGCGCCAGAGCAATGCCGCCGCGCAGAAAATGTACCTTACCTGCGGCTTCCGCTCGGAGGGCGTGCGCCCCAATTATTATGCCGACAACCACGAGGACGCAGTTATTATGTGGCTGTACAGGGAGGCTGAAACCCATGAATAAAGACATTTACATACTTGGCATCGAATCAAGCTGCGACGAAACAGCAGCCTCAGTTGTCAAAAACGGGCGCGAAGTATTAAGCAATATCATTGCTTCGCAGGTGCCAATTCACCGCAAATACGGCGGCGTTGTGCCGGAAATTGCTTCGCGCAACCACATCCGCAACGTGCTGCCGGTTATAGATGAAGCGCTGGCTAAAGCCAACGTGCCGCTGGAAGATATTGACGCTGTGGCAGTAACCTACGGCCCCGGGCTTGTAGGCGCGCTGCTGGTCGGCCTTTCCGCAGCCAAAGCGCTCGCCTGGGCGGCGGATAAACCGCTGATTGGCGTTAACCATCTGGAAGGGCATGTATTTGCCAACTTTTTAAATGACGAAAACTTAAAGCCGCCGTTTCTGGCGCTCGTCGTCAGCGGCGGTCACACGGCACTGCTGGTCGTTAAGGATTACAACAGCTTTGAGCTTTTGGGGCAGACCCGCGACGACGCTGCCGGTGAAGCCTTCGACAAGGTAGCGCGTGTTCTGGGCTTGCCGTATCCCGGCGGGCCGGAAGTGGAAAAACTGGCGCTGGGAGGCAACCCGCTGGCGATTGAGTTTCCGCGTGCCAAACTGGGCGATAATTTTGAATTCAGTTTCAGCGGCCTGAAATCAGCCGTTATCAACTACCTGCACAATAAACAGCAGGCGGGCGAAGAAGTTAACCGCGCCGATGTGGCAGCGTCGTTCCAGCACGCTATTGTGGACGCGCTGGTGCAAAAAAGCGTGCACGCCCTTAAAACAACGGGCTTAAAGGAAATCGTCCTTGCTGGCGGCGTATCTGCTAACAAAACCTTGCAGCAAACGCTGGCGCAGGCAGCAGAGCGCGCCGGTGCGCGGCTGGTTCATCCAACGCCGATACTTTGCACGGACAATGCCGTGATGATTGCCTGCCGCGGCTACTTTATGTACATCAACGGCGAGAAAAGTCCGCTTGACCTGAACGCAGTTCCATCGTTAAAATTGGGATAAACACTGTCTACTGTTCAATCACAAAACTGTGGATAACGTGCATAAGTCTGTGAAAAAGCATAAAAACAACACGTTCAGATGCGGAAAACTCTGTGCATAATGTGGATAAGACTGTGGATTACAGTGTAAAACCACAACAATGTAAATTTTTTGAAAACTCAGGATTAACAAAATGTTAAGGGATTAAACAAACAAAAGCCAGTGAAACATCATGTTCACTGGCTTTTGTTGTTTGCGCTTATTTGTGTTTTTCCATATATTACTAACACACTACCAACAAGCTACTAACAGAAACTAAATGAAAACCGGCTGCTTGTTTGCTGCTTCAACCAGCTCCGGAATGTACTTGTGGATGTAGATTTTTTCAGTAACATCCTTACCGCGATGCCCCAGAATGCGGCGTATTATAACTGGGTTTACTTCTGCACGGTCAAGAGCACTGGCACAGGTGTGCCTGCCGTCATGCGGCAGATGCTCAAAATCAAGTTTTATCATTGCAGGTTCAAAATAAATCCGGCAGTAATTGTTATAAGACAATTCCCTGCCGCTTTCATCAGGAAACAAAAACTTTAATGCAGGGTTGTACATTTTGGACACAAAAGGTAAAATGCAGTCTGCAATTGGTATAATGCGGTTAAAACCGGCAGCGGTTTTTAAGCCGCCCTTCATGTACTGTTCTTTTAAATTTACGTTTTCGGTTTTTATTTTTAAAAATTCAGACGGGCGCATGCCTGTGTATACCATGATAAGAATAGTCTGCACTGCAAGGCTGTCGCTGTGGGCCCAAAGCTTCCGCATCTCAACGTCAGTAAAGGGCTTGTGTATATCAGACTGCTTCAGCGGCGGCAGCTCTATCAGGCTGGAATACATAGTTTGAACAATATCATTGCCAATGGCGTACTTGTACAAAAAATTAAACAGTGTTTTCATATTTTTCTTTGTAGCGTAACCCTTTGCGCAGCTGTCTATAGCCTTTTGCAGATGCATTTGCCGTATATCGGCAAAGGGAATTTCATAAAGGCTTTTGCACCAGGCGTAAGCAGCGCTATAACAACTGGGTATTTTATTGCCCTTATCGGTATACCGCTGCGCCGTCCAAAAATCATAAATCTGGGTAAACGTATAATCTTTAGCACGCTGCACCTTTTTGAATTCTTTAAAATCGGCAGATGCCGAAATGCCCTTCTTTCTTTCGTTGTACTGCGCCAGGGCTGCAAGGCCTTCCTGCTTGGTACGGTAATAATCCAGCACCTCCTGGATTACTTTGCCGTTTTCTTTAAAACCGACAGGCACAGCGGCCACATAAGGACGGCGGCGCTTGCCGGAGAGTTTATAAACTGTTCCGTAACCGTTTGGTAAACGCATAAAAAAATCAGCTCCTTTTTGTATAGCAGAGCTGATAAAAAGATGATATAATATTTTTAATAACAGCTCTGCATGGGATGTGGGATGTTATTTTATTGCCGCAGTGCTGGTAACGCTGCGGCAGCGGACGCTCGGTGCTGGTAACACCGGGCGTTTTTTATTTTCCATTTTTATATTCTTTTATCATACGATTTAGTTTTTGTTTTACACCAACTTTTTCGTCAAGTGATAGGGCTACTTGATAATAACTCATAGCATATGGTTTATTGCCGCATTTTTCATAAAGCTCTCCGTAAAAACGATATAGTTTTGCGTTTTTATCTTCCGGTTCATTAGATGTATTGATAGCATTTTGCAATAATCTGAAAACTTCTGTGTAATCTGTTACATTAGTTGAAGTAATAGATGAAGCTAAATCCCTAGCTTTTTTGAAAAATTGCTGCCCGGTTTTAAATATTTCTTCCATTTTATCTATGTCATTATCAGATAAGAATTTATAGATGATTTGAGCTTTATGGTTCTTTTTATTGTTGGCGATTATTAAAACTGTTGCTGCTGCCGTGGCATCGCTTAAAGCATTATGCGGGTCGTGTGGAATGTTTAAAGACTTTGCGACGGTAATTAATTTATGATTTTTAAAATCGGACCATTCAAACCGAGCTGTTTGCAAAATATCAATAACGCCATAACCAGGAGAAGGAATATTATATCTTTTTAAACTTGCTTCTAAACATCCTATATCGAAACGTGCATTATAAGCTGCAACATACTGATGACTTATATATGGCAGTAAGGTCGGCCAATAATCTGCAAAAGTAGGTGCACTTTCAACATCTTGGTATTTGATGCCATGTATTGGAGTGTTATCAAACTCGTATTTTCCGTAAGGCGGTTTAACGTACCAATGCTGCTGTTCTGCTATTTTATTGTTTTTTACAACCGCTATGCCAATAGAACAAATAGAATCAGGGTATTTATTAGCTGTTTCAAAATCAATAACAGTAAAATCTTTTACATGCCTATAAAATTTTTTCTCTGTTCCGTCAAAAACAGGATACCTTACAAATTCCCTGTTTACGGTATTTTTGCGTGCAGGCCTGCTGCCGTCGTCTTCATCTGGCATTTCCATAACACGATTAATCATTAAATAAGCTATAAGTAAGAATATTATAAGTAAAATTAACATAATTATGGAATAACTCCTTCACTATTTATTAAAATCTAAAAATATCAACTTACCTGAGCACCGGATGGAGCGCCTTCTTTATCTTTTAGTTGTTCAACTTCAAAATTTAACTGGTTTTCAATTCTATGTTTACCGTCAGCATCAAGCTGGCGGTATTTTTTTATGAGTTCAATTTCTGATGCAGCAAAACCAGCGATAATATTTACTTCTTTTCCCAAAATCAGAATCGTAGGGCTTACATTTAAAATTTTAGAAATTTTTACGATTAGTTCTAAAGGTATTTTTCTTGAACCTGTTTCATAACCAGCGTAAGTAGATTGGGGGATTTCTAATTTATCGGCGATTGCTTTCTGAGAAAGATTTAAATTTTGCCGCATTTCAGCTAATCGTTTTCCAAATTCAATATAAATGCTCATAATGGAATCTCCCTTCGTAACTACAATTTAACATATCATAACGCAAAATGCAATTAAAATTTTAAAAACAGATTGACAATAACGCAAAATGCGGTTAAAATACACTTGTAAACGCAAATTGCGTTAAACAATTCTGAAATGCGATAGGAGGTTAAAATGGCGAGAAACGCAGTTATATATATTTATCCTAATTTACTTGCTGAAATGAATAGGCATGGTGATAATTTAAAAACTTTATCTCAATCATTGGGGATGAATTATCAGGCGTTATCGGCGCGAATGCGTGGATTAAAAAGTTTTGAACTTCCTGAAATTGCTGCCCTGATGAAAAAGTACAAATGTAGTTTTGAATATTTGTTTTTTTGTACTGGCGATAGTTAAAAAGAGTTTAACGCGCTTTGCTATAACCAAGTTATAGCAAAATAATAAGAAAATGCTTGACATTTTCTTATTTAATGATGTTGTAGGAATCTGGAAGGGAGGTGCGGGTAATGGCTGCTAATTTGACCATCAGGCTGTTTGCGTATGGCCGTGCTGGTGAAATTTTGAATGAAATTGAGAAAAAGCGCAGGGAAATACTGAAGCTAACTATTCAACTGAACCGCTGCTTAAAACAGGTTGCTACTTTAGAAGAGTATGAAGGACAGGTTTATCCAGCCTGGGATGACGGAACAGAGCAGGGAAACCAGAGCGATAAGCGCTGATAGAATTGCTATCCATTTTGAGGTTTCGGCAGTTTTGTTGGCTGCTTCTGAAAGCCGGTTAGCCTCCTTTGCTGTTTTATTTGCTTCTGCTGAAAGCTCATTGGCTTTTTGTGAAATGCGATTAGCTTCTTTGGCAAGTTCAATCGGTTTGAAATCCTTTTCAAAATCAAAAACAAAGTCAGCAGCAGCATCTGTGAACTCGTAAATATTATCAGGGCTGTCTGTAATTGCTCCCTGTCGGTATTCTAATTCAACGTTATCGTAATTAAGGTTAACCGGCGTCAAAAAGTCAGACTCACATAGAGCCGTAATATTATCTAAAGTTGCTCCGGCAGCATAAAGCTCCTTTTGAGTTATAGGCTGTAATAAATCAACCTTTTTGAAAAGAGTATAAAGCTCAATTTTATTCATAAAATGCTCCTTTATTTTTATATGGTTTCATTTTAACACAAAGGCAATGGAGAAGGGAGGTGCGGGTAATGGCGGAAGAAAAGCCCCGCGATAGCAGGGCTCTGGAAAACGCTATAAAAGGTGAATTTATGAATAAAGATAAACAAAAAATAGATTCAGAGATTCTAAAAGTACTAAAAAATATGCTAATTAGTGTTGAAACGCTGATGCTGGTAGTTACTTTAAACTTTTCTTACATCGGAAGCGAAGATTATAAATATGCTGATTACTATCGCGGTGTCATAGTTTTTATTTTAGTTGTTTATTTTTACCTTCGCCTAAAGCATCAGAAAAATTAGTTAAATAAAATAGTCTGAACCAAATTGGTATAGCCAAAATAATAAAATAATTCTTGAGTTCATCTGGCAGACCAAAAGACAAAATTGCATTTATTGCATTCCAAAAAAGTAATAGATTTTTTTCGTTTAGTTTAACTAAAGCAAAAGAACGTAAATTTTTATAAAGATGCCTCAATTGATGTGTCTTATATTTTTGGCAAAGGGTTTGTGCTTTTTTTACAGATATTTTTCTTTTAAATGGCTTCTTTATTTTTGGGGGATTGGGAATTGTATTTGGTTTACTGTGGATTGTATCAGATAGAGATTCTACCTGCTGGAATATTTTTTTGAAATCCTGCTCAAATTCGCTTGATTGCTTTCGCAAATTATCCACCAATGCTTGAATATCTTTATCAAAATTATCCGCCATGGTGTTCTGTACTTTATAATCCTTCAGTTCTGGAAGCGATTGAGAAGGCGGAAACAAACCGGCGGAATAAAAAATATTATAATCAAAAGCGATGCCTTTGCCGACATCAGATAATAAGCCGGTGATTTTACTGAGTTCTGAAATTAGAGGCTGAACCTCAGACAAAAATTTAGCGCTATTGATTGCGTAATCGTGCAATATAGGCTGTATGTTAGCGCGTGCATTTAAAATTTCGTCATAAAGTTTGACGCCAACAGGTTGCACATCGGCGTACAATTTTACGAAATTAGCATAAACGCCAGCAAGTACAGGTTGCATATCTGAGCATATTTTGGCTGCGTTGGCACGTAGTTCTTCAATTGCGGGGCTTATATCTGCATATATTCTTGCAAGATTAACTCCGGCATCATAAATTTCTGGGCTTATTTCCGCAAGCGCTTTTGCACTGTTGACTGATAAAAGTTGTGCTTGCGTCATTTGCTCTAAAACAGATGCTCTGTCTAACTCTGCGGTAGCTAGCGCAGAATGTGCTGCTTGTACTGCTGTTTGCGGCGCTAACGTCATATTTCGTAAAGTTTGTTGATATTCTATTAACTCTGTTAGATTCATATAG
The DNA here is from genome assembly GCA_003150755.1 of Phascolarctobacterium sp. Classification (GTDB taxonomy): domain Bacteria; phylum Bacillota; class Negativicutes; order Acidaminococcales; family Acidaminococcaceae; genus Fusicatenibacter_A. The sequence continues at coordinate 214,484 of QAMT01000002.1, read as the reverse complement.
TTAACCTCCGGCCTGGTTTGATGGGGTGTCATTGGTGGTGCTTTGATAATTCTATCTTATCAGACCGGTTGTTATAAGTCAAAAAGTAAAAATAAGCATTCTGCAAGGAAGTGGGGCTGTTGAAGAATGTAAAAGATTGTAGGAAGGCGCTGAAATGAATACCGACCGCCGAAAGCGCCGCAAGGTTCTGCACTGCATCCGCTGCGGCCGCAGGCTGTATCATTACCATTATTTGTACAGCGAATATGAAGAAGGTTATGTGTGTGCGGATGACAGATTATGCCGACGTCCGGTGATAACCCGGAAGTTGAAAAAATTGGAGTTATTGAAGGAAAGGTGGGCTGAATGAAAAGTAAAAATAAAAGAACGCCCGATGCGGGAACATCGGACGTTCTAAAAGCGGATATAACTACCAGGTCGTATCCGCTTTCATTTTATACGAATGGAGGCGTTTTGTAAATGAAAAAGTATTTAATTGCAGGGCTTCTTGTTGCAGCAAGTGCGTGGTATGCCGCCGGAGCGTTGTTTCCGGATACCAAAACGATAACGGTACCGGTTGTTGTTTACAGCGGCGACAGTATCGACGGCATTTGCATTGCACTGGCCGAACGTTACGGAGATGCCCGGAATTATAAAGAGATAAGCTATTACGCGCAAAAGAAAAACAATATAGGCAGGTATATTTATCCTGGCCAAAAGCTGTATATTGACCTGGAAGTACCGGCCGATGAGGGATAAGAAGGGGGCGATGGCATGCAAACCAAAATAATGCGGCCACATGATATACGTGCTTATTGCAATATCAATCCGCAGGCTATAAGAGAAGGAATGAAGGCAGGCAAGCTTGATATAGGCTTTGCTGTGCAGCAAAAAGGCGGCCGCCGTTGGACCTATGTAATTATACCTGAAAAATTTTTTAAATACATCGGCCAGCCGGTGCCTCCGGAATGGGAGAAGGTGCTGTAATTGTTAGATAAAGCTATTGCAAAATTAGATGCTGAAATAGAAAAAGAAAAACGTAACCGCGCTATTGCTGTTATAGGTGAATATCTTATTAACCTTGTAACGGCACATCCGGAAGTTGCCGAAAAACTGGCAGACACAAAGAAAACTTTAACAGGCGCTTATGATGCTATGTACAAGGAAGCACGCAAAAAACAGTACAATCACTGCGCTGTGCTGACTGATGAGGAAGGCTTTGAAATTGTCCGTGAATATTTCGGCGTCGATTATCTACCGTCAGGAATGGATAAAACAAGAAAACCGATGATGCCAGAAGCAAAAACAGCAGCAGTCTTAAATGTTGAATTAGACGACCTGTTGAAATAGGGGAGTGATAACATGACCCCGCAAAAAGCAGAAGCGTTTTTAAAAAGTTTGAATATGCCAGGGAAAAGGCTGGCTGAAAATTTTGAAAGCTGGAAAAAGTTTTTGCGGTATTTTCCTTCCGGCTTCAGCAACGATTTTAAAAAATTTGCTGCACAAACTTTTGCGGAATACCGTAATTATTTAATATGCTATGACCGCAGCGACAGGCAAAAAGCTTTTTGTACTTACTGCGGCCGCACAGTTATACTGCCAAAGGTATACGCTCATAATGCCTCGACAGACTGCCCGGTTTGCCATTGCAGGTCTGACATTAAAAATAACTGGCGTATTAAAAGCGTATTTCCAACGAGCGGTTATGTTATGCAATATGATAAAGCCGATTATGACAAGCAGGCTGTAGTTTGCCGCTGCGTTTATGTTTTGCGCATTGTTGACCCGATAGAGCTGACTGTTAAATGGCGGTACGAAACCAGGCATTACTATCTTTTTAAAACTGGTTGTTGCAGGCATTGCGAACATACCGGACCAGGAATGATGTATTATATCGATTATTTTACTGAGCATAAAAGCATGTTCAACCCGCTGAAAAGTCAGTGTTATGGGCCGCAGGGAGAAAATCTTAACAGCCTTGCTGAAGCGGTCAAAGGCACAAAATGGCAGTATGCCATGCCGCTGGAGATGAGCCAGCTGGGAATGACGCAGGGCGATGGCGTGCGGCTGTTGAAGTTGTATGAAAAGCATCCGCAGATTGAATATCTGATAAAGGCGGGCTTTGGCGATGTGGTATATAAACGTCTTGGCGGGTACGCAACATCGGATATTGTAAACTGGCATGCAAAGAACATAAAAAAAGCATTAAAAATCAATTTGTGCAAGCCGGATTTTAAGTATATACGCAATTTGCCGGAGGCGCCGGACTGCAAAACACTGCGGATATACAAACTGCTGAAAAGCGAAAAGCCGGGCAAATTGCTGGAATGCTGGCGGCTGCCTGACTGGCTGAAAGATATATGGCACTTCGAGTATGCGGAGCTTACGGAAATATCCGGCTGTATCGGCAGCCTTGAAAAAGCATGGCAATATATAGAAAAACAACACGCGCAGAATATTAAAAATAATGCGCTGATAACAAAAAGCTATATGGTGCGCGATTGGCGTGACTATTTGCGAGAGTGCGCCGAACTTGGGCTTGATATGCATGACACGGCAATAATTATGCCAAAAAATTTGCAGCAGGCACACGAAAATACAACTTTGCAAATTAAAGCCAGGGCAGATGAACTGCTGAACAAAAAAATTGCTGAAAGAGTTGAAAAACGCAAGCAGTTTAATTTTGAACATGAAAACCTTTTTTGCCGCCCAGCGGCAAGCAGTGATGAACTGGTTGCTGAAGGCACTGCATTATGCCATTGCGTTGGTACTTATGCCAAAAACTACGCTGAAGCCAAAACCCATATAGTGTTTATACGCAGAGCCGATGCTCCGGAAGTACCTTTTTACACAATGGAAGTGGATACAAATTATGATGTGGTACAGGTACGCGGCCTTAAAAACTGTGGCATGACAGATGAGGTTAAAGAGTTTGTTAAACAGTTTAAGTCCAGGGTGCTTAGAAAACTTAAAAGGAAAGGACGGAAAGCTGCATGAATGATATTGAAATATTAAGGACTCCGGAAATTGTGGCGGCTGAAATCAACAGCATTAAAGAGCAGACGCAGAATATTTTGCTTTTTAATAGCATTGAGATTGGCCGGCGTTTAACCGAAGCCAAAAGCATGATGGAGCATGGGCAGTTTGGCAAGTGGCTTGCCGAAAAGGTTGATTACAGCCAGAGCACTGCCAACAATTTAATGAAAATCTATGAGCAGTATGGCGCTGACCAGGGCGCACTGTTTGGCAGTAATGCAAAATCCCAAACGTTTGGGAATTTGAGCTATTCGCAGGCTGTTGCGCTTTTGGGCATTCCGGCGGAAGAACGCGAGCAGTTTATCGAAGAAAATAATGCTGCGGAGTTAAGCATCCGCGAACTGAAAGCAAAAATCAAGGAATATGAGGAGCAAACAAAACAGCTGAATGATAATAACGCAAAGCTGGCTGCTATGTTTAAAGACACGCAGGAAACAATCAATAAAGAACGCGTAAAAGCGGAAAATCTATCTGCGCAGCTTGAAAAGCAGAAAAAAGTTTCTGAAACTGCTGATGCCAAAATGAACGAATACCGTGATGCTGCGGCAGGTTATAAAACGAGAATTAAAGAACTGGAAGCTGAGCTTGCCAAACCGGCTACCGTAGAAACTGCCGTGGTAGAAAAAGTGCCGGATGATGTACAGCAGGAACTTGAACAGCTAAGGACGGCGCTGAAAGAAAAGCCGGTGAGCGATGCAGATACAGCTGCAAAGGCTGAAATAGCCGTACTATTTGCTGCCGTTAAGGACAGTTTTAATAAAATGCTTGCAGCCATGCAAAAGCTGGAGGATACGGATTTGCGCCGTAAATATTATGGAGCCGCCGGGAAGCTTGCCGACAGTATAAAAAATATAGCGGAAGCGGGTGCAGAAAATGCGTGATAAGGAATTTGACTACATTGCCAAGATAGTTATGAAAATAATTAACGCGCACAACTGTTGGGTGCCGAATCCGTACACGCTCATATTAAACAGCCCACGCTATATTTTCCGCAAATATGCTGCTGAACATTTCAAAGCGCCTCCGCCTGAATTGATTGACGCACAGGCGAGGTTTGAAAAAGCATTGCAGGATATGCCCGATGCCGGTATATTACAGAACCGCTATCTGCGCAATCTGCACAGGCTGTTTGCAGCAAGGTGGCACCGGCGCGGATGGCGTAAATTTTGCCGCAGCAAGTGGCATAAAAAGAAACCAGGCAGGTGGTACTAATGAAAACACAATTGATTAAAGCTACATATTCATTTTGCTTGGAAGGTTGGGACGAGGAAACGGATTTTAAAGGAAATTTTGATAGTATCAAAGAGGCGCTAGAAGATGCTGATGGATATTGCGATAAAGTCGGAACTAAATGCTATATAGGCGAAAATAATCCGGCGCCTATGCCGACAATAGACGTAGAAAGACTTTTTGACGATATTAACAGTCAATATTATGACGAATACGGCGAACTTGCAGAAAATTATTTTGCTTTTGTAAAAAAAGAATACGCGGATATTTTAAGCAAAGAACTTAACGCAGTGTTTGCAAGGTGGATTAAAAAATATCATTATGCTCCTTGGTTCTATACCGTAACAAACGTGAGAGAGTATGTGTTTGATGGCGAAAAATGGCAACTTGCTAAATAAATATTTTATTACCTGCAAGTAGAAGGACGGTGAAATACTTGTCTGTTGAAATCTGCGTAAGCGCAGAAGAATTAAAAAAGACGATGGATTATATGGCGCTTATCGGCCCGGCCGGATTAAAGAAAAAAGATGAGGATGAAACAGCCGGAGCGATGCGCATAAAAGCAATCAGCCCTAAAGGTGATTACCACTACATGCTGACATTTTGCCGCATGGGTGCGACTGAACAGCTGGCGTACCGTATGGAAGGCAAAAGCAACAACAGCAACGAAGCCGTTGATGTGTACGTTGACGGCAAGCGCTTTATTGCTTTGGCCAAAACCTTTATGGGCGATGTACATATTACTTTTGGCGGTAAAGAGATTATATTAACCGTTGGGCGCACGGAGTACAAGCTGCCCACGGTTGCGGCAAAATTGCCGGAACTTGCCGTGCCGCTTGGCGGTGTGGATATAAGCACTAAATTTTTAGAATACGCTATGAAACACTGCGCGCCGGTGATTGATAAAAGCGCGCCTGGAGTTAGAGGCGGGATAAATTTTAAGGTTGGGCAGGATGGCAGTGCCGTCTGCTGGGCTGCCCAAAGTTTTTGCGCCGCAAGATATGCAGTGCCGTCTGCCGGTGGCGCAAAAGGCCTTGAAATTACGCTCCTGCCTGCGGATATTCAGCGTATTGCTGCCCTGGCCGAAGGCGAGGATGTTAAGCTGATAAACACGCCTAACGGCATTTATTTCAGCGCGCTGCGTTTTGATTATATGTGCTTTTGTTTGCAAGGGATATTTCCAGACTGCGAAAAAATGCAGGCTAAATATAAAGAGCTTAAACGGGTGACGGTCAATAAGCAGGAGCTGCTGGCTGCGCTGAACCGTTCTTGCGTGGTTGCCGGAGATAACGGTAATGTGCAGATTTATACCGTTGGCGATGACCTTTTTATAGAAACAGCAGGAGCCTGCGGCAATGGCCTAGAGTGTATTGCCGCCAATGAAGCAAAAGGGCAGGATGACAGCATCAATTATCTTTCAGCTTCCAGCTTTTTGCGGCTTGTATATAACTGCCCAGGCGATAGCGTTACTATTATCAGCACCGGCAAAAACAGTGCGTATTACATCGGTGCCAGCGGAAGCCAGAACCATTATCTGCTGATGAGCCGCAGGGGTGGTGCATAATGTGGATGGCTGGATAAAGCTGCACCGTAAAATATTAAGCAGCATGGTATGGCGCGGCGCGGATGCCGATGGCAAGGTAATACTGCTTACCTTGCTTCTGCGGGCGCGCCATGTAACAACCAACTGGACCCTGCCCGGCGATAAAGTTGCCGTACTTAAGCCGGGCGAGCTGTTTATCAGCTACCGCAACTTTGCCGTAAGCTGCGGGGTTACAGTTAAAAAGCTGCGCAATGAGATTGAAAGACTGAAAGCTTTGGATTTTTTAAGCGTAACCTGCAAAAAAGAAGGCACTATTGCCAGGATTAACAACTGGCAGGTGTATCAGTGTGAGGGCACACCAAAAGGCACACCTTCGGGCACACCTCAAAACCCAGAGCTGGCGGGGGATGCCGCTGATAATTCTACTGCTCCGGGCACACCTTTGGGCACACCAAAGGGCACACATAACAAGAATTATATATTATTAAAAAATAAACTAAACAAGACAAACAGCGCCCTGCTTGCGCAGGTTAAAGCAAGCCATGAGTTTAACGCTGCTATCGCAGATTATGCAAAAGCGTTTCCAGCCAACAGCAATGAGCTGAAAGCAGAACACATTGATGTTTTAGCTGCTTACGCAGTGCAAACAAAACCTGAATGGCTGACAAAGGCTGTTAAAGAACTTAAGGCGATTGACAAAATACGTAAGGTGCGTTATCCAGCCAGTTATCTTTTCGGGATATTAAACAACTGGCTGAAGGATGGTTTGCCGAATGACAGGCTGGGAACGCAGAAAACGCTGGAAGATTTTTACAGGGAAGCTGGTGTGATATGAGAACGATAACAAGGCAGGATGTTTTAAAAGCGTTTTACTGGTTTGACCAGAAAAAACTGCCGGTGCTTGATGTAAACGGCAGCCTGTCGCCTTCGATGGACGTTGAAATGCGCAAAAGGCTGTGCAACGAATGGATGGAAGCTTTTGATGGGTTAGAAGCAGACTTGTTTGAAAAAGCAGCGCAGATAGCGGTTGACAGATGCAAAAAATATCCGTCGTTATCCGAAATGTTTGAATTTATTGCACTTGCCGACGGAGGCACGGAAGTGCCGGAACCGGAATCGGCACCGAGCCCTGCGCAGAGCAGCAAGCAGATGCGCAGGGAATGTATAAGCGCTATCGTGAACGCTGCTAAACATGGCGATTATAAAACGGCCAGTAAATATGCTGAACCGCTTGCTAAAGGGAAAGCGGAGATAACGCAATATGCAAAGGAAATCTGGCCGGATGCAGCAGATAGCTGGATAATGGAAAACTGGCTGGCTATCGGGCTGCTGTATGCGCAGGAAAAATGCTGCCGGAACTGCGGCAGCGCACGCAGGTGCAGAACTTATGGATTCAGGCTGACGGCACGGAATAAAAAGCCGGAAGGCGAGGTTATAACTGAAATGGTGCCGTGTTATATGCGGAAGGCGGGTAAAAATGAAAACATACAATGACGGAATGGAAATTATGAAAGTGATGCGCTGCCCGGCCGGGCTTTATATTGTTAAGGGTTTGCCGTTTGCGCAAAATGCAACCGCCAGCAAGGTGGTGGCGCAAAACTTTTTAGAGAGCTGGGCAGCAAAACATAAATTAAAGCCGGGCTATGATTTGGATACTGATATGTATAACGAATGCGGCGAAGACATTTGCCGGATGTGCATAGCGTGGAGCCGTGAGCATAAAAAGTGCGAAAGGTTGTGAAAGCATGTTTGGGAATGGATTTACCTCTCCGAAGCCGCCGGCACCAGAGAAAAAGTGTGCGGACGCCGTTAACCATCCGGCACATTACACAGCCGGAAAGATTGAGTGCATAGATGCTTTGGAAGCGGCTACAATCGGATTAAGCGGAATTGAAGCAGTGTGCACGGCCAATGCCATAAAATACTTATGGCGCTGGAAATTAAAGAATGGCAGCCAGGATTTACAAAAAGCCAAATGGTATATTGACAGACTGATTGCCAGGCAGGCGGAAAAAGAAATGGATTGATAGATATGCCGGAAAAAGAATTGATGGAAGCAAGCCAGCGGCTTTCCCGATACCGCGCTAACGTAAACAGGATAAATAATCTGCTTAAACTACCGCTGCGCCTGCGTGGACCATCGCAAAGCGTTACGGTAAAGCCGAAAGATAATCCGGGCGGCTTTACACCTAAATGCCATCCTGATGCCTTGAATGATTTGCAGCGGCTTGCTGAACTTAATACCATGATTGCCGGATATGTGCTTGAAATAACGGAGATTGAAGGTGCTTTAAGCGTACTTGGTAAAGAGGAAAGCCTCGTGCTGATTATGCGCGATGTTGACGGCATGGCAATTTCTGCCATTGCGGATGCGCTTGGATATTCAAGCCGTCAGGCAATTTACAATATTTATAAACGCGCACTTAATAAATTTAAAATAGCGCTCGGCTGAAAGGTGAAAAATGGACAAAATGAGGACACTTTCTTGATTTTAAATGTGGTATAATGATATAAACAGAAAAAGGGATTTGAACTGCCGGAGAGTTTACGGCAGTTCTTTTTGTAAGCATTGTGCGTATTTTGCACAGTGCTTTTATTTTGCCCTGAAGGTGGTGAAGCTATGCCGGACAGGAGAAAACGTGAATGCAAAAAAGCAGGCTGCCACGTATTGACTGACAGTGCCGACGGTTACTGCGACAAGCATAAAAAAGAAAAATGGAGCGCCGGAGACGAGCGGCGCAAGAATGCGCGGGAACGCGGATATAATGCACAGTGGGAAAAATACCGTAAGGAATTTTTAATAACGCATCCGCTGTGCGAGGACTGCCTCAGCAAAAAGATATTGCGCGCCGCAACCGTGGTTGACCATATAGTTGCACATAAAGGCGATGAGCATCTTTTCTGGGATGAAAGCAACCATCAGGCCCTTTGTAAGCAATGTCACGATATGAAAACGATGCAGGAAGTCTGCGCTGCTGCCGGAAGGATTATACCCGGCTATGTGCGCGGTCTGCCTAAGCGCAGGTATTTAAAACCTTCCGTGCCGGTGTATGTTGTAGCCGGTGCGCCCGGCAGCGGCAAAAGCCTTTATATAAAGCAGCGCATCAAAACCGGCGAATTGCTTATTGATTTGGATAAAATAATCGGGCAGCTTTCCGGGCAGAATCCGTACAGCATTAACCGTGTGCCGTACCTGGTAGCAGCATACTGGCTGCGCGACAGACTGATAAACGCCTTGCATGATAACAAAGAAAAATACACAGCCTGCTGGATTAGCGGCATGTTTGCCTGGCCGGACGACCGGCGCAAGCTGCACGATGAACTTGGCGCTAAGGTTTATGTTATCAGTACGGACTGGATTAGCTGCCGGTTGAATATTAAAAATAATAATGATTACAAAGGCCATGAAGAACACTACATGAAGCTGGTGGAAAAATGGTTTTTAAATTTTAAAAGCTGTCCTTTTGATAATTTTGTTACCGTAAAGGGCAGGGGGGTGTAAATCCCTGGAGGGCTGGACGCAGTACCGTCCGCCCTCTCGTTTGTGTGAAAATGTCCCCGATGTAAGTTTTTTGGATAAGTATTGAATGGAGGTGATGGAGTTGGGGGCTAATGTAATCAGCATAGATGCAATAAGAGAAAACAGAGCGGCAGGCCGTGGCAAAAACTGGACCAATGCGGAACTGGCGCGCCGCACACAGGAAGCCGAAAAGCTAAAAAGCGGGCAGACTAAAATGAAAATGCCTGAATGGCTGAAGTCGGATAGAAAAGAACGTGCGCGCAGCATCTGGACGCAGACACTGAACAGCGTGCGTGACATCGAACTGTTTGCAAATTGTGACAGCGAGATACTGGCAACCTACTGCGACATCTGCGTTCAGTATGAGGATGCTACCATGCGCGCGATGCCTTATGCCAAGGATATTGACCGTCTCGGTAAGCTGAAAATGACTTACGCCGAAAAGCTGGGGCTTACGCCGACCAGCCGCGCCCGTCTTGTGGTGAGCCGCGCCAAAGATGAGGGCAGCAAGAAAACCGACAGGAAAGCAGAGTTGTTCGGCTGATGCAATATAATCTTGATGATATGTATATTACCCACCGTTATGCGGCAGAGGTGGTAAGCGGCCTGCGTAAAGTCTGCAAGCGTGAATTGCAGGTGTGTCAGCGGCATCTTGATGATTTGAAGCGGCAGGGCACTGACAGTTTCCCTTATGTTTTTGATGAAACGCGGGCTGATAGGATTTTTGACTGGTTTGAAATGTGCTGCTATCATGTGCGCGGCCCTTTTGCCGGGCAGCTGATACAGCTTTTACCTTTTCAGTATTTTGACCTCGGCTGTCTTTTTGGCTGGGTTCATAAAGATACCGGAGCCCGGCGCTTTACAAAAAGTTTTAATTTCCGCGCACGCGGCAACGTAAAAAGCACGGAGATGAGCGGCATAGCTTTATATGGCATGTGCGCCGATGCCATTTATCCGCCCGGACATCCGGAACTGCAAAAATTCGAGGAAGCTCCGGAAGTGGAATGTGTGGCGGTAGACCGTGACCAGGCTAAGCGCGTCTGGGGCGATGCCTGCGCCATGGGTGAAAAATCGCCGGATATTTCGGCGCGGCTTGAGATATTAAAAACGAAAGTTGTACACCGCGAGCGCGGCGGCTGGATGCGTGCGTTATCGAAAGAAACAAAAAACAAGGATTCCGGTGCGCCGTGCCTGGTAATTGTAGACGAGTACCATGCGCATCCGAACAGCGACATTGTGGATACACTTTATAACGGCTTCGGCAAACGCTGGCAGCCGCTTTTGTGCATTATAACAACGGCGGGCAATGACGCAGAAAACAATCCGTGCAAGGCTGAATATGACTTGTGCTGCCGGATACTGGAAGGCATAACGGAAACGCCAATGGATAACTATTTTTGCATGATACGAGAGCTGGAAGCTGAGGACGACCCGAAAGACCCGGAGTGCTGGGTTAAGGCTAATCCTATATTGCAATATGCCGATGAATACAGCCGCAAGCTGCGCAGCCAGATTATGAATGAACGTGATGAAGCTTACGGCAGCGGCGATATTAAAAAGATACGAGCGTTTTTAACAAAGCGCTGTAATATATGGCAAAGCGGCAGCGAGTTTAAATTCATGGACGGCCTGATGGATAAATGGAACAGCCTGAAGGTATCGCATGATGAGCTGATTGCTTTGATTGAAGGGCAGAAAAGCATTGCCGGATACGATTTATCCAAACGTTTTGACCTTACGGCAGACACTTTTATTATTCCCTTGGATGATGGGCGTATTGCAATACTGTCGCATGGTTTTATACCTGAAGACAGCGTTGAGCGCAAAGAAAAGAAAGATAATGTGCCTTACCGCGACTGGGAGAAACGCGGCTGGATGACGGTAACGCCAGGCGCTGTTGTTGATTATGATGTTATGAAAGATTGGGCATACAGTACAGCGGAAGAACTGGGGCTTGATGTGGTAGAACATTGCTTTGATACATGGAATGCAGATTATTTTATGCAGAAAATGGAAGCCGACGGCGCTACGGTTGTAGAAGTAAGGCAAAATATTTATACGCTTTCAGAACCGACCAAACGCTTTAAAGAACTTGTCATGCAGGGCAGGATAGTGCATGAAGGCAATGCGGCTTTTGACTGGTGCCTGGGCAATGCTTATGCATATACCGATATTAACGATAATATGAAACTAAGCAAGAAAAATAAAGATGATACCAGGCGCATCGATATGGTGGCCGCCTGCATCAATGCCATGGCAAGGATGCCTGCATTTAACGAAATGTACGGCGATGATGATTTTTCCGTGCATGTACTGTGAGGTGATAACGTGGAAAACAAAATAAGGCTTGCTTTGCTGCTGGCAGGAACTGCCTGCATCTGCGCAGGCGCGGCATTGTACAGCCTGCCGCTGGGGCTGGTGGTGCTGGGCGCACTTTTGATTTGTGCGGCAAAACGCAGAACCGTAAACCAGGACGCAGAAACAGATGATGAGTAAAAGGTGCTTGCAAAACGCAGGCGCCTTTTTAATTGCAGCGAAGGGAGGTGAAACTGATTGAAGCTATCAATAAGAAGCCCGGCACTGCTGAAAAACTTTGCCAGAGCTTTGGAAAACGTACTTGTGGGTATGGGCGGCGGAGCAGTTGCTAAAAGCGCTGGAGAAACAACGGCGGTGCTGACGCCTGGCATGAGGCTGGGCAGCAATGTTACCAATATCCGCGCCATGCAGCTATCTGCTGTGTGGGCGTGTATTCATGTGCTGGCAGAAACTTTTGCCAGCTGCCGGTGCAGCCTGTACCGCAAGGATGCCAACGGGCACAGGGTAAAAGCCGTTGAAAATCCGCTGCATGATGTGGTTCATTCTGTGGCGGCTCCGGGCATGCCGGCCTATTACTTTAAAGAAACTGCTATGACGCATATCCTTACCGGCGGCAATACTTATTCGGAAATCGTGTATGACTCTCGCGGCAATGTTGAAAGGCTTAACCTTTTAATGCCGGAGAACGTCAGACCTTATCAAGACTGGACGACAGGAGAGGTATTTTATGATGTAAACGACAGGGGCAAATTGTACCGCCTGCCGGCAGATAAAATCTTTCATGTGCCAGGGCTTGGTTATAACGGTATCCTTGGCTATTCGCCGCTTTATATGGCAAGGCAGGCTGTAAGCCTTGGCCTTTCCGCAGAGGATTTCGGCAACAGGTTCTTCAGTAACGGGGCGCTGGCTTCCGGTGTACTGGAAACAGAAAAGGCCATCAATGACGCGGGTTTTAAAAAGCTGAAGGATGATTTCAATAATGCTTACACCGGTGTTCAGAACAGCGGCGGTACAATGGTACTGCCGCGCGGCGTTAAGTTTTCCAAAATATCCATCGACCCGGAAGAAGCGCAATTCCTTGAAAGCCGTAAATACCAGGCTGAGGAAATTGCACGTTTCTACCGCGTGCCGCTGCATCTGATTCAGATGCTGGACAAGGCCACGTATTCCAATATTGAACAGCAGTCGCTGGACTTTTACCAGAATACGATGCTGCCGTGGTTCAGCCGCTGGGAGCAGTTTGCCAACATGAAACTGCTGACGCCGCAGCAGCGCGCGCAGGGTTATTACGTTGAATTTGACCTGCTTTCCATGCTGCGCGGCGACAGCAAGAGCCGTGCCGAAATGCTGCACATAATGCGGCAGGATGGTGTTATTACCGCCGATGAGTGGAGAGCAAAAGAAAACATGAACCCGCTGCCCGGCGGGACCGGCGACATTGCCTTTATCAACGGCAATATGATACCGGTAACTGTTGCGGCAAGCAAGAAAGCAGGTGAGTGATATGACGATGCACAAGCTTCCGGAGTACAGGGAGCTGATGAAAAAACATGCTTTACCGGAACCAGGCCCTGTTGCTGATGAAATCTATGGGCGCAAAACTGCCTATCTGGATAAGGTAAAGGTAGTGGAAGAAAAGGACGGCATCCTGATTTGTGATTTTGTAATTTCCAACGCTAACATCGACAGGGATTTTGACACCATTAACCCCGACGGATGGAGCCTGGAGAATTACCGCAAAAACCCAGTGGTGCTATGGGACCACGAATGGGATGACCCACCTGTGGCCAAAAGCCTGGAAGAACGCATTGAAAACGGCCAGCTTATTGGCCGCGCACAGTTCGTCAGCCGGGAGATTTACGATTTTGGCTATATGATTGGACAGATGTATAAAAACGGTTTTCTTAACGCTGTCAGCTGCGGGTTCCGTGCAACAGAATGGAAATATGTGGAAGATGAATCGCGCCCGTGGGGCATTGATTTTCTTTCGCAGGAACTTTGGGAATACAGTTGCTGCACTATTCCGTCTAATCCGGATGCAACGCTTGTTAAAGCCAAAGCTGCCGGTATTGATGTATCGGCAGCGCTGAAGCTTGCCGAGAAAGCGCTTGATGACAGCGGAGCGATACCGCTTTTGCCAAAAGAAACAGCAGAAAAGATTTATTCACTGCTGCGTGCGGACAAGGCAGTTGTTGACATGAAAACCGATGACTTATTAAAAATGCAGATGCAGCTGCAAATAAATGAAAATATGGAGGTTTAAATTATGAACTTACAGGAAATGCTTCAGAAAAGAGCTTCTTTAATTGACAAGCAGAAAAGCATTATCGCAAGCATGAAAGAAGGCAAAATTGAAAATTTAGATGAAGCAAAAGAGGAATTTGATGACTTGCAAACTGAAATTTTTGGGCTTAACGCAGCAATCGAAATGCAGAAAACCATTGCAAGCAACGAAGCAAACACACCTGCATCCGGCAGTGTTTTTAATGGCGGCGGGCCCGGCATCGTGGTGGACCCTGTTAAAGAAGGCGACAAGGACAACTGCGGTTTTAAATCCCTGGGCGAAGTGCTGCATGCTATCAAGTTCGGCGACAAAAAAGGCCGCCTGGAGCATCTTAAAGCACAAAGCACTACCGACGGAGCTTCCGGCGGCTACCTTATCCCGGAACAGTTCAGCGATGAACTGCTGAACATCGGTGCCAAGGAAAGCCTTATCCGTCCGCATGCGTTTGTAATTCCGGCAGGCGAATATCCGGACGCTAAAATCAACATGCCTGCACTCGACTATTCTGCCGGGCAGGATGGCGGCGTAAGCGTTGCATGGATTGATGAAGGTGCTGAAAAGCCGGAAACAAAGGCAAGCTTCCGTAATGTAGAATTACAGCCGAAAGAAGTTGCGGCCTTCATTACCGTAAACGATACCTTACTGAGAAACGCGCCTGCGTCCTCTGCAATTTTCAGCCAGCTTCTGAGCAATGCGATTGTACGAGCAGAAGACCGTGCCTTTATCAACGGCAACGGCGACGGCAAACCCGTTGGCTATGCAACTGCCGATAACAAAGGCCGCCTGGTTATTACCCGTAAAACAGCCAACCAGGTCAGCACTGATGATATTGCCAATATGATGGGCGCGTTCCCGGCAGAGGATTTAAGCGAGGCAATCTTTATCGCCCACACGACAACGCTGCCTTCGCTCATTAAATTGCAGGATGCTTCCGGCCGCTTCATCTTCATCCAGGGCGACCTTACCAAGGGCGTGCCGTCCACACTGATGGGGCTGCCGCTGTTCCTTACCGGCATGAGCGCGCCCGTGGGCAGCACCGGCGACATTGTGCTGGTAAACCTTAAAAAATACCTCATCAAAGATGGCAGCGGTATCTATATTGCAATGAGCGAACATGTTAAATTCACCAGCAACCAGACCGTTATCAAAGCATTCCGCAATGTTGACGGCAAACCCTGGGTTAACGCTCCGTATATCCTGGAAGGCGGCGCTACCCAGGTATCTCCGTATGTTATCCTGGGCGGCACTACCGCAGCCAGCACTCCGGTGGCCAACCTTGCAGCTGATGCAACCGGCAGCACTGTGGCGCTTACCTGGACTGCACCGACCGGAGCAGAGGGCATTAACGTACTGCGCAGCGATGACGGCGTAACCTATAACCGCATCAACGAAACAACTCTGGCAGGTACTGCGGCAAGCTACAGCGACGCTAATGTGCCTGATGGCAGCTATAACTACAAGATTGTAGTTTACGGCGGAACTAATGCCGGCGTATCCAATGCGGCAAGCGCAACCGTTCCCGGTGGAGAATAATGCTTATACGGGTAATAAAGCCGCCGGCGGATGAGCCCGTAACAGTTGAGCAGCTTAAGGAATATCTGCATGTAGACTGTGACAGCGAGGATGCCTTGCTGTCACAGCTTATTTCAGCTGCACGCAAAACGGCGGAAGAATATCAGCACAAAGCTTATATGACGCAGACTTTGGAAGTTACAACCGGCTGGGAAAAAGAAACTGAACTGCCGCGCAGTGAGTTTTTTAAAGAACTTATCAGCCTGACTGATGAAAAAGGAAACGCCGTATCCGGCTATACCGTAAAACCGGATTTGAATTATAAGCTTGTTTTTGACAAAGCGGGCAATGGCCAGCTTACTGCAACATACATTACTGGCGTGACTGATGCCGCGCAGGTTGATGATATGGTGAAACTTGCCATTATGCAGCTTGCGTGCCATTGGTATGAAAACCGCTTGCCTGTTACTGACGGCAAGAGTGTTGCTGAAATGCCATTTTCCGTCCGCTGCCTGCTGGCTCCGGGTGAGGTGGTTACGTTATGAATCCCGGCGGCTTAAATAAACAGATAATATTTTTAAAGGCGCAGGAAACCCGCGATAATCTCGGCGGCAAGGCTGTAAGCGGCTGGCAGGAGGTATTTACAGCCTGGGCAGCAAAAAACGCCAAAGCGGCCGCAAGAAAAGAATATATGGGCGACCATGTAAACTTTATCCCGGTTTTCTGGACTATCCGCAAGCCATGCGGCGATGCAGATGTAACGCCGGACATGCGCATTAAGCATGACGGCAGCATTTACGACATTGTGAATATTACGGAGCTGGATGGCGCGCCTGTTTATCTTGAAATTGAAACAAAGGAGCTTAAACCCCGCTGATGCCAAAAGGAAATACCATGACGTTTTCGATGGAGGTTAAGGGACTGGATGAAGCCGTGCGCAAGCTGAAGGTTTACGATACCAACAGCCGCAAACGCATTGAAAAGGCTATCAGCAAGGCTGGGCGTAATGTGCGTGACGGGGCCAAAAGCAGAGCGCCTGTTAAAAGCGGCACGCTGCGCGACAGTATTACCGCACGTTTTAACGGCAGAGGTATGCTCTCTGTTGTTAAAACCAACGGGCGCAAAGCTCCGCATGCGCATTTAATTGAGTTTGGCGTTGACGCTACAACGGTTAAGCCGCGTAAGAAAAAAGCCATGAAAATGGAAAAGAACGGTAAAGATTATTTTGCCGGCGGTGCGGTAACTATACCGAAACGCCATGCCGAGCCTTTTATGGAGCCTGCCTTCCGGGCAGAAGAACCGAAAGTTGAAAACGAAATCAAACAGATTTTGAGGACTATGCCATGATAAGAACAGTACCGCTGACTGCCGTGCAGGCGGCAGTATTTAAAACATTGAACGACAATCTTACCGGCTACCCGGTTATGGATGACAGCACTCCGTTTGAAAGCGGCAAGCTGCCGGGCGAAGAATTTGTTATTATAGGCGGAATTACGGCCATTCCGCAGGGCACAAAAGGCAATACCGCATTATGGGAAACAACGGTAACGCTTGATGTGTACAGCCGCTATAAAGGGAAAAAGCGCGTCAATGAGATTGTCAATGAAATCGTTACCGTCTTAACCGGCGTTGCCGGCCACGGCACCTTTCCGCTAGAAGGTTACAGCCTGATTATGCTTAACATTGAAAGCGTAGAGGCGCGTGCGGAAGACTGGAATGATGATGAAGTATGGCAGCACGGCATTGTGCGCGTGGCCATTACTGTTGAACAGAATAAATATTAAGGGGGAATTTGAATGACCTTGGCAATTAACCCGGCGTACTATCCGCAAAACACCAATGCCAGCCAGAGCCTGGCAGGCAAAAACCTGCTGCTGTATATTGCTTACGGTGAAGGTGCTACCGTTGAAAATCCCAACTGGAATCTTGTGGGCGGGCAGCGTAATTCTCCGCTTTCCATGAGCGCAGATGAAATCGATGCCAGCGATAAAAGTTCCGGCGGCTGGGGCGAAACGCTTCAGGGCACGAAAACATGGAGCATTGAACAGGAATGTGTGTATAAGGTAAACGATAACGGCTTTGACATTATGCGTTATGCCTTCCTGAATGACATTCCGGTATATCTGATGCGCCGTGATAAAAACGGCAATGCAGTGAAAGGTTTTGCCAATATTACAGAGTTCAGCGATGATAACCCGCACGACGACGTTGCAACGGCAACAGTTACGTTCAGCGGCATTGGCGCGCCGGAGTTCAGTACCAATGAGCCGGACCCGGGCGCGACAAGCGGCAAAATTACGGACCTTGCGGCGACAGCCGGAAGCAGCGGCGAAGCTGATTTGACTTTTGCCAAAATCAGCGGCGCAACGGCCATTGTAGTGCAAACCAGCACTAACGGCATCGACTTTGAAGACGACGATACCGAAATTGAAAACGGCGCAACCAGCGCAACTGTTACAGGGCTGCAAGCCGGTGTAACATACTTCCGCCTGAAAGTAAACGGTGGCGCGCAGAACGGATACAGTAATGTGGCACTCTGCACAGTAACTGCATAATTGATAATAAAATACGGCCAGGGCTTTGCCCTGGCTTACTTTATATGGAGGCGACAAAATGAAAGCGAATACATCTGTTGTTTTAACAGTTAACGATAAACAGTACATTTTAAAGTACGATATTAAGGCGCTGCTCAAACTGGAGCAGCTTATTTCAACCAAAAACATTGCAAAACTGGTGCTTAACGCTCCGTTTAGCCACGGTGATACGCTGATGTGCTTATATATTGGCTTGCAGGCTGAGCAGCCTTCAGTAACTGAGAAAAAGGCCATGCAGATTTTAGAAAACTATCTTAAGGACAACCCTCTGTATATGCTGCAAGACATTGTGTTGCTTGCACTTACAAAGGCCGGTGCTGTCGGCAATACTAAAGGCGATGCTGACACGGAAACGGAAAGCGAGCCGGGAAAGTAACAAGCTTTTCGGACTGGCTGGAAACAGTGCTGCCATGGTGCTATGGAGAACTGGCGCTTAAGCCCTGGGAAATTGAACGGCTGTGCCCTGTTGAAATTGATTATATGCTGCAAGGCTGGCAGAGGCGTTACGACAGGCTGGAAGATTTGTTTATTGTATGGGATGCTTATCCGCAATACCAGGTAGCCAGCCCCAAAAAGCATCCGCCGCTGAAACGTTTCTTTTCGCATCGCAAAAAGCGCCGGACAGAAAAAGAAAAGCAAGAAACTTTAAATGAAATAATGGCAGAGTTCGGATTACAGCAGGAAGGAGGTTAAACATGGCAACTGTAGCAAGTTTACAGGTTTTGATAGGCGCAAACACCAAAGGATTTCAGAAAGCTATTACGGGCGTTCAAAAAACTTTCCGCCAAAAACTTGGCGGAAATTCCATAAAAATAAGCGAGGATGTGTTAACCGGCATCACTGGCTTAAGCGCGGCCCTAGCTGGGCTTGGCGTGATAGCCGTGCGCAGCGCGGCGCAGATGGAGCAGACAGAAAAAGCTTTTACTACACTTTTGAAAAGCGCAGACCTGGCTAAAGATTTTTTGGCAGAGCTGGAGCGTTTTGCGGCCGCGACGCCGTTTGAACTGCCGGGGCTTTTGAATGCGTCGAAGCGCCTGCTGGCGTTTGGCTTTAACGCGCAGCAGGTAATACCTATATTAACGGCTATCGGCGACAGCGCGGCAGCCCTGGGCATGGGCGAAGACGGCATTAACCGCCTTACTACGGCCATCGGCCAGATACAGGCCAAAGCCAAAGTAAGCGCAGAGGAAATGAACCAGATAAATGAAACCGGCATCCCTGCCTGGCAGCTTTTAGCTGATACCATAGGCACGACCGTGCCGCAGGCTATGGATATGGCCAGCAAAGGCATGATTGACGGCGCAACAGGCGTGCAGGCAATCCTTAGCGGTATGAACAAGCAGTTTGGCGGTATGATGCAGCAGCAAAGCCAGACGCTTAACGGCATGATGTCGAACATTCAGGACAGCATTGGCCAGCTCAGTACCGTAGTCGGCAAGGAAATAACCGAAGCATTTAATCTGAAAGGTGCTATGGCTGAATTTCAGGATACGCTTAGTCAGTTTACTGCAATAACAAAACAAAGCGGCATCGGTGAAGCGCTGCGGCAGATGGTGCCGACGGAGGTGGGCATGGCCATTGCCGGGCTGGGCGCTGTTATTACATCGGTTGCTGTGCCTGCTTTAGTGCTGCTGGCGGCGCAGGCCGCAAAAATGGCGCTGGCTTTTGTTGGCATGACAGGCCCGGTAGGCATAGCGGTTGCGGCTATTGGCGCAGGCGCATATCTTATTTGGGATAACTGGGCGGAGCTTGGTAAATTTTGGGATACCTTCTGGGTGAGTTTTGACCATACAGTGGCATCAGCGGTTGCGGACGTGCAGAACTACATTGCAGACCTTATCGCATCGGCTGCTTTTGCTGCTAGCAAACTTGGCGGCATTTTCGGCTTTGAGGAAAGCGGCGACGGTATGCGCGGGTTTGCTAATAAAATCCGCGAGGAAGCGGCGGAACTTCAGATGACTGCCGATAATATGCAGATTGGCAAACTGAACGAAATCCGCGAGAAGTACGCTAAAAGCATACCTGCCGCAGATGAAGGGTTTAAATCCGCGAATATTGATGACCTTGGGCTGAAAAGCCTTGCAAACGTTGGCGGTGGTTCTTCCGGAATGGGCGGCAGTGCAAGCGGCTTTACTGAACTGAACCGCGAAATTGACAGGCTGAATACAGAACTGAACGATGCAAAGGATAAAACGATTGATTTGCAGCGTGATTTTAATAACTTTGCGCTGGACATGCACATTGAAGGGTTATCTGAATTTGAAAAGGTTTATGCCAATATCGATAAAGAAAAGCAGCAGCGGCTTAACTCTGTTGATGAATGGCTGACAAAATTCAATAATGCAACTGTAGAAGCACAACAGCTTTATGAGCGGGCTATGCAGACCGGAGATGCCAGCGTCCTGGCAAATGCCCAGGCGATGCTTGAACAGAGAACGGCGGCCGAAGCGGCGGCCATATCTCAATCGACAGCTATGCGCCAGCAGATTATCCAGGAAGCAATGGAGCAGGAGATTTCCAGCTATACTGAAATGCAGGCTTATAAAGCTGAACTTGATGAAATGTACAGGCAGGGCGACCTTGAAAGTTATTTGCTGTACCTTGATGCAGAAAAAGCGGCATTTATGCAGCAACAAACAGAGATGCAGGAACTTATGACGGCTTACCAGGAGTGGCGAATGGAAGCCGAAAGCAGTTATTTATCTTTTGCCCTTGAAGCAGCAAATACATTGAAAAATGGATTAGCACAAGGACTGGCCAATGCCATAGTGTACGGTGAAAATTTTGGCAAAACACTTAAAAACATGGGCAAGCAAATTATTGCCATGTTTATTCAGTGGCAAGTGCAGCGAATGGCCGCAGCAGCATTAAGCAAAGGACTTATGGCGAAAGAAACAGCAGAAGTTGCGGCACAAGGGGCAGCAATGGCTGAAGCATTATCACCGGCAGCGTGGGCCAAACTTGTTGTTGACCCTGGCACTGGTGCAGTTGCAACAGCAACGCTAACGGCTGGTTTAAGCGCAGCGGCTGGCATAGGTGCTGCGAGTGGCGCAATTACAAGCCTTGCTCCGGGTGGAATGTCTTCAGGCGGCGGCATGTCGTTTGGCGCGGGAATGGACCAATTCAATCAAACTCCTTCCTTTTTCGCTAACGGCGGCATCGTTACCGGTACGACCATAGGCGTTATCGGTGAAAAATCTTATGATGAGGCGGTTATCCCGCTGCGCAGCGGAGTATTGGAATCGCTGGCTTCTTATCTTATTCCGGGGGTGCAGAGCACAGGCTCGGACGGAGATATGACTGTCAATATAAATAACTACGGTGACATCAATAACGGCAGCGATTATGATGACCTGATGAACGATATTGCGGCCAGTGTGGCGGCAGGCACGAGGGGAGTGAGGTTTGCAACATGAATATCAATCCTGATTATTACCCGGAAGTGCAAAACTGCCCGGACGAACCGCTTTACATCAATGACGTGGCGTTGCCGTACAAATACCAGATTGAAACGAGCGGCGACCTGACGGTGCGCGCTAAGGCCGAAAAGCGTGCGTACAGCCATGGCGCAACCAACAGCGGCGACGGCTACATCGACAGCAAAAAAATTAAAATAACTATCACGCTGGAAGCGGACAGCTATGAGGATTTTTTAAGTAAAAGCAATGAGCTGTGCCAGTTGTTTTATCAAAAAAATTACAAGCTTTCTGTGGGCGGCGTCAGTTACTGGAATATAGACAGCCTTGAAAAAACAACCTGTAAATATCTGGGAGCGTTTCAGTTCAAAAAAGGTGACTGGACCTTTTCGCTTTTGCTGTGTGACCCGTTCCGCTATGCTGATGCGGAAACCACGGTAACGCAAAGTTATACAGAAGCTGCCAGCGAAGCTGAAATAAGCATATATAACGGCGGCAGCGTTGAAACGCCGCTGACGTTTATTTTTGCGCCAACAGCAACGATGAACAATATCGTTGTCAGCCAGCCGGCAACCGGCAAAAGCATGCGTGTTGCAGATACTTTGCTGACAACTCCTGCGACACTTACGGTTGACACCAAAAACGGCACGGTGCGCAGGGATACCTACAATGCTATCAATGCTTTCAGCGGTCAGTTTTTAACGGCGCTGCCGGGTACTAATAAATATCTTGTAACCTGCGCTGCCGGTACGGTAACGGTTAAATTAACGGACAGGTGGTTAGTATGAACCTTATTTTTGGACGCTACAGATTCGGCCGCTATATCTGGGCCGGCAATGCCGGAGCGGGCGGCAGCGGGCCAGGGCCAACGCCTGGCGGTGATGATACTTATATACCGGGGCTGGTGCAGGTTATTTTTTTCAACCGTGACGGTACTAAAACAGCAATTTTCAGTAATGATACAGAGGAACTGCCGTTTAAGGAACTGACGTTTGAACTGACGGAAAACGGCTGCGGCGATGGAAAGCTGGTGTTTAACACCTTTCCGTCTTTTACGGAAATCCAGTATAACCAGCGCATCGATGTTTACCTGTTTGGCAGCCGTGACCCGTGGTGGAGCGGCACTGTACTGACGCGCCCGGACAGCGGCGGCACGGCTAGCAAATTTGAAATTACCTGCTACGGCCTGTATGAAAGGCTGGATAAAGTGCAGCTTTTCGGCAAGGAATATAAAAACATGGAAGTGGCTGATATTGTGCGCGATATTGCCCGCAACGTCGAAAGCAAAACCGGCATCGTTTTTAATGCCAGCAAAATTTACAACGTGGGTTATAGCGTTACGCATATCAAGTTTGATGGTGTTTCCGCTAAAGAAGCGCTGGACCAGCTCAGTGAATTTGCGCTTGATTTTGTTTATGGCGTGGACAGTTACCGTGAGTTTTATTTTAAGGCCATAAACTCGGAAATCAACGAAGAGGCGCGCATTTGGGTAGGCGTTCACTGCAATAAATTTGAACCTTCTCAGAGTATTGATAAGATTATCAATTACGCAAAGGTTAAAGGCGGCGCTATCGACAGCAATGGCGAAAGCTGGCTGGCAGAAGTTGAGGACGCGGAAAGCCAGGAACTTTATGGATTATCTGAAACGGTTTTAACACTGCCGTCGGCTTATGATGCCGCCGACGCTGAACGCTGGGGCCAGTATGAAATTGATAAAAATAAAGACCCGAAGCTGTCCGCAAAGCTTGGCGGCCTGATTTTGGCATACCCGAAACCTAACGGCGTTTTCAGCGTGCGACGCTTAACGACGGAAGGCCAGGCTGCTATTACGGACCTTGATGGCACGCTGCGCACGTATCCGATAACAAAAATAAAATACACGATAAATGGCGACAAAGGAATCCAGTGCGATTTAGAACTGGGCGAGCAGCCTGACCCGCCTATATCAGATTATCTGCTGGCCCTGCATCGTAACGCCAAGAACAACGAGGCTTTGCAGCAGGCGGCCAACGAACAATTAAAGGGAGGTTAAAAGATGCCTGGACCGAGTGATATAAGGGTAAATCCTTTTAATAATGCAACAAACTATGTGAATTTAACAGAGCGGCACATCATTCCATCCGTCAGCCCTTTTGTGGTGCGGCTGAACGAAGTGCCGGAAAAACAGGACCCGTCCAACATGCAGATGTATTATGTGGATGACACAACAGGCCAAACAACCGAAACAGCACTGACAGAAGTTGCTGCAACGCCTGGTGCCGGTGAGTTCCGGCCGGATTATTCCACTAATGCTTTTGATGACACAAGCTGGAATACCGGGCTGATTGAGTTCAGTTCTTCCGATGCCGGCAAGATTATCGAAGTAAGTTACACCGCTACCGGCACGCTGGCCGGAGTTAAAACCAACAGATACCCAGCCTGGTGGATTGACCGCGGCGACGGCAGTGATGGGGATTTTGTGCCGGAAAGCAATATAACGATAAGCGGATTAAAACAGTACAAAAGCGTATTTATTAAAGCTGGCGTGACGGTGACGGTGGACCCAGTCGTTAGAATTTGTTGCCAGGGAGCTTTTGTGAACCAAGGCACAATTACCGCAAATGGGCAAGGTGCGTCTGGCGGAGCCGCAGGATTTTTCGGAGGTGCTGGCGGCGCTGGATACAATGGAGGGGGTGCCAGCGGAGGAGCCATACCAATAAATGACGAAACAGCGGAGTTAGTCATCAGAAACGGCTTGATTAGCATCGGTGGAAGTGGCGGGCCAAATGATAGAGATGGGTATGGTGTAGCTGGGGCTGGCGGCGGGACAGTACAAATTGTTACCAATTCTTTTGATAATACTGGCAACATTTCAGCTGATGGCAATCGTGGAGGTTCTAGTTATGGACATACTGGCGGCGGTGGTGGAGGCGGGCAAGTAACGGTAATTTGTAGAACTCTGAATAGTGAAGGCACGATTACGGCGACGGGAGGCACAAATTATTCAGGTGGCGCACGTGCTGGCGCAGGAATAGCAAAAATTGTTGTATTGGAGTAAGAAAATGAAATGCGTCTTAAACAGCAAAGGCATTATTGAAAACATCGTAAATGATAATAATTTATGGATAAATGAAAAAATGTATTATCCATGGAACAAAATGGGGGAAATCTACACTGACATTGAGCCGTTTGCCTATATGCAGCAGCGTTTATACATTGCTCTTGGTTCCGAATTTGCCAAACGCCGGGATGTAGTCCGTTTCATCAATTTGCCAAGCGGCAACAGGTACGGTTTTGATTGTGCGGTGGAGGACATCTCTAATTTTATGGCAGCCTATACACCGCTTCTTATTGCCGGCAGCGGAGAAACGGGTTATAAAGTATGGAAAAACGAAGCCGAAAAAGGGTTGGTAATTTTAACGCTTGCAGACATGCAGGCTGCTTATAACTATGTACGCGAGAGCCAATTGTCGGCCTATGCCTGGCTTGCTACATCACAAGTAAAAATAAATGCAGTTACGGAAGCTGATGGTAAAGAAAAACTTCAGGCAGTATATGATGAATGTATAGCAACGCCGACAAAATAGGAGGTGCTTATCATGATAGTAATTGACGGTCAGGATATTTTTATATCATATGGCGACACTTTTGATGTGCTTTTTGAACTAGCAGAAGGCTATAAAGTGGCTGAAACAGATACGATAATTTTTTCTGTCAAAGCAACGGCCGGAAGCAGTGATGTGTTGCTGTCAAAAACAATTCCTTTTACGTCTGTTGATGAAATTTCGGTCAATATTTCGGCCGATGAAATGGCTTTTTTGGGAGTCGGTGCAAAAGTTTATGATATTTTGGTAAAAAATAGCAATAATGTTGTAACTTTAAATTTTCCGGCTAAATTGATTATAAAGGAAGTGGTGCATGATGTTGGGCAATAAAGTTATTTTGGGTATTAAGCCTAAAAACACCGTAAACATGAAAGCATTACCACCATCTTTAACCTTGACGGATGTGGAAAGAGCGGAACAAGCTGCAAATATAGCAATGGCTTGGGCGCAATCTTCCGAAAGTCCTGACGGAGAAGCAGACGCTGACAGCCCTACAGGCAAGACGCAAAGTGCTAAAAGCTGGGCCTTGGGAATAAAAAATGACGCTATAAACGCTGCCACATCAGCTGATAATGCAGCTGATAGTGAATCAAATGCTGCTAGCAGCGCAGCAGCTGCGGCTACAGCAAAACAGGAAACTGAAGAGATTGTAGAAAATATCGGGAATCCGGTAATTGAAGTTTCAGAAAATGACGGAACCATTACAGTTAAAAACAGTCTGGGGCAAACCGTGACATTCAAACTTGTCAAAACGGTGCAAGGGTTAGTGCCCGACAGCAATGGTGATGTTGATTTGCTTAAGAACACAATAAAAAGTACGCCCGGATACTATCAACGTCAAAGCATGTTCGCTGTTTCAAAAAATAGTGTAACAATAAAAAAAGGTACTCAAATTAATATTAACAACGAAGCATTTATTAGTGAATCAGATGTTGTATTGCAACTTTCAGAAATAGCAACACCCGAAAACAGAAAAGGACGCGATGTATACATATATGCCTGTATAAATACAAACGCAGAACTAGTATTTATGTTGTCGTTAGATACAGAGTATCCACCCGGATACAATACGCAAAACAGCCGCAAAATAGGAGGTTTTCATTGTTTGTGTGCTGATGTGGGCATTATAGAAGGACATGCACTGAGCGGTTATGTTGCTGGCGATATTTTACCGGCGTCGGCATGGGATTTAATTCATCGTCCTCGTTGCAATCCTGAAGGTATGGTTTACATCGATGTCGCCGATGTGTGGGTTGATATATATTTATTGAGCTGGGACGGAACAGCTCTTGTTAGCACAAATGGCGGTGTTATTGCAGATGGTACATCAACAAAAAAATGGCATGGTGAAGCTATGTTAGAACAGCTGATGTACCAAAATAAACGCCTGCCATGGCGCGCTGAGTTTCAGATGGCGGCAAAAGGCAGTAATGAGCAAACCAACATACAAGGAAGCGCGGACCCAGGAACAACTGGCGGACATGTAGATACCGCAGGCCGTAGAATGATAAGCAATTATGGACTAGAAGATGCTTGTGGTGTTATGTGGCAGTGGCTTATGGATTTGGGCTTTGCTGGCGGTAGTGGTTGGACCAACAGTGTTTATAATAGCGCAGTAGATGAACGAAGTTATGGGCAAACATATGGAAATTTATACAGGCTGCTTGGGGGAGGTTACTGGGTTCCCGGTTCGTCTTGCGGCTCTCGTGCTGCGGCTTGTGACTCTGTTTCGTCTGATGTCTCTGCGCACATCGGGGCGCGCGGTGCGTCTGAGCCGGTGCACCGAAATTTGTAAAGCGAATGTGGGGCTGCTCTGAGTAGCCCCACATAAGATACAAAAATTGGGTATAAGGCGATAGGCTGCTTGGGGGAGGTAACTGGGATAACAGTTCGTCTTGCGGCTCTCGTGCTGCGAATTGTAACAATGTTTCGTCTAATGTCAATGCGAACAACGGGGCGCGCGGTGCGTCTGATACGGTAGGAAAAACAAAAAGCTGGTGCGTGCTTACCCTACCGGCTGGCTTTATATCCATGTCGCGGTGCTTGCCCGGCAAAACACACAGAAGGGAGCGATGGCAGCTAGTAAGGAAATTGAACGTTTCCATTGCTAAAATTATGAAAAGATATGGCAATCTATGGTGCAAGGTAATTGCTGAAGATAATTTATATACTGCAATAAAAAAAGCTTGCCGAAGCAACGGACGAATTAGCCCTTGCAAAAAGGCGGCAATAAATAGAATCAAAGAAAATCCTGAAAAATATGTAAAGCAGCTGCGGATGATTTTAAGTCAAAATAAATACAAGACATCTCATTATTATATTTACCCTTTATATGAACCAAAGTTACGCTTGATATATTGCTTGCCTTTTTACCCGGATAGAATAGTGCATCATGCAATTATGAATGTCATGGAATCTATTTGGGATAATATGATGCTTCCTGACAGCTATGCTTGCCGCAAAGGCAAAGGGCAGCATCGCGGAGGGACAAAAGCTGCGCAGTACGTTAGAAAATATAAGTATTGCCTACAATGCGATATATCGCAATTTTACGTCAATATAAATCATGAAATATTAAAAAACATTTTGCGCAGAAAAATAAAAGACAGGCAGTTGTTAGATGTATTGTATGAAATTATTGATAGCTGCTGTACAAGGGATAAAAATCTTAAAATCCTTTATAAAATGCTAAGGCGCGGTAGTACATCAAAAGATGTACCGGTTGAAATATTAAAGCTTAGTAAAAGCAAGGCAGCCGACGGAAATTCTAAGGCTGGTTTGCCGATAGGAAATTATGTTAGTCAATGGTTTGGAAATATATATCTCAACGAATTAGATCGCTTCATCAAGCAAGAATTGCTAGCGAAAGGGTACGTGCGATACTGTGATGATTTTGTAATTTTTAGCAATGACAAGGCTGAATTACAGATTTGGAAGCAAAGTATTAAAACGTGGATGTGGCAACATTTACATTTACAATACAGTCGCGCAGAAACCTTTCCTACTGCGCAAGGTGTTGACTTTCTAGGATACAGATATTTTCCGCAGGGGTATGTTCTTTTGCGCAAACGCACTGCAAAAAGAATGCGCCGAAGAATAAATGAATTGCCAACGAAATTAAAAGTTGGAAAAATTTCAAAAGAAAAGGCGATTGCTCAAATTGCTAGCGCCAAAGGGTGGCTTCGATGGGCAAAAACCTACCATTTTCGGCGACGCATAGGGCTAGAAAAACTGGAAAAGGAGGTAAGGATGAGTGAAACGTTTTAGCGATTTTGCTCGAGAAAAACCCTTTGAGGGCGATAAAATACCGATGGCGGATGTACTGAATAGAGAAATTACTGTACTTGGTTACAAAAAGCGGCCTAGCAAGCAGAAAGAAGGAAAAAACTATATTACTTTGCAAATAGAGATAGAGGGAAAGAGGCGAATTATATTTACAGGGAGTGACGTTTTAATAAGTCAGGTAGAAGAATATAAGGATGAACTGCCATTTGTGACAGTGATAAAGAAAATTAACAATTTTTACAGTTTTACATAATAGATAGAAGGCGGTGTATATACTGTGCTACAAATATTTGACGACTGCATTGATTTTTTTAAGAATTTAATGCCGACAGGCGCTGAACAGTGGCTGCTTGGTATAGGAGCCACAATCGGATTATTTATATCAATAGCAGTAGGAGGCCTGGATAAAATGATATACGCTCTTATTGCGTTGATGATTTTGGATTATGTAACCGGTATTATAGCAGCCTTTCGCACTGGACAATGGGATAGTAGCACTGGTTTTGTGGGTTTGGCCAAAAAGGCTGTAATACTGGGAGTTGTTGCATTATGCAATACGGTTGACATTGCGATGGATACACACACGTTAAGACAGATGGCGATTTGCGCATATGCCCTTAATGAAGCAGGAAGTATCGTGGAAAATATCGACCGGGCCGGGTGGGGTGAACACATACCGGCGTTCATCCGCAACGCATTGGCCAGGCTGCAATCTAAACAGGAGGGAACGAAAGATGAAAGTAAAAAAATATAACTTGCATTTTACAGAACTAACAAAACGTGAAAGAACGGATTTGATTGTTGTTCATCACACGGGTAATCCGGTTGATGACGATTTATCTGCCGAGCAAATACATGAAAGCCATCAGGCACAAGGATGGGCAGGCATAGGTTATCATTATGTTATTCGCAAAGACGGCACAATAGAACGCGGACGTCCTGAAAGTTATATCGGAGCGCATGCGCTTGGATTTAATGCTAACAGTATAGGCGTTCATGTTTGTGGCAACTTTGAAATTAGCGAACCTACAGAGGCGCAATTAAACGCTTTGCCTGTACTTATAGCGGATTTGTGCAAGCGTTACAATTTGATTGCTGCAAAAAATGTAGTTGTTGGGCATCGTGACTTAGATGCTACAGCGTGCCCAGGTAAAAATTTATACAACCAACTTGATACCGTTCGCGGAAATGCTGAATGGTACAGAAATCATTAAAAGGAGAGATTAATAATGTTATATATCGTTTATAAAAATGGACTTAGCGACAATATTGCAAATGCTGAATATGATGAATTTAATTATGACGGTAAAGTAATTACTATTTTTAAAAATGGCACTATGATTGCTTTAATTAACGTAGATTGCATTAGTGGTATTTACTTAAAAGATGAAAACGAGGTGAAATAATATGCAGACTTTGAAAACCATTGCCGCTGATAAATATTTTTGGCTGGGTATCATCATCGGTTTTGCGCTTGGCGCATTACATCATTATTTTGCACTGTAACCACCAAAAAAAGCCGTCCCTACACTTGGCGCGTGCGCTTGTTTTAACCTGCTTTGCTTATGGTTTATCGCAAAGAGCATAAAAACGGCGCACGTGCTAAATATGGCGGCGGTACAGCATTTTAGTAAAAATTATAAGTATACTTGTAATAATGAGGTAAAAATGCTAAATGACACGCAAAAATCTAATAATCATAATCGCATTTACATTATTATCGCTGTTGTTTTGCTTTGCGCCGCTGTTTATTGCACAGTGCGAGGCTGCGGAAATGACGCCAGCATCGAACGGTTATATAAAAGTACCGACAGCACAGTGGGAGCAGTTGAAAAGCAACACAAAACTATTGGACGCGAACTTGACGCTGCTGCAGGACAGCTTGACACAGCAGGAACAGCGGTCAGCCGAGCTGATGGGCTTATTACAGCAAGCCAGGAACGAGCTAGCCAAAACGCAGCAAGCATTGCAGACTGCCAGCGCATCATTGGAGAGTGCAGAAAAATCGTTGCAAATTGCCAACGAATATACAGTGAAGTTGAGGAGGCAAATAGAAGCGGAACGGCAAGCGGCGGCTGAAACTAAAGAAAAAGCCTACTGGAAAGGCTGGCTTAATGGATTCTGTGCCGGCATAGCTGGTAGTGTGATAGCGATAGCAACAAATTAACGGCATTGGCTTGCTGCTTATAAAGGTGGAGTGATATAATAAAACAGCAAAAATCTTTTAAGCGGCGCTATGTTCGTATTGATGTTACTAATTCATTACTGACAAAAATAGTATAAAACCGCATAATATGAGGGGTACAGTTTAACAAAATGTTAAAAAGCCTTAACAGTGAACAAAAGAATATACTGGCTTCTATCAGGCAGGGCATGGATTTTGCCGCCGATATAGCCCACGCCTGCATTACAGTTTATATCGCGGCGGATGACAAACGTTTTTTGCGCGTTTATCACCAGTCGATGCCTAAAACGCAGTTTTTGCAGCAGGCAGAATTAGCGCCGGGGCGCGAGGTGCGCATTGGCGAAGAACCGCTGGTGGCGCGCTGCTTGCAGCGCAATGTTGCGCTGGAGGGTAAGCGTGAGCTGAGCCTGGGAAAATTTGCCGGTGTGCGCGTGTACCCCGTGCAGGATAGGCGCGGCAAGTGCTTTGCTGCCGTTGTTTTTGATTTAAGCGGCGTGGAAGACGTGTTCATCAACGTAGCGTTTGAATTTTTAAAAAATCCAGCCAAGCAGGAGGGCGCAAGCGAGTTTTATGAACGCCTGTCGCCGGGCGACGGCATTATGGTGGTGGACAGTACTAAGAAAATTATTGCCGCCAATCAGACGGCACGGCATATTTTTCAGGTTGCGGGCGTTAATAATCTTATCGGGCTGCGTACCAGCAGCGTGCAGATTAACTGGCCGCTGGTGGGCATGGTGCTTAAAACCGGCACGGCCGAGGGTAAGGAAATCCGCCTGCGCGGCATGCTTTTGGCAATGCGCGTAGTGCCTGTTGGCGGCGTGACGGAAGCACGCTATGCCGTGGTTGTGCTGCGCGACATTACCGAGCTGAAAAAGCGCGACGAAGAACTGCTTGTTAAAGCGGCAGTAATCAAAGAGATACACCACCGCGTAAAAAACAACCTGCAAACAATTGCCAGCCTGCTGCGCCTGCAAATGCGCCGCGCCAAAGCAGATGAAACCAAAGAGGTGCTGCGCGACTGCATCAGCCGCGTGAACAGCATTGCCGTGGTGCATGAATTTTTATCGCAGCAGGGCAGCGGCGAAGTGGATATGGCGGCGGTGGCGCAGGGTATTTACAAAGCAATTTTAAGCGGCATGGCAGCGCCGGAATTATCATTAAAAACGGAATTCCATGCCGATAATGTGCTGGTACCGTCCGAAAAAGCAACCAGTATCGCGCTGGTGCTGAACGAAATGCTGCAAAACTGTTTTGACCATGCTTTTACCGGGCGTACGCAGGGCGCAATCAGCGTAACGCTGCAAAAAACTGGCGGCGGCTGCCGCCTGACCGTTACCGATGACGGCGTGGGACTGCCGCCGGGGTTTGACGGACTGCCGCAAAACAGCCTGGGCCTGCGCATTATAAAAACGATGGCGGAAGCCGATTTACACGGTACTTTTAAAATAGAAAACAGGCCGCAGGGCGGAACCTGCGCCGAAGTTGCATTACCTTTGGGGGGATAAAAATGGAGAGTTTAAAAGTTGTTATTGCCGATGATGAAGCGCTGATAAGGCTTGATTTGCGCGAAATGCTGACGGAAGCCGGACACACCGTGGTAGGGGAGGCCTCCGACGGCGAAGAAGCCGTAGAGCTGGCGCAGCGCTTAAAACCCGATTTGGTGATAATGGACGTTAAAATGCCGAAGATGGACGGCATAACGGCAGCGGGGATTATTACGGAGCGGCAGCTGGCGCCGGTACTTTTGCTGACGGCTTACAGCCAGGAGGACGTGGTTGCCAAGGCCAACAGCAGCGGCGTTATGGCGTACTTGGTTAAGCCGGTACGCGAAGAGCAGCTGTTTGCCAGCATGCAGGTGGCTATTGCCCGCTTTAAGGAATATCAGCAGATGGACAGCGAACTGGCGGACTTGCGCGAAAGCCTGGAAACACGCAAGCTGCTGGACCGCGCCAAGGGCATTTTGATGGCGGCGCACGGGCTGACGGAGGAGCAGGCATACAGCAAAATGCGCCAGTACAGCATGAACCGCCGCATGTCCTTAAAAGAACTTGCCGAAGCCGTCATCGCCTCGGCCGAAAAGAAAAAATAAACACCAAAGAACTTAGCCAATGCGGTTAAGTTCTTTTTTATCGCTTGCGCGGATTTTTGCAAGAAACGTGCAGTTGTGTTAAGATAGAGCCGGTAATATTTTGAGGTGACTTGTATGGTTGAAGTAGTGGCGGCGCTTATCAGGCGCGGCGGAAAAATTTTGATTTGCAGGCGTCCGGCAGATAAAGCGCGGGCGCTGTTTTGGGAGTTTCCCGGCGGCAAGGTGGAAAAGGGCGAAACAAAGCAGCAGGCGCTTGTGCGCGAATGCCGCGAAGAACTGGCGCTTGAAGTTGTGACGGGCGGCGTATTCTGCGAGGTAACGCATGTTTATCCCGATATAACAATTCATTTAACGCTGTTTAACTGCACAGCCAAATGTGAACCGCAGCGGCTGGAACACAGCGCTTTAAAATGGGTTTTGCCAGGTGAAGTAACGGATTACGAATTTTGCCCGGCGGATAAAGGGATTGTAGAAAAAATAGCTGGCGGCGTAAAAACAGAAACTGCAAGGCTGATGCTGCGTGAATTAACCTGGCAGGATTTGGACGCAGTAAGCGCCTTTTTGCAGGATGAAGAAGTAATGTATGCCTGGGAACATGCCTTTAGCGCTGATGAGGTAAGCGACTGGCTGGGCGAAAATATAAAACGCTATCAGACGGACGGTTTTAGCTTTTGGGCTGTGATTGCAAAAAGCAGCGGCAAATTGATTGGCGTGTGCGGGCCACTTGTGGAAACGGTTGAAGGCGTAAGGCGCACCGGTATTGCCTATATTTTTAACAAAAGCTATTGGGGGCAGGGCTATGCGGAGGAAGCGGCACAGGCAAGCGTTATCTATGCGTTGGAAACCCTTGGCGCAGATGAGGTTATTGCCGAAATCCGCCCCGAAAACATGCCGAGCCGCCGCGTGGCTGAATGCCTTGGCATGAAAGTGCAGGGCAGTTTTGTAAAAACTTATAAAGGTAAAGCCATGCCGCATTTAATTTACGCGCTGAAAAGAGAGAACAAAAATGTTTGATTTGCAAAATTGGCTGGATAAATATATAAGCGCTGTTGATGAAGCGTTTGGCGCGCGCATTGTGTTTATCGGTTTGCAGGGCAGTTATGCCCGCGGCGAGCATCATGACGGCAGCGATATAGACGTGGTGCTGGTTTTGGATAAACTTTCTGCCGGTGATTTAAAACTGTACCGCAGTGTTATTGCCAATTTGCCGCAGCGCGAAAAGATTTGCGGCTTTGTGGGCGGCGAAGCAGAATTAAAAGCCTGGGACAAGGCAGATTTATTTCAGTTTTATCACGATACGAAAGCTGTTTACGGCGATTTAAGTTTTCTGGCTCCGGTATTTACCGACGAAAACATTAAACGTGCTGTACATACTGCGGCGTGCAATATTTATCACGCCTGCGCGCATAATTTTGTGCATGAACGCAGCGAGGAGATTTTAAAGGGGCTGTTTAAATCGGCGGCGTTTGCTTTGCAGGCAAAATATTATTTGCAGTACGGCGCGTACATCAGCCGCAAAAAGGATTTGCTGCCGCAATTAACCGGGCTTGATTATGATGTGCTGGCAGCGTGCATGCTGCCTTTTGAAAACAGCCTGGAGCAGGGAACGGAACTTTTGCTTGGCTGGAGCAGTGAAATTATTAAACAGTATGGAGGGGAAGAAGATGGCAAAGCCGAAAATTAAAATAACAGTTATTGACCGTAAGGGCGCGGTAGGCTGCCACCGCGGGCATAAAATCGGCGACAGCTTTGATTTTGATACGGAACGCGGTAAGCTGTGCCCGATGGCGATGCACGTGGCGTTTCCTTATATTGATATTTTGCGTTACGGCGGCAGTATTCCCGGGGAGCAGCCGGGAACGGCGGTATTTTGCTGCCCCGATGTCAATACAATCAATGTGTTTAAGATTGAGAAAATTGACGATGGCGAAGACTGACCTTTTGAAAACCTAAAATTTGCAAAGATTTCACTGATTAGATAAACTTTAGCCAAAGCATTTTGATAAGATAAAGGTGCAATAAAGATAGAAATGAAGGTGAGATGATATGCAAATAAAGGTTTTGGGGCCGATGACCAAGCCGGTTGAGGTGCTGTTTCAGAATGCTGCGGTTGCGGCCAAAAAACTTAAATGCCCTGCCAAATTTGAACGTGTCAGCGAGCTGCGCCGTATCGTCGCCTATGGGGCGCTGGCTTTGCCGGCGCTGGTAATTGACGGCAAAGTTGTAGCAGGCGGGCAGACGCTGGGCGTTGAAGAAATTATGGAAATCATCAAACAAATGCAGTAAAACTGAATAGATAAATATATAAATAAAACGCAGGTAAGCAATTAGCTTAACCTGCGTTTTTGTGTGTTATGCAGTTGTTTAACGCTTGCGCGGGGGCATGGTGTGGATGCTGTGGCCGTCGGCGGCGTGTACCGCTTCGGTAATGCCTTCGCAGAAGGTTGGGTGCGGGTGCAGTGCCATAGCCATTTGCGCTTTGGTGAGCCCGGCGGATACTGCCGTTGCCAGTTCGCCAATCATGTCGGTAGCGCGTCCGCACATCAGCTGCGCGCCCAAAAGTTTCTCGGTTTCAGCGTCAAATACCAGCTTGATAAAGCCGCGGTCTTCGTTTTCAATAATGGATTTGCCGTTACCGCTCATAATGTATTTGCCGGTGATTACGGCTTTGCCCTGCTGCTTGGCTTCGTCTGCCGTAATGCCAACGGTGGCGATTTCCGGTGACGTATAAACGCAGGCGGGGACAAGGTTCGGGTCAATGGTAGGTGCCATGCCGTAGATATGTTCTACGCAGGCAATGCCCTGTGCTTCTGCGGCGTGTGCCAGCTGGATGCCGCCGGTTACATCGCCGATGGCGTAAATATTGGGCACATTGGTGCGGTAGTTGCCGTCAACTTTTATGCGCCCGCGGTCCAGTTCGATGCCTGCTGCTTCTGTGTTCAGCCCGTCGGTAACGGCGCGGCGGCCTACGCAAATCAGCACGCCGTCGGCAGCAACGCTTTCGGTCTGGCCTTTGCGCTCAAAGGTGCAGACAAGTTTACCGTCCTGCCCGCTGATGCCTGTTACCATGGACGCGGTGTTTACAGCAACGCCGCGTTTTTTTAAAATCATGCTCAGGTTCTGCGAAATTTCGCGGTCCATATTAGCCAAAATCCTGTCCAGCGCTTCAATAATCGTAACCTTGCGGCCGATGCCGTTATAAACGCTCGCCATTTCCACGCCGATAACGCCGCCGCCGATAATTACCAGCTCGTTGTAATCGCAGCTGTCGGTGTCAAGCATTTCGTCGCTGGTAACAACATTGGGCAAATCCGCGCCGGGAATGGGCGGTACTGCCGGTTTGCTGCCGGTGGCTATAATAAAGTTTTTAGCGGTATAGGTTTCGCCGTTAACGCAAATTGCTTCCGCAGATGTAAATGCTGCCGTGCCTTCGATAACATCAATGCCGTTGCCTTTCAAAAGCTGGGCAACGCCGCTGCGGAGCTGCTCTACAACCTGTGCTTTGCGGGCGTGCATGGCTTTAAAATCGGCAGCTTTGCCCGTTACCGTAATGCCCATTTTGGCAGCGCCGTCCAATTCACGGTACAGGTTGGCGCTGTGCATCAAGGTTTTGGTGGGTATGCAGCCGCGGTTAAGGCAGGTGCCGCCTATTTCTGCACGTTCCACTACGGCGGTTTTCAGCCCGAGCTGCGCTGCGCGGATGGCAGCCACATAGCCGCCGGGGCCTGCGCCGATAACTATTAAATCGTATTGCATGGTGATATGCCTTTCTATATTGATAATGTTGCTAAAAATTTGCTGATGCTGTTTCCTGCTGCGCCGGGAATTTGCTGTGCGGCCTGTGCCAGAGCCTGCGGCGTAAAGGATGCACCTGTAAAATAACGTCCTGCATTTTGGAGCGTCTGCCAGTCCATAGCGTCGGTGTAAACCTCTGCCTGCTGCACAATGCCGCCGTCAATGCGGCAGCACAGCGTAAAGCTGCCCCAGTCAAAGCGCGCTTCCGTCTGCCAGGTAAAGGGCAGGCGTTTGCCAAGGCGGAAAGCTTCATCGCGGAACTCTGCTTCGTAACGCGCAAGTTCTGCATCGTCAAAGTAATCAGCGTTAAGCTGAACCGGCGTTGAGCCGTAAATCTGCCCTAAGGCGGCAATAAGCGCCTGCTGCAATTTGCCTACGGTAAGCGTGGGGCAGGCTTCTTTTAAGTTCAGCACGCGGCTTTTGACGGAGCTGACGCCTTTAGCCTGTAATTTCAGCGGCGATACGGTTAAATACTTTGCCATCACGTCCGTTTTAACGTCAATTAAAAGCGTGCCGTGATGGCATTTTTTGCTGCCGCTGGTATAAAAGGCGTTGCCGGAAACCTTGCGCCCGTCAACTAAAATATCGTTGCGTCCGCTTTTATAAGCCTTAATGCCAAGGCTTTGCAGCGCGGTGAGGATAACGTTCAGCTGGCGGTCAAGGTCGTAAGTGGCGGCGTCCGTCAGAAAGGTAAAGTTTAAATTGCCGCTGTCGTGGTAAACTGCGCCGCCGCCGGAAAGACGGCGGACAAGATGCCCGCCGTCCTTACGCAGCAGTGCCATGTTACATTCTGCCCACGGGTTTTGGTTGCGGCCGATGACGACCGTATTTTTGTTTTGCCACAGGTACAGCGTTACACTGCCTGCGGGTGTGTGCTCCAACAGCCAGCGCTCCGCTGCTAGGTTGCGGTATGGGTCGGTGCAGCTTGTGATGTAACAGGAAACCGGTATTTTATTTGCGTACATATTTTAAAACAGGCTTGCGTGCCGCCTGTACTTCGTCCGGGCGTTTAATCTGCGCGTTGTGCGGCGCGTGGTGCATGTAGTCGGCATCGGTGTGTGCCAGTGCGTGCAGTTCAAGCAGTGCGTCAACCGCTTCGTCCAAAGTTTTGCGCGCTTCGGTTTCGGTCGGTTCCAGCATCAGCGCTTCATGCACAATCAGCGGGAAGTACATCGTCGGCGGGTGGATGCCTCTGTCAATCAGGGATTTGGCTACGTCCAGCGCGGTTACGCCGGTGGCTTTTTTCAGTTCTTCCAGGCACATAACAAATTCGTGCATGCAGGTGTGGTCATAAGCCATATCGTAGGTGCCCTTTAATTTGTGCATCATATAGTTGGCGTTCAGCACAGCAGTTTCGCTTGCTTCGCGCACGCCTTCTGCGCCCAAAGTCAGTACATAAGCCAGCGCCCTTACGCATACCAGGAAGTTGCCGTAAAAGGCACGCATCTGCAAATGCCCAATGCCAGCGCCGTCGCCCAGGGCGGATTTAGGCAAAAATTCTTCCAGCAGGGCTTTGCAGCCGACAGGGCCGGCACCGGGGCCGCCGCCGCCGTGCGGGGTGGAGAAGGTTTTGTGCAGGTTAAGATGCACAACGTCAAAGCCCATATCGCCGGGGCGGGCAATGCCCATAACGGCATTAAGGTTGGCGCCGTCGTAATAGCACAGGCCGCCTGCCTGATGGATAATGTCGGTAATTTCCAGAATGTTGCTGTCAAACAGGCCGACGGTGTTCGGGTTGGTAAGCATCAGCCCTGCCGTGGTATCGTCAACAGCGGCGCGCAGTGCATCAAGGTCCACGCAGCCGTCAGCGCCCGAGGCAACATTTACAATGGTAAATCCTGCCATGGCAGCGCTGGCGGGGTTGGTTCCGTGGGCGCTGTCCGGTACGATGATTTTGGTGCGTTTCCTGTCGCCGTGTGCTTCGTGGTATTTTTTAATCAGCAAAAGGCCGGTAAATTCGCCGTGCGCACCGGCAGCAGGCTGAAAGTCCATTTTATCCATGCCGGTAATTTCGCACAGGTATTTATCTAAAAGTTCCAGCGCTTCAGTGCAGCCCTGCACGGTTTCTTTGGGCTGCAACGGATGGATGGCGGCAAAGCCGGGCAGTGCTGCCATTTCTTCGTCGATGCGCGGATTGTATTTCATGGTGCAGCTGCCCAGCGGATAAAATCCGTTGTTTACGCCGTGCGCGCGTTTGGCCAGCGCGGTGTAGTGGCGGCTGATTTCGGTTTCGGAAAGTTCCGGCAAGGGCAAATCCGCCTTGCGGGCAAGTTCAGCAGGAAGTGTGGTTACAGGCACGTCGCATTCAGGGAAAATATCACAGCCGTGGCCGGGCGTGCTTTTTTCAAATAACAGTTCCATTATGCGCACACCTCCTTAACAATGGCAATTACTTTATCAAGCGTTGCTTTATCTGCTTTTTCGGTTACGCACCACAGCACGCCTTCTTTAATGGGCAGCCCGCCGAGAATGCCTTCTTTGGCAAGCGCTGCCAGGACTTCATCCTGTTTGGGCAGGGTGGTAACAAATTCGTGGAAAAAGCTGCCGGTGTAAACAAGGCCTACGCCGTCAATTTTGCAAAGGCCTTCGGCCAGATAATGCGCTTTGCTGAGGCACAGCGTTGCAGCCTGTTTTAAGCCTTTCGGGCCGACGGTTGCAAGGTATACGGATGCTGTCAGTGCGCACAGCGCTTCGTTGGAGCAGATGTTGCTGCTGGCTTTTTCGCGGCGGATGTGCTGCTCGCGTGCCTGTAAGGTAAGCACGTAAGCGCGGTTGCCGTCGGCATCGACGGTTTCGCCGACAATGCGGCCCGGCAGTTTGCGCATCATAGCGCCGTTAGCTGCCATAAAGCCCAGGTACGGACCGCCGAAACCAAGCGGCAGGCCAAGGGGCTGGCCTTCGCCGACAGCGATGTCTGTGCCGTATTCGGCCGGGGTTTTCATAATGGCAAGCGCAATGGGGTTAACGCCCATAATGTATTTGGCGCCGCCTGCGTGGGTCAGTTCTGCAATGGCTTCGGCATCTTCAAACTGGCCGTAAAAGTTGGGCTGCTGTACATAAACGCAGCAAACATCCGGGGTCAGCATGGTTTTTAAAGCGTCCAGGTCGGTTTTGCCGTCTTTGGCAGGCACAAGGCGCAGTTCGGTATCTGCGCCGAAGCAGTAAGTCTGCATAGTGGCAATAACGTCCGGGTTAGCGGCCGCGCTGACGAGGGCAACGGTGCGTTTGCGGTCGCGGCACATGGCAATGGCTTCCGCCGCTGCGGCTGCACCGTCGTAAACGGAAGCGTTGGCGGTATCCATGCCGGTCAAATCGCAAATCATCGTCTGGTATTCAAAAATGGATTGCAGGATGCCCTGGCTCATTTCCGCCTGGTAAGGCGTATAGCTGGTTACAAATTCTTCTTTGGCAGTAATGTATTTTACTATGGAAGGAATGTAGTGGTCGTAGGCGCCTGCACCGCGCAGAATGGTTTTGAACACGGTGTTTTTGCCTGCCAGTTCCTGCATTTTGGCGCGTACCTGCATTTCGCTCATGCCTGCGGGCAGGTTCAGCGGTTTATCAAGATACACGGAGTCCGGCACATCTGCAAACAGGCTGCGGATATCGGCGTAGCCTGCTTCGGCAAGCATTTGCTGCCGTTCTTCTTTGGTAGAAGGGATATAGCTTCCCATAGGCTGCGCCTCCTTATTTTTGTTCGGATTCTACAAAGGCTGCATATTCTTCGGCGGTCAGCAGGTCTTCCTGGTCGGTGATTTCGTCAAAGCGTGCCAGCCATGCTTCGTAAGGCGCTTCGTTGATGGTCTGCGGAGCGTCGGCCAGTTCTTCGTTAACATCGGCAACGATGCCGGTAACGGGGCTGTAAACGTCGCTTACTGCCTTAACGGATTCTACATCGGCAAAGGTGTCGCCTGCGGCAAAGGTATCGCCGGCCATCGGCAGGTTAACAAATACCAGGTCGCCCAGTTCGTTTTGCGCATAATCGGTCAGGCCAACGGTTGCGCTGCCGTCTTCTGCAAATTTTACCCATTCGTGGGATTTGGTGTAGGAAAGGTTTTCAGGAATGTTCATAATAAAAGCCTCCTTGGTTTTGTATTTTGATTTTAAGAACGTTTGTAGAAGGGAAGGGATACAACTTCTGCGGTAATTCTGCGCCCGCGCACGTCAACTTCAAGTTGCGTGCCAACTGCGGAGTATTTAACAGGCACCATTGCCATGGCAACAGGCGCGTTAAGGTACGGGCAGTGCGTGCCGCTTGTTACAACGCCGATTTTTTCATCGCCGCTGTAAACATCACAGTGCTCGCGTGCAATGCCGCGGCCCGTAATTTTTAAGCCGACGCGGATGCGCTGTGGGTCGCCCTTTGCCAGAATGGCATCCATGCCGATAAAATGGTCTTTGCTGAGTTTGACAAAAAAGTCCAGCCCTGCTTCCAGCGGGGTAATGTCGTCGGTCAGTTCATGTCCGTACAGCGGCATTGCTGCTTCCAGGCGCAGGGTGTCGCGCGCGCCTAAACCGCAGGGGATAAGGCCGTATTCCTTGCCTGCTTCCAGAAGCAGGTTCCACAGTTTCGGGCCGTCTTCTGCTGCGCAGTAAAATTCGTAGCCGAATTCGCCGGTGTAGCCGGTGCGGGAAACCAGGCATTTAATGCCCTGAACGTCCACGTCTTTAACAAAGCTGTAATATTTTTTGGGAATGCCGTCTTCCGGTACAACTTTAGCGGCAATCTCTTTGGATTTAGGTCCCTGCAAAGCAAGCTGCGCTATGCTGTCGCTGATGTCCTCAAAGGTTGCGCTGCCGGTCAGGTTGCGCTGCACCCATTCAGCATCTTTATGGCGGTTGGCAGCGTTGACTACCAGCAGGTATTCTTCGCCGTTTACCTTATAAATCAAAACGTCGTCAACAATGCCGCCCTGGCCGTTGCACATCGGGCTGTAACGTACCTGTCCGTCGTACATATTGGTAAAATCGTTGCAGAAAAGGTTCTGCACATTTGCCAAAGCGTCCTGTCCTTTAATTAAAAATTCGCCCATGTGCGATACATCAAAAAGACCGCAGGCAGTGCGCACTGCCATGTGCTCTTTGATTACGCCCGTGTACTGCACCGGCAGCAGGTATCCCGCAAACGGTACAATTTTTCCTCCGGCCGCAACATGGCAATCATAAAGAGGTGTTTTCAATTCCATCGAAACGATGCTCCTTTTTCAGTTGTCATGCAACTTGTAATCCGGTAGTTATCCGGTATTACTTCCATTATATACTATCGCTATGTGCGGTTCAACCTTTGTTATGCAGGTTAGAAAAATATATAAAGCAAATAAAAAAGCAGAAGCCGTTACAGCTTCTGCCAGAAAATGTTTGGATTATTTTGTTTTTGCCGCAGCTTTCGGCACAATATCGCCGACGCCGTTTAAAATGTGGCGCGGGCGGTAAGCAAATACCTGCATGTTTTCGCGCGTGGTTACGCCGCTGAGCACAAGCACCGTTTCCAGGCCGCTTTCCATACCGGCAACAATGTCGGTGTCCATGCGGTCGCCAATCATTGCCGCTTCGTCGCTGTGTACGCCAAGCATACGCAGTCCGGTGCGCATCATCAGGGGGTTGGGCTTTCCTACAAAATAGGCGTTTTTGCCGGTTGCAAGTTCAATCGGCGCAACAAAGGCGCGGCAGGCGGGGATGATGCCATTTTCCGTCGGGCCGGTCAGGTCGGAATTGGTAGCGACAAGTTTGGCACCGTTCTGAATCAGCTTAACAGCCTTGATAATCATTTCGTAGTTGTAGGATTTAGGCTCGCCGATAACGACATAATCAGGCGTGGTGTCATTCATGGTGATGCCTTCTTCGTAAAGCGCGTTCATCAGGCCCGCTTCGCCCATTACATAGGCGCTGCATCCCGGCTGCTGGCTTTTTAAAAAGCGTGCCGTTGCCTGGGCGCTGGTGTAAAAATGCGTTTCGTCGATATCAAGCCCCATGCGCTGCAATTTTTGCTGCAAATCGCGCGGCGAGCGGTCGCTGGAGTTGGTAAGGAATAAAAACTTTTTGTTTTCCTTGTACAGCCAGTCCACAAATTCCTTAACGCCGGGCAGCAGCTTGTTGCCGTGGTAGATAACGCCGTCCATGTCGCAGATAAAACCTTTTTTGTTTCTAATACTATCTAATGCTTCTATTGTAAACACTCCTTTCAGGTGATGAACCCTATTTTTATTATGAAGTAAAAACGGCGCAAATTCAACAGCGCAGCTTAAAAAAACGCAAAGTTAACAAAAAATTTACGCCTGCTTAAAACAAACCTGGCGGATATGCTATAATAATATAAATAAAAGTGCGGGGCACTTGTTGCACGGAGGGTTAAAATGAGGATTGTTTTTATAGATGGTATGGGCGGCGGCCTTGTAGCGCAGGTAATAAGCCAGGTAACAGGGCGCGTGCCGGAAAACACCGAGCTTATCGGGCTTGGCACTAACGCGCTGGCAACGGCGGCGATGCTTAAAGCCGGTTTAAAACGGGGCGCAACTGGCGAAAACGCAGTGTGCGTAACGGCGCAGACGGCAGACGTCATCGTTGGGCCTATCGGCATTGTGCTGCCAAACTCTATGCTGGGTGAAATTACGCCGCGCATGGCGGAAGCGGTGGCAAGCTCGCGCGCACGCAAGCTGCTTTTGCCGGTATCGCAGAACCATTTTGAATTTATCAGCATGGAAAGTAAACCCATGAGCCAGCTTGTAAAAGAAGCCGCCGATAAGATTGTGGATATTGCCGGGAAAATTTGACAACGCTTTTTATTTTGCTATAATATAAAGAAAGAGATAGCTGACAGTCGTGCGTTGGCTCTCCTTCTAAAATTTAAATGTGAAAGGAAGCCACGTACCACGCGTATGTGGTTTCTTTTTATTTTGCAAAGCAGGTTAAAAGCCTGCTTTAATTTTTGCAATGGCAAAAAATTTGCGCCTGCATTTTAACAGTGGTATAATAAAATATCTGTAAGATGAATTTGAAATTTGTAAAATATAAGGAGCATTTATATGGTAAGCATTTGTGACCGTGTCCGTTATGTAGAAACAGATATGATGGGTGTTGTGCATCACAGCAACTACTTCCGCTGGTTTGAAATGGGCCGCGTGGCCTGGCTGCGCGCTGCCGGCGTAGAGCTGTGGGAGCTGATGAACGCCAATATTATTTTCCCTATTACTCATGTAGAAGCCAATTATAAAGAATCGGCGCTGTATGATGACGAGATTGAAATCTGCGCCACCATGACTGCATTCAGCCGCGCCAAAATGGATTTCAGCTATCGGATTATCCGCAAAAAGGACGGCGCTGTGCTGGCAGAAGGCGCATCGCGCAATGTGTTTACGGATAACCATGGGCATATTATCCGCTTAAGCGGAGAAATTTTTGACAGGATTAACGCTTTTTACAAAAAAGAGCAGGCAGAGGAGAAGCACTGATGGAAGAAAAATATGAGATTATACCGGTGCCGACGCGCATACTGACGCACCATGATAATATTGTCGATGCCATTCTGGAATATGGCAAAGGCAAAATAGGACCGCGTGACGTTGTTTGCGCAGCCGAAAGCGTTGTTGCCATTACGCAGGACGGTGCAAAACGCTGCGAGGATTTTAAACCTTCTTTTTTAGCTAAAACGCTGTGCCATTTGTTTCCGGCCAAAGGCAGCATCAGCGGCTGGTACAGCATGCAGGCGCTTTTGGACGCCGAAGGCGCGGTAAAGGTAATAATCGCCGTTATCTGTGGCTTTGCTGCCAAATGTGTCGGCAAACGCGGCGTATTTTACCAGATGGCAGGCTACCAGGCACGCCTGATTGACGATGTTACCGGCACAATGCCGCCGTATGACAAGCACATTGTTTACGGACCGTTTGAGCCGCACAAGGTATCCGAAGAAATCCGCAAGGCAACAGGCTGCTTCGGCGCGGCTATTGCCGATGTCAACGACCTTAAGCGCGCCGCCGTTCTGGGTTGGAGCGAAGGCGTTGACCCTGATAAGGTTGCGCAGATTTTGATTGATAACCCCTTTGGCAACGGCAGCCAGAAAACGCCGATAGTTGTCA
Organism: Phascolarctobacterium sp.; assembly: GCA_003150755.1. Lineage (GTDB taxonomy): Bacteria > Bacillota > Negativicutes > Acidaminococcales > Acidaminococcaceae > Fusicatenibacter_A. The sequence continues at coordinate 170,044 of QAMT01000002.1, read as the reverse complement.
TTAAAAATTACGCTGAATAAGGAGGGCTTGTGATGTTACTGATTATTGAAATTATCGCCGGGCTTTTCCTGCTTGGCGTAGTGGCGGTGGCTGTGTTTATTGCCATGCAGCCCAAACATAAATTTGTTTTTGATGTAGCAAAGCGTACTAAAGCAGAGCTGGCTTCTAAAACTGATGACAAGCTGTGCTTTAATGTGGATATTCCCTTTACCAATGAGGGCGGCGACGAAGGTTTGGTTCTGGATGCTTTTATGCGCATCTACCTGCCGCAGGAACAGTACGACAAAGCGCTGGTGCGCGGCAAAATTAACCTGAAGGATGTACCGCGTGACGATGATTATTTTGAAGCGCTGGTAATGCCTAAGGGCGGACGCAAAACCATGACGGCAAAATTTGAAGTAACACCGATGCACGGCGCAGCGCTTAGCGAAGCAGTAAACGGACTGCCTGATTTTGACGTGGCGCTTTTCTGGGAATGCCGCGGCCGCGAAAACCTGTATACCATTAAAAAGTTTATAACCATCAGCGCAGACGAAGTAAAAGCACTGATGAAATAAAAACAAGCCCTGCTTACTAGCGGGGCTTTAATTTTGCAATTTTTAACGGTGAATTAACATAGATTTCAGCTTCGGTAGTTGAACATAATATCAATTTCATTTAGAAACGGCAGGTATAAACCGGATTTTGCAGAAAATATAAAATATAAATCTGTATTACAGCAAAAAGCTGAACATTATTGCAAGCCAAAAGAAGGTGAAAATATGCAGAATATCTTTATTGTAGAAGCCGTTTCTACCGGGCGTTTTTATGCCAAAGAAATTGCCTGGCGCGGCTACCATCCGGTTGTTATCTATCCTTATCTTGACAATATAACTGATGTTTACAGCCAATACCGCGCTGGCGGCAGCGATTACGCGCGCCGTTTTACTGACGACATTATTTTTATGGACAGCGGCAGCAGTGAAGCCTATCAAAAACTGCTTGATAAATATCAGCCCATAGCTGTTGTGGCAGGCAGTGAGCTGGGCGTTAGAGCGGCCGATTACCTTGCCCAAAAGGCGGGTTTGCCCGGCAACAACCCGGCAACGGCTGAATGCAGGCGCAACAAATTTGCCATGGTAGAAGCGCTGCAAAAAGCGGGCGTGCCTGCTATCCGCAGTGCTAAATTAAACAGCGCTGATGAATGTTTAAAACTGGCGGCAGAGTGGAACACCTGGCCTGTGGTAATTAAACCGCTCAGCGGCGCGGGCACAAAGGGCGTGCATTTTTGCAGCAGTATGGACGAGCTGCGTGCCAAGGCGTCAGAAGTTTTGGCAGACTGTGATATGTTCGGCTTTGGCAACGCGCAGATTTTAATGCAGGAGTTTGCCAAAGGCACGGAATTTATCGTCAATACGGTTTCCTGCAAGGGCAGGCATGCCATTACCGATGTGTGGCGTTACCGCAAAATTGCTGTGGGCGATAAGGGCAATGCCTACGATTATGCCAAACTGGTAACGCGCCCGGACGCGGATGAACAGGCCGTAATGGATTATGCGCTGAAGGTGCTTGACGCGCTTGGTTTTGAGTACGGGCCGTCGCATACCGAAATAATGCTGACGGAGCGCGGGCCGCTTTTGATTGAAACAGGCGCGCGCCCGATGGGGGCGGTGCATGACATCGACGCCATGCAGGAAGCGCTGGGGCATTTTATTATTGACGTATCGCTTGATACCTATATTGACCCGGCTGCGGCTGAAGCCTTTGCGGCAAAACCTTACCAACCTGCCAAAACAATTATGACCAAAGTATTTATCTCGCAGGAATGCGCCGATATTAAAGAAATACCGCTTTTTGCGCTGCTTAAATATCTTCCGGCCGTTCGCAAGGGCGATTTTGCCTATGTGAAAAATACCATGCACGTAGATGTGACGGTAGACCTTGCCACAACGCCGGGCGAATTGCAGTTGTGCGGCAGCGAAGCGCAGGTAATGCACGATTACGCGGCCTTGCGTGCGTTTGAGCAAAAGGCTTTTGATTTGATTTTTTCTAAAGAAGTGCATTATTTTGCCGCGCCGCAGGTAATGGTAAGCTTGACTGACGGCGGTGAATGGCTGGAACTGGCGCTATCAAAACGCAGCGGCGGCACTATCCGCTGGGCTGATTTAATAGAAGATTTGGGAAGCCTTGCGGGCAGTACCGATGTGGAAGTTAAGCTAAGCGGCGTTGCGCTGGAGCTTAAAACCGGCCTTGAGCTTTTGATGCAGGCGCTGTATTTTGAAAATGACGGCGGCGTGTGGAAAAAGAAGCTTGTGAGCTGATAGAATAAAAAACTCTCATACTTTTTGTATGAGAGTTTTTTGTTAAACCATGATCAAATATAAATATTTCTTCTGTGTCCCGCTTTAACAACTAAAATAAACAATTTATCGTCCTGAATATCCGCAAGAATACGGTAATCACCAACTCTGTAACGCCAGATACCTGTTTGATTTGCTGTTAACGCTTTTCCATGCTGGCGGGGATTGACGCATCCTTCAAGGTTTTTATTAATCCAGTTAAATAGATATGCCGAAACACTTTTATCTAATTTTTTCAGTTGTTTTTTAGCATTTTCTGTAAATCGGACTGAATAAGTTATCATAAGCCAAGTTCTTCCGCCATTTCTTTCATAGAATAGGTTTTAGGATTTTTCTTATATTCAGACATTGCTTTTTTGTAATCTTCCAAATCAATTTCATCTTCAATGCGTTCCATTACAGTTTTGCGGATAAATTCAGAAACGCTCATATTATTTACTTTGGCGAAGTTTTTAATCAATTCATTTTCTTGTTCGTTTAACCTGATAGAAATGGACATATACAGCACCACCTTTCTGTATTTCAAGTGTAATACAAAAGCGGTTTTCTGTCAATAATATAACAATATAAGAAGTATTGTGAAAAATAAACTATCTGTATAAGATTTATATTGAGAAGAAATCTTGCTAAAAAGATATAACTCTGTTAAAATATACAAGCAAATGTGCTGCCATAACGGTAGGCGGTTAGCCCTCCAACGGAGGGATTGTAACCCTCCGATAATATAGAAATCCGGTCAAGCCGGAAATACTATTAAGGAGGGGATAGTGTGGATGTTATTGATTTACTAACCATAATTGGTTACACAATAACAGTTTTTTCCTTTGGCTATGCTCTCGGAAAAGATTACTCACATAAAAACAGATAAACCGCCACAGCCCACCAAGTTTGTGACGGTTTATCTAAAATAAACTAACAAATTTTTACGGCTGACCGTCTATCGGCAGCCTTTTGTTTTTCTACGCTTATTATAAAACAAGCAGCAAAATAAGTCAAACGCTGTACTGGGTAACAATTTCAAGCAAATGCCTGCTTACTTCTTCTTCGCCAAATCTACATCACTGTCTAAAATAATTGTTACCGGACCGTCGTTAAAAATTTTAACGTGCATTTCTGCGCCAAACTCGCCGGTCTGGACGTTTACGCCTTTAGCGGCGATAAGGCGGTTAAACCCGTCGTAAAGTTTTGCGGCTATGTCAGGCTTGGCCGCACCGCTGAAGCTTGGGCGGCGTCCGTGGCGGCAATCGGCATAAAGCGTAAACTGCGAGATGGAAAGTACGCTGCCGCCTACATCAAGCAGGCTTAAATTCATTTTGCCGTTAGCGTCCTCAAATACACGCAGGTTCAGCATTTTATCCGCCATCGGCGCAAGCACGCTTTCGTCATCATCCGGCCCGAAGCCGGCCAAGACCACAAAACCGCGGCCGATGCTGCCTTTGATTTTTCCTTCGATTGTAACGCTGCCTTCTGTAACTCTTTGTAAAATTAACTTCATTGCTTATGCGGCCGTGCGGCCTGTAACCTCCTTATGCGTTGCATTTATTGACGAAATTGCGTACCGTGGTGTTAAATTTATCGGCTTCCTCGTAAAACAGCATGTGCCCGCTTTCGGTAAACGGCACAAATTCGCCGTAAGGAATCTGCGAGGCGATATACTGACCCTGTTTAATGCCTGCGCTGAATACCGGGCCGTCGGCGTTGCATACTAGTACCGGCACGTCAATCGTCGGCAGTACGGCGGTAAAGTCGCTGCTGAGATAATCCGAATAAATGGCGGCGGAAATCCAGGGCGGAAGTTTTTTGAATTCTTCAATTACCCAGTCGGTGCCTTCAGGGCGTTTGCCGTCTTTAAAAATATTGGCGGCAAAGGTTGCCAGATATGCTTCGCGGTCATACGCCAGGCGCTGGGCAATTACGTTAAAGCCGTCCATATTGTAGCCGTGCAGGCCCTGCGTGTTCCAGGGTTCAGGGCTGAAGGGGAAGGGCGTCATGTCGATGAGGCCAAGGCCTTTAACCTGCTGCTGCCCGAACTGGTCAAAGTACGAAAGCACAATCGGCCCGCCCATGGACCAGCCCATAACTACTGCATCCTTCAAATTCAAAAATTCAATCAAATCATAAACGTCGCAGGCGTACTGCCTGATGGTAAGTCCGTGCAGCCCTTTGGAAGAGTTGCCGTGACCGCGCAGGTCAAGCGTGACAACGGTAAAATCTTTGGCAAGCTCATCTACATTGCGCTGCCAAAACAAATGCGAGCATTGCCAGCCGTGGATTAAAACCAGCGGCCTGCCTGTGCCGCGTACCTCGTAGTACAAATGGGCGCTGTCGCGCGTGTTAAAATAGCCTTGTTTCATTACTGACACCTCAATTCTGTTAAAAATTTTGTTGTTAAAATTCTATTTCGCCGCGCGGATAAAAAAGCCTGCCGGGCTTTGAAGTTTTGTTGATGGTTACAAAAAAATTCACCGGGGATATTTATTACAAGTATAAAAGTTAAGTATGACATAGTTAGTGTAATTGTGGTAAAATAAAAATATACAGGGCGGCTTTGCGTCCTTAAAGCGAGAAGTGTCAGCTTTTATGCTGATAACGCTCGCTAAGTGATTATGTGCGAACATAAGTCACACATCTGCTTTTAGCAGACAATTTACAGTTGCAGCACTAAAATGCTTGGGCTTTTAAGGTTTTGGCAGTTATGGAGCTTCGCAAAAGTTTGGCTGGTAGGTTGTGGTTATTTTTGATTTACGCTGTGTAGTTGATAACTGAAAATTTACCGCTTTTGTCAATTCAAAGCGTTTTGAAAGATATTTTGCTGATTGCTGCGAATATAAAAACGGCCTTTGCTGGCGGAATCGCTGCCAGGAGATTGCTGTAATAATTTATACGCAGCTATGAAGCGAAAAAGGAACGGCATGAGCCATTCGGGCTTCTCGTACTTACCGTAACAACTTATGTGCAGCTGTGAATTGAAGAGTGAAAGAATTTAGTTGCTGAATTTTCAGCAGCTGTAACAACTTATGTGCAGCTGTGAATTGAAGACGGGAGAAGAAGGTATTGTTATAGCAACCTTTAAGGTAACAACTTATGTGCAGCTGTGAATTGAAGACACCTGCGCCGGTGTTTTAAGCCTTTGCAGTATTGTAACAACTTACGCGCAGCTGTGAATTGAAGAATCAAGCCCTACCCTGTCATCTACCGCAATGCTTGTAACAACTTACGCGCAGCTGTGAATTGAAGAAGGTCACACTTAAAAAACTGACATATAGACGGCGTAACAACTTACGTGCAGCTGTGAATTGAAGACGAAGTTGATGCTAATGAGGAAATTACTGACGGTACGTAACAACTTACGTGTAGCTGTGAATTGAAGAATCCAAAGGTTTACCGGTACTATCATAAATAGGAGTAACAACTTACGCGCAGCTTGGTGTTTTATTAAGTACAATAATATTTTATTTTGAGGTAAAGATGAGTATTAAAGCAATCCGCCTGGAAATTTTAAAACCGTATAATGAACCGGATACCGCAACACCTGTAACGTGGAACGAATTGGGGCAAGTGTTGCGTGATGTGCGTTATGCTTGTTCCAAGACGGAAAATTATGCTATTACGAAATGTTACTTATGGGAACAATTTAAAATTGAATATAAAAATAACAATGGCATTTTTCCAAATGCTAAAGATTTCAAAGAAATGACAGATTTGTATTCGCAGCTTACAGCCATGTTCCCGGATGTAGCTGCTGCCATTGTCAATCAGGCAGACCAGGTGGCAACACGTAAATGGAATAATGAAAAGAAAGATGTTTTATCGCTGCGGCGTTCTTTAACATCTTTTAAATTAGATGTACCGATTCCGATTCATAATAAAAGTTACAAGCTGAGAAAAATCAGTGAAGATAATAAAATAATTTATGTTATAAATGTTAATTTGCTTTCCAAAAAATCTGAAAGGCAGACAACTTACAGTATGGTTTTAAAAGTAAAGGACAATTCTTCTAAAACTATACTCGACAGGCTGATAAATAAAGAGCTGTCGCCGAAAGGCATACAGATAATTGGCAGCAATAAAAACAGGCAGAAATGGTTTTGCCTGATACCGTATGATTTTACCGAAAAAGATACTGAATTAAACCCTGACAGGATTATGGGCATAGATTTAGGCATAGCCAAAGCAGTTTATTATGCTTTTAGTGATTCTTATAAACGCGGTTATATTGAAGGCGGAGAGATAGAGCATTTCCGTAAATCGGTCCGTGCAAGGAGAATTGCAATTCAAAATCAGGGCAAATATTGTGGTGATGGAAGAATCGGGCATGGCGTTAAACGCCGTCTGCAACCGGTTGAAGCATTGCGTGAAAAGGAAAAGAATTTCCGAAATTTAACAAATCACCGTTATGCTCGCAGGCTGGTTGAAGTTGCGGTAAAAAATCACTGCGGCGTTATACAAATGGAAGATTTGACAAGCATAACGAAGGATAATACATTTTTGAAAGATTGGCCGTATTATGATTTACAGACAAAAATTGCAGAAAAAGCATCGGAATACGGCATTGTTTTTAAAAAGATAAATCCATATAAGACCAGCCAGCGGTGTTCGCGCTGCGGTTATATAGATAGCGAGAACCGCCCGGAACAATCGGTTTTTGTTTGCCGCGAATGTGGCTACGGCAACATGTATTTGTGCGAAGACTGCAACAAAGAGCAAAACCACGCTGGCAAATGTGATAGCTGCGGAGGCGTTACCAATTTAATTACTGTCAATGCAGATTATAATGCGGCGAAAAACATAGCGACAAAAGATATAGAACAAATAATAAAAAAGACGATGGGCAAAGATTATAATCCGCCCAAGAAGAAATAACGGTTCTTTAACAAATCTTGGGGTCTAGGTAAAATCTAGATTCCAGGATTTTTTCTTTTATAAAAAAATTAAAGCATAAAAGTCAGAAATCCTGTAAAATAATAGTTGACGAGACAATTAAATTACACTAATCCCAGATCAAGGAAAGGAATCTCTGCACTTTTATGCTTACTTGCAATTATAGCCGAAATATACCCTTTTTTAAAGAGTTTATCCTAAAAAATTTTAAAGAAAATTTAAACGGTTCTTTCTCTGCTTATCTTGAAATGCCCAAAACAGAGCATGTCTGCCCGCATTGCGGCCATCCAACTTCTTTTATCAAAGATTACCGCATTCAAATAGTTAAAGATGCCCAAATCTTTGGTAAGGATTTATACATTCATCTGCGTAAGCGCCGTTATCTATGCAGGCATTGCGGTCATTCTTTTACTGAAACCAATCCCCTTGTACAAAGATACCAGCATTTTACCACTAGGTTCTATGCCCAAGTATATAAAGAATTTCAAACTTTACAATCGTTTAAAGCTATTTCTAACAGGTTTGGTATTTCTACTACAAGCACAATAAGATGGTTCGACAAGATTGCCTATGGACTTCCTGTATTGCCTGAATGCTTCAGTATTGATGAATTCAGGGGTAATGCTAATAATGAAAAATTCCAGTGTAATGTGACTGACCCTGTCAGGCATAAAGTCCTTGATATACTTCCCAAAAGGAATGTTGAAAGCCTGTGCCGGCACTTCTGTCAGTATCCTATAGAAGAACGGAACCTGGTCAAAAATGTAGTTATGGATTTAAGTACCACTTTCAGGTCAGCAGTCCATACCCTATTCCCTAACGCTACCATAACGGCAGATAAATTCCATGTTATCCGTCTTGTAGTATGGAGCATGGAAAGCGTAAGGAAGCGCGTCCAGAAACAATTCCACAAAGCGCGGCGCAAATGGTTTAAACGCAGCAAAGCCATATTGTCTGCGCCGGAGTATAAATTGGCAATCGAAGACAAGCTTGTACTGAACCGAATGCTGGCAGCGTCACATGAACTGGATAAAGCACATTTATTAAAAGAAAGGTTCTACAGCATATTTAAAGAAAGCACTATCCATGGAGCCAAAAAGAAATTACAGGACTGGCTCTTTCTGGCAGAACAATTCAATCTTCCTGAATTCAAACATTGCATCACTACTTTTACTAAGTGGAGCAGCGAGATTAGCAGCATTGTAGAAACCAATGTTACCAATGGTTATACCGAAGGAACGAACAACAAAATAAAAGTTTTAAAACGTATTAGCTTTGGTGTAAGGAATTTTGAACGCTTCAGGAACAGGATTCTTTATTTATGCTCTTAAAATAAAATGAATAAGAATTTAATATTTAGGAACATCTCAAATAAAAGTACAAAAGCGTTCCGGGGGGGCACTGCTCAAGATCAAGAACAATTTGAACTTAATTTACAGCTCCATGCAGGAGTAAGTAACCCCTATACATTTAAAATAACTAAGAATTACAAAGCAAGTGCTGACACAAAGGCAGCAATCCCTCCATATACAGAAAAATCCTGGACTACACCGGGAACATATACCTGGAGTGTACCGAATGGAGTAAGTAAAATTAAAGTAGAAATAGCTGGAGCTGGTGGTGGTGGAGATATAAGATACTATGATGCAGGTTCTGAATCAATGAAGTATGGAGCTAATGGTGGTTCAGGCGCTTTAATAATTCAAACAGTTACAATTAAAAACTATCTTTTAACTGCCAGCATTATTGTTGGATGCGGTGGTCGTGGCTATAATAACGGAAATACTACTATTACTGACGGAGAAAATTCAGCTTTTAAAATTAAAGAAGAAGGTATAGATATAACAGCAATGGGTGGAAAACGAGGTAAAGAAGGCAGTGTTGGCACTTCTTATGGAAATGGTGGTAGTGGTGGCTCCGGTGGCTATCGTTCGTCTGAAAATGGAAATAATGGTTGGGTTAAAATAGCATACGGAGAAGGAATAGAATAAAAAAATAAATAACCATAGTATATAATTTATAATCTTATACTATGGTTATCTTAAAAATTTAAATTTAAAATTACTACTTTATTTAGGGATAACCCCAAGAAAAGTTATAGAACCGAAATTAACAAAAGGCATGGAAACTCCATGCCTTAATTTTTTAGCTGTTTTTGGTACATAAGCTTAAATCTACGTTAGCTTTTAAACCGCGGCAGCATTTTCAATACAATCGTGCTGCTGAGATAGGCTGTTATGATGCCGCCTAAAACGTCCAGCGGGTAATGCACGCCCAGGTACAGGCGCGAAAAGGCTATCAGCACGGCCAGCAGCATCGCCGGAAGACCGATGAATTTAGGCAGCAGGCGCCAGTACACAAAGGCGCAGGCAAAGGCAGCCGTGGTGTGCCCGCTGGGAAAGGACGAGCCTGATGCGTGCGTAACCAGCGGCAAAAGCCCGGGCAGGGCTTCAAACGGGCGCGGGCGCATAACGGCGTTTTTTAAGATGACGTTTGATATAAACGTACTCAGCGCTAGTGCCGCTATCGCCGCAAGGCCAACGCTGCGTGTTTTGTGGTTCAGCGCCAATAGTACGGCGGTAAAAATCCAGAACCAGCCCAAATCGCCAAGCTGGCTTATGCCGCGCCAGAAGGTGTGCAGCGGCCCGTGGTGGAACGCATTGTGTATTAAAATTAAAAGCTGTGCGTCAAGCTGCATCAGGTAATCCATGCTGCTGCTCCTTTCCGGCTGCGCCGTTTTGTTATTTATATTGTAACATAAATAAATGAAGCAAAAATTAAAAACGCTGGCGCGGATAAATCAGGCAAAAGAAAAAGACATGGAAACCCATGCCTTAATCAGTATAACAGGTTATTTCAATCTGTCTTTTTCGCCTTTATCTACAATGTAGGCAACAACAGCGTCGCCGGTGATGTTTACGCAGGTGCGCGGCATATCGAGAATACGGTCGATGCCGGCAATCAGGGCGGAGCCTTCAAGCGGCAGGCCGACTGCGGTTAAAATCATGGTGAGCATGATAAAACCTGCGCCCGGTACGCCTGCGGTGCCGATGGAGGCGAGCGTGCCGGTGAGGACGATGGTAAGCATTTGCGCGGAGTTGAGGTCAACGCCGTACAGCTGGGCAACAAACAGTGCGCAAACGCCCTGGTAAACTGCGGTGCCGTCCATGTTGATGGTAGCGCCCAGCGGCAGTACAAAGCTGGAAACTTCTTTGGAAACGCCCATTTTTTGTACGCAGGCCAGGTTTACCGGCAAAGTGCCGTTGGAGGAGCAGCTGGTAAAAGCCAGAAGCTGCGCCGGTGCAAGGCCTTTAAAGAATTTGAAAGGGCTGAATTTGCCGATAAAGCGCAGCATGCCGCCGTAGACAAAAATGGCGTGCAGCAGGCAGCCAAGGTAAACGGCGATGATTACTTTTAAAAGCGGCAGCAGCACGGCAGGGCCGTTGGCGGCAACAACCGGGGTAATCAGGCCAAAAACGCCGATGGGGGCAAATTCCATAATAATGCCTACAATTTTATAGGAAACTTCGGCCAGGCCGTTGATGGTGTTTTTAAACTGGTCGGCAGGCTCGCCCACCATGGAAATGCCGACGCCGAGGAAAAGCGCAAAAACGATGATTTGCAGCATATCTGCTTTCAGCATGGATTCAATCGGGTTGGTGGGGAAGATGTTTACGATAACCTGCATTAAGGGCGGCGCTTCTTTAGCGGCTGCGGTAACTCCGTCGGCAGGCAGGTTCATGCCGACGCCGGGCTGGATGACAGAGCCTAAAATAAGTCCGAGTACAATGGCAAAGGCCGTTGTAATTAAGTAGTAGATGACAGTTTTGGTGCCGATGCGGCGGATTTTTTTAATATCGCCGAGGCTGCACATGCCAATGACGAGCGACGCAAAAACCATCGGCACAATCGTCATTTTAATCATGTTCATAAAGATAGCGCCGAATGGGCCAATCCATGTTTTGGCAAATTCGGCACCATCTTCACCAAGCAGCAAACCGGCAACAACGCCAAGCACCAGGGCTGCCATAATTTTGGTTGACAGTTTCATTGATAAAGCCTCCTTAAAACATTGAATGTGTCACAATTGTGTATTATATCAAAAAAATAATAAAATTACTAATTGTATACAATATTTTTTATTAAATTTTAGATACCAAAACTATATCCGGATTTAATATGAAAGCCGTATAATAAAATTATCAGCCGCGGCGGCGCGATAAAATATTTTATCCGGCAGGTATTTTTTGCGCGCGTATGGAATAACTAACTGTTGGATTTTACCGAAAAGGGGTGAAATTATGCTTTTAGGTATAGATGTTGGCGGCACTTTTACCGACGCCGTTTTGATAAATGACGGCGCGGTTTATGCGCAGGCTAAAAAGCCGACGACGCACGGCGAGGTGCTGCGCGGTATTTTGGACGCGCTGGACGCTGTGCTTGCCGGTGCGGATGTAAAAACGGTTGAACGTGTAGTAATAAGCAGCACGATTGTAACCAATGCGCTGACGGAGGGCAAAACGCAGCCGGTGTTTCTGGCGGTTATGACCGGGCCGGGCATGAACGTAAAAGGGTGCTTCCCAGTAGAGCCGTACCTTGTAAGCGGTTATGTTGACCACCGCGGCAAAATTACGGCGCGGATTGATTTTCATAAGCACTTTGGCCTTTTGGATAAGCCGGCCGGTACGCAGGTGGCGGCGGTAAGCGGCAAATTTTCGGTACGCAACCCTGAAAACGAATATGTGCTGGCGCACGAGCTGAAAAAGAGCGGTTATAAAAAAGTATTTTTAGGCTCGGAGCTTTCGGGCGAGTTGAATTTTATACGCCGGACGAACAGCGCTTATTTTGCGGCGGCGGTGGATAAAACTTTTGCCGCTTTTGGCAAACAGGTGGAATGGGCGCTGAAAGAGCGCAATATTACTGCGCCGGTGCAGATTTTAAAGGCGGACGGCGGCACGCTGCCGCTGGAAGCAGCGCTTAAACAGCCGGTAGAAGCTGTGTTTACCGGCCCGGCTGCCAGCGTTTTGGGCATTAAAGCATTGGGCGCGCCGCAGGGCAAAAGCATTTCGCTTGATGTTGGCGGCACGACGACGGACATTGCTTTTTGGGACAATGGTGAGCCGCTGCTGGCGAAAAAAGGCGCAATGATTGGCAAATACCCGACGGCGGTGCGCTCGTTCCACATGCGCAGCGTCGGTATTGGTGGCGACAGTGCGGTTAAAAAACTGGACGCCGGTTTTGCCGTCGGGCCGGAACGTGCGGGCAGGGCGGCTGCGCTTGGCGGCAGTGCGCCCACCCTTGCGGACGCGCTGATTGTGCTGGGGCTTGTTGCCTTTGGCGATAAAACAGCGGCGCAAAACGCAGTGGCAGCACTGTGCCACGACGGCGAAACGCCGGAGCAGGCGGCGCAGGGCATTTTGGACGCTGCGCTTGACGTTATTGAAAGCGCAATCAAAGAAATGATGCACGAATGGAGCATTCAGCCGGTGTACACCGTCAGCGATGTTTTAACGGGCAGCGATTTTACGCCGCAGCAGCTTGTCGGCGTCGGCGGCGGTGCGCCGGGGCTTATCCACGCGCTGGGCAAACGCATGAACCTGCCCGTTGTCATCCCGCCAGGCGGCATGGTGGCTAATGCCATTGGCGCTGCGCTGGCTCGTCCTACCGTGGCGGCAAGCCTGCGCGCCGATACAACTGAAGGTTATTATCTGATACCGGAAAGCGGAAAACGCGAACGCCTGCCCAAGCGCTTTAACATGCAGGCGGCAGAAGAAATTTTAAGCACCTGGCTGCACGAAAAAGCAGGCGGCTGGCAGATGGAGGGCAACGAAACCGAAGTCATCAGCCGCGAATATTTCCGCACGGTGCATGGTTATTACGACACCGGCGAAATTATTTACCTGCGCATGCAGCTTAAACCAGGCATTTTGTATAAAATCACCGGCAGGGAGGTGGCGTTTTGAAACAGGCTAATTTGGGACTGGTATTTTTCCCCGCTTTTGACTGGATGATAAGCCCGGGGCATCCCGAGCGCCAGGAGCGGCTGTTATATACGCGCGACCAGCTGACGGAAGAAGGGCTGTTCGACCGCCCGGAAATCCGCGAGTACCGCCTGCGCATGGCGGAGATTAACGATTTGCAGCGCGCGCACGTCGGCGTGCCTTCCATCGCCAAACTGATTACACCGGCGCACCTTGCTTCGGCTGGTGGCTGCCTGACGGCGGCTGACGCTGTAATGAGCGGCGAGGTTAAACGCGCTTTTGCACTTGTCCGCCCGCCTGGACACCATGCCATGCGCATAGTCCACGGCATCCGCGGTTTTTGTACCATAAATATCGAAGCTGTTATGGTGGAATATCTGCGCACGCGCTACGGCATTAAAAAAATTGCCGTTGTCGATACGGACGTACACCACGGCGACGGCAGCCAGGATATTTTTTACCACGACCCGGACGTGTTGTATATTTCCTTCCACCAGGACGGGCGCACGCTGTACCCGGGCACGGGCTTTCCTGATGAGGCGGGCAGCCCGGCGGCGTGGGGCTATAACTTAAACCTGCCGCTTTTGCCCGGCAGCGGCGATAAAGAAATTCACCGCCTGTTTGACGGCATTATCAAACCCGTGCTGGAAGATTTTGAGCCGGAGCTTATCATAAATTCTGCCGGGCAGGACAACCATTTCAGTGACCCGCTGGCTTCCATGAGCGTTACGGCGCACGGTTATGCGGCGCTGGCCGATAAATTAAAGGCGGATATAGCCGTGCTTGAAGGCGGCTATTCTATCGAAGCGGCGCTGCCATACGTCAACACCGGCATTATTCTCGCCATGGCGGAAATGGATTACAGCAGGGTTATTGAACCTGATATCAGCGCCCTGCGCAGGCCTGACCCGCGCTGCATGACGAGGGTGGAACAGCTGATTGAGCAGGTGGGCAACATCTGGCGTACGCGCAAAGAGGTTGGCAAAATGCTGCTGGATAAATGCGGCAACACCTGGCAGCGGCGTAAAGGCATTTATTATGACGAAGAAGGCATCCGCGAGGAGCAGCTTGAAACCGCTCATTACTGTAAAAATTGCAGCGGCTGGATGAGCATTGCCACCAATGCCCGCGGCACGCGCTACGGCGACCAGAGCGCTTATGTGGTGTGCCTGCGCCGCGATACCTGCAAGGAATGTGAAAAAGCGGCTTATGACGACGCACTGCGCGCCAAACAGAGCTGCGAATATAAATATGTTTTATTGCAGTACCCGGACACGGGTGTTGTTGAAAATATCTGATACAGAATGGAGCTTATCAAAAGTGAAAGAAATCGTAATAGCGACAAGTAATCCGGGCAAACTGGAAGAATTTAAGGAAATGCTGAAGGATATGGAGGTGAACCTGCACTATCTGGCCGAATGGCCGGGCCTGGAAGCGCCGGAAGAAAACGGACGCACCTTTGCTGCCAACGCACGTTTGAAGGCAACGTATTACGCCAAGGCAACCGGCATGACCTGCATTGCCGACGACAGCGGGCTGGAGGTGCAGGCGCTGGACGGTGCGCCGGGCGTGCGCAGCGCGCGTTATGCCGGCGAAAAAGCAACGGATAAGGACAACAATGATTTGCTTCTGGTAAATATGAAATTGCAGGTTAAACGTACCTGCCGCTTCCGCTGCGCTTTATGCGTGGCCGGTGCTGATGGCAAAGTACAGGTGGAAACCGACGGCATCTGCGAAGGCATGCTGCTGCACGAGCCGCTTGGCAACAACGGCTTTGGCTACGACCCGCTGTTCTGGTCAACCGAGCTGCACATGGGGCTGGGCGAAGCATCTCCGGAAGAAAAAAATAAAATCAGCCACCGCGGCAAAGCCGTAAAAAAACTGATTGCGAACTGGAAAAAAGTAAAATGAAAATAGGCATTACAGGAGATACACACGGCAGTATGCAGGCCATCCGCCGCGTTATTGCAGCCGCGCCGCCGGTAGAGCAGTGGCTGCACACGGGCGATTATGCGCGCGACGCACTTTATTTAAAAAATCAGACGGGGCTGCCCTTGACGGCGGTCTGCGGCAACTGCGATATTGGCGACAACAGCGCCAACGTGGACGAGTTTTTATATCTGGAAGGCTTTAATATCTGGCTGACGCACGGAAACAAGCATCTGCACGGCGGCAATCCGCAGGAGCTTGTGTGGTGGGCGCACCGGCTGGAAGCAAACATCGTCGTTTTCGGACATACGCATGTGCCAATGGTTAAATGGTACGGCGATGTGCTTTTGGTCAATCCCGGCAGCCCGGCCAAACCGCGCAGCGCAGAAGGCGCAACCTTCGGCGTGCTGAATATTAAGGAAGGCGAAAAGCCGTCCGCCGGAATTATCCGCCTTGGGGCGATGTAATTAACCCTTGCCAAATTAAAGTATACGATATAAAATAAGTAGTATACACCAATAAAAACAACGAGGGGGTATTTGTTATGTCATTTGTTGAAGAAGCTATTAAGTTCCATGCCGAGAAAACCGGTATGCTGGAAACGGCAGCGAAGGTGCCGCTTGAAACAAGAGAAGATTTGTCGCTGGCATATACGCCGGGCGTTGCGGAGCCTTGCAAAGCCATTAAAGAAAACAAAGAGCTTTCTTTTGAATATACCTGCCGCGGCAACACGATTGCCATTGTAAGCGACGGCACGCGCGTGCTGGGCCTTGGCGATATCGGCCCGGAAGCTGCAATGCCTGTTATGGAAGGCAAGGCCGTGCTGTTTAAAACCTTCGGCGGCGTAGACGCTATCCCTATCTGCATAGATACCAAAGACCCGGAAGAAATTATCAAAATGGTGCGCCTTTTGCAGCCGAGCTTTGCGGGCATTAACCTTGAAGATTTTTCTTCGCCGAAATGCTATGATATTGAAGACCGCCTGAAAGAAATCTGCGATATTCCTGTGTTCCACGATGACCAGCACGGCACGGCTATTGCCTGCCTGTCCGGCGTTATAGGCGGTTTGCGCTATGTTAAAAAAGACATTAAAGACGTTAAGGTTGTAGTAAACGGCTGCGGCGCTGCCGGTTCTGCCATCGGCCGCCTTTTGGTAAGCATGGGCGCCAAAAACGTAATTATGGTTGAACGTGTCGGCGCGCTTTATAAAGGCATCGACGCCAAACTGGACAAAATGCAGACGCATCTGTCTGAAATTACCAACCCCAATATGGAAAAGGGCACGCTTGTAGATGTTGCCAAAGGCGCAGATGTTTTAATCGGCGTATCCGGCCCAAACCTGTTTACCAAAGAAATTATCGCCAGCATGGCAGATAAAGCCATTGTTTTTGGCCTAGCCAACCCTGTGCCGGAAACCAGTTATGCCGCTGCTATTGAAGCAGGCGCGGCAGTTGCAGGCACCGGGCGCAGCGACAGCCCTAACCAGGTTAATAACGTAACTGTATTCCCGGGCGTGTTCCGCGGTGCGCTTGACGTGCGCGCAACCACCATCAACGAAGAAATGAAGGTTGCAGCGGTTTATGCTATCGCCAACCTGATTGACGAAAAAGACCTGCGCGCAGATTATGTTGTGCCCGATGTTTTTGACAGACGTGTTGCACCTGCTGTTGCAGCCGCTGTTGCCAAAGCTGCTATTGAAAGCGGCGTTGCGCGCATTAAGGTTGACCCCGAAACGGTACGCGCCAATGCTTTGAAACGTATTGGCAGATAAGGAGCCGTTATGCGAGAACTGGATGTAAAAGAAATCAGCGCAGCCGTTGCCAAACTGTGCTGCGATTCGTGCTATTACCTGCCGGAAGATTTGCTGGCGCATTTTAAAAACTGCGTCAAAACAGAAGAATCGCCATTAGGCAGGGAAGTTTTGGAAACAATTATAGAAAATGCCGAACTTGCCAAAGCCAAGGATGTGCCGCTGTGCCAGGACACCGGGCTGACGGTGGTGTTTATGGAAATCGGGCAGGAGGTGCATTTTACCGGCGGCGCGCTGGAAGATGCCGTTAACGCCGGTGTTGCCGAGGGCTACACCAAAGGTTATTTGCGTAAATCTTCCGTAGATGACCCGCTGTTTGAACGCAAAAACACGCAGGACAACACGCCTGCCATTATCCATACCCGCATCGTGCCGGGCGATAAGGTGAAAATTACGGTATCGCCCAAGGGCTGCGGCAGCGAAAACATGGGCGCTTTGAAAATGCTGAAACCTGCCGACGGTGTGGAAGGCGTAATTGATTTTGTGCTTGATACCGTAAGGCGCGCAGGGCCGAACCCTTGCCCGCCGGTAACTGTCGGTATCGGCATCGGCGGCAATATGGAAAAGGCGGCGCTTTTGGCCAAATATTCGCTGGTGCGCCCCATTGGCGAGCATAATAAAGACGAGCGTTATGCCAAACTTGAAAAAGAGCTTTTGGAACGCATCAATAAAACAGGCATTGGCCCTGCGGGGCTGGGCGGCACTACTACCGCCGCTGCCGTAAATATCGAATACGCACCGACGCATATCGGCGCTTTGCCGGTGGCGGTTAATTTAAACTGCCACGCTGCACGCCGTGCGCAGCTTGTTTTGTAAGGGGGAGCGGTTATGGCAGACGGAAAAATCAAACACATTACAACTCCCCTGACGGAGGAAACAATAAAAAGCCTGCACGCCGGCGATGTGGTGCGCATTACAGGCCCGGTCTACACGGCGCGCGACGCTGCGCACAAACGCCTGACGGAAGCGCTGGCAGCAGGCAAGCCCCTGCCGTTTGATATTAAGGGGCAGGTAATTTATTACGTTGGGCCTTCACCGACGAAGCCGGGCGAAATTGTCGGCAGCGCTGGGCCTACTACCAGCGGGCGCATGGATAAATACACGCCGGCGCTGATTGCCGAAGGCATGCGCGGCATGATAGGCAAAGGCCTGCGCAGCCAGGCGGTAATTGACGCCTGCGTAAAATACGGCGCAGTATATTTTGTCGCTGTCGGCGGCGCGGCGGCGGTAATTTCGCAGTCAATAAAAGGCGAAGAAATGATTGCCTACGAGGATTTGGGCCCGGAAGCAATCCGCCGCTATGGGGTTGAGGATTTCCCCGCAATCGTGTGCATCGACTGCGAAGGCAACGACTTTTACAAAGAAGGCATTGCCAAGTACAGCAAAGAATAACGGCTTGCACATAATTCTTAATAAAAGTGTGATTTTTATCACACTTTTATTACTTTTTGTGTGATAAAGATTGAGCAGAAAATAAAAACCGCAGTTTTTGTAAATTTTTGTTGACAAGTTTATGACATTGCTGTATTATAGTTTCATCTTAATAAACACACTCTTATCGAGAGCGGTTGAGGGACAGGCCCAATGAAACCCGGCAACCAGGCTGTGCCATGGTGCTAAATCCTGCAAGAAAATTCTTGATAGATGAGAGGAAAGTAAATTATACGCTCTTTCCTCGGAAAGAGCTTTTTTATTGCTTTCGTTATTGCAAGTAGTGTGTGAAAAAAATAAAGGAGAGATGTACAAATGAAAAAAATCTTGCTCGTGCTGTGCGCAGTATTTACGCTGGCTTTACTGGCAGCCGGATGCGGCGGCAGCGAATCCAAACCTGCTTCCGAAGGCGGCCAGGCTACAATCAAAGTAGGTGCTACCGCAGTGCCCCATGCCGAAATTTTAAACTTCATCAAGCCGCAGCTTGAAAAAGAAGGCGTTAAGATGGAAGTTATCGAATTCAGCGATTATGTAAAACCGAACCTGTCCTTAAACGATAAGGAAATTGACGCTAACTTCTTCCAGCACATTCCGTACCTTGAAGAATTTGCCAAAGAACGCAACATGCCGCTTGTTACTTTAACCAAAGTTCATATCGAGCCGATGGGCATTTACACCACCAAATACAAATCTCTTGATGAAATGCCGGAAGGCGCAAAAGTTGCCATCCCGAACGACCCGACCAACGGCGGCCGCGCTTTGATGCTGCTTGACAGCGCCAAAGTTATCAAACTGAAAGACGGCGTAAGCATTACCGCAACCCCGGCAGATATTGTTGAAAATCCGAAAAACATCCAGATTGTAGAAATCGAAGCAGCACTCCTGCCGCGTTCCATGAACGATGTTGATTATTCTGTAATCAACTCCAACTTTGCAATGGAAGCCAAACTGAACCCGGTTAAAGATTCCCTCTTTACCGAACCTAAAGAATCTCCGTATTCCAATGTTGTAGCTATCCGCAAAGGCGATGAAAACCGTCCGGAACTGCAAAAACTTGCCAAAGTTATCACCAGCCCCGAAGTTAAAAAATTCATTGAAGAAAAATACAAAGGCGCTGTTGTACCGGCATTTTAATAACTGCTGAAACTGAATAACGGCATAAAAAATCCCACGGAATTTTCCGTGGGATTTTTGTTTTACCGTGATATTTATTGCGGCAGTATCAGTGCTAAAAGCCTTGCCGTCTGTGTTATTAAATCTTTTTCGCTTTCCGTCCAACTGTGCGCTGTGCCGAGTGATACAAAGGTCAGCACCTGGTTTTGCCTGATGGTTTTGCTTAAATATGCTTTTACGTTCAGTGCATCAAGTTTATCTTTATATTCCTTCGGCAAGAGGTCAGTGTCGTTGCACTGGTTTACGCCATGGCTGTTAAACCGCCTGGCAATGTCCTGCGGCGTGCATTTTAATACTTTGGCAAAATCGTTTTCGCTGTTAAAATATTTGGCTATTACCGGCATATATTCGCCGCGCTGCCTGATGTCTTTAACAAACGCGCCGGAAATCTGCGCTATCGAGCAGCATAATTTCAGCACCTTTTCGGTGGCGGTTTGTTTATCGTTCTTTTCAAAAATATCAAGGGCAGCTTTAAAGTACAGGTCCATTGGTATTTGTGCATGCTCAATTTCTTCGTAATCTACAAGCGTGCCGTAGTTAAAGTTTTTATCCTGCGGCAGCAGCGGGGCGATGGAGCAGATAAAATAATCCACGTCGTCGTCAGTCGCTACAAACTGCCCGCGCTCCAGTACCCAGACTGCGGTGCCGTCCTTGCGCAGCAGGCGGTAATTTACGTTATAGGGCTCGCTGCTGCAATGGCTGGCCATAACTTTTTTTACTTTAGGCAGGTCGGCGCTGTAAATCATGTTTTTTATTTCACCGCAGGTAGCGGTAAGCATTTCGGCAGAATTGGCATAACCTGTCAGCCTGCACAAAGCGTCGTTAAGGTAAACCGCCGGGTAATTTTTTTCTGCCAGGCAGCATTTTAAGCCGTTAGGCGTATGGGCGGCAGTAAATGCGGGCAGGTTTTGTGCCGTAAGCTGCTGCTGATGCCGCAAAAATGCTTTGCTGCCTTCTGCCAGCGGGTAAATTTCGTCCGGCTGTAAATTCTTCCACGGCACGGACGAATGCAGCTGTACAATTTTAGGTTCACCGTTTTCACAATTAAAAGTAAAGGTAAAGCGGCCGAATTCCTCCGTAAAAATTCCGGTTTGCGGTTTGGCGCTGATAGTGGCGGTAACAAGTACAACGCAAACGCCTTCAGCAGCAAAAAGTATTTTGCTTTCAATATCCGTCATTTCTTCCGGCAAAATTTCGTCAGTGCGGCTTGTAAAAGTATTAAATACTTCGTTGTAATCGGGATAGATTTCAAATCTGCCCCAGCCAATCCAGCTGGCGCAGTTTTTAGAAAAATAACTGAGGACTTTTCCCATGTTCCCTTCAACAAAATAACTTTTAAGCGTATCAATTGCGTTTTGTTTTGCTTTTCTGCAAAATTCCTTATTATCCATAATTATTCACCGTTTTTGCCGATGCCGGTATAAACAAGGCAATAACCCTTTCCGTGGATAGTTTTTAAATCAAGCTCCGGTTGTTCTGACAGTTTCAGCTTACGCCGCAGCTTGCTGATATGCACGCCGATTACGCGGCTGGTGTATTGCAAAGCCTCCGTTTCGTACATCAGGCTGTAAAGTTCCTCGTTGGCCACTATCTGGTTAAGCCGTGATACAAACAGCAGCAGAAGCTTAAATTCTGTTACCGTCAGCGGGATAAATTCATCGCCCAGCATTACCTGGTTATTTTGCGGATAAATTTTAAGTTTGCCCAGTGTGATGGACTGCACTTTATCTTTACCCGTGTTGAGGTTTAACAAACGGATGAAGTTTTGCAGGCGGTAATAAAATTCGCGGCTGCTGCACGGCAGGCGTAAAAAGCCATCCGCCCCGTTTTTAAAAGCCTGCACGGCTATTTCTTCGTCATCCTGAGAGCTGACGGCAATAATGGCAGCAGCCGGTGACAGGCGGCGCGTAAATTTTAAATACTCCTGCTTGGTGTCGAAGCAATCCACCACAAATAAAAACGTGCGGTGCAGCGCAAAATACGCCAGCGCTTCTTCCGTACTGCCGGTAATTTTAAAACGGTAGCCGTAAAGCGTGCTGTAATAAAATAAATCGCTGAATATTTTGTTGTCATTGGTTAGTGCAATGACGTTTTCCATTTAATACTCCTCAATTTAATTAGTTTACATTCTTTTAAATATAGTTTAATACAATACGCTTTAATTTGTAAATAGGCGGCCTAAATGCAAATAAAAGATTTGCATTTGCAAGCGTGTATATGTGGTAAAATAAAACTGAATAGCTATACATTAAATTACATTGTTTCGGAAAAATAAATTTCGGGTGAGGTAGTGAAGATGAAGAAAGCAAAACTTTATAAAATAATATCCGGCATTTTGCTGGCAGGCTTTGCGGTAATGCCGTCTGCCTATGCTTATGACGTTAACAACCCGCCGCCGCAGTACGGCACTAACGACCCGGGCGTGCAGCTTAACCGCATGCGCGAATACATGGAACGCCAGCGTGTGGCCCAGCAGATTGCCGAAGACCGTGCCAAAGAAGACAGCAAGGTTGAAGGCCAGTCCACAGAGCAGGAAGAAGCTCCCGAAAGCGCCGTTAAATTTGTTTTGAACGATATAAAAATTGACGGCAGCGAAGTTTTGACCAAAGAAGAAATCAGCGGTATTACTTCACCCTACATCGGGCAGGAAGTTACGCTGCAGAATCTTTATGACATTGTAAATGCCCTTAATGATTTATATCAGCAAAAAGGTTATTTAACCTGCCGCGCATATCTGCCGCCGCAAACTATTAAAAACGGCGTTGTAGAAATTAAAATTATCGAAGGCAAAACCGGCAACGTGCATATTGCCGGCAACGAAACCACCCGCGAAGATTATATCGCCGGGCGTATTGGCCTTGAACGCGGCAGCATCAGCAACATTAACGATTTGAACGACGACCTTTTGCTTTTTAACGCTACCAACGATGTGCAGCTGCGCATTACCATGCACGCGGGCGAAGAACCCGGCACAACGGATTATGTAATTGCCGCTTACGAACCGCAGAAAAATTATATCAATGTATATGTGGATAATGCAGGAAGCGAATCGAGCGGCGAATGGCGCGAAGGCTTGTTCTGGACTGACCGAAGCTTAACAGGCAGGCGCGATATGCTGACGATGAGCGGCATGCGCAGCGACGGCACAAAATCCTTCAGCGCAATGTACAGCGTGCCTGTCGGGCGCAGCGGCACCAAGCTCGGTTTAAGTTACAGCACCAACAGTGTGCATATTACCGATGGCGAACTGGAAGACCTTGACATCAAAGGCCATTCCAATGCTTACGGGGTATCGCTTATCCAGCCTTTGGTAGTAACCGAAAACCTGCGCACGGAAGCAACACTGGATTACGGCTATCAGAATTCGCAGACTGATTTTTTAGGTATCCATTGGGTTGACGACACCGTAAAAAGCTACACCGCAGGCTTTAGCATGACCAACTACGGAGCAAGCAGCCTTATCTACCAAAAGCATAACTTCCGCATCGGCGACAGCGAAAACATTGCCAATGAAGAAGACAATTTTACCAAATACTTTTTTAACGGCTTCTGGCAAAAGGCTTACCAGGGCGGGCAGATGTTATCCGCAAGGCTTGACGCACAGTGGAGCGGCGACGATTACCTTACCAGCGCCGAACAGTTTTACATCGGCGGCATGTACAGCGTGCGCGGATATGAAGAAAGCTACCTTGGCGGCGACAGCGGTTACAGCGCCAGCATAGAATACAGCGTGCCGCTGGATAAAGCCAGAACCACATCGGCCTATTGCTTTTTTGACTACGGTGCAGTTTACGGCGACAGCGCCTTTGACGACCATGTGCTGGCAGGCACCGGCATCGGCATCAAAAGCACTATTGACCGTAAAATATATACAAACTTAACGCTCGGCGTACCGCTGATGCGTGACATTAACGGAGAAGAAGTAAGCAAAACACGCATACATTTTATGGTTAACGGACAGTTCTAACGGAGGGGCACCATGAGTATTAAAAGAAAGTTTAACCGCGGAAAAAGTAAATATACCCTTAGTCAGAAAATAGTTTCTGCCGTAACGGCTGCCGGCTTTATTATGCAGCCTATTGTGGGCTTTGCGCAGTCAATTCACAAAGTAAATGATAATGGCACAATTAAAGTTAATGACAATGTAACCAATATCTGGGCAGATAAGGTTGTAGGCAATGCGGCAGTCAATGTGTTTAAAGATTTCCAGCTTGATGCCAACAACATTGCCAATATGTATTTTAAAGATTTGCAAAATAACAGTGCAAACAACCTTGTCAACTTTGTTAACAGCCGTATTGATATTAACGGTACAGTCAATGCAATTCAAAACAACCAAATCGGTGGCAACCTGTTCTTTTTAAGCAAAGACGGTATGGCTGTCGGCAAATCCGGCGTTATCAACACCGGGTCGCTGTATGTTATGACGCCGACAGAAGGTTTTATGGACAGCATAAAGACTATTGGCGGAACTGCTGATACAGGTACCGCAGCAGAAAATCTTGCCCATATTACAAATATTACAACGGATGCGAACGCATGGCAGGCTATTCCTGTTAATACCAGCGGTACTATTACTGTACTCGGCCAGGTAAACGCTACCAACGAAGTGCAGATGCGTGCGGCTAAAATTGCTGTTGGCAAAAACAATACAGATAGTGATATTGGTGAGGACGAAAATAAAACTGAGGCAGGAGCTATTGTAAAAGATGCTTATATTAAAACAGGTATTACTGATTTTCGTAATATTGTAAATATTGCCGGAACTGATGGCAAAGGCGGTGTAGACGCAGGATTAACTGGTGTTGCATTAACCGCAGCACAAACCGGCAGCGGCGATATTGTGCTGTCGGCATATGTTGACGGTGCAAACAAAACAAGTGAATTGGGAGAATTACCTGTTTTAGGTACGACCCTTGAGACTATTGATGCAACTATAAAAAATAATTTTATCGAACAGGAATTTGATGCTTCAGTAGATGTTTACGGCACTGTTGAAACTACAGGTGAAAAAGGTGCTATTGATATTAACGCAACAGCCGTCAACAGCAATGCGGATTATGATGAAACTATAAAAGATTATAAACTTAATAATAACAATAATGTTGCCCAGTTGGCTAAAGTTAAAGCTGATGTTAATATCGGCGGCACTGTAAAAGCTGCTGGCGATGTAACAGTTAAGGCAGAAGCCGTTAACCGTTATATTGATAACAGCGGTGGTTTTGGTACGGCCTTAAAGCTTGCCGTAAGTTCCGGAACTCCGCTGGCAGGCGATGCTGCTTATTCCGTCCTGGATACGGAAGCCAATGTTAATATTACTTCTGCTGGCAGTGTAGAAAGTACTAAAGGTAATGTTGATATTGATGCCAAGGCTGAAACACTTGCCGCTTCTGCAGCTTCAACAACTGGCTTAAAATTTAAAACAGCCGGTGGGACGACCGGTGCTAATGTTCCTGCCGTGGCAGTTGTTTATACAGATGTTGACAATAAAGCAAATGTCACTATCGAAGGCAATGTTAAAGCCGCTCAAGATATCAGTATTGATGCTGATGCTGATATGAAGGTTGAAGCCGAAAACAAAATGAGCCTGATGGGCAAAGAGGCTAACCAGTTTGTTGTTGGCGTAACAGTTGCTAATGCAGATAATAGTGCTAATGTTGATATTAAAAAAGTTGTTGATATAAAAAAAGATGAAAATAATAGTAATGTTAACAGTGATACTGCTGCAATACCTGCAATACAAGCAGGCAACAATTTAAATGTAAACGCTGATGCTACCAGCGATTTTACTTCCCGTACCTCTCTTAAAGCGCCTGAAGCTTCGGCTATGGCAGTAGCTGTTAATGTTACCGAATTTAACAGCAATGCAAATGTAAATATTAATACTGATTTAAGCGCTGGCAATGATTTGAACGTGAATGCTGAAAATATCATTACTGACGATAATGTTAATGCAGAAAGCACAATAGGCAGCGGTAAATATATGTCTGCCGCTACTCAGATTGTTACAGGCCATGTTGAACAGAAAAAGGGAGAAGTTAAAGACTGGATTGGCACACTTGCAGGAAAATTAAGCAGCAAGCTTCAGGGAAAATTATCAAGTTCTGGTGAGGAAGATATACCTAACTTACAGTTAAGTGAAATTTTTAAAGCCGGTGCGACAGTAACTTATAGTGGTCAGGCACACGGCAGCAATGTAACTATCGGCGAAAATGCCAGCCTTACTGCTGGCGGTAAAATGGATATTGATGCGCTAACCAAAATTGAAGACGCGCATATTACGGCTACGGGAACAACTTCTTCCTACAACGACGCTTACCCTGCCGAAGCAACCCTTAATGCGGCTGTGCTTGTAAATAATATGGATAATTCTTCTTCCGTAGTGGTTGAAGATGCTGTAACTGATGAAAACGGAACGGAACATAAAGCAACTATTAAGGCGGCTGATGGCGTTAATATTAATGCTTCTACACGTTTTGAATATAACCGCATCGCAAACATGATTCAGGACGTTAAAGACGCGGCTGCGCAGATTAAAAATGCAGTCAGCGGGCTTGACGGCGCAATAAAAAATGATTTTGACGGATTTTTAAGTAATCTTAATACACAAATTGGCACTTGGGAAAGTGCTTTTGCAACTGCTGATGAAACACTTGCCACCAGTGACAGCGGTGTACTTGCTATTGGTGAAGCGGTAACAGCAGGGCTTGAAGTTCTGACTGCGTTAAATAACTTAAATACTATGCTGGATAGCAATGAAGGCAGCCAGGTTGCAGCCGATGTTAAAGCAACAATCCAAGGCGCCAGTGACATGCTTACCGGTGCGCTTGCTTTTGCCGACCCCAACAGTTACGGCAATTTTGCAGCAGCCAGTGCTTCAAAGGGCAGCAGCGGCGATACAAGTGATATTGCAGGGCATCATCCTTCTGCGATTAACGGTGCAGGCACCGTTATGGTAAATAATATTGATTCCGTAAGTAAGGTAGAAATTGGCAGTAATAGTGAAATTAACAGTAACGGTAAAGTTAACCTGAACGCTGAAAATTACATGAAGGACGTCAGCCTTGGCGGGCTTAATACTGTGCCTTTGACAAATTCCGGCGGCGGTACAGTTGCCAGCATTGGTGCAACTGTAAACTATTCTGATTTTAATACCGATACCATTGTTGCGGTTAATGACGGCGCAAGTATCAGCGGCGGTGATATTAATATTGCCGGCAGCAACGAAATTGACCATGTATCCGTAGCTGGCGGTGCAGGCAAGAGTCCGAGCGATGAAAATGCCTCCAATAACATTGTTTTAAATGGCATGATTAGTTTGGTTAACGGCAGCAGCGATATTTTAACTGTTGTTGATGACGGCGCAAGCTTAACGGCAAAACCAAAACAGTATACTGAAACAGTTGAAGACGAATCCGGCAGTACAGAAGAGACTAAAACAAGTACTGGCAATATCAGTATCAGCGGGCATAATGATACCAATATCGTCAATGTTGCAGCAGGCCTCAATCTGGGCAGCGGCAGCGGCGCTATAGGCATGGGCCTTGCTTATAACGATTTTGCAGTTAAAAATATTGCTGGTGTGGCCGATGTATCTGAGCAGATAAATGCCTTATATACAACTAAAGAACATTATACTGACGATAACGGAGAAGATGCTGTTAAGTATGTTGTAGATGAAAATAAAGTAAAAGAACTGAACGATAAATTAAGTAATAACTATACTGCTTCTAAAGCTGATGATGGAAGCATCAGTGGTGATGGTTTTAATGTAGATGCAGCTACAGAAGGCAGTATTCAGAGCGTAAGTG
Source organism: Phascolarctobacterium sp. (assembly GCA_003150755.1). GTDB lineage: Bacteria > Bacillota > Negativicutes > Acidaminococcales > Acidaminococcaceae > Fusicatenibacter_A. Next base: position 142,689 of record QAMT01000002.1, on the reverse strand, counting down.
TCGCCGCTTCTGCAAGTAAAAATGACGATACCGGCGAAACAAGCTTCTTCGGCAAAATTAAAGGCGGTATCAGTAATCTTGAAAACAATCTGCTTGGCGACGGAGGTAAACTTGATACCGTAACCGGAAAAATTTTTGGCACGGAATCCGGAAAAGCCAATAACTTTTTCAACATGGGGTCAAAAACTCATGGTGCTAACGGCGACGGCATAAAACTTGTAGGCAGCACAAACGGCAAAGGCGGTTTTATGCCTTCCTTCAGCATAGCTGGCAGCGGCAGCGTATCTATGAATATGCTTGATAATGCAACCCAGGCTATTGTTGATAATGCTAAAATAACTATTATGAATAATAATGGTGATATTAACGTCACTGCACGCGATGTGTCTTATGCAGGAGCTTACAGCGGTGCGGCGGCATTGCAGTGGAAAAGCGGCGGTTCTGCCAGTGATAAATCAGTTGGGTTTTCCGGCGCAGCAGGTGTTAACGATATTACCAATAAAGTAAATGCAGCAATTAAAAACAGTATTATTAAAAATGCCGATGAGGTTAATACCATGGCTTTAAGCGGCGGCGAACAGCTTGCGCTGGGGCTTGGGTTAAATGTTGCCAAAAGCGGCAATACCAGTGGTTACAGCGGTAATGCGGCTGTTTCGGTAAATTTAATTGACCACGATGTTGAAGCTCTGCATGAAAATAATACTGTGCAAGATACAGGTAATATTAACGTAGCTGCTTATGCCCGTGATATTGAAAATAACGGCGGCGGCAGCTTAAGCGCAGGCCAGCAAAAGGTTGGCATTGGCGCGAGCGTAGGTGTAGCAATGCTTAATAATAATATCAGTGCAGGTATTAGAGGCGGCAGCTACACTAATGTTGGAAGTATAGAAGTTGACGCACTTAATGCACTAAAAAATGTTACAGTTGGTGTTGCGGCAGGGTTAAGTGTAGCGTCTGGCAGCGGTACTGGTGCAACTGTTGAAGGTGCTGGCGTTTATAACGAAGTGCATAATACTACTAATGCTTTTATTGAAGGCAGCAGCGATGACAATAAAGTTGTTATCAGCATTGATGGCGATAGAACTGTAAAAGTAAATGCACAGGATATAGCTGTTGATAAGGATGGTACGTATGAAAAGATTTTAACGCAGGGAATTACTGACGGTGTTTCGGATTTAGCTGATGGCGAAGCAGAAATTAAAAACCGCATGGGTGAAGGTTTTGACATTACCGGCAAAAATGAATTAGCTGGCATTGAAATGAACGATGCTGAAACTCAAACCGGAGGCAATATTGATATTGATAAAGATAGCGGCAGCAGCATTATTACAGTAGCTGCAGGTCTGGCTGGTTCTACCAATAAAGGCGCAGGCGGCGCGGCTGTTGCTATTACAGATATTGAAAATACCTACACGGCTAAAATTGACTATGCTGATATTATGGCGAAAACTGTTTCTGCCGATGCAGGCAGCGACAGCAATATTGTTACTGTTGCGGGCGGTATTGCTGCTGCAAGTAAAGGCAGCGGTGTAGGCAGCGTAAGCTGGAACGATGTTGTAAATACAGCAAATGTAGATATTCTTAATTCAACCGTAAAAGCGCAGTCAACTACTGCCAAAGCAAATAATACAGCACAGATAGTTTCTGTAGGCGGGCAAATCAGCGGCGCTGGTAAAGCGGCTGTTGGTGCAACGCTTAGCTATGTTGGGCTTGATAACAGTACCGAAGTTAATATAACGAATACCGATTTTGATAAACGCACTAATGACGAAACAGAAGGCACAAGCGTAACTGCCGAAGCAACAAACAGAAGCGATAGCTATAATATCGGCGCAGGTGTTTCTGGGGCCGGTACAGCAGCAGTAAGCGGTATTGTAGTAGTAACGCAAACCAAAGGGAATGCTGGTGCGGTAATAGAAGATTCTGAAATAAATAACGCCCAACATGTAGGCGTAAAAGCTTTGGATGATACTGATATACTTTCTGTTATAGGCAATGTAACTGGAGCTGGTACAGCTTCTGTCGGTGCAGGTGTAGCTTATACTGAAATTGGCGGTACTTCTGCAGATAAAGAAAAAAGCGAGCAGCATGTAACAGCAGAAATTAATAACAGTAAAATTAATTCTGCCGATGCAGAAAGTACAGTAAGTGCAAATGCAGAAGATACAGCAAGAGTTTACAATATCGCTATTGGTGTTGGCGGCGCTGGTAATGTAGCAGTGCAGGGCGCATCGGCAACAACGCTGATAAATAAAGAAACCTCTGCTGGAATTAACAGTACAGATATTGATGCAGCGGAGAAGGACAGCACAAAAGCCAACGTAACCGTTGATGCGCAAAACAGCAGCGAAATTACAAGTTCTGCAGATGTTGCGGCAGCTGCAGGCAGTGGCGCAGGTGTTGGCGCAGGCATTGCCGTTAACCGCATTATCCAGCAGACTAATGCTACCATCAACGGCAGCAAAATGAATGTAAACAACCTTACTGTTAATGCCAATGCAGCGCCACGTATTGAAAATATCGGCGTTGGTGCTGGTGTTGCCGGTACAGGTGCTGGCGTAACTGGTTCTGTGGCCGTTAACATGATTGAAAACGATGTAACTGCCCATATCGGCAGCGGCGCAAATATTGTTGCCGATGATAACGTTGGCGTTGTAGCAACCAGTGACGAGCAGATTGCCAATTACGTAGGCAGTGCTTCCGTTGCGGGCACCGGCGCTGCGGTAGGCGCATCTGTAAGTGTTAATAAAATTACTGGCACCACAAGTGCAACTGTTGGTGATAAAAATATAGATACAAAAGTTACAGCTAAAGGTAACGGCAGCGATTTAACGACCAATACAGCAATCAATAAAGACACTATCAACAAAGCGTTAATAGATAATGAAACGGTTGATATTGATTCCCATATCGAACGCGGTGAAGAATCCCGTAAAGGATTGGTTGTAGATGCTTCCTCCACCCGCGATATGAAATCCTTCCTGATAAATGCCAGTGTAGCCGGTGAAGGCGCAGGTGTTACCGGTACCGTAAATGTAAATATGATTGACGGCGCAACTGAGGCAGGCATTACTGATACGGTTGTCAATGGCGACGCAAATGCTGCAGCAGGCCAGAACACCAACGTCTTTGTCAACGCCGGTGATTACACCAACAGCAGCGGCTTTGTTGGCGGAGCAAGCGTGGCAGGTATCGGCGGCGGTGTTGGTCTTGCAAGTGATACCAATACTGTTGAACGCACTACCTCTGCAATTATTGAAGATAGTAATATTAATGCCAAAAAATTTGAAGTAGACGCCGATTCTATGCAGGGTGTATCCAGCTTTACTGTAAGTGCAGGTGTAGCAGGCATTGGCGCTGGTGTTTCGGGTGTTGTAAGCGTTACAGACCTTAAAAATACAACTCAAGCAGCATTTTTTTACAGTAAGGTTACTGCTGATACGGTTGACATTAAAGCAACGCATAAAAGCATTATTAATGCGGGCAATGTAGGTATAGGCGCTGCCGGATTAGGTGGAGGCGTTGGCCTTTCTGTTGGCGTGCTTAAGGATAATTCTGAAACACGTGTTGATGTAGGTGATAATGAAATAACAGCAGATGTTGTTGAAAAATCTGAAATCAATGCTGAAAGAGATGTGAATGTTGCTGCAACCAATACCGCAGTTGTCAAACCTGTAATTTCTGCAACTGGTGCCGGTGCAGCAGGCGCTGCCGGTGCAACCTCCATCAATAACATTAACAGCGTAGTTAAAACTAATATTAATCATGCTGATATTAATAGCAAAAAAGGCAGCATTACCGGTAACGCACAGAATACTTTTGATATTGATGCTTATATGGGCGGTAATGCAGCAGGTGCTTTTGGCAGCGTAGGTGTAAGCGTAACTGTTAATACTATTGATAGTACGGTACAAACAAATGTAACTGACAGTGAATTAACTGCCGAAAGTGGCAATATAACTTTAACTGCTGACGAAACACGCGATATTGAACAAATTGCAACCAATGTTTCCGGTTCAATTGGTGTAAGCGCAGGTGCGAATATTGCGATTACCAATGTTGGCGAAAAAGTTGAAAACGATGAAAATTCCAATGCTGCTGATAAAATAGCTGAAGCTAATAATATGTACAGCAATAATGAGGGTAACAACATTGGCAGCCTGATGGGCGGCTCGTCCGATGCTTTGACAACTGCCGGCATTAATGATGCTGTACCTACAATTGGTGCAGGTTACGGCGGCGGTAAAGATTCGCAGATTACCGTTAACATTACTAACAGCGATATTGATGCAAGCGATACCTTTACAGCCAAAGCAACCGAAAACAACAATATCAGCATGACTCTTGGCAGCGGCGCAGCAGGTGCGGCAGCTGTTAATGCCGGTGTCGGCATCCTTAACGTACACCGCAATGTCGGCGTAAATATTAACGGCGGTCAGATTGATGCCCAAACTGTCGATATCGATACTGATATTACCGGCGAAGCAAATCTTAATGTATATCAGGGCAGTGCAGGCGTTGTAGGCGCCAATGCGGCAGTTGGTCAGGTTAATACAACTGGCAGCAGCAGCATTACCGTAAACGATGTTGATTTTACAGCGGATGAAATTGATATTTTGGCTGCTGACCACGGCATAAGTAAAGTCAATACGCTTGGCATTACAGTAGGCGCTGTTTCTGTAGGTGCTATTGTGGCAATGGCAGAAAATACAGGCAATACCTCCGTTGCAATAACAAACAGTTCTGCAACGGCAAAAGATGATGCAGATGAAAGCAGCATTACAATATCGACAGAAAAAGCCAATACCGTAGATGCCCATGCAACTGGCGGTACCGGCGGTGTTCTAAGCGGCAGTGGTGTTGTGGCAACTGCCAGTGACAGCGGCACAAGCAGCATAACTGTCGGCGCAGCAGATGGCGGCGAAAATACCTTTAAGTTAAATAATATTAATATAGCAGCTTCTGCAAAACCGTTTGTAAAAGCCGTGGCAGATAGTGTTTCGGTAGGCTTTTTGGGTACAGCAGGCGCTTCGGTTGCAACGGCAACCGCAACTGGTGGTGCATCCGTTAATGTGCATGACGGCAACGAATTTATTGCCGATACAGTTAATATTGATGCCAAAATTGCAACACAGGATGGCAAAAATACTGTTGAAGCACTGGCAGAGGGCAACAGTGGTGGCGGTTATGCAAGTATTAGCGCAAATGCGGCAACAGCTACTGCTGATATGGATGTTAGCATTGATGTTGGCGATGTTGATTATAAAACTGAAACCACAAATGTTATTACCGGTTACAAATATGATGAAGCAGGCAACAAAACGCCTATTGTTGATGATGTTACAAATGGTGCTACTGCGCTTAATATTACCGCGTCAAATACAGCCAAAAACTTTGCCGATGCCCGCGGCGTAACAATCGGCGGTCTGTTCTCCAGCGGTAATAATGTTGCAAAAACTGAAAATCTTTCTACCACAACAGTTAACTTTAGCGGCAGTAAAGATGAAAATGCAACGCTTTTGGATAGTCTTAACATTGCAGCTACAGGCACGGCAGATAACAAAGCTACTGCCGATGGCAGCGGCGGCGGTATTGTTGGTGCTGACCTTGCAGCAAAGGCTGATAACAATATAAACTCCACAACCAGTGTAACAATCGGCGGCAAACTAAATGTTGACGGCGATATTGAAATTGAAGCGCTGCAAAGCGATACGGCTAATATCAATGCAGATGCCTTGAAGGCAACGGTTGTCGGTTTAAGTGCAACTGCGGCTGAAAATACAATTACAGGCTCAACAACCGTTAAATTTGACAAGGCCGAAATTACCGGCAGCGGAAAACTTGACGCTAATGCAGCGAATACCATCAATTTTGGCAATACAGAAAAATATGCTGTTGAAGGCAGCGGTTACGGCGGTATTAACGTACAGGGCGCAGTATTTAATAACGATATTACTAAAAATGCAACCATTGATGTCGTAGACAGTGATATTTTAACCGCTGGTGCGCAAACAATGGAAGCCAAAACAACAGGGAATATCAATGCTTCCGGTTATATCAAAGCCGCAGGCCTCGGTGCGTTTACCTGGGCGGATATAAATAATAATATAGAAACCAATAACAATGTTAATGCAGATGCTAATTCTTCGCTTAAAACTGCCGAAGAAGGAGCAGATATTACGCTTGCAGCCGTTGATAATATGGATTTGACTGTCAGCGGTGTGGCAGACGTGCAAGGTGCAGCAGTCGGCGGCGCATCATCAGATGTACAAAGCACGCTTACCCGTAACAATAAAATAACGGTTGGCGGCGATTTATATGCAATGAATGATGTCAACCTTTATGCAGGCAGAGATAAAAACGGTTCGGACGGTATACTTGACCTGGCTGCAGAATCCGAAACCTACAACTATGCAGCATTGCCTATTGCCAACCCGAAACTGGATGATAAAATTTATCAGTACAATCAGGTTGTTGTTAATAACGGCAGCGATATCAGCAGCGTTCGCAACATAAACCTTTATGCAGACGCAGGCAAAGAAAATGTCCGTGATACAACGCTGATGTACACCTGGGTATATTCTGATAAACAAGAAAATTACACCAGTTCTACTGTGGGCGATAAAGCACCTAATAATAAAGACGGCAGTAATTATGTACAGGTAGATGGCAATTTAACTGCCGGTGTGCAGAATAAACAATATATTACTATCGGCGGTACTTACAATCCTGAAACAGGCGAAGCCGAAGGTTCACAGTTGGTATTCCTTAATACAGATACTTTGGAAGCGGTCAAAGCTTATGGAAAAGGCCAGGAAGGTGCTGTAGGCGCTGATGGAATTATAATCAATGTATCTGATAATATAGATAAAAACAGTATTGAATTTGGTACATTTGATTATGGCATGACCCTTTTTGAACGTTATAATGAACTGGGCGAACTGATGCAGGCTTATGCCGAAGATCCTTCTTCTACTGCATATGTAGGGTATAAAGCAGAGCGCGAGAGGATTTTTAACCAGTTATCGGCAATGGGCCTTGTACAAGAATTAGTAGATTCTAAAGGCAACAAATATTCTGCTGCTATCGAAGGTATGACTGTTGATTATATTGAACTTCCTGACATCGTAGCCAGCGGTGGCAATATAAATATTCAGTCTGATGAACTTAAAGGCAGCGGAAGTTTAACTGCACAAGGTTCACCTGAAGTAGTTATTAATAATAATACTAATTTGTATTTAAAGGTTAATAATATAACTGTTGGTGAGCCTGGCGGCGAAATTAATTTTAATAACAATGCCTTGACAAGTGCGGATAAAGAAAAATACGGATTGACTATATCTCCTGATGCCGAGAGTGAAAATAGCGGAAGGCTGATTATTAATGGTAACTATAATAGCGGCAATGTTTACGCTAAAGTTACACTGCCTGATGATCAGGACTCCACTGAATCAGAAGAACAGATAATTACAACCAAGCCGCGTGCTGATATTGAAATTAATGGCATGTTAAACAGCCAAAATGGCATTGTAGAAATTACAAGTAAGTCTAATAATATTGTTATTCAGGGTGATTCTGCATCTGATAGCGCTGGTGTAAAAGGCGCAACTGTAAAATTAAGTGCTAGCCAAGGTTCAGTTAGTCAGGGATTCCAGGAAGGCATTGTAAGTATTGGCGGCAATGTTCAGGATCAGTATGGCGATTTATATAATCAGGCAAAGGATTCTTTTGATGGAAAATATGGATTCCAGCATGACAGCGTAAAAGATACATGGACAAATAATTCTGAAGTTAAATCTGAAGGCAATATGATAGCGGGTGAAAATGTTTATATCAATGCCTCGGATATTAATGTAAATGGTTATATTCAAAGTGGCTATGCTGATTATGTTGTCAATATTGATGAAAACGTACAATCTAAAATTGAACAAATTAAAAATAACTGGCAAAATCAAGGCGGAGAGGCTCTTTCGGATGCTATGATTTTAACGGGCTCAGCTTATCGTATCGTTGAAGGCAAAGATGTTTATGATGAGCAAACCGGCAGTTATTACCGCCAGTTAGATGTATATTATAATCCGTTTACTGGGCAGATTGTAGTTCCTGATGTTGAAGCAAATGGTGGGCAGGTTTATCTTACCGGACGCATTAGCAGTACGGGCAGTGGTAAAATTAATGTTCTTGATGGTGCGTATGATATAAATGTTACCAATAATACAGGTACTGATTTACAGTTGGGCAAATTGGTAAGCAATAATGTAGAAGGCATTATCAGCATCGCTGATACAGGCACCAAAACTTTAACTGAGTTTACTCGTAATCAAACTGTAGTAAAGGATATGAGTAAAATTGATGCGGCTACCGGTGATTATGTCGTTAAAACAATAGAAGGAACATCTAATGTATATAAACCGGAAGAAGGCTTGCGTTACAATTGGACTACCGGACAGGAAACTACAACTAAAGAAGAATACAGTAACACTATCAAGGCCGGTTTGTGGGGCGCGGTTGAAACTATGGATAAAACCGAGCTTGAAAAGTTTGAAGAAGAACATAAACCGACACAAAAACCTGAAGAAACTACTACAACTAAGCCTAATGGCGAATACATTGGGCAGGTAGATGGAATTAACAACAATGATAACTTTACTGTAATTTACGAAAATGAAAAATTAGATGAAACCCGCGTCGGCCCGGGCGAGCCGGAACGCTGGAGTACAGGTTTCCTTGGCTGGTTCAAATGGGAAAAATATACCTGGTCGATAACTACGGGCACTACACAGCAATATGTTGCCAGCGTTAAGGCAGATAAGCCTATCAGCATCGGCTTTATCGGTAATGCTGATGGCAACAGCAATATAGACGTAATTTCTGCCGGTAATATTAACCTTACCAATAATATTGCTTCTGCAAGTGCTGGTACAGGTTCTGTAATCAACATTAAGAGTAGCGGCGGCGCAATTAACCAGCTTGGCGGCAGCATTATCGGCGATAATATCAATCTTGATGCAGCAAGCGGCATTAACGATATTGGTATTACTTCCATGGGCGATAATGTAAGCCTTAATGCTGTTAACAGCGGCAGCGGCAATGTTGATGTAACGGTTAACGCTGCTTATGGTACGAAAGGCAATGTTGTGCTTGGCACGTTAAGCACAGCAAGCGGCAACGCTTCCCTGACGGCAGATGGCAGCATTACGCAAAGTGGTGCAGATGCTTCTGTAAAAGCTGACCGCATTGACCTTGTAAGCAATAACGGCGCAATTGGTACAGCTGAACAGGCACTTGTAGTACAAGGAGGCCAGATTGTTACAGATGCGACTAACAGCCTTTCGGCCAGTGTCAACGCCCAGGCAGAAAGTAATATTTACCTTACGCAGGCTGATGGCGATTTACGCATAGGCCGCGTATATTCGGATAATGGCGATGTTGTTATTACCGTAAATAGTGGCGACCTTATTGATGCACTGCCTGCAGGTGAAGTTGTAGACCGCGGCAATACTGACGAACTGATTCAGAAATGGACTGACCTTGGTTTAATTGAAGGCGAAGGTGCTTATACTGAACAGCAGAAACAGGATATTGCAGATTATGAAGCAGGCGTTAAAAACGAATTTGCAGATTACGAAAAACAGCAAGCTTATTATGCGCAGCAAGCTGAAAAAATGACCGAAGAAAATCAGACGGCATACGCTGAAGCTTATGAAAAATATAGCGAAGCAAAAGCAAAGTATGACGATCTGAAAGCAGCTTATACAGAATATGCCAATAATTCTGCATATTATTCTAGTGAGTCGACTAAGCCCAGTCCGGAAAACTATAAAACGGAAGAAGCTTATAATGAGGCATTGGCTGAATATAGTAAAGGCAAAAAAGACTTTGAAGCGACAGCAGGGAACTTTGCCGGTTATGATAATGCAGATGCGTATATTGAAGACAAAATGGGAGACGCATATAGTGCTTATACCAAGCCTACTGTAAATATTACTAATGAAGATGGCGTGCAAGAAACTGTTGATGTCAAAGCATCGTTTGACAGTTATGCAGCTTATGAAAAACTAAATAATACTTACGGAAGCTATGAAAATGCTGATGCTTATTTAGCTGGTGAAGAAGCACTGGCGCATATTAATAATCTGAAAAACGTAGACAAAGGATACTGGAACAAAGACCAGTTGCTTTATGCAATCAGTGATGCCATTATAAACCCGGATAGCGGAGCAACAGATAACATTGTGAAAGACCCGAACATAAAGGGCAACAATATTACTGTTACGGTAAACGGCGGCAGCGCAGGTTTGAACAGCGATAATACCAAAGTAATTGGCTATGAAAACATGACAAATGTCGAAAGCTTAAAGCAACTTGCCAGCGCAGATGCTTCCAATGTAACATATAAGGACGGTAAGTTTACAATTACAGAAAAATTGCCGGTTGGTATTCAAAGCACTGGCGGTATAACTGTAGATACTGATGGTAACGCTTATCTGACTGGGCGCACCGAAAATGATACTGATAATGTGCTCAATATCAACGAAATTAAGGCAGCTGGCGATATCAGGCTGCAAGGGCAGCATGGCATTTATAATATGAACGCCGGAGACCGTGCGGCAATTACCGGTAAAAATCTGCTTATTCAGGCAGGCGAGGGTTCTATCGGCAGCGCTGATAAGATGATGACTATTAATATTAAAGGCACATTGCAAGCGCAGGGTGCAGAAAGTATCTATATTAATCAAACCGTTGCTAATGACCTTGTACTGGCATCCGTTGGCGCAGGTAAAGACATTGTATTGCAAGCTGTAAATAATATCGTTAACAGTAGTGATACAGCTCTTGCAGGTGCAGATAGCTATATCAGAAGTGATGACGGTACTATAAGCCTTATTGCCGGTGGCAACATTGGCCAAGAAGGAAACGGTATCCGCATTTTGGATAACGGCGCGGTTGTAAATGCCGATGCAAAACAGAACATTTACCTTTCCGGCGTAGATGGTACTGGCTCTACTGGTGAATTGGTATTAGGGACAATTAAAGGTGCAAATCTTGACGTAACAAGCGTAAGCAACATTAACCTTGGACGTGATAATAACGAAGGAACCGAAGAAGATGAAACGGTTAACAGCAACATCAATGTAGATGCTGGCGTAGATGGTGGCAATGTTTCGCTTACAACTAACGATGGCAGCATTACACAAACAGCAAGTAGCAGTTTTACGGCAGATAGTGTTAACGCTTCTGCAACTGAGAACATACTGCTTGGCAGTGAAGCAAATAAAGTTAATAAATTTGTTGTTAACGGCGTAGGTGAAGGTAACAAACTTAACGGCAAAGTAACGCTTGTAAGTATGGCTAATAATAATGAAAATACTGTTAATGTTGATTTTGCCAAAGGTGAACAAGGCTTAACTGTAAACGGCACTGTTACTGTTAATACACTTGGTGATGACACTAAACTTAACATCAACGGCGGCAGCCTGACTACTACCGGCGAAAACTCTGGCAGTGTAACCTTTACCAGTGCAGGCAGCATTACTGCCAATACTACTATTAATAGTGCGGCAGATATTGTTATGAATGCCAAAGGTGCAATCACTAATACTGGCAGCTTAACGGCAGACGATTTAGTTGATATTACTACAACTGAAGGTAAAATCGACCTTGGTGGCAACGTAAAAGCGCAGAAAGATGTAACTGTACACAGTGATGAAGGTGATATTGAAATTAAAGGTGCTGTAACAGCAACTGAAGAAGATGTTGATATTACTAGCGGCAGCGGAGCGATTACGACAACTGGCGCAATCAGCGGTGGTAATGATGTAAAAGTAGATACGGTAAGTGGTGATATTACAGCTGGCGGAGATGTAACAGGTAAAAATAATGTTACAATCCACAGCGGCGTAGGTGATATTAATGTTAGCGGTGCTGTAACAGCAGCAACAAGTGATGTAAACATTACTAGTGGCGAAGGCGCAATTACAACAACTGGCGCAATTACAGGTGGCACTGATGTAACTGTCGATGCAGGTACTACCGGCACGATTGACCTTGGCGGCAGTGTTGAAGCAAAAGGTGGTAATGTACTTGTAACTACGGACAATGGTTATATCATAACAACCGGCAACGTAACGGCGTATACTGATGTAAATGTTAATACCAATGCAGGTGATATTACTCTTGGTGGCAGTGTACAAGGTGAAACTGGTAAAGTAACTGTTACTACAGATTCTGGTTTTATCAAAACAAAAGATTTTGTAAGGGGTTATAAAGATGTAACTCTTGAAAGCAACAATGGCGATATTGAAGTAGGCGGATATACTGAATCTGAAGCAAATAACGTTATTGCTAATGTAACCGGTAACGGAGATATTGACTTTATTGGTACAGTAACCGCCAGCGGCGATGTAACTGCAACCGTAACCGGTGAAGGCGATATTATAACAGGTGATGAAGCTTCTGTAAGCGGCATCGATATCACCTTTACAACAAATATTGGTAATATTACTACCGGCAATACGCTTGAAGCCAAAAAAGATATTCAATTTAATATTAAAGAGAAAGGCGATATTACTACCGGCAGCGATTTGACGGCTGATAAAAATGTTGACCTTAATGTCAATACTGGCAACATTACTTTCGGCGGAGATGTAACTGCTAATGACGGCAATATTACGATTGACATTACCGGCGACGGCAGCCTGAAAGATGCTGAAAATGCCAATAATACTTTAACTGCTAAAGGACAGGAAGGCAGTGCAGACAGCGGCAACATCATTATCAATCTTAAAGGTGCGGGAGATGTTGATTTGTATGACCTGTATGCAACCAATAATGCACGCCTTGATATTGCCAACGGCAATTTGACGCTGCATGAAATTAACGGCGAACTGGTTGCTATGCAGCTGCGCACGGAAGATAAAGAAATGGATGTAGATAAAATTACCGCCGGTACGCAGATTGTGCTTACAGGCAGCGATATGTCGCTGGATAACATTGCCCAGCGCCCGGATGCCGACGGTATGCTCGTTGTGACTCCGGACGGTGCGCAGGCTGATAAACCGATTGATAACTTTACTATCGGCAATATTCAGACCAATGCAGGCAGCGGCATTCGCTTCGACCGCCTGTGGGTTAACAATTCTGATATTCACATCAGCGAAGGTCAGCTGTGGTTTGATAAACTGTATGTTGAAAACATGGCTCACTTCAGCAACAGTAACATGGTTGCAGGCATTTACGGTGTTCCGCCTGTACGTGACGGCAGCGACAGCGTTTACTGGATTAACACTTCCGAAAACCGTCCGGAAAGTGATTTGCAGGCATGGCAGGCCGGTGTCGGTGACTGGATGTATCTGCGCTTTACCGACGATGCTATTCAGGAAAGCAACGGCATTTTGCTGACGCTGGATGAATACGATTACGTCTACGACCAGCGCTTCACGGCAGAAGACCACCTGCGCTATCAGCACGGGCGTTATCTGGACGAGGACTACAAACAGGCATACGGCTACGGCGTATCGCTGCATAACCGCTATGGTCTGATTGATTATCAGGACTTTACCGAAGAAAACGCCGGTGAGGACGAAATCGCCGTAGAGGCATAACAAAACAATTACCCGGAGGCCGCGCGCTTCCGGGTACCAAAATGACGGAGGGATAACATGAACAAAAAAGCAGAAGCTTTTAAAAACTATCTTGACGAAAGAAAAATTACCTGTTTTACCGTTGATGAAATTAAGGACGATGCTTTAAACAGCGTTGTGTTCCGTTCTAATATCGAAATTAACGGCCAGCAGCTGCCGACGATTGTTGTTTTGGACAGCAGCATTTACGGCATGGTGCGCGTTCTGGTTGCGCCGCGCGTGCTTAATGATGCTAACGAAGCAGCGCTTTTAAAAGAGCTTAACCGCCTTAATAAAAGCTACAAATCTTTTAAATATTATTTTGACGATAGCGGTTCTCTGGTACTGGATTGCTGCATTTTGTTCAAAGCCGGCGAAGCCGACGGCGATTTAATCTACACGATGTTTGATGTAATCATCCGCCATTTAAACGACGAATACAAAAAACTGATGCAGCTTATCTGGAAATAAAATCGTTTTTTGCAGCCGCCTGCGGGCGGCTTATTTTTTATCCGCGTAAGCGTAAAATTTAAGTACATTGCCGCTGTAAAGTTTTTGGCGTTTTATTATATTCTTTACAATTTTGTGACGCTTTTTGCAAAAGTTCACAAAAAATTACGTTTTTTGTTGACAGAAACTGGTTTTGGTGATAAATTTCACAATATATCATTATTTTATTTTTAAGGGAAAGAGGTAATGAAAATGACAGGATTAATGTTGTTAGGCATCGCATTAGTCGTGTGTGCATGCGGTTATTTCATTTATGGCCGCTGGCTTGTAAGATTGTGGGGCGTAGATCCCAATGCAAGAACACCGGCTTATACGCATGAGGACGGCAACGACTATGTGCCGTCGTCCAAATTTACGGTTTTTGCGCATCAGTTTTCGTCCATTACGGGCGCAGGCCCTGTAACCGGCCCGATTATCGCGGCTATGTTCGGCTGGGCGCCGGTTATGCTGTGGCTGATGATTGGCGGCATCTTCTTCGGTGCTGTGCAGGATTTCACCGCGCTGTATGCTTCCGTTAAAAACGAGGGCAAATCCATGGGCATGCTTATTGAACAATACATCGGCAAAACCGGCAAGCGCATGTTCCTTTTGTTCTCGTGGCTGTTTACGCTTTTGGTAACCGCCGCTTTCGCGGATATTGTTGCCAGCACGTTCAACGGCTTTAAGGCTGACGGCAGCCTTGCCACCCCGAATGCTGCTGCTGCTTCTATTTCGATGCTGTACATTGTTGTAGCTATTGCTTTTGGTTACTTTTTAAAGAAATGCCCGCTGGCTGAAAAGCCGAAGCTGGTTGTGGCCATTGTTCTGATGGTTGCTATGCTGTGGGCAGGCATTGAGTATCCTTTGTATTTTGATAAAACCACCTGGCTTTATGTAGTATTTGCTTATATGTTTATGGCGGCTGTAATGCCGATGTGGCTTTTGATGGAGCCTCGCGATTATTTAAGCGTGTTCCTGCTGCTCGGCATGATTGCCAGCGGTGTGTTGGGCGTTATCTTTACCAACCCGGCAATCGAGCTGCCTGCCTTTAACGGTTTTGTTGTCAACGGACAGCCGCTGTTCCCGATTCTGTTCATCACTATCGCCTGCGGCGCGGTATCTGGCTTCCACAGCCTGGTATCTTCCGGCACTTCTTCCAAAACTGTTTCCAACGAAAAGGATATGCTGTTTATCGGCTATGGCTCGATGCTGATTGAATCCATCCTCGCTGTTGTATCCCTTATCGTTGTCGGCGCTGCTGCAACCGGCGGCGTAATGCCCAAAGGCACTCCGTTCCAGATTTTTGCGGGTGCTGTCGGCGGCTTTATGGGCATGTTCGGCCTTTCTACCCACGTTGCAACCTGCGTTATTACCATGTGCGTATCGGCGCTGGCCCTTACCACGCTCGACTCGGTAGGACGTATCGGCCGTATGTGCTTCCAGGAACTGTTTACCTCCGGCAAACCGGAAGAAATGAGCAGCTTCCAGAAACTGATGACCAACAAATATTTTGCAACCGTTATTACTCTGTTCTTCGGTTATCTGCTCTGCCTCGGCGGATATATGAACGTATGGCCGCTGTTCGGCGCAGCCAACCAGCTGTGCGCAGCACTGGTATTCATCTCCCTGTCGGTATTCCTTAAAGTTACCGGCCGCCAGGGCTGGATGCTTTACGTGCCGATGGCGTTTATGTTCCTGGCAACCATGAGCGCGCTGGCAATGTCCATTTACGGCATTATCAACAAACTTGTTACCGGCGCACCGTTTGCTATGCTTACCGATGGTTTGCAGCTTGTTGTAGCGATTGCGCTTATCACGCTGGCATTTTTGATTGCCTCCAACGGCCTCAGGACTTTGACCAGCAGCGAAGCAGGTTCGCACAGCAAAACTGCCAAAGCTTAAAATTAAAATTTTACTGCGGCCCGGGTTTTAAGCCCGGGCTGTATTTTTTAACAATATTTTTGGCTGCAGGCTGTATTTTTGCGGCGGTTTGTGTTAAAATTATTGCATAGCCATTTTATCTTGGGAGGTAAGAGAATGAAAAAAATTTTTAATCTGTTAATGGTAGCCTTGATGGCTGTTTGCTTTGCTGTCCCCGCTATGGGCAAAGCCGAAGCTGCTAAAGTTGTAGTGCTTCCTCTGGTTAACAACTCCGGTTCCGAAACCGCAGGCCAGATTTACATCAGCGGCGCTATCCAGCTGTTCGATTATCCTGAATATGAACTGCTTGAAAACGACGTAACCAACGACGCTATCGCAGCTGAAAACATCGGTGCCAAAGGCGCTTCCAAAGACGCTATGGTACGCATTGCCAAAGCTTCCGGCGCAGACCTGGTAGTTGGCATGGTTCTTGATACCTGCGAAGACAACCCGGTATTCCCGAGTGCAGAACGCATCCTCAAACTCGACATCACCGGCAAAACTTATGCTTACAGCGCTGTTAACGGCAAATTCTATGAACACCGCATTTATGAGGACAAAGAAATCGACGAAACCCTGACCAGCCGTTGGGACTGGGTTAGCGAAGAATTTGGCCGCTGCGTAACCCGCGAAATGAAACGCGTTGACAAAGCTTTCATGGAAAACGACTTTTAATTAAAGGCTGACTTAAAGGCCCTTGCTGTATGGCAGGGGTCTTTTTATTTTGCAAACTGGAAAAAGATATCGCTATATGGTAAAATTAAAAGATAGAGGCAGTTTAAGCGTAGGTACATTACTACATATAGATTGGAGGATGGCACTTTGAATGATGGCATCCATATTGTTTTAGACAGCATTGCATCGGCTGCGGAAACCCCGCTGGCGCACGATGCCCGCTGCCACATTTTGCCGCTTATTGTGCGCCACGGCGCGATTGAGTGGCGTGACGGCGAAAAACAGACGGCAGAAATGTTTAAAATGGTTAAGGAAAGCGGCGAGCTTCCGAAAACCTCCCAGCCGCCTGTCGGTGATTTTCTGGATTTGTTTTCTGAACTGGCCAGCGAAGGCAAAAAGGTAATCGGCATTTTTGTAGACGGCGTGCTGAGCGGCACCTGCCAGACGGCGCGCATGGCGGCGCGTCAGGTAATGCAGGAAGTGCCGGGGGCAGATATCCGCGTTTTTGACAGCCTGACGGCGGCAACGCCTATCAGCGCACTGGCGCTTGATGTTTTAAAACATGTTGATGAAGGCGCAGGCATGGACGAGCTGGAAGCCTTTATTAACGGCGCTATTGCGAGGACCGAAACCATTTTTTCTGTCAGCACGCTGGAATATTTGCAGAAGGGCGGCCGCATCGGCGCAGTGGGTGCGCTGGTGGGCAACCTGCTGGGCATACGTCCTGTAATAATGCTGGATAACGAAGGCAAACTTGTTGTGGCGGCCAAATGCCGCACGCGCAGCAAGGTGCTTAATACGATGCTGGAGCTGGCTGCGGCTAAAGGCGAGCCGGAACGCATCTGCATTGCCAACGAAGAAGCTGAAACGGACGCAAAATATTTATACGAAGAAATGACAAAGCGTTATCCGGGTGTGCCGGTACTGATGACAGGCATCGGCACGGTGCTTGCTTCGCACCTGGGGCCGGGCTGTATTGGCCTTTTTGTACGTACCAAAGCATGATTTGAATTTTACCGGTTAAGCCGGACGTTGATAAAAATATAATGGCACGGAGTTTTGCGCGTGCCTGAATGGGGGTAGTGATGAACGCGAAACAGTCGGCTGTTATTAACGGCCGCGACGTAAAAAATATGCTGCTTGGCGCTTATGGCGCGTTTGCGCAGGGCTATAAGCAGATTGATGATTTGAATGTTTTTCCGGTGCCTGACGGCGATACGGGAACTAATATGATGCGCACGATGGAGGCAGTGCAGCGTGCGCTGCTGCCGCTGGACACCCTTTCCGCTTCGGAAGTTGGCGCGGCGGCTGCCAAAAGTGCTATTATGGGCGCGCGCGGCAACAGCGGCGTAATTTTATCGCAGCTTTTGCGCGGCATAGGGCGCGGGCTGTCTGGCAAGGAGCGCGTTACCGGCAACGAGCTTGGCAAGGCGTTTCAGTTTGGCATTTTGTATGCTTACCGCTCCGTGGCAAAGCCGGTAGAAGGCACTATTTTAACTGTGGCGCGCGGCATTGCCAAAGCGGCTTACCACGCAGTTCGCCGCGGCGAAGATTTTGCAGAAATTTTAACGGAAGCCATTGACGGCGGCAAAAAAGAACTGGCACGCACGCCTGAGCTTTTGCCCGCACTGAAGGCGGCTGGCGTGGTTGATGCCGGCGGCCAGGGTCTGATTGTATTTTTAGAAGGCTGCTTAAACGGCCTTTTGGGCAAGGCAGAACCGGTAACGCAGGTTGCCGGTGCAACAGCAAAGGCAGCGGAACTGCCTGCGGAAGAAGTGGATTTATCCAATCCGTATTGCACGGAATTTATTGTAAAAAACGCTGCCGTTGACGAAAAAACGGTACGTGCAGCCTTGCAGCCGCTTGGCAATTCGCTGATTGTGGCGGCAATGGACGATATTGTTAAAGTGCATATCCACACCGCCAACCCCGGTACGGTTTTGCAGCAGGGGCTTGGCTGGGGTACGCTGCACGATATTAAAATTGACAACATGGCCGAGCAGCACGAACACCGCGTGTTCAGCACGGCACCGGCGCAGCCTGTCAAGCAGGACGGCATCGGCCTTGTAAGCGTAGCGGCTGGCAGCGGCATTGCCGAAATTATGCTGGCGCAGGGCGTAACGGATATTATCAGCGGCGGTCAGAGCATGAACCCGCCTGTTGAAGAATTTGTACACGCTATCGAAAACGGTGCGTACAGCAAATATATTATTCTGCCCAATAACAAAAACATTGTGCTGGCAGCGCAGCAAACGCAGAAATTGTTGGGCTCGGATAAGGTCGGCTATGTGCCGACGATAAGCCTGGCACAGGCCATTGCCGCTATTTTGGCGTTTGATGCCGGTGCGGACATGCAGGCTAATATCGAAGCCATGACGGCAGCAGCGCAGCAGGCGCATTGCGTAGCGGTAAGCACAGCCGTGCGCGACAGCGTTGTTAACGGTATGCCTATCAAAAAAGGCCAGTACCTTGGCTTGCTAGAAACCAAAATAGTTTATGCCTGCGAAAGCATGAACGAAGCCGCCGTAAACGCAGTGCAGCAGGCCGGAACGGACTGGGAGCTTTTAACTGTGTACTACGGCAGCGGCATTACAGAAAGCGAAGCGCAGAGCGCGGCTGATGAGCTTGCGGCGCTTTGCCCGGACTCAGAAGTGCAGGTGCTTAACGGCGCGCAGCCTTTGTACCCGCTCATCATCACATTGGAATAACATAAAAATTAAGGCATGCACGCCGCATGCCTTTTCTTTTGGAGGGGACTTATGCAGGAAATTCTGCTGGCGATTGTACTCGGCATCGCTATTGGCTTGTTTAATTTGTTAAGCTACAAAATAAAATTTTATTTAAGCAAACTTTCAACCCTGTGCTTATGCACTATGCTGTTTTGCCTGGGCGCAAAAATCGGCTGCGACGATGCGCTTTTGGCAAAGCTCGGTACGCTCGGTTTGCAAGCCGGGGCAGTTGCTTTCGGCGCTGTGTGCGGCAGCGTTGCCCTGGTATTTTTGGTAACAAAATTTATTGCCCGCCCGGCGGATGTTGAAGCAGAGGACGGTGAAAGCGCATGATTATGACTATTGCCGCTGCGTTGCTTGGCGGCATGGCAGCAGGCTATCTTTTTATGGATGTAAGCGATAAAGATATGCTGGATTTTATTTTGATGACGGCGCTGGATATTATGGTGTTTATTGCCGGTATCGAAATCGGCAGCAACCGCGGCATTTTAAAGCGCGTCTGCAATTGGCACAGCGCAGTGCTGGCGCTTAGTATTCCGGCGGCGGTGGCAGTGGGCAGCATCGGCGGCGCGGCCCTTATCGGCATGGCTGTGGGGCTCAGTTTTTATGATGCGGTGCTGGTTGGCAGCGGGCTGGGCTGGTACAGCTTTTCTTCCGTCGTTATCAGCGCCATGTACAGCACGGAAATCGGCACAGTGTCGTTTTTAGCCAATATGCTGCGCGAGCTTTCAGCCTTCTTTTTAATACCGGTGCTGGTGCGCCTGCATAAACTGCTGGCGCTTGCGCCCAGCGGCGCAGCAACTATGGACAGCGGCCTGCCGGTGGTAATAAAATACACTAACCTGCACGTCGGTATGTATTCCTTCATCAACGGCCTTGTGCTTACACTCATCGTGCCGGTGCTTTTATCGTGGCTGTTAAGTTTAAAATAAAAATGCTCCGCTTTTAGCGGAGTTTTTTCATTTTACCTTAAATTTATTTTGGATGGTTATTACTTTGTATATATTTTTGCAATTGTATATTTAGATTTTAATTCATGTTCATTCTTTGTAACCAAAGAACGAACCAAGAAAGTTCCGCGGCAGGCGGATTTTTAAACGCAATACTTTAGTTTAAAAATTGCAAAAAGTCGAGATTCGCTGCGCTCAAACACGATTTTTGCAGTTTTTCTTAATAAATATTGCTAAAATCCGATGCCGCTTTTGGCGTGTACCGTACTTTTAATGTTTTGATTATAGGTTTATGCACAATGTACGTTTAAAATTCAGTTTTAAAAAGTACGCTAACACTAAAACCAAAATATAAAAGCAATGACATACGAATTTGGGCGAAGCGCGACTTTCAAAAAATAGGCGAAGTTTAAAATAGATAGGCACTTGCAGTTTTGCCGGAGGATGTCTGAGCGGAGCGAGTTTCCGCAGGCGCTGCAAGTGGTAAACTTTTTTGATTATGAGCCGTTAAATTTTTTGAGGAGCGAAGGTTTTTGGTTACTTTTTAGCCTATAAAAAGTAACATGAATAACTATGTAAATTAAAATCGTGAACCTTACTGCAAAGGTATAATCAAAATCAATTCAGCATTTTTTATCCGCGCGAGCGGAGGGGCGCTTGTAGAGTTTTAGTGAAATATGTTTGTTAATGGATAATGAATATTGACAAAGAAACGTCTATTTAATATAATTATTGTGATAAATTAGCTTGTAACATAAGCATTGCTGCAAAGTAATGCTGAAAGGAGGAGCCTATGTTAACAAACAGCGAGCTGACTGCTATTTTGCGCGAAAACGGCTATAAGGTTACGCCCCAGCGCCTGGCTGTGTATGAAACGCTTGCCGCAACGCACGAACATCCCAGCGCCGAGATGCTGTACAAAACACTGCGCCCCAAATATCCTTCAATGAGTTTTGCAACCGTTTATAAAACCGTGGAGATATTGAACAGGCTGCATGTTATCCAGATTATCAACACCGGTGAGGACAGCTTCCGTTATGATGCTGACATCAGCGGGCACCACCATGTGCAGTGCACCTGCTGCGGGAAGGTTGAGGATTTGTTTAACGTCGATGACAGCGGCATTATGGCGCAGGCCGAAAAGCAAAGCGGCTATAAATTAAGCGGGCATCAGTTTTATTTTTACGGCGTTTGTGAAGAGTGCCGCAAAAAACACTGATAAGTTACGGAGGGACCCTTTTGGGGTCCCGTTTGTTTTTTGGGGCAATGCCCGATAAAGTTTTATAAAAATTTACTTTTTTATCAATCCTAAATGCGCAACATTTGCTATAATTATAAAGTACAGAATAAAATTTGGGAGGAAGTACAATGGAACTTGCCCGGATGATAGAACATACATTATTGAAGCCGGAAGCAACGGTTAAAGACATTATGCGCCTGTGCGATGAAGCCATGCAGTACAAATTGTACGGCGTGTGCGTTAATCCGTGCTATGTGCCGCTGGCCAAGCATCTTTTGCAGGGCAGTGATGTAAAAGTTGTAACGGTTGTGGGTTTTCCGCTTGGTGCAACTTTCAGTTGCGTTAAGGCTTTGGAAGCCAAAACGGCGATGGAGGAACACGCCGATGAAATTGATATGGTGATGAATATTTCTGCCTTTAAGACGGGCGATTATGCCGCTGTGACGGAGGATATCCGCCGCGTGGTGGAGGCTGCTGCGCCCTGCCCGGTAAAGGTTATTATTGAGGCTGCGTGCCTGACTCCGCGCGAAAAACGCACAGCCTGCCGCATTATTGCCGACGGCGGCGCAAAGTTTGTTAAAACTTCTACCGGTTTTGGCAAGGGCGGCGCAACGGTTGAGGATGTTAAGCTGCTGCGCGAGGAAGCCGACAAGTACGGTTTAAAGGTTAAAGCTGCGGGCGGCATCCGCGATGCACAGACGGCGCGCGCGATGGCAGAGGCAGGCGCCGACCGTATCGGCACCAGTGCCGGTGCAGCCATTGCCGCAGGTGAAGCATGACGGGCGAGTTTAAAATTTCCGTTTTGGCCAGCGGCAGTAAGGGTAATGCAACCGTTATCAGCGCGGACGGCAAAAACTTTCTGATTGATGCCGGTATCAGCTGCCGCCAGCTTGTGCAGCGCCTGCGCGAGGCCGGTTATCAGCCGGAAGATTTGGACGGCGTGCTTTTGACGCATGAGCACCGCGACCATGTAAGCGGCCTGCCGGTGCTGAACCGCAAGTATCATTTGCCGGTGTTTGCCAATGAGGCAACGTGGCGTTATATCCCCCAAAGGGGAGAGATGGAGCGCGCGTGCTGCCGCCTTTTGCCGAAGTGCCTGGAAACGGACGGGCTGAAGATAACAAGTTTTAACGTGCCGCATGACGCTGCCGGTACAGTCGGTTATGTGTTTACCTGCGCCGGTGCGCGCTGCGTGTACCTGACGGACGTGGGCTTTATTACGGAAGAAATTAAAGAAAACGTGGCCGGTGCCGATACACTTGTGCTGGAGGCCAACCACGATGAAGAAATGCTGAAAAAGGGCACTTACCCTTACGCGCTTAAACAGCGTATTTTAGGCACGCGCGGGCATTTGTCCAACAATGCTGCCGGGTGGCTGCTGGCGCAGATGGAGCGGCTGCCGGGCGAGGTGTTTCTGGCGCATTTAAGCCAGGAGAACAATACGCCGCAGCTGGCGCTGAACACTGTGCGCGGTATGCTTGACGCTAAGGAAATTGGCGAATCCACCAAAATTTATGTGGCTTCGCAGGATAATATAGTAAAAAACTTTTGAGGGGTGTAAAAATGCAAAAGAGATTATTGAAAAAATCAATCAATTTATTTATGTGCGGTATTTTGAGCACGGCTGTGCTGCTGGGCGGCTGCGGCATCGGCAATACCGCAGAAACGCAGAAGGAAGCAGCTGCACCGGCAGCGGCAAAGCAGGAGGTTAAGCTCTCCGGCGCGCGCAATACGCCGGTTGTTGTGGCGGCGCAAAAGGTTGGCCCTGCC
Organism: Phascolarctobacterium sp.; assembly: GCA_003150755.1. Taxonomy (GTDB): domain Bacteria; phylum Bacillota; class Negativicutes; order Acidaminococcales; family Acidaminococcaceae; genus Fusicatenibacter_A. The sequence goes on along the minus strand of QAMT01000002.1, from coordinate 119,294 downwards.
GTTGTAGGCATTACCAACAAGGCTTATGTGCGCGACTTTTTTAACCGCGTGCAGCTTACCGAGCGCGGCACGGGCAGCGGCGTTATTTACGACAAGAGCGGCCTGATTGCCACCAATAACCACGTTGTTGAAGGCGCGCAGGAAATCATCGTCAGCCTTACGGACGGCCGCAGCGTTAAAGGCAAGGTGCTTGGCGCAGATGCAGCGACCGACCTTGCCGTTGTAAAAATTGACGTGGATGGTGATTTGCCGGTTGCTGATTTTGGCGATTCTTCTACCTTGCAGGTTGGCGAACCTGCCATTGCTATCGGCAACCCGTTGGGCTTGGAGTTCCGCGGCAGCGTTACGGTGGGCGTTATCAGCGCGTTAAACCGTTCTATCGAGCTTGGCGACCGTAAATTTAACCTTATCCAGACGGATGCGGCAATTAACCCCGGTAACAGCGGCGGCGCCCTTGTCAATGCTGATGGCGAAGTTGTAGGTATCAACTCGGCCAAAGTTGCTGTCAGCGGCGTTGAAGGCATCGGCTTTGCCATTCCGGTCAACTCAGCTAAACCTATTTTGGACGAACTTGCACATCATGGCCGCATTGCGCGCCCATATATCGGCGCCAGCCTGATTGATAAGGACATCAGCGCGCGTTATGGCTTTGACCTTGATTTGCACGGCGGCATTTTTGTTATGAAAATTGTTACCGGCGGCCCGGTTTATAATGCAGGTATGCGCCCCGGCGATATTATTCTGACCTTTGACGGCGCTAAGGTTGAAACCGTGCCTGAACTGCGCAGCAAGCTGGCTGAAAAGAAAGTTGGCGACGTAGTTGAAATTGTTGTGCTGCGTGCCGGTATTGAACGCAGCTTGCAGGTAACTTTGCAGGAAATGCCCGAGGAGAACTGATATGAAAATCAGTATCGTCTGCGTCGGCAAGATTAAGGAAAAATACCTGACCGAAGGCATTGCCGAATTTACCAAACGCCTGACGCCGTACTGCAAGCTGGAGACCATTGCTATCGGCGAAGAAAAAATGCCGGATAACCCTTCGCCTGCTGAAAAAGAACAGGTGCTGGCGAAGGAAACAGAGCGGCTGATAAATGCGATACCGGCAAGCGCCCATGTGGTGCTGCTGGATTTGCAGGGCAAAGAAGTAACATCGCCGCAGCTGGCGGAATTGTTTGACGGCTGGGCGCTGGCAGGCAAAAGCCACATAGCCTTTGTTATCGGCGGTGCTTTTGGTTATACCGATGCGCTGCGCAGGCGTGCGGATATGCGGTGGAGTTTTTCAAAACTGACATTTACGCACCAGATGATACGCCTGCTTTTGGTGGAGCAGATTTACCGCGCGTTTAAAATAAGCCGCGGCGAAAAATACCATTGGTAAAATTTATAATTGCAAAAAATAAAACCGCAGTTTCGGCTGCGGTTTTTGTTATATTCTGGCTGCCAGTTCTTCATCAAGCCGGCAGAACATTTCGTAATATTTACTTTTGGTATCGCGCACAATCTGCAAGGCAATGGCGCTGTTATAAGCGTGCGCCACGTTGTTGCGCGTTGCCAGCGCTTCCAGCCATAGCTGTTCATCGGTAATCATACCGGCTTTGAAAGCAGCCTTTAAAATACTTTTGGGCGAGCCGGTTGCTGCTTCCGTTACGCCTTCATCTGCAAGGATTTCTTTCATCGCTTTCCACGATTGTTCAAAGCATATTTCGTACAGCGCAACAAGTCCCGTAAGCACTACGTTGTCGTAAGGTTCGTCATAACGGTAAATGTCTTTTAAGTTGCGCAGCGCAGCTTGAAAGTTTTCATATTTTTTCATAAAGGATAATACCTTCCTTTGCGATTGATTGTAAAAGTTCTGCCTGCACCGGTTTATCAAGGTCAACAATGTCGAAAGACAAAAGCGTCGATGTTTCTTCCATATCGGCTGCAAAAAGCGCAGTATTGCCGCCTGTTACGGCAAGGTCAATGTCGCTTGTCTTTTTATAATCTCCGCGGGCGCGCGAACCGAACAGAATTACTTTTGTTAAATTGCTGCGTTTGGCTGCGGCGCGGATTTCATCTATTACCAAAGGATTGATGCCGGTGTTTTGCATTGTGTTTTCTCCAAATTACATGTTTATAACCAGTATATCACAATTTTTAATAAACCAATATCCCTATAATACCGCTGAGCAGCATCAGGCTGATAGCGCCGACTTTGCGGTAATTGTGCAGGTAATATAAAATTAACAGCACCGGTATGCCGATGGGGTTAAAGGTGCTGCTTGCCGCTGAGGCTTCATCAATCGGAAACAGGGTAATATCCAAAAAGAAAATTACGGCGGTAATCATAAAAGCGATAACTGCCGGGCGGATGCCGCACAACGCTTCTTTTACAAGGCGCGAGGAACTGAATTTTTCCAGCGAGCGGGCTACAAAATAAACAATTATAAACGACGGCAGTGAAACGCCGAGTGTTGCGATAAACGAGCCTAATACGGCAGGGAGAACTTCCGGGCCGCAGACGCGCGCGCCGACATAGGTGGCAGTGTTGACTGCAATCGGACCCGGCGTCATCTGCGAAATAGTAATGATGCGCGCATATTCTGATGCCGGAATCCACCCATGCGCCAAAACCTCCTGCTGGATGACGCTGACCATGGCAAGGCCGCCGCCGAAGGAAAACAGGCCGATTTTAAAAAATACAAAGAACAAATCCCAGTAAATCATCAGTCAGCCCTCCTGCCTAAAAAGCGGTAAGCGGCAATGGCGTACAGCGCCGCTGCAATAACAGTCGAAGCAATGCCGAAGCCCAAAACGTAAATTTCGGCAATGGAAACTATTAAAATAACCCAGCCCAGCCTATTGCTGACGGAGGAAGCAAACATTTTTTTAGTTGCTACTACAAGCAGTACGGTAATGGCAGCGTTGACACCGGCAAAAAATTTTAAAATATAAGTGTTGGTATCAAGCCCGCTGGAAGCAAACAGCATAGCAATCGCCAGGATAATTAAGAACGAGGGCAGCACTACGCCGATGGTGCAGACCAGCGCGCCCATGATTCCCGCCAGGCGGTAGCCCAAAAACGTGGCGGAGTTGACGGCAATTACGCCCGGCAGAGACTGGGCGATTGCCAGCACGTCGGTAATATCCTTATCGTCAATCCAGCCCTGGCGCTCTACAAATTCGTCGCGGATTAAGGGAATCATGGCCAGCCCGCCGCCGATGGTGAACAGGCCTATTTTAAAAAACACATTGAACATGTGCAGATAACTGACTTGTTTTTCCTGCATTATGACACTTCTTTTCTTTGCGGTAATTTAGATATTTATATTATCGCTTAAAAATATTGGCTTGGCAAGTTAAATTAAATTGTATATTTTGGGTGAATACCAAAAAATAAACCCCTGAAAATTTTCAGGGGTTTTGTGCTTTATTGTTCTTTTATCTGGGCGTCAACCGACGTTTTCCATTTTAAAATAAGTGCAACGGTAAGGCTCAGCACAAATGCTGCGGAAAATACATACAGCGTCGCTGTGTAACCGCTGGTTGTTTCGCGCATCCACGAAAGCAAAAGCGGCCCGGCAATGCCAGCCAGCCCCCACGCGGTTAAAATTTTGCCGTGGATAGAGCTTAATTCCTTTGTGCCGAACAAATCACTTAAATAAGCCGGCATGCACGAAAAACCGCCGCCGTAGCAGGAAATAATAACAAATACCAAAAGCTGGAACAGCAGCGCATCACCTGTCTGCGCCAGCAGGTAAAACGCGGCGATTTCAATTATAAAAAACAAAACGTAAACGCTGCGCCTGCCGATGTAATCCGATACGGTTGACCAGGCAATGCGCCCGCCGCCGTTAATCAGTCCGATGATGCCTACCATGGAGGCAGCTGCTTCCGGCGACATGCCTACAACTTCCTGCGCCATGGGCGAGGCAACTGCAAGCAGGCCGATGCCGCAGGTAATGTTGGTAAAAAATATCCACCACAGTGCGTAAAACTGCCAGGTTTTAAGCGCCTGTGCCGCTGTGTAATTTTTTACTTGCAGCATAGTTGTGTAGCCGCTTGGCGCGGATTGCTGCTGCGGCTGGGCTTTGGGCGGCTCTAAATACGAAGCGGACAGCACCATGATAACCATGTACGCCACGCCTAAAATGATAAAGTTCTGCATCAGCCCGTAGCTGGCAACCAGGTACTGCATCAGCGGACCGGCGATAAGGCTGGCAAAGCCGAAGCCCATAATGGCAAGGCCGGTGGCAAAGCCGCGGTTATTGGGAAACCATTTTACAAGGGTAGATACCGGCGTGATATAGCCGACACCAAGCCCGATACCGCCGATAAAGCCGTAAAAAAGATACAGCAGGGGCAGGCTTTTTAAATATACCGCCAGCGCGGTGCCCAGCATGCCGGTGCCGAAAAACAGCGCGCTGGTAAAACCGCTTTTGCGCGGGCCGTGTTTTTCTACATAACCGCCCAAAAAACCGGCGGAAAGGCCCAGAAACAAAATGGCGATGGAAAAAGTCCACGTTGTCTGCTGTAAGGTAAAGCCAAGCTGCTCCATAATGGGGCGGGTCAGCACGCTCCACGCATAAACGCTGCCGATGGAAATATGGATGCCGACTGCCGCCAGCGCGATAAGCCATCTGTTTTTCATAAAAAATCTCTCCTTTGTATCAGCTAAACAAGGAGAGAAGTGACCGGACAATATAAAAAGCCGCCCGGGCATTTCTCTCTGCCCAGACGGCCGGCTAATCTTACAGCAGCGCGGTCCACGTGGTTAAATCCACTTCAAATCCGTCAGGCCCGCGGCGCCTATGCAATTTGTATAAATTTATTATATCAGCCGCCGGGGTTTTGTCAAGTAAATCTGCGCGGGCGCAAAGGCGTTTTGTTTTTGCGGCAAATTGTGTTAAGATATAAACAGACTTTGTTAATGAGGCGGTACTATGATTTTAAGTGTAGAAAATTTAGGGCACAGCTACGGCGTGCGCACTTTGTTTAAAAATATCAGTTTTAATATAGAAGACGGCGATAAAATCGGCGTTATCGGCGTTAACGGCACGGGGAAAAGCACGCTTTTGCGCGATATTGCCACCGGCGAGCCAAGCGAGGGCAAAATTACCAAAAACGGAGCCTGCGTGATTGAATACCTGCCGCAGGACCCACCGTTTGACCCGGACGCGACGGTGCTGGCGCAGGTTTTCCGCGGGGAATCGCCGCAGCTTGACGTTGTGCGCCGTTACGAGGCTGCCGTGCAGCATGCGGCGGCAGCGCCTGACGATAAGGCGGCACAGAAAACTCTGCTTGCCTTGCAGCAGGAGATGGACAGCAAATTTGCCTGGCAGCTGGAAAGCGAAGCCAAGGCCGTGCTGGACAGGCTGGGCATTACGGATTTGCAGCAGCCGATGCGCGAACTAAGCGGCGGTCAGCGTAAGCGCGTGGCATTGGCGGGCGTATTGGTGCGCCCCAGCGACCTTTTGATTTTGGACGAACCTACCAACCATATGGATAACGAAACAGTGGCGTGGCTGGAAGAAATGCTGCAAAAACGTAAAGGCGCGCTTTTAATGGTTACGCACGACCGTTATTTTTTTGACCGCGTTGTCAACCGCACGCTGGAAATTGATAATGGCGAAGGTTATCTTTATACCGGCAATTACAGCTTATTTTTGCAAAAACGCGAAGAGCGCCGCATTGCCGCAGCCAGTGCTGCACAGCGCCTGCGCAACGTGTACCGGCGCGAACTGGCGTGGATAAGCCGCGGGGCGGAAGCACGCCGCACCAAAAGCAAAGAGCGCATCGAGCGTTTTAATGCTTTGAAGCAGGAAGTGGGGAACATCAAAAAAGAGCAGCAGCTCGAGATTTCTTCCGTCGGCTCGCGCCTTGGCAAAACGGTTATTGAATGTGAAAATATCGGGCTTGATTACGGCGGTAAAACTTACATTGATAATTTTAACTATGTGCTGCTGCGCAACGACCGCATCGGCATTGTAGGGCCCAACGGCAGCGGCAAAAGCAGCCTGATGGATATTATCGCAGGACGACTTGCACCGACGCGCGGCACGGTTAAAGTGGGGCAAACGGTAAAAATTGGTTACTTTGCCCAGCACAGCGAATTTAAAGACGCTGACTGCCGCGTTTTGGAATACATTAAAAACGTCAGCGATTATATCGAAACTGCCGACGGCACGCGCATTACGGCGGCGCAGATGCTGGAGCGTTTCCTCTTTCCGCCGGAACTGCAATGGGTGCCGGTAAGCAAACTGAGCGGCGGCGAAAAACGCCGTCTGTACCTTTTGAGTGTTTTAATGGGCGCGCCCAACGTGCTGATTCTGGACGAGCCTACCAATGACCTCGACATTCCCACGCTTTCTGTGCTAGAAGATTATCTTGATACTTTTAACGGCGCGGTTATTGCGGTATCGCACGACCGTTACTTTTTGGACCGCTTTGCCGATAAAATTTTTGCCTTTATGGGAGGCGGTGAAGTGCGCCAGTTTATCGGCGATTACACTCAGTACGAGCAGGCGCGTGCCGAAGCGCAGAGCCTTGCGCGCCAGGAAGAACGCAGCCAAAGCGCAGCTAAACCGCAGCAGCGCGAGGAAAAGCAGCGTGCGCCAAAAATGACCTATAAAGAAAGGCTGGAATACGAAAAAATTGAACAGGTTATCGCGCAGGCAGAAGCAGAACTGAAAATGACGGAACTGGAAATTAACGCCAGCGGCGCAGACTTTGTAAAATTAACGGAGCTGACCGCACGCCAGCAGGAGCTAACGCAGCGCATCAGTGATTTGACTGACCGCTGGGCTTATCTGGAAGAACTTGCCGAAGCGGAAGCCGCCAAATAGAAAGGGAGTTTATGCTAAGCAAAAAGAATGCAGTGCGCCTCAGGCGGCTGCTTGACGTAATGATACCCATTTTAATAACGCAAACCGCCATTATGGCAATGAACTTCTGCGATTCTGCCATGAGCGGGCACGCCGGTGCAGTGCATCTGGCAGGCACTGCTATCGGTGGCAATCTGTGGATGCCGGTAATGGCGTCGCTTAACGGCATTTTGCTCGGCTCCATGCCGATAATTGCCCACCTTTTGGGCAGGGGCGAGCGGCATAACATCGGCAATGTTGTGCGCCACACAATGTTTCTGGCAACGGCGTTTTCGCTGCTTTTGCTGGTGCTTGGCGTACTGTTTTTGGATAGCCTTCTGGGAACTTTCGGGCTGGAGCCGGAAGTACACTACATTGCCAAAATGTACATCGCCGCTATCGGCATCGGCGTGCTGCCGTTCTTTTTATCCACGGCGCTGCGTGCGCTGGTAGATACCAGCGGTTATACCGGCATTACCATGAAAATCTACCTGCTGGCGTTGCCGGTCAACGCCTTTTTAAACTATTGCTTGATTTTCGGTAAGTTCGGCGCGCCGCGTCTGGGCGGCATCGGTGCAGGGCTGGCAACAGGCATTACCTACTGGCTGGAATTTTTCATCTTCATCTGGGTAGTTTGCAAACTGCCTGCCTTTGCGCAGCTGCATATTTTTACGGACAAATTCAAACTGGAATGGGCGCAGCTTAAAGAAAACCTGTCGCTGGGCATACCAATGGGCGCGGCAATTTTTATGGAAGCCAGCATCTTCGGCGTTATCGCCGTGTTTATGGCTAAGTTCGGCACAATCATCATCGCGGCACACCAGGCGGCAATGAGCTTCACCTCGCTGCTGTATATGGTGCCGCTAAGCTTCAGCATGTCGCTGACCATCGTCGTCGGTGTGGAAGCAGGTGCACGCCGCTTTGGCGAGGCACTGCGTTACAGCCTGCTGGGCATAGCCTGCAACCTGACTGTTGCCGTAGCGCTGACCATTTTTGTGCTGCTGGACCGCGAACTTATCGCCGGGCTGTACACATCCGAACCGGTAATTATAGAACAAACCATTGGATTTTTGTTCTATGCCATGTTCTTTCAGGTTATGGACGCAACGGCAGCGCCGATACAGGGTATCCTGCGCGGCTATAAAGACGTTAAATCAACCTTTTGGGCAGGTTTTGCAGCCTACTGGCTGATTTGCCTGCCGCTGGGCTGCTGTTTTGATTACATACTTAACATGGGTCCGTCCTCCTACTGGCTCAGTCTGGACATCGGACTTTTGTGTGCCGTTGCCTTTTTGGGCGGACGCTTTTTGTACTTGCAGTACAAGATAAATAAAAACGGCGGCTTGGAAATGTAAAAATTTAATGATAGCTAAAAAACGCTTCTGTCAGTGTAAAACCGGCAGAAGCGTTTTAATTTTACTTATTTATTTTTCATTTACTATCAGCGCCATAACGACAAGGTCGTTTTTAGAGTTGGCGTTGTTGCCGATGCTGTGGCTCTGTCCTTCAGGGCAAAAGGCAACATCGCCGGGAAACAGTTCCATTTTCTCGCCGTTGTCGTTGTATTCGGCAGTGCCGCTTAAAATGTACAGTGTTTCGCTGGTGCCTTCGTGTTTATGGTAGCCTAACGAGCAGCCCGGTTTTAAAATTACGCGGGCGTAAGCTGCAATTTTGCCGCCGTAAACCTTCTCGTCGATAATGTGTTCCATAATCGTCGTGCCGGTGCCTCCGGCGCGTTTTTCAAAATAATCGGTTTTTCTGTCTGTAATAAGCATTCTTTTCTCTCCCTCTGTAATAAAATTAACACAATCTGTTATTCGCAGTTGCTATTAAAAAATCCTGCGAAAAAATTTTAAAAAATTTTCAATTTACCTCTTTACAAATTTAGCGAACTAAAGTATAATCTAAAACATAACAACGATATTTAATTTTTTGAAGGGGGATTTTCAAATGAAAAAACTTTTACTTTTAGCAATGACGATGCTTATGGCATTATCTCTGGTAGCCGGCTGCGGCAGCGACGGACCGAAAAAAATGGTAATCGGCCTGGACGACAACTTTGCACCGATGGGCTTCCGCAATGAGAAAAATGAAATTGTCGGCTACGATATCGACATGGCTCGTGAAGCCTGCAAACGCGCAGGGCTGGAAGTTGAATTCAAACCTATCGACTGGGCTTCCAAAGAAGCTGAAATGAAAGGCAAACGCATCGACGCTATCTGGAACTGCTTCACCGTTAATCCGGAACGCGAAGCTACTTACACTCTTTCCAAACCGTATATGAAAAACGCTCAGCTGATTGTTGTTCCTGCCGGTTCTTCCATCAACACCATTGCTGACCTGGCTGGCAAAGTTGTAGCAGTACAGGACGACAGCACCGGTTCTTACATTCTGGACCGCGATGACAACATGAGAAATTCTTTGAAAGAATACAGAAAATATCCTGACTTTGCAGCAGTTTACATGGATATCGACAGCGGCCGTGTTGAAGCTGCGGTTGTAGACGCCGTTCTTGCCCGTTACTATGACAGCAAAAACCCCGGCAAATACAAAATCCTTGAAGAAAACCTCGGCGACGAAGTTGTAGCAGTTGCTTTCCGCAAGGATGACAAGGAATATGCACCGGTAATTGATAAAGTGCTTGACGAAATGAAAGCAGACGGAACCGCTAAAAAGATTTCTGAACAGTGGTTCAACGCAGACCTCACTAACTATTGATTAAACAACACGAGGGCCGGCGGTAATTCGCCGGCCTTAAAGATTGTTAATGCCCAAGGAGAAAACTTATGGATTACGTTATAAATATCCTTCCGCAGATGTGGGAAGGAACCCTTGAAACTATCAGGCTTTTTGCCATAACGATTATACTTTCTATACCGCTTGGCGTGCTTCTGGCTTTGGGGCGCGTATCCGGCATTAAGCCGCTGCGTGATGTGATTGGCGTTTATGTATGGCTGCTGCGCGGCACTCCGCTGATGCTCCAGCTGTTGTTTGTATATTACGGCCTGCCGTTTATTCCCGGCATCGGCGTAAGGCTGGATGATTTTCCGGCAGCGATTTTAGCGTTTGTGCTTAACTACGCCGCATATTTCTGCGAGATTTTCCGCGCAGGCATTCAGTCCGTGCCGAAAGGCCAGTACGAGGCTGCCCGCACGCTGGGCATGAATTATGTGCAGACCATGCGCCGCATTGTGCTGCCGCAGGTGTTCCGCCTTATTTTGCCGCCGGTCAGCAACGAAACCATTACTTTGGTTAAGGATACTTCCTTGATTTACGTGCTGGCAATGAACGACCTTCTGCGTACTACGCGCAACCTTGTACAGCGCGATTTCAGCATTACTCCGTTTTTGGTTGCAGGCGTTTTTTATCTTTTGATGACGCTGGTTTTGACTTACGGCTTTAATAAGCTGGAGCGCAAATATTCCCGTTATGATTGAGGAGCGGTAAACGATGAACAAAATTAACGCACAGAACATTTATAAAAGTTTTCAGGGGCTGGAAGTTTTAAAGGGCATTAACTTGAGTGTCGATGAAGGCGAGGTTGTGGCTGTTATCGGCCCTTCCGGCGGCGGTAAAAGTACCTTTCTGCGCTGCCTTAACAAGCTGGAGCTGATTGACAAAGGCACTATCGTTATCGACGGCGAAACGCTGGCAGAAACCAAGCCCGACGGGCAGGTTGTTTACGCGCCTGGCGATGAAAGCCGCCGCATTGCCTGCAAAATGGGCATGGTGTTTCAGCAGTTTAATCTGTTTCCGCACATGACGGTGCTGGAAAACCTGATTGAAGCGCCGGTGCAGGTGCAAAAGCGCGACCGTGATGAAGTTATAGAAGAAGCCAAAGTTTTGCTCAGCAAAGTTGGCCTTTTGGAAAAAGCGCACGAATACCCGCGCCGTTTAAGCGGCGGCCAGCAGCAGCGCGTAGCCATAGCCAGGGCGCTTGCTACCAAGCCTGCCATTATGCTGTTTGACGAACCGACATCGTCGCTTGACCCGGAACTGACCGGCGAGGTTTTGCGCACTATGCGCGAGCTAGCCGAAGAAAAAATGACGATGGTAGTTGTAACGCACGAAATGGGCTTTGCCCGCGAGGTTGCAACCAAAGTGCTGTTTATGGCCGACGGTTATGTGCAGGCCGAAGGCACGCCGCAGGAAATTTTTGAAAATCCCCAGAATGAACGTTTAAAAGCATTTTTACGTAAAGTGCTTAAATAATAAAAAGGCATTGCGCATATTGCGTAATGCCTTTTGTGCTTTACCTTATTCAGCCGAGCTTGGACATAAATTTTTCTTTGTTAATAATAAAACGCTCGTGGCGGCCTTTGCCGATTTGTTTGTCTTCGTCGGCTGCGCTTACTTCAAAAACGAGTTTGCGGCCCTCTACTTCTACAAGTTTGGCCGTTGCAGTTACGTTTTTGCCAAGAGCGGTTGCCGCATCGTGGCTGACGTTAATCAAAGTGCCGACGCTGCTCGTGGCATCGTCAAAGCAGGCGGCAACGGCGTTGCAGGCAGCCTGCTCCATCAGGGCAACCATGCAGGGGGTGGCAAACACCTGTAAATCGCCGCTGCCCATGGCAATGGCAGTATTGGTTTCGCGTACAACCGTGGCGGCTGTGCCTGTAAGTCCGGGTTTTAATTCTGGCATAATCATGCTCCTTTGCTTTAAATTTACCTCTGCTAACATCTTAAACGCTTTTTGCCCGTTGCGCAAGTAGCGCAGCGCGTATTATAATAAATTTACCGCCTAGGCGGATTAAAAATTTTGAGGTTTACCATGAACGGAGAATTACAAAATAAATATAATAAACTTATAGAAAATCTGAAAAAATGCGACAGCCTGGCAGTGGCATTCAGCGGCGGCGTGGACAGCGCCTTTTTGGTTTACGCTGCGCACGAAGCGCTTGGAGATAAACTTTTAGCCATAACGGCATCAACGCAAAGTTACCCGCGGCACGAAGCGCAGGATGCTGCCCGAATTTTGCAAAGCTACGGCGTAAAACACGTGCAAATAACGGTAGACCAGCTTGCCGTACCCGGCTTTTGCGAAAACGGCGCAGAACGCTGCTATTATTGCAAGCATGCGCTGTTCAGCGCGATATTACAAGAAGCAAACAAGCACGGCATAACTTTGGTTGCCGACGGCGCCAACACCGACGACGAAAATGATTACCGCCCCGGCATGCGCGCCACGGCAGAGCTTGGCATTTTAAGCCCGCTGCGGACAGCTGGCTTCAGCAAGCAGGATATCCGCGATGCGTCACAAGCACTCGGCATTTTTACATGGAACAAGCCTTCCTACGCCTGCCTTGCTTCACGCATTCCTTACGGCGAAGAAATAACCGCAGAAAAGCTGGCAATGGTTGAAAAAGCAGAGCAGGCCCTTATCGACATGGGCTTTAAAGAAATGCGCGTGCGCTGCCACGGCAATCTTGCGCGTATCGAAGTAGCAGAAAACGATTTTGCTAAAGCCGCAGCACAGCGCAAAGAAATTGCCGCCGCAGTTAAAGGCGCAGGCTTTTTATATGCTGCACTCGACTTGGAATGTTTCCGCAGCGGCAGCCTTAACGCAGCATTAAAAAATAATAACAATAATGCTTAAAACGGCTTGCGCCGGATAAAATTTTACTCCGCTTTAGCGCAGCTATTGACAAGAACGCGCCGTTCAAGTATAATTTTTATTGTTATGGGGGCATAGCTCAGCTGGGAGAGCGCTTGAATGGCATTCAAGAGGTCAGCGGTTCGATCCCGCTTGTCTCCACCACAATGAAATTAATCCGAACCTACTAAAATGTAAGTTCGGATTTTTTATTTCTCAACCGATTTTTAATTCTTTCAACAGGGCTTTTTGCAGTACGTTTGAAAAATTTATTTTTTGTGCAACTGCGGTATCATTAAGCCATTTGGGAATACTTAAAGTTTTCTTTACGGGTATTTCAAAATGTGCTTTTGCGTATTCTTCTACATCTACTGCAACAATGTTTATAAATGCAGATTTGTATTCATCATATTCTGAATTTATATCAATATCTTTAATGTCGGATGGCGGCGGGATGGTTTCTTTTTCCATGTTAGACATAAAAATATATCCGGCAAGGCAGTCGATGGCCATTGCCAGCGCATCATTCAGATTATCGCCTTGGGTGGCTACATTAAGGTCGGGAAAAATAACGGAATATCTTCCATCATCTTCTTCGTAAAAGCAGGCAGGATAAGCAGCTAACATTTTTATCATCCTTTCTTGTAAGGTGAGGCAGGTTATTTTAAACCTGCCTGTTTAAGAATGGAATTTGCAGTGCCTTTGGGTACATCGCCTTTGTGGTTAGGTATAACAACTTTACCGGGCTTTGTAGGGTGAAGGTAAAAGAAATGAGAGCCGCGGGCACCAATAAAGTACCAGCCGTCATTTTTTACCAGAGCTTCAAGCTCTTTAAACTTCATTGCAATTCCTCCTTACATTTATATTGTACATTACAACACGTATAAAAACAATACGTATAAACAAGACGAGATAAAATAATCAAAATTTTTGTTTACTTCGATTTGTAGTTTTGATAATATATTGTAATAATTTTGCTTTCAGAAAGGATAAACATGGAAAACTGGGATTTACACGAAGCTGTGGAATACTACAAAGGGCAGGATGCGCCGCAGAATCAGTTTGCGCTGGTGGAGCTTTTAAAAGAGGCGCAGGAACATAACGGCGGCGTGCTGACCGATGTTATAATTGAAGAAATTGCCGGTTTGCTTAATATAAAGGTTACTTTTTTAAATGCGGTTATCAAACGCTATCCAAGCTTAAAGCCTGTCGGCGCGCCGCACCGGCTGGAGGTATGCGGCGGTAAAAACTGCGCAGGCAACGGCTCGGCGGCTTTGCTTAAATTTATCAGGCAGGCCTATGGGGTGGAAAATGGTATCAGCGTAAGCGGCGGTTTTAGTTTTGCGGTTTGCAATTGCCTTAAACAATGCGGCAAAGGGCCCAACATAAAATGGGACGGTGAAATTTATAACGCGGCAACGCCGGAGCTTATAAATAAGCTGACAGGCGGTAAAAGGCCGTGTTCACAAAAATAATACTTGCATAACTTGTCTTGCTGTGCTACAATGTATAAGCGTTAATATCGACAATGTTATATATAGTCTTTTGCAAAGTGAGGTGTAATTGTAATGAAAGAAGGAATCCATCCGAAATATAGTGAAGTTAAAGTTACCTGCGCATGCGGTAACACTTTTATGACCGGCTCTGTTAAACCGGAACTGCGCGTGGATGTTTGCTCCAAATGCCATCCGTTTTTCACCGGCCAACAGCGTAATGTAGCAGCCCGCGGCCGTATCGAAAAATTCAACAAACGTTATGGAAAATAATTCACCGACAGCAGAGCGAAAGCTCTGCTGTGTTTGTATATGGAGTTTTTTGAGGGAATATCATGAATAAGAAACCAAATGTGGGCGGACAGGCTGTAATTGAAGGCGTTATGATGCGCGGAAAGACGCACGTTGCCGTTGCCGTAAGGCAGCCGGACGGTGAAATTTCCGTGGATGTGCGTCCGGTCAACAGTATTTCCGACCGTTATCCTATATTGAAAAAGCCGTTTTTACGCGGCGTTGTATCACTTGTCGAATCGCTTGTTATGGGCATGAAGGCGCTGGCATATTCGGCGCAGGTGTCGGGCGATGAGGATGAAAAGCTTGATTCCAAAGAAATGGCTATGACCATTGCCGTATCGGCGGGGCTTGCCATTCTGCTGTTTATAGTCATTCCTACCTGGTCAATGCGTTTTCTTACCGGTATTACGCAGGACCACATGGTGCTGAACCTGGCGGAAGGCGTTTTGCGTATGGCTATTTTCCTTGCCTATATTGCAGGCATTTCGGCAATGGATGATATTCAGCGCGTGTTCCAGTATCACGGGGCGGAACACAAAACCATTTATACTTACGAAGCGGGCCTGCCGTTAAAGGTAGAAAACGTGCGCCCGTTCAGTACGCTGCATCCCCGCTGCGGCACTAACTTTTTGATGATTGTCATGCTGATAAGCATGTTTATATTTACTTTTTTGGGCTGGCCGAGCCTGTGGGAGCGTATTCTCTCGCGCATTCTGCTGATGCCGGTAATTGCGGGTGTCAGCTACGAACTTATCCGCTATGCCGGTGCGCATACCGATAACCCGCTGGTGCGCATTGCCATTACGCCTGGGCTTTTACTGCAAAAGCTTACCACGCGCCAGCCGGATGACAGCCAGATTGAAGTGGCAATCGCTTCTTTAAAAGCGGTTGTGCCGCCGGAAGATTTGGCAGAGGAGCCGGAGGTTTGCCCGGAAGAAAAATTAACAGGAGAACTTAATGCTGGATAAACTGCAAGCACTTGAAGATAAATATCTTGACCTGGAAGCGAAAATCAGCGACCCAGACGTTATTGCCAACCAAACCGAGTGGCAGAAGTACGCGCGTGCCCATGCCAAGCTGACGGATGTTGTGACGGCTTACCGCGAATATAAGGAACTTGATAAAGCGCGTAAAGAGGCCGAAGAAATCATCGCTGACGGCAGCGATAAGGAACTGGCGGCAATGGCGCAGGATGAGCTGAAGGAGCTTAAACCGCAGCTTGAGGAATATGAAGAGAAGCTGAAAATATTGCTGCTGCCTTCTGACCCTAACGACGATAAAAACGCGATTGTGGAAATACGCGGCGGTGCGGGCGGCGAAGAAGCCGCTTTGTTTGCCGGTGTTTTGTTTCGCATGTATCAGCATTATGCTGAATCGCGCCACTGGAGCCTTGAGATTATGGATGCCAGCCCGACGGAGCTGGGCGGCTTTAAGGAAATTGTCTTTCAGTTAAGCGGAGCGGGCGTTTACGGGCGCATGAAGTTTGAAAGCGGCGTACACCGCGTACAGCGCGTGCCGGAAACCGAATCGCAGGGGCGCGTGCATACTTCCACCGTAACGGTGGCGGTACTGCCGGAGGCGGAAGAAGTTGATATTGAAATCAACCCTGCTGATTTGAGGATTGATACTTACCGTGCAGGCGGCGCAGGCGGCCAGTACGTTAATAAAACAGAATCGGCAGTGCGTATTACGCATATCCCCACGGGTATTGTGGCGCAGTGCCAGGATGAAAAATCGCAGCTGAAAAACCGTGAAAAATGTATGCGCGTACTGCGCAGCCGCGTTTTGGAAATGGAACAGGAAAAGCAGCGTGCGGCGACGGCGCAGGACCGCAAAAGCCAGGTCGGTACGGGCGACCGCAGCGAGCGCATCCGTACCTATAACTATCCGCAGGGGCGCGTAACAGACCACCGCATTGGGCTTACGCTGCATAAACTGGATGCGGTGCTTAACGGCGACCTTGATGAAATTTTGGATGCGCTGATTACTGCCAAGCAAAGTGAGCAGCTGCAACAGGTGAAATAATATGACAGCAAAACCTATATGGACTATTGCCAGGGTGCTGGATTGGACGAAGCAGTATTTCGCAGATAAAGGGTTGGAAAATCCCCGCCTGGATGCGGAAATACTGCTTTGTTCCGTTTTAAAGTGCCAGCGCATAATTTTATATGTACATTTTGACCAGCCGCTGGAAGAACACGAGCTTGCGCAGTACCGCGGCTATGTGGCGCGGCGTGCGGCGCAGGAGCCGCTGGCGTATATTCTGGGCAGCCGTGCGTTTATGAAATATGATTTTAAAGTAACGCCTGATGTTTTGGTGCCGCGTCCGGAAACAGAGCTTTTGGTGGAGTGTGCGGCAAAATTGGCGGGCTTTATTGAAAAGCCGCAGATTTTGGACATCGGCACAGGCAGCGGCGCGATAATCGTATCGCTTTTGGATATGCTGCCAGAGGCACACGGTACGGCGGTAGATGTATCGCCCGGCGCGCTGAAGGTTGCGCAGGAAAACGCGCAGCAAATCGGCGTTGCAGCACGTTTGAAGTTTGTGCGCAGCGATTTGTACGCGGCTTTGCCGGAGGGCGCAAAGTTTGACGTTATCATCTCCAACCCGCCGTATATTCCCAGTGCCGATATTGCCACGCTGGCGGCGGATGTAAAAAAAGAACCGCGCCTTGCGCTGGACGGCGGCGCCGACGGGCTTAATTTTTACCGCCGCATTATTGCCGGTGCGCCTTTGCGTTTAAAAGACAACGGCTTTCTGGCGTTTGAAATCGGCATCCATCAGGGCGAAGCCGTGGCGGCTTTGTGCAGGCAGGCAGGCTTTGGCATAGTTGCGGTGCGCCGCGATTATGCAGGCATAGAGCGCATGGTTTTTGCAGCGAAAGAAGGAACAACTTATGCAGACACGTTATTGGAACTTGCAAAATGATACAGACGGCGTGATGCTGCGCGAAGCGGCGGCGCTGATAAAAGCGGGCGAGGCGGTTGCCTTTCCGACAGAAACGGTTTATGGGCTTGGCGCTGACGGGCTTAACGGCACGGCGGTGCGCAAAATTTTTGAAGCCAAGGGCCGCCCAAACGATAACCCGCTGATTTTGCATATTGCAGATAAAAAAGATATTTTAAAACTTACAACAGGCCTTACCAAACAGGCAGAAATTTTAATTGATAAATTCTGGCCCGGGCCGCTGACGGTAATTGTTGCCAAAAGCAGCATTGTGCCGGACGAAGTAAGCGCCGGGCTTGATACCGTGGCGGTGCGTATGCCGTCGCACCCGGTAGCGGCAGAGCTTATCCGCCTTGCCGGTACGCCGGTGGCAGCCCCTTCGGCCAATTTATCCGGCAAACCAAGCCCGACGGATGCCGAAACAGTGCTGGCAGATATGCAGGGACGCATTGCCGGTATTGTGGATGGCGGCGCGTGCAGCGTCGGCGTAGAATCCACCATCGTCGATACGACAGGGCCGGTGCCGGTAATTCTCCGCCCGGGCGGAATTACGCGCGAGCAGCTTGAAGAAGTGCTTGGGCCGGTTGAACTTGACCCCGCGCTTGCCGGTGCAGAAACCTTAAAACCAAAAGCGCCGGGTATGAAGTACCGCCATTACGCGCCGAAGGCCAAAATGTATGTGGTGGAAGGCGAAGCGCTGCAAAAACTGCCGCTTCTGGCAGTTGCTGCCGCTAAATTTGCGCCGGTTGCTGTTATCTGCGGCGGCGAAGTGGCAGAAGCCATGAAGCGCGCGGAAAATTTGCATATTTTAAACTGGGGTACAGAAAAAACAGAACTTGCCGTTAAACTGTACCGCCTTTTACGCCGCTGCGACAAGCTGGGCGTGGAACTGATTCTTTCCGAAGGCGTGACGGAAGACGGCATCGGCCTTGCGGTAATGAACCGTATGCGTAAAGCGGCAGGCCGCCAGGTTTTAACTGCTGATGAGATTGACGCGCTGTTAAAAAACAGTACGCAACTTAAAAGTTTTGTGTTAAAATGAACTTATACAAAATATAGGACTGAGGGTGACTGTAATGAAAATCGCAATGGGCAGCGATCACGGCGGTATCCATCTTAAAAACCATTTAAAAGATTATCTTACCCAGAAAGGTTATGAAGTGCTTGATAAAGGCACTTATACCGAAGAATCCTGCGATTATCCGGATTATGCGGCTAAGGTAGGCCATGCCGTTACCGGCGGCGAAGCAGACCTTGGCATACTTGTATGCGGCACAGGACTTGGCATATCCATCGCGGCCAATAAAATCAAAGGCGTGCGCGCAGCCGTTTGCGGCGATGTGTACAGCGCCAAAATGAGCCGCGAGCATAATAACGCCAATATTCTGGCCTTGGGCGAGCGCGTAACCGGCGTTGGCCTTGCCGAAATGATTGTTGACGTATGGCTGGCAACGGAGTTTGCCGGCGGACGCCATGCACGCCGCGTCGATAAGATTATGGCGCTGGAGGCGGAATAAGTATGAATAAGGAAGAACTTGCTGCCGAGGCAGCGCGCGCCGCAGAAGAACTGATAGAAGTCAGCGGCATCCGCCCCGGCAGAGTGCTGGTTGTAGGATGCAGCACAAGCGAAATCGTAGGCGGCAAAATAGGCACCTGCGGCTCGGAAGAAGCAGCGGCTGCAGTATTTGGCAGCATTTATAAAGCAGCCAGAGAGCATGGGTTGTACCTTGCTTTTCAGTGCTGCGAGCATTTGAACCGCGCTTTGGTAACGGAGCGCGAAGCAATGGAAAAATTCGGCTGGGAGGAAGTTACCGTAAGGCCGATGCCGCACGCAGGCGGCTCGATGGCAACGGCGGCTTATGATAATTTTACCGACCCTGTTGTGGTAGAAAGCATTAAAGCAGATGCCGGCATCGACATCGGGCAGACCTTAATCGGTATGCACTTAAAAAGGGTAGCTGTGCCGGTGCGCCTGGCGCAGAAAACCATCGGCGCGGCCATTGTAACGGCGGCACGTACCCGCCCGCCCCTTATCGGCGGCGAGCGCGCGCACTACCCCGAAAAACGCTAAGCTTTATATTAAAATACATGGAGGGACTACAATGAATTTAGAAAAACTTGCAGTATGCGACCCTGAAGTTGCTGCGGCTATGAGCGAAGAACTCGGACGCCAGCGCAATAAAATTGAGCTGATTGCTTCTGAAAACTTTGTCAGCCCTGCGGTAATGGAAGCCATGGGCAGCGTGCTGACCAACAAATATGCGGAAGGTTATCCGGGACACCGTTATTACGGCGGCTGCGAATACGTTGACAAGATTGAAACTCTTGCCATCGAGCGTGCCAAAAAACTGTTCGGCGCAGAACACGCCAATGTGCAGGCACATTCCGGCGCTAACGCCAACACAGCTGTTTATTTTGCATTTTTGCAGCCGGGCGATACCATTATGGGCATGAACCTGTCGCAGGGCGGCCACCTTTCGCACGGTTCACCGGTAAATATTTCCGGCAAATATTATAAAGTAGTCCCTTACGGCGTTACGCACGAAACGGAACGCATTGATTATGATGAGTTTGAACGCATTGCCAAAGAAGCGCAGCCGAAACTGATTGTTGCCGGTGCCAGCGCTTATCCGCGTGTAATTGATTTTGAGCGCATGGCAGAAATTGCCCACAGCGTCGGCGCTATTTTTATGGTAGATATGGCGCATATCGCAGGGCTTGTTGCAGCAGGACTGCATCCCAGCCCGGTACCTTATGCCGATGTTGTAACCACTACTACTCACAAAACTTTGCGCGGGCCCCGCGGCGGCCTTATTTTGTGCAAGGAAAAATACGCCAAACAAATCGACAAGGCTATCTTCCCCGGTGTGCAGGGCGGCCCGCTGATGCACGTTATCGCCGCAAAGGCGGTTGCACTTGGCGAAGCGCTGAAACCGGAGTTTAAAGAATATGCCAAACAGATTATTGCCAACTGCAAAGCACTGGCAGAAGGCCTGACTGAAGCAGGCTTCCGCCTGGTATCCGGCGGCACCGACAACCATTTGGTGCTGGTTGACGTGCGCGGTCAGAAAATGACAGGCAAAACGGCAGAACATCTGCTGGACGAAGTTGGCGTAACCTGCAATAAAAATACCATCCCGTTTGACCCTGAAAGCCCGTTTGTTACCAGCGGCATCCGTCTTGGCACTGCTGCCGTAACCACCCGCGGCTTTAAAGAGGACGATATGAAAGAAGTTGCCGCCATTATCGGCCTTGTGCTGAACAATCCTGAGGATGCACAAAAACAGGCAGAGGCTGCGCAGCGCGTTGCGGCACTGTGCGCCAAATACCCCATGTATCCCGGGCTGTAATAGATTTTCCTGAACTTACGGAGGAGGAGATTCGTATGCAGATAACAGTTGTAGAACATCCTTTGATTAAACACAAGCTTTCCAAAATGCGCGATGTGCAGACGACTTCGCGCGATTTCCGCGAATGGCTGGACGAAATTGCCATGCTGATGACTTATGAAGTAACCCGCGACCTGGAGCTGGATGAAGTTCCGGTAACGACGCCGATTTGCGAAACCACAGGCTACCGCCTGCACAGCAATATTGTTGTTGTGCCTATCCTGCGCGCTGGTTTGGGCCTTTTAAGCGGCGTTCTGCGCATGATTCCTAATGCGCATGTCGGGCATATCGGCCTGTACCGCGATGAAAAAACGCTGGAGCCGCATGAGTATTACTGCAAAATCCCGCATGACAAAGACCCGATTACTATTGTGGTTGACCCGATGCTGGCAACCGGCGGCAGCGCTGCGGCAGCTATTACCATGCTTAAAGCGCGCGGCCTTAATAATATCCGCTTTATGTGCCTTGTAGCAGCGCCGGAAGGCGTTGAGGTGCTGAACAAAGCGCATCCTGACGTTAAGATTTACACGGCTTCGCTGGATGAAAAGCTCAATGAGCACGGCTATATTGTGCCGGGCCTGGGCGATGCCGGCGACCGTATTTTCGGAACAAAATGACAGCGGAAGCAAGGCCCGACTGGGACCATTATTTTATGGAAATTGCCCGCGTTGTCAGCAAGCGCAGCACCTGCCTGCGCCGCAGCGTCGGTGCTGTAATCGTCAAAAACAGGCAGATTGTGGCGACCGGCTACAACGGTACGCCCTCCGGCTTGGAGCATTGTGCGGTTACTGGCTGCCTGCGCGAGCAGTTAAAAGTCCCGTCCGGCAAAATGCACGAGCTGTGCCGCGGCATCCATGCCGAGCAGAATGCGGTAATACAGGCTGCCTATCACGGTGTTTCCGTCAAGGGCGGTACGGTTTACTGCACGCATCAGCCCTGCGTTGTCTGCACCAAAATACTAATCAACGCCGGTATCAAACGTGTGGTTTATGCCAATCCCTATCCGGATAAACTGGCAGAAGATATGCTGAAAGCTTCCGGCATGGAACTGGTAGTTCTCGATAAATAAAAAAACAGCGGCAGTGCAGCTCAGCTTGCATTGCCGTTATTTTTTTTGCGCCTTAACGCCCTTATCTGTTCATTTGTAACATTTCTGCAAAAAAATTTCAAAAAAGTTTTTCAAACAGCGTTTTTTTTGATATACTATTTACGATAATCTGAAGTATTTTGAAGTAACTTTAAAAAACTGAATTTGAATACCGGCTTTTTAGCCTCGAGGTGGGACATTGCAAGTGTATATTTTAGCTTTTATCATAGCTCTTTTAGCAAGCTGGATTTTAACTCCTTATGTCAAGAAACTGGCATTCCGCATCGGCGCTCTGGACAAACCGGACGGACGCAAGGTCCATCACGGCATTATGCCGCGATTGGGGGGCCTTGCTATTTATTTGGCCTTTGTCATCGGTGTGCTTGCCACTATGCACATGACGCGCGATATTATGGCGCTGCTTCTGGGCGGCACCTTTATCGTTATTGTAGGCATCCTGGACGATAAATACCAGCTGCCTGCCAAAGTAAAGCTGCTTGGGCAGATTGCGGCGGCTTTTGTACTGGTGCTGTTTGATATTAAAATTGAATGGCTGAACAATCCGTGGGGCGGTTATTTTTATCTTGAGTATCTGTCCGTGCCGCTGACGGTATTCTGGATTGTAAGCTTTACCAACGTAGTAAACCTGATGGACGGGCTGGACGGCTTGGCGGCAGGCGTTTCTGCCATTGCTTCCGTTACGGTTATTCTGGTTGCCTTGCAGCAGGGCTTTTACCCGGTTGCCGTTATTACGGCGGCGCTTGCTGGCGGCATTATCGGTTTTATCCGTTATAACTTTAACCCTGCCAGCATTTTTATGGGAGATACCGGCAGTATGTTCATTGGTTATATGATGGCGGCGATATCTATTTTCGGCGCTGTAAAAAGCGCGGCTACCATTGCCCTTATCGTGCCTGCCATTGCTTTGGGCCTGCCGATTATGGACACGGCTTTTGCTATTGTGCGCCGCTACACCAACGGCCGCCCGATTTTCCAGCCGGACAAAGGCCATCTGCATCACCGCCTGCTGGCAATGGGCCTCAGCCAGAGGCAGGCTGTGCTTTTAATGTATGTTATCAGCGCAGTGCTGGGCATTGCAGCTATTCTTTTAACAGAAGTTGACGGCTATCTTGCCGCCGGCATTATTGCATGTATTATATCCGGCGTCGCCGTAGGCGCTAAAAAGATAGGAATTTTAAACGACAGATAGGAGTGGGATGAATGGCGAAACTGAAGGTAATGACGGTTTTCGGCACACGCCCGGAAGCCATAAAAATGTGCCCGCTGGTTTTAGAGATGCGCAAACATCCGGACAAAATTGAACCGGTGGTTGCTGTAACCGCACAGCACCGCGAGATGCTGGACCAGGTGCTGCACCTTTTTGGCATTACTCCCGACTACGATTTGAATATTATGAGCGCCGGTCAGACGCTGTACGACGTTACGGAAAAAGCTCTGCGCGGCTTGCAGAAGGTGCTGGAAGAAGCAAAACCGGACCTTGTTCTGGTGCATGGCGACACTACAACCACTTTTGCCGGGGCGCTGGCAGCATTTTATGCGCAAATTCCGGTAGGTCACGTTGAAGCAGGGCTGCGCACAGGCAACAAATATTCTCCCTTCCCGGAGGAAATGAACCGCAAACTGACAGGCGCATTGGCGGATTACCATTTTGCGCCGACGGCAACAAGCAAAGCCAACCTGCTGCGCGAAAACGTACCGGCAGAAAAAATTACCGTTACCGGCAATACCGTTATAGATGCGCTTAAAACCACGGTTAAACCGGATTACCGTTTTGATGACGAAAACCTTCATGCGGTGCTTGAAAGCGGCAAACGCCTTATTTTGATGACGACGCACCGCCGCGAAAACCTTGGCGAACCGATGCGCCATGTTTACAAAGCGCTGTGCGAGGTACTGCGCACGCACGACGATGTGGAAGCTATCTTCCCGGTGCATAAAAACCCGAAAGTGCGCCAGATTGTTAACGAAGAGCTTGGACATCTGCCGCAGGTTCATTTGATAGAACCGCTGGACTACCAGCCGTTTGCCAATCTGATGGCGCGCGTTGATATCGTGCTTACCGACAGCGGCGGCATTCAGGAAGAAGCCCCGGCGCTGGGCAAACCCGTGCTGGTGCTGCGCGACACGACAGAACGCCCGGAAGCCGTAACCGCAGGCACGGTTAAACTCATCGGCACTGCCTATGAAGATGTGCTGCGCGAAACCAACCTGCTTTTGGATAACCCTGAGCATTACCGCGCCATGGCAGAAGCCGTTAACCCTTACGGCGACGGCGAGGCCTGCGCAAGGATTGTAAACCGCATTTTAAAGGAATTTGGCTTTGAGGTTGAAGATTTACCCGAATTTACTGCAATTTGATGTAGACAGAATTTGTGAAATATTTTAAAATAATATTATAGAAGGTATGAAGATTTTATGATTTTTTTGTGACGTGAAATTTGGTGAGCGCCATGTTGAACGAAAACCTGGAAAAAGTTAAGCTGGCCGACAGAAAACGCCAGGAAATTGCCAGGCGCATAAAAGCGCGCCTTGAAAGGCAGCGCCGTCAGGAGCTTGAGCGTATCCGCATGATGAATGCGTTTGCTATCGTGTCTTCGCTGGGCATGATGACGGTTATTGACTTTTTGCTGGCTTACTGGGGCGGCGACTGGCTTGACAATTATTTTCAGACAGGTGACCACTTCTGGCGCAAAATCTGCCTTGGTCTGGCAGGGCTCACGTTTTTTCTGGCAATTTTCAAGTTAATTTATTTCAGGCCTGAGGACCCCAAACCGCAGGAAGATGAAGAAACCGCGGAAACTGCCGCAGTCGATAATTCAACAAAGGATAATAAATAAAATAAATTATGGCAAACTTTGATTTGACGCCGCTTGTCAAAAGCGGCGGGTATAAAGTTATCTTCCGTCTGTTTGCCTGGTCCGTGCCTTTGGTACTGCTTTTATTCACGTTTGGCAGCCATGATTTTGCGGTATCCTTTTTCAGGGGCATTGTCATAGGCTTGCTTGACACCGTCATTATGTTCCACGGTATGAAGCAGGCGCTGCCTTATGTCAAAACTCCCCGCAAGGGAGTTAAAGTAATGCGCAGGTACAGATACTACCGTTTAGGCGTTGCAGGCAGCATTTTTGTTTTGATGTTAAGGATGAAATACCCGGTTTTCGGTGCAAGCCTGGGATTTCTTCTGATACATATATTTTTAATCATCAATTTATTATTTTTCGCGTACCGTCTTAATAAGAAGGAAGCGTGAGGAAAGGAGTGAAAAGGATGGGAAATGAAGCAGCTGCTATGGCACAGGGAGCTGAACAGTCGGGTGAAATTATACATTACGCTGCAACAGAGATAGCACCAGGTATTGTAATCAACATGCAGACTATGTATATGACTTGGATTGCGATGGCTATCGTCTTCGTATTGTTTTTTATAGTTTCGCGCAATCCGAAGCTGGTTCCGAGCGGCCTGCAAAATGTGATGGAAATGGTTATTGATTTCCTTGATGGCATGATGAACCAGAATCTTGGTGAAAAAGGCCGTAAATATATGGCATCTTTCATTATTACATTGTTCATGTTCATCTTGATCAGCAACGAAATCGGCATGCTTCCGCAGATTGGTGTTCACTGGACGTCACCGACCAACGACATCAATACATGTTTTGCACTTTCGCTGTTAATCGCCCTTAGTGCTTACATTGTAGGCGTTGCAAGACAGGGTCTCAAACATTTTAAACATTTTGTGCAACCTGCCCCTGGCTTTATCGTGTTGCATTTGCTGGATGCGGTTACTAAACCGTTGACTATGGCGCTTCGTCTTTTCGGTAACATTCTGGCAGGCGAAATTTTGCTGATAGTCCTTTACCAGCTGTCTCCGTGGATTATTCCGGAGTTCTGGGTAATGTTCAGCTTGTTCATTGGCTTTGTCCAGGCTTTTATCTTTACGATTCTGGCTTTGGGCAGCTACGCTCTGGCGTTCTCTGAACACTGATTTTAAATTAGTGTGAGATTAAAAATTATTTAATTTTGAAAGGATGAATTAAATGTCTGAAACTGCAATTATTACGGCTGCATCTTTGATTGGTGCAGGTCTTGTTTGCCTTGGTGCTGCTACCGGTGCTGGTGTTGGTAACGGTAATATGTGCGGAAAATCTATCGAATCTATGGCTCGTCAGCCGGAAGAATCTGGTAAAATCTTTACCAATATGCTGGTTTGCGTAGGCCTTATCGAATCCATGCCTATCCTTTGCTACGTTATAGCAATCGTTCTCGTATTTGCTAACCCTTTCATTTAATAGCTTGATTTGTGATGTTAAACAAAAGTAAAAGGGAGGGTCATAATTGATTGACTTCAACGCAACGTTAATTGCGCAGGTTCTGAACTTTTTGTTCTTAGTGTTCATTCTCGCAAAATTTGCGTACAAACCCGTCATTAACATGATGGAAGAACGTAAGAATAAAATTGCAAGCGACCTGGAAAATGCTGAAATGGCGAAAGCCGAAGCTGAAAAATTAAAAGCTGAATATGCTGCTCAGCTGGCTGCTGTCCGTCAGGAAGCACAGAGCATCATTGACAGCGCACGTAAGACCGCTCAGTCTGTACATGACAAGATTATTGCTGAAACCAAGGAAGAACAGGAACAAATCGTTGCTTCCGCTAAAGACGCAATTGCTCTTGAAAAACAGCAGGCTCTTGGTGAAGTACGCGCTCAGGTTATCAAACTTAGTTTGGTTGCTGCCGGTAAAATCCTGGAACAGAAATTAAATTCTGCAGAAGATGAAAAATTGGCAGGTTCCGTTGTTGATAAAATAATGAAATAAATATTGATTTGTGTTCCGAATACGCCGGGTATATTTCCCACTGGGCATTAACCGGCAGATTGAGGTGATTGGTACAATATGAAGAATGAAGAAAATATTGCTTTGATAGAGCAAGAATTGTCCGATTTCAAAATTGACCGTAGTTCTATCAAAGAATTGCTGGAAGTAAAAGTTACTACTGCTAAAAAACTTACTTCTGACGAGTATCAATCCATTTCTGAAATTCTTACCGAGAAACTTGGCAGCGACATTTACATGAACAAAATTGTTGATCCTGCTATCCTCGGTGGCATTATAGTTCAAGTTGGCGATAAAGTATTTGATGCTTCCGCTCTCCGTAAACTGAAGAAAATGGAAGTTGTAATGGATGGCATTGACATCCATGAATATTCCTTACAGGATACCGCTAAAATCTCTGATGCCATGAGCTCCAAGCTCGAGAATTACAATGTGGATGTAAACTTGGAAGAAGTCGGCATTGTAGAAAAAATCGGTGACGGCATTGCTACCGTTATCGGCATGAAAAACGCCATGGCAGGCGAAATGGTTGAGTTCCCGAACAATGTAACTGGTATGGTACTTAACCTTGACCGTGAAGATGTAGGCATCGTATTGCTCGGCGGCGAAACCCTTGTTAAAGAGGGCGACATTGTCCGCAGAACCGGCCGCATCATGGAAGTTGGCGTAGGTGAAGGCCTGCTCGGCCGTGTAGTAAGCGCTTTGGGCGAACCTATCGACGGCAAAGGCCCTGTTAAATATGCTGAAAAACGCCCGATTGAATCTCCTGCTCACGGCATTGCAGACCGTGAATCCGTTGATACTCCGCTTCAGACCGGTATTAAATGTATCGACGCACTGGTTCCTATCGGACGCGGCCAGCGCGAACTTATCATCGGCGACCGCGGCACCGGCAAAACTGCCGTTGCAGTTGACACTATTCTTAACCAGAAAGGCCAGAACGTAATCTGCATTTACGTTGCTATCGGCCAGAAGGCTTCTAACGTTGCCCGTATCGTTCGTACCCTCGAACAGCACGGTGCAATGGAATATTCCATCGTAGTTGCAGCTACCGCGGCTGATTCCGCTCCGCTGCAGTACATCGCTCCGTATGCAGGCGTAACCATGGCAGAATACTTCATGGACCATGGCAAAGACGTTCTGTGCGTATACGACGACCTTTCCAAACATGCTGTTGCATACCGCGCAATGTCCCTGCTGCTCCGCCGTCCTCCTGGACGTGAAGCATATCCTGGCGACGTATTCTACTTGCATTCCCGTCTGCTGGAACGCGCTGCTAAACTTAACAAAGAGCTTGGCAACGGCTCCATCACTGCCCTGCCGGTTATCGAAACCCTGGCAGGCGACGTAGGCGGCTTTATTCCGACCAACGTAATTTCCATTACTGACGGCCAGATCTTCCTGGAATCCGAATTGTTCTATGCCGGTATCCGTCCGGCTATCAACTCCGGTTTGTCTGTATCCCGTGTAGGCGGCGCTGCTCAGATTAAAGCAATGAAATCCGTAGCAGGCACCCTGCGCCTTGACCTTGCACAATACCGTGAACTTGCTGCGTTTGCCCAGTTCGCATCCGACCTTGATAAAGCTACCAAGGCTCAGCTCGAACGCGGCCAGCGCCTGATGGAAATCATGAAGCAGGGCCAGTATCAGCCTCTGCCGGTTGAAAAAGAAGTTATGTCGATTTATCTCGGTACCAAAGGTTATCTTGACGACATCGACGTTAAGAAAATCACCAGATTCGAGAAAGAATTCCTTGAATTCATGGATGCAGCTTACGCTCAGGTTGGCGAATCCATCCGTACCGAAAAGAAAATCACTGACGAAACAGAAGCTACTCTGAAAAAAGCCATAGAACAGTTTAAGGAAACTTTTCTTGCCAGTGAAGGCAGGTGATTGACTGATGGCTACTGCACGTGAGATTCATCGCCACATGAAAAGTGTCAAGAACATTGGTCAAATCACAAAGGCGATGAAAATGGTTGCTGCGGCACGCTTGCGCAAAGCACAGGAAAGAGCTGCCGCCAGCCGTCCGTATGCTATAAAAATTAAAGAGGTTCTGAGTAATATCGTTGGCGACAAAGGCACTATTTCCGGCCTGAGCCCCAAAAAGCATCCTTTGCTCCAGAAACGTCCGGTTAAAAAGGTCGGCTTTTTGGTAATCTGCTCGGATAAAGGCCTTGCAGGCGCTTACGGCAGCAATGTTTTAAAACATGCTATGGGTGAAATCTTAAAGGTAAAAGGCGAGGTTGTGGTTATTACCTGCGGCCGCCGTGCAAGGGATTTCTTTGCACACCGTGGTTTTAACGTTGTTAAAGCACACTTTGGTTTTTCCGATAAGCCTACCTATAACAATGCTGTTGAAGTTGCGTATGACGCAGCACAGCGTTTTGCCGATGAGCAGTTTGATGAACTGCGCATTGTATATACTCTGTTTAAATCGGCTCTTTCGCAAAGCCCGACTGACGAAGTTATCCTGCCGCTGGAAACTCCTGAGGCAGAAGCTCCGAAAGGTGAGGGACAGGTTAAAACAAATACCCAGTATCTGTTTATGCCTGAAGCTGAAGAAATCCTTGCCGATTTGGCACCTTGTTATCTGGAAACTGTTGTTTATGCTGCACTCGTACAATCTGCGGCCAGTGAGTTGGGCGCACGTATGACTGCAATGAGCTCCGCAACCGACAATGCGGCTAAGCTGGTTAAGAGCCTTGAGCTTAACTACAACAAAGCCCGTCAGGCTCAGATTACCCGCGAGCTGACAGAAATCTGCGGCGGCGCCGAAGCATTGAAACAGAACTGAGAATAATTTATAAGTAATTTAGGAGGCTAAAACCTTGAATACTGGTAGAATAGTACAAGTTGTTGGCCCTGTTGTTGACATTGAGTTCAGCCCGAAAACAATGCCGGCGATCCTGAACGCTATTAAAATTGATGGCACTACCGATGACGGTAAAGTAAAAATTCACCTTACCTGTGAAGTTATGCAGCATATCGGTTACAATGTTGTACGCTGCGTAGCAATGAGCTCTACCGACGGTCTGGTTCGCGGCATGGAAGCTGTTGATACCGGCGCTCCTATCAGCGTTCCGGTTGGCCCCGGCGTTTTGGGACGTATCTTCAACGTTCTCGGCGAAACCGTTGACCATGATGATACCAAAGTAGAAGCAGCTGACTACTGGCCGATCCACCGTCCTGCTCCGACCTTTGACCAACAGGCAACAAGCACTAAAATTTTGGAAACAGGCATCAAAGTTGTCGACCTGATCGCTCCGTACGCTATGGGCGGTAAAATCGGTCTGTTCGGCGGTGCAGGTGTAGGTAAAACCGTTATTATTATGGAACTTATCCATAACATTGCAACTGCACACGGCGGCTACTCCGTATTTGCCGGCGTAGGCGAACGTACCCGTGAAGGCAACGACCTCTGGTGCGAAATGAAAGAATCCGGCGTTATCGACAAGACGGCGCTGGTTTACGGACAGATGAACGAGCCTCCTGGAGCGCGTATGCGCGTAGGCCTTACCGGCCTGACCATGGCTGAATACTTCCGTGATGTAGGCGGCCAGGACGTACTTCTGTTTATTGATAACATTTTCCGTTTTATTCAGGCAGGTTCCGAAGTTTCCGCATTGCTCGGCCGTATGCCTTCTGCAGTAGGTTATCAGCCTACCCTGGCAAACGACATCGGTGCTTTGCAGGAACGCATTACCTCCACTAAAACCGGTTCCATCACCTCCGTACAGGCTGTATACGTACCTGCGGACGACTTGACTGACCCTGCACCGGCAGGCACTTTCGCCCACCTGGATGCAACCACGGTACTGTCCCGTCAGATTGCAGAGCTTGGTATTTATCCGGCAGTTGACCCGCTGGATTCCACCAGCCGTATCCTTGACCCGCTTGTAATCGGTGAAGAACATTACAACGTAGCCCGCGGCGTACAGGCTATCCTCCAACGCTATAAAGAATTGCAGGATATTATCGCCATCCTCGGTATGGAAGAACTGAGCGAAGAAGATAAACTGACTGTTGCTCGTGCACGTAAAATCCAAAGATTCCTGTCCCAGGCATTCTTCGTAGCAGAACAGTTTACCGGTACCCCGGGACAATATGTTCCTTTGAACGAAACCATCAGAGGCTTTAAAGAAATCCTCGAAGGTAAACATGACGATCTGCCCGAAGGCGCCTTCTACATGGTAGGCACTATTGATGATGCTGTTAAGAAAGCTGAAAGCATGAAGGTGGATTGATTGCATGGCTAATTTAATGCAATTGGAAATTGTAACCCCTGATAAATACTTCATTAAAAGAGACGATGTTGTATATGCAGGCTTTGAAGCCTTAGACGGTGGCTTTGGCGTTTTTGCCAACCACATTCCTGCTATTGCAGCATTGAAAGACGCTCCGTTTAAATACAGAGACGCCAATAATGAAGAACATTTCATTTATTTATCCGGCGGTTTTGCTGAAGTTGTAAAAAACAAAATTACAATCCTCAGCATTCAGGCTGAAGCAGCTGAAGATATCGACCTTGAACGCGCTCATGCAGCTTTGGAAAGAGCTGAAAACCGCATTGCCAACTACACTGTTGACATCAACATCAAAAGGGCGATGGCTGCTAAGGAAAGAGCTCTCGGCAGAATCAAGACAGTTGAATTGTCAATGGCTGCCAAAATGAGATAACTTAACCTGTTAAAACGCACTCCTTAACCGGGGTGCGTTTTTTTATGCCCAATTACAGCCAAAGAAATTAAAAATTTGTAGCTGTACACAAATAGTTTGCTTGTGTTATGCCGTAAGATAAGATAAAATATATTTATAATTTTTAGCCTATTTTGGTATGGAGGGCAAGATGAATAAAGACAAAACACCAAAAAAATCAATGTATTATTACTATATGCTTGCACTTGCTATATTACTTTTGCTGAACACGGTTATTATCCCGATGTTTTTCAGCCCGAAAGTGCAGGAAATATCTTACGGCAGCTTTTTGCAGATGGTTGACGACGGCAAGGTTGCTAAGGTAGAAATTACCAACAACAAAATTGCCGTGCTGGCTAAAGGCGGGGACGACAAATCCATTTACGTTACCGGCAGGGTGGAGGACCCCCAGCTTGTTAACCGTCTGATGGAAAGCAAGGTTGAGTTCTCGCAGGTAATTCCTAAGGAAAACAGCCCGCTGGAAAATATTTTTTACAACTGGATTATTCCTATTTTCATCTTTTTTGCTTTGGGACAGCTGTTTATGCGCTTTATGGCAGGGCGCATGGGCGGCGGGCCGATGAATTTCGGCAAGAGCAACGCCAAAGTATATGCCGAAAACGAAACCGGTATAACCTTTGCCGATGTGGCAGGCCAGGACGAAGCCAAAGAAGCCTTGATGGAACTGGTTGACTTTCTGCATCATCCGGACAAATACAAGGCTATCGGCGCTAATATGCCTAAAGGCGCGCTGCTTGTAGGCCCTCCGGGCACTGGTAAAACCTTGCTGGCGCGTGCCGTTGCCGGTGAAGCAAAAGTACCGTTTTTCAGCATCAGCGGCAGCGAATTTATTGAAATGTTTGTCGGCATGGGCGCTGCCCGTGTGCGTGATTTGTTTAAACAGGCACAGGAAAAAGCACCGTGCATTATCTTTATCGACGAAATTGACGCTATCGGCAAAAAGCGCGACAGCGGACGTTTTGGCAGCAATGATGAACGTGAGCAGACTTTGAATCAGCTGCTTTCGGAGATGGACGGTTTTGACGGCAGCAAGGGTATTGTTATCCTGGCTGCAACCAACAGGCCGGAATCTTTGGATAAAGCGCTTTTGCGCCCTGGCCGTTTTGACAGGCGCATACCTGTTGAACTGCCTGATTTGCAGGGCCGCGAAGCGATTTTGCGCGTACACGCTAAAAACATAAAAATGGACAACAATATTGATTTTAACGCGATTGCCCGCGCAACCAGCGGCGCAAGCGGCGCAGAACTGGCCAACATCATCAACGAGGCGGCTTTGCGTGCCGTGCGTATGCACCGCGATTGCGTAACGCAGAGCGACCTGGAAGAATCGGTAGAAGTTGTTATCGCCGGTTATCAGCGCAAGGGCGCGGTTATACCTAAAGAGCAAAAACGCATTGTAGCTTATCACGAAATTGGCCACGCTTTGGTTGCAGCGCGCCAGAAAAATTCTGCACCGGTGCATAAAATTACCATTATCCCGCGTACCAGCGGTGCTTTGGGTTATACCATGCAGGTAAGTGAAGATGACAATGTGCTGATGAGCAAGGAGGAATTGTTTAACAAAATTGCTACGCTTACCGGCGGACGCAGTGCGGAAGAAATTATTTTTAAAAGCATTACTACCGGCGCAAGCAACGATATTGAACAGGCAACACGTATTGCCCGGGCAATGGTTACACGCTTCGGCATGACGGACGAATTTGACATGATGGCTACGGAAACCGTAACCAACGCTTATCTGGGCGGCGATACTTCGCTGGCATGCTCGGAAACAACCAGCGGCAAGATTGATGCCAAGGTGCTGGAAGTAATAAAAGAAGCGCACCAGAAAGCGCGTGAAATATTGGAAGCCAATGTGGACAAACTGCACGAGCTGGCGGCATACCTTTTAGAGAAGGAAACCATTACCGGCGAAGAATTTATGCAGATTTTGGAACATGGCAAACCGGAAGCAGAAAAAACGGATACCGAAACGGTAGAAACAACGGCTGAAACGGTAACGGAAAAAGCCGCTGACAACGAAGCTTCTGCCAGCGCAGACGAAAAGCCTGCTGAAGGCGAAGCGGGCGCAGCTCTGCATGAAGAAAAATAACGTAATTGATGGGATTGAGGTGAAGGTATGGATCCAGCTATTGGCTGTTTGATCCTTTTGGGCGTAATGGCCCTGCTGTTTATTACAGAACTGATACCGCTGGCCGTAACGGCGATGGGCGGCGCGATTATTTGCGGATTTTTGAATTTTATACCGGATGACGCAGTGTTTTTAGGGCTTGCGCATCCGACGGTAACTTTATTTGCCGGTATGTTTGTTGTCGGTGCGGCAATGTTCCATACGGGGCTTGCACACAGTATCGGCGTATTTATTGTAAAGCGCGCCGGTAAAAGCGAAAAAAATTTAATGCTGTGCATCATGATTATAGCTGCCAGCCTGAGCGTGTGTCTTTCCAACACCGGTACGGCAGCCTGCCTTTTGCCGGTCGTTATGGGCATTTGCGCGGCGGCTAAAATTTCTCCGTCGCGTCAGCTTCTGCCGCTGGCTTATGCCGTCAGCAGCGGCGGCATCGTCAGCCTTATCGGCACGCCGCCCAATATTATTATTTCGGGTACGCTCAGTAATTTTGGCTATCAGCCGCCGGAGTTTTTTGATTTTGCCTGGATTGGCATACCGATTACCGTTACGGCGATAGTGTATATGTATTTTATCGGGCGCAGGCTTTTGCCGGTGGGAGAAACCGTGCCGGAAAAATTTGCAGCCGAGCTTGACCCCATGCAGCATAATGTGCCTAAGCAGGTAATTTCGGGTCTGATTTTTGCAGGCTGCGTTATTGTTATGGGGCTTGACCTGGAAAAAATTACGATTGAAATGGCGGCAGTTATCGGCGCACTGCTTTGTGTATTGACCGGCTGCCTGACGGAAAAACAGGCGTACAACTCGATTGAATGGAGTTCTATATTCTTGTTTGCCGGTATGATGCCGGTGTCGCACGCCTTGTATAATACCGGTGCGGCAGAGCTTTTGGCGCGCTGGGCGCTGGAAGTTCTGGGCACGTCTTCGCCGCTTTTCATCACAGCGGTAGTATTTTTGCTGGCGGCGCTGCTCACCCAGTTTATGAGCAACTCGGCAACAGCCGCCCTTTTAGCGCCAATCGGCATTGTGCTGGCAGAAAAAATGGGCGTATCTCCTTACCCGGTTTTAATTGTAATCGCCGTGGCAGCTTCCTGTGCGTTTGCAACGCCAATCGGCACACCGCCGTGTACTTTAATGGTTGGCCCCGGCAAATACCGTTTTGTAGATTATATTAAAGCAGGCCTGCCGCTGGTAGTGCTCAGCTTTATTGTAACAGTAATAATAGTGCCGCTGGTATGGCCGTTTTAGGCTTTGCGGCACGGACTGGAGGAATCAGAATGCGACAATGTATGGATGCGGATAATCTGCACCGCCGCCTGAAAAAAATTATCGGGCAGGTTCAGGCCATTGACAGAATGATTGATGAAGATGTGGCCTGCGAGGACATTTTAATGCAGATTAACGCCGCCAAATCCGCACTGCACCGCGTAGGGCAGGTTGTTCTGGAGGGGCATATCCAGCACTGCGTGCGCGACGGCATTGAACATGGCGACGCAGAAAAAACAATTAAAAACTTTACCAAAGCGGTGGAACGCTTCGCCAATATGGTGTAAGCCGGGCAGTTATATATAAGCAGTAATTACAACGCAGATGCTGAAAAGGTATCTGCGTTAATTTTTTGTTTTGATAAAACAAAAGCGGCATAAAAAGTAAATTTTAAAATAATCCGTTTAGCTTTTTTTGGGAAAAAGCACATTATTGGCAGCAGTTTTTTTATTGACATTCGCTTGCGGCGGGAGTATATTATAAATACAAATACCTATACCCCTATGGGTATAATAAAGAGGCGAGGAGAATGGAATTTTTCAAAAATATCATTGCCAATAAGGAATTTGCACAAAAAATTATTTGCCTTGCGGTATCGGGCACAGCGCTTCTTTTAAGTATGCTTGATGTAAAAATACTGCCGTTTGATTTAGCGTGGGCGGCAATTATTTTATGCGGGGTGCCGATTGTTTTGGGCGCTGCCAAAGGGCTTATTACAGAATTTGATATTAAAGCCGATGTGCTTGTATCTATTGCGCTTATTGCTGCCGTTATTATCGGCGAGGATTTTGCCGCGGGCGAGATTGCTTTTATTATGCAGATTGGCGGCCTGCTGGAAGAAATTACCGTAGCGCGTGCCCGTGCGGGCATTGAACGCCTGGTGCAGCTTACTCCGCGTACTGCGCGCCGGATTGCAGGCGGTGCGGAAGAAATCATCAGTGCGCAGGATGTTAAAGCAGGTGATGTTTTGCGTGTGCTGCCTGGCGAAACAATTCCGGCTGACGGCGTAATTACTTTGGGTGAAACTTCTGTCAACCAGGCGGTAATGACGGGTGAGCCGATGCCGGTTGACAAATCGGCAGGCGACGAAGTTGCAGGCGGCACGGTAAACCAGTTTGGCAGTTTTGAAATGCGCGCAACACGCGACGGTGAAGACAGTTCCATTCAGCGTATGGTGCGTTTGGTGCAATCCGCCGATGCGGGCAGGGCTAAAATTGTCAGCACGGCGGACCGCTGGGCGGCGTGGATTGTGATGATGGCCCTTGGCACAGCAGTTTTAACATGGTATTTTACCGACGAGATTTTGCGCGCTGTAACGGTGTTGGTAGTGTTTTGCCCCTGTGCGCTGGTGCTGGCCACACCGACGGCGATTATGGCGGCTATCGGCAATGCCGCTCATCACGGTTTTTTAGTCCGCGAGGGCGACGCGCTTGAAAGGATGGCTTTTGTAAAACGCATTGCCTTTGATAAAACCGGCACTTTAACGCTGGGCAAACCGCAGGTAACGGCGGTTGAAAGTTTTGCGGACGGTGTAACGGACGATATGTTTTTTAAATATGCTGCCGCTGCCGAGCATTTATCCGAGCATCCGCTGGCTAAAGCGGTAACTGCAAGCTATAAAGGCAGCCTGCCTGCTGCGGAGAATTTTAAAATGTATGCTGGGCGCGGCGTAACGGCGCAGGTTGAGGGCACTGAAATTGCCGCCGGTAACGGAAAAATGTTTAAAGATGCTGGGCTTGTTATTGCCCCGGAAATAAAAAACGCTGCTGCAAGCTATACCAAACGCGGCTGCAGCATTATTTACCTGGCGCTTGATAGAATCAGCACCGGTTTTATTGCTTTAAGTGATACCGTCAGGGTAGAAGCCGCAAAGATGCTGGCAGGTGTTAAACGGGCGGGTAAAACAACTATGCTGCTGACTGGCGACCACAAAAACGCTGCCAATGCAGTTGCAGGCAGCCTGGGGGTTGACGAGGTTTATGCAGAATGCCTGCCGGAAGATAAACTTAATATCATCGGGAGTTTTGAACAGCGCGGCGAGCATATCTGTATGCTTGGCGACGGCGTAAACGATGCACCGGCGCTGAAAAAAGCCTATGTAGGCATTGCAATGGGCGGCGCAGGCAGCGATATTGCTATCGAAGCCGCAAGTATTGTACTTGTGAACGATGATTTCAGTGAATTCGGCCATTTACTGGAGCTTTCCGGCGAGATGATGAAAACGATTAAACATAATATTATTTTTGCCATGGCTGTAAATTTTATAGCCGTTGTGCTGGCGGTAACAGGCTGGCTGACGCCTGTTGCCGGTGCGCTTGTGCATAACGCAGGTTCGGTCGCCGTTATCATAAGCTCGGCCATGCTGCTTAAATGGCGCTGCCATAACGGCTGCTGCCGCAAAAATACGCAAAAGCCGCTGCACTGCCCGGCATAAAAATAAGCCCTGTTGAGCATTTGCTTAACAGGGCTTTTGTCATTTTATTTTGTTTTAGCAAGCAGTTTCACAAGTTCTGCTTCGGTGATGGTTTCTTCGATGTAAACCTTAATGCCGTGCTTTTTAAAAAGTGCGGCTGTAACGCCGTCGCCGTCTTTTTTAGTGCCGTCAAAACTGCCGCTGTAAATCCGGCCGCAGCCGCAGGAAGGGCTGCGTGCTTTTAAAATGGCATAATTGGCGTTGTGCTTTTGGGCAAGTGCCAGCGCTTTTTCCGCGCCGCTTATAAAAGCGGCAGTTACGTCCTTGCCGTCCTTATCCATAACGCGGGCCGTGCCGTTAAGCACGTCTTCGCCGCTGCCGTCCTGTAATTCCGCAGGCGGGCGCGGTATCGGCAAAACGCCGAAACATTCCGGGCAGATAGCAATAAAATCATCGGTGTTATAATATTTGGCAAGCCAGCCGCACAGATTATTGCCGCCGCTGTATTTTACGTTGCGCCCCAACAGGCAGGCGCTGATTAAAATCATCCGTGGTCACTCCTTATACCATAAAGAAGGATTATTTTTCGTCGTCCTCATAGTGGTTAATCAGGGCAAAAATCTTTTTCTGCTTGTGTTTGCCGCTGGGGGCGGAGGTAAAGCCCCTGCCGAAAACGTCGCTGGCGTCGGTGATAATCATAAACGCGCCCGGGTCTTTTTTGCGTACAATCTGGCGGATGCGCGCAACCTGCGTCAGTTTGGCAACCACAAACAGCACTTTGCGCTGCTGGTGGGTGTAAGCGCCTTCGCCGTAAAGGTAGGTAACGCCGCGGCCGACGATTTTAATAATGCCTTCGGCAATTTCTTCGTAATACTCGCTGATGATGATAATGTTTTTCTTGTAATCAAAGCCGACGGTAATGGCGTTGGTAACTTTAAAAACAATAAAAAAGGTCAGCATCGTGTATAAAACAGCTTCAATGCCAAAGGCGATTGTGCCGGCAATCATTATAACGATATTAAAAATAAAATTGGTGGTTGCCTGGCTGATGCTGTAATACTTGTTGACGATGCCGCCGATAATATCCATGCCGCCGGTGCCGCCGCCTACGCGGTAAACAATGCCCATGCCAAGGCCGTACAGCACGCCGCCGGTAATGCAGCTCAGCATTTTTTCAGGCACGTCCGGCGTATAAGCCGTCAAAAAGTGCAGCGCGTCAATGGCAAGCGAAAGGAAAGTCATGCTGGCAAGCGAGCCGAAAAAGTATTCCTTGTCCATGTACTTCCAAGCCAGGTAAAACAGCGGAATGTTCAGCACAATGTTCATCATGCCTATGGGCAGCCCCGTAAGATAATAAATTAAAAAGCCAAGGCCGGTAATGCCGCCGCTTAAAAGCGTATTGGAAATATAAAATAAATTGATGGCAGCCGCCGTCAGCAGGCAGCCGATAATGACCATAACATAGCGGTAAATAAGATAATTCATAAGCCTGTCCTTTAGAAGAAATATATAGTAATCTTATCATCTTTTATGCAAAAAAGAAATAGCGGCGGCAAAATTTTAAAGATAGTCTAAAATTTTTTAGGCACTTATAAGCAAATTACTATAAAATATGATAAAATATATTGTATACATTTTGAACTGACAGGGATGTTTATGGAGAAAATTACAGAAACAGCTTATGCCAAAATAAATTTAGGGCTGGACGTTTTAGGCAAACGCCCGGACGGCTACCACGAGGTGTGCATGGTAATGCAAAGCGTCAGCCTGGCTGATACCGTTACGCTGGAGCAGCATGATGGGCTTTGCGTGCTTACCGGCAAGGAGGATTTGCCGGGAGATAACACCAACCTGGCGTGGAAGGCCGCAGCGCTTATGGCAGAGCGCTTTAACAGAAAGCCTGATGTAAAAATTACGCTGGATAAGCATATTTTTATGGCGGCGGGACTTGCGGGCGGCTCAAGCGATGCAGCAGCAGTTTTGCGCGGGCTGAACCGCCTGTGGCAGCTTGGTTTAAGCGCGCCGCAGCTTGAGGAGCTTGCCGCACAAATCGGCAGCGACGTGCCGTTTTGCATAACGGGCGGCACGCAGTTATCCGAAGGGCGCGGCGAGGTTTTAACGCCTCTGCCGGAACCTGCCGGTACAGTTATTGTGCTGGCCAAGCCAAAAATTGCCGTATCTACCGCATGGGTTTACCGCGAGTTTGACGCTTTAAAAGCGCCGCAGCACCCGGATGTCAGGCTGCTTGCCAAAGCATTGCAAAAAGGCAGTGCCAAACTGCCGCTGCCCGGCATGGGCAACTCGCTGGAAGGCGTAACCTGCGCCGAATATCCGGAGATAAATACCATAAAACAAAAAATGCTGGCCGCCGGTGCGGATTATGCACTGATGAGCGGCAGCGGGCCGACTGTGTTTGCCATTGTAAAAGACAAGCAGGCGGCGCAGAAAATAACAGAAGCATTGCAGGCAGACGGACTTGAAACCGCCATTGCCCATACTGTAAAAAGGAGTGTTATATAAATGAGCGGACATTTAAGCCCTATTCAGCTTGATAGTTACCGGCCCCTGCGCGAGCTGGTGTGCGAAACCATCCGCCAGGCGATTGTTGACGGCGTTTTCAGCCCGGGCGAGCGCCTGATGGAAATTCAGCTGGCTGACGAAATGGGCGTCAGCCGTACCCCCGTGCGCGAAGCCATCCGCAAGCTGGAACTGGAAGGCTTTGTGGTTATGATTCCGCGCCGCGGAACCTATGTTGCCGATATTTCCATCAAAGACATCAACGAAGTTTACGAAATCCGCACCAGCCTTGAAGTGCTGGCTGCCGGGCTTGCTGCCGAGCGCATCAGCGATGAGGAGCTGGAAACCATGCAGCGCCTCCTTGTTGAAATCGGCCAGCATATCGAAGACGGCAATATTGAAAAAATTGTAGAAATCGACACCGCTTTTCACGATGTTTTATATAAAGCCAGCCGCAACCAGCGCCTGGCGGGCATCATCAACAACCTGCGCGAGCAGATTACCGTTATCCGCCGCCGCTCGATGATGTATCCGGGTCGTTTGCGCAACACTATGGAAGAGCACCGCACGCTGGTGGACAGCATTGCCGCCCATGATGTGGACAGGGCGCAGAACGCGGCGCGCATCCATATGGAAAACGCTGAGCATACCCTGCTGAAGGATATGCTTGAAAGCGCAGAACGCAAGAAAAAATAAGAAATGGGGTATAATAATGTCTGAACTTGTTGCTGTAATTTTAGCTGCCGGTATGGGCACCCGCATGAAATCCAAACTGCCCAAGGTGCTGCATAAAGTAGGCGGCAAAGCCATGCTCCAGCGCGTGCTGGATGCTGCAAGCGGAGCAGGCGCGGCTAAAAAAGTAGTTATTACCGGCCACTGCGCAGAGCTTGTCAATGAACTCATCGGCAGCCAGGCCGTAAGCGTATACCAAAAAGAACAGCTTGGCACCGGCCACGCTGTTATGCAGGCCGAAAACGAACTGAAAGATTTTACCGGCACTGTTATGGTGCTGTGCGGCGATACGCCGCTGTTGGACGCAGGCGAACTGCGTAAATTTTATGAAGAACACGTACAGAGCGGTGCTGCTGCAACCGTACTGACGGCTATTATGCCCAATCCCTATGGCTATGGGCGCATTATCCGCAACGCCGAAGGCAATGTGGCAGGCATTGTGGAAGAAAAGGACGCAACGCCGGAACAAAAGGCCATTACCGAAATCAACACCGGTATTTTCTGCTTTGAAGCACCGCTGCTGTTTGAGATTTTGCATACCCTGACCAACGACAACGCGCAGGGCGAATATTATCTGACGGACGTACTTGCCAAACTGAACGGCATGGGCAAAAAAGTCGGCGCTGCCGTTACGGCAGATAACGCCATGGTTATGGGCGTCAACAGCCGCCGCCAGCTGGCGGAAGCCGAAGCCGAACTGCGCAGCCGCGTGCTGGGCAAACTGATGGACAGCGGCGTAACCATTATGGACCCTGCCAGCACCTTTATCGGCGAAGACGTAACCGTTGGCAATGATACCGTTATTTACCCTTATACCTGGCTGGAAGGCGCAACCGAAATCGGCACGGACTGTGTTATCGGGCCTTCTGTGCGCCTGACGAATGTTAAAGTCGGCAACGAAGTAGAAATGCAGTTTACTTACGGGCACGACTGCGTTGTTAAAAACAGGGTCGTTATGGGGCCGTATGTTCACCTGCGCCCCGATACCGTACTGGAAGAAAAAGTTAAAATCGGCAACTTTATCGAAGTTAAAAATTCCCATGTCGGCTACGGCACCAAACTGCCGCATCTGTCCTACATCGGCGACAGCGATATCGGCAGCGGCGTAAACATCGGCTGCGGCTGCATCATGGTAAACTACGACGGCAAAAAGAAACACCGCACTACCATCGGCAACAATGCCTTTATCGGCTGCAACAGCAACCTGGTTGCGCCTGTTACTATCGGCGACGGCGCTTATATCGGCGCAGGCTCGACCATTACTAAAGAAGTACCGCAGGACGCGCTCGGCATTGCCCGCGCCAAACAGAAAAATATTGAGGGCTGGGCAGCCAAACAACGCGAAGACTGATAAAATTTGCTAATTTACTTGTTAAACCTGTGTAAAAAGTTGTATACTATATTTATAAGGTTAAGGAAATTTAAGCACAACAAATTAATCGATCTGGAGGTATATGACCATGTTGTCAGATGAGAGCAGAATGAGGATTTTTACCGGCAATGCCAACCCCGATTTAGCGCGAGAGATTGCAGAAAATCTCGGCACTACGGTTGGTGATGCCGTTATCAACCGTTTTAACAACGGCGAAGTGCAGGTTATGATTAATGAAAGCGTCCGCGGCAAGGACATTTTTATTGTTCAGCCTACCTGCGGCCCTATCGTTAATGATAACGTAATGGAGCTTTTGATTATGGCCGATGCCTTTAAACGCGCTTCGGCTGCACATATTACTGCCGTAATCCCTTACTACGGCTATGCGCGCCAGGACCGCAAAGCCCGCGGCCGTGAACCTATTACCGCCAAACTTATGGCAGACCTTCTGGAATGTGCCGGCGTTACCCGCGTTGTAACTATCGACCTGCACGCTGCGCAGATTCAGGGCTTCTTCAACGTACCGTTTGACCATATGCCCGGCCAGCCTATTCTGGCAGAATACATCAAAGGCAAAAATCTGCAGGACCTCATCGTTGTATCACCTGACCTTGGCGGCGTAAGCCGTGCCCGCACCATGGCAGAACGCCTCGGCTGCGGCATGGCCATTATCGACAAACGCCGTCCGGAACCCGGCGTTGCTGAGGTTATGAACCTTATCGGCAACGTAGAGGGCAAAACGGCAATTCTTGTTGACGATATGATAGATACGGCAGGCTCTCTGGTAGAAGCTGCCAAAGCCGTTAAAAAATTCGGCGCTAAAGAAATTTATGCTTGCTGCACCCACCCGATTTTAACGGACCCGGCAGTAAGCCGCATTGCGCAGTCGGATATTACCGAAGTTGTTGTTACCAACACCATTCCGCTGCCGCCTTCCAAAAAGCACCCCAAAATCAAAGTGCTTTCCATTGCGCCGATTCTGGCAGAAACCATTCTGCGCATTTACAATAACTGGTCTGTAAGCCAGCTGTTTGAAAAACATAAATAATTAAACACAAGGGCCTGCCGCAGGCGCGGCGGGCCTTATTTTTGCATTGAGGAGATTTTATGAAACTGATTGCAGGACTTGGCAACATTGGTAAGGAGTACGAGGGCACGCGCCACAATATCGGCTTTATGGTGGCAGATGAACTGGCAAAACGCTGGGGTATTACTACCTGGAAAAACGAGCGCAACGCCCTGTGTGCCGAATACCGCACGCCGGAAAAAGTTTTTTTAATTAAACCTACAACGTATATGAATTTAAGCGGCGAAGCGGTCGGCGCTTTTGCCAACTTTTACAATATCGCGCCGGAAGATATTGCCGTTATTCAGGATGACCTTGATTTGCCGTGCGGTCAGCTGCGTATCCGCCGTAAAGGCAGCGCAGGCGGGCATAATGGTATAAAATCCATCCAGCAGCATCTCGGCACGGGCGATTTTCCGCGCTTTAAAATCGGCATCGGGCACCCGGCACGCAACGCATCTGCCGTTATCGGGCATGTCCTGCACCGCTTCGGCA
Organism: Phascolarctobacterium sp.; assembly: GCA_003150755.1. Lineage (GTDB taxonomy): Bacteria > Bacillota > Negativicutes > Acidaminococcales > Acidaminococcaceae > Fusicatenibacter_A. The sequence goes on along the minus strand of QAMT01000002.1, from coordinate 76,088 downwards.
AAGAAGAACAGCCCCTTATCGACGAGGCCGTCAGCAAAATGGCAGACGCCGTAGAACTGTGGCTTAAAGGCGACATGGACGCCGTAATGCAGGAATACAATAAAAAGCCGCCTAAAAAGAAAGAACCGGAAAACCAGCCGGAAAGCGCAGAAAAATAATATAAAGCGATTTGACAGCCATAACCTTTTGCAGGTTGTGGCTGTTTTTTTATTGTCTCTAATAAAGCAAAAAAGTTTGCATAAGCACCGTAGCAATAAACATAAAATATCTTTTGTTTTGATAAGTTTACAATATAAGGTAAATATAATTGTAGAATTCTACAAAATTTACAAAAATCATTGCAATAGCAAAGTAATAAAATTATAATTGTACTCAAAATACGTACTTTTCGAAGGAGATGCTTTGCTATGGATTACAAATTAGGGAAAGAAGTACCAAATTGCAGCGCTCTTGTAGAGCGGGATGAAAAAGTTGTTGCAAGATGTCAGCACCTATCTTACTATCCGTTAGTGGTTGCAGAAGCCAAAGACGAAATTTTAAAGGATGAAGACGGCAACGAGTATATTGATTTTCTGACCAGCGCTTCATCTTTGAACCTTGGCAGCAGCAATGAGGTTATCACGAAAGCTATCAGTGAGCAGCTTAAAAAATATACACAATATACTGCCGCTTACTGCTACAATAAGCCGATGATTGAATATGCCGAGCGTCTTACCTCTGTTTACCCCGGCGGGGTAAAGGCTAAGGTTTGCTTTGGCAACTGCGGCAGCGACGGCAACGACGCAGCCATTAAATTTGCCAGGGCTTATACCGGCAGAACCAAGATTATCAGTTTTATCAACGGTTATCACGGAAATACTTATGGCTCATCCTCGCTTACAACTGTAACGACAAGGATGCGCGACAAAATGGGCCCGTTCCTGCCGGAGATTTATCATTTTCCGTTCTTTGGCGATGATGTACCTGACGATGTGTGCGAGCGCGAATGCCTGCGTGAAATGGAAGCCGCGTTTGAGCGTACTTTGCCGGTGGACGAAGTGGCTGCCGTCATTATCGAACCTATCCAGGGCGATGCCGGCATTTTGCCTGCACATCCCATTTTTATGCAAAAGCTATACAAACTTTGCAAGGATAACGGCATACTTTTTATTGCCGAAGAAGTACAGCAGGGCTTTTTCCGTGCAGGGCACTGGTTCAGTATCGAAAATTACCCCGGCATTATTCCGGACGGAATTATTATGGGCAAATCCATTGGCGCAGGGTTAACGCTGGGCGCTTTTATGGGCCGCGCCGAAATTATGGATGTTTTGCCTGCGCCGGCACATCTGTTTACACTTGGCGGCAACTCCATTGCCTGCGCCGCAGGGTGCGCTGCCTTTGACATTTATAAATCAGCTGAGTTTCAGCGGCAGCTTGCTGCCAACAGCCAAAAAATTACAGGACTGATGCAGCAGCTTAAAGGAAAATATCCGCAGGTTATTGATTTTTACCGCGGACGCTGTATGTCTTACGGCATCGGCATTAAAGCCGTAAACGGAGAGGATGCTGCATCGGCTGCGTTTAAAATTGCTTTTCGGGCTTACGAAAAGGGCCTTATTATTATTACTATTGCCGGCAATATTTTAAGAGTACAGCCGCCTTTGAATATTAAACAGGAAAATCTTAAAAAGGCATTTGCAATTTTGGATGAAACTATTGGCGAACTGTGTGCCGGTAATATTCCGGATGGTGTTTTTGCATACCGTCACGGCTGGTAATTTTTAATGTTTTAGGAGGGGTTTTTATGGAAAAGAAAGGCTTTTTTGACGGTGCTATCGGGCAGTATCTGCTGCCGGGCATTATTCTGCAATCGGTTTTAATTGGCGGCGGCTATGCCACCGGGCGCGAAATTGTTGAATACGGCGCAAAGTTCGGCGCTTTAGGCTGGCTTTCGGGCTTTGCAACTTTTTTGGGCTTTGCCATTGTCTGTTCATTGAGTTTTGAGCTTATCCGTTTGTTTAAAGTTTATGATTTCAAATCATTTATCAGGCTTATCGGCGGGCCGCTTTGCTATGTGTTTGACGTTGTTTATTTTCTTTTCATGATTATCATAATTGCGGTTATGTCTTCGGCAACCGGTGCGGTTGTAGAAGAAACAACCGGGCTTAACTACTGGGTAGGCGTCACTGCCATTACTGTTATCGTCGGTATTCTTAATTTTTACGGCGAGCATCTGATTGAACATTTTGAAACGCTGGGCACTATTCTTTTGTATATCGGCTATATTATGTTTTCTGCGTTGGTAATTTCTACGCATTACGAAAATATCGGCACTGTTTTTGCCAATAACGATACCAGTTTTGTGCCGGGTGCGACAGGCTTTGACGCGCTGTGGAACGGTATTTTGTATATGGCTTTTAATCTGGTAGTATTGCCTGCTTCCTTCTTTACCATCAAAAGGCAAACCTGCCGCAAACAGTCTGTCATCAGCGGCATAATCGGCGGTGTTCTGATGACTGTGCCCTGGTTCCTTACATATTTTTCCGTAATGTGCTTTTACCCGTCCGATAAAGTGCTGGCTGCTCCTGTACCGTGGGTGGTAATGATGCAGTCCTGCAACGCAGGTTCTTTCATGTACCTGTTCTTTGGCCTTGTTATGGGCTGGACGCTTATTGAAACTGCTACCGGCATTATCCATGCCATGCTCGAACGCATTGACAAAGGCCTTGAAGAAAGGCATGGCGGGCATCTGAGCCGTAAACAGAAGGGCGGCATGACGATAGGCATCCTTATTGCTTCCATGGGCATGGCCCAAATCGGCATTATTGATTTGATTGCCAAAGGCTATAATGCTTTGGCTTACGCTTTTATCGCTATTTTCCTGATTCCGCTTTTTACGGTCGGTATTTACAAAATTCATCAAAAACGCAAAGAAGAACTGGCTGCCTTGGCTGCGGCTGAAAAATAATTGTGTGGACACCGGTATCATAAAAAAGTCTGAAAATTTGTTATGATGTAACGCATGTTACAGTTTTAATGCTTAATTTACACCAAAAAATAAATTTGTAAAAATTTTGTATTAAAAGTGTTGACAAGGCGGCTTCTGCTTATTATAATAAGCTCATCAAATAACAAATTGCGTTGATTGGGAAAAGTAATAAAGCAAGCCCAGATTCCAGAGAACTTATCATTTAGCTGAGAGATAAGATCAAAGCACTTTACGAAAATCCCCCATGAGCTGCCGCCTGAAGGGCAAATGCCTGTGTAAGCGCGGCCGGAGGACGACCGTTACAGCGTCAGGCATTGAACGTCAGTTGTGAAACTTTCGGTGATGCCGGGAAAGTGGCCGTAATATTTACGGCAATAAGAGTGGTACCGCAGAGCTATCGGCTTTGTCTCTTACATAAGAGGCAAAGCCTTTTTTGTTGGTCAAAAAAGCTTCACAATCGCCGGTTTGTTATTAAAGAATTTATTTTAAACAAAAAGGAGAAATGGAAAATGAGTGTATTGAACAGACTGGCAGATTTAGTAGGCAAATATCTTACTTACATCGTTCTTGGTGTTGTAGTTGTGGCGTTCTTCTTCCCGCAGGGCTTTACCTGGGCAGCATCGCAGACGGTTACGCTGCTTTCGGTAATTATGTTTGGCATGGGCATGACGCTGCGCGCCAGCGACTTTGCACTTTTGTTCAAACGCCCCAAAGAAGTGTTCTTCGGCTGCGTAGGCCAGTTCACCATCATGCCGCTGCTTGCCTATGTGCTTACTGTCGGCTTTGAGCTTCCGCCCGAACTTGCAATCGGCATGATTCTTCTCGGCACAACCCCGGGCGGCACTGCTTCCAACGTAATGACATATCTTGCCAAAGGCGATGTTACCCTGTCTGTTTGCCTTACAACGGCAACCACGCTTCTTGCTCCGGTACTTACCCCGTTCCTTACCTGGATGCTGGCAGGCCAGTGGGTTGAAGTTTCCTTCATGGCAATGCTCAAATCCGTATCCCAGGTAATCCTGGTGCCCATCGTTTTAGGCATCCTCGTTCATAAAGCAGTCGGCGACAAATTCGTTGTCAAATATTCCAAAGTCCTCGTTCTGGTATCCGCCTTCAGCGTACTGAGCATCATGGGCGCAATGGTAGCCTTAAACGGCGCTAAAATCCTTGAACTTGGCTGGGTAATGGTTATGGTAGTCCTGCTGCAAAACCTCGGCGGCTATGCACTCGGCTGGATGCTTGCCAAAAAAGCCGGTATGGGCAGAGCCCAGTGCACCACCGTTATGCTGGAAGTCGGCATGCAAAACTCCGCACTTGCCTGCTCGCTCGGCACTCTGCACTTTACCCCGATGGCAGCTATCCCGGGCGCAATCGCCGGCGTAGTACATCAAACAACCGGTTCTCTGTTAGCTTCCATTTTTGCAGCGCGCAACGCTAAAGCCGAAGACGCAGTTGTAGAAATGGCAGAAGCAGAACCTGCAAAATAATTAAGCAGCGCGGCAGGCCGAACGGAAACAAGCCGGACCGCACTGATATAAAGGCACACAGCCTGAAATAAGGGAATTGCACGGAAAATAAAATAGAAAGCTGCAAATAAAGCAGCTACATCTCCCCCAGCGCCCCGGTGTTTATGCACCGGGGTTTTGCTTTGCCTGTTGACACGGCGGCCGGGTTATGTTATATTTTTAAAAGTTTAATACTAAAATTTGCTGTGGATTTTTCTGGCAAAGCCATTTTTCGCCACACGGTTGCCTTTAGGCAATTGTGTGGTTTTTTAGTTTACCATAGCCGAAGGAGTAAATATGAACAGTAACTTTATGAAAGAAGAACCCATTCTGCCGCTGATAACCTCCATGGCGCTGCCCATGGTCATATCCATGATGGTAAATTCGCTGTATAACATTGTAGACAGCTTTTTCGTCGCGCAAATCAGCGAAAACGCCATGACGGCACTGTCGCTTGTCTATCCGGTGCAAAACTTCATCAACGCTGTCAGCATCGGATTCGGCGTCGGCATTAACGCCCTTATCGCTTATTATCTTGGCGCGGGCGACGAAACAACGGCCAACAAAGCGGCGGCGCAGGGCATGCTGCTCAGTATTTTGCACGGCATCGTTTTAACTATCGCCTGCATCGCGGTTATGCCGCATTTTTTAAGCGCCTTTACGGCGGATACTGACGTTATCGGCATGGGCGTGCGTTATTCCAATATCGCTTTTGCATTTTCTATCATTATAATGGTAGGTTTGTGCTACGAAAAAATCTTCCAGGCAGTCGGCAACATGAAGGTAACAATGATAGCGCTGATGGCTGGCTGCATCGTTAATATTATTTTAGATCCGCTTCTGATTTTCGGCATCGGTCCTTTCCCAGAATGGGGCATAGAAGGCGCAGCCGTGGCGACGGGCATCGGGCAAATATCCACGCTGGCCATCTATCTTTTTGTTTACAAAAAATACCCCATGCGCATAACGCTTAGCCGCAAATATTTAACCGCCAATGCCGCGCTTAACTTTAAGCTGTACGCTATCGGCATACCGGCCACGCTCAATCTTGCCCTGCCGTCGCTTTTGGTATCGGCGCTCAATACAATCCTGGCGGCGTATTCGCAAAGTTATATAGTGGTGCTGGGCATTTATTACAAACTGCAAACCTTTTTGTACCTGCCAGCCAACGGCATTATTCAGGGCATGCGCCCGCTGGTAAGTTTTAACTACGGCGCAGGCGAGCATGAAAGGGTTAAAAAAATTTATTATACAACCATGCTGATGAATGCAGGCATTATGCTGGCAGGCACACTTATCTGCCTGGCTGTGCCGGATAAGCTGATTGCCATGTTTACAGAAAACACCCTTACGGTAGAAGCAGGGGCAGAAGCCTTAAAAATTATCTGCGCAGGCTTTATTGTTTCTTCCGTAAGCGTAACAGCCTGCGGCGCACTGGAAGGGCTCGGCAAAGGGCTGCCCTCACTGGTGATTTCGCTTTTGCGCTATGTAGTGGTAATAATACCGGCGGCGTGGCTGCTTAGCGGTTGGCTTGGTGCAACGGGCGTATGGCACGCTTTTTGGCTGGCAGAATTTGTAACGGCCATAGCGGCGCACTTTGTCTATAAAAAATACAGCAAATAAAAAACACGGGTGCTGAGCCCGTGTTTTTGCTATATAAATAACTTTACATAATTATGCAATTTTGTTAAAATAACATTTGTGCTGCCATAACGGTAGGCGGTTAGCCCTCCAGCGGAGGGACTGTGACCCTCCGATAAAATAGAAATCAGCTTGCTGTTGCAGGCTGAAATACTTATTGAGGAGGAATCCGCGTGGATATACTATCGCTGATGACCTTAATCGGTTATACCGCGACGATATTTAGCGTTGGATATATGATTGGTTATAACCATTCTAATAAACAGAAATAACCGCCCTCACGTCCCGGTGTAGCGGTTATTTCTGCAAAATAACTGTTATAAAGGGCTAGCCGTCTATCGGCAGCACATTTTCTATAAATATTATACGCAAATAACGTACTTATGTCAAACAAAAGCACCGTCCTTATGGCGCGGTGCTTTTAGCTTATAGCTTAATCTTAAAGTGTTTTACCTGGATATGCTTTTAAGGCTTCGCCCAAAATGTGAATTGCTTTTTTCAGGTCTTCGCAGTTCAGCACATAGGCAAGGCGGGCTTCGTTAACGCCATAGCCGGGGGTGCTGTAAAATCCGTTGCCGGGTGCAAACATAACGGTTTCGCCGTCGATGTCGAAGTTTTCGAGCAGCCAGATAGCAAATTTTTCGGCGTCGTCAACGGGAAATTTAACCATTACATAAAAAGCGCCTTTCGGGTCGCTGGCTTCTACGCCTGGCAGTGCTTTCAAACCTGCGGCAATGGTATCGCGGCGTTTCTGGTATTCTTTGTTTACTGCTTCCAGATAGCTTACCGGAGTGGTATAAAGTGCTGCTGCGCCTACCTGCTCCAGAATCGGGCTGCACAGGCGGCCCTGGCAGCATTTGTTGATTTGCTGGCAGAAATCTTTGTTTTTGCTGATGATGCAGCCGATACGTGCGCCGCAGGCACTGTAACGCTTGGAAACAGAATCAATGATAATCAGGTTGTTGTCAAGTTCGGGCATAGTGCCGAAGCTTTTATATTCGCCGTCGTATACAAATTCACGGTAAACTTCGTCGGCAATTACTGCCAGGTCGTGTTTAACGGCAATATCGGCAATCATCTGCATTTCCTGCGCAGTGTAAACAACGCCGGTCGGGTTGCCGGGGTTGGTAAGCAAAATTGCTTTGGTTTTCGGCGTGATGTGCGCTTCAATTTCTTCTGCGCCGGGCAGGTGGTAGCCGTTTTTAACGCTGGTGGTTACGGCGTTGATTTTAGCGCCGAATTCGGTTGCAAAGGTGGTGTAGTTGGCGTAGTACGGTTCAAACACCATAATTTCGTCGTCCGGGTCGCACAGCGACATAACTGCAAAAATCAGTGCTTCGCTGCCGCCGTTGGTAATAAAAATATCGCCTGCTTCGTAGTTCATGCCTTTTTCGGCATAGTATTTCTGCACGGCTTCAATCAAAAACGGTTCGCCTTTGCTGTTGCCGTAGGCGATAACCTTTTCGTCAAAATTTCTGATAGCGTCCATAAACTGGGACGGGGTTTCAATATCCGGCTGGCCGATATTTAAGTGGTAAACCTTTTTGCCTGCTTTTTTGGCAGCGTCGGCATAGGGTGCCAGTTTGCGGATAGGGGATAACTGTAAATGCTGTACTCTTTCTGATAATCTCATGTTCTTGGCTCCTCACTTAAAAAATTTACAAAACAACAAATTGTATGCCGCTATTATACCATAAAAAACGCGGCAAGTTCAGCACTGCCGCGTAAAAATACGTGTATACATTTATTTGTTCCAGGGGATGGCGCGGTTTTCGGCCCATTGCAAAAGCTGGTTAAATACCAGCCCCAAAACGGAAAGCACAATAACGCCTGCCATCAGGCGGTCGGTAATCATCAAATCGCCGTAATGCAGTATCAGCGCGCCGATGCCTTCCTGTGCGGCAATCATTTCGGCAGCAACAAGCAGCAAAAGCGAGGTGCCTGCTGCAAGGCGCAGCCCGGCAAAAATCATCGGCAGGGCGGCGGGCAGCACAACTTTTTTCAGCGTCATCCAGCGGGTGGCGTTAAAGCTGACGGCAACCTTTATTAAAAGCGGGTCTACATTTTTTACGCCGCTGTAAGTGTTCATAGCTACGGGAAAGAACACGCCCAGCGCGATAATTGTTACCTTGGAAAGCTCGCCGATGCCGAGCCACAAAATAAACAGCGGCAAAAGCGCAATTTTAGGTATTGGGTACAGCGCGTTGACTATGGGTGTGCCGATGCGGTCAATCAGTGCCGATGTGCCGGTAAAAAGCCCTACGGCAAGGCCGATGACACTGCCCAGCACAAAGCCAAGCACAATGCGGTACATGCTGGCGGCAAGGCTTGCTGCAATTTCGCCGCCGGTAAGCATATCCATCAGCGCGGCAATAATGCCTGTCGGCGATGGCAGAAACAGCGCGGAAATAACGCCGCTGCGGCAGATAACTTCCCATAGAATAAGCAAAACTGCGGCAGAAATGCCGGAAACCCAGGCCGGATAGGATTTTTGCCAGCTTTGCATTTTATCTTTTACTTTATATTCAGCCACGTTCGTCCACCTCCATCAGCGCTGCACGCGCGTCCTTGCTGATATGCTCCCAGATGATATGGATGTATTCGGCAATGGCTTCGGCGTGCTGCGTAAGTTCGCGTTCAGCGCGGGGAATGGCAATGGTAAGAATCCGGTTTATTTTGCCGGGGCGGCGCGAAAGCAGCACCACGCGGTCGGCCAGCATAACGGCTTCCTGTATGTTATGCGTAACGTACAGCGTGCTAAGGCGTGTTTTATCCCACAGCGTTACCAGTTCTTCCTGCATAATGGTGCGTGTCTGTGCGTCCAATGCAGAAAACGGCTCGTCCATCAAAAGCAGGTCGGGGTTAATGACAAGGGCGCGGGCAATGCCGACGCGCTGGCGCATGCCTCCGCTTAAATGGTGGGGCAGCGCTTTTTCAAAACCGTTTAAGCCTACCAGGCTGATATAATGGCTGATGCGTTCTTTTTGCTCATCCTTGGGCACGCCTGCCGCTTCCAGCCCGAAGGCAATGTTGTCATAAACGCTGCGCCACGGAAATAGCCCTGTTTCCTGAAAGACAATCCCCGTGCGCGGGATATGGTTTTCGGGCAGGTGCGTAAAGTGGACGCTGCCTTCGGTGGGGGCTAAAAGCCCGGCTGTAATATTTAATAACGTGGATTTGCCGCACCCGGATGGGCCGACAAGCGCGACAAATTCTTCTTCGTTTACTGTCAGGTTAATATCCTTAAGCACCGGCAGGGCTTTGCCGCTGCGTGCTTTAAAGGTTTTGCTGACGTTTTCGATGACAAGTTTCATGTTTTATCTCCGTAATAAAACAGGCGGCGCAGCGGCCGCCCGCGTAAATTATTCAGCCAGCGCCTTTTCTAAAAGCGCGGTGTTGGCAACTTTGGCAGCGTCAAGCTGGCCCTGCATCATACCGTGAGAGGAATACCAGTCAATCTGCGTTTTAATATCGTCCGCCATCAGTTTGCCGTCGCGGTCGATATAAGGCAGGCCGGTTTTAATATCCTCAGCCGGGGCTTTAACATATTTGGCAATAATGCCGATAACTTCGTCCAGCTTCTGCGGGTCGGTTTTGGCAATGGCGGCGTCATAATAATAGTTGCAGGCTTTGTTGTAGGCTTTTAAAAAGCGCACGCCGGCATCTTCATTTTTGATAAATTCCGGCGAGAAGAAAATGGCCGAGGTCTGATAGGGGATAACGTCGCCTACCTGCACGATAAGTCTGGCGGTGCCTGCGTTTTGCATTTTGGTAATATTGGGCTCGTTTAAAATAGCGCCGTCAATCTGTTTGCTTTCAAGCGCTGCCATAACGGCGCTGACTTTGCCGAGCGGCACAAGTTCAATATCGTCAAGCGTTAAGCCTTTTTCTTCCAGCATGCGGCCTATCATATAATGAAAGGTAGAACCGTTCTGCGTAATGCCGATACGTTTGCCTTTAATGCTTTCCAGGCTGATAAAGCCGTTGTTGTAAGCATCGGTATTGGCAACCAGCGCAGAAGAAGGAAAGCCCTTTTCCTCGCGCCCCTTATCGGCAACAATAGCAAGCTGCTGACCGCCTGCCGCCATATTGAACAGGCTGGCGGTAATGCCGGTTGCGCCTACATCAACCTTAGATGAAGCAGTGGCAACGGCAATCGGGTGGGCGGCGTCAAACCACTCCGGCTGAATTTCTATATTCTGTTCTGCAAAATAGCCTTTATCCATAGCTATAAACAGCGGCGCGCTGCTGGTAAGGCGCAGCATGCCAAGTTTAACCGGCGTTTTGGTACCGGCAACGTCTTTGGGGCTTTCGCCGCCGCAGCCGGCAATAAGTATTGCCAGGGAAATAACCATCAGAAACATCAGCAATTTTTTCATTTTCATCATCCTTTACAGCTTTATTGGTACGTTATGTGGCACCGTGTAAATATCTTTTCAGTTATTTTACAATAAAATGCCGCTGTTTGCACTGATTTTGCAAAAAAATACTTTGACGGGCGCATTTGTGTATATAAATTAACAGTATAACTGCTTTTGCTATTTGCGCAGTATTGGTATAATATAGAAGTAATATTTTTTACGGAGGCATTGTATGAAATGTAATAAATTTTTAAGCGTACTGGCTGTGCTGGCGCTGACGGCTGGCTGCAATGCTGCCCTGGCGGCAGAACCGGTGTGCCTGGCAAGCATTGAAGCTGACACCGACGGCAACGGCACGCAGGAAACCGCAGAGCTGTGGGGCACGCAGCTTACCGGCGGCAGCAATTATTACGGCGATTTGCTGCTGATGATAAAGGATAACGGCGGCAGGCTGATAACCGCTTATACACCGTCGCTGGAAGGCGGCTATGCCAACCTTTTGCAGAAGGGGCATTTTACCGGCAAAGGCGAGCAGCTTGTGCTGCGCAGTTTAAGCGGTGCGGCGCAGGACATGCAGGTGCGTATTATCGACGCGGCTTTGCCAGATGCCGTGCAAGAACTTTACACCGGCAGCGATAACCTTGGCGTTAAGGTTAATGCCGCCTTTAAGGCGGATTTTGCGGCGCAGTTTGATTTTGGCAGCGAAATGCAGTCTGCCAGATTGCCGCATGAGCAGGATTACTACCTTAATTATGGCTTGTATGATGAAAACGGTAATTTGCTTAAACCCTACCGCACGCCACAGAGCGTCATGAAGGGCGTTACAATAATAAAAGGGCGCGGCGGCGCGATGGATAAACTCTCGACGCTGCAAAATATTACCGGCATAGACGGCAGCGACGTCTTAGCTAAAATATCCGGCGAGTGGGAATATGACAACGGCTGGCAGCTTAAAGACCGCGAATTTTACACGCAGATTGTGCAGAATGAGGATTTCCGCCGTAATTTGCTGTTCGGCAACGGCATGCTGTACAGGCAGCAGGCTGTAAAGGACGGCAGCAGCGTAACCTATCCGCTGATGGCGGTGGACGGCCAGCCTAAGCTGCAAAATACCATTAACAGTGAATTGCAGAAGATTTGGCAGCCCTACGCCGACGCGCTTGGCACAACAAGCTGCGAACTTGATTACACTGCACCTTTTGCCGGGCCGGAAATGATGTCGCTGGTGTTCTTCGGTGTTATGGGCGAAGGCGAAACAGAAATTTTTGAACGCCTGCCAGTCAATATCGAAATGGATACAGGGCGCGTGCTGGAAATAGGCGACGTGCTTGACACTAAAAATCCTGATTTGCTGCCGGTGCTGGCAATTCTGGGCGCTGGCAACAATGTTGATTTCAGTACGGAAGTGCCTTCATCCTGGTATTATAATGGAAAGAATCTTGTGTTCTGCCAGAAGATGAAAGACGGCAGCGGCTGGAATGAAGCGGCTGTACCGGCTGCCGAACTGAGCAATTTTATGCTTAACAGGGATTTGCTTAAAAAATAACAAAAAACTCACAAAAGAAACTGACTGAACAGTCTAACGAAGAAAAACAAAGAAAAAACGCAAAATATCGCGAAAGCGTGCTGAAATTTAGTTATATTGGGGTTTGCGTTTCTTCTTTTGGTGGAATATAATTATATTACTTTGGTTTAAGTATGTCTTTTTGGCTTTGATGCTTGAAACTTAAGTTGGAGGAGGAATAGATTTATGTTGAACTTTTTGCGCAAGAACAGAAGCGCAAGGGCTGCTGCCGTGGCGGTGGCAGTTGCTGTTTCTGCGGCTGCATTTTCAGGCTGCGGCGGCGAAAAGCAGGCTGCCCCGCAGGCTACGCTTGTAAGGTCCATGCAGGTAATTAAGCGCGATACGCCGCTTGTTTACGATTATACCGGTTTTGTGCAGGCTCAGCAGGAAATGGAGCTTAAAGCACAGGTCAGCGGCCAGATTACAGGCAAATACTTTAATGGCGGCGAAACGGTTCAGCAGGGCCAGGTGCTTTACACCATCGACCCGCGTACCTACCGTGCAAACCTTTTGCAGGCACAGGCTAACCTTGCCAATGCCCGCGCAGCTCTGGCAAATGCTTCTGTTGATGCAGAGCGCTATACAAAACTGTACGAGCAGAGCGCCGTTTCCAAACAGGTTCTGGATAACGCCATTATGGCGCGCGACCAGGCACAGGCTTCGGTAAATGCACAAGAGGCGCTTTTGGAAAACGCACAGATTGATATGAGCGAAACCAGCGTTACCGCTCCGTTTACCGGACGCATTGACACCACCGCGCTGGAAGTTGGCAACTATGTTACCGACGGGCAGACGACAATGGCGACAATCTCCAATACCGACCCGGTATTTGTAGAGTTCAGCATTGCCGAGCCTGAATATTTAAAACTGGCCAATGCCGCTGTTGAACGCGGTGAGGCTGCGCCTTTGGAAAACCTGAGCATTGTGCTTGCCGACGGCAGCACCTACCAGCTGCCCGGCCGCATTACCGAGGTTAACCGTGCGCTGAGCAACAACACCGGTACGCTGACGGTTAAGGCCCTGTTTGAAAACCCGAACCGCGTGCTTTTGCCGGGCATGTTTGCCCATGTACAGGCAACCGCCGGTACCCGTGATAATGCAATTTTGATTCCGCAGCGTGCTGTAACAGAAATGATGTACAAAAAGTTTGTTTATGTTATCGGCGCAGACAACACGGTTGAAATGCGCGAAGTTACCCTTGGGCCGCGCGTTGGACGCTTGTGGATGGTTGAAAGCGGCCTGAACGGTGATGAAACCCTCGTTGTAGAAGGCACCGGCAAGATTACCGCAGGCGCTTTGGTTAACCCGGAACCGATGACAGAAGCCGAGCTTGATACTACTATTGCAGACAGGTCGGAAGCTGCGGCTGACGGTGAAGCAAAATAAGGAGGTAAGCTGAATGGCACGTTTTTTTATTGACCGTCCGGTCTTTGCCATGGTGCTGGCCATACTGATTACGCTGTTGGGTTTGATTGCCGGTTTCAGCCTGCCTATCGCCCAATACCCTGATATTACCAAGCCGCGTGTTTCAGTATCGACGACCTATACCGGCGCGAGTGCCCAAACGGTTGAAGAATCTGTTGCACAGGCAATAGAGCAAAAGGTAACAGGCGTAGAAAACATGCTGGATATGAGCTCTACCAGTACTGCATCCGGCGAATACAGCCTTCAGGTACAGTTTAACCTGGAAAAAGACGCTGATATTGCTGCGGTAGAGGTACAGAACCGTGTATCCCAGGCTAACAGCTCCATGCCGCAGGAAGTAACTGCCTATGGTATTACTACTACCAAGGAGTCGGCAGAAACGATTATGTATTTTGCCTTGTATTCTCCTAATAATACCTATGACGATATGTTTTTAAGAACTTACGCCGACGTTAACTTTATCGACGCAATCAAGCGCGTAAAAGGCGTATCTACCGTTGACGAATATGGTCCGGAATATGCAATGCGTATCTGGCTGAACCCTGAAAAAATGGCGCAGCTTGGTATTACAACAACGGACGTTGAATCTGCTGTTCAAGCGCAGAACATTCAGGCCCCGGTAGGTACAGTAGGCGCACGCCCGACTATGGACCAGCAGGAACGTCAGTATTCTGCCAATGCCCAGGGCCGTTTGAAAACCCCGGAAGAATTCGGCAATATTATTGTCCGCAGTGAAAACGGGCATAACCTGTATTTAAAAGACATTGCAACCATTAAAGAAGGCCCGCGCAGTGACTTGATTGTCAGCCGCTTGAACGGCGGTGCCAGTGTTGTATTCCCTGTTTCCCTGACAAGTGATGCTAACTCCATCGAAGCGGTAAGCCAGATTAAAGAGGTTCTGGCAGACGCCGAAAAACGTTTCCCGGCTGATATGAAGCTGACCATTGTTCAGGATAACACCCAGTTCATTACCGAATCCCTTGAAAAAGTAGCACATACCTTCTTTGAAGCTCTGGTGCTGGTTATCTTTGTAATCTTCATGTTCCTCGGCAGCTGGCGTGCAACGCTGATTCCGCTGCTGGCAGTGCCGGTATCTTTGATTGGCACGTTTGCATCCTTCGTACTTTTAGGCTTTACCATCAACACGCTGACGGCGTTTGCACTTATCCTGGCTATCGGCCTCGTAGTCGACGACGCTATCGTCGTTGTAGAAGCGGTAGAGCATCATATTCAGGATACAGGCCTTTCGCCTAAAGAAGCAACCTACCGCGCCATGAGCGAAGTTTCGGGTCCTGTTGTGGCAATTGCTTTCGTACTGGCAGCAGTATTTATCCCGACTGCGTTTACCGGCGGTACTGTTGGCGAATTGTACAAACAGTTTGCAATTACCATTTCCGTTTCCATGATGCTTTCGGCTTTGATTGCGCTGTCGCTGACACCGGCGCTGTGCGCTCTTATCCTGAAACCGAAAAAAGATGAAGGCGAAATCAAAGGCTTTATCGGCAAAGCCGTACATTCCTTTAACAAATGGTTTGAAAGAACACTTGCCAAATATGTAAATAACGTAGAAAAATGCATCCGCCATGCTAAAGTGGTTATGGCCTGCCTGCTGGTTGGTTTGATTTTAATCGGCGTGCTGTTTAAAATTACCCCGACAGGTTATGTGCCTAACGAAGATATGGGCAACAGCGCTGTTTCCTTCAGCTTGCCTGAGGGCGCATCCAGTAACCGCGGCATTCAGCTGATGACAGAGCTTGGCAACAAACTGCAAAAACTGCCTGGCGTAAACTATGTTATGGGCGTTAGCGGCGTTGATATTTTGAGCCGTGCGCAAAAAGCAAGTGCAGGCCTTGTAGTTGTTTCTATGAAGCCGTATGAAGAACGCGATAATTCTATTCAGGATATTATCCCGTCTATTCAGGCTATGGGTGCAGAATTCCCAGATGCCAATATTATGGCCTTCCAGCCTCCGGCACTGCCGGGTGCATCCAGCACCGGTTCTTTGAGCATGTACATCATGAACCTCGGCGGCGAGGATGTAAATACGATGAACGAGCGCGCACAGGAATTTTTGGCAAAAGCACGCCAGCGTCCGGAAATCGGCATGATTTATACAACGCTGAATACCAATACGCCTATGTATAAATTTAATGTTGACCGCGACAAGGCACAGAGCCTTAACGTACCGGTTTCCAGCGTATTCAGTGCTTTGCAGACCTTCCTCGGCGGCTACGAAATCAACGATATGAACAACTTTGGCCGTACCTGGCGTGTTGTTATGGAAGCAACCGACGATTACCGTACCGATGTTGACGATATGCGTTACTTCTTTGTGCGCAGCAACGACGGCACGATGATTCCGCTGAATACCCTCGTAAGCTACGAAAACACCAACAGCTCCGTTGTTATGACGCGCTTTAACGGCGCAAGCGCTATCAAGATTGCAGGCGACCCGGCTGAAGGTTATTCCACCGGCCAGGCAATGGACGCTTTGGAAGAAATTGCAGCAGAAACACTGCCTGTAACTTACAGCTATGAATGGACTGACCAGAGCCGCGACCAGATTGAAGCAGGCAACCGCTCTACGCAGATATTCATTATTTCGCTTATCTTCGTATTCCTGTGCCTGGCAGCTTTGTACGAAAGCTGGACTATTCCTCTGGCGGTACTTCTTTCCGTGCCGACCGCAGTATTGGGCTGCATTCTGGGCCAGTACCTGCGCGGACAGCAGAACGACGTTTATATGCAGATTGGCTTGATTATGCTTATCGGCCTTGCTGCGAAGAATGCAATTTTGATTGTAGAATATGCAAAGATGAATATGGAAAAAGGTATGGGCATTGTTGAGGCAGCAGTTGAAGCTTCTAAACTCCGTCTCCGCCCGATTCTGATGACCTCCTTTGCATTCATCCTCGGCTGCCTGCCGCTGGCAATTGCAACCGGCCCGGGCGCAGGCGCGCGTGTATCTATGGGTAACGCCGTAGTTGCAGGCATGACCTTCAACACCATGTTTGGTATCTTCCTGATTCCGGTTTGCTTTGTAGTTGTCGAAAAATTCTTCAGCAAAAAGCATAAGGAAAAGGCAGAATAAAAGTAAATAATTAGTGAAAAAATGCTCCGCTTTACGGCGGGGCATTTTTTTACGGCAGGAATTTTTTGATTTGCGTTGTATTAGTTAGAGTGTACCAACTTTGATTTTAAGATAGAGGGGAACTGCTTTGAACAGATTAAAAGAACAGGGGCGTTTTTTACGCAACGTATGGCTTTTGACCAAAAGCTACTGGCAGTCGGAAGAACGCCTGAAAGCCTTTGCGCTGCTGGCGGTTATCATTGTGCTGACGCTGGCGGTGGTTTATGTAATCGTTTTGATTAACGACTGGTTTAATGTATTTTACGAAGCGCTGCAAAACTACAACACCGAAAAAATTTTTGACGAACTGATACATTTTTCGTGGCTGGCGGCGTTGTACATTATTTTAATGGTTTATTCGTTTTACTTGCAGCAGGTGCTGATTATTAACTGGCGACGCTGGCTGACTGACAGGTATATTGACGAATGGCTGCGCAACAAAACCTATTACTGTTTGCAGGTGTTCGGCGCTGATACCGATAACCCTGACCAGCGTATCAGTGAAGATGTGCGCCTGTTTGTAGAAATGACGCTGACTTTCAGCATCGGCATTTTAAAAGCGGTCTGCACCTTTGTGTCGTTTGTATTTGTGTTATATCAGATTTCCGGCCCGCTGGATTTTACGCTTTGGGGGCACAGTTTCCATATCGAAGGCTACATGGTGTGGGTTGCGCTTATTTATTCAGTAATTGGAACGTGGTTAACGCACACTGCCGGTAAAAAACTGGTAGGGCTTAACTTTGTGCAGCAGCGTTATGAGGCGGATTTCCGTTTCAGCATGATGCGTATGCGCGAAAACGCCGAAAGCATTGCCTTTTATTCCGGCGAGGGGCGTGAGGGCAGCGTGTTTAAAAAACGTTTTGCGCTTTTGCTGGATAATTTCTGGAAAATCATCCAGAAACGCAAACAGCTTATCTGGATAAATTCCGGCTATTCGCAGATTGCGATTATCTTTCCGATGGTGGTGGCAATGCCGCGCTATCTGTCGCACCAGATTACGCTGGGCGGGCTGATGCAGATTAGTAATGCTTTTGATAAAGTGCAGACTTCGCTGTCATATTTTGTCGATATGTATGCTTCCATTGCTGAGTGGCAGTCGGTAGTCAACCGTCTTACCGGCTTTGGCCTGCACATGCACGAGGTTAAACAGGAAAAATTGCAGCCTGATTTACAGCGCACGGAAACAAGCGGTTCTATTACGGCTTCCGGCCTTGATATCTGCCTGCCGGACGGGCGCACGCTTGTCGGCAATGCGGCGTTTAAGCTCCAAAAGGGGCAGAATGTTTTGATAAAAGGCGCAAGCGGCAGCGGCAAAAGCACTTTGCTGCGCGTTTTAGCCGGCATCTGGCCCTATGTAAAAGGCAGCCTTGCCATGCCTGCGGCGCAAAACACCATGTTTATACCGCAAAAGCCGTATCTGCCGTTAGGCACGCTTCGCGAAGCGCTGTTATACCCCGGCGCTAAGGAGTGCAGTGATGACGAACTGAAAAACGTGCTGTCAGAATGTAATATCGGCTATCTGGCGGATGATTTGTATGTTGAAGCAGACTGGTCGCATGTGCTTAGCGGCGGCGAGCAGCAGCGCGTGGCCTTTGCACGTGCGCTGATTTACAAGCCGGAATGGCTGTTTTTGGATGAGGCGACGTCGGCGCTGGACGAAGCAACAGAAAAAGCCATGTACACATTGCTGGCAGAAAAAATGCCGCAGACAACCGTTATCAGTATCGGTCACAGAAGTACGCTGAACAGCTTCCATCAGGCGGGGCTGTTTTTGGATAAAAATCTGAAGGAATTGTCCTTCGGTTACCTTTAATTTATTTTGCGTGTTAAGAGGAGGATGCAATAATGATGCCAATGCAAATAGCGCCCCAAATTTATGACGTGGGCGTAACTGACTGGACCGTTAGGGATTTTCACGGTTATAAAACGGAGCGCGGCGCTTCGTATAACAGCTATCTCATCATGGATGAAAAAATCTGCCTTATTGATACCGTTAAGGCCTGCTACGCGGCTGAGCTGCTGGAAAAAATCAGCCGTGTGGTAGACCCTGCCAGAATAGATTATGTAATTGTCAACCACGTAGAGCCAGACCATGCCGGTGCTTTGCCGCAGGTGCTTAAAGCTGCGCCCAACGCTAAATTTGTTATTACCATGCAGGGTAAAAACGAGGCGCTGCGCCATTACGGCGATGGTTTTGACTTTATGGTTGTTAAAGAAGGCGACAGCATTGAGCTTGGCAGCCGCAGCCTGACTTTTGTGCCCGTGCCGATGCTGCACTGGCCGGACAACATGGTAACCTACTGCCCGCAGGATAAAATTCTGTTCAGTAACGATGCTTTCGGCCAGCATTATGCCGCCAGCAAACGCTTTGATGATGAAGTTGACGAGTATGTGCTGTTTTATGAAGCTAAAAAATATTTTGCCAATATCCTGTGGCCTTATGCCCGCCTGATTGGCGGCGCGCTGAAAAAGGTAGGCGCGCTTGATATCAAGATGATTGCGCCTGCGCACGGCGTTATCTGGCGCAGCATGATTGATAAGATTGTAGAGCGTTACGCAGCGTGGGGCAATGGCGTTAAGGACGGCAGCCTGGTTATTGTTTACGACACAATGTGGGGCGGCACGGAAGCGCTGGCACGCGCTATGGTTGAAGGTGCAGCGGCGGCAGGCGTAAAAGTGCAGCTTATGCGCACCGACAGGACGCCCGGCAGCACCATTGCAGTGGAACTGTTTGAAGCAAGTGGCCTTCTTGTAGGCTCGCCGACATTAAACAGCGGCATGATGCCGAGCGTAGGCGGCACGCTGGTTTACCTTAAAGGCTTGCAGCCCAAGGGCAAAAAAGCGGCGGCTTTCGGCACCTGCGGCTGGGCAGGCGGCGCACAGAAGGACATGGAAGCATTGCTTACAGCGGCAGGCTTCGACGTGCAGCCAGGCTATAACTGCAAGTGGCGCGCCAGCGGCGATGAAGAAGAAGCAGCGCGCAAATTTGCTTACGAATTTGCCAAAAACCTGTAAAACATAACTGATGGCAGCGGTGAAGTTTACAAAAATTTCATCGCTGCTTTTTATTTATGTCTTGCCAAAAGTCGAAAAGTCAAATATAATAGTTGTAAAAACAAATACATCTAAATTTATGGGGTAATCAGATATGAGAAATCTTGCTGATGCAATAGAAAACTTTATTATCCGCCAACTGCTGGAGGACAGCGAGGATACCGTGCTGGTGCAGCGTAACGAGCTTGCCGATAAACTATCGTGCGCGCCGTCGCAGATAAGCTATGTTTTAAGCACGCGCTTTACGCCGGAAAAAGGGTATCTGGTAGAATCCCGCCGCGGCAGCGGAGGCTTTGTGCGTATTGTGCGCGTAACGCCGCCTGCCAAGGAGGAAAAACACCAGGAAACTGCCCGCAGCCTTTTGGAGCATTGGGCCAAACGCGGCGTGATAACTGCGCGCGAATATGCGCTTTTAAAATACATGCTGGAAATTATCAATGCAGATGAAAAGAAAAAAATAACTGTATTACAGAATGCCATAACTAAGATGTTGTCTGTGAGGTGAGGGTAATGTTATGCCAGAAATGCGGCAAAAAAGAAGCCGTCGTGCACGTCGTGTGCATGGTAAACAATAAACAGATAGATAAATGGCTGTGCGCCGACTGCGCCGAAAAGCTGATGCCTTATGCTATCGGCGGGGCGGGCGGGCGTGCGGCAGACGCGCGTAATCTGCTGGAAACTTTGTTCTTCGGCGGTGAAGCGCCTAAACATACGGAGGCGCGCCGTTTTACCAAACGTATGGCTTCCATTTTGGAAACTGCCATGCGCAGCGCGCTGGACAGAGGGCACGACCATCTCGGTACGGAGCACCTGCTGCTGGCGCTTTTAAACGAAAAAGACTGCTACGGCATCAGGGTGCTGGAAAAACTCGGCGTAAATCCTGTGGCTGTGGCCGAAGAACTGGAAAAGGTGATGGACCCTGCCGGCAATTTGCAGATTATCATCGGCTATACGCCGCGTGCCAAACGCGCGTTGGAAATTGCTGCAGAAACAGCAGTGGCCTTGAAGTGCCCGCAGGTTGGTTCAGAACACTTGCTAATGGGCATTCTGCGCGAGGACAAGGGCATGGGCGGCAATGTGCTGCGTAAATTTAATATTACGGCCGAACAGGTTTGGCAGATTATCCGTTCTATCCGCGAACACCAGCCTGCCGTGCCGGGTTTTGAAGAACCGGAGATGCCGGAATACGAAGAAATGCCGCAGGAAGTATCGCTGGAGGTTTTGAACGAGTTTGGGCGCAACCTGAATGAGCTGGCGGCAGAAGGCAAAATTGACCCTGTTATCGGCAGGGAAAACGAAATTGAAAGAGTTATCCAGATTCTGTGCCGCCGCACCAAAAACAATCCGGTGCTGATTGGTGAAGCTGGCGTCGGCAAAACTTCCGTTGCCGAAGGGCTGGCGCAGCGTATTGTAGAAGGAAAAGTGCCTGAGTTGCTGCGCAATAAAACCGTATTTTCGCTGGAAATCGGCTACCTTGTAGCAGGCGCAAAATACCGCGGTGATTTTGAAGAACGCCTGAAGGATATTCTGGAAACTATCAAAGAAAATAAAGATATAATCCTGTTCATCGACGAGCTGCACACCATTATCGGCGCCGGTGCCGGAGAAGGCGGCACTGATGCTGCCAACATCATCAAGCCTGCGCTGGCAAGGGGAGAATTGCAGGTTGTCGGTGCAACGACGCTGAGCGAATACCGCAAGCATATCGAAAAAGACGCTGCACTGGAACGCAGGTTCCAGCCGGTTGTGGTTTCTGCGCCGGATGCAGATGCCGCGCTGGAGATTTTAAAGGGACTGCGCAAAAAATATGAGGAGTTCCACAAACTGCACGTATCGGATGCGGCGCTGGAAGCAGCGGTAAGGCTCTCTAACCGTTATATTACCGACCGCAACCTGCCGGACAAGGCCATTGACCTGATGGACGAGGCCTGCGCCAAGGTTAAATTGCAGAACTATAAACTTTCCATACCGGTAGTGGAAAAAGAAAAAGAACTGGCCAAAGTGCGCCGCGAAAAGGCAGAAGCCATTGCCAGCCAGCAGTACGAGCGTGCTGCCCAGCTGCGCGACCACGAAGCCATCCTGGAACTGGCGCTGGGTTACGAAAAGACCAATTATGACAGCGCCGTAAGCAAAAGCGCAGAAGTTACGGAAGAGGACATTGCGTCCGTCATTTCGCAGTGGCTCAACATTCCGCTGCAAAGGCTTACGCAGACGGAATCCGAGCGCCTGCTGCACATGGAAAGCGATTTGCATAAGCGCGTTATCGGGCAGAACGAGGCGGTAGAGGCTGTTTCCAAGGCTATCCGCCGTGCGCGTGCGGGCTTTAAAGATAAAAACAGGCCTGTCGGTTCGTTCCTCTTTTTGGGGCCGACCGGCGTAGGTAAAACAGAACTTGCCAAAGCGCTGGCAGAAAATTTGTTCGGCGACGAGCGTGCGCTGATTCGCTTTGATATGTCCGAATATATGGAAAAACACACGGCTTCGCGTCTTGTCGGCGCGCCTCCGGGCTATGTCGGCTACGAAGAAGGCGGCCAGCTGACCGACGCTGTGCGCAGAAGGCCGTATTCTATCATCCTGCTGGATGAAATCGAAAAGGCGCATCCCGATGTCTTTAACCTGCTTTTGCAGATTATGGAGGACGGACGGCTTACGGACGGACAGGGACGCACAACTGATTTTAAAAACTGCGTGATTATTATGACCAGCAATGCCGGTGCAAGGCTTTTGGCAGATACCAAACCGCTGGGTTTTGCCGTTAGCGGCGCGGAAGAAGAAAATTCGCGCAAGGATAAGGTGCTGGCAGAAATTAAAAACGTGTTCCGTCCGGAATTTTTAAACAGGATTGACGAAATTACTGTGTTTGACAGCCTGCATTATGATGATTTGGTGCAGATTATCAGAAACATGCTGCGCGAGCTGCGCGCCAAACTTGCCGAAAACGGCCTGACGCTGGAGATTTCTCAGGAAGCGCGCGAACTTTTGGTTAAGGAAGGCAGCGATACCCGTTACGGTGCAAGGCCTTTGCGCCGCGCCGTGCGCAAAATGCTGGAAGACCCCGTCAGCGATTTGTATCTGGCCGGAAGGTTTAAAGCCGGTGATACCATCTGCGCCAGCGTGGGCGAGGACGGTAAGATAAAATTTATGCCGAAAAAGGTTGAAGTTGTGGTAACGCATGAAGAAATACATCCGGCGGAGGTAAACAATGGCCAAAACCAAAACTAAATTTGTGTGCCAGAACTGCGGATATTCATCGGCCAAATGGCTGGGCCGCTGCCCGGAATGCGGCAGTTGGGACAGCATGGCGGAAGAAATTGAAACGCCGTCAAAGCCGCAGCAGAGCTTTTTGATGCCGAAGGAAGCACCGAAGCCTAAAACGCTGGATAAGGTAATGCTGAGCGAGGTAGAGCGCCTGAAAACCGGCATCAATGAGTTTGACCGCGTGCTGGGCGGCGGTATTGTGCCGGGCAGCCTGGTGCTGCTGGGCGGCGACCCGGGCATCGGCAAATCGACGATGCTGCTGGATGCCGGTATGCGTTTTGCAGCTAATAATATTAAAGTTTTGTATGTATCGGGCGAAGAATCCGAGGCGCAGACCGCTATGCGTGCCCGCCGCCTTGGCAAGCCCGGGGCAGCGCTTTTGGTAATGACGGCGACGGACCTTGACGCCGTGCTGTTGCAGGCTAAAGAAGTGCAGCCGCAGATACTTGTTATAGATTCCATTCAGACGATGTACAATGCCGAACTGCAAACGGCGGCCGGCAGTGTGGGGCAGGTGCGCGAATGCACAGCCAAGCTGCTGCGCTTTGCCAAAGCAACCGGCATTGCGGTTATCATTATCGGGCACGTTACCAAGGACGGCAACATTGCCGGGCCGCGCCTTCTGGAGCACATGGTGGACGTGGTTTTGCAGTTTGAAGGCGACCGCTCTTATTCCTTCCGCGTTTTGCGCGCGTTGAAAAACCGTTTTGGTTCAACCAGCGAAAGCGGCATTTTTTCGATGGAAGCGGGCGGGCTTATCGAAGTTGCTAACCCCGCCGGGCTGTTTTTGGAGAACCGCGCCGAAAACGCGCCGGGCAGCGTAGTGTGCGCCTGCCTGGAGGGCAACCGCCCGATTATGGTAGAGGTGCAGGCATTGGTTGCCAAAACGCCTTACGGTATGCCGCGCCGCACAGCAGTAGGGTTTGACTATAACCGCGTCAATATGCTGCTGGCGATTTTAGAGCGCCGCCTGGGCATTGATTTTGGCAATTTTGACGCTTATGTAAATATCGTCGGCGGCATGAGGATAACAGAACCCGCGGCAGACCTTGCGGCAGCGGCGGCGCTGGTATCAAGCTACCGCAATAAGGCTGTTCCGCATAGCGTGCTTGCTGTGGGCGAAGTTGGCCTGACCGGCGAAATACGCCGCGTAAGCAATACCGAGCGGCGCATCCGCGATGCCGCTAATCTTGGGTTTACGCGCTTTGTCGTGCCCAAAGGCAAACTTAATATGGAACAGAAAACATCAGGCATCATTCAGGCGGCGACGCTTGAGGAAGCACTGAGCGCAATTTTTAACTAAAACGGGCGTTATGCCCGTTTTTTTACGGTATTTTATCTGCTAAAGCGATTGACACATAAAGGTTACTGTGATACAATAAATAAATTTTGACATTTTTACGGCGAGGTGCTACAATAAAAGAGTATTAAAGTAAAAAACAGCATTTTGTATAAGGGGGAAGGCCGATGTTTGCCGTAGGAGATAAAATTGTATATCCGATGCATGGCGCCGGTATCGTGCAGGCTATCGAACAGCACGAACTTGCCGGCGAAACGGTTGATTATCTGGTTATGATGATGCTGCTTACGGATATGCGCGTAATGGTGCCGCTGAAAAATGTCGGACGTGTCGGCCTGCGCCATATCATCGGCAAGGACCAGATCCCCGGTATAGAAGAAGTCCTGCGCAACCCGGTCGAACTTAATCTGCGCGGCATAACCTGGAACAGGCGCTTTAATATGTACCTTGAAAAAATGAAAAGCGGCAATGTCCTTGAAGTTGCCCAGGTGATACATGTTTTGCAGACGCAGGAAAACGAAAAGAAGCTTTCCACAGGCGAACGAAGGCTTTTGGGAACAGCGCGGCACATTCTCGTCAGCGAGATGATGCTGGTTTGCGACGAAAGCCAAAAAGATGCCGAAAAGTGGCTTGATAAATTTTTTAAATAGAAAGCACCGGTGAAAAATCGGTGTTTTTTATTTTTTTGTACTGTTTTTGCAGCCTGTTTTGTAGTACAATATACATAATCCATAACTATGCCCAAAAGGAGGTGAGAAAATGCTAAACAGAGTGCTGCGTATTACCATAGTCGTTGTATTTGCTGTTACCGGACTTATACTTACAGAATATCTACTGCCTTATATTTCGGATTACTTTGATTATAATTTTTATGGCAACGGCTTTTTCGGCATTGCTTTGACAACCATCGTTTCCGGCAGTGTCGGAATTTTTGTTTTTGGTACTCTTGGCATGGTGCTGGCTCCTGTCATTATCCGCACCATGACTATGTGGACGGAAAAAGTGGCTATTTTGCTGGCGCGCGTGCCGACCAGTGACATCATGGTTATGACCTTCGGCATCGCCGTGGGTCTGGTGCTGGCCAACCTTCTGGGCGGGCCTTTTTCGCATCTGCCCATTATCGGCCCGTACATTCCGCTGATTTTCAGTATTGTGCTGGCCATGGTCGGCGCTAAGGTTGCCCTGCGCAAGCATCAGGACATTGTCGGCTTTTTTGACCGCAGCCTGCCTTCGCTGAAAGGCGCTGTAAAACCTGCCGCAGTGAGGGACGCCGCTGAAAGCGACCGCCTTTACAGTGACAACAAATTGCTTGATACCAGCGTTATTATTGACGGGCGCATCAGCGATATTTTAAAAACCGGTTTTTTGGAAGGGCGCATTATTGTGCCTAAATTTGTTATCGGTGAATTGCAGACGCTGGCCGATTCATCCGATAGTTTAAAACGCGGCAAGGGCCGCCGCGGGCTTGATTTGCTGCACGAAATGCAGCAGCAGAATGAGGACCGCGTGTTGGTTGATGCAACGGACTTTCCGGAGCTGGATGGCGTAGACGCCAAACTGGTAAAACTGGCGCAGGAAAAACAATGGATTATTGTTACCAACGATTTTAATTTGAATAAAGTGGCAGAAATCCAGGGCATTGACGTACTGAACATCAATGACCTTGCCAATGCCGTCAAACAGGTAGTTGTCCCCGGCGAAAGCATCAGCATTTATCTGCTGCGCGAGGGCAAGGAGCAGGGGCAGGCCATTGCCTACTTTGAAGACGGCACGATGATTGTCGTCGATAACGGCAGGCGCTATATCGGCTCAACCGTCAATGCGGAGGTTACTTCCGTCTTGCAGACATCCGCCGGGCGCATGATTTTTGCCAAACTTGCCAACAGGTGATTGATATGGATAAACTAACGGTAATTGTGGCTGCCGCCGGTGCAGGCAAACGCCTGGGGCTTGGCAAAAATAAGGCTTTTGCCGGGCTTGGAGGGCTGCCGCTTTTGGTGCAGTGCCTGCGCATGATAAACGATACCGCCATGGCGGATAAAACCATTATCGCCGTCGGTGCTGAAGAAGTTGCCATGACGGAGGCTTTGCTGCACGATTACCAGAACTATTTTGCTGATTTGCATACTTTTGTTGTAGCAGGCGGCGCAGAACGCACGGACAGCGTGAAAAACGCGCTGAAACTTGCGGGCAGCGCTGGCTATATTGCCGTACACGACGGCGCACGCCCTTTTGCCGGTCGTGAGGTGTTTGAACGCACCCTTGGCGCTGCTAAAAAAACTGGCGCAGCCATAGCGGCAGTGCCGGTAAAAAACACCATTAAGGTGATTGACGCTGACGGTTTTGTGGTAAACACGCCGCAGCGCAGCAGTTTGCAGGCAGTGCAGACACCGCAGATTTTTAAAGCGGAGCTTTTGCAGCGCGCTTACAGCGACGAAAATTTGCAGGGCGCGGCTGTAACGGACGATGCCTCGCTGGCAGAGCGACTGGGAGTGAAGGTTGCAGTTGCCAAAGGCAGCTACGAAAATATAAAAATTACCACGCCGGAAGATTTGCTGCTGGCAGAAAAAATCTGTGCAGACAGGGGGATGACAATAATGCAGAAGCAGAAAATGCCGCAGTTCAGGATTGGCAGCGGTTACGATGTACACCGCCTTGCTGAAGGGCGCAGGCTGATTTTGTGCGGCGTAGAAGTGCCGTATGAACTGGGCCTTGACGGGCACAGTGACGCCGACGTTGCCGTGCATGCCCTGATGGACGCGCTTTTGGGCGCGGCTGCACTGGGCGACATCGGCAAGCATTTTCCCGATACCGATGAACGCTTTAAAGGCGCGGACAGCATGAAACTGCTCAGCCATGTGCTGACGCTTTTGAAAGAGCGATGTTGGCGCGTCAACAACGCAGATGTCACCATCATTGCACAGAAACCCAAACTGGCAGGCTATATCCCCGCCATGCGGGATAAACTTGCAGAAGCGCTTGGTTTGCCGCCGGACGCCGTTAACGTAAAGGCGACGACGACGGAAAAACTTGGCTTTACCGGGCGCGGCGAAGGCATTGCTGCCGAAGCTGTGGCAAGCCTGATTAAAGAATGACGCTTTTAAGGCTTTATGCTATAATATAAAAGATTTAATTTTTGGAGGAATGAGTTTGATGGCTAATGAAGTTAGAGTAAGATTTGCGCCCAGTCCTACCGGGCCTTTCCATATCGGCGGCGCACGCAGCGCGCTGTTTAACTGGCTGTTTGCCCGCAAAATGGGCGGCAAGATGATTCTGCGCATTGAGGATACCGACCTGGAGCGTTCCAGCCGTGAATCCGAAGAAAACATCAAAGCCGCTTTGAAATGGCTGGGCATGAACTGGGACGAAGGTATTGACGTAGGCGGCGAAAACGGCCCCTACCGCCAGACTGAACGCCTTGACATTTACAAAAAATATACCGAAAAGCTGCTGGCAGAAGGCAAGGCATATTATTGCTACTGCACCGATGAAGAACTGGAAGCAGAGCGCCAGGCGCTGATTGCCGAAGGCAAAATGCCGCGCTACATGGGCAAATGCCGCCATCTGACACCGGAGCAGATTGAACAGTATAAGGCAGAAGGCAGAAAACCGACCGTGCGCTTTAAAGTGCCTGCCGACAAGCAGATTCTGGTGCGCGATATGGTTCGCGGCGACGTTGTGTTTGATTCCAACGGCATCGGTGATTTTGTCATTGTAAAATCCGACGGCATCCCGACCTATAACTATGCCGTTGTTATCGACGATGCGCTGATGCACATCACCCATGTTATCCGCGCCGAAGAACATCTTTCCAACACTCCGCGCCAGTGCCTGATTTACGAAGCGCTGGGCTTTGAGCAGCCGACTTTCGGGCATATTTCCCTGATTCTTGGTAAGGACCATACCAAAATGTCCAAACGCCACGGCGCAACTTCGGTTGACCAGTACCGCCAGCTCGGCTATCTGCCGGAGGCTATTGATAACTTCCTGGCACTTTTGGGCTGGGCGCCGAACAGCGAGCAGGAGATTTTCAGCATGGATGAGCTGATTAAGGAATTCAGCATGGACCATGTGGCCAAGAACCCTGCCGTATTTGACATTGACAAACTGAACTGGATTAACCAGCATTATATGCGCAAACTGAGCCGCGACGAATTTTTTGAAGCAGCCAAACCGCATATGATTAAAAAAGGTTATATGACCGGTGAAGAAACCGGCGATAAGCTGGAATGGCTGAAAGACGTTGTCGCTACTGCCCAGCAGCATGTATCTTATGCTGCACAGGTGCCGGACGACGTTGCCATGTACTTTACCGATGATTTTGATTTTGAAAACGATGAAGCTAAAAACGTGCTGCTGGCAGAAACCGTGCCGGAAGTAATCCGCCTGCTGTTTGACAAGCTGCCGAAACTTGAAGTGCTGGACGGCCCTTCTGTTAAGGCAACTTTCAAAGCTATCCAGAAGGAAACCAAACTGGGCGGCAAAAACGTATTTATGCCTATCCGCGTTGCGCTTACCGGCAACCAGCATGGGCCGGAACTTGCTGAAATGGTTCCGCTTCTGGGCCTGGCACGCACTGTAAGCCGCATTAAAAACAGCCTTGATAAGGTTGGCGTTAAGTTATATTAAGGAGCAATTACTATGGCTATTAAGGTTTATAATACGCTCACCAAAAAGAAGGAAGAATTTGTACCGCTGCACCCCGGCAAGGCCTATATGTATGTTTGCGGCATCACGCCTTATAACAATCCGCATATCGGCAACGCCCGCCCCTTTGTAACGTGGGATGTAATCCGCCGTTTTCTGGAGCATGAGGGCTATGATGTGCTGTATGTGCAGAACTTTACCGATGTTGACGATAAAATCATTAACGCCGCTAATAAAGAAGGCGTAAAATGGAGTGACATCTGCAACCGCTATATTGATGTTTACTTTAAGGAAATGGATATGCTGAATATCCGCCGCGCGCACGTTTACCCGCGTGTTTCCGAACACATGCCGGAAATCATCAAGGTAGTGCAGACCCTTATCGACAAGGGTTTTGCCTACGAAATGGACGGCGATGTTTATTACAGCGTAGAAAAATTCGACCGTTACGGCGAACTTTCCGGCCGTAAGCTGGAAGATATGATGGCCGGT
This sequence comes from Phascolarctobacterium sp., assembly GCA_003150755.1. GTDB lineage: Bacteria > Bacillota > Negativicutes > Acidaminococcales > Acidaminococcaceae > Fusicatenibacter_A. Next base: position 46,743 of record QAMT01000002.1, on the reverse strand, counting down.
GCGCGCGTCGATGTCAACGATAAAAAGCACAATCCGTTTGACTTTGCTTTGTGGAAGGCTGCCAAACCGGGAGAACCGTACTGGGAAAGCCCGTGGGGCAAAGGCCGTCCGGGCTGGCACATTGAATGCTCTGCCATGAGCATGAAATACTTGGGCGAAAGCTTTGATTTCCATGGCGGCGGCAGTGATTTGATTTTCCCGCATCACGAAAACGAAATTGCCCAGTCCGAGGGCTGCACCGGCGTGCATCCGTTTGTACGCTACTGGCTGCACAACGGCTTTATTACGGTTAACGAAGAAAAAATGTCCAAATCCCTGGGCAACTTCTTTACCGTCAGCGATATTCTGGAACATTTTGATGCTGAAACATTGCGTTTCTTTATTGTTTCCACGCATTACCGCAGCCCGCTGGATTTCAGCGACGAGCGTCTTACAGAAGCACAGCGCAGCCTGACGCGCCTGAAAAACGCGCAGGAAAACCTGCGTGAGCTTGGCAAAATGATAAGCGGAGGGCCGACTGCTGCAAGCGAACCTTTGTATGCTAAGCTTGACGATATGCGCGAAGGCTTTATGGAAGCTATGCGCGACGACTTTAATACAGCACTTGCCATCAGCTTTATGTTTGAACTGGGCAAGGAAATCAATATTTATCATCAGCATGTTTCCGCCGGTAACGAAAAACCGGACGGCAAGCTGGTTGATAAAATGCAGAAATTGTTTGCCGAGTTCTGCAGCATTATCGGCGTGCTGGAAAATAACGCCCAGCCTGCTGCCGAAAAAGATGCAGGTCTTGAAGACAAGCTGATTGAAACTGTTGTTAACCTGCGCCAGGAAGCGCGCGCTGCCAAAAACTATGCTCAGGCAGACGCTTTGCGTAACGCTTTGAGCGGGCTTGGCATTGTGCTGGAAGATACCCCGCAGGGCGTACGGTGGAAAAAACAGTGAAGTTTGAACAGTATAAATTAGTTAAAGAACATGCTCTGGCAGCCTTACAGGCTGCCGGAACTTCTTTACCGGAGGCGGACAAGCTGAATCCGGTTTTGCTGGCGTATATCGGCGACGTGGTATTTTCGCTGTATGTGCGCCTGCGCTTTCTGGCGGCGTCCAGCCATATCCGCGTGATACACGATTTAAGTTCCAAAGCGGTATCGGCAGTATGCCAGGCTAAAGCCTTGGAAGAGCTGAAAGATACGCTGACGGAAGATGAACTTGCCGTTGTAAAACGCGGGCGCAACACCAAATCCACAGTGCCCAAAAGCGCCAGCATGCACGAATACCGTATGAGTACGGCGTTTGAAGCACTTGTAGGCTGGCTGTTTTTGCGCGGCGATGACAAGCGCCTGGAAGAATTTTTGGATAAATCATTTGCTATAATACTTGACGGTTTGAAAAAATGAGGTGAAAAAATGCAGGTAAAATTACTGCGGCATACGCCGGAACCTGAAAAGACCGTTGCCATGAGCGCGCGCCTTTGTTATTCGCCTATCGGCGCGGCGCAGCTGGAAGAAAAAATTTCTGATGAACAGGCTGCAACGCTGGTGCGCAAGCTTGTTTCCATGGGGCATTTTTCCACTTTGGAACACGTAACCTTTACCTTTGCGATTGAAGGCGTTTCGCGCGTGCTGACGCATCAGCTGGTGCGCCACCGCATTGCGTCCTATTCGCAGCAGTCGCAGCGGTATGTAAAAGAACATAATTTTGAAGTTATCATGCCGCCTACCATCGCCGCAAGGCCGGAAGCCAAAGCAGAGTTTGAAGCGCTGATGCAGAAATTGCAGGATGCCTACAACAAATTTACGGAGATGGGGATTCCGGCTGAGGATGCACGCTATGTGCTGCCCAACGCTGCGGAAACCAAAATCGTCTGCACTTTTAACGCACGCTCGCTGCTGAACTTTTTCAGCCTGCGCTGCTGCATGCGCGCTCAGTGGGAAATCCGCGCTCTGGCGGAAGCCATGCTGGCCGAGTGCAAAAAAGTTGCGCCGGTAATTTTTGAAAACGCCGGCCCGACCTGCGTAAGTGAAGGCATCTGCCGCGAAGGCGCAATGAGCTGCGGCCGTCTTGCCGCTATTTTAAAGGCGAAGGAAGCTGCCGCAAAGCAGTAACGGTGAACGCTATGAAAGAAGAATTTATTGCCGGAAGAAATCCCGTAACAGAAGCCCTGCGCAGCGGCCGTGCGCTGAATAAAATTATGGTGCAGGACGGTGCAAGGGGCGTAACGGAAATTATTGCCGCCGCTAAAGCCAAAAATGTGGCGGTAGAATTTGTAAAAAGCGATAAGCTGGATAAATTGGCGCAGGGCGTGCGCCATCAGGGCGTGGTGGCTTATGCTGCGCCGGTGGCGTTTAAAACGCTGGATGACGCTTTGAAAAAGGCTGCAGCCAAAAATGAAGCGCCGTTTTTGCTGCTGATTGACGAATTGCAGGACCCGCAGAACCTTGGCGCGTTAATCCGCACGGCGGATGCTGCCGGTGTACACGGCATATTGCTGCCAAAACGCCGCAGCTGCCCGCTGAATGCCGTCGTTGCCAAAATTTCGGCAGGCGCGGTGGAATATGTGCCGGTAATCCAAATCGGCAACATTGTGCAGCAGCTTGAAGATTTGAAAAAACAGGGCTTTTGGGTTGCCGGCGCCGATATGGACGGCGAGCGCTATACCAAAGCCAATCTTACTGGACCGCTGGTGCTGGTTATCGGCGCGGAAGGCAAGGGCCTTGGCCGCTTGGTAAGGGAGCATTGCGATATTATTGTAAGCCTGCCGATGCAGGGCGGCGTTGCTTCGCTTAATGCGGCGGCGGCAGGCGCAGTTTTGATGTATGAGGTTGTACGCCAGCGCAGTTTAGAGGCGGAGAAAAATGCGTGAATGGCTTATTGTTGACGGATACAATGTAATAAACAGCTGGACTGATTTTGCCAGGCTGCGCAAGGATAACCTTGAGCATGCCCGCGATTTGCTGCGCGAAAAAATTTTGGAGTACGTTGTTTTTAAAGGTTACAGCGGGCTTCTGGTTTTTGACGCGCAGGAGGTTCAGGGCAGCGCCGAAGAAGAAAATTACGGCGCTGTAACCGTTATTTATACCGACGAGGGCGAGACGGCAGATTCGTGGATTGAGCGCAAAACCTATGAGCTTAACAAAAACGGCGACAAGGTTTTTGTTGTAACCAGCGACTACGCCGAGCAGATAAACATTTTGGGCAGCGGCGCTTACCGCATTTCGGCACGCGAGTTTAAAGAAGAATACAAGCGCGCCAAAAAGCAGATAGCTGAAAAAGTACACGCCACATCCGGCGGGCTTGGCCGCAATGAACTGGGCGGACGCCTGCACGAGCATGTGCGCGCACATTTTGAAAAGCTGCGCCGCCGGTAATTTGACGGGCTTAAAGCAAGTGTTGTATAATTGTAATACATCACTTTTATAAAGTGACAAGAAAGAGATAACGGAGGGCGTTCAGATGAGCGCAGAAACACCGACAAATCCATACAGCGCTTTTGAGAACATGACCGATGAGGAAGTTGTTGCAAAAGCCAAAGAAGATAATGTGCTGGCCCAGGAATACTTGCTGCACAAATACCGCAAATTTGTGCGCGCCAAAGCCAGAAGCTATTTTTTAATCGGGGCGGAACGCGAGGACATCATCCAGGAAGGTATGATTGGCCTTTATAAAGCGATCCGTGATTTTAAAGGGGACAAGTTATCCAGCTTCCGCGCTTTTGCGGAACTGTGCGTAACAAGGCAGATTATTACTGCCATCAAAACGGCGACACGCCAGAAGCATATACCGCTCAATTCCTATGTGTCGCTTAACAAGCCGATATACGAGGAGGACTCTGACCGCACGCTGATGGACGTGGTGAGCGGCGTTAAGGTTGCAAACCCTGAAGACATGATTATCAGCCGCGAAGAGTTTGTCGATATCGAAAACAAAATGAACAATATATTGAGCGACCTTGAATGGCGTGTGCTGATAAGTTATCTGGACGGCAAATCCTACCAGGAGATTGCCACGGAGCTTGACCGCCATATCAAGTCGATTGACAACGCTTTGCAAAGGGTAAAGCGCAAGCTGGAAAAATATATCGGCAGCGAAGGCAGCGGCACCGATTTAAACAGTGTTTACAGCGGGCTTTTAGCCATGGACCCGAGCGAGCGCTTTGCAAGCCGCGGGCTGCGCGGCGGCAAGGCTTCGGGCCAGGATTTAAAGCGTTAATATTGAAACAGAAAATAGCATCGTTTAGAAATTTCTGAATGATGTTATTTTTTTTAGAGGATTTTGGGCTTTGACAGCGAATACATTTTTTACAAAGTAAAAAGTCCGTAAAATTTAAGGGAGGTAACTGAAAATGAATCAGGTAGAGGAATTTGAAAAAGTTGTAGAGGAAGCTAAAACAAAACCGGTGAAAGTTGTTGTCGTTACCGGCAAACCGGGCAGCGGCAAAAGTAAAGTTTTAAGAGAAGCGGCAGAAGATAAAAAATGGGATTACATTGACTGCCGTCTGCTGATTACCGAAAAGTTTTTGGAAATTCCTCCCGCAGAACGCAGGGATAAAGCAGCAGATATGATGAGTGAAATTCTTGATACTTATAATGCAGACGTTGTTATGCTTGACCGCCTGCAGACTCTGTTTGTGCCCGTGTTCCATATAGATATCGCCGATTTGCTGGCAAAACTCAGCGAAAAATATGTTATCGTAACGGCATGGCCCGGTTACATGGAAGACGGCAAACTTTGCTATGACAAGTTTGACGGAACCGAGTCCATCCGCATCAGCTCCGAAGGCTTTACCCTTTGGAATGTAGATTGATATACCGGTTTTATAACTGGTGAGGGGGTTATCATGGCACAGGCAAAAGGAAGACTGGCAGTGCTTACGGGCGGCGGCGACTGCCCGGGATTGAACGCGGTTATCAGAGCGGTTGTAAAGACAGCGCTAAAAAACGGTTACGAGATTTATGGTATAGAAAACGGATTCAATGGTTTGATTACCGGAACGATGAAACTGATGGATTTTCAGTCTGTATCAGGGATCCTTCCGCGCGGAGGGACAATCTTAGGAACGACTAACCGTGATAACCCCTTTCACTTTGCCGTGGAAGAAAACGGCAAATATGTTTTTTATGATAAACGTGACACAGTAGTAAAAAATCTGCGCGACAGGCAGATTGAAGCACTTGTTGTTATTGGCGGGGACGGCAGCCTCAACATAGCGGCAAAACTTGCTGCGGAATGCAATGTCAAAGTGGTGGGAGTGCCCAAGACGATTGATAATGATTTGCAGTGTACGGAACGTACTTTCGGTTTTGACACTGCAATGGCAATGGCGACAGAAGCATTGGACAGGCTGCATACCACGGCAGAATCGCATCACCGTGTAATGGCTCTTGAAGTTATGGGCCGTTATGCCGGTTGGATTGCCCTGCATTCTGGAATTGCGGGCGGAGCAGATGTGATTTTGCTTCCGGAAATCCCGTACGATATAAATTCTGTCCTGCGCAAAATTGAAGAACGCAGGAACAGCGGTAAAAAGTTCAGTATTATTGTTGTGGCTGAAGGTGCGAAACCGATCGGAGGTGAGCTGTCCGTAGCCAGAGTAGTTGAAGGAAGTTTTGAACCGCTCCGCCTCGGCGGCGCCGGCGAAAAGCTCGTACGTGAAATTGAAAAGCGGACAGGTATTGAATCGCGGTGTACAGTATTAGGTTATTTACAGCGCGGCGGATCGCCTACAGCGTTTGATAGGGTGCTTTCCACCCGCTACGGTGTAGCAGCAGCCGAAGCTTGCATACGCAAGGAATACAACGTAATGGTGTCACTGCAAAACGACAGAATTGTAACGGAACCTATTGCTAAAGTTGCCTCAAAACCACGGTTAGTCCCGTTAGACAGTGAAATTATTCGTACAGGCAGACAGATGGGTTTATGTTTTGGTGACTGAAGCGTCGTGAAAAACGGATTTTTCAGCGGCAACGATATACAAAAGGCAGCGGTTATGGACGCCGCTGCCTTAACTTTTGCCTTTTTAAGGTTATTTTAATGTTTGGCTGTTATATTTTAGTTGGATAAAAACCAAAAGCATAGTATAATAAAATATCATATGCAAAAAATGCCTTAAGGAGAAAACTGAAGAACATGGATAATAATTTAATTGCCGTAATTATCGGCATAGTTGAAGGCGTTACGGAATTTCTGCCGGTATCATCAACCGGGCACATGATTATTGTTGGCAATATGCTGGGGTTTGACGGCCCGGTTGCCGATTTGTTTGATGTTTTTATTCAGCTGGGTGCAATTTTATCAGTTGTTTTTATTTATAAAGAGCGCTTTGCCCGCTTTTTTACCAAAGAAGGATGGCAGCCGGACAAAGGCCTCAGCGTATGGCACGTGGCGGCCGGAATTGTGCCTGTAATGGCCGTTGCTTACCTTGGGTATAGTTACATCAAGACCTACCTTTTCTCGCCGTTTACGGTGGCCATAGGGCTTGTATTGGGTGCATTCTGGATGATGTTTGCGGAATATAAAACCAAAGACAAGCAGGACGAGCTTGAAAATGACATTGATAAGCTAACTTTGAAACAGGCGGCGGTTGTCGGTGCGTTCCAGCTGCTTTCCTTGTGGCCTGGTTTTTCGCGCAGCGGCAGTACCATTGCCGGGGCGCTTTTGGTCGGCTTAAGCCGTGAAGCGGCAGCGGCCTTTGCCTTTCTGATTGCCGTACCGCTGATGTTTGCGGCCTGCTTTTACGATTTGCTCAAGAATATTAACTATTTGCATTCTGAAGATTTTATGATGCTTGCTATCGGTTTTGTGACCGCATTTATCGTTTCTTACTTCTCAGTTTTATGGTTTTTGAAATTTTTGAACAAATATAGCTTGACAAGTTTCGCATATTATCGTATTATACTTGCTGTGGCTGCTCTTTGGTATTTCTACTTTTAAGATGCTTTGAAAGAATTTCAAAAAAATCTTAAAAAATAAGTAAAAATACTGTTGACAAATGGTTAAACATACTGTAAAATATCATTTGTCACTAGCGAGTGCTGGCATAGCTCAACAGGTAGAGCAGCTGACTTGTAATCAGCAGGTTGTGGGTTCAAGTCCTATTGCCAGCTCCAAAATTACGGAGAGGTTCCCGAGTGGCTAAAGGGAGCAGACTGTAAATCTGCCGCGTTTCGCTTCGTTGGTTCGAATCCAACCCTCTCCACCAACCTTTCATCGCGGGGTGGAGCAGTTGGTAGCTCGTCGGGCTCATAACCCGAAGGTCGTTGGTTCAAGTCCAGCCCCCGCAACCAATTCAGTTAGGACGCTGATGTAGCTCAGTCGGCAGAGCGTATCCTTGGTAAGGATAAGGTCACCAGTTCAATCCTGGTCATCAGCTCCAAATAAATATGGCGGCGTAGCTCAGTTGGCTAGAGCATGCGGTTCATACCCGCAGTGTCCGCGGTTCAAATCCGTGCGCCGCCACCAAAAATTTACCTCAATTTTATATTGAGGTTTTTTTATTATATTCGCTTGGTATAGGTTTACAGCAAGCGGACAATGTGGTACAATTGCCGTAAAGGCCAAAATTAAAACAAAAATCACTAATGATTTGGAGGAAAAATGAATGGCAAAGCAAAAATATGAAAGAACAAAACCCCATGTTAACATTGGCACCATCGGTCACGTAGACCATGGCAAAACCACCCTTACCGCAGCTATCACCAAAGTTCTTGCAGAACACGGCGGCGCAGAATTCATGGATTACTCCATGATCGATAAAGCTCCTGAAGAAAGAGAACGCGGCATCACCATCAACACCGCACACGTTGAATATGAAACCGCAAAACGCCACTATGCACACGTAGACTGCCCGGGCCATGCCGACTATGTTAAAAACATGATTACCGGCGCAGCACAGATGGACGGTGCAATCCTGGTAGTATCCGCAGCTGACGGCCCGATGCCTCAGACTCGCGAACACATCCTGCTTGCACGTCAGGTAGGCGTACCTGCAATCGTAGTATTCCTGAACAAAGCAGACATGGTAGACGATCCGGAACTGATTGAACTCGTAGAAATGGAAGTACGCGAACTGCTCTCCAGCTACGGCTTCCCCGGCGACGATATTCCTATCGTAGTAGGTTCTGCACTGAAAGCCCTTGAAGGCGACCCCGAATATGAAAAGAAAATCATGGAACTGATGGACGCAGTTGACGAATACATTCCGACTCCGGAACGTGCAACCGACAAACCGTTCCTGATGCCTGTCGAAGACGTATTCACCATTACCGGCCGCGGCACAGTAGCAACCGGCCGTGTAGAACGTGGCAGCGTAAAAGTAGGCGACACGGTAGAAATCGTAGGCCTGAAAGAAGACAAGAAGAGCACGGTAGTAACGGGCGTAGAAATGTTCCGCAAACTGCTTGACGAAGCAGTAGCAGGTGACAACATCGGCTGCCTGCTGCGTGGTGTAGACCGCAAAGAGATTGAACGCGGCCAGGTGCTTGCAAAACCGGGTACTATTCATCCGCACACCAAATTCAAAGCAGAAGTATATGTACTGACAAAAGAAGAAGGCGGCCGTCACACCCCGTTCTTCAACGGCTACCGTCCGCAGTTCTATTTCAGAACGACTGACGTAACCGGCGTAACCGAACTTCCGGAAGGCACCGAAATGGTAATGCCTGGCGATAACGTAACGATGGAAGTAGAACTCATCACCCCGATTGCTATTGAACAGGGCCTGCGTTTTGCAATCCGCGAAGGCGGCCGTACTGTTGGTGCCGGTGTTGTTACCGCTATCGAAGAAAAATAATCAACATTAATTAACGCTGTCAGCGGCATATATCTAAGGCCGGACTTTTCAGCCCGGTCTTAGATTATTTTTTTAAACATTGTTGACATAACCTGTTAACTGTGGTACTCTATATTAGTGAAATTTTCAGACCAGTAATTTTTGACAGCAAGCGAGGTGTAATGAATGCGTACTTTGATTACTTTGGCCTGCACTGAATGCAAACAGCGCAACTACCAGACCAACAAAAACAAAAAGAATGATCCGGACCGTATTGAGATCAACAAGTACTGCAAATTTTGCAAAAAACACACTTTACATAAAGAAACCAAATAATCTTTGTGTTTGAGTTTAACTAGGGATTTTTAGCAAGGATGTGAAAAAATGGCCGTTCCAGAATTACCGAGTGTGAAAGACACCAACGGCATTATGCGCTTTCTGCGCGAAGCAAAATCTGAACTAAAAAAAGTGACCTGGCCTACCAGACGAGAACTTATTGCCAATACAATAGTTGTTTTTATTGCAGTTGTCTTTTCAGCTATTCTGATTTGGGTAATTGACAGTATTTTTGCTGGCCTGTTCCAGCTTGTTCTACAATAAGTTTGAGTAAGGAGGAAAGGGAGTAATATCCCCGGCACCGATATGGAATCAGAAAAACGTTGGTATGTCATACATACTTATTCCGGTTACGAAAATAAAGTAAAAGCTAATCTGGAACGCAAGGTCCATTCCCTGGGTATGGAAAATGAAGTTTTCAACATTGTAATACCCATGGAAAATGAGATAGAAGTAAAAGATGGCAAAAAGCGCAGCGTGCAGCGCAAGGTTTTCCCGGGTTATGTCCTGGTGGAAATGATTGTCAACGACCGCAGCTGGTATGCCGTCCGCAACACTCCAGGCGTAACCGGTTTTGTAGGCTCCGGCACCAAGCCGATTCCTCTTACTGAGGACGAGGTTAAGCAGATTATGCGCTCTATGGGCGTTGAAGAGAGCCGTCCTAAAATTGATTTACAATTACAGCAGATTGTGCGCCTTAAAAGCGGTCCGTTTGCCGGCTGCCTGGGCAGCGTTTCCGAAATTAATGAAGAGCGCGGCAAGGTAAAGGTACTTGTGGACATGTTTGGGCGTGAAACACCTGTTGAAGTTGATTTTACTCAAGTTGAAGAAGCTGAATAAGGAGGTGTAATAAATGCCGAAAAAAGTCGTTAAAATGGTAAAATTACAGGTACCGGCTGGTAAAGCTACTCCGGCTCCTCCTGTAGGCCCTGCACTCGGCCAGGCCGGTGTAAACATTATGGCTTTCGTTAAGGAGTTCAATGAACGTACTGCTCAGCAGGCTGGTCTTATCATCCCGGTAGAAATTACCGTATTTGAAGACCGTTCCTTTACTTTCATTACCAAAACTCCTCCGGCACCGGTTCTTTTGAAAAAAGCTGCCGGACTGGAAAAAGCATCTGGCGAACCTAACAAGAAAAAAGTAGCAACCCTCGGCCGCGATAAAATCCGCGAAATCGCCGAAACCAAAATGGCTGACCTCAACGCAGCAGATATTGAAGCTGCTATGAGAATGGTTGAAGGTACTGCCCGCAGCATGGGTATTACCGTAGTTGACTGATAAGCAGTTGACTGATAAGCAGTTGACTTGAATTGAGTGGAAGGCAAAAGCCGCTATTACCACATAGGAGGAAATTGTTAATGGCAAAAAGAGGTAAGAAATACCAGGAAGCTTTGAAACTTATCGAAGCTGACAAATTCTATTCTCCGAAAGAAGCAATAGAATTAGTAAAGAAAACTAACGTAACTAAATTCGACAGCACCGTTGAAGTATCTTTCAAACTCGGTGTTAATCCTAAATACGCTGACCAGCAGGTTCGCGGCGCTATGGTTCTTCCGCACGGCACCGGCAAAAGCAAAACCGTTCTGGTATTTGCTAAAGGCCCCAAAGTTGCAGAAGCTGAAGCAGCAGGCGCAGATTTTGTTGGCGGTGAAGAATATGTCGCTAAAATTCAGGGCGGCTGGACTGACTTTGATGTCTGCGTAGCAACCCCTGATATGATGGGCATGGTTGGCCGTCTTGGTAAAATCCTCGGTCCTAAAGGCTTGATGCCTAACCCGAAGGTTGGTACCGTAACTATGGACGTAACCCGTGCAGTAAACGAAATTAAAGCTGGTAAAATTGAGTACCGCACCGATAAAGCCGGTAACGTACAGGCTCCTATCGGCAAAGTTTCCTTCACTGACGAACAGCTCCTGGCTAACTACATTGCACTTGCTGATACTCTGGTAAAAGTTAAACCTTCCGGAGCTAAAGGCCAGTACATGAAAACCATCACTGTTTCTACTACCATGGGCCCTGGCGTTAAAATTGACGTTCTGAAGGCCAACAGCGACAAATAATTTTATAAATCAGAAGATAATCGGGCCATAGACAGCAGGTGCGGCACAGCCGCGTAAGCGTAAGCGCCAGCCGAGGTTGGAGACGTTGAAGATAGACCTTCGCGACCTCCGGCTGCGGCCGAGAGGTCTTTTTGATTTAATAAAAAATATCAAAATAAAGAAGGGGGTGCAGATGTATGGCAATTAGACCTGAAAAAGCAGCTAAAGTTGCAGAGATTAAAGAGCTTCTTACAAGCTCCAAAGCAACCGTACTGGTTGACTTCTGTGGTTTAACTGTTGCACAGGATACTGCATTGCGCCGTAAAATGCGTGAAGCTGGTGTTACCTACATTGTAGTTAAAAACACTCTGCTCCGTATTGCAGCACAGGAAGCAGGCATTGAAGGACTGGAACCGGTTCTCGAAAAGAACACTGCTATTGCAGTAGCTCCGGAAGATCCTGTTTCCGTAGCAAAAATCATTTGCGATTTTGCTAAAGAAAACAAAGCACTTGTTGTTAAAGCAGGTGTGCTTGACGGCAAAGTTATCGACGAAGCAGCTATCAAAGCTCTGGCAGAACTGCCGCCGAAAGAAGTACTCATCGCCAAAATGCTTGGCAGCATGAACGCTCCTATTTCCGGTTTCGTCAATGTACTTCAGGGTACTATCCGCAAAGTCGTATATGCGCTTGACGCAGTACGTCAACAAAAAGAATCCGCATAATAAATTGCTGATTGCATAACATATTTTAATTAAAACAATAACATCTATTTTATGGAGGTAACTATAATGAATAAAGAACAAATCATCGAAGCTATTGAATCCATGACCGTCCTTGAACTCTCTGAACTCGTTAAAGCTCTGGAAGACAAATTCGGCGTATCCGCTGCTGCTCCGGTTGCTGTAGCTGCTGCTCCGGCTGCTGGTGGCGCTGCTGCTGCTGAAGAAAAAACTGAATTCGACGTAATCCTGACCGCTGCTGGCGCTGGCAAAATCAACGTAATCAAAGTTGTTCGCGAAGTAACCGGCCTGGGCCTGAAAGAAGCTAAAGCTATCGTTGACGAAGCTCCGAAAGCTGTAAAAGAAAAAGTTTCCAAAGCTGACGCTGAAGCTCTGAAAGCTAAACTCGAAGAAGCTGGCGCTTCCGTAGAAATTAAATAATTTAGCTTAACGGCTTATTAAAAATTCCGCTGCGCATGCAGCGGAATTTTTTTATGCCCAAATGATTGACAATTTAGAAAATATGTGATAACATATCATACTACAACATTAGTAGATTGCAGGTATTGACAACCGGTACCGGGGGTTCAGTGGTTGGGCACCGTACCGTGCTTATACGGATTTAGATGAAGTGCGTTCATCAAAGACAACATGCAAGGTCCTGAATATGGTTTTGGAGCCTTGCTTTTTTTGTCATGATTAAAACGCGCTTGTTTAAGTCTGCCTGACAACATATTAAGGGGTGAGGGATTACATGTTTAAACCGGTTCCCGTAGGTAATAGGACTCGGTACAGTTATGCCAGAATCAATGAAGTATTGCCAATGCCTCATTTGATTGACATCCAAAGAAAATCGTATGAGTGGTTCATGCGAGAAGGTCTTTGCGAAATTTTCCACGATATTTCTCCTATTAAAGATTTTACAGGTAATTTGGAGCTTTCTTTTGAAGGCTTCACTCTCGGTGAGCCTAAATATACGGTTGAAGAATGCAAGGAACGCGATGCTTCCTATTCTGCACCTTTGAATGTAAACGTGCGCCTGCTGTATAAGGACACCGGCGAAATCAAAGAATCCAAGGTTTTCATGGGCGATTTTCCGCTGATGACGGATACCGGTACTTTTGTAATCAACGGTGCTGAACGTGTAATCGTCAGCCAGCTGGTCCGTTCTCCTGGCGTTTATTACGCTGTTACGATGGACCCCAGCGGCAAAAAAATGTATGGTACAACAGTCATTCCTAACCGTGGTGCATGGATTGAATATGAAACCGACTTGAACGACGTTATTTACGCACGTGTTGACCGTACCAGAAAACTGCCGGCAACTGTATTGCTGCGCGCCATGGGCCTGACCAACAACGACGATATTCTGGCGCTGTTCAACAACCATCCTTCTGTTGCAGCTACGCTGGAAAGAGATACCACTACTACCCGCGAAGAAGCGCTGATTGAAATTTATAAAAAGCTGCGTCCGGGCGAACCTCCTACACTGGAGAACGCTTCCCAGCTTATTGAAGCAACCTTCTTTGACAACAAACGCTATGACCTTGCAAGTGTAGGCCGCTACAAGCTGAACAAAAAACTCGGCTGGCGCCGCCGCCTGTTGGACAAAGTGCTTGACCAGCCGCTTGTTGATGTTGCTACCGGTGAAATTATTGTTGAAGCCGGTACCAAAATTGACATGGATGTTATTGATAAAATTGAACAGAGCGGCATTTTTGCAGGCCCCGGCCTGAAAGAAGTGTTCATCCGCCTGAAAGAACAGCCGATGAAAATCATCTGCACTTCTGATATTCCAGAAGGACACCGCACCATCACGGTGGAAGATGTACTGGCGTCCTTCGGTTATTTGCTGAACCTGATGGACGGCCTTGGCACCGGCGACGATATCGACCATCTCGGCAACCGCCGTGTACGCCGTGTCGGCGAACTTCTGCAAAACCAGTTCCGCATCGGCCTTGCCCGTATGGAACGCGTTGTAAAAGAGCGTATGACCATTCAGGATGTAGATGTTATCACGCCGCAGGCGCTTATCAATATCCGTCCTGTTGTTGCTGCTATTAAAGAATTCTTCGGCAGCAGCCAGCTCTCTCAGTTTATGGACCAGAACAACCCGCTGGCAGAGCTGACTCACAAACGCCGTCTTTCTGCACTGGGCCCTGGCGGTTTGAGCCGTGAACGCGCAGGCTACGAAGTCCGCGACGTACACCATTCCCACTATGGCCGCATGTGCCCGATTGAGACCCCTGAAGGCCCGAACATCGGTCTTATCGGTTCTCTTTCGACCTTTGCTGTTATTAACAAATACGGCTTTATGGAAACCCCGTACCGCCGCGTTGATAAAGAAAACAGCCGCGTAACCGATGAAATTGTTTACCTGACGGCTGATGAAGAAGATAACTACATTATTGCACAGGCCAACGAACCTTTGAATGACGAAGGTTACTTTGAAGGCGAGCGTGTAACCGCACGTTACCAGAACGAAGTACTTTCCCTGCCGCCTAACCAGGTGGACTTCATGGACGTTTCGCCTAAACAGGTTGTATCCATCGCTACCGCGCTGATTCCGTTCCTCGAAAACGACGACGCGAACCGCGCACTCATGGGCGCCAACATGCAGCGCCAGGCAGTGCCTTTGCTCTGCACCCAGGCTCCTATTATCGGTACCGGTATGGAATACAAAGTTGCTGTTGACTCCGGCGTTTGCATCCTGGCTAAAAATGCCGGTGTTGTAGAGCGCGTTACCGGTGATGAAATCATTATCCGCAAAGAAGACGGCGGCGTTGATAAGTACAGCGTACTGAAATTCAAACGCTCCAACCAGGGCACCTGCGTAAACCAGCGCCCGATTGTTTATAAAGGCGACAAGGTTGTCAAAGGCCAGGTTCTGGCTGACGGCCCGGCAACCGACCATGGCGAACTGGCACTCGGTTACAACGTAATCGTTGCTTACATGCCTTGGGAAGGTTACAACTACGAGGATGCTATTCTCCTCAGCGAAGATTTGGTAAAGGCTGATGTCTTTACTTCCATTCATATTGAAGAATACGACTGCGATGCCCGCGATACCAAGCTGGGCGAAGAAGAAATCACCCGCGATATCCCGAATGTTTCGGAAGAAGCATTGAAAGACCTCGACGAGCGCGGCATTATCCGCATCGGCGCAGAAGTTCGCCCGGGCGATATCCTCGTCGGCAAGGTAACTCCGAAAGGCGAAACCGAGCTTACAGCAGAAGAACGCCTGCTGCGTGCTATTTTCGGCGAAAAAGCCCGCGAAGTACGCGACAGTTCCTTGCGCGTTCCGCACGGCGAAGCTGGTAAAATCGTCAGTGTTAAAGTATTTACCCGTGAAAACGGCGACGAGCTGCCGCCGGGAGTTAACGAACAGGTTCGCGTGCATATTGCACAGAAACGTAAAATCTCCGTCGGCGATAAGATGGCAGGCCGCCACGGCAACAAGGGTGTTATTTCCCGCATTCTGCCGCGCGAAGATATGCCGTTCCTGCCGAGCGGCGAACCGGTACAGATTGTTCTGAACCCGTTGGGCGTACCTTCCCGTATGAACATCGGACAAATTCTGGAGAACCATCTGGGCTGGGCAGCACGCGCACTCGGCATGCAGATTGAAAACAATGCCGAAGGCCTTGTTGAACGCCTGACCGGTGTAGGTTATGACGTTGATAAATACGGCATCCCCGAAACCGTTGAAATCGGCAAATTTGGCGATAAGAGCATTAAAGCCGTACAGATTTCCGTACCGGTATTTGATGGCGCTCACGAAAAAGACATCAATGATGCGCTTGACCTTGCAGGCATCGACCGCAGTGCCAAAACCACGCTGTACGATGGCCGCACCGGCGAACCGTTTGATAACAAAGTTACCGTCGGCTTAACCTACATGCTCAAACTGCATCACCTTGTTGATGATAAAATCCATGCCCGCAGCACCGGCCCGTACTCTCTTGTTACCCAGCAGCCGTTGGGCGGCAAGGCGCAGTTCGGCGGCCAACGCTTCGGCGAGATGGAAGTTTGGGCGCTGGAAGCATACGGCGCAGCTTATACTTTGCAGGAAATCTTAACCGTAAAATCCGACGACGTTGTCGGCCGTGTTAAAACCTACGAAGCAATCGTCAAAGGCGAAAATGTTCCTGAACCTGGCGTTCCGGAATCCTTCAAGGTACTTATCAAAGAACTCCAGTCCATCGGCCTGGATATCAAGGTACTCAACGAAGACGAGGAAGAAATTTCCCTGCGCGACACCGATGACGATATCAACGAAACCGCACGCAGGCTTGACCTCGACATCGACGGTGCAATCCCGGCACCGCCTGATACGGACATTGTGCATGACGATTACACCGAAAGCGGCGATGAAGCAGCTGCGGAAGACCCCGATTTTGATTTGATTGCCGACATCGGCAACATGAATATGGAAGCAAAAGATGCGGATGACGCCGCCAGTGAAGATATGGAATAGAAGGGAGCGATCGGTTCTTGTTAGACGTAAATAATTTTGAATCTATGCGTATCGGCCTGGCTTCACCGGAGCAAATCAGGGCTTGGTCCTATGGCGAAGTAAAAAAACCGGAAACCATCAATTACAGAACCTTAAAGCCGGAACGCGACGGCTTGTTCTGCGAAAGAATTTTCGGGCCTACCAAAGACTGGGAATGCCATTGCGGCAAATACAAGAGAATACGCTATAAAGGCATTATCTGCGACAAGTGCGGCGTTGAAGTAACCCGCGCCAAGGTACGCCGCGAGCGTATGGGCCATATTGAACTGGCTGCACCTGTATCCCATATCTGGTATTTCAAGGGCATCCCGAGCCGCATGGGGCTGATTCTCGACATCTCCCCGCGCTCCCTGGAAAAAGTTTTATACTTTGCCAACTACATTGTTCTGGACCCGGGCAGCACTCCGCTGGCTAAAAAACAGCTTTTAAGCGAAAGCGAATATATCGAAGCCCGTGACAAATACGGCAACACCTTTAAAGTAGGCATGGGCGCTCAGGCAATCAAAACCCTGCTTCAGGAAATTGACCTGCCCAAGCTTACCGCAGAACTGCGCGCAGAACTGAAAGAAGTAAGCGGCCAGCGCAAAATCCGCGCTGTACGCCGTCTGGAAGTCTGCGAAGCATTCTTGAAATCCGGCAACCGCCCGGAATGGATGATTCTGGATGTCGTTCCGGTTATTCCGCCGGAACTGCGCCCGATGGTACAGCTTGACGGCGGACGTTTTGCAACCTCCGACCTGAACGATTTGTACCGCCGCGTTATCAACCGCAACAACCGTTTAAAACGCTTGCTGGAGCTTAACGCACCGGACATCATTGTCCGCAACGAAAAACGTATGCTGCAGGAAGCAGTTGACGCCCTTATCGACAACGGCCGCCGCGGCCGTCCGGTAACCGGCCCGGGCAACCGCCCGCTGAAATCCCTTTCCGATATGCTGAAAGGCAAACAGGGCCGTTTCCGTCAGAACCTTTTGGGCAAACGTGTTGACTACTCCGGCCGTTCCGTTATCGTTGTAGGCCCTGAATTGAAAATGCATCAGTGCGGCCTGCCGAAAGAAATGGCTTTGGAACTGTTTAAACCTTTTGTAATGAAACGCCTTGTCCAGAGCGGCCAGGCAACCAATATCAAAAACGCCAAACGCATGGTAGAACGTGCCAACAACGTCGTTTGGGACGTGCTCGAAGAAGTTATCAAAGAGCATCCGGTATTCCTTAACCGCGCCCCGACGCTGCACAGGCTCGGTATTCAGGCATTCGAGCCTATCCTTACCGAGGGCCGCGCTATCAAGCTGCATCCGCTGGTATGTACCGCATTCAACGCCGACTTTGACGGTGACCAAATGGCAGTGCATCTGCCGCTGTCCGCCGAAGCGCAGGCAGAAGCCAGAATTTTGATGCTTTCCGTTAACAACATTCTTGCGCCGAAAGACGGCAAACCTGTTGCCGTACCGACACAGGATATGGTTTTGGGCTCCTACTACATCACCATGGTTAAGGAAGGCGCTAAAGGCGAAGGTATGCGTTTCAGCAGCGTAGATGAAGCTATGCTGGCTTATTTCCACAAAGTTGTTGATTTGCAGGCACGCATTAAGGTTTATGTGCCTAACAAAGATATTTACGGCGAGGAGAAAAACGAAGGCGTAAGCCTTGTTACCACTACGCCCGGCAATATCATGTTCAACGAAGATTTGCCGAAAGAGCTGCAGTATTTCCATCAGGAAACCGAAAAGAACGCTGCCGGCGAAGAAGTTAAAGTTTGGCATTTAAGCAAACTTATCAATAAAAAAGAACTGGGCAACCTTGTTGCCAAAGCGCATAAACTGTTCGGTAACCTGCGCACTGCCGAAATCCTTGATATTGTTAAAAAGAACGGTTATGACAACGCCTGCAAGGCAGGTATTTCCATCGCCGTATCCGATATCAAGATTCCTAAAGAAAAACAGCAGATTCTGGCTGACGCCGAAAAACAGATTGATAAAACCGAGCGTATGTTCCGCCGCGGCTTGATGAGCGAAGACGAACGTTACCGCAAAGTTATTGAAATCTGGAGCCAGGCAACCGACGACGTTACCGCCAAACTGATGAGCGCAACCATGGATAAGTTCAACTCCCTTAACATGATGGCTGACTCCGGTGCCCGCGGCAACACACAGCAGATTCGTCAGCTGGCCGGTATGCGCGGCTTGATGGCTGACCCGTCCGGCCGTATTATCGACCGTCCTATCAAAGCAAACTTCCGCGAAGGCTTAACCGTTTTGGAATACTTCATTTCCACGCACGGCGCACGTAAGGGCCTTGCCGATACCGCACTGCGTACCGCAGACTCCGGTTACCTTACCCGCCGCCTGGTAGACGTTGCCCAGGACGTTATCGTCCGCGAGGATGACTGCGACGTTGTAACCTTCAACCTTGTCAAAGAACGCGGCCGCCTGTGCAAACAGACCCTCGGCGCAAGCCAGAACAAGCTGCGCGAAACTGTTGTTGGCCGCAACCTGGCAGCAGGCGCAGCAAACCCCGTTACCGGCGAGCTGATTGCCGAAGCCGATACCATTATCAGCGAAGAAGTTTACAACAAACTTTTTGCAGGCCATGTTGAAGAAGTTACCCTGTATGCAACCAACGACATGGACGGCGAAGAAACTGAAACCATCCGCATCAACATCAGTGATGAGGAAGCCAATAAAGTGCTTAAAGAACACCTGATGCACCACTTCAACGGCAAAGAAGTTGCCGAAGATGTTGTTAATGCAGAGGGCGAAGTTCTGGCAGCTGCTAAAAATACCTACACCGAAGCAATGATTGACGCAATTCTGGCAGACGGCACCGTCCGCGAAATGAAAGTGCGCAACAATGCTATCGAAGGCATCGAAATCGGCGCCATTACCGAAGGCAAGAACAAACAGACCGTTATCGAGTCCCTGCGCGACCGTATTCTCGGCCGCAACCTTGCCGAAGACATCAAAGACGAAAACGGCAATGTACTGTATCATATCAACGATTACATTACCGAAGATATGGCAGATAAAATTGCCTCCCTGCGCGAAACCGTTAAAATCCGCAGCGTGCTCAACTGCAAATCCAAAGTTGGCGTTTGTCGTAAATGCTATGGCCGCAACCTTGCAACCGACAGGAATGTTGATGTCGGCGAAGCAGTCGGCACTATTGCCGCACAGGCTATCGGCGAACCGGGCACGCAGCTTACCATGCGTACATTCCATACCGGCGGCGTTGCCGGCGGCGACGATATCACCCAAGGTCTGCCGCGTGTTGAAGAATTGTTTGAAGCACGCAAACCGAAACATCCGGGCATCCTGGCAGAGAAATCCGGTACAGTGCATATCGCTGAAGAAGGCGGTCAGCGTAAAATTACCATTACCGATAAAGACGGCCTTGATGAAGTTTATGCAATCCCCTACGGCGCTAAACTTTCCGTTACCGAAGGCCAGGAAATCGAAAAAGGCGACCGCCTGACCGAAGGCTCGCTGAACCCGCACGACATTATCCGCATCAGCGGCGTGCGTGCAACCCAGCGCTACCTGGTACAGCAGGTACTTGGCGTTTACAAATCTCAGGGCGTAGAAATCAACGACAAGCACATTGAAGTTATGGTACGCCAGATGATGCGCAAAGTACGTATCGACGAAGCAGGCGATACCACGATGCTGCCGGGCGAATATGTCGATATCGGCGAATTTGAAGAGCAGAACAGCGAAATGATTGACCGCGGTTTACAGCCTGCGGAAGGCCATCCGATTCTTTTGGGTATTACCAAGGCATCCCTGGCAACCGATTCCTTCCTGTCTGCGGCTTCCTTCCAGGAAACAACCCGTGTACTTACGGACGCAGCTATTAAAGGTAAGGTTGACCCGCTGCTCGGTCTTAAAGAAAATGTCATCATCGGTAAACTTATCCCGGCTGGTACCGGCATGAGCAGATACCGTGACATTAAAGTAAAATACAATAACGTACCCGCAAAATAATTTTAAAAGCTAAGGCTGATAAAATTTAAGCAGGTAAAGCAAACACCCCGTTTACTTATAAAGTAAGCGGGGTGTTTTTGTTGTAATAAACAAAATTAACGCCAAAAGTAAAATGATAAATTGTATGTTTATACAAAACACTGCTGTACAGATAAAATTTAATTTTAATTTTTTCCGCTTAATGACGAAGCGCAATCCCAATTGCAAATTTTTAATTTGCAATTCGCATTAAATCATACGTAATTAAAAGGTATAAAAAGCCGCAAAGGCGCTCCGTGCGCCAGTCGGAGCGCAATGCGGCGCCGGAGAGTCTCCCACCCATAGGAAAGTTCGCTGGCGCTAGCGTGCGAACTTTTGCTTGCGGGGGGGGAGACGGTTTGGTATAATAAACTCAAATACCGAACAATACCTATTAATATTAACAAATTCTTAATATGGTATTTATATTTTACGAGGTGATTTATGATGAAAAAGAGAAAGAGTTTAGAAAGGGCGGTTATCATTGGTTTACTGTTAAGCACAAGTGTTTATGGCAGCGCATGGGCGGAAAACATATTGCCTACTATAACAGAGGATAGTGAAATAGAGTCTATGTATTCTGGTAACATAACTGTTCAGGGTAATGCTGACAATAGTGCAATTGAAATAACAAATAAAAATATTGAAATTAATACTGAGAAAAATGATAATGAAGATGGTACGATTACACTTAATTCTCAAAAATTTGGTGTTAATTTAAAAGGTGAAGGTACAGTTAGTTTAAATGCTTCTGGAGATATTGTTGTTACTATTATTAAGCCAGAAGAAATGGGACCAAATGATCCTGTTCCTATGGGCATTCGTGTAGAAGAAGGTTCTGTCGGTTCAATTACTTTTGATGCTCAAGGTAGTAATCGTATTAATGTTGAAGGAAATGGTGTGGCTGCTATTTTTACGAATGAGCAAAACAATGCTAATTTGACTTTTATTTCTCAAACAGCCAATAATGAATTTACAGGTACTAGTGGTCTTGTTAATCATAGAGGTACTGGGACAATTGAATTAACAGCTAATAATGGCGGAAATATTTTGAATACAACATCGGGAACTACCGTTGCTATTGACCACGATTCAATAATAAATATTACAGGCGGTTTTAATGAAATTAAGACTGATGATGTAATATATGGAAATGCTATAAAAGTTACTTCACCAGGTGAAGTATCAGTAACTGCGACAAAAAATGATAACATAATTACTGGTGGCATAAGTGTTAATGCTGGTGGTGAAATTATAATAAAAGCAGAAGCTGATGAAGGAAGTAATATAATTACTAGTACTAATAATACGGTTGTAAATATTGGTGGTTATAATGAATCGCTTAATTCAAATATATATATATATGCAGGTAAAGATAATATAATTGAAGATACGGGCATCGACTCACAAGCAATCCATTCTGAACCATCTGGTTATTTTGAGGTTATAGCACAAAATGGCAATAACAGAATAACTGGCACTTCCCTAGCTGTTTTGGTTAATACAAAAGACAATACTATTTCTGCAGGTACAGATAATATTATTACTGGTGGAAATTTAGAAAGTAAAATAGGTTCTGGCATTAATAGTACTAATGGTGGGCTTAACATTATTGCTGGTAACAATAACATTATTGCTGGTGGTATGTCTGGCATTGTAGGTAACCAAAATGATATAATCACTGTTACTTCAACAAAGGGTGATAATATTGTTAGTGGGCTTAATAATTCTTATGGAAATGGTATTTTATCTCAGAATACATCATATATTACATTAAATGCAGGAACTAATAATGTTGTTAGTAGTGGGACAACTGGTATATACTCTTATAATGGGTCAAGTGTAGATTTAAATGCAGAAGCTGGAAGCAATAAAGTTCAATCTACTTCTGGTACGGCTATTATAAGTTATGGTGAAAATTCAAGTGTTACTATGCTTGGTCAAGATAATCAAATAAATAGTGGTAATACTGGTATTTGGGGAGTAGATAAAGGAACTGTAGAATTAACTTCAATAAATACTAATAATCAGATAAATGCAAATACATATGGAATCTATTCTAATACTTCGTCAAATATAAACTTAACAGCAAATACAGATAATACAGTCGATAGTGTAACTGCAATTTATGCAATAGGAAAGAGTAGTGTTTCTTTAAATGCTGCTAATACCAACGATATTACTGGCTGGGTGTATGCTAATGATGGTAGTGTAGATATAAAAGGTTTGGATGATGGAAATGCAAAATATAATAATTTTTATTCTTCTACTTTAGTATCTAATTTAGGTGGACTTAAAGATATTAAAGTAGTATCGTCCTTGTTTGCCGAGAATAATGCAACGATTAATGTAGCAGGCGAAAGTAATAATATCCAAACATATTATTACGATACTTCTGATACTGGAACATCAGAAAGGGCAATATGGGCTTATAATGGTGGCGATATAAATATCAATGGTTATACTACTATCAGTACTTACAAATATGATATTTCTCCTAATAGTATGGATATTGCTATTGCAGCAGGTACGGCGACAGGTTTGGGAGAACTTGGAGCAGAAGCAATTAAAAATTATACAGGCGATAGGGCTGTTGTAAATGTAAACTATAATGATTTTGTAGAAGGGGGTAAAAGTTCTATTACTGGCGATATTTTAGCTGCTTATGCAGGTGAAGTAAATATTCAAGCAGGTACTGAAACTGCCAGAGCAGCATCTGGTGCTGGCATTAACATTACCGGCAACCTGCTCGCAGGTAATAATGGTATTTTAAATGTTGACCTTGGTAACGGAGGCGTTTTAAATGGCCGTGCCGATGATTACGGAGATGCGGGTGTTGTAACAAATGGGCATGGCAGTGAATACTTTAACCCTGCGTTTAGCAGTACTGTTTACAGCGGAGGTCAGGTAAATCTTACAATGGGAGATAATTCCCGCTGGAATGTAACAGGGCAAAGCTGGATTACAAGCATTAAAACTTCCGACGCAGAAGAAACTGCCGAAAATAATCATATTATAGACCTTGTACATACTAATACGGATTTAAACAATAAGGCGCATGCCTTGACTGTATACGAATTTGACGGCAATGCCACTTTTAACATGAGCCTTGCAGCAGACCGTGATGTGAGTGACATGCTGTATATTAAAAATGCTGATGGTTCTTATGTGGTTAATGTTGCTAATGCAGTTACTTATGATGATATGTATGCTGACAGAGGTGACGGTAATGTATTTGATGGTTTACGTTTTGCAACCGTTGGTGAAGGAAGCAATGCAACATTTAGGGCTATAACTTATGATGGCGGTATTAATAATGTAGAATATTTGGTTGATACCGATAGTTATGATGGTAATGAAGAAAATGAACATTATAACGGAAATGATCTGAATGAGTATAAACCTGGTGATAACACAATTGATGAATTCTTTAAAAATGAAGGAACACCAGGTGCTGATGTTACAACTAACAGCATTATGATGCTTGCGGCAGAAGATGACGCTGCAGCTGATGGTACTGTTGATAGTGTAACCGAAGCAAATGAAGTAACAAACTTTAAACTTGTTGGCGTTAAGAGTACAGATCTTTCCGACGGTGGTAAAACCGTTCTTAACATGAGCCGTGCTAATTACAGTAATGCTATTTATATGGATAGGTTGAACAAACGCCTTGGCGAAGCACGTTATATCAACGGCGAAGATGACCAGGGCATGTGGGTGCGTATCCGTCACGACAGAATCGGCAAAACCGATGCGTACCGCAGCCAGAACACTATGTATGAACTTGGTTATGACGAAAAACAGGAATGTGATAACGGCATGCGCCGCGTAGGCTTTGCTATTGACTATATGCACGGTGACACCGGCTATAACGATATTGCAGGCAAGGGCGAAATTGACCGTTACGGCTTGTGGCTGTATGATACCTGGATGGGTGATAAAGGCCATTATGCAGACTATGTTGCTAAATGGGGACATTTAAAGAATGACTTTGGCATTTATGCACCTACTACCGGCGAAGAAATTACCGGCGATTACAGCAACAATGTATTCAGCATCAGCGCAGAATACGGACGCAAAAAAGACATCGGCAGTGACTGGTACTTTGAACCTCAGGCACAGCTGCAATTAGCCCGCGTAACCGGCGCTGATTATGTAACCAGCCAGGGAACCAAAGTAAGCGTTGACGGTATTAACAGCTTAATCGGCCGTGCGGGCTTCCGCCTTGGTAAAGATTTTGGCGAAGAAAAACAAAGTACGGTATATATTAAAGCCGATGTTCTGCACGAATTCTTGGGTGACCAGGATATCAGGGCGCTTGACGCAACTACAAACGGCAACTGGAGCACAATCAGCTACGAAAACGAAGGCACATGGTATGATGTAGGTATTGGTTTTGCAGCAATGATGAGCAAGAACAGTTATGCGTTCCTCGACCTTGAAAAATCCTTTGGGCACGACAATGACGAAACTTATCAGATTAACGCAGGTATGCAGTGGACGTTTTAATTGAACGCGCAAGTAAATAAAACTTTAAAGTTACCGGCAAAAATGAATACTTATCATAGTTGAAACGTAAGTAAAACCAAAAAGCCAAAGGCCTATTAGTCAGGTAAATAATTTTATAAAGCCAGCGGTTTACTCTGCACGGTATGGCAAAATGCTGCGGCTCCTCCGATTCCGTTCGCGCTCCGCAGCGTACTTTAGAAAGGGGATACCCTAAATTAAGCCGCCGCAGTTTTGTCCTATACCGCGCATTGCAAGCCGCTGGTTTTACCTGTAATGCTTTTGGCTTTTAATAAAAGTATGTTACTATATTATTTAATAAAAAAGTGGTGTTAAAATGGATAGTTCTAAATTGCCGTTTGCCAAAAAGTTTATAGCTAAAGCCTTGGGCGATGCTGAGATTGAGTTCTGCAATTTCTGCCCGCGCGGCAAGCAAGGCTCGCAGGCTTGGGAGATAAAAGCCATGAACAGTGAAGGCGCACGAAAAATCATCGTTTTGCGCGATAACGGCTGCAATGTAACAGCGGAAGAAGTAAAGCTTAATCCGTTTAAAGATAAGGAATCACGCAATGCGGAAATAAAACGCTTATATAACGATGAAGGCCTGTCGCAGAAGTTTCTGGCAAATCTGTTCGGCATAACACAGCCCTCTGTTTCTGTAATTTTAAAAGCTAAATAATGCAAAAAAGCAATACCATTTTATATAACATAAAATGGTATTGCTTTTTCCTTTTTAAAAATTATGATGTTTTTCGCTGCAGGGGTTGATGTGTACCATGCAGTGTTTAACTTCGGGAAAGTTTTGCTCTACTTTTTCGTGGATGTTTTCGGCAATGGCGTGGGCTTCTACAAGCGTTAAATGGTCGTCGGCGCTTACTTCTACGTCTACATACACGCGCGAGCCGAAAATGCGGGTTTGCAGTTTATCAACGTGGTCAACTCCTTCAACGCCGGATATCAGCTGCTGCATTTGTTCTACTGTTTCTTCGTCGCAGCTGCGGTCTACCATTCGGTCTATGGCGTCGGTAAACACATCGTATGCGCCTTTGATAATCATCAGGCAAATGGCAATGGCGGCCAGCGGGTCAAAAATGGGGTAGCCCAGCATAGAGCCGCTGATGCCGATGAGGCTTCCCACAGAAGTTAAAGCGTCGTTGCGGTGGTGTAGGGCATCCGCTAAAAGCGCGCCGCTGTTGATTTTTTTGGCAATGCCGCGGGTGTACCAGTACATGCCTTCCTTGCTGATAATTGCCAGCAGTGCAACGGCAAGGGTAATGGCGTCCGGCGCGGCGAGTTCGCCTTCGCTGCTGAAATGCAGTATTTTCTGCACTCCGGCAAAGCCGATGCCGGTACCGGCAATAGCCAGCAGTGCCGACATGATGATGGAAGCTACACATTCCATGCGCTCGTGCCCGTACTGGTGTTCCATGTCGGACGCTTTGTGCGATATTTTAATTCCCGCCATGACGATGAGGTTGCTGAAAATGTCTGACGCAGAATCGACTGCGTCGGATACGAGTGCGGCAGAATGCCCTAAAATGCCTGCTGCAAATTTGGAGGCCGCTAAAAATACATTCAGCGCAATGCCTTTTTTTACGGTGTCCAGGGCCAGGCTCTGGTTGATTTGGTCTTGCTGCATATAAATTCTCCTTAAAACAAAACACATCTGCGGAACTACTACTGTCCCGCAGATGTGAGAGTTTCTGCTGCCGTAAGGCCCGGCCGTTTTGCGGCCTGTTCAGCTTGTACTGTAGTTGCAGTGCAAAATGATTAACTCAATTGTAATAAGCCTTTGTTTTTTTGTCAAGAAGGTTTTGTAAAAGTTTATTTACAAAAAGTTTGTTAAAACTTATTGACAAAAAGAATTAGCAGTAGTAAACTACAATGTGCAGAGAAAGTTAGATAAAACTAACTTTAAGTACAAAAGAAGGTTAGCCTGAGCTACAGAAAAGGGGATGGTTACAATTATGCCATTGACTTTTGCCGCGACCGGTGAAGTAAACACCATTAAAACTATTCGCGGAAAGATTGAAACAGTACGCCATTTGGAAAGCATGGGGTTTGTAGAAGGGGCAGCTATTACCGTCGTATCCAAACTTGCCGGAAATTTAATCGTCAATGTTAAAGACGCGCGGGTTGCTTTAAACCAGGAACTTGCTTCAAAAATTATGATTTAATGGAGGTAGGCCATGAAAACGCTGAAAGATGTTGAAGTTGGCCAGACGGTTAAAGTAAGCCGGCTGGGAGGAGAGGGCGCAATCAGACGCCGTATTATGGATATGGGGATAACCAAGGGCACTGATATTTATGTGCGCAAGGTTGCACCTTTGGGTGACCCGATTGAAGTAACCGTTAGAGGCTACGAACTTTCCCTGCGTAAGGGTGAAGCTGATAATATTTTGGTTGAATAATCTGAGGAGGGATTTGTGTGGCTGTAAAGATTGCACTGGTCGGCAACCCTAACTGCGGCAAGACGACCATGTTTAACAATTTAACCGGCGCTAACCAGTACGTTGGTAACTGGCCCGGCGTTACGGTTGAGAAAAAAGAAGGCAAATTAAAAGGTTATGACGATGTTATCGTTACCGACCTGCCGGGTATTTATTCACTTTCTCCGTACACTCTGGAGGAAGTTGTTTCCCGTAATTATATTATCAATGAACATCCTGACGTTATTTTAAACCTGGTAGACGGCAGCAACATTGAGCGTAACCTGTACCTGACCACCCAGCTTTTGGAAATGGGCGTGCCTGTTGTTATTGCACTCAACATGATTGATATCGTCCGTAAAAACGGCGATAAAATTGACATTGATGCTTTGGGCAAAAAGCTCGGTTGCCCGATTATTGAAACCTCCGCATTAAGCGGACTGGGCCTTAAAGAAGCTGCAGCCAAAGCAGTAGAGCTTGCCAAAGCGCAAAAAGTTAACTGCAAAGCGCTGGCCTTTAATGCTGAAGTTGAAAAAGCTTTGGAAGATATCAAATATATAATGGGCAGTTCCATTCCCGAAAAGGGTGCAAGATGGACACTGATTAAACTGTTTGAACGCGACCGCGAAATCTGGGCTAAATACAATCTGCCGGATGTTATTCAGAAACAACTGGAAAAAATTATCAGCGGCGTGGAAGAAAAACTTGATGATGACTGCGAAAGCATTATTACCAATGCGCGTTACGATTACATTACCGGTCTGATGGCTGAATGCGTTAAAAAAGTTAAAACCGGCATGACGACATCTGATAAGATTGACCAGATTGTTACCAACCGCATTTTGGCATTGCCGATTTTTGCTTTTGTAATGTTTGTTGTTTATTACCTGGCAGTAAGCACCATCGGTACTGATATGACCGACTGGACGAATGATGTGCTGTTTGGTGAAATGATTATGCCTTCCGTTCAGGAAGCTATGGAAAATGCAGGCGCTGCTGAATGGCAGGTTTCCCTTGTTGTTGACGGTATTATCGGCGGCTTGGGCGCACCGATTGGCTTCGTTCCGCAGATGGCTGTTATGTTTTTCCTGCTGGCAATTTTGGAAGACTGCGGTTATATGGCGCGTATCGCTTTCATTATGGACCGTATTTTCCATAAATTCGGCCTGTCCGGCAAGAGCTTCATTCCGTTCCTGATTTCCGCTGGCTGCGGCGTACCGGGCATCTTGGCAACCCGCACTATCGAAACCGAAACCGACCGCCGTATGACGATTATGACTACGACTTTCATTCCTTGCGGCGCTAAACTTCCGGTTATCGCTTTGATTGCCGGTGCGATTATGGGCGGCGACTGGTACATGGCGCCGATTATGTACTTCATCGGCGTTATCTCCGTTATCTTTGCCTGCCTGATTTTAAAGAAAACCGAAATGTTTGCCGGCGACCCTGCCCCGTTTGTTATGGAGCTGCCGCAATACCATATTCCTTCTGCTAAAAACGTACTGCTGCACACCTGGGAACGCTGCTTCGCCTTCATTAAAAAAGTAGCAACCATTTTGTTCCTCGTCTGCGTAGTAATGTGGTACCTGTCCACCTACGGCATCGGCGCTGAAGGCTACGGCATGGTAGAACCTGAAGACAGCTTCATTGCTGTAATGGGCGGCGCAATCGCCTGGATTTTTGCTCCGCTGGGCTTCGGCGAATGGCAGGCTGTTGCAGCTTCCATCTCCGGCTTCGTTGCTAAAGAAGCAATTGTAAGCACCATCGGCGTACTTATCGGCGTAGGCGAACTTGCCGAAGACGATGCAAGTCTGTGGGCAGCAACTATGGGTATGTTCCAGAACCCGATGGCAGCGTTCAGCTTCCTGGTATTCAACCTGCTTGACAGCCCGTGCCTGGCAGCAATTACCACGATGAACAAAGAACTCGGCAGCCGCAAATGGCTGTGGTTCGCCATCATCTTCCAGAACATCTTCGCTTATGCAATGACCTTCCTCATTTACCAGTTCGGCCTGGTACTCATCATGGGCGAACCGTTCAGCGCTATGACTGCTATTGCCTGCGTAGTTGCGGTAATCATGCTTTACATGATGTTCCGCCCTGCGCCGAAAGCAAAAGAAGCTTTGCGCTCTGTAAATGCTTGATAAAAATGTGATATAATAACATTAACCAATGTAAGCTGCGCGGGCTTTGTCCCTGCGCAGTTTACGCCGTTTTAAAAGAAAGGGGTAACCGGCTATGGCTGCTTGGATTATTAACGCTGTTTTACTTGTTGCAATTGTTTTGGCTGCCAGATACTGCTGGAAGAAATTTCACCGCGGCGAATGCATTGGCTGCCCGGGCGGCGGATGCAGCTGTTCCGAAGGCGGCTGCTGCCATTGCCACGAAGCACAGCCCAAAACAAAATAACCGCTTTCACCTGTTTATTTGCTTGACAGCACGCTTTTAAATTGATAAGATATTAACTATCAAAATAATGTTAAAAACTATGAACGGAAGTAGTAAAAGCACAGGCTTTTGCAGAGAGGGCGCGCATGGCTGCAACGTGCCTAAAGCAGATGGCTTTGAAGTCGTCCGTGAGTTGGCTGGCTGAACTTCAGTAGGCTTGCCCGTAAGCGTGCGTTAAGCGTTTCAAGGTGTCCGGCCAAAGCCGGGAAAATAGGTGGTACCGCGATTTTTGTCGTCCTGTTCTTATTGAACAGGACGTTTTTTATTACCTATGTTAATTAAGACTGGAGGAATAAACATGGCAGAAGAACACAACATCCCCAAGGTTTATGACCCTGCTTCTGTTGAGAAGAAATGGTATGAATTCTGGGAAAAGAACAGATATTTCCACGCAGAGGCTGAACCGGGCAAAAAGCCGTTCAGCATCGTAATTCCGCCCCCGAATATTACCGGCAAGCTGCACATGGGACACGCGCTGGACAATACTTTGCAGGATATTTTAATCCGCTGGCACCGTATGATGGGCGACAACACCCTGTGGATGCCTGGCTATGACCATGCCGGGCTTGCTACCCAGATTAAGGTTGAAGAAGTGCTGAAAAAAGAAGAAGGCAAAACCCGCTTTGACCTTGGCCGCGAAGAATTTGTAAAACGTGTATGGGCATGGAAGGAAGAATATGGCGACCGTATTATCAACCAGTTAAAATGCCTGGGCATCAGCTGCGACTGGGAGCGTAAGCGTTTTACCATGGACGAGGGCTGCTCTCGCGCTGTACGCGAAGTTTTTGTAAGCCTGTTTGAAAAAGGCCTTATCTATAAAGGCACGCGCATTACCAACTGGTGCGTAAACTGCCACACCGCGCTCAGCGATATTGAGGTTGAACACGAGGACACCCCGGGTCATCTGTGGTATGTCCGTTATCCGGTAGTAGGCGAGGAAGATACCTATTTAACCATTGCTACCACCCGTCCGGAAACAATCCCCGGCGATACCGCCGTTGCCGTTAACCCGAAGGACGAGCGTTATGCGCATTTAATCGGCAAAACGCTGTGCCTGCCTATTTTGAACAGGGAAATCCCGGTAATTGCCGACAGCTATGTCGATACCAAGTTCGGCACCGGCGCTGTAAAAATTACGCCGTCGCACGACCCCAACGACTATGAAATGGGCCTGCGCCACAACCTGCCGGAAATTGTCGTTATCGGCAAGGACGGCATTATGACGGAAGAAGCCGGACCGTTTGCCGGTTTGGAACGCTACGAATGCCGCAAGCAGATTGTTGCCCGCTTAAAAGAAGAAGGCTATCTTGTTAAAATAGAAGAACATAACCACGCCGTAGGCCATTGCCAGCGCTGCCATAACATTGTAGAGCCGCTGGTTTCCACCCAGTGGTTTGTAAAAATGCAGCCGCTTGTAAAAGCTGCCGTTGACTGCGTAACCGATGGCCGTACCCAGTTTGTGCCGGAACGCTTTACCAAAAACTATACCGGCTGGATGGAAAACATTCACGACTGGTGCATCAGCCGCCAGATTTGGTGGGGACACCGCATTCCGGTATGGTACTGCGACGACTGCGGTGAAATGAGCGCATCGCGCACCGACCTGGAAAAATGCCCGAAATGCGGCAGTACGCATATCCATCAGGACGAGGACGCACTGGACACCTGGTTCAGCTCTGCCCTGTGGCCGTTTTCTACCATGGGCTGGCCGGATAACACTGACCTGTTGAAACAGTTCTATCCGACAAGCGTGCTTGTAACCGGCTACGACATTATTTTCTTCTGGGTTGCGCGCATGCTGATTATGGGCATGGAATTCATGAAAGACATTCCGTTTGAAAAGGTATTTATCCATGGCCTGGTTCGCGACAGCCAGGGACGCAAAATGAGCAAATCCCTCGGCAACGGCATCGACCCGCTGGAAGTTATCGACAAATACGGCGCCGATACCCTGCGCTTTATGCTGATTACCGGCAACACCCCGGGCAACGATATGCGCTTCTACTGGGAGCGTGTTGAAGGCACCCGCAACTTTGCCAACAAGATTTGGAACGCATCGCGCTTTGCGCTGATGAATATGGAAGGCTACGATAAGAACGCCGAACTTGCTCCTTATACGCTGGCTGATAAATGGATTTTATCCCGCTTGCAGGATACCGTTAAAGACGTTACCGGCTTACTGGAACGCTTTGAACTTGGCGAAGCAGGCCGCGCTATTTACGACTTTATCTGGAGCGAAGTTTGCGACTGGTACATTGAAATTGCCAAACCGCGCCTTTACAACAAAGAAGCGGCTAAAGAGCGCGCAACGGCGCAGCATGTGCTGGCAACCGTTTTGATTTCGGCTATGAAGCTGCTGCACCCGTATATGCCGTTTATTACGGAAGAAATTTACCAGTGCCTGCCGCACGAAGCAGAAAGCATTATGATTTCCAAATGGCCTGTTGCCGATGAAAGCCTTATCGACCCCGAAGCAGAAAAAGGCATGAACGCCATTATGGACAGCATTAAGGCTATCCGCAACATGCGTGCAGAGGTTAATGCTAACCCCGGCAAAAAAATCCCGGCTATTATGCTTGTCAGCGATGAACTGCGCGGCGTAGTTGCAGCTAACGACAACTACATTAAACTGCTGGGCGGCATTGATAACCTTGAGCTGCGTGCGCTGGACGGCGAAAAGCCAGAAAACGCCATGGCTGCCGTTGTAACAGGCATTGAAGTATATCTGCCGCTGGCAGGTTTGATTGACGTTGAGAAAGAAACCCAGCGTTTAAGCAAAGAACTGGCAACGATGGAAAAAGATTTGCAGCGCGTCAGCGGCAAGCTGGGCAACGCAGGCTTTTTAGCCAAAGCACCGGAAGACGTTATCGCTAAAGAGCGTGCTAAATCTGAAGAATTAACCGGCAAAATAGAAGCTGTTAAAAAACGTATGGCATATTTGGCCGAATTAAAGTAAAATTAAATAAAGGTCTATTTCGGCGCGGCCTTTTTGACCGCGCCGTTTTGCATATTACAAACAACCGGGAGAAGAACAATGAATTATAATGAAAGTTTGGCTTATCTGGACAGCCTTGGCAAATTTGGCATCAAACTTGGCATGGAGCGTATTGAAGCGCTGCTGAAGGAGCTTGATAACCCGCAGGACAAAATTAAAACCGTGCATGTAACTGGCACCAACGGCAAAGGTTCGGTAAGCAGCATGATTGCAAATATTTTGCTGGCAGCAAATTTAAAAGTGGGCAAGTTTGTTTCGCCGCATCTTGTTAAATATAACGAGCGCATCAGCATCAACAACAATGATATTACGGACGATGCTTTTGCGCTGGTGATTACTGCCGTTAAGCAGGCGGCGGACAGCATTGTTGCCAAAGGCGTTTGCGAGCAGCCAACGCAGTTTGAGGTTTTAACGGCGGCAGCGTTTTTGCATTTTGCGCTGGAAAAGGTTGATTATGCCGTTATCGAAGTAGGCTTGGGCGGCTTATGGGACAGTACCAACGTAATAACGCCGGTGGTAAGCGTTATTACCAATATTGCGCTGGACCATTGCGACAAGCTGGGCAATACCATTGAGCGCATCGCCATGCAGAAGGCCGGCATTATTAAAGACAAGGTACCTGTGGTAACTGCCGCCGTGGGCGATGAGGCGGTTGGGCCTATCCGTGCGGTAAGCATGTTTAAGCAGGCGCGTTTATACATTTACGGACGCGCATTCTGGGGCGTGGAAAAAGAAAGCACGATGGACGGGCAGACTTTTACGCTGCACGCGGGCGATGTGTACAGTTCGGACTACACTATCAAACTGCCGGGCGAACATCAGATTGCCAATGCCTCGCTGGCGATTGTGGCTGCAAAGCTGGTATCCAAGCAGGACGACCGCATCAACGAATTGGCGCTGCATATCGGCGTTGCCAACACCTTCTGGCCCGGCAGGCTGGAGCGCATTTCCCAGAATCCGGATGTTATTCTGGACGGCGCGCATAACCCCAACGGCGCGGAAGCATTGCGCAAAGCGCTGGATAAATACTATCCGGAGGAAAAGCGCGTGTTTGTTATCGGCATGATGGGCGATAAGGATATGCAGCAGGTTCTGCATACCATTGTGCGCCCGCTGGATTTGGTTTATACCGTGCCTGCGGACGGCGGCGAGCGTGCTGCCAAGCCGGAAGTGCTGGCAAATATTATCGGCGCTAACGCCGCACCGCGCAGCGATGTGTATGCGGCTTACCTTGATGCTTTGGCAGAAGCCGGTGAGGACGGCGTAGTGGTAATTTGCGGTTCGCTGTATTTGGTGGGTACGTTTAAGGCACGCTTATTGGAAGAAAAGGCACGGTGCCACTGATGGGTGCGCTGGCTAAATACCACAGTGCAGAAAAATACGTTTACTGGCTGCTGCTGTTTACGGCGGCGGTTATACCCATCAACCAGGTATTTACGCTTTTTATGATTGCGGTTACATTTTTTGCGGGGCTTGCGGTGGCGGTAAAATACCGCAGGCTGCCGCGTGTACCGGTGCTGCCGCGTGTGCAGCAGGGGCTTTTGTACCTGCTTTTGGCAATTACCTGGTATTCGCTGCGTTTTTCGGCAGATGCAGCGGTATCATCCTATAATTTTGGTTATGTAGTGGGGCAGTATGTTTTGCTGGTGTGGCTGCTTTTGCGCTACGGCGGCGACGGCAGGCTGGATTTTGACTGGTGTAAGCCGAAAGAATGGCCGCGCCCTTTGCAGCTTTTGGCGGCGCTTTTAATAGTAGGTTTTGCCAATGGGCTTTTGGGTGTGTATCAGCATTTTACCGGCGTTGTGCCGACTGACCCGTGGGTGGATACGGCGGCGTTTCCAGAGCTTAAAACGCGCGTTGTCGGCACGCTGATTAACCCCAATATTTTTGCGGGTTACCTTGTGCTGCTTTTAAGTTTTATACTGCCGTTTGTAAAAATTACGGCGGGCAAAATCCGCGGCTTTTTGCTGCTTGCGGCGGCGGTGCTGGGCATAAGCCTTATCTATACTTTTTCGCGCGGCAACTGGGTGGCCTGCGCCTGCGCGCTTGGTTTTTACTTTTTATTCTTCTGGCGCAAATGGCTGCTGCCGCTGGCAGTGGGCGCTGCTGCCGGTGTATATTTAATGCACGGCGCTGTATGGCACAGGCTTATTTCCATCTTCGGCACGCAGGATACCAGTGTGGCCCTGCGCTTTGCCTATCTTAAAAGCACGCTTTTCATTATCGAAGAACACCCTTTCGGCGTAGGCTGGTACGGGTTTCAATATATCTACCCCGAATACGATTTTTATTTGAACAACCCTAACGTAATTATGTACCACTGCCATAATTTAATGCTGAATATCCTGGCGGAGCTTGGCTGGCACGGGCTTATTGTGTTTGTGCTTATGCTTATGGTTTTTGCCTGGCATGCTTATAAGCTGGCGCGCTTTGGCGTGCGCCCGTGGCTTTGCGCAGTAGGGCAGGGCTATATGGCGGCGCTGGTGGGCATTTTGGCAGGCGGGCTTACAGACCATGTGTATTTTAATATGGATATGGGGCTTATGTTTTGGTGCGTGTCTATGCTGATGATGCAATGCAGCCTGCTGAACAGGCTTACACCGCATGAGCGGCAGAAAATTGCTTTACATACGGGAATGGACAAGTTACAATAAAATTATAATTCTGAATATTTGAAATTTATGGAGGGAACGATGAATTTAAAGGATGTACAAAGGGTTTTAAAAGCAAAAATCCTTGTGGGAGAAGAAGTTATGGACCGCCCGGTAGATACCTGCTGCGGCAGCGACCTGATGAGTGATGTGCTGGCTTTTACCAAATGCAATACCCTTTTGTGTACAGGCCTTACCAACATTCAGGTTATCCGCACCGCGGGCATTACCGATTTATGCGGCATTGTTATTGTGCGCGGCAAAATGCCTTCGCCTGACTTTTTAAATTTTGCGCGTGAAGTGCAGATGCCGGTGCTTTCGACAGACCTGACTTTGTTTGAAGCCTGCGGCCTTTTATATGTGGCTGGCCTGCGCGGCTGCTCGCAGGAAGGGGGCTGCAAGCTATGAGTGAGGCAAAATCCGTAAAAATGAGCTACGACGTTGCCGGCGGCGACTTTGACCGTGCCGGTGAAGCATCGGGCAGCATTAAGCGTATGCTGCAAAAAATCGGCATTCCTGCCGATATTGTGCGCCGCATTGCTATCGGCACTTACGAAGCCGAGATGAACGTGCTTATCCACGCGGGCGGCGGCAAGGTAAATGCGGAGATTTTTCCCGACCATACGGTTATCAATATTACTGACCACGGCCCCGGCATCCCTGATATCAAGCTGGCGATGCAGGAAGGCTGGTCCACTGCGCCGGATTATATCCGCCAGATGGGCTTCGGCGCCGGTATGGGCCTGCCCAACATGATGAAGTGCAGTGATAAATTTGACATTCAGTCCAAAATCGGTGAAGGCACGTCCATCACCATGGAGTTTAACCATATCAGCGAAGACTTGTAAACGAGGTGGTATAATTGGCAAAGGGTTATATTCACTCTGTCCGGTTTGTCCGCTCCAAATGCAGGGGCTGTGTAACCTGCGTCAAGGCCTGCCCGACGGACGCCATCCGCGTGCGCAACGGCAAGGCCGAGCTGATACCCTCGCGCTGCATCGACTGCGGCGAGTGTATAAGGCGCTGCGTCTACCACGCGGTAGAAGGCGTATCCGACAAGCTGGAGCAAATACAGCAATACCAATATAATATAGTTCTGCCGCCGCCTTCGCTGTATGCGCAGTTTCCGGCGGATATTTCGGAAGAAGTTATCCGCGGCGGTTTAAGCCATCTGGGCTTTGATGAAATTTTTGACGTGTCGGTTGCTTCGGAATATGTTTCGCTGGAGATTGCCGATTATATCAAAAACTATACCGGCGGGCGCAAGCCGCTGATTTCTTGTACCTGCCCGGCGGTGCTGCGGCTGATTCAGGTTAAGTTTCCGGAGCTTATCAAGCAGGTGGTGCCCGTGTTGCCGCCGATGGAAGCGGCCGCCATTTACGTTAAAAAAGAAGCAATGGAACGCTTAAAGCTGGATGCTTCGCAGATTGGCGTGTGGTTTTTGGCTCCCTGTCCGTCCAAGGATGCCAACATCCGCCAGTCGGTAGATGTTGTGCATACCGAACTGAGCGGCAGCATTGCCATTTCTGAAATTTACGGCAAACTGATGCGCAGCATTGGCAGCGTAAAAGAAAGCAAAAAAATTACGGCATCGTCATCCTACGGCATGGGGTGGGGTTGTTACGGCGGCGAGCTGGCAGCTATCGGCGTAAAAAAGGGCCTGGCCGTACACGGCATAGAAAACGTGTATGATGTGCTGGAGCAGATTTCCATGAACAAGATGCCGGACGTTGATTATGTAGAGTGTTCGGCTTGCAGCGGCGGCTGTATCGGCGGCCCGCTGACGGCGGAAAATAAATTTGTGGCCGAAAAGAACCTTAAACTGCGCCTGGCAAAAATGCGCGAGTATGAACCGGCAGACAGGCTGGAAGCCATGCGCCAGACAATGAACTGCGAAGGTTTTCCAAAATCCGGCGCGTATGTAAAAAAACTGGTGCCGCGCCCGATGATGCAGCTTGACGATGATATTATGGAAGCCATGAAAAAATTTGAACGTATGGAAGAAGTGCTGAACTCGCTGCCGGGGCTGGACTGCGGCGCTTGCGGCGCACCGAGCTGCCAGGCGCTTGCGGAAGACATTGTGCAGGGCAAAGCGACGGAAATAGACTGCATTTACAGGCTGCGTGCCAGCGTAAAAAAACTGGCGCAGGGCATGCTGGAGCTTGCCAAGCAGATACCGATTTCCAATGACAGCATGGATTTGAGTGATAACGGAGAAGAACAAGATGCAGATAAAAGAAGTAATTAAAAGTTTGGATTTAAAGCTTTTAACACATACCGGCGATATGCAGACAGAGGTTACGGGCGGTTATGCCTCCGACCTTTTAAGCAATGTTATGGGCCAGGCTGAACCGGGCATGGTGTGGGTAACAATGCAGGGGCATCAGAACGTAGCGGCGGTAGCGTCGTTAATCGGCCTTGCGGCGGTAATTGTTGCAGGCGGCGCGCCGGTTGAAGAAGAAACCTTAAAAAAAGCCGATGCCAACAATATCAATATTGCCGCCACTGATTTGCCTGCGTATGTCGTTGCCGGGCAGCTTTATGCCCTGGGCATTACCAATAAAAAATGAAAACTCTGCTGGCGGATTTTCACATTCATACACTGCTTTCGCCGTGCGCCGAAATTGAAATGACTCCCCACCATATTGTGCTGCGTGCGGCGCAGTATGGCGTGGACGCCATTGCCATTACCGACCATAATGCTTCGGCCAATGCGGCGGCGGCAGTTAAAGCGGCAGAACGGTACGGCGTTAAGGTGTTTCCGGGCATGGAGGTTGAGTGCCGCGAAGAAGCGCATATAGTTGTGCTGTTTGATACGCTGGAACAGCTTGCCGGGTGGCAGAAGGTTGTCGATGCCAACATGAGCGGGCTTAAAAACAACGCCGAGCGTTTCGGGGCGCAGTTTATCGTCGATGACGACGACAATTTCATTGCCGAAGAAGAACGCATGCTGCTGGGCCCGTTAAAACTGCCTGCGCGTGAGGTTATCCAAAAGGTCAACGCCATGGGCGGAATCGCCATTGCCGCGCATGTGGACAGGCCTTCTTACAGCCTTTTGATGCAGCTTGGCTTTCTGCCCTCCGATATGGGGCTGGCGGCGGCTGAAATCAGCCTGCCGGGCATTAAAGAATTGAAAGAGCAGAAATTAAAAATGCCGCTGAGCGGTTTGAACTATGTAACAAACAGCGATGCCCATATGATGGACAGCTTTATCAACGGCCCTAAAAACCTGATAACGGTAGAGAACCTGACCGTTGCGGAACTGAAACTTGCCATTGACGGCGCGGGAGGGCGCAGTTGGCAGCCGGGCTGTTTTTTACCGGACCGTGATTATTAAAATAAATAGTATACACTGCTTAAAATATACACGGCAAATAGTATTGAATATATAGCTGTAATTTGGTATAGTATATCTTGTACATTTAAATTAAAGGATAAGGAGAGAATGTACCATGAGCTTTGTGGAGAGAACATGCAGCTGCTGCGGCGGCGAAAATCCGGAAAAGACCCGCATTGATGCCATTCTTGCCAAATACAAGGGCGTCAAAGGCTCGCTGATTCCGATTTTACAGGAAGTACAGTCCTTGTATAATTATCTGCCGAAAGATGCGCTGGAATACGTTGCCGGACAGACCGGCACGCCTATCTCGCAGATTTACGGCGTTGTAACTTTTTATTCGCAGTTCCATCTCAATCCGCGCGGGCGCAATATCATCCGCGTATGCCAGGGCACTGCCTGCCATGTACGCGGCGGCAAAAACATTTTACTGGCGCTTGAAAAAGAACTGGGCATCAAAGCCGGGCATACTACCGACGACCTGCGCTTTACGCTGGAAACAGTTGCCTGCATTGGCGCGTGCGGCCTGGCGCCTGTTATGCAGGTCAACGAAGATACCCACGGCAGGCTTACGCCCGATAAATTAAAAGCCATTCTGGCAAAATACCAGTAACTATGAGAGAGCTTTCACTGCATATACTGGATTTGGCGCAGAACTCAATCGAGGCAGGCGCTCATCATGTACAGATAGATATCAACGAAAACGAAAACGGCTATTTTACTTTTGCCATTGCCGATGACGGCCGCGGCATGTCGGAGGAAATGGTAAAAAAGGCGCGCGACCCGTTTGTTACCAGCCGCCTTACCCGCAAGGTAGGCATGGGCATACCGTTTATGGACATGGTAACGGCGCAGTGCGGCGGCTATTTCGACATCAAATCAAGGCTGGGCGAAGGAACTGTTGTTAAAGCCGCTTTTAAAGCGGATAATATTGACCGTCCGCCCCTGGGCGATATTGCAGGCAGCATTGCAGTGCTGTTGGCAGGTGCGCCGCAGACAGACCTTGTTTTTACTTACAGCGCCGCAGGCGGGAATTTTACGTTTGACACGCAGGAAGTGCGTGCCGTTTTGGGCAGGGAAACCGATTTTGCCCATCCGGAAGTTTACCGCTGGACGGAGGAATATCTGAGGCAGCAGCTGGACGCGCTGCATGCCGGGCAGGAGGATTGAAATGAAAACTTTGGAGGACCTTAAAGCTTTACGCGAAAAGCTGAAAAACGATATTAAAGTGCGCCAGAGCAGCACTACCAAAATTATTATCGGCATGGGCACCTGCGGCATTGCGGCCGGTGCGCGCGAAGTAATGAAGGCTGTGCTGGACGAACTGGCAGTCCGTCATCTTAATGATGTGCAGGTGCAGCAGACCGGCTGCATCGGCATGTGCGAAAAGGAAGTCCTGGTAGACGTTGTGCGGCCCGGAGAACCGCGCATCACCTATGGTAAGGTAAAACCTGCCGATGTGAAGAAAATCATTGCAGAACACGTCGTTAACGGCAGGGTAGTAGAGGAGCTTGTCGTAGGCAAAATAGAACAGGAATAAACATCGGGGAGGGTTTTTTATGCAGCATATAAGAGCACATGTCCTTGTCTGCGGCGGCACCGGCTGTAAATCGGCCGGCTCTAAAGAAGTGCAGCTGGCGTTTGCCAGAGAGCTTGAAAAAAGAGGGCTGAGCGACGAGGTAATGATTGTAGAAACCGGCTGCCACGGCTTTTGCGAGCATGGCCCGCTGGTAATTATTTACCCGGAAGGTACTTTTTACTGCCGCGTAAAACCGGAAGACGTTGAAGAAATTGTGGACAGCCATCTGTTTAAAGGCCGCATCGTAGAGCGCCTTTTATATCACGAGCCGCTGACCCACGAACAGATTCCGTCCTATTCGGAAATCAACTTTTACAAAAAACAAAAACGCCTTGTTCTGGAGCATTGCGGCGCAATCAACCCGGAACAGATTGAAGAATATATCGCAGTTGGCGGTTATGAAGCGCTTGCCAAAGCTGTAACTACCATGACCCCGCAGGAAGTTATTGATGAAGTTAAAAAATCCGGCCTGCGCGGACGCGGCGGCGGCGGTTTTCCGACCGGCGTTAAATGGCAGTTTGCAGCCAACTCCGTCAACGATAAAAAATACGTTATCTGCAACGCCGATGAGGGCGACCCCGGTGCCTTTATGGACCGCAGCGTGCTGGAAGGCGACCCGCATAAGGTGCTGGAAGGCATGGCAATCTGCGGCTATGCTATCGGCGCAGATGAAGGCTATATTTATGTGCGTGCCGAATATCCGCTGGCTATCAAACGTCTGCGCGTAGCTATTGAACAGGCTGAGCAGATGGGCCTGTTGGGCGATAACATTTTCGGCACAAAATTCAGTTTCAAAATCCATATCAAAGAAGGCGCCGGTGCTTTCGTCTGCGGC
The DNA here is from genome assembly GCA_003150755.1 of Phascolarctobacterium sp. GTDB lineage: Bacteria > Bacillota > Negativicutes > Acidaminococcales > Acidaminococcaceae > Fusicatenibacter_A. The sequence continues at coordinate 5,587 of QAMT01000002.1, read as the reverse complement.
GAAGAAACCGCACTGATGGCATCTATCGAAGGACGCCGCGGCATGCCCCGCCCGCGTCCGCCGTTCCCGGCTGTTTCCGGCCTGTGGGGCAAGCCTACCAATATCAATAACGTAGAAACCTTCGCCAACGTGGCTTCCATTATTACCAACGGCGCAGACTGGTACTGCGGCTTCGGCACGGAAAACTCCAAAGGCACCAAGGTTTTTGCGCTGACCGGCAAAATCAACAATACCGGCCTTGCCGAAGTGCCGATGGGCATTACCATGCGCGAAATTATTTTCGACATCGGCGGCGGCATTACCAACGGCAAAAAATTCAAAGCCGTGCAAATCGGCGGCCCGTCCGGCGGCTGCCTGCCGGAATCCATGCTGGACCTTTCCGTTGATTACGACTCTTTGATTTCCGTCGGCGCTATGATGGGCAGCGGCGGCCTGGTTGTAATGGACGAAGATACCTGCATGGTCGATGTTGCCAAATTCTTCCTTAACTTTACGCAGTCCGAATCCTGCGGCAAATGTACGCCCTGCCGCGAAGGCACCAAGCGTATGCTGGAAATCCTGACCCGCATCACCGAAGGGCAGGGGCGCGAAGGCGACATTGAGCTTTTGGAAGAACTGGCAGCCAACATTAAACAAACCGCACTCTGCGGCCTGGGCCAGACTGCACCGAACCCGGTACTCAGCACGCTTAAATATTTCCGCGATGAGTACGAAGCGCACATCAAAGAAAAACGCTGCCCGGCCGGCGTTTGCGAAAAACTTGCACGCTATACCATTACCGACCAGTGCAAGGGCTGCGGCCTTTGCGTGCGTCAGTGCCCGGTACAGGCCATCAGCGGCCAGCCGCGCACCAAGCATGTTATAGACCAGACCAAATGTATTAAATGCGGTGCCTGCATGGCGGCTTGTCCGTTTAAGGCAATAGTTAAGGGATAAGGGGGCAGAATTATGGACATGGTTACCTTGACAATTAACGGGCAGACTGTACAAGCCCCTAAAAACGCAACTATTCTGGAAGCGGCCCGCAGTGCCGGCATTTACATTCCTACATTATGTTATCACCCCGAGCTTGCTCCCGAAGGCGCCTGCCGCCTGTGCGTGGTAGAAGCAAGCGGCGCAAGGACACTGGTTGCCTCCTGCGTATATCCTGTTGCCGAAGGCATGGTTGTAAAAACCAACACGCCTAAAGTACGTGCCGCACGCCGCATGGTGGTAGAACTGCTTTTGGCAAACCACCCAAAAGACTGCCTGGCCTGCCAGAAAAGCGGCGACTGCGAACTGCAAAAAATTGCCGCCGACCTTGGCCTGCGTAAAATCCGCTTCGAGGGCGGCGCACGTAAGGCGCATACTATCGACGGCAGCAACCCCTGCCTGGTGCGCGACCAGGAAAAATGTATCCTTTGCGGACGCTGCATCCGCGTTTGCCGCGATGTACAGGGCATGAACGTTTACAGCTTTGCCAACCGCGGCTTTGATACGATTGTTTCCACAGCATTTGAATGTGACCTCGGGCAGGTTGCGTGCAGCTACTGCGGCCAGTGTGCAAGCGTTTGCCCTACCGGCGCGATTGTTGAACGCGACGATACTGAAAAAGTCTGGGATGCCATCAACGACCCGGACAAAGTTGTTATTGTGCAGACAGCGCCGTCCGTGCGCGTCGCTATCGGCGAAGAACTTGGCATGGAGCCCGGCAGCATCGTAACCGGCAAAATGGTTGCGGCATTGCGCCACCTGGGGTTTGATAAAGTATTTGACACCGATTTTTCCGCAGACCTTACCATTATGGAAGAAGGGCACGAATTTCTCGACAGGCTGCAAAACGGCGGCCTTCTGCCGATGATTACTTCGTGCAGCCCAGGTTGGGTCAATATGATAGAACTTAAATATCCGGAGCTTTTGCCGCATCTTTCTACGGCCAAATCCCCGCAGCAGATGTTCGGCGCGGTAGCCAAAACCTACTTTGCCGAAAAAGCCGGTATCGACCCGGCGAAAATCGTCAGCGTTTCCGTAATGCCCTGCACTGCCAAAAAGGCAGAAGCTGCAAGGCCCGAAATGCGCGCCTCCGGCTATCAGGATGTCGATATCGTCATTACCACCCGCGAGCTTGGGCGTATGATACGCGAAGCCGGGCTTGATTTTAAACGCCTTAAAGAAGAAGAATTTGATTCTCCGCTTGGCACCGGCAGCGGTGCAGGCGTAATCTTCGGCACCACCGGCGGCGTTATGGAAGCAGCGCTGAGAACCGTTGCCGACGTGCTTGCAGGCCAGGACCTTCCGCGTGTTGATTACGAAGAAGTGCGCGGCATGGAATATACCCGCGAAGCAGAAATTGAAATCGCCGGGCAGAAGATAAAAATTGCCGTTGTGCATACCTTAAAATCAGCAATGCAGATGATGGAACGCATCAAAAACGGCACAGCCGATTACCAGTTTATCGAAGTAATGGCGTGTCCGGGCGGCTGCATCGGCGGCGGCGGACAGCCCGTTCCCGTCAACAGGGAAATCCGCGAACTGCGCAGAAAGGGACTCTTTGACTGTGACAGGGCTAATGAGTTACGAAAATCCCACGAAAACCCGGAAATTATTGAGCTTTATAAAACCTGGCTGGGTAAACCGCTTGGAGAAAAAGCACACAGTCTACTGCACACGCACTATCATCATCAAATACGTTAAACATACTAATTAAATGCTATAAAATACCCTTTGGACTTTTGAGTCCGAAGGGTATTTCTTTAAAAATTGTAAACAAAACACTTGCCATGTTACAGTTTTGCTGTTATTATATTGTATGGGCCTAAAGAAGGGTATTTCTTACAGACCCGTTGAATTTTCAGATAACAATCTTTTGCCTCTTGTGTTATAATATAAGTGAAAAAATTTCAAAAAAATATCACAAATTAAGTTCCGGCAGAAGGAATTTTATTTGGAATGTCGAAGTATATAAGGAACCGAAAGAGGGTATATGTAGGCTTGGGCAGACAAAGGGGGTGCGGAAGCCCCGATGGAAACCACAGGCCGGCAGCTTGCAGTCCTGGCGTGCCTGCCACGGAAAAAGCGTGAGCTGGCACTTGGCGTTATTGCAGTAATTATTAAAATTCAGGATAACACTAAAGTGCTCCTTTTTTATGTTATGGGTTTACCTTATTTGGCGGACAGTATATTAAACGCCTGCGCGTTATAAGGTATTTTTCGCCGGATAAGTTAATATGCCGCAAGGCAGGAACCATATATATTTAATATCAAGGAGGAAGGAACATGATCGATATTAAAGATCGTATTTGTGATGCGGTTGCAGGCAAAGTAATGAGCGCTGAAGCCGCAACCGACTTTATTCAAAATGGTGACAACTTAGGTGTCAGCGGCTTTACTCCGTCTGGCTATCCGAAAGCTGTACCTCTTGCTCTGTCTGAAAGATACAAAGGCACTGACTTCAAAGTTAATGTTTGGACCGGCGCTTCCGTAGGCCCGGAAATTGATGCTGCAATGGTAGAAGCTGGCATCATGGACCGCCGTCTCCCTTATCAGACTAACGGCACCCTCCGCAAAGCTATCAACGAAGGCAAAGTAAGATATGCCGATATTCACCTCAGCCATATGGCACAGATGGTTCGCTATGGCTTCATGGCTAACCGCAAAGGCGTAGATGTTGCAATCATCGAAGTTTGCAAAATCAAAGACCTTGGCGATGGCAAAGTAGGCCTGATTCCGACTACCTCCATGGGCAACAGCTCCTCTTATGTAGCAGGCGCTAAAAAAGTTATCGTAGAAGTTAACACCACCCAGCCGGTAGAACTGGAAGGCATCCATGACTCCTATGTACCTCTTGATCCTCCGTACCGTAAACCGATTCCTATCGAAAAACCGGAAGACCGCATTGGTACCACTTATATTCCTTGCGAACTCGACAAAATCGTTGCTGTTGTTCCTTGCGACATCACCGATAAAGTTCGTCCGCTCGGCGAAATTGACGAAGATGCAAAACACATGGGCGAAAACCTTGTTGCATTCCTCAAAAAAGAAGTTGCAGAAGGCCGTATGCCGAAAAACCTGCTTCCGTTGCAGTCCGGCGTAGGTTCCGTTGCTAACGCAGTTATCAACGGCCTTGTAAACTCCGACTTCGAAGACCTCACCGTTTACACCGAAGTTATCCAAGACGGCATGTTCGACCTGATTGATGCAGGCAAACTCCGTGTTGCTTCCGGCACCGCTCTGACTCCGTCTCCGGAGTGCCAGAAGAAATTCTATGAAAATGTAGAACATTACAAACCTTACCTGATTCTCCGTCCGCAGGAAATCTCCAACAGCCCTGAAGTTGCACGCCGCATCGGCGTTATCGCAATGAACACCGCTATTGAAGTTGATATTTACGGCAACGTAAACTCCACCCACATCTGCGGCACCAAATTGATGAACGGCGTTGGCGGTTCCGGCGACTTTGCTCGTAACGGCTACCTCACCGTATTCTTCACTAATTCTCTTGCTAAAGGCGGCAAAATCAGCTCCGTTGTTCCGTTCTGCAGCCATATCGACCATGCAACCCTCGACGTTGACGTTATCGTTTCCGAACGCGGCGTTGCTGACCTCCGTGGCCTGACTCCGAAAGAAAAAGCACCGATCATCATTGATCAGATTGCTAACCCGAAATATCAGCCGATGCTGCTGGATTACTTCCACAGAGCTTGCGAAGCTTGCGGCAACAGCCAGACTCCGCATATCCTTGAAGAAGCATTCTCCTTCCATGAACGCTTCCTCAAAACCGGCACTATGGAAAAATAATTCCCGGTTAATCGGGGCTTAAGCCTGTGCCGGCGGTAGCTAGTCCTCCGGCACAGCTTAATATAATTTGTTGACGAAGCCGCAAGGCTTTGCCATAGACCGTCTTATGACGGACACTCTCACCGTACTGTGGCAGTCCAACCATAGTATGAAAACAAAAATTTTAAGGAGGATTTGAGAATGTCAAATGAAACTCTGAAAGCTGGCTTAGCTAAATACCATGAAGATGTAGAAGCTAAACTGGTTAAATTCCCTGAACGTGCAAACCTGGAGCCTAACAGACTCTACACCCCGCTCGACATCGAAGGTTTCGATTATGAAAGAGACCTCGGCTTCCCTGGTGAATATCCTTACACCCGTGGCGTACAGCCGACCATGTATCGCGGCCGTTTCTGGACCATGCGTATGTATGCTGGCTTCTCCACCGCTGAAGAATCCAACAAACGTTATCGTTATCTGTTAGCTAACGGCGGCAGCGGCCTGTCCGTAGCATTCGACCTGCCGACCCAGATCGGTTATGATTCCACCGATCCGATGTCCGAAGGCGAAGTTGGTAAAGTAGGCGTTGCTATCGACTCCTTGGCAGATATGGAAATCCTGTTCGACGGCATTCCTCTGGACAAAGTTTCCACTTCCATGACCATCAACGCTCCTGCTTCCGTACTTCTTGCTATGTACATTGCAGTTGCTGAAAAACAAGGCGTTTCCGCTGATAAACTCCGCGGCACCATTCAGAACGATATCCTGAAAGAATATGCTGCTCGCGGCACCTACATTTTCCCGCCGAAACCCTCCATGCGTTTGATCACCA
>QAMT01000022.1:90208-143926 GCA_003150755.1 Phascolarctobacterium sp. | reverse complement strand
TGGGTTCAGAACGTCGTGAGACAGTTCGGTCCCTATCCATCGCGGGCGCAAGAGATTTGAAGGGGTCTGCTCCTAGTACGAGAGGACCGGAGTGGACGGACCGCTGGTGTACCAGTTATTCCGCCAGGAGTACAGCTGGGTAGCTACGTCCGGACTGGATAAACGCTGAAAGCATCTAAGCGTGAAGCCATCCTTAAGATGAGATCTCTCACAGAGCAATCTGGTAAGACACCTTAAAGAAGATGAGGTAGATAGGCCGGGAGTGTAAGTGTAGCAATATATTGAGCTGACCGGTACTAATATGTCGAGGGCTTGACTTTGGAGTTTCTTCTATATAGCTTTGAGGGTTCGCCTCAGAAAAAAGGAAAAAGATATATATATCCGGTGGTAATGGCTAAGGGGGTCCACCTGTTCCCATCCCGAACACAGAAGTTAAGCCCTTATACGTCGAAAGTACTTGGCTGGAAGCGGCCCGGGAGGATAGATAGCTGCCGGTTGGATAAATAACCCATACCTACAAGGTATGGGTTATTTGTCTTTCTATATTTTTTTCTTTCGGCCTTTTAAATATTAATCTTTAATTTGCTCAATATTTGCATTTTTATACAATATACTTTTGTAAACAATGTGCCAAAAATTGTGACTAAAAAGTAAAGTTATCATTAATTTTAGTCTTTTTAACTCAATTTACTTGACTAAATACTTTTATCTTATTATTATAGAATTTAATAACCCTTGTATACATATATAATTAAAGGGTTTTGCATTTTTATTTTATTGTAAAGATAAGGGGAAGGTGAAATTAATGAAGATGACTAATTTTCGTTGGAAAGTTGCCTGGCTGATTTTTGCTATCAGTTTTGTGTCCTACATGGACAGAGTTAACTTGTCGGTAGCAACTCCTGTTATTATGCAGGAATTTGGATTTACCAAAATTGATATGGGGCTTATTCAATCTTTCTTTTTTGCCGGTTATGCACTGTTTCAGGTGCCTGGCGGTATGATGGCTGAACGCTTTGGGCATCGTCTGACGGGTTCGTTGGCCGTTATCTGGTGGTCTGTATTTACGGCGTTAACAGCTGTTGCCAGCGGCAAGTTTTCTTTTGCTACTGTCCGTTTATTATTCGGACTTGGCGAAGCACCTATATATCCGGCTGCTGCTATTGCAGGGCACAGATGGTTTAACAAAGGTGAAAAAGGTAAGGTCAGCTCTTTTATTTTAAATGGCTGCTTCTTTGGCCCTGTTGTAGGCCCGGCCGTTACGGTTGCTTTAATGGCAGCGATGGGCTGGAAAGCAGTATTCTGGCTTTTTGGTATCGTCGGCGTAATACTTGGTTTGCTGTGGTTTAAATTTGTACCTGATAATCCTAAACAAAGCCCGTATGTAAACGAAGCTGAACTTGCGCATATCAATGACGGACGTGAAGAAGCTAAAAACGAAAAACAGATTGCACCCTGGGGCAGGCTGCTTAAATCCTCGCAGTTCTGGTCGCTGGGTTTGCAGTTTATGATTACCGACTATATTATGTATGTATTTTTGGCCTGGCTGCCAATGTATTTAATGGAAGTTCACGGTTTCTCGCTTTCTAAAATGGGCTTGTGGGCTGCGGCTCCCTGGCTTTCGCTGATGGCTGTTGTATCCTGCTGCGGATATTTTTCTGATAAAGCGATTGCAGCAGGTTTTTCGCAGAACCTTGTTAAAACTTCTACCGGCGCGATTGGCATTTTGCTTTGTGCCTGCACTTTGTTTATTGCAACGCGCACCGCTGACCCGATGATGAATGTATTCTGGCTTTCTGTTGCTTTGGGTTCGCTTGGTTTAACGATGAGCGCTTCCTGGTCCAGCGTTATTTCCATGGGCGGTCAGTTCGCCGGTTCTGTTTCCGGCTGGATGAACTTCTGGGGCAACATAGGCGGTGTTTTGGCACCGAGCGTAACTGCCTGGGTTGCAACTACTTATGGCTGGCAGGCTGCATTGGTTGTTACAGCGGTTTCCGGCATTGCCGGTGCAGTTTTGTGGTTGTTTGTAAAACCGGATAAAGCTATTGTATAAATTTAAAATAAAAATAGAGGACGGCTTAACGGCTATCCTCTATTTTTTATGCGTTGATTTCTTTTTTCAGGTATTCTAAAAACTTTTGTGCTGCTTTAGAAAAAATCTGATATTTCTTCCAGACGATATTCAAATTTACACGCAGTTCCGGCTGCAACGGACGGAAGCACAGCTCGCTGTCGCTGCCGGTATCAACCAGCTTATCCAGCGTCAGCGTATAGCCAAAGCCTTCGCGCGTCATAATTGCTGCGTTGTAAATAAGGTTATAAGTTGCAACAATATTTAAATTGCTTATGCCCCAATTTTTAAATTCTTCCTGCACAAGCGCCTGGCGCGACATAATAAGCGGCAGCCCGGCTAAATCCTGCGGAGTAATAAAATCTTTAATTGCCAGCGGGTCGCTTTTGCGCATGATAAGTCCCCAGGTGTCATGGGCAGGCAGTTTTAAATAATCGTATCTTTCAATGGCGGACGATGTAATTAAAATGCCAAAATCAAGCAACCCCTTTTCCATGCGCTCCGAAACGTCTTCGGCATTGCCGCTGTATAAATGAAAATGGATGTCTGGGTAATCCTGCCGCAGTTTAACGGCGGTTTGGGCGATAATGTGCATAGCGTCGCTTTCACCGCAGCCGATGTAAACGTCGCCGGTAATACCTTCATCACCTGCTAAAAATTCGGCTTCTGTTTTATCGGCAAGCTCAATAATTTCTTCGGCGCGTTTGCGCAGGCGCATGCCTTCTTCAGTCAGCATAATTTTGTGGTTGCGCTTGCCGCGGATTAAAAGCTGCTTGCCGAGTTCTTTTTCTAAATCCATCAGCTGCCGCGATAATGTAGGCTGCGTAATGTGCAGAAAATTTGCCGCGTCGGATATACTTTCTTCGCGCGCTACGGCGAGAAAATAGCGCAATACCCTAAGTTCCATGTAAGCACCTCCTGCAAAAATTATAAGCCGGTATTATATGCCCGTCAAGCATAAAGCTTAATTCAATATAGGTATTTGATGCTTAAATGGAAAAACATTATACTTTATAAAGGGGTAAGTTATAAAAATAATAAATTTTATATGGTTTTGCTGCTGGCGTTTTCTGCCGCAGGCTGCACAGATAGATGCTGGCAGTCAAAATAATGCTGCGATAGAAACTATAAAAACAGCAGCTAACAAAAGGAGTAATTATAATGCAAGTTTTTGAAAATAAAACCTTTGATGCCGAGCGTGCTTTATATGGCGTGCATGACGCTGAGGTAATAAATTGTGAGTTTGCAGGCCCGGCTGACGGCGAATCGGCGTTGAAGGAGTGCAGCAATGTAAAAGTTAAAAACAGCCGCTTTCTGTTACGTTATCCGCTGTGGCATTTACATGGCGGCAGCATGGCTGACTGTGTAATGATTGATACCTGCCGCGCAGCGATGTGGTACGATAGTGATTTGACGGTTGAAAATACCAAAATGGGCGGCATAAAAGCTGTTCGTGAATGTGATAATACCGTGCTGAAAAATTGTGACATAAATTCTGAAGAATTTGGCTGGTTCTGCCGCGGCATACAGATGGAAAACTGCAAGCTGGTATCGGTTTATCCGTTTTTGCAAAGCCGCAATTTGCAAATTGACGGGCTGAACATGCAGGCAAAATATTCATTTCAGTATGTAGAAAACGTAACGATTAAAAATTCTGTACTTGATACGAAGGACGCTTTCTGGCACAGTAAAAATGTTACTGTTATCGACAGCGTTGTTAAAGGCGAATATCTTGCCTGGTATTCGGAGAATCTGCATCTTATCCGCTGCAAGATTACCGGCACGCAGCCTCTGTGTTACGCCAAAGGCCTGGTGCTTGAAGATTGTACGATGGAAGGCTGTGACCTGGCGTTTGAATACAGTGATGTACAGGCGGATATTAAAGGCAGCATTGATAGCGTAAAAAATCCGCGCAGCGGTTATATAAAAGCAGCGCAGATTGGCGAAATTATTTTAGATGAACATCAGGTAAAAGATGCAACCTGCAAGATTGAAACCACAAAATAAAACGCAAAAATAAGAGCAGAGCTTGAAGCAAGCATTAACACTTGTTTTCAGGCTCTGCTTTTTATTTACTGCGGTAATATTTCCTGTTCCAGTTCTTTTAATGTTTTATGGTCTAAATTATCAAAAAAGTATTGGCGTTTGGGGTGCAGCCCCAACGATTTGCTGACGGCGAGATTATACTGTGCGCCTTTGGCAAAATCGGTAGAGATAAAAGTGGTATCGGCTTTAACATCATCAAAAAGCTGCTGGCCTTTAGTTGTGTTTATCAGCACCAGCGTTACGCCTTTATCGTCATCAAATTCGGGAAACTGCTTATTTACGCCCCAGTAATCGGCAATGGTAATATCAGCCAGGCTGCGTTTGTTGTTAAAGGCGCAGTCTGCGCAGCTTGGACGGATGCTGACGTTGTTTAAAAACAGGCGCATATAAGTTTCCTTACGTTTGGATGCACCAAAACGCTGATGTGCCGTTAAAAACAGGGTTTCGCCGTGCTTCCAGCCGTTGCCTTTATCACGGAATTTTACCTGCTGCACTTCTTCGTTAGCAGCTGCTGCAATTTCCTGTAAATGCTTGTTGTAAACTTTGGCGCTCGGTACGCCATGGCATACGACGTCAACAGTCAAAAGATTGTCATAATCCTTCATTAAAAAGCCTTTCAGTCCGGCAATCTGGCAGGGTGTGCCGCTGAACAGAACTTTTTGCCCGGCACTCAGCAGTGTGCGCACTTGTTTAAAAATTCCGTCCATTTTGCTTTGCACATATTTGCTGCCGCGAAGTTTAGAAAGGTCATTTTTATCGCTGATTCCTACGTGGCATACTTGCAGGTTTTCGTCAAGTTCTGCGCCGAATACTGTGCCGCCGCTGTTTAAAACCTGCATGGCAAACAGTGTAAACATACCGCCGCTGCTGCTGGTAAAACGCACGGTATCGTCAGCATTTTTTGCTCCGTAGACATTCAATACATCATGCTGCGCCGGTTTGTGCAAAAGCGGGCAAACGCGCTCGCATAATTTGCAGTCAATACAGCTGGATGCGTCTACCTGCGGGTAATAAAAGCCTTCGTCATCCGGCGTCATGGCAATGCAGCCCTTGGGGCAGATGGAAGCGCAGGCAGTGCAGCCGCAGCAATCCTGTTTTGATGATAGTTTAATCATAGCAAACACCTTCTTCTTTATTTTAAATTCTCTAAAAAGAAATTAACAAATGTTTTGGCAACGGTGGAAAGCGGCCTGCCTTTTACAAACGAAAGCGTTTTTTCAACAAAAAGACGTTCGTCTTCAATTTGTTTGGCAATCAGGCACTCGTCAAAAATTTCAAACTTATCGGCGGGCACAATGGCAACGCCGATATTTTGCGTAGCCCAGGCGATAGTAGAAAGCTTGGTGGTATTGATGCTTAAAATCTGCGGCAGCAGGCGCGAATCATTGCAGGTGTTTAAAAATAAAGTGCTGCATCCGCGCGACAGGCACAGCGGTATGTCTTCCAAATCATCCAGCAGGATATGGGGCTTAGTGCTGGTAAGATAGGGGCTGTCTTTATGGAACAATGCTATCAGGCGGTCGCGTTTGCGGTAAATGGTTTCAAAACGGCTGACTTGCAGCAGCGGCGCATTGGCGATGCCGATTTCAGTTTTGCCGTCTAAAAGCTGCTGCGTCTGCTCATCTATCGGCACTTCGTACAGCTCGTAGTTTATCTGCGGGTACTGGCGCGAAAACTTACTTAAATAATTTTTAATGAAGGAAATTGACATCGACGGCGACAGGCTAAGCCTCAGTGTGCCCGAAAAACCGCCTGTGCAGTCGGCAATTTCTTTAATAATGTTGTCTTCGGTAGAGCAGATGTATTTGGCCTTGTTGTATAAAATGCAGCCTGCTTCGGTAAGCTCTACCGTGTGGCCGCCGCGCTTGATGTTTAACAGCGGTGTGCCGAATTTTTTCTGCAATGTTTTCAGCTGGTTGCTGAGCGCCGGTTGGGCAACAGCAATGCGTTTTGCTGCCGCAGAAATGCTTCCGGCTTCGACGATAGCGATAAAATTGCGGTAATATTCTATGTTCATGGCTGCTCCTTAAAAATTTTTTACTTAAACTGATTATACTACAAAAAGAGAAACATATAAAGTTATAGCAAAAACTGGTAAGAATTATCAAAAATATTTATATGTTTAATGCCATTTTCGATAGTTTAGCCATTGATAGTTAAATAAAGCAGAAATTTATGCCATAATTTCCAGAAACATATAATAAATTTTTATTTTTATAGCAATAAAATGGTATTTTACTTTATAAGTTTTTGCGCGTACACTATAAATAAGATATATGTCAGCACGAAAGAAGGGAGAAAAATGTTAGGTGAAGACAGGCTTCGCAGCCCGGCCTTATTTGAAAAAATTGTGACACCTGAGCAGGCGGCAGCACTGATTGAAGATGGCATGAATGTCGGTGTCGGCGGTTTTACGCCTTCTGGTTATCCCAAAAAGACGACTATGGCGCTGGCCAAAGCCATAAAAAATGGCAAAAAGTGCCGCATCAATATCTGGAGCGGCGCTTCCGTCGGTCCGGAAATTGAAGAAGAACTGGCAGCAGTGGACGGAGTTAAAAGCCGCATGCCCTATTACGCGGCTTCCAATAAATCCATGCGCGCAGGCATCAATAATGGCAAAATAGATTATATAGACCAGCATCTAAGCCATTTTGCCCAGCAGGTTGATTACGGCTTTTTCGGCGATGTCGATGTCGCCATTGTGGAAGCGGCGGCCATTAACGCTGACGGCAGCATTGTACTTGGCCCGGGCGTGGGCAACATACCGATGTTTGTCAAGCACGCCAAAAAAGTAATCGTCGAGGTTAATACCACCATTCCGCTCTCCATGGAAGGCATGCACGATATTTATATCTGCGCCAAGCCGCCCGACAGGACGGAAATACCCATTTATCACGTCGGTGACCGCATTGGTTCACCTTATTTAGCCTGCGGGCTTGATAAAATTACCTGCATCGTTGAATCGGACATTATCGACCATGTGCGCAACCTTGCACCGCCGGACGAAAGCAGCATTAAAATTGCGGAATATCTGGTTGAATTTTTGGAACACGAGCAGAAAAAAGGACGTTTGCCGCAGGAAATGCTGCCGATACAATCCGGCGTGGGCAGCATAGCCAATGCTGTTTTGCTGGGGCTGAGCAAGTCCAAGTACGAAAATTTAAAAATGTATTCCGAAATTTTGCAGGATGCTGTGTTCAGCCTGATAAAAATGGGCAAAGTATCACAGGCTTCCGGCTGCGCTTTTACGCCGTCGCCCAATGTGTGGAAGATGTATAACGAAAATCCTGATTTATACCGTAAAAGCATCGTCCTGCGTCCGCTGGATATCAGCAATAACCCGGAAGTTATCCGCCGCTTGGGCGTTATTGCCATTAATACGCCGCTGGAGTTTGACATTTACGGTCAGGCAAACTCAACCCATGTTATGGGTGCTAATATGATGAACGGCATCGGCGGCAGCGGAGATTATATGCGCAACGGTTATGTAACGATTTTCTGTACGCCGTCAACGGCTAAAGGCGGAAATATTTCCAGTGTGGTGCCGATGGTGACGCATGCGGATCATACCGAGCACGACACGATGGTTTTTATAACCGAGCAGGGTCTGGCGGATATCCGCGGCCTGTCGCCGGTTAAGCGCGCCAAGCTGATTATTGAAAAATGCGCTCACCCGGATTACAGGGCGCAGCTTTTGGAATATTTGCAGATGGCGCAAAGAAAAAACGCACATATGCCTGTGGATCTGGCGCATGCGTTTGATATGCAGGCACATTACGAAAAATACGGAACGATGAAGGCTTGAGGAGGTTGGCATAATGGATAAAGAAAAAATGCAGCAGGGATTGGCAGAATACGAAGCGAAGGTGGACAAAGCAACGGCAAAATTTCCGGAGCGTAAGGAATTTGCGGCTAAAAGGCTTTACACGCCGCTGGATATAGAAGATTTTGATTACGGTGAAAAACTCGGTTTTCCGGGGCAGTATCCGTTTACGCGCGGTGTGCAGCCCACCATGTACCGCGGACGTTTATGGACTATGCGTGCTTATGCCGGTTTTGCAACGGCGGAAGAAACCAACGCGCGTTATAAATATCTGCTTGAAGCAGGACAAACAGGCCTTTCCGTTGCAATGGATTTGCCGACGCAGATCGGCCTTGACAGCGACCATGAATTAAGCTACGGCGAAGTAGGCAAGGTTGGCGTTGCTATCGACTCGCTGGCGGATATGGAAGCTTTGTTCGACGGTATTCCGCTCGATAAGGTCAGCACTTCGATGACGATTAACGGACCGGCGGCAGTGCTGCTCGCTATGTATGTAGCCGTTGCCGAAAAGCAGGGCGTTGCGCCGGAAGCATTGAAGGGCACGATTCAGAACGACATTTTAAAAGAATACATTGCCCGCGGAACGTATATTTTCCCGCCGCGCCCTTCCATGCGCTTGATTACCGATACTTTTGAATATTGCTCAAAAAACATTCCCAAGTGGAATACCATCAGTGTCGGTGCGTACCACATCCGCGAGGCCGGTGCTTCCGAAGTGCAGGAGATTGCCTTTGCTTTTGCCAATGCTATGGCGTATATCGACGCCGCTATTAAAGCAGGGCAGAAGGTTGACGATTTTGCACCCGGCATCAGCTGGATTTTTACAGCCGGGCTGGATTTCTTCGGCGAGGTGGCCAAGTTCCGTGCGGCACGCCGTTTGTGGGCACGCATTATGAAGGAACGCTATGGCGCGACGGTGCCCAAAGCGCAGATGCTGCGCGTGCATGTACACACCGCAGGCAGCGTGCTTACCGCACAGCAGCCGCTTAATAATGTAGTTCGTATTACCTGGCAGGCACTCAGCGCCGTTTTAGGCGGCATACAGTCCATGGCCTGCTGCGCTTATGACGAAGCTATTGCCCTGCCGACCGAAGAAAGCGCAACGCTTGCCCTGCGCACGCAGCAGCTTTTGGCTAATGAAAGCGGCGTAACCGATACTATCGACCCGTTGGCAGGTTCGTACTATATCGAAACGCTTACCAATAAAATTGAACAGGAAGCCTACAATTATATTGCTAAAATCGACCAGATGGGCGGCGCTGTTGCAGCAATCGAGCAAGGCTATATGCAGCAGGAAATGGCAGCGCATGCCTATGAATATCAGCACGAGGTAGAAACCGGCAAACGCACGGTTATCGGCGTTAATAAATTTGTTGACAACAAAAAAATGGCAGAGCAGGAGGTTCTGACTGCTGATTTAAGCGTAGGTGAGCGCCAGGTTGCGCGCCTTAATAAAATGAAAGAAGGGCGCGACAATGCAGCAGTACAGGCTGCGCTGGCAAAACTGCGCGAAGCAGCCAAAGGTACGGAAAACCTGATGCCATATCTTATCGAAGCCGTTAAAACCTATGCAACACTGGGCGAAATCTGCGGCGTGCTGCGCGAAGAATTTGGCGAATACAAACAGAGCGGCAGCATGTTTTAAGGTAAGGCAGGTGAACAGCTTATGAACGAAACTGCTCAACTGGCAAAATTTACAGCCGGAATGACTTATGATAAACTGCCTGCGCAGGCAGTGGCAGTTGCCAAACAATGCGTTTTAGACTGGTTTGGCGTGGCTATACGCGGAGCGCATGAAGAACCGGCGCGGATTCTGCGTGGTGTTGCGCTTAAAATGTGCGGCAAGGGTGAGGCAACTGTGTTTGACGGCGGCAGCCTGCGTATAGACCCTTACAATGCGGCGCTTATTAATGGTGCTGCTTCGCACACGCTTGATTTTGACGATTTGCATAACCCGTCCATTATCCACCTGGCGACGGTTGTTGTACCGGCGGCGGTGGCAGTGGCAGAAGCCGAACATAAAAGCGGCCGGGATTTACTGACAGCGGTATGCGCAGGCTACGAAGCAGGCGCGCGTGCCGGTGAAGCGATTATACCGGAATCCTATTTTTACTGGCATACCACAGGCACGGCCGGGATTTTCGGCAGTGCGGCAGCGGCGGCATCGCTTTTAGGGCTTGACGAAGGTAAAATGCTGATGTGCCTCGGCAGTGCCGGTACGCAGGCAGCCGGTTTGTGGGAATTTCTAAAAGAAGGCGCAATGAGCAAGGCTCTGCATTCCGCCAAAGCGGCAAGTGCCGGTGTATTTTCGGCATATCTGTCGCAAAACGGTTTTACGGCAGCAAGCGCTATTTTAGAAGGCGAAAAAGGCTTCTGCCCTGCACTTTCCGAAGCACCCCGCCTGGAAAAAATTACAGAAAACATTACTTATGCCGATTTAAAAATACAGCATAACTCCTTCAAGCCTTACGCCTGCTGCAAGCACGCCCACGCGGCAATTTACGGTGCGCAGGTGCTGCGCGGCAAACATAATATTGCTCCGCAGGATATTACCGCAGTAGAACTTAAAGTAAACAATATCACGGACTTTCTTATCAATAATCCTGCACCGCAGAATGTGTACGGCTGCAAATTCAGCATACAGTACTGCGTCGCGGCGGCGCTGATTTACGGGCGCGTGGGTATTGATGAATTCAGCCCGCAGGTGCGCGGAAGCAAAGCAATGCAGGATCTGATGGCAAAAATTACTGTAAACAGGGATGCAGAGCAGGAAGCTATCAATAAAGCCGCTCCTGATAAACTTGCTTCCAAAATAATTATTACATTAAAGAACGGTGCGCAGTATGCCATGCAGGTTGATTACCCTAAGGGCGACCCGGATAACCCGATGACCTGGGAAGAAAGCACAGAAAAATTTATGACGCTGGTTGAACCTGTCTGCGGCAGGCAAAAAGCAGACGCTTTGTGTGCTTTGATAAAAAATATGGAAAATATCGCCGATGTGGCAGCAGAATTTAAGAAAATTTTTTAACGTGCATAATAAAAAAACAGCTTGCTTTAAAAATTTTAAGCAGGCTGTTTTTGTTTTTCCGTTTTCTATGATATTTTAGATAATAAATTTTACCTGAAACATTAAAAAAGAAAAATTTTTTATGCAAATTGCATTATTTAGCATAAAATATAAAATTTTGGTGGATAAATTTTGAAAAATAGTGTATAATATTTATACAGTTAAAATGTGGAATGATGCTTTGTTTTAATTCGCAAATTTCAACAACGAAAGGCAATAAAATAAAAGAAAATTAAAGTCCGACAAGGGGGAATTATTATGTCTGTACAACGAGTTATAGACAATAAGAAAATTGGTGCCAACATCAGGCTGGCCCGTGTCAAAAAAATGATGAGCCAATCCGAACTTGCCAAACTTTTGGGCGTAACTCAAACGCATATGAGCAATTTAGAGCGCGGGCGCTGCGGCATAACTGTAACTATGCTCAATCAGCTGACCAATCTTTTTGAAGTAGAAACAGACGCGCTTTTATACGGTACGCCTGCCATCCGCCCCAAGGCGGAAACGGTAGAAGTTACCGACGGCATAGAAAATTATACCCTTGGGGACTTAATAAAAGCAGCAAAACTTTTGAACGGACAGTAATAAAAACACCGGCAACTGCCTAAAATGGCACTGCCGGTTATTTTTTGCCTGTTTACTTGTCTTTGGGGTTTAAAAAGCTGTTCCAGCTGTAAGCAAATACCGCACCGGCAATTACCGCTGCGCCAAGCGAAAGCCGCAGGGCATAATCCCCAAGCTCGAACATTTCTGACAGCGTGCAGCACAAAAGCCCGGCGACGAGCATGACAATGGGCATGCTTATTAAAAACATCGTAGCGCTAAAACCCTGGGTCATCCGTTTTAAAAAGTCTTCAAACATAAATACTCCCACCTGAAAATATCTTTCTTACTATTATACTTTAGCGGCGCATAAAAGCAAAGTCTTTTCTGGCGGCGGTGTGGTATAATAAAATTATACTTTTCAGGAAGGGGCTGTGAGCCATGAAAATAAAACTTATCGCCAGCGATATGGACGATACGCTTTTAAATAAAAACCATCAGATTTCTCCGCGCAATGAGGCCGCTATCAAAAAAGCTATTGAAGCCGGTGTTGTTTTTACACTTGCCAGCGGGCGCATGTACTGCTCTATGCAGCCGTATGCCCAAAAGCTGGGACTTGATGTGCCGCTTGTTTCTTATAACGGGGCGCTTGTAAAAGGCGCGCTCAGCGGCAAAGTTTATGTAAACCATCCGCTGAAGCTCGAAACTGCGCTGGCATTGCTTGATTATATTAAACAAAACGGCCATTATGTGCAGGTTTATATGGGCGACAAACTTTATGTAGAACAAGAAAACGAATATTCCCGCCGCTATGCGGAAATATCCGGCATACAGGCAATCGCAATAGGCGAAGCGGTTTATCATATTACCGAAGCGCCCAACAAACTGCTTTTAATGACTACTGCCGATAAATTTGAAGAAACCTGGCAGGACGTTGCCGAAAACTTTAAAGGCCGCGTGGATGTTACAAGCTCTAAGGATAACTATCTGGAACTGATGGAACCGGGCGTAAATAAATGGCAGGCAGTTAAGCAGCTTGCTGAAAGTTTCGGCATCAAGCCGGATGAAATTATGTGCATCGGCGACAGTAACAATGACTTGAGCATGATTAAAAACTCCGGCCTTGGTGTAGCTGTTGCCAATGCCAAACCGCAGGTGCAGCAGTGCGCTAAAATGATTACTGCCAGCAACGACAACGACGGCGTTGCCCTTGCCATCGAAAATGTTTTGACTGCGCAGGTGCAGGTGCCGGAGTGAGCAAGTAAAAGAAAAATTTGCGAAAAACTTGGTTTTATTTTATAATATAAATGATAAAAATATGATTACAGCGTTTAAGGAAAGGATGTGAGCGCATGGCTACAAGTTCTTTTGAAAAAAAATTTATACTTTCAAATGAAGATGAAGTTAAGCGTTTTTATGAATCTTTAAACGCTTTAAAGAAAGTGAAAAAAATTAAAACAGATTTAACTTCATTAGAAAAAGAAAGAGAGGCTGAAAAAAAATTAAGCCTGTTGTTTTCCCGTTAAATAAACTTTTAGCTATGAATGAAGAAAAAACAAAATCATTCATAGCTAATTTTTTGTGTAAAAAAGATGACGATATAGAATATTTTTTACATAGCAAGGCAATAGAGGATGAAAATAGCCTGCTTGTCCTGAACCGTATCCTGCAATATGAAGAAATTACAAGTGTACCGGAAGTAAAGGTGAATAAAAATGACAACATTTAATGAATTCTTGGCAGAACAAATGAAAAATCCTGAGTTTAAAAAAGAATATGAAGCCTTAGAGCCTGAATTTGCTATTATACAGGCAATGATTGATGCCCGTAAAAATACTGGTTTGACTCAAAAGCAATTGGCAGAACGTAATAGTCTAAATTTTGTAAAAATTTAACATTCAGAACTTGCGCTTTTAGATGTTATGAGTTATACTTATAGTAAGTTAAGTGAGACTGAGGAGTCACTTAACTTTGGTTATGTTTATAAACCGCCAAAACGATAAAAAATGTTGAAGTAACTGGCAGGCAGAGTAGAGGAAACCAGGAGACTCGCACGAAGCAGTCAGCCAAAAGACAGATTTTATCCGCAGGCGTTTTATAAAAATAAACGTTCCTGAGGAGGAATAAAAAATGAAAAAATCTTTAGTACTTGCAATGGCTATGGCTCTGGGCGTAACTGCTTCCGCTTATGCAGCTAACCCGTTCAGCGATGTACCGGCTGGCCACTGGGCTTATGACGCAGTAAACAAACTTGCTGCAGAAGGCGTTGTAGATGGTTATCCTGACGGCACCTACGGCGGAGACAAACTGATGACCCGTTATGAAATGGCTCAGATTGTAGCAAAAGCAATGGCAAAAGGCGCTAATGTTGATAAATTAGCTGCAGAATTTGCTGACGAACTGGACAGCCTTGGCGTTCGCGTAGCTAACCTTGAAAAGAAAGCTGACAACGTAAAAATCACCGGTAACATCCGTGCTTCTTATCGTGATGGCGACAGTTCTCCTACTTATGGCAAACTTCGTACCCGTTTGTTCATTAATGGTACTGTAAACGAAGATTGGTCCTACACCGCACGTCTCCAGAACGAACAGAACTATATGAACGAAAAAGGCGATGACGATGATGTAAAATTGAACTGGGCTTATGTAAATGGTCCTATCGGTGGTTTAGATGTAACTGCTGGCCGTCAGAACCTTAAACTCCATACCGGTAACGTAATCGATAATGAATTTGATGCTATTAAAGTTGCTTACGGCAAAGAAGTTAAACTGACTGGCTTTGTTGGTAAAGCTGATAGCGATGAACTTAAACTTGATGGCGACCGCGCTTATATTGTTGACTTGAGCAGCAAAATTGGCGTTGTTGATGCTTATGTAACCTATTATAACCTTGATAACAGCAATACTGCTGCTGTTGGTAAATATCCGTCTGCTTTTGATGGTCAGGAAATCTGGAACGTAGGCGTTGCTCTGCCGGTTGTTAAAGATTTGAAACTCTCTGCTGAATATATGTATGGTACTGCTGACGATGATGATGGTTTGGATAACAGTGGTTATGTAGCTGGCTTGGCATACAGAGGAGCTAAAGCTTCCAAACCCGGCAGCTGGGGCGTATGGGCTAACTACTATGACCTGCCTGCACTGACCTACATGAAATCCACCAACAACACTCAGATGGGTGAAAACGCTGAAGGTTGGCAACATGATGGCTCTGACGGTTATGAAGGTTTTGAAGTAGGTGCTAACGTAGCTCTTGCTAAAAACATTGTGGCAGCTGTTAGATACTTTGACCTTGAAGCTCGTGAAGGCAGCGAAGACGATCAGGTTCTCTGGTCCGAAGTTGTATTCACTTTCTAATCTTAGCCTTACAACAGCTTAATATTAGAATAACTAAAGCGGATGGCTTATGCCATCCGCTTTTTGTATATAGAAAACCCCACGTTAGACGTGGGGTTCCGGAAAGCTTAAGCGATCAAGAAATGGTGAAAAATTCCTCCTTTGATAAAATAATAATGCGGTCTGCCAATCGCAAAATATCAAAGGAGGAATTTGTCATGAAAGACATTCATAGTTTATCACACACGAAATGGAACTGCAAATACCATATAGTGTTTGCACTAAAGTACAGAAGGAAAGTATTTTACGGAGAAAAGAAATTAGAAATAGGAAAAATATTAAGAGAATTATGTAAATGGAAAGGTGTAAATATTATAGAAGCTGAAGTATGCCCGGATTATGTGCATATGTTAGTAGAAATACCGCCAAAGATGGCAGTATCGTGGTTCATGGGATTTCTTAAAGGGAAAAGCAGCCTGATGATATATGAAAAATGGGGGAACTTAAAATATAAATATAGGGGAAGAGAATTCTGGTGCAGAGGTTATTACGTAGATACCGTAGGGAAGAATACAAAAGCGATAGCAGAGTATATAAAGAATCAGCTAAAAGAAGATGAGTTGAATCAACAATTAGTGTTAGATTACGGAGACCCGTTTACGGGTGACAAGTAAGGAATAACGCGAGTGGCAGACCGAGTAACGCCTTTTAGGCGTAGCTAGTAGAATAGCCTTTAAGGCGGTAAATGACAAACCACCGGCTACGCCGGTGGTTTTGATTCTATCTAATTTGACTATTTTAAAATATTAGTTTGTTAAAAATTTGACACTTATATTGCGTATAAATAGTTTGAACTAAGAAATATTAAAAAAGCTTGTCATAATTGTGAAGTTAGTGTATAATCAAACTCAATTAGCAATCAAATGCTATAAAAGTTTATAATACGTTGGCGGTAAAAAATGTTAAAGCAGCTGGCAGGCAGGGTAGAGGAAACCAGGAGACTCGCACGAAGCAGTCAGCTAAAAGGCAGATTTTATCCGCAGGCGTTTTATAAAAATAAATGTTCCTGAGGAGGAATACAAAATGAAAAAATCTTTAGTACTTGCAATGGCTATGGCTCTGGGCGTAACTGCTTCCGCTTATGCAGCTAACCCGTTCAGCGACGTACCGGCTGGCCACTGGGCTTATGATGCAGTAAACAAACTTGCTGCAGAAGGCGTTGTAGATGGTTATCCTGACGGCACCTACGGCGGAGATAAACTGATGACCCGTTATGAAATGGCTCAGATTGTTGCAAAAGCAATGGCAAAAGGCGCTAATGTTGATAAATTAGCTGCTGAATTTGCTGACGAACTGGACAGCCTTGGCGTTCGCGTAGCTAACCTTGAAAAGAAAGCTGACAACGTAAAAATCACCGGTCAGATCCGTGCTTCTTATCGTGACATCCAGGGCGACACCAATGGCAATGATGGCCGTCTGCGTACCCGTTTGTTCGTAAATGGTCAGATTAACGAAGACTGGAGCTACACCGGCCGTTTCGAAAACAATCAGTATTTCACCAATGATGAACAGGAAAATGGCGATGACGATGTTGATTTCAACTGGGCATATGTATCCGGCCGTGTAGGCGGTGTTAAAATGGATGCAGGCCGTCAGGACTTTACCTATGCTGATGTAGTCGATGTTCGCGGCGATGGCGTTAAACTTGCTTATGGCAGTGATGTAAAAGTTACCGGCTGGGCATTTAAAGGCAGCGAAGACCTTGGCATGGATGCTCTTGATGAAGATACAGAATTACCTCTTAGCAAAGGTGACCGTGTATATGTTGCCGGTGTTGAAACTGCTTTTGGTGCAGTTGATACTGCTGTAAGATATTATAGAGCAGATACTTTTGACGACAATGAAATCGTTGAAGTTGCTTTGTCTGGTGAAATTGCTAAAGACCTGACCTTGAGAGGTTCCTGGTTCAATGGCACCATTAATAATACTTCTGAAAAGGATATAAATAATGGTGATGCTGACACCAACGGCTGGTTGGTTGGCCTGTCCTATGGCGGCGCTAAAGCTTCCGAAGTAGGCAGCTGGGGCGTATATGCTACTTATAGCGACCGTCCGTTTGCAACCTACCTGCTGCCGACCAACTTCAGTGGTTATGCAGTAAAACCGGCTGATCTTGAAGCTGGCGATGGCTACGAAGGTTATGAAGTAGGTGCCGACGTAACTTTGGCTAAAAACATTGTTGCTGGTGTTAAATACTTTGATTATGAATCCCGTGAAGGCAATAAAGATGCTCAGACTCTGTGGTCTCAGGTTGTGTTCACTTTCTAATCTTAGCCTTATTACAGCTTAATATTAGAATAACTAAAGCGGATGGCTTATGCCATCCGCTTTTTGCATGCGTTGATATTTGAAAACGCATATATTTTTTTCTTTCCTGAGTTGTTCCAAACATCCCTTTTGTCAAAATTGCCGTTAAATGTTAAAATAGATTTGTGTTGTTACATTAACTAAAAAATATCAAGAGAAAGGTTAAGTTATGGATTTAACGGTTATAATTCTTATTTTAATAATAATTTTACAGTTAATAGTTTTACTGATTGTGTACCGCAGCAGGAATAACAGCGTAGATGAAAACGATTTATTGGAAGTGGTACGTAGGTTTGAAACGACAGAGCGGCGCATGTATGAGGGGCTGCGTGATTTGCGCAGCGAACAGGCTACTTTAGCACGGGCGGCACGATTGGAAAACCAATCGGCGGCAGACAGGCTAAGCGAACAGCTTGATAAGCGTTTTGATAAAATAGGTGCTTCAACAGAGAAAAATTTAGAACAAATCCGCGCTATTGTCGATGAAAAACTGAATGCGACTTTGGAACGCCGTTTAGGCGAAAGTTTCAGCCTTGTCAGCCGCAGGCTTGAAGAAGTACACCGCGGGCTGGGCGAGATGCAGAGCCTTGCTGGCGGCATTGGCGATTTAAAACGCATTTTAAGCAATGTTAAAAACCGCGGCATTTGGGGCGAAATGCAGTTGAAGGTGCTTTTGCAGGATATGCTTGCGCCGGAGCAGTACGCAGAAAACGTCGCTGTAAAACCTGGCTCGGCAGAACGCGTAGAGTTTGCCTTAAAACTGCCTGGTAAAACAGAACAAACTGTGTGGCTGCCGGTTGATGCCAAATTTCCGCAGGAGGATTACCAGCGCCTTTTAGAGGCGCGCGAAAACGCCGATGCGCAAGCGGCGGAAGCAGCTTTAAAGCAGCTTGAAAAACGCTTTAAAAGCGAAGCGGCAGACATTAACAGCAAATATATCTGCCCGCCGTACAGCACGGATTTTGCCGTTATGTACCTGCCGACGGAAGGGCTTTTTGCCGAAGCAGTGAATATTACAGGCCTTTTGGAAGAATTGCAGCGCAAATACCGCGTTTGCGTGGCAGGGCCTACAACTTTGGCTGCGCTGTTAAACAGTTTGCAGATAGGTTTCCGCACATTAGCTATTGAAAAGCGTACCGGCGAGGTATGGCGCATTATTGCCGGTGTTAAGCAGGACTTTACCGTTTTTGCTGCGCTGCTTGATAAAACGCGCAAAAAATTGCAGGAGGCCAGCGGGCATATCGAAGCGGCAGAGCGCCGCAGCCGCGTGATTAACAAAAAGCTGTATCAGGCAGAAAGTTTTGAAAATGAATTAGACATCACAACAGAACAACAGAACGAAAACTCCGTTGATAAAATTTAAACAGAAAGCACAAAAGGCAGCCGTACTGGCTGCCTTTTTGACTTATATAAGCAGTTATTTGCTTTCGCTTTTAAGCGGGGTTTCAAAATAAACGCTGGTGCTGGGAAACGCGCAGGACGCGCCGTCAGCTTCCAGTATTTTCATAATGTCAAGGTTAATCTGCTCGCGCGCTGCCAAAAATCCTCTGGTATCGCTGGCTTTGGTGTAGCAAACAATATAGATATTTAAGCTGCTGTCGGCATAATCACGGAAGTGAACCATAACCGTATCGGTATGTACCAGTTCGCTGTTTTGGAGATAGCTGCGGATATCGCTGACAAGCTTTTGCATCTGGTCGTGCGTGGTGTCATAAGTAACGCCAAGTAAAAATTCCAGACGGCGTTTTTCGCGTTTGGTAAAGTTAATGATAGGCGTATTGGATAAAAGCGAGTTCGGCACATAAACAAGCTCCTGCGGAAAGGTGCGGATACAGGTGCTGCGGAAGGTAATTTTTTCTACCGTGCCTTCAACGCCGTTGGCAGAAACCCAGTCGCCAACCTTAAACGGCTTATCAAGAATGATAATAAAACTGCCGAATACATTGGCCAAAGCGTCCTTGGCGGCAAAGGCAAGCGCCAGAGAGCCGATACTTAAGCTGGCAAGCAGGCCGCTCATGTCATAGTTCCATTCTTTGGCAACCATCAGCGTGGCAATAACAGCCAGCAAAATGCGCATCATGGTGGAAAGAATGTTGGCAAGCGAATCTTCAATATGAATGTCGGCGTGCGTCAGCAGGCGCAGCGCAAAACCGTGCGTAATATCGCTGATGTTGAAAATGCCCCAGAAGATGCAGATAATAAAGCTGCTGCGCAAAAATCTGTCAATCGAAGGATGGTCGGTGACAAAGGTGATAGGCGAGCAGTTCAGCGCCGCATAAATACCTAGGATAAACAGGTAAATATGTATCGGTTTGGCAAAGGCATCTAAAATATCGCCGCCGTATTCAAAAGACATTTTATTGTTTAAAAGCATTAAAAAGCGTAAAATCACTGTGCGGTAAATATAGCGCACAAGCATAAATCCGCAGAAAACCAAAACAGGTTTGGCCCAGGGCGTTAAAATTTCTGTAATCTGTTCCATACAAGCTCCTTAAAAGTTTTATTATAAATATTTTAACATTTTGGGGGCTTAAAAACAATAATTCACAAAAGTTACAAGATAAATGGGCAGTGTTTGTGTTATAATAATTTCAGCAAATAACATAAGGAGGCAGGTTATGGAATATTTCTTGGAAGCATTGGCAGCTGGCTTTATTATTATTGTGGGGCCGCTGTTGACTTTGGTGGGATTGCCTGGCAACACGCTGATGCTTTTGGCAGGGATAGGATTTGCCTGTTTTGATGAAGCAAGATATTTTGACGGGCGCATTTTATCTGCGCTGGTGCTGATTTATGTTTTTGGTGAATTATGGGAATTTGTAGTATCTTTTTTTGGCATCCGCAGGCATAAACTGCCGTGGAGCGTGGTGGGCCTGATTGGCATCGGCACTTTTATCGGCGCTGTATTGGGCACGGGCGTTTTTCCGGTGTTTGGCAGCGTACTGGGCGGTGCCATGGGCTCTTTTGTAATGGCTTTTATTTATGAGTATTCGCAGACGATGAACTGCGACGACGCCTTTGAGCTGGCGTGGAAAGCGGCCAAACTGCAATTTATTGCAATTGTGGGCAAGGTTGTTGCTTCGGCAGTGATGGCAATACTGCTTGTAAAGCAGATTTTTTTGAACACGTAAGGAGGAAAGCATGATGGATAGGTTAAAGTTTAAGTTTGTACACAATAATTTTAACGTGCTTGAATTGGGAAGAAGCATGTATTTTTACGAAGAAGCCCTGGGTCTGAAAGAAATCAGGCGCATTACCGCCGAGGACGGCAGCTTTATTCTGGTATATCTCGGCGACGGCGAAAGCCCGTTTGAGCTGGAGCTGACCTGGCTGCGCGACCGCAAAGAGCCGTACAACCTTGGTGATAACGAATTTCATCTGGCGTTTGCCGTTAAGGATTTTGAAGCAGCACGCGCCAAACACAGGGAAATGGGCTGCATTGTTTACGAAAACGAAAAAATGGGCATTTATTTTATCGCCGACCCGGACGGTTACTGGCTGGAAATTTTGCCCATGCTGCCTTTAAAGAAATAAGGACGTGAAATTATGGCGGATTTAAAACAGATGACGGTTGTAACCAGCGGCAAGCTGCGTCAGCCTGCATATGATTTGCTGGACGCCGAAACAAACCTGCTGGCGTGGAAAGAGGGCGGCCGCACACCGGCTGACATTTTTGACGGCTGGCTGGCTCAGGCCGATGCCTTGTATTCCATCGGCAACATAAAAATTAACGAAGAACTGCTTGCTAAAGCACCTAAGCTGAAAGTTATTGCGCAGGCTTCTGTCGGTTATGACAATATCGACGTTGCAGCCTGCCATGCGCGCGGCATCAAGGTTGGCAACACGCCGCGGGTGCTTTCTCCCGCCGTGGCGGATTTAGCCTATGGGCTGATAATTGACAGCGCCCGTAAAATTGCCCGCGGCTGGCAGCATGTGGCAAGCGGCAAATGGGGCGAGCGCAAGGGACTTGGCTTTGGTGTTGACCTAGCCGGCAAAACGCTTGGCATTGTAGGCATGGGAGATATTGGCAGCAGGGTTGTTAAGCGCGCGCTTGCGAGCGATATGCACGTTATTTATCACAACCGCCACCGCCGCAGCGACGATGCCGCATTGGGTGCGGAATATGTAAGTTTCGATGAGCTTTTAAAAACATCGGATTTTATTCTTGTAACCGTGCCGCTGACGCCGGAAACAAAAGGCATGTTTGGCAAAGCGCAGTTTGACGCTATGAAGCAGGGCGTGCGGTTTATTAACATTGCCCGCGGCAAGATAGTTGATACGGACGCGCTTTACGACGCACTGGTAAGCAAAAAGGTTTCTTATGCCGCGCTTGACGTTACCGACCCGGAACCGCTGCCGGGCAGCCATAAACTGCTGACGCTTGACAATATTACCGTAACGCCGCACATTGCAACTTCTACCGTAGAAACGCGCGACGCAATGGCACGCCTAGCGGCAGAAAACATACTGGCGGGTTTAAGCGGCAAACCGCTGCCTGCTGAGGTTAAAGCTTAAAACTAAAAATGGCAATAAAAAATACGGGGCACAGTTAATGTGCTCCGTATTTTGCTTATAGGTTTATTTTTCCGGCAGGGATGTTAAATAATCAAGCGATGTGCCGTCATCAAAAGCTATGTTGGTTAAATAAGCGTTCCATTTAACTTTGGCAAGGTCGCTGGCAATAACCTGGGCGTCCTCTTTAACATAGGGGTTCAGTTCAAAATCAAATTTGTACAGTTTGCTGGCACCGTTTTTCAGTACGGCGTTGCTGGCAAAGTTGCCGCTGTAAAAAATCTTGCCGTCGTCGCCGTAAAGCTCTAACGTACCGGCAATGTAAGTAATATTTTTGCCGGAATTATTGGTCAGATTGATTTCGTTTTCCAGCATGCGGATAATGGTGGAATAATGAACAGAAGTGATGCGCAGCAGCTTTTTATCAAGCTGCACATTTTTGGCAATTTGTTCGGCCATCGGCTTATTGAGTTCGGCAAGTTTTTCGGCAACTGCCGCCTGGCGCTGCTGCATAAATTCCTGCAAATTGGTAATTTGCAAAAGCTTCCACAAGCCATCGTCAAGCTGCTGCATTTTGATTTTTAAAATAAAATTTTTACTTAATTTTTCGTCATACAGCTTAAGGCTGACGGCTGCGGTTTCGCCTTCGGTATCGGCGCTTTCAACGCCTTCATATTTTAAGTCGCCGAAGCCGGTACGGTCTTTCAGGTTATCGACGATTTCGGCGCCGCTTTCGTTGCCGGCAGGTACAGATTTTTGCGCTTGTTCTTCGCTGGCTTCTTTATCGCCGTGAAGAATGTAATTGCGGGTTTCGTTTTCCAAAAGAGGAACGGCAAGCCCCTTGATGCCCTTGACAATAGCGACAATAATCGGATTGGCGTCTTTATCCGCGCCAAAGGTTACGGCAACTACATCGTCATAAGCATGGCCGTACAAAGTATCCATATCGACATGCTTTTCAAAGGTTTTAAGGTCGTGCTGGCGTACAGCGTCGGCAATCAGCGCAATGGAATGCTGCGGCGTTTTCAGCCAGTAAAAAAAGTACCAGCCGCTTACCACAATCGCAAGCGCTGCCAGTACGGCAATAATTTTTTTTAATTTATTGTTCAAAGAAGACCCTCCTAAACAAAAAACTTTTTCACTGACAATATTATACTACTAAAGCGCGTTAATGCAATATTTTTGTGAAATTATTTTAAATCAGTGGGACATTTTTGGGACACTCACTAAAATACCGTAAATGTTTTAGTAGTAAAATATAGTCCGTTTATAAAATAAAAAAAGCTGTAGATTTGCTCTACAGCTAATTTGTGAAGTTGGTCGGGGCGGCGAGATTCGAACTCACGGCCTCTTGTACCCGAAACAAGCGCGCTACCAAACTGCGCCACGCCCCGACTTGGTGTTACTTACTGCAACAAAATGTATTATAGAGAATTTTTAACGATTTGTCAACAACTTTTTTAAAATTTTTTAACCTTCGACTACAACACGGATAAATTTAACATTGAATGCGTCAGCAATATGCTTCAAGCATTCGCGTTCAATGTTGGTGCGGTGCAGTTCGCTTTCGGCAACAATCATAATTTTATCGCCGCTGAGGTTAATATTATGAACCTTGCTGATAAGGCGTTTAAAATCGTCCTGGCCGAGAACTTCTTTCAGTTTTGCCAGGCCTTCCATCAGATAAGGTTTTTCTTTTGACATACGTAATTCCAAAGGCGAAAAGGGAACAGTAACAACTTTGGCATCTCTTGCTAAGACAAAGTCTTCTTCATGTTCGCCCGGTACTACCAGATCATCTCTCATTGCGCTTCCTCCTTTAGCTTTTACAAACATATTATAGTTTATTGTTTTAACAGCGTCAAGTGTTTCATTCTTGACAAGGACAATAGCTATAAGATAAAATATATTATCTTGTATATTAAAAGGAGAAAAACTATGAGTTTTTTTAATGAATTTAAAAATTTTGCGATGCGCGGCAATGTGCTTGACATGGCAATAGGTGTTGTTATCGGCGGCGCTTTCGGCCAGATTACTACTTCCCTGGTAAATAACATCATTATGCCTCCTATCGGCATGCTGCTTGGTAAAATTGATTTTTCCAATCTTTTTATCACGCTGGACGGCAAGCAGTATGATTCGCTTAAAGCTGCAACGGATGCAGGCGCGCCGGTACTTTCTTATGGGCTGTTTATCAATACTGTCATCAACTTTTTAATCATTGCTTTTGCTGTGTTTATTGTTATCCGGCAGATTAACCGTTTCCGGCCTAAGCCGGAGCCTGCACCGGCACCGAGGCTGTGCCCTTACTGCCGCCAGCCGGTTGCCGATGACGCTACGCGCTGCCCGCACTGCACTTCTGAACTGTAAAATTTGCCAATAACCGCATTAAGTTGTATAATAAACATTATGTATGGCTTAATGCGATTTTTATTTGGACTGGAGGAAGATTGATGTCAGTTTTTGACGTTCTGCAAGAGCGCGGCTTTGTAAAACAAATGTCGCACGAAGAAGAAATCCGTGAGCTTCTGGAAAAGGAGAAAATCACTTTTTATATCGGTTTTGACCCGACTGCTGACAGCCTGCATGTCGGACATTTTATTGCTTTGATGGCTATGAGCCATATGCAAAGGGCCGGACACCGCCCGATTGTTTTGCTTGGCGGCGGCACCGGCATGGTTGGCGACCCGAGCGGCAAGGACGAAATGCGCAAAATGCTGACGCCGGAATTTATTGCCCATAACATTGCCTGCTTTAAAAAGCAGATGTCCCGCTTTATTGATTTTGCGGACGATAAGGCAATTATGGTTAACAACGCCGACTGGCTGCTTGATTTGAACTATATCAAACTGCTGCGCGAAGTAGGCGTGCATTTTTCCGTCAACCGCATGCTGACTGCCGAATGCTTTAAAAAACGCCTGGAACGCGGTTTGTCCTTCTTTGAATTTAACTATATGATTATGCAGGCGTATGATTTCTGGACGCTGAATAAAAGATACGGCTGCGTAATGGAAATGGGCGGCGACGACCAGTGGTCCAACATGCTGGCAGGCGTTGAGCTTATCCGCCGCAAGGAGCAGAAACCTGCTTTTTGCATGACCTGCAAGCTTTTAACTACCAGCGACGGGCGCAAGATGGGCAAAACGGAAAAAGGCGCGCTGTGGCTTGACCCGGAAAAAACCACTCCGTATGATTTTTATCAGTACTGGCGCAATGTTGATGACAGCGACGTAGAAAACTGCCTGGCGCTTTTAACCTTCCTGCCGATGGATGAAGTGCGCCGTTTGGGCAGTCTGAAGGATTCTGCCATCAACGAAGCCAAAAAGGTTCTGGCTTACGAAGTTACCAAACTGGTACACGGCGAAGCAGAAGCAGAAAAAGCCAAACAGGCGGCGGAAGCGCTTTTTGGCGGCGGCGGCGCGATGACCGATGTGCCGACTGTTAACCTTACTGCTGAGCAGGCAAACGCCAAACTTATTGATGTGCTGACTGCGGCTAAGGTATTCAGCAGCAAGCGCGAAGCACGCCAGATGGTACAGCAGGGCGGCCTTTATATCGGCGATACAGCCGTAAGCGATGCAGAAATGCAGCTTACGCCGGAAATGTTTGATGCCGATAAGAGCCTTCTGGTACGCAAAGGCAAAAAGAAATACTACCGTTTACTGATTGATTGATAACCCTTAAAATTTAATAGCTTTAAGGCTGCTTTACCCGCAGCCTTAATTTTTGTAAAAAACTCTGGAGAACTTATGAAACAAAAACTTGGTTTTATGGAAATTCTGCCGATAGGGCTGATGCTGTTTGCGTCGTTCTTCGGCGCTGGTAATCTTATTTTTCCGCCTGCGTTGGGTCAGCAAGCCGGTGTTAACTTTTTATCTGCGGCGGCTGGTTTTTGCACAACCGGTGTAGGCATACCGCTGCTGGGCATTATTGCTATCGGGCTTTTGCGCGCTTCCAATCCGGAGGCGTTGGCACTGCCGGTACACCCAACCTTTGCTAAAACGCTGATTGTTGTAACAGTGCTTACTATCGGGCCGTTTTTTGCCATTCCGCGCACGGCGGCGGTATCGTTTGATGTAGGCGTGCTGCCGTTTATTTCCGCAGAAAATTATGATATCAGCCTAGCTTTATATTCGCTGTTCTTTTTTGCGGTAACGTATTTTCTGTCGGTTAACCCTTCTAAAATTGTTGACTGGGTTGGCAAGGTTTTAACGCCGCTTTTGCTTTTAAGCATTGCCATTTTGGTGGTGCAGGTATTTATGCAGCCGATGGGCGGGCTTAAGCAGGCCGCAGGTTATTATGCAACCATGCCTTATTTAAAGGGCTTTCAGGAAGGTTATTATACAATGGACCTTCTGGCAACGATGCTTTTTGGCACGGTTGTTATTGAATCTATCAAATTGCGCGGCATTTCCGAAGGCAGCGTACTGACACGCACCTGCATTATGGCCGGTGTTATAGCGGCTGTGCTTTTGGCGGCGATTTATTTTTCGCTGACTTACACCGGTGCAACAAGCGTTGAAATTTTCGGTATTTCGGATAACGGCGCGGTGGCGCTTTCAGGCATTGCCAATTATTATATGGGCACGGCGGGCAACGTAGTTCTGTGCCTGATGATTTTCTTTGCCTGCCTGACGACGAGCATTGGCCTTACGGTATCGGCCGGTTCGTATTTTGAAAGGCTGCTGAACGGCAAAATGCAGTATCAGCGCCTTGCTGCGGCAATCTGTATTTTCAGCTTTGCCGTTTCCAATGTGGGCCTTACCAAAATCATTTCCATGTCGGTGCCTGTGCTGTGCCTGCTATACCCCATTGTTATCGTGTTGGTGCTGCTGGCGTTTTTGCCGCTGAAACGTGCCTGCATTTACCGCTCGGTACTGGCTTTTACTATTGTATTTGCCATTATCGACGGCTTAAAAGCCGCCGGTGTTCCGCTTGACGCTGCCGAAAACGTTTTAAAGGCTTACGTTCCGTTTTACGAGGTTGGCTTCGGCTGGCTGGTGCCGTCCGTTGTAGGGCTGGTTATCGGTATTTTATACAGCGTGATTGTTAAAGAAAAAGCATAATTAAATAATTTTCCGCAGCTATGTAAGTTGGCTGCGGATTTTTTATTTATATGCCAGGCAAGGCAATTTTCTGACAGATGTGGTACAATAAAAGCAGACAATAAACAAGGCGGGGTGTAAGTATGTATATTACAAAGCTTTATCTCGAAAACTTCCGTTGTTATGATAAATTTGAAATTGATTTTGATAAGGACCTGACGGTTATCGTTGCCGAAAACGGGCAGGGCAAAACTGCTATCCTTGATGCTGTGGCGATTGCCATGGGGCCTTATTTATCCTGCTTTGCAGATGGAAAGGCGCGCAGCATACGCGAAACTGACGTGCGCCAGACTGTGGAAACGGCCGCTCAGACGCAGCTTGAGATTTACCGCATGAAAAGCCAGTACCCGGTAGTTATCGGCGCTGAAGGCGATATCGACGGTAAAAAAATAACATGGCAGCGCGAGCTGAATAACGCCAAGGGGCGCACAACGATGCAGCACGCCAAAATGCTTTCCGCCTACGGCCGCCGCATGGTAGAGGCGCTGCGTGCTAAAGACGACAATAACGTGGTTCTGCCGGTAATTGCTTATTATGGCACCGGGCGTATGTGGAACGACAGTAAGCTGCGCAACACGATTAAAGATATTGACCTGGAACGCAGCAGCGGTTATATGGACTGCATGGAATCTACTTCATCCTATGTTAATTTTGGGCATTGGGTAAAATACGCGGTAATGAGCGCGATGGAGATGGAACGCATTATCGCTGAAAAGCATTTGCAGGAGAAAAACCCTTACCGCGAGGTTTTTAAGGCTGTTGAACAGGCCATTGTAACCTGTATTGGCAGCATGGGCTGGACTGATATTGATTACAGCTTTGTGCGTCAGAATCTTGTGCTGAAGCACAAAACGCACGGCATTTTGCCTATAGAAGCGCTCAGCGACGGTGCGCGCAGCGTTATCAGCATGGTTGCCGATTTAAGCTACCGCATGGTACGGCTTAACCCCGACCTTGGCATTAACGCTGTTTTGCAGACGCCGGGCATTGTTTTGATTGACGAAGTTGACATGCATTTGCATCCTTCCTGGCAGCAAACGGTGTTGTATGATTTGCGCAAAGCCTTTCCCATGGTGCAGTTTATTGTTACTACGCACAGCCCGCAGGTTCTTACAACCGTACCGCCGGAATCTATCCGCGCGCTGCGCTGGGATAATGACCTGATTGATATTTACCAGCCGGACTTTTCGCTTGGCGCGGCAAGTTACCAGCTTTTGAAGGATATTCAGAACGTAGATGCAAGGCCGCAGTGCGTGCCGGTTGTTAAGGATTTGAAACGCTATCTGGATTTGGTCAGTGATGATAAATGGGATTGCCCGGAAGCATTGGAACTGCGCAAAAAACTTGACAAGTGGGCTGCCGGACGCGAGCCAGCGCTGCTGCGTGCGGATATGGATATCAGAATGCGTTCCTTCAGGAGGAAGCAGCATGAAAAGAATATTTAAAACGCCAACGGTGCCGGAGGGGCTGCGCAAATTTGCCGAGCTTTACCCGGATGAAACGTGGGAGCATTTCCGCCGTGCCAACCGCCGCGGTTACCGCGAAGTAAAAAAACAGCTTTTGAAGGACCAGCACGGCTTATGCGCCTACTGCGAAATAAATATCAAGTTTGCCGATGAGGAGGGCGAAGTTGACGACTTCCGCGTGGAGCATTTTTACCCGAAAAGCGAAACGGTTTTGGGAGAACATAACTACCACCTTGACTGGCAAAATCTTTTGGGCGTATGCCATGGCGGCAGCCAGCCCAATGTTGAAGATGCCGAGGAACGTTTTTCGCGCCGCAAGATTGACCGCAGCTGCGATGTGCCCAAGGGCGGCAAGCCAATCAGCGAGCGTATTTTAAACCCGCTGGAGATACCGGCTGACGTGCGTATTTACCGTTATGCCGCGCATACGGGCCGCATGATTGTCGATGAGGAAACCTGCCCGCCGGAATTGCAGCGCAAGGCGCGCAACACGATACGCGAACTGAATCTTAATGCGCCGCGGCTGATGCGGATGCGGCGTGAGGCCATTCAGGTGCTGGAAGATGAAATCGAAAACGCGCTGAACGCCGGTGAGGATATGGAATCGTTTTTAACGGTGCTGGCAGAAAGCTTTTTGCTGCCGGACAGCGACGGCAACTGCCAGGCTTTCTTTTCCTTAATCCGTTGGTTTTTAGGGCCGGCGGCAGAAAATGTTTTAAGTGAATATAACTATGCAATTTAAGAAAATCCTGCTTTAACAGGCAGGATTTTTGTTTTTAAAATAGAAAATATATAAGTCATGAAATTTATGCTGACGGGGAGAGATATAATGGAACTTAGCAAAAAAGCCTTTAAAGCCTATGATATACGCGGAGTTGTGCCGCAGGAAGTAAACGCCGAACTTGCTTACCGGGTAGGGCGCGTTTTTGCCGCTATGTTTGCAGCGGAAACCGTTGTTGTCGGGCATGATATCCGCCTGACCGGGCCGGAGCTTGCATCTGCCGTGGCAGACGGACTGCGTGACGGCGGCTGCACAGTTTATGATATTGGCGAGTGCGGCACGGAAATGGTTTATTTTGCAACAGCGCATTTAAAAACCGACGGCGGCATTATGGTAACAGCCAGCCACAACCCGGCTGATTACAATGGGATGAAGCTGGTACGCAGCGGCGCAAGGCCTGTTTCTGCCGATACGGGCCTGATGGAGATTGGCGAAATGGCTACGGAAGACGGCGAGTTTCCGCACGTTGTCGTTGCAGGCAAAAAACGCGGCGAGTTGATAAAAAAAGACATTATGCCAGATTATATTGAGCATCTGTTAAGCTATATTGATGTTAAAAATTTAAAACCGCTTAAAATTGTCGCTAATCCCGGCAACGGCGGCGCAGGGCCGGTGCTTGCCAGACTGGCGGAGCATCTGCCGTTTGAATTTATAAAAATTAACGAAACGCCGGACGGCAGCTTCCCCAACGGTGTGCCGAACCCGCTTTTGGAGCATAACCGCGCCGTAACGGCGGATAAGGTGCTGGCAGAAAAAGCTGACCTTGGCATTGCCTGGGACGGCGATTTTGACCGCTGTTTCTTTTTTGATGAAAAGGGCGAATTTATTGAAGGTTATTATATAGTCGGCCTTTTGGCGGCGGCGTTTTTAAAGAAGCTGCCGGGCAGTAAAATTATGTACGACCCGCGGCTTACCTGGAGTACGGAAGAAATTATTGCCGAAAAAGGCGGCGTGCCTGTACGCTGCAAGAGCGGCCATGCTTTTATGAAAGAGTGCATGCGCCAGAACGACGTTGTTTACGGCGGCGAAATGAGCGCGCATCATTATTTCCGCGAATTTTCCTACTGCGACAGCGGCATGCTGCCGTGGCTTTTGGTAACGGAGCTGATGTGCTGCGAAGGCAAAAAACTGTCGGAGCTTGTCGGTGAACGCATGGAAAAATTTCCGTGCAGCGGCGAAATCAACCGCAAGGTTGCAGACAGCAAAGCCGTGCTGGCGGCTATTGAAGAAAAATACGGCAAGGACGGCAAGGTTGATAAACTTGACGGACTGAGCATTGAATATGATAACTGGCGCTTTAACGTAAGGGTTTCCAACACGGAGCCGGTTATGCGCCTGAATGTGGAAACCCGCGGCGACAAAGCGCTGCTGAAAGAAAAAACGCAGGAAATTTTAGCCGTTATCGGTGGAGAAGAAGCATAAGGAGAGATAAATAATGACAACGATTAAACCTGTCCGCAGAGCGGTTATACCGGCAGCGGGCCTGGGCACGCGCTTTTTGCCTGCCACCAAGGCAACGCCGAAGGAAATGCTGCCTATTGTAGATAAGCCGACTATTCAGTATATTATCGAAGAAGCGTTGGCTTCCGGCATTGAAGATATTATCATTATCAGCGGCAAAAGCAAACGCGCCATTGAGGACCATTTTGACCGCAACATGGAACTGGAAATGAGCCTGGAGGCTTCCGGCAAATTTGAACAGCTGGAAATGGTGCGCAGGATTTCGGAAATCAATCTGCACTATATCCGCCAGAAAGAGCCGCGCGGACTTGGCCATGCTATTTTGTGCGCCCGCCGTTTTATCGGCGATGAGCCGTTTGCAGTGCTTTTGGGCGATGACGTTGTAGACAGCGAAAAACCTGCATTAAAGCAGCTTATTGATGTTTACGACCGCCGCGGCTTCAGCGTTTTGGGCGTGCAGGAGGTTGCGCCTGAAAAGGTATCAAGCTACGGTATTATTGACGGCGTGCCGACGGAAGAAGAACGCACCTATACCGTGCGCGATATGGTAGAAAAACCTGCGCAGGAGGAAGCACCTTCGCGGCTTGCTGTTTTGGGCCGCTATATTATTACGCCTGAAATTTTTGATATTCTGGAAAATACGCCTCCGGGACGCGGCAATGAAATTCAGCTGACTGACGCGCTGCGTGTGCTTGCCAAACAGCAGCCGATGTACGCTTATAATTTTGAAGGCCGCCGCTATGACGTTGGCGACAAACAGGGCTTTATTGAAGCAACTATCGAGTTTGCTTTAAAGCGTCCGGAAATGCGCGGCAAGCTGCTGAAATATTTAAAACATATCGTTGAAGTAAACAAGGAGTAACTGGCATGAATGTTTTGGTAACCGGTGGTGCGGGCTATATCGGCTCGCACGTGGTTAATGTTTTAAAAAAAGAAGCAGGCTTTAAGCCCATTGTGTATGATAATTTTTCTACCGGGCATCCGGAGGCTGTCAGCGAGGATGTACAGCTGGTCGAGGGCGATATCCGCGATATTGAATTTACCAAGCACGTAATGGCGCAGTTTGAAATTGACGCTGTTATCCATTTTGCGGCAAGCTCGCTTGTTGGCGAATCCATGAGCGACCCGGCAAAATATTACGTCAATAACGTTGAAGGTTCGCTGCATTTATTGCAGGCTATGAAGGCGGCGGGTGTTGATTATATTGTATTTTCTTCTACGGCGGCAGTGTACGGCGAACCGGCAAAAACGCCTATCTGCGAGGACTTTGCAACAAACCCGACCAATGTTTACGGGCGCACCAAACTTGTTATTGAAGGTATGCTGAAGGATTACGCGATGGCTTACGGTATGCGCTATGTGGCGCTGCGTTATTTTAATGCGGCAGGCGCATCGCTGACGGATGACATCGGCGAGGACCATCATCCGGAAACGCATCTTATCCCGCTGATTTTAAAAACCGCGCAGGGCGTGCGCGATAAGGTTTCTATCTTCGGCACGGATTACCCGACGCCGGACGGGACCTGCCTGCGCGATTATATTCACGTTGAGGATTTGGCAACGGCGCATGTACTGGCGCTGAAACATCTGGTAAACGGCGGGGAAAGCAGGATTTACAATCTCGGCAGCGAGCATGGTTTCAGCGTGCGCGAGATTATTGAAACTGCCAAACGTGTAACTGGCGTTGATTTTACCGTTACGGAAGAAGCGCGCCGCAGCGGCGACCCTGCTGTGCTTGTTGCAAGCAGCGGAAAAATCCGCCGGGAACTTGGCTGGCAGCCGCAGCACAGCAATGTTGAGGAAATCATCAAAACGGCGTGGAAATGGCATCAGGGCCATCCGCACGGTTATAACGGCTGAACTGAATAGATTTTTTGATAACACAGGCATCTTCGGTGCTTGTGTTATTTTTTACTTTGCAGGATAAAGTTTTTTTGATATAATAGCAAGTCGAGAACATTAGGAAACAGAGGATGAAGCATGCAGCTGGTTGTAGATAATCTGGCGAAAAGCTTTGGCGTCAACACAGTTTTTACAGGCGTCAGCTTTATGATAGATAAAGGAGAAAAAATCGGCCTTGTCGGTGTTAACGGCAGCGGCAAATCAACGCTGCTGCGCTGCCTGCTTGAAAGCAGTTATGCTGACAGCGGCAGCGTGCGCTTTGAAGCAGGTACGCGCGTCGGCTATGTAGAACAGGGCTTTGGCAGCATCGGCGACGGCAGTTTGTGGCAGTTTATGATGAATTCCTGCCCAGAAGTTTTACTGCTGCGCAGCCGCCTGCAAAAGCTGGAAGCTGAAAGCGCTGGGCTGACGGGCGCGGAGCTTGATAAGGCGCTAGATGAATACGCCTCCGTAACGCGCCGTTATGAATATATCGACGGTTATAATTACGAAACACGCATTAAAATAGTGCTGAACGGACTTGGTTTTGCTGAAGATGAATGGCAAAAGCCGGCGCAGAATTTTTCAGGCGGGCAGAAAACACGTATTTTGCTTGCGGCAGCGCTGGTTAAAAATCCTGATTTTTTGATTTTGGACGAACCTACTAACCATCTTGACATCCGCATGACGGAATGGCTGGAAAAATATTTGCAGGATTTTAAAGGCGGGCTGTTGATTGTCAGCCACGACAGAAAGTTTTTGGATAATGTCGCTACCCGCATTTTAGAAATGGAAGGCGGGCATTTGCAGTCTTTCAAGGGCAATTACACCAAGTACATGGCGCAGAAGGAAATACAGACAGCCACATTGGAAGCGGCCTACGAAGCGCAGCAAAATTATATTGCGCGCACGGAAGCCTATATCCGCCGTTTTAAAGCAGGCATCAAAAGTAAAATGGCTCGCGGCCGCCAGTCGCAGCTTGACAGGTTAGAACGCCTTGAAGCGCCCGTGCATAACGAGGAGTTTGAACTAAAACTGCCGCCTGCGCCGGAATCTGCCGAGCGCGTACTGATTTTGGAGGATTTAACGGTTGGTTATAAGGATAACGTGCTGGTTGAGGGTATCAATTTAGTGCTGCGCCGCGGCGAAAAGGCGGCGTTGATAGGCCCTAACGGCAGCGGCAAATCCACGCTTTTAAAAACTGTGCTGGGCGAAATTGCGCCGCTTAAAGGTAAAGCGCAAACCGGCAACCGCGTTAAGGTAGGTTATTTTTCGCAAAGCTACGAGCGTTTGAATGAAAATCAGACTATTTTGGATAATTTTTTAACAGAGTACGGCATGGACGACGGACATGCGCGCTCGCTTTTGGGCGGCATGCTGTTTCACGGCGACGATGTTTTTAAAGAAATCGGCACGCTTTCAGGCGGGCAGAAAGCGCGTCTTGTTTTGCTGAAACTGGTGCTGGACGGCGCAAACTTTTTGATTTTGGATGAACCGACCAACCATCTGGATATTCTGGCGCGCGAAACTTTGGAGGCTGCGCTGGAAGCCTTTGACGGCACGCTGCTTGTTGTCAGCCACGACCGTTATTTTATCGGTGAAATTGCTGAACGCGTGTGGGAGATAGAAAACCATACCTTGCAGGATTATAAAGGCGATTACGAATACTATCTTGCCGAAAAAGAAAAAAGAAAACATGCTGAACCGGTAAAAGCCGAGCCTGTTAAAAAAGCGGTTAAGGAAGAAACAAAGCCGGAAGTGAAAACATCGCCGCAAGGCAAAAAAACAAAGCAGCAAAAACGTTACAGCCCGGAGGAGGTAGCCAAACAGCTGCAAAAGGTTGAATTGAGCATACGTGAGCAGGAAGCCATGCTGGGTGTGCTGGAAAAACAAATGGCAGACCCGGCCAATCATGTAGATTTAGAACACAGCAAACGCCTGGCAGATGAACATGAAGCCATGCAGGCTGAAATTGACCGCCTGATGGAACGCTGGGAAGAACTTATGCAGGCACAGGAGGAACTGGAAAATGCAGGCGCAAACTGATGAATTTTATATGAACCTTGCGATAGAAGAAGCCAAAAAAGCCGCTGAGCGCGGTGAAATACCCATTGGCGCGGTGCTGGTGGCAGACGGCAAAGTAATATCGGCGGCGCACAATATGCGCGAAACCTGGCATGATGCAACGGCCCACGCTGAAATGATTACGATTATGGAAGCCTGCGCGTTGCTGGAGCGTTGGCGTTTAAGCGATGCCACGCTGTATGTGACGGTGGAGCCGTGCCCGATGTGTGCCGGGGCAATTGTCAACAGCAGGCTGAAACGGCTGGTGTACGGCTGCCCGGACGCTAAAGCAGGCGCGGCAGAATCAATTTTTAACGTGGTGAGCAACCCTAATTTAAACCATAAGGTTGAAGTTAAAAGCGGCGTGTGTGAAGAAGCCTGCGCCGCAGTGATTAAGGAGTTTTTTAAACGCCGCCGCGAAGAAAACAAACAGCAAAAACAGCTTTAATTTGTTTAAGGCTATTGGCAAAAAGCAAATTAAATAGTATAATAATAAAGACGCTTACAAACAAACTGTTTGCAGCGCCTTAACTTAATAACGGAGAGGTGTCCGAGTGGTCGAAGGTGATTGACTCGAAATCATTCGTGCGGCAACGCACCGTGGGTTCGAATCCCACCCTCTCCGCCAGTATTCATGCGGGTTTCGGGGTTTTCCACGAAACCCGTTTTTTTAATTAAATTTAATTTTGACAGCCTGTTGACAGCCTGCCTGTCATATCACCGGTCTTTAATAATTTAATTTATATTCGTATAAATTGCTTTGGCATCTTCCAAGGCTTCATTGATTCCGGCTTGCATTGTCCGTGTGGCATGGACATACCGGTCAAGACTGAATGCTGCCGAGGAATGGCCAAGCCAGATTTGTATTTTCTTCGGGTTTATATCATGTTCTGCTAAAATTGTTGCATTAGTAGGTCGGAAGCTGTGAAATCTTGTTCCTTTTGGCAAGTTTAATTTTATTCGCAGTTTTCGGAACGTATTTGTAATTGTACCATTTGGTAATTTTTTACTAAGGTCTAACTCTGAACGAAAAATAAATCCGTTATCATCCCAGGCTAATCCTGCGTCTAATAGTTTTTCGTTTAAAATATTACGCCATAGTTGCAGGTTTTTAACAGCTGATGATGATATATGCAATTTTCGTTCACTTTCTTTCGATTTTGGTTTCCCAATATATTCGCCTTTGGCTTTTGTCTTTTTTGCTGCTCTTTCAATCGTGATGGTTTGTTTTGTAGCATCAAAGTCACTCCACCGTAAAGCTGTTATTTCACCACGCCTCATACCGGTATCCCAAGCCAAAGTATATAAATATTGTAACTGCGTTCCGGCAATTTCACTCATAAGTTTATGATACATTTCCGGATTAAATATTTTAGCTTTTATTGGTTTATATTTAGGCTTTAAGATATATTCGCATGGGTTTTTGACTATAAGTTGCTCGCGTTTGGCAGCATTGAAAATTCCGTTCAGTATAGTATAAATAAGTTGTTTAGTACGTGCTCCTTCAATTGACCGTATAATATTTTTTACATGAAATACCGCAATTTGTGACATCATAATATTTTTAGGAATTTTTGGTAGAATATATTTTTTTATATTATATTCATAATTTTCGACTGTTGTATCGGATAAATTTTCTTCTTTTTTCAGTCTTATAAATTCTTCGCACCAATCAGCAAATGACATTTCGCCTAAAAATAAAAGGTCGGATTCTCTAATTAAACGGTTCTTTTCGGCACAAATTTCAGCTTCTGTATAGCCGTATACAAATTTTTTAACTTTTTTACCCGTATAGGGATTTGTAATGGTTACGCTGCTTTGTAAGCGTCCGTCTTTGCGTAATGTAGACATGATAAATTCCTCCTGTAAATTATAGCTGTCAATAGAGCTGTTAATTAAAGCAAAGAATTATCAATGTCTTTTTTCCATTTTTCTGGATAAATTACATTACCGCTTATGCAGTATTCTTACTTTTAATTTTTAATTGTGCAATCCTGGCATCTAAAATAGCACAAAGTAGGTTCTTACCGTCAGTATCTAACTGGCGGTATTTTTCTACAAAATCTATTTCAGATTTTGATAATTGATTTTTCATTATAAACACGCCTCCTTTCTATCATTTTTATTTATATTTATAATATTACGAAAATATATAATTATTTAGATTTCGTAATATTATAAATTTGCTTATTCTCGTATTAGAATTTAAATGACTTCAGATTTTGAAGCTTTTTGGAGCTGTTGAAGCATTTTATTAATCATAACTTTAACCAGATTTTTGCCGTCAGTGTCTAACTGGCGGTATTTTTTTATGATTTCTAGTTCGTCACGTGTAAATATATGTGAAGTATTTTTAGATTTGTTTTCTTGATTAAATTCGTTCCCAAGTAGATAATCGACAGTTACATTAAATATTGAAGCAATTTCTGTTAATTTTCTTAAAGGTTTACTATCTCCAGTTTCGTATTTTACATAGGTTGTTCTATTGATATTTAATTTATTAGCCATATCTTGTTGAGAATAACCGGCTTTGATACGAAGATAACGTAATCGTTCAGAAGTGTTCATAACTATCACCTCGATTATATTATAAGTGAATAGCGTTCACTTTTTCAAGAGTGAATTAAA
This sequence comes from Phascolarctobacterium sp., assembly GCA_003150755.1. Classification (GTDB taxonomy): domain Bacteria; phylum Bacillota; class Negativicutes; order Acidaminococcales; family Acidaminococcaceae; genus Fusicatenibacter_A. Next base: position 106,772 of record QAMT01000022.1, on the reverse strand, counting down.
ATAACATTAAAATTGACAAGTGAAGATAAATAACATATAATGAACGTGATGAAACTTCACAGCAATAATAGTGGGTGAAAATATGAGTAAAATTAAGGAAATGCGTAAAAAAAGAAATCTTTTACAAAAAGATGTTGCGAAAAAATTGAAAATTAATCGTTCAACCGTTGCAAAGTGGGAAACAGGTTGTTCTGTGCCAAGAACAGATAAATTAAAAACTTTAGCTAAAATTTTTGATTGTTCTGTTGATGATTTAATTTAGTATTTAAAAGAACTTTCTTTACTAAAAGAGGTGTTTAGTTATGAGTGTAGATAAAGTACCGATTTGGAATAAAGCTGTGTTGAGTAGTGAAGAAGCTGCCGAATATTCTAACTTGGCTTTAGTGTATATTCAAGCGCATGCTTACCTTGCTAAATGCGGACAAAGTGATTTTCCATGCTTTTGGGTTGGAAAATCTATAAAAGTACATCGACAGGCACTAGACAAGTGGCTTGAAGAATTGGCTTACGGACATCAAGTTTTAGAACTTGCGAGGGTCAGAAATATTATAAAAAATATGGATAAATTAGATGGGCTGTTAGTTAAGCGTCGTGGGCGCCCTAGAAAACAAAAAAATTTATACAAGGAGCTGTAACGATGGTAACAAGACGCAGGAAACGTTATTACTGGCTAAAATTGGATGAAGATTTTTTTAATAGCAAGCAAATAAAAAAATTGCGTAAACTTGCCGGTGGTGATACATTTGCAATCATCTATTTAAAAATGCTTTTATTGTCTATTAACAATGACTGTCTTATTAGTTATGACGGAGTTGAAAACTCTTTTGAAGAAGAACTTGCACTTCAGCTTGATGAAGGCGTTGATAATGTAAAAGTTACGGTAATGTATCTTAAAGCACAAGGCTTATTGGAACAGATTGAATTAGATGGTACTAAATATTCTTTGCCCTATGCTTCTAAAAATGTCGGTTCAGAAGCTGAATCAACTGAACGTGTAAGACGCATGCGTGAAAGGAAAAAACTGCTTTTAGAAGCACAAAAAAAAGAAAGTTATTTAAATGCTACGGAAACAAAAAAGTTATCAACAGCGTTACAATGTAACGAAAACGTAACATCAGGTAGCGAGTGTGTGACTGTGGATAACTTACCGTTACAATGTAACGCAAATGAAACTCATAATGAAAATTCGTTACAATGTAACACAAAATCGTTGCAAAGTAACGATTTGTTGCAATGTAACGCGGATGTAACACAATACAACGAAAGTGTAATGTTAGATAAAGATAAAAATAAAAATAATAAATATATATCTAGTATTACTAATGAATCTGTGGATAACTTTAAGGTGTTTGTAGAAGAATATCCGAAAAAAATAAATAATTTTGAATTAACAAAAAATCAATGGAATTTCTTAATTAAATCTGGTGTACCGTCAACAGATATTTTGTCAGCTACCAGAAAATATAAATACAAAGTTTTTCTTGAACATACTGACTGGAAATATATAAAAAACTCTGAGAATTTTCTCCGTGATGGCACGTGGATTGATTATTTGCCATTGGCTTTAGATTGCTGTGATATTTGCAAAGGCAGTGGTTATGAATATATTAACAACGCAGATATGACTGTTATGAAACCGTGTAGATGTACGCAGCGCAAGGATTTTTATAAGTCTTTGATGCAGGCGCAGGAAAGGAGAGCATAATGAATGTGACGCTTAAACATAATGGTCAGGTATTGATAAATACCAACCGCGTTGTCAGATGTGGTAATGGGCTGCTAGCATATGGTGAAAATAATCTCGTTAATGTCACTTTTTACCATCCGAGTGAGTTAAGCGAGGATGATGCTAGCCTGATAATTGATTGCAGGCAAATGGAAGGGGGTGAGTTCATGGATACTACGGAAATGGATAAATACGGTGTAATAGAAGATGAAAATGTTTTACTTGATGATGAAAAAACTGAAATTGAAGAAGAATTAAGTAAAGGTAATGATTCTGAACATAAGTGAAGAAAAAATAACTCTCAAAATCCATTTTAAGCGTCTTAAAATAAACTAACGTATAAAATCAAAATAAGACGCCAAAAACGCTTTGATAACGAAATATGGTTATGTAAATCATATGTTTAACTTTGTTTAACATGTAATTTGATAAAGGAGTTGAAATTTATGCCATATATGCCCCAGTATGTTAAGGAACAACGCAAGTCACTTGTTGAAGAAATTATAAAAGACATGCAGGGCGGAAAGGTCTTTATGTGGGATAAAGGTTTTACAGCAAAACCAGCTGTGAACGCAGTTACCAATAGCCCTTACCGCGGCGGCAATATAATCCGGCTGGCTTATTCTGCTTATAGGAATGGTTTTACTGACCGGCGCTGGATGACTTTTAAACAGGCGCAGAAAAAGGGCTATAAAATCAAAAAAGGTGCTAAAGGCACATCGATTGAGTATTTTGATATTAAACAGTTTGAAACGGCAAAGGATAAAGGTAAAAACAACGCTGAAAAAGCTACAGAAGAAACTAGGCTTGAAACGCATAATATCGCTTTTGTAAAAACTTATGTTGTTTTTAACGGCGACCAAATTGAAGGTTTACCTGATGATGAAAAATTAAATAAAAATCGTGATGAACTGCGGATTGAAGAAATGGAGCAGCTTTTAAAAAATTCTGAAGCTCAAATTTATTATGACCAGATGAATCAGAATTTTTATAATTATCAGCTTGACGAAATACATATTGTGCCGCGTGAGCGTTTTGATGATAATAGCCATTTTTACGGTACTGCGGCGCATGAGATTGTACATTCAACAGGGCATGAATCAAGGCTTAACCGTGAACTGCAAACTGCTGATAAAGAAAAATATGCACGCGAAGAACTTGTTGCCGAACTGACAACAATGTTTATGGCGCAGGAATATGGTTTTTCCCTTGATGACAAGCATAAGGAAAATCATAAAGCATACATAGTCAGCTGGTGCAAAGCTCTTAAAGAAAATCCTGATGAACTGTTTCGCGCCGCGAGGTTTGCTGATAAAGCTCTGTATTATATCAATGACAAAATGCTTGGCAAAGATAAAAACCGTGAACAAGAAAAAGAACAGCCTAAAATACAGGAAAAAGCCCAGGTTAAAGAACAAGAGCAGGTTATAGAGCCTGTTAAGCATAAAGAAACTGAACGTAAAGCCAAAAAAGAAAAACAGGCTACTCCTAAAAAAGAAGTAGCCAAAGGCAGAAAAGGCAGAAGCCGCGAAAAAGGCTTGGCAATGTGATGATGGACGGGCTAATAGAATATGACATATCAAAATTTAATTTAAGCATAGGTGCGGTAAAGGTTTATTTTAAAAATAATTATAATATTTATTTTAATAAACAGTCTTGTGCTTATGATATTTGGTGTAATGGCAACTGCATCATAAGCAATATGACCTTTGAGGAAGTCCAAAGATATTTTGAAAAAATGGCTTTGGACAGAAAGCATCGCTTTCAGCGTGAAAGATGCCGCAACCGATGATATACACGCCTGCTTTGAAAAGCAGGCGTGTATAAAAGATATGATTACATATATGTTATATATGTAAAATATGATAAGTATGCAAATATATAAAAATATGTAATTAAAGTAATTTGTTAAGGGGTTGGTATAATGACGAAAAATTCTGCACGTTTTAATATTTGGATTAAACCTTATGAACTTGCGGCAACAGATGAATTATGCCGCAGAAAAGGGTACAACCGTAGCACCTTTATCCGTGAAGTGCTGGGTGTTTGTGTTGCTCATGATTTAAGCCCAGCTGAATTAAATGCAAAGATTGATGCGGTTAGCCATGAAGATGATTAGGCATTGCGGGGCGGAAATATTGAATATTTTTATTAAGCGGGCAGTTATGGCCTATTTAATGCTTGCTTACTTTTTAATTTTGCTTTGTGTGGTAATTGCAGTGGTTTTATATATCAGCCCAACTGATTATAAGCCGTTTTATATCAACAATTCCGATTCCGCGCCGCATGGTATTTACGCGGCTGGGTTAGGGGGGCAGGAAAAAGATGGTGGTATCAGGATTGAATTATTGGTGGTAGGCAGGTACTACCTTGTCGAACTGCCGGTGGACGTTCCGGTACTTGATAAAAAGGCTGGCTTTAATCTGATTAAATTATGCAGCGCGTTGCCGGGAACGGATTATACCGTTACAGGTAAGGAACTGGCAGCTAATGGCAGGATATATCCGATAAGTGCTAAAGAAGGCCTGCCGCATTTAAAGCATGGAAGTTATGTAGTACCAGCCGATGCAGCCTTATTTTTAAATGAGCCTGAAACATCTTTTGACAGCCGCTATTTAGGGCCGGTTAATAGGCAATATGTAAAAAGGGTTTTATATTATATCGGGCCTGAAGATAAATTTATTTTTATCGCGGAAGTATATGCTACTTTGTTTGTAATTTGCTTATTGCTGTATTTGAAGCAGTCCGGTAAAGGGCAGAATGTATGAAGTATATTAAAGCATACTTTACATATTTTAATATGGAAAGTATGGCAACATAGTTTACATACGAAAGTATGAAAACTATGAAAGATATGAAACATATGAATTATAAAATAAACACTATATATAATGTAAGAAAGTTTAAACGGGGGTATCAATTATGAAAGTAATATCTGTTGTTAATGTAAAAGGCGGAGCTGGTAAAACAACGATTGCTACAAATTTGGGCACAGCCCTTGCTGCGGAAGGGAAAAAAGTAATGCTTGTTGATACGGACAATAAGCAGGAATCAGCATTGGCTTTTTCGCAAATTCGTAATGCCAATGATGAGCTTGCGCAGATTTCAACGATTTATATGCCAGCGCCGCTGTTGTTAAAAAATATTCAAAACTATGATAATTTTGATTATATAATTATCGACGCAGGAGCAGGGGATAACGAGCTGATGCGCGCAGCGGTGCTGTTATCAAAGTATGGAATGCTTTTAATGCCGGTGCGGTATGGCGCATACGATTTGTGGGCCACCGAAGTAACGCTGGAAGTATTAAGGGATTTGCGTTCCATGCTGCCGGGCTATGAAAAAAATTATCTTTTACTGAATAAAGTAGTGACCAATAAGAGGATGCGCATTATAAACGCGGCTGCGCCTACATTGCAAAGCTATTGTGATAAATACGATGTCAAGATTATGCAGGCGCAGTTAGCGGATAGGATAGCATATAACGAATCAAGCTATTACGGCATGAATGTAATTGAATATGCCAAAGAAGAAAAAAATTCTGAAAAAGCTGCCGCTGAATTGCTGGCATTGATTACAGAAGTTAAAAAGATTTTAGGTGATGAATAATGAAAAGTATTCCAACACGTCCGAAAATGACAAAAGAAGAAACGGAATTGGTACAGGAACAGTTTATGCGTGGGAACAGGCTGCCAGATATAAAACAGATTAACGACAAGTCCAAAAGGGCTAAAAATACTGGTGGCAAAAATGGCGTTAAAATGTATAACCTGCCTTTACCTATCGAAGTACACGCGAAAGCAAAGATGCTTGCATTGATGGAAGGCAAAAGCCTAGCTGATTATATAATCAGTGCTGTGAAAAAAGCTAATGAAGAAATGGCAAATAAATACAATGGTATTTAAATTTTGGGTTATTATTTTTTTTGCTGATGGCAGAAAATGAAAGTAACTGTTATGCGAAACAAACGGATTAAATTTTCTGCCTAACTAATGGCAGTAACAAAAACAGATAGTGAAAAGTTTCCACAAGACTCGAAGAAGTGCGATTTACGTCAACCAGAATGTCTTGTCGGGGGGCGTAAATGCATGATATAATTTCAGTATATAAAATGGCTTTTAATATAGCCGGGAGTTTTAATTAACTAAAACCAAAGGGAGGTAGTGACTTTCCTTTGGTTTAAATAATATTTAAATCCATTACGGTATCTATAATAGTAAAACAAAAATAAGACTCGAACAGCAAAAGTGCCCATTGGAATTTCCAAGGGCTTGGAAGTATCTTTGCGGTGAAGGATGATGTAGATATTAGAAAAGGTATTGATAGTGTTCAGTTTACGCTCGAACAAATAGTTAATTCTTTGGAAGATATAATAGTAATTAAATCTAAAAGGTGATATGTATGATTGAAAGTTTATATAGTAAAGCTAAAAATATGATTATAATTTTAATAATAGTATTTTTTAGTTTTCAAATTTTTTCTTATCTTTATTCAAGTTTTAATAGAGAAGAAATTGATAACAAAAAGGAAGAACTAAAAATATTAGTTTCTACTTTTAATGAAGTAATAGCGTCATTAAATTATAATTTAAATTTCTATGCTTCTGATAACAATATAGGTAGAAATAAGATAGCATACAAATTTGAAGAAAGTGTTGACATAGAAAAATTAAATGTAATTTTAAAAAATCAAATGTCAATTAATTTGTTTAAATATAATAAAAGAGAAAATACAATAGAATTTCAAAATCTAAATTTTAATTATACAATTAAGTATTTTCCAGAAGAAGGTTCATGGTTTTTAATTATTAGTGAAAATACATTATTTAATAATGTATATCCATTTTTTAGTTTTATTTTATATACACAGTTTGGAAAATCTTTTGGTATCTATTTGAGTATAGTTGGAAGTGTAATTATAGGTTTTTTCCTTAATATTTTATCGAATTATTCTTTTAATAATTATAAAAAATAAATTTTAAATTATGTAACCCTTAAATGCTGCTAAAGACCTTAATGTAACAGCATCTAAAGACAGTAATGTTACTGAGCAGGACAGCGAAAGCAGCAGCGCAAATATTGGCGTATCCGTTGGAACGGGCGGGCTGCTTGGCGTAAATGCCGGTTACAGCAAAGGTGAAGAAGATATTGACGCCAATAGCGAAAACTATAACGAAAGCACTGTAACGGCCGATAAAGAGCTTGATTTTACCAGCGGTGAAGATACCAATATTGTTGGCGGTAAACTTTCCGGTGAAAAAGTTACCGGCAACGTAGGCGGAGACCTTAACATTGAAAGCAAGCAGGACAGTAACAGCTATAACGAAGAATCTAAATCCGGCAGCTTAGGGCTGGAATATGACCTTGGCACCGGCAAAGTAGGTATTACCGGTGGTTACAGTGAAGGCAATATCGACAGCGATTATGCAAGTGTTACCGACCAGAGCGGTATTTATGCCGGAGAAGAAGGTTTTGATATTTACGTTGAGGATAATACCGACCTTAAAGGCGGCATTATTTCCGGTGAGAATGCAGATAAGAACAAGCTTTCTACCGGCACGCTTACCTATGAAGATATTAAGAACGAAGCTGAATACGAAGCAGGAAGTACCGGCGTAAACGTAAATATTGATAACGGCGCGGATTATAACGAAAAAGGCGTAACGCCTAATATTGGTATGCCTGCCGAAGATGAAGCCGAAAGCACAACCAAGGCAACGGTTTCTGAAGGTGAAATTGAAATCCGCGATAAAGAAAACCAGAAACAAGACCTTGCAGGCCTGAACCGTGATACGCAGAATGCCCTTAACAAACTTGGTGAAATTTTCGATAAGGATGATATTGAAGAAAAACAGGAGTTTATTGGACTGGCACAGGAGCTTGGCCATAAAATGATAGGTGATTTAACTGGTAAAATTTCTTTGGAACAAAAAGCCATGTTAAATGCTTTCCTTGAAGGCTTAATTTCTCAATGGGCAAATGGTGATTTTAGTGGTGCGGCTGGCGGAGCAGCTGCTGTGGAAATGGCAAAGCAAGCTCTGTGGGAGATAAAAGACCCGGCTGTAAGACAGTGGGCTGCTGAAATACTTGGTGCAGTAGTAAGTAAGGCTAGTGGAGGAGAATCTACTGCTGGTGCAAGTGCTGCTGTGAATACTGAGAAATATAACGGGCTAAACCATGAAGAACAAGAAAAGCTTATATATGACCTTCAACATGCTGAAACGCAAGAAGATAGATTTAAGATTATACAAGCTGCTGCGATACGAAGTAAATGGAATAGAGAAAAAAATCCAGCTTACGGGGAAGCTATGGAACAATTATTAATGGATGAATTAAATGAATTGCAACTGTATGATAAAGGAATAGGCTATCATTTTGTTGTAGATAAGGATTTAGGGTTAGACCAAAATTTAGAGGCAGCTGAAAAATTTTTAAATATAAGTCATGTAATGGCAAAAGCTTTACCTAATTCAGCTGGAGATGTAGCTGTATTTAGTGCTAAAAAATTAATAAAAACTTCTTCGATTCTTGGTGCAGCAGTAGTAGAAGTTTTAGATATTTCTGGTAATGTTATTAAAAATTGTGATAGCAGTGATAGCAGAAGAGAAATTGCAGATACAATTGTAAAACAAGTTACTGAAGGTGCAATAGTATTGGGTGTAACATATACACTTGGAGCTATTGGTGTTCCAGCAAGTATCATTGTAGCAACCGAAGTCGGATATATAGTAATAAAAAATTTTATGATAGATGAGTGAGTTAAGGTAAAAGATAAAATAGTAGAGAGGAAGTTATTATGTATTGTATTTTAGCTATAATATTTGCGTTTTTTTTCTTAAGAATTTTATATTATGGGTTGATTGAGTTGAAAAAAGAATGTATATTATGGAAAATATTTTGGATATTGACATCTTTAATACAATTATTATTAGCTTTGCATTTTGCAGAAATAATAAATTTGAAAATATTAATAAACAAATATATGTACATGGCATACATATATATAGGCTTGGTTGGATTAAGTTTTTTTATTGGCGGTACAATAATGGCTAAAAACTGTGAAGATAAAGAACGACAAGAAAAAATATATATTGGTTTATTAATAACTTTTATAAGCAGTTTATTGTATATTTATCAAAAAATATAAAATTCATATTCAAATATTTCTATAAGTTAACTTCTTGAAAGATTTTGAAGTATATATTATAAATCTTAATTAAAAAAATTGAAGACGATATTTGGCAGTTAAACGGATATTTCTTTAGTAAATAAAAGGTTGTTTTTCAGCCTTTTATTTTTGACATTCAACTATGTATAATGTATGGCTGGTAGAAGAAGAAATTAACGGGCAGAAAGTGCTTGTGCCCGAAGTATATCTTGCTGCCATCCGTGACGAAGACTTAAAAGCAAGCGGAGCTTTAATTACCGGTGGCGAAGTAGAACTTTACTCCAAACAGGATATTGAAAACATAGGCACTATTAATGCCGACCGCACCGTTGATTTGCACGGTGAAAATATTAAAAATTTAGGCGGGGATATTACCGGTACGGATATTAACCTTGAAGCAGAAGGGGATGTACTTAATAAGAGCGGCAATATAGCAGCGGAAAATAATGTAAATATTAAAGCTGATAACATTGCTAATATCACAACCGAAAAAGATACGCAGTATAAAAAGCTGCACCAGACTACCGTAGGCAATACAGCAACCATTACGGCAGGTGGAGACCTGCGCCTTGATGCAACTGATACGATTACTGACCGCGGCGGGCTTATGGCAGCGGAAGGCGATTTAAGCCTGAACGCCGGTAAGGATATAGACATTGCCACGGTTGCGAGTGAAAAACACGTTGCAGTAGCTTATGGCAGCTCCAGTGCGGAAATTCACAGCGTAGAAAACCAGCAAAGCATACTTAGCGGGGATAACGTCAGCCTTAATGCAGGGCGTGATGTAAACCTCAGCGGTACGCTTACTTCTGCTGCGCAAAATACGGAAATTACGGCCGGCAGCGATATTAACGTAAGCGCTGTTAAAGACCTTTACAGCGAGGAAAGTGAAGTCGGCCACCGCGGAGGCGATTATTACAACCATAACCGCAAAGTTGACGAAACGGTAGTAGGCACAAATATTACCGGTAAAAAGGATATTGGCCTTACCGGAGCGAATGATGTAAACATTAAAGGCAGCAATATTACAAGCGAAGAAGGCAAAATTTCCCTTAATGCCGGTAACGAAGTAAATATTACTGCCGAAGATGAATACCATGAACGCCTGCATGAAAAACACGAAGAATCTTCCGGTATTTTCAGCAGCAAATCTACTGATGTTTACGATTACAGCAACCTTGACGCCGTAGTCGGTTCCAATATTTCCGGCGGCAGTGTAGACGTAACCAGCGGTGCTGATACCAACATTACCGCAAGTACGGTAGTAGCGGATGATGATGTAAATATTAAAACCGGTGGCGAACTTAATATAGGCACGCAGGAACAGACCAGTGAGAGTGAATATATTAAGAAGGTTAAAAAGAGCGGCATCTTTGCCGGAGGCGGCTTTGGCATTACCATTGGCAGCGAAAAACAGCGTGACGAATACGCCAATAAGAATGTTGAAAACGTCGGCTCTACCGTTGGCAGCATTGAAGGCAGCGTAAACCTTGAAGCCAAAGATGACGCCAATATAACCGGCAGCGAAATAATTGCCGGCAAGGATATTAACATTACCGGCAAGAACGTAAATGTTGAAAGCAGCGAGAACGTTTACAACGCCCACGAAGAACACGAGTATAAGAGAACTGGTATTACTGTATCTGTTGGCGGGCAGGCAATAGATATAGCAGAAGAAGCAATAGGGCATATTGAACGTGCCGGACAGGTAGAAGATGACCGTTTGGCTGCGCTTCATGCTTATAAAGTTTACGATACAGTTACTGAAAAAACATATAAAGATGGTCTTCTTAAAAAGGATAACTGGTCAACACTTGAAAATGCAGTTAAAGACCCGGCTAAAAACCTTAGCTTAAATGTAAGCTTTGGTACTGAAAAATCTGAAAGCAGCAGCGACAGCACGACCATTGTTAACCAGGGCAGTAATGTAAAAGCTGAAGAAGATGTTACGATTACTTCTACCAAAGAAGATATTAATATTAAGGGCAGTAACGTAGAAGGTGAAAACGTAACCTTAAATGCTGCCAAAGACCTTAATGTAACAGCATCTAAAGATAGTGATGTTACAAAGCAGAACAGTGAAAGCAGCAGTGCAAGTATTGGCGTTGGATTAGATATAATTACCGGCAAAGTTGAAAGCATTAATATCGGTGGCAGTAAAGCTGAAGGGATCGTTGACGCTAATAGTACCAGCTATAACGAAAGCACGGTTACAGCCGATAAAGAGCTTGATTTTACCAGCGGTGAAGATACCAATATTGTTGGCGGTAAACTTTCCGGTGAAAAAGTTACCGGCAACGTAGGTGGAGACCTTAATATTGAAAGTCAGCAGGATAGCAATAATTACAGCGAAGAAAATAAATCTGCCGGCTTAAATATCGGTATTTCTGTTGTTCCGGGGAAAGATAACCCAAATAAGAGTGGTATTTATGGAAGTGCTTCTGAAAGTAATATAGACAGCAAGTATAATAGCGTTACCGACCAAAGCGGCATTTACGCAGGTGACGAAGGCTTTGATATTTATGTTGAGGATAATACTGACCTTAAAGGCGGAATTATCTCTGGTGATAACACTGATAAAAACAAACTTTCTACCGGTACGCTCACTTATGAGGATATTAAGAACGAAGCAGAATACGAAGCAGGCAACCATGGTATTGGTATTGATACCAGTGAAGATGCAGATAGAAAAGATGCGGGATTAACGCCTAATCCGGGTATGCCTGCCGAAGATGAAGCGGACAGCACTACCAAGGCAACTGTATCCGAAGGCGAAATTGAAATACGTGATAAAGAAAACCAAAAACAGGACATTGCAGGCCTGAACCGTGATACACAGAATGCTCTTAATAAACTTGGTGAAATTTTTGATAAGGATGATATTGAAGAAAAACAGGAGTTTGTTGGACTGGCACAGGAACTTGGCCATAAAATGATAGGTGATTTAACTGGTAAAATTTCTTTAGAGCAAAAAGCCATGTTAAATACTTTCCTTGAAGGATTAATTTCTCAATGGGCAAATGGTGATTTTAGTGGTGCGGCAGGCGGAGCAGCTGCTGTGGAAATGGCTAAGCAAGCTCTTTGGGAGATAAAAGACCCGGCTGTAAGACAGTGGGCTGCTGAAATACTTGGTGCAATAGTAAGTAAGGCTGCTGGAGGAGAAGCAGATAGTGGTGCAAGTTCAGCTGTAAATACAGAAAAATATAACGGGCTAAACCATGAAGAACAAGAAAAGCTTATATATGACCTTCAACATGCTGAAACGCAAGAAGAAAGATTTAAGATTATACAAGCTGCTGCAATACGTAGTCAATGGAATAGAGAAAAGAATCCAGCTTATGGAGAAGCTATGGAAGAATTATTAATAGATGAATTAGAAAAAATATGTAAATATGATAAAGGTATTGGCATCAATTTTATAGTTGATAGGAATCAAGGCTTAAATAATACGTTAATTGAGGCAGAAGCATTTTTCGATTTATATAATACATTTAAAACTATAGGAGATGTTAGTTATGGGATAGTAAAAACAGGCATAGATGTCACTGCTGATGTAGTTGTATTATCTAAAGTAAAAGTTGTACGAAATATTGTTTTTATTGGTCAAACCGCATATAAAGTAGTAAATGACAGTAAAAGATACGGAGGTATATATGATGAAGATGGTAATATAAATGAGAAAACTGTAAAAGCTATGACTGCTGATGTAGTAAGTGCTGTATTTTTTGATAAAGCTATGGATAAATATCAGGAATACGTTGATGATGCCTTTGTTGTAATAAAAACTGGTACTGCAGGTAGTTTTGTTTTAGAAAAAGCAGTTGATGATTATAAAGATACATTAGAATAAAAGGTGTTAATTATGTTAATAAAACAAATTATAGGAGAAATTAGTAAACAAGAATATTGTTTATATGCAGTAGCTCTGCTAATTATTAATTTATATTATGGTTTTAAAAATAGAGCAAAATATAAAAGTATATCTTTATGGGGCAAAATTACATATTTACTTTTAATTTTATGGTTGATATCGTTGATAGATTTTTTTAGTATAAATATTTTGAATACTGTTTTTAAAACTAAAGAAATTTCTAAAGTCATAATGTTATTAATGATGGGTTGTTTTTGTAAAACTCTTTGGCAGAATATAAAAGTTATTAAAAATAAAGAAAAAAGAAATAAAGAACAAAAAGACATTATTATTATGGTTTTTTGTATATTAATATTAATATTTTTATACTATTTTTAAAATTAATTATTGTAAGTTCAATAAGAAGTTGATAACAAAACACAAACTGTAACGAAAGTACAGTTACAGCTGATAAAGAACTTGATTTTACTAGCGGTGAGGATACCAATATTGTTGGCGGTAAACTTACCGGTGAAAAAGTTACCGGCAACGTAGGCGGAGACCTTAACATTGAAAGCAAGCAGGATAGTAACAGCTATAACGAAGAAACTAAATCCGGCAGCTTAGGGCTGGAGTATGACTTCGGCACGGGCAAAGTAGGCATAACCGGCGGTTACAGTGAAGGCAATATCGACAGCGATTATGCAAGTGTTACCGACCAGAGCGGTATTTATGCTGGTGACGAAGGCTTTGATATTTACGTTGAGGATAACACTGACCTTAAAGGTGGTATTATCTCCGGTGATAACAGTGAAGAAAATAAACTTTCTACCGGTACGCTGACTTATGAAGATATTAAGAACAAAGCGGAATACGAAGCAGGCAGTACCGGCGTAAACGTAAATATTGATAACGGCGCAGATTATAACGAAAAAGGCTTAACGCCTAATATTGGTATGCCTGCCGAAGATGAAGCCGAAAGCACAACCAAGGCAACAGTATCTGAAGGAGAAATTGAAATCCGCGATAAAGAAAACCAGAAACAAGACCTTGCGGGCCTGAATCGTGATACGCAGAATGCTCTTAACAAACTGGGTGAGATTTTTGATAAGGACAGCATTGAAGAACGGCAGGAGCTGGCAGGGCTGTTTGGAGAGCTTGCTTATAATGAAATACATAAATTAGCTGAAAATAAAGAAATTGAATTGACGCTTGAACTTATTGAAGCTGAAAAAACGGGAGATATAGAAAGAATTAATTCTTTAAATACAGAAATTAATTCATGGAAAGATGGCGGCAAAAATAAAATTTTACTGCATGCGATTACTGGTGGCATTATGTCTGAAATTGCTTCGGGAGATTTTTTAAGTGGAGCAACAGGTAGTGGATTTAACGAAGCAATAATGGATTTAATCAAAAAATCTTCTACTGATCCAGCTACACAACAGTTTATTAGTGCAATTTTAGGTGGTGCGGCTTCTGAAATTATAACTGGTAATTATCAAAGTGGTGCATCTTCAGCTGCAAGTGGAACAAAAAATAATGCAGTATTTGTAATTGCAGTTCCTTCAGCAGTAGAGTCTTTAATTGCTGCTGCTGGATTAGGTGGGTGTGTATTTTTATCAACTGAAAATGGACAAAAGATTTTGAAAGATGCAACTGGTAAAATAGTGGCTACTTGTGATGAATTTGGTAATTGGGCTGTTAATACAGGAAAAGAAACGATGGAATATATTGGTAATGGGTGGGAAAGTTTCATTTACTGGATTAAGGGTGAACCTTTGCCGATTGATAATATCATATATTCAAATCAAGATGTTGTTGCACAAGATTGGATTGCTAAAAATAAAAAAGGTGCTATTAATAGAGAATTTCCTAAACAATGGATTGATAAAACATTAGGTGAAATAGATAAAGCAGCTAAAAGTGGCGATAAAACTGCACAAAAAGCTAAAAAGTTATTAGGAGATAAGAGATTTGATAAAGAGGATAACAGGAAATGAAAAATATGAAATTAGAAATAATAAATATTATTTATAAATACTTCCCTCAAAATGTAGTTTGGGGATGTAATGAATATTTTAATTCCCAAGAATTTATTAATTATCTTAATACTGTTAAATTAAAAAAGGACAGTGGGTTTAATAATATTTTGCTTAATGAATTGAAAATTAGATTAAAACATAATTCAATAAAAGATTGGAGTAACTTTGAACTTTACAATGATATAGAATTAAAAATATTATTAAATCAAGATATAGAATATATGGATGATGATATTGAACTATTAAAAGCAGTACATAACAATAAAAATGAAATAATAATATATGTAAGTTTAATAAGTAATTTTTATTATATACTATATCTAAATACTACTATAAAAAATGGAGATTACTATTTTAATACAAAAGAGCAAAACTCATTTATAGAAAATATAATTGAGAAATTATTTATAAAATATAATTATAAAAAACTCGATAAGCATATTGCTCAAATCATTGTACCAAATATAGAGACAGAATTAAAACCAGTTGGAGAAGTTACAGTATTTGATTGTTTATTTAATGATGTTACAACATTATAAATAATCTATTACAGATTATATTTTAAAATTTTCTTTTTTCATTAGTATGAAATTTTATATATTTAGTAATTTATGTTTTGTTTTTTGTATCGTTATATCTTTAAAATAAAAGGCTGTAAAACCGCAAAGTTGACGAAACGGTAGTAGGCACAAATATTACCGGTAAAGGGGATATTGGCCTTAACGGAGAAAATAACATTAATATTAAAGGCAGCAATATTACAAGCGAAGAAGGCAAAATTTCCCTTAATGCCGGTAACGAAGTAAATATTACTGCCGAAGATGAATACCATGAACGCCTGCATGAAAAACACGAAGAATCTTCCGGTATTTTCAGCAGCAAATCTACTGATGTTTACGATTACAGCAACCTTGACGCCGTAGTCGGTTCCAATATTTCCGGCGGCAGTGTAGACGTAACCAGCGGTGCTGATACCAACATTACCGCAAGTACGGTAGTAGCGGATGATGATGTAAATATTAAAACCGGTGGCGAACTTAATATAGGCACGCAGGAACAGACCAGTGAGAGTGAATATATTAAGAAGGTTAAAAAGAGCGGCATCTTTGCCGGAGGCGGCTTTGGCATTACCATTGGCAGCGAAAAACAGCGTGACGAATACGCCAATAAGAATGTTGAAAACGTCGGCTCTACCGTTGGCAGCATTGAAGGCAGCGTAAACCTTGAAGCCAAAGATGACGCCAATATAACCGGCAGCGAAATAATTGCCGGCAAGGATATTAACATTACCGGCAAGAACGTAAATGTTGAAAGCAGCGAGAACGTTTACAACGCCCACGAAGAACACGAGTATAAGAGAACTGGTATTACTGTATCTGTTGGCGGGCAGGCAATAGATATAGCAGAAGAAGCAATAGGGCATATTGAACGTGCCGGACAGGTAGAAGATGACCGTTTGGCTGCGCTTCATGCTTATAAAGTTTACGATACAGTTACTGAAAAAACATATAAAGATGGTCTTCTTAAAAAGGATAACTGGTCAACACTTGAAAATGCAGTTAAAGACCCGGCTAAAAACCTTAGCTTAAATGTAAGCTTTGGTACTGAAAAATCTGAAAGCAGCAGCGACAGCACGACCATTGTTAACCAGGGCAGTAATGTAAAAGCTGAAGAAGATGTTACGATTACTTCTACCAAAGAAGATATTAATATTAAGGGCAGTAACGTAGAAGGTGAAAACGTAACCTTAAATGCTGCCAAAGACCTTAATGTAAC
>QAMT01000022.1:0-89766 GCA_003150755.1 Phascolarctobacterium sp. | reverse complement strand
AAAAGACATTATTATTATGGTTTTTTGTATATTAATATTAATATTTTTATACTATTTTTAAAATTAATTATTGTAAGTTCAATAAGAAGTTGATAACAAAACACAAACTGTAACGAAAGTACAGTTACAGCTGATAAAGAACTTGATTTTACTAGCGGTGAGGATACCAATATTGTTGGCGGTAAACTTACCGGTGAAAAAGTTACCGGCAACGTAGGCGGAGACCTTAACATTGAAAGCAAGCAGGATAGTAACAGCTATAACGAAGAAACTAAATCCGGCAGCTTAGGGCTGGAGTATGACTTCGGCACGGGCAAAGTAGGCATAACCGGCGGTTACAGTGAAGGCAATATCGACAGCGATTATGCAAGTGTTACCGACCAGAGCGGTATTTATGCTGGTGACGAAGGCTTTGATATTTACGTTGAGGATAACACTGACCTTAAAGGTGGTATTATCTCCGGTGATAACAGTGAAGAAAATAAACTTTCTACCGGTACGCTGACTTATGAAGATATTAAGAACAAAGCGGAATACGAAGCAGGCAGTACCGGCGTAAACGTAAATATTGATAACGGCGCAGATTATAACGAAAAAGGCTTAACGCCTAATATTGGTATGCCTGCCGAAGATGAAGCCGAAAGCACAACCAAGGCAACAGTATCTGAAGGAGAAATTGAAATCCGCGATAAAGAAAACCAGAAACAAGACCTTGCGGGCCTGAATCGTGATACGCAGAATGCTCTTAACAAACTGGGTGAGATTTTTGATAAGGACAGCATTGAAGAACGGCAGGAGCTGGCAGGGCTGTTTGGAGAGCTTGCTTATAATGAAATACATAAATTAGCTGAAAATAAAGAAATTGAATTGACGCTTGAACTTATTGAAGCTGAAAAAACGGGAGATATAGAAAGAATTAATTCTTTAAATACAGAAATTAATTCATGGAAAGATGGCGGCAAAAATAAAATTTTACTGCATGCGATTACTGGTGGCATTATGTCTGAAATTGCTTCGGGAGATTTTTTAAGTGGAGCAACAGGTAGTGGATTTAACGAAGCAATAATGGATTTAATCAAAAAATCTTCTACTGATCCAGCTACACAACAGTTTATTAGTGCAATTTTAGGTGGTGCGGCTTCTGAAATTATAACTGGTAATTATCAAAGTGGTGCATCTTCAGCTGCAAGTGGAACAAAAAATAATGCAGTATTTGTAATTGCAGTTCCTTCAGCAGTAGAGTCTTTAATTGCTGCTGCTGGATTAGGTGGGTGTGTATTTTTATCAACTGAAAATGGACAAAAGATTTTGAAAGATGCAACTGGTAAAATAGTGGCTACTTGTGATGAATTTGGTAATTGGGCTGTTAATACAGGAAAAGAAACGATGGAATATATTGGTAATGGGTGGGAAAGTTTCATTTACTGGATTAAGGGTGAACCTTTGCCGATTGATAATATCATATATTCAAATCAAGATGTTGTTGCACAAGATTGGATTGCTAAAAATAAAAAAGGTGCTATTAATAGAGAATTTCCTAAACAATGGATTGATAAAACATTAGGTGAAATAGATAAAGCAGCTAAAAGTGGCGATAAAACTGCACAAAAAGCTAAAAAGTTATTAGGAGATAAGAGATTTGATAAAGAGGATAACAGGAAATGAAAAATATGAAATTAGAAATAATAAATATTATTTATAAATACTTCCCTCAAAATGTAGTTTGGGGATGTAATGAATATTTTAATTCCCAAGAATTTATTAATTATCTTAATACTGTTAAATTAAAAAAGGACAGTGGGTTTAATAATATTTTGCTTAATGAATTGAAAATTAGATTAAAACATAATTCAATAAAAGATTGGAGTAACTTTGAACTTTACAATGATATAGAATTAAAAATATTATTAAATCAAGATATAGAATATATGGATGATGATATTGAACTATTAAAAGCAGTACATAACAATAAAAATGAAATAATAATATATGTAAGTTTAATAAGTAATTTTTATTATATACTATATCTAAATACTACTATAAAAAATGGAGATTACTATTTTAATACAAAAGAGCAAAACTCATTTATAGAAAATATAATTGAGAAATTATTTATAAAATATAATTATAAAAAACTCGATAAGCATATTGCTCAAATCATTGTACCAAATATAGAGACAGAATTAAAACCAGTTGGAGAAGTTACAGTATTTGATTGTTTATTTAATGATGTTACAACATTATAAATAATCTATTACAGATTATATTTTAAAATTTTCTTTTTTCATTAGTATGAAATTTTATATATTTAGTAATTTATGTTTTGTTTTTTGTATCGTTATATCTTTAAAATAAAAGGCTGTAAAACCGCAAAGTTGACGAAACGGTAGTAGGCACAAATATTACCGGTAAAGGGGATATTGGCCTTAACGGAGAAAATAACATTAATATTAAAGGCAGCAATATTACAAGCGAAGAAGGCAAAATTTCCCTTAATGCCGGTAACGAAGTAAATATTACTGCCGAAGATGAATACCATGAACGCCTGCATGAAAAACACGAAGAATCTTCCGGTATTTTCAGCAGCAAATCTACTGATGTTTACGATTACAGCAACCTTGACGCCGTAGTCGGTTCCAATATTTCCGGCGGCAGTGTAGACGTAACCAGCGGTGCTGATACCAACATTACCGCAAGTACGGTAGTAGCGGATGATGATGTAAATATTAAAACCGGTGGCGAACTTAATATAGGCACGCAGGAACAGACCAGTGAGAGTGAATATATTAAGAAGGTTAAAAAGAGCGGCATCTTTGCCGGAGGCGGCTTTGGCATTACCATTGGCAGCGAAAAACAGCGTGACGAATACGCCAATAAGAATGTTGAAAACGTCGGCTCTACCGTTGGCAGCATTGAAGGCAGCGTAAACCTTGAAGCCAAAGATGACGCCAATATAACCGGCAGCGAAATAATTGCCGGCAAGGATATTAACATTACCGGCAAGAACGTAAATGTTGAAAGCAGCGAGAACGTTTACAACGCCCACGAAGAACACGAGTATAAGAGAACTGGTATTACTGTATCTGTTGGCGGGCAGGCAATAGATATAGCAGAAGAAGCAATAGGGCATATTGAACGTGCCGGACAGGTAGAAGATGACCGTTTGGCTGCGCTTCATGCTTATAAAGTTTACGATACAGTTACTGAAAAAACATATAAAGATGGTCTTCTTAAAAAGGATAACTGGTCAACACTTGAAAATGCAGTTAAAGACCCGGCTAAAAACCTTAGCTTAAATGTAAGCTTTGGTACTGAAAAATCTGAAAGCAGCAGCGACAGCACGACCATTGTTAACCAGGGCAGTAATGTAAAAGCTGAAGAAGATGTTACGATTACTTCTACCAAAGAAGATATTAATATTAAGGGCAGTAACGTAGAAGGTGAAAACGTAACCTTAAATGCTGCCAAAGACCTTAATGTAACAGCATCTAAAGATAGTGATGTTACAAAGCAGAACAGTGAAAGCAGCAGTGCAAGTATTGGCGTTGGATTAGATATAATTACCGGCAAAGTTGAAAGCATTAATATCGGTGGCAGTAAAGCTGAAGGGATCGTTGACGCTAATAGTACCAGCTATAACGAAAGCACGGTTACAGCCGATAAAGAGCTTGATTTTACCAGCGGTGAAGATACCAATATTGTTGGCGGTAAACTTTCCGGTGAAAAAGTTACCGGCAACGTAGGTGGAGACCTTAATATTGAAAGTCAGCAGGATAGCAATAATTACAGCGAAGAAAATAAATCTGCCGGCTTAAATATCGGTATTTCTGTTGTTCCGGGGAAAGATAACCCAAATAAGAGTGGTATTTATGGAAGTGCTTCTGAAAGTAATATAGACAGCAAGTATAATAGCGTTACCGACCAAAGCGGCATTTACGCAGGTGACGAAGGCTTTGATATTTATGTTGAGGATAATACTGACCTTAAAGGCGGAATTATCTCTGGTGATAACACTGATAAAAACAAACTTTCTACCGGTACGCTCACTTATGAGGATATTAAGAACGAAGCAGAATACGAAGCAGGCAACCATGGTATTGGTATTGATACCAGTGAAGATGCAGATAGAAAAGATGCGGGATTAACGCCTAATCCGGGTATGCCTGCCGAAGATGAAGCGGACAGCACTACCAAGGCAACTGTATCCGAAGGCGAAATTGAAATACGTGATAAAGAAAACCAAAAACAGGACATTGCAGGCCTGAACCGTGATACACAGAATGCTCTTAATAAACTTGGTGAAATTTTTGATAAGGATGATATTGAAGAAAAACAGGAGTTTGTTGGACTGGCACAGGAACTTGGCCATAAAATGATAGGTGATTTAACTGGTAAAATTTCTTTAGAGCAAAAAGCCATGTTAAATACTTTCCTTGAAGGATTAATTTCTCAATGGGCAAATGGTGATTTTAGTGGTGCGGCAGGCGGAGCAGCTGCTGTGGAAATGGCTAAGCAAGCTCTTTGGGAGATAAAAGACCCGGCTGTAAGACAGTGGGCTGCTGAAATACTTGGTGCAATAGTAAGTAAGGCTGCTGGAGGAGAAGCAGATAGTGGTGCAAGTTCAGCTGTAAATACAGAAAAATATAACGGGCTAAACCATGAAGAACAAGAAAAGCTTATATATGACCTTCAACATGCTGAAACGCAAGAAGAAAGATTTAAGATTATACAAGCTGCTGCAATACGTAGTCAATGGAATAGAGAAAAGAATCCAGCTTATGGAGAAGCTATGGAAGAATTATTAATAGATGAATTAGAAAAAATATGTAAATATGATAAAGGTATTGGCATCAATTTTATAGTTGATAGGAATCAAGGCTTAAATAATACGTTAATTGAGGCAGAAGCATTTTTCGATTTATATAATACATTTAAAACTATAGGAGATGTTAGTTATGGGATAGTAAAAACAGGCATAGATGTCACTGCTGATGTAGTTGTATTATCTAAAGTAAAAGTTGTACGAAATATTGTTTTTATTGGTCAAACCGCATATAAAGTAGTAAATGACAGTAAAAGATACGGAGGTATATATGATGAAGATGGTAATATAAATGAGAAAACTGTAAAAGCTATGACTGCTGATGTAGTAAGTGCTGTATTTTTTGATAAAGCTATGGATAAATATCAGGAATACGTTGATGATGCCTTTGTTGTAATAAAAACTGGTACTGCAGGTAGTTTTGTTTTAGAAAAAGCAGTTGATGATTATAAAGATACATTAGAATAAAAGGTGTTAATTATGTTAATAAAACAAATTATAGGAGAAATTAGTAAACAAGAATATTGTTTATATGCAGTAGCTCTGCTAATTATTAATTTATATTATGGTTTTAAAAATAGAGCAAAATATAAAAGTATATCTTTATGGGGCAAAATTACATATTTACTTTTAATTTTATGGTTGATATCGTTGATAGATTTTTTTAGTATAAATATTTTGAATACTGTTTTTAAAACTAAAGAAATTTCTAAAGTCATAATGTTATTAATGATGGGTTGTTTTTGTAAAACTCTTTGGCAGAATATAAAAGTTATTAAAAATAAAGAAAAAAGAAATAAAGAACAAAAAGACATTATTATTATGGTTTTTTGTATATTAATATTAATATTTTTATACTATTTTTAAAATTAATTATTGTAAGTTCAATAAGAAGTTGATAACAAAACACAAACTGTAACGAAAGTACAGTTACAGCTGATAAAGAACTTGATTTTACTAGCGGTGAGGATACCAATATTGTTGGCGGTAAACTTACCGGTGAAAAAGTTACCGGCAACGTAGGCGGAGACCTTAACATTGAAAGCAAGCAGGATAGTAACAGCTATAACGAAGAAACTAAATCCGGCAGCTTAGGGCTGGAGTATGACTTCGGCACGGGCAAAGTAGGCATAACCGGCGGTTACAGTGAAGGCAATATCGACAGCGATTATGCAAGTGTTACCGACCAGAGCGGTATTTATGCTGGTGACGAAGGCTTTGATATTTACGTTGAGGATAACACTGACCTTAAAGGTGGTATTATCTCCGGTGATAACAGTGAAGAAAATAAACTTTCTACCGGTACGCTGACTTATGAAGATATTAAGAACAAAGCGGAATACGAAGCAGGCAGTACCGGCGTAAACGTAAATATTGATAACGGCGCAGATTATAACGAAAAAGGCTTAACGCCTAATATTGGTATGCCTGCCGAAGATGAAGCCGAAAGCACAACCAAGGCAACAGTATCTGAAGGAGAAATTGAAATCCGCGATAAAGAAAACCAGAAACAAGACCTTGCGGGCCTGAATCGTGATACGCAGAATGCTCTTAACAAACTGGGTGAGATTTTTGATAAGGACAGCATTGAAGAACGGCAGGAGCTGGCAGGGCTGTTTGGAGAGCTTGCTTATAATGAAATACATAAATTAGCTGAAAATAAAGAAATTGAATTGACGCTTGAACTTATTGAAGCTGAAAAAACGGGAGATATAGAAAGAATTAATTCTTTAAATACAGAAATTAATTCATGGAAAGATGGCGGCAAAAATAAAATTTTACTGCATGCGATTACTGGTGGCATTATGTCTGAAATTGCTTCGGGAGATTTTTTAAGTGGAGCAACAGGTAGTGGATTTAACGAAGCAATAATGGATTTAATCAAAAAATCTTCTACTGATCCAGCTACACAACAGTTTATTAGTGCAATTTTAGGTGGTGCGGCTTCTGAAATTATAACTGGTAATTATCAAAGTGGTGCATCTTCAGCTGCAAGTGGAACAAAAAATAATGCAGTATTTGTAATTGCAGTTCCTTCAGCAGTAGAGTCTTTAATTGCTGCTGCTGGATTAGGTGGGTGTGTATTTTTATCAACTGAAAATGGACAAAAGATTTTGAAAGATGCAACTGGTAAAATAGTGGCTACTTGTGATGAATTTGGTAATTGGGCTGTTAATACAGGAAAAGAAACGATGGAATATATTGGTAATGGGTGGGAAAGTTTCATTTACTGGATTAAGGGTGAACCTTTGCCGATTGATAATATCATATATTCAAATCAAGATGTTGTTGCACAAGATTGGATTGCTAAAAATAAAAAAGGTGCTATTAATAGAGAATTTCCTAAACAATGGATTGATAAAACATTAGGTGAAATAGATAAAGCAGCTAAAAGTGGCGATAAAACTGCACAAAAAGCTAAAAAGTTATTAGGAGATAAGAGATTTGATAAAGAGGATAACAGGAAATGAAAAATATGAAATTAGAAATAATAAATATTATTTATAAATACTTCCCTCAAAATGTAGTTTGGGGATGTAATGAATATTTTAATTCCCAAGAATTTATTAATTATCTTAATACTGTTAAATTAAAAAAGGACAGTGGGTTTAATAATATTTTGCTTAATGAATTGAAAATTAGATTAAAACATAATTCAATAAAAGATTGGAGTAACTTTGAACTTTACAATGATATAGAATTAAAAATATTATTAAATCAAGATATAGAATATATGGATGATGATATTGAACTATTAAAAGCAGTACATAACAATAAAAATGAAATAATAATATATGTAAGTTTAATAAGTAATTTTTATTATATACTATATCTAAATACTACTATAAAAAATGGAGATTACTATTTTAATACAAAAGAGCAAAACTCATTTATAGAAAATATAATTGAGAAATTATTTATAAAATATAATTATAAAAAACTCGATAAGCATATTGCTCAAATCATTGTACCAAATATAGAGACAGAATTAAAACCAGTTGGAGAAGTTACAGTATTTGATTGTTTATTTAATGATGTTACAACATTATAAATAATCTATTACAGATTATATTTTAAAATTTTCTTTTTTCATTAGTATGAAATTTTATATATTTAGTAATTTATGTTTTGTTTTTTGTATCGTTATATCTTTAAAATAAAAGGCTGTAAAACCGCAAAGTTGACGAAACGGTAGTAGGCACAAATATTACCGGTAAAGGGGATATTGGCCTTAACGGAGAAAATAACATTAATATTAAAGGCAGCAATATTACAAGCGAAGAAGGCAAAATTTCCCTTAATGCCGGTAACGAAGTAAATATTACTGCCGAAGATGAATACCATGAACGCCTGCATGAAAAACACGAAGAATCTTCCGGTATTTTCAGCAGCAAATCTACTGATGTTTACGATTACAGCAACCTTGACGCCGTAGTCGGTTCCAATATTTCCGGCGGCAGCGTAGATGTAACCAGCGGTGCTGATACCAACATTACTGCAAGTACGGTGGTAGCGGATGATGATGTAAATATTAAAACCGGTGGCGAACTTAATATAGGCACACAGGCACAGACCAGCGAGAGTGAATATATTAAGAAGGTTAAAAAGAGCGGCATTTTTGCCGGAGGCGGCTTTGGTATTACCATCGGCAGCGAAAAGCAGCGTGACGAATACGCCAACAAGAATGTTGAAAACGTCGGCTCTACCGTTGGCAGCATTGACGGCAGCGTAAACCTTGAAGCCAAAGATGATGCTAATATAACCGGCAGCGAAGTAATTGCCGGCCAAGATATTAACATTACCGGTAAAAACGTAAATATTGAAAGCAGCGAAAATGTTTACAACGCCCACGAAGAACACGAGTATAAACGCAGCGGCCTGACTATATCCGTTGGTGGTACAGCGGTTGAAGCAGTGCAGGATGTTATAGCGCCGATTGAAAGGGCTAACCAGGTAGAAGATAACAGGCTTTCAGCTCTCTATGGCGTAAAAGCCGGACAGGAAGCAATGGATATTTATGATAATCTCCATGCCGTTGATGAAGCACAAAAAGCTTATGATTTTACTAAAGATATGCACGGTGGAGAACTTATTGAAAGTATTAAAGCTGAAAACGCTGCTGACCTTGCAAAAGCTAAAAATGAAGAATATACCAATCCTAATAACTGGAATATTAACATTGGTTTTGGCACGCAGCACAGCGAAAGTAAAAGCGACAGCACAACTATTGTCAACCAGGGCAGCAATATTAAAGCCGAAGGTGATGTTACGATTACTTCGACCGAAGAAGATATTAATATCAAAGGCAGTAACGTAGAAGGTGAAAACGTAACCTTAAATGCTGCCAAAGACCTTAATGTAACGGCATCTAAAGATAGTAACGTTACTGAGCAGGACAGCGAAAGCAGCAGCGCAAATATTGGCGTATCCGTTGGAACGGGCGGGCTGCTTGGTGTAAATGCCGGTTACAGCAAAGGCGAAGAAGATATTGACGCCAACAGCACAAACTATAACGAAAGTACTGTAACGGCCAATAAAGAGCTTGACTTTACCAGCGGTGAGGATACCAATATTGTTGGCGGTAAACTTTCCGGTGAAAAAGTTACCGGCAATGTAGGCGGAGACCTCAATATTGAAAGCAAGCAGGACAGCAACAGCTATAACGAAGAATCTAAATCCGGCAGCTTAGGGTTGGATTATGACTTCGGCACGGGCAAAGTGGGCATTACCGGCGGTTATACCGAAGGCAATATCGACAGCGATTATGCAAGCGTTACTGACCAGAGCGGTATTTATGCAGGTGACGAAGGTTTTGATATTTACGTTGAAGATAATACCGACCTTAAAGGCGGCATTATTTCCGGTGATAACACAGAAGATAATAAACTTTCCACCGGCACGCTTACCTATGAAGATATTAAGAACGAAGCTGAATACGAAGCAGGCAGTACCGGCGTGAACATAAATATTGATAACGGCGCAGATTATAACGAAAAAGGCATAACGCCTAATATTGGCATGCCTGCTGAAGATGAAGCCGAAAGCACAACCAAGGCAACGGTTTCTGAAGGCGAAATTGAAATCCGCGATAAAGAAAACCAGAAACAAGACCTTGCAGGCCTGAACCGCGATACGCAGAATGCCCTTAACAAACTCGGTGAAATTTTTGATAAGGACAGTATCGAAGAACGCCAGGAACTGGCAGGACTGTTTGGCGAGCTGGCATATAACCAGATTCACTTTATGGAAGGCACAGACGAACAAAAAGCAGCTTACCATGCCCTTGTTGGTGGTATTATGGCAGAACTGACTAATGGTGACTTCCTTGCCGGGGCAAGTGCTGGTGCTGTTAATAAACTGGCAAGTGATAAAATTATGGAAATAGCAAAAGGAGACCCGGCTATGGCACAATGGCTTAGCGCGGCTGTTGGTTCGGTTGTATCTGAAGTAGCAGGAGGAAATGCACAAAGCGGGGCAAGTATTGCAGCCAGTGGCATGAAATATAATTATTTAAACAAAGAACAGTTTGAAAATATGTGGGAAGAAGTTGCTGCCGCAAATGGAGACGAAGAAGAAATTAAAGCAATATTTGCTAAGTATAAGAAGATTAGCGATGAGCAAAAAGCAATGGAAACAGAAAAATCATGGAGCAAATATGAAGCTATATATGATTTTGATGAAAATGGTAATGTTGTATTCGTGCGGGATGGAAATGTAAACGGATATGAATATGATATGACTACTGGTGAAGCTTTTGAATTAGTTATGGATAAAACAAAAGTGTTTATAAGAGTAGCAAGTCCATCTTATGCAGTAGATAATGTTGTCGCCAGAGTTGCAAGAAATATTTTTGACACGAGTAGTTGGGCTGATAATGAATTTAGAAGTATTACAGTAGGAGGAGAGTTATGGAAAAATGGAATTATTGGAACTAATGTTACATTAGGATATGCGATGGATAAATATGGGAATGTTTATAAGATTTCAGGTGGGTCTTTGGGAGCAAATTTAAACAGTAAGGGAATATCTATAAATAAAATTTTAGATGCTGTTAGTTTTGAAATAACAAAAGATTTAGCTGATGTTAATTTTAGTGAACATAGTAATCCTAAAATAATATTAAAAAACGCTATATCTGGGCTCAATGGTTCTGTAAGTGTTAATGCTGGTAAAATTCAATTTTCCACTTCAGATGGTGAGAGACTTGGTTCAGGTATAACTACTGATACTGCTTCAATTAATATTTCTGTAACATACATTGACCCGATTGAATAATATAAAAATGTATATAAGAAGGTGATACTATGTTTAAATATATAATATATTTAATAACAATTATAATAATTATCTATTTTCAGTTTGTTGGAACGGATATGCAAAAAAATTCTGATTTAAAAATAGTACAAGAATACTTATCTATACCTGTGCCTATTGATACTATTAATACTGCAAACACTTTTAGATTGGGAGATGGTAGTTTTGTAATATGGAGTGATTTACAAAATGATAAGAAAAATATTGATTATTCAAAAAAGCAATTAATAAATAAAGGGTGGAAATTAGAAAAAATAGATAGAAGCGATATTTCTAATATATATTATTTCCAAAAAGATGATTTATATTATTGGCTGTCTGATTCTTTAGAAAGTAACGATTGGGGTGAATGTATTGGATATAAAAAATAATATAAAAGATAAGAATTTTTGGGGTATGCTAATATGGATAATAGGTGTAACTTATGGTATATGTAGAGTTTTACAAGGGAATTGGCTTCCAAACTTTTATTATGATAAACATGAAAATAAAATAGTAACCGGTAGAATTTTGACATCTATGAAAGAGTTTGAAATTTTACAGCCAGATAAAGCTGTCGAATTTGAAATTAATAAAAAAACACAGAATGATTTAGAACATACAAATTTGATGTTAAAATTTGATTATGGTAACGATGTAAAAAAAGTAGAAGATTATTATCAAAGACAGGCAGAAGTAAAACAATGGCAATTTGTTAAAAATGATGATATTGAATTAAAGAAAGATTTTGGAGAATATAGTATAAGTTTGAATTTAAAAAAAATTGAAGGGGATATGTGGCAGTTGAACGGATATTACTTTGATGAATAAAAGGCTGTAAAACAGCCTTTTATTTTTTGACATTTAACTATGTATAATATAAAATATACATAGTTAAAACGTACAAAAAATACAGTTTTGTAAAAGCTAAATTTTAATGATTATGGAGTCTTAGTTATGATGCCGGATTTTATTACTGACAAATCAAAAATTGCAAAATATACTTACGCCGACGTCGAAGAAATTTTTTTAGATAACTATGAGGACGTTTTGAAAAAATATATTGCCGGCGGTAAGCCTTCAGATGATACAACTAAAAATTATTATGGGCGTATCAGAAAATTTCTTTCCTGGTGCAAGGATAACGATTTTAAACCTCTGCGCGTTCAGGAGCAGCATATTATATTGTACCGTGATTTTTTGGTGCAGGAAAATCAGAAAGCTGTTACCATATCTGCCAAACTTACAGCAATACGCAAATTTTATCACCTTGCCCAAAAATTTCATATCATAAGTGAAAACCCGGCTGAAGATGTCAAAGCGCCGCGTGATCCGGATGCGGCACTTGTAAATATTCCTTATCTTACGGCCGGCAAGCTGGAATACCTTTTTCATTCCATACCTTCTGATACGGAAAAGGAGCTGCGCGATAAGGTTATTATTGCCTTTATGGCAATAGAAGGGCTGCGTACCGTTGAAATTCACCGTATGAATGAAGAAGATATAAATGTTGAGCAGCAGACTATCCTTATTCATGGCAAAGGTAAGAACTCCATGATTTACCCGCGCCCGGATACTTTTGCTTTGCTGATGCGTTATCTTGAAAGCAAAGACCGCTTCCGGATAAAGGCTAATAAGAAGCAAAATTATGAGGACGGGCTGACGCCAGTATTTACCTCTACCTCAAATAATATGTATGGGCACCGTATAATAAGGCAGGCCGTGCGTGATGCGGTGAATAAGTGGTTGAAGGCAGCCGAGCTGAAAGAAAAAGGGCAAGCCGGGCACATGCTCCGGCATACCTGCGCAACGCTTCTTTATAAGGAAACTAAAGATTTAAAACAAATCCAGGAAACGCTGCGGCACAGCAACATCAACATGAGCAGTAAATACGCACATTTAACGGACAGACAGGAAAACCGGTATACCAACAGCATACCGGTAGAATTAGAATAATAAAAGCCAGGCAATGCCTGGCTTACAGTCTGTCGAAAAAGAGTGTGTAAAATAAAGTGTGTAAGTTACCGGTAACAAAACTTACGCACTTTATTTTTTATATAAGGTGCGATACACTAATTGAAAGGACGAAAGGAATATGAGTACATCACTTATGACACATAGAAAAAACAGTAAACGCAGTAAAGCCAGCCTGGCAATAGCCAAAGCTATCATAGATGAATATCAGCCTCAGAGCGCTGAAGAAATGCAGAACGCTTTAAAGGATATTTTCGGACCCATGTTTGAAGCAATGCTTCAAGGAGAAATGGATTCCCACCTTGGTTATGAATCCAATAATCACGGACCTAAAAGTACAGAAAACCGGCGGAACGGCTATAGTAATAAAACAGTAAAATCAACATTCGGAGATATTTCAGTTGATGTTCCGCGCGATAGGGATTCATCTTTTGACCCTCAAGTAATTCCAAAACGTACAAGGGATGTCAGTGGTATTGAAAATAAAGTCTTATCTATGTATGCTAAAGGTATGAGCCAACGTGACATTGCAGATACAATTGAAGATATTTACGGCTTTGAAATATCCCATGATACTATCTCCAACATTACAGACAGGGTAATTGAAACTGCAAACGAATGGCAGAACAGACCTCTTAAAAAGTTTTATACTTTTTTGTTTGTCGACTGCCTATATGTTTATATCCGTAAAGAGATGGAAACTAAAAGCTGTGCTGTTTATGTAATTCTTGGATATGATGTAAACGGGATAAAAGATATTTTAGGCATCTGGATTGGTGAGTCAGAAGGAAAACATTACTGGATGCAGATTTTCGATGAACTGAAAGCCCGTGGAGTCGAAGATATTTTGTTTATTAGTATGGATGGAGTATCTGGACTAGGGGAAGGAGCAAAATCCATTTTTAAGGATGTTGTCGTACAGAGGTGTATTGTACATTTAGTCCGTAATTCCATCAAATATATTCCTTCCAAGGATTACAAAGCATATACTGCACATTTAAAGAAAATCTATGGAGCAGCCAGCCTTAAAGCCGCAGAAGCGGAATTAGAGCGGTTTAGGCAGGCCTGGAGCCAGTATCCTGGGGCAGTCGATGTATGGATACGCAATTGGTCTTATGTAGAGCAGCTATTTAATTATGGCAGTGCAGTTCGGAAAGTAATGTATACAACAAATGCAATCGAAGCAGTAAATTCCAGTTTCCGAAAAGTAACAAAAAAAGGTTCTTTTCCAAGTGAAGATGCTGTAAGGAAAGCATTATACTTACGTATTACAGAACTTTATAAAAAGTGGGCTGGACGACCGGCAGTAAACTGGGCCATGGTACGGAACCAGCTTGCTATGGACGAAAAAATGCAGGTACGGATTCTGAAATACGAAAACTATTAAGAAAAAGGAATATATATGTGAGATGTGAAATATATTTTAATTTAAATAAAGAATTTTTCGTAACAGCTCTCTAACGGATAATTATTATCCGATATTTAGAAGAAGTGATGCCTAGCGAAATTCTGTTTAATTATCATAAAAAATGGTGGTCGAATTACTCGGCCACCTAAAATTTAAAAACTTACACACTTTACTTGACAAACCCATTTCCCCAATGGGTTCAATCTTTTATTTAACGGAGTGTATCGGTTATGATACGCTCCGTATTTTATTGTACCAATGATTTAAGTTTTGGTTTTGTGTTACCTTCTGTTTATATTTTTTTATCGGTATAGAAAATCACATTATTTTGTCCGCTTTTTTGGCGAAACGCATACCTGGAATTGCAAATTTTTAATTTGCAATTCCGTTTTTTTATGCCTGCATAACGGGGCAAAAAAGCCGCCAAGGCGCTCCGTGCGTAAGTCGGAGCGCAATGCGGCGCCGGAGAGTCTCCCACCCATAGGAAAGTTCGCTGGCGCTAGCGTGCGAACTTTTGCTTGCGGGGGGGAGACGGTTTGGTATAATATTATTGCATATAGAATAAAGGCTAAATTTCTATTATGTATTTGTTAAATTTTTATAAATTTCAACAAATAATATATCAAAACGGAGTGGTGAAAATGAAGGGGAAGAAAAATTTAGAAAAAGCAATTGTGCTGGGATTACTTTTAAGCACAAGTGTATATAGCGCAGCATGGGCGGATTTTACAATTAGTGAAGATGGTAATACTTTGATTTCAAATGGTTCACCTATTACTGATTACAAATCAAGTGATTTTTCAGGTAGAGAACTATCGTCTTTTAAGAAAATTATTATTGAAGTTAATAATGAGCCTGGTTTAAAGACATGGTCAGGTAAATATAATTTGAATGATACCAATGTAGAGATAACGGTTAATGGTTATAAATCAAATAGTGATGGCGTTCATTTAACTAATTGGAGCCCTTGTTTTAATGTTAATAGTTATACAGCTGTTATAAATGCTAATAAATCTGATGCGCTTAACTTGAGTCAAGATGCGACTGACCCATCGGCTGAAATAAATTTTTTAAATGCGGTTGTAAATGATGGTAACGGTATTAGAGCAAATACTCACGCAGGTAGTTTCCAAAATCAAACAGCGACAATAACAATAAATAAAAGTACTACTATTACTATAAATGCTGATTCTTATTATAATGTAAAGAATCCAACAGCTGTTTATGCAGGTGCTGATTCTTATTATGATTCAGATTATGATGATGGATATGAATGGAAACTTTTTGGAATTACTTATCGCACAAATAAGATGTCAAAAGGCAAAGGCGTGATAAATTTATACGGAACTACAAATATTCTAACTACGGGAAATGGTAATTATGGTATATGGGCAGGAAAAAATGGTGAAATTACGGTTAAAGATTTAAGAATAGTTTCTAACGGAAATAATTCATATGGTTTAGCTGCTACAAATGGGAATTTAATATATGATACAGATGATGCTGAAAATAAGTATGGCAGCATAGTTACATTAAATGGTACTAATAATACCATTGTTATGGGTATTATAAATGATGATGATTCAGTAACAAAAACTGAAGGAAGCAAAGCTATTTATGCTGATAGCCAATATGGCGTAGTTAAATCGGGTGATGCTGGCATTGGGAAATTTGATATAGTAGGTGATATTGTTGCTGAAAATGGCGGCACTATTACTTTAGATGTTACCGGTGATGAGCAAAATTATTTGCAGGGCGATATGATTGCTTTTGGTACAGAATCACAAAAAAATGCTAATATAAATTTACAAACTGTTGGTTCTGTTGCTTATCAAGGCGATGCATTGGCTGCTAACGGTGGTACAGTTGATGTAACGCTTGGTGACGGCAGTTTCTGGTCAGGGCGTGCAGATGATTATCAGGACGCAGCAAATCCTGATTGGTCGGAAACTCATACTGATACATTAGAAACTAAATTTGACGGCAGAGTTACTGGCAGCGGTACGGTTAATATGAATTTAGGTACTGGCTCAATCTGGAATGTAACTGGACAAAGTTGGGTTACAAATTTAGCAGGTGATGACAGTGTTATTATTATGGATGGTGAAGGGACAGGCGGTTATGCTTTGCATGTTGGCGAAATTAGCGGCAGCAATACCTTTGTTATGAATGTCCGTCCTGATGAAAGCGGCGATATGCTTTATGTAAAAAATGGTACTAAAGACCAGCAAAAACTTGTAATTAACAATGCTGATGAAGTATTGGGAAATATGCAAGTTGGTGATATTGTTCGTTTTGCAACAGTTGCAAATTCAAAAGGTGGTTTTGAAAATGGTGAATTTGCAGATATGCCTGAAACAGGTGTGCAAACTTTTGGCAGCAGTACAAGAATTTCTGACGCTGGCGTGTTTAATGTAGATTTTGATATTGTATATACAAATTATGGCGAAAAAGTAGATGGTCAAGTTGGAACTGACGATGATTATAATGGTGGAACAGAATTTGATGCAAATAAGGCTGGAACAAATTATGTTGATGAAAATTATGTGGTTGAAGGTGCCCAAAATGTAAATATTGTCCGTAATTCCGTTACTAAAGAAAATCTTTCCGACGCCGGTAAAACCATTATCAATATGAGCCGTGCCAACTATAAAAACGCTATTTACATGGATAGGCTGAACAAACGCCTTGGTGAAGCACGCTACATCAATGGCGAAGAAGAGCAGGGCATGTGGGTGCGCCTGCGCCATGACCGTATCGGTCAAAGCGGCGACTTTCGCAGCATGAACACTATGTACGAGCTGGGTTACGATGTTAAACAGGACTGCGATAACGGTGAACGCCGTATAGGTATGGCTGTTGATTATATGCGCGGCAGCACAACTTACAGCGATATTATGGGCAAAGGCGAAACTAAACGCTACGGCCTGTGGCTGTATGATACCTGGCTGGGCGATAAAGGTCATTATGCCGATTATGTGTTGAAGTGGGGACACTTATCCAACGATTTTGGTATTACTGCCAAAAGTACGCTGGAAAATATTACCGGCGATTACAGCAACAATGTGTTCAGCGTAAGCGCAGAATACGGCAAGAAGAACGACATGGGCAGCGGCTGGTATTTTGAGCCGCAGGCACAGTTGCAGCTTGCACGTGTGACTGGTGCAGATTATGTAAGCAGCCAGGACACCAAAGTAAGTGTTGACGGCATTAACAGTTTAATCGGCCGTGCAGGTTTTCGCCTTGGACGTGATTTGAACGAAAGCAGCACCGTTTATTTAAAAGCCGACCTGCTGCACGAGTTTTTAGGCGACCAGACAATAACTGCGCAGGACGCAACCGGCTCGCTGCGTGAAGAATTTGAAAACAAAGGCACCTGGTATGATGTAGGTATTGGTTTTGCAGCACAAACTGGTAAAAACAGCTATGCCTTCCTTGATGTAGAAAAATCTTTCGGCAACGATAATGACGAAACTTATCAGATTAACGCAGGCTTGCAGTGGACGTTTTAATTAAGCT
Organism: Phascolarctobacterium sp.; assembly: GCA_003150755.1. Taxonomy (GTDB): domain Bacteria; phylum Bacillota; class Negativicutes; order Acidaminococcales; family Acidaminococcaceae; genus Fusicatenibacter_A. The sequence goes on along the minus strand of QAMT01000022.1, from coordinate 71,749 downwards.
AAACATGGGGAAACCATGTTTAAATAATATTTTGAAGCCATTAAGGCTTAAGGAGCAGTTATGGGTGAGGTAGAATATAACGAAAAACTCTTTAAAAAACTGGCAGGTGACGGCGAAGTAGAATTTTGTAATTATATGCCGCGCAGTGCAACTGGTATGCGTAAATGGGAAATTAAAGTGCGCTATGATGACGGAAGCTGCAAAATAGTGGTAATTAGTGACAGCGGTTTTAATATTACTGGCAAAGTAATAGAAATAAACCCCATTACAACAAGGGAAGAACGTAATGCAGAAATAATCCGCCTGTATAGAGAAGAAGGCCTTTCGCAGGTATTTTTAGGCAATTTGTTTAATTTATCTCAGCCTTCTGTATCAATAATAATAAAACAAAAATAATACCTGAACAGCAAAAGAACCCATTGGAAATTTCCAATGGGTTCAATTTTTAGTCTGATTAAGGTATAAGTATTTTATTTTTCAATAAACCATTTGCCGTCCTCGTCAAAAATTTTTATTTCTTTATTGGCAATGCGGCAGATATAGCGGATGCCGACGCCCCCGCATTTGGTAGCAGCCGCGCGGCGTATATCAAGAATTTTGTCGATAGAAAATTTGCGGCCGTCGTCCCAAATTATGGTTTTAGGTACAGCCTGGCCGTCTTTTTTATGTTCAACAATGATGTCGAGTTCAATTTTGGGCATGGCTGTTATTCTCCTTATCTGAAATATGATACCGGGTGTATGGTATGTTCATCTTTGATATTTACGCCGGTGAGTTTTGTATCAAGTAAGCAGGCGGCACGGAATATAGCCTGATGGCCATAGCGCCTGCGCAATTCATCAACTGTTTGGGCAAGTTTATCTTTTCTTTCAGTTTGCCCGCAGTCGAAAAGTGATAACTGAAGCCCGCTGTCAGCTGTTACAAGGTTTATTCCGCGCAGGCCCATGCTGCGTATACGTTTACCGCTGTAAAAATCATAATGGCGGTATAAAAGCTCCATGGCTGCTTTAATTAAATCCTCGGCACAAGCTGTTGGCGTTGGCAGTTTCATCTGCCGCGTGACGGTGTATAAGGTATTGTCGCGGATGCTTATTTCAACGCCGGTACATTTTAGCATATTTTCCCGCAGCCGTGCGGCAACAGATTCGGCTAGGCAGATAAATAAAAGGCGCGCATCCAAATCATTGGTGAGGTCACGGGGAGCGGTAATGCTGTTGCCAATACTCTTGATAGCAGCGCGTTCATCTATGTGCCTAACAGGCGCGTTATCAAGCCCTCGTGCAAAATCTGATAGGATTAAACCCCATTTGCCCAAAGCCAATTTTAAGAAGACTGGGTCGCGTGCCGCAAGGTCGCCAATGGTATATATGGCACGGCGGTTTAATTTATTTGCCGTTGCGCGGCCGACATAGAGTAAATCAGATACCGGTAACGGCCATACAATATCTTGGTAATTGTCTTTTGTAATAATGGTTATGGCATCTGGTTTTTTGTAATCACTGCCGATTTTCGCAAAAATTTTATTCCAGCTTAACCCGATGCTGACGGTGACACCAAGCTCTTTTTTTACGCGCTCGCGTATGGCTTCGGCGATTGCAATGCCGCTGCCGAAAATGCCCAGTGAGCCAGAAACGTCCGCCCAATTTTCATCGAGCCCAAACGCTTCAATTTGGTCGGTATAATCGTATAAAATGGTGCGTGCCAGCCGCGAAAACCGCAGGTATTTGGAGTAATCAGGCGGTACGCATACAAGTCCGGGCGCTTTGTTTTTTGCCTGCCAAATCGCTTCTCCGGTAGTCACGCCAAGTTTTTTGGCTATCATATTTTTGGCCAAAACAATCCCGTGCCGGTTCTCAATATCACCGGTAACAGCGACTGGTTTATTTCTTATTTCAGGGCGATATAAACATTCCACGGAAGCGTAAAAATTATTCATATCAACGTGCAGTATTGTCCGCATTTTATCACCAACTAACATTAAATAAACAAACAATCATACAAGCGAACAAGTATTCGCAAATTGATTATATCACCACTTGCTGATTTATTCAATACGTTAGTTTTAAAAGATTGAATAGAGAACGCCTCAACCCTTGAATTTATGGGCTGCTTGTCGCTAGAAAAAATAAATAGAGTGAAGGTAATTTCAGAATAATTTTGTATTGATTAGGCTCTGTAATATAAATTCAAAATTGTTATGGCAAGGGCTAAAGGCCTTTGCCATTTTTTTTACAGGCTCCAGCCCTGCGTCATCTTCTGTTCTGCTTCCTGTAATTTATCTCTTACGGCAGCCCGTTCATCTTGCCAGTATGCTTCTATGCGCATATTTTTATCTTCTGTGAGTTTGCTGGCAATCTCTGTGATTTTGCGGTTGACGGCACTAACGGCAGAAGGATAAGCCTGCCCTTTGGCAGCCTGTTTTTTAAGTGTGCTGTTTTGTGCATAGGTAGATATTTTGCCGGTTAATTTTACATCGCTGATAGCTGTTTTATTTTCGGTGTCTTTGGAAATCGTAAGGGTATAAACAGCAGCCTTGCCTTTAACAATATCGTCGTTAAGTTTGACTGCAAGCGCAGTATTATCTTTATCATTTTTTTGCAGGATATAGTAGGTTTCTTTATTTGCCGTGATTTTATCAAGGCTGCTAACAGGCGTTGTACCTAAAATTTTGGTATAAGGCTGTAAGGCCGGTGGTATTTTAGAAGCAAATATTACTGTATTTGTATTGAGTTTAGACAAGTCGCGAAGCACATCGGCATAGCGTTCAGCCTGGTCTTTTCTAAACTTGTATTTTCTATAAACGTCTTTTGCTTTTTGAGCAGCTTCCTTATTGGTATCTTTAATTTCTTCAGTATATTCAGCTATAAGGGCAGACATTTCTTCAGAGGACAGTTTGTGCTTAAAAACGGCAATTTTTTTGCCGAGTTCTGCCCGTTTGGCAAAGAGGGTAAGCAGTTTATTTTTGGCAGTATTATAGGTTTCTTTTTCAGCCTGCCATTCAGAGATAGAAGAAATGTCACCGCGCAGGTTTTCAGCACGCGCCTGGGCAGTATCACGCTCTTTTTGGGTTAAGTCTATTTCTTTTTTTATTGCGCTGTAATCAAGGCGCAGGCTGCGGTAAATATCGCCTTCATCTCCAAGCGCGGCGTAAGTGGCATTTAGTTTTATGTAATCATCTTTTATGATGCTGTTTTTAAGCTCTTTATATTCAGCCCAAAAGGCGTTTTCTTTTTCTTCGGCTTCGGTTATAAGCGTTGTCAAGCGCTCTGTTAAATCGCCAGCCGTAACGGCATAGGAAAGTTCTTCCTGCTCTTTATCTTCGGCTTTTTCGGACTGCATTTCATTAAAGAGCCTTTCACGTTCTATTTGAATTGCTTTGCCAAGTTTGCGCAGCAGGTAATCTTTGGCAAAAGCCAAAATTTTTTCGCTTTGGGCATCGGTGTTTTCGGTCAGTTCGGCATCAAAATTATAGCTTTCATCTTCGGGGCAGCTTTCAAGCTGCTCTATTTTTTCGCGGATTTTTTCCATGGTTTTCGGATTGCGGTATGCACTGCCAAGATGCGGGGCTGGTTCGCGGTCGAAGTATTCTGCTTCATCAGTACGGCCGAGTGCTAATAATTCATCTTTTTGGGCTGCTAAAGTACGTTCATCAACGGATGCTTTAATGCCGCGTTCAGCAAATTTGGCATTGCAAATATCTGCCCACATAGTGCGCAGCTCATAGGTTTTCTGTTTGCTTATAAATTCGCGGCTTGTTTTATAACCGCCGGTAGGTTCACCGTATTTATTTATTGCATATTTGGCAAAGTAAGCATCAGCGGCAAGTGGGCGGCCTGGTTCAATAATTTTTTCGTTAAACATCAGGTGGCAGTGAATGTTTCTGTGTTCCGGGTCGAAAGCGGCAGCTTTATCGTGGATTGCAAAGGTATAAGCGTGGTTAGCCCCGATTCCGCTGCGTTCTATGAGGGTTTTCACCATGGCTATATTATCTTCAAGCGACAGCTCTTCCTGCAACGAAAATTTAAACTCCCTGTATGCTCTGTAATTAGCCGGTTTATTGGCTTCGCAGGCTGCCCAGAAGGTATTGGCATCACCTTTTGCCCAAGCGGGAAGATTGCCGGAAGCCTTGTACACGAGGTCCTCATCGCGGCCACGGATACCGGCATATTGCTGCTCGCGGCAGATATAGTCATGGTGCAGCGAACTTGATATTCTTTTCCCACTTTTGCCGATAGGCTGCGGCTTGTTTTCAAAATAGTAATGTGCCATTATTTTTTACCTTACTGATACTGTGTATTTTACCGGCCTTGTGCCGGTTTATTCCTTTGCCGCGAAGCTGGCAAACTCTCTATGCCGAAAGGCATCCGGCGAAGCCTGGCGTTCAACCGTTAGGGTTGCGCATACCAATCACGGAGAGATTGGTGTAAATGCGCATTACGGTTTTTTGATTTGCTTTTATATGAATTTCTGCAATTTGATTTTACCAAAAATGCTATAAAAATACAATAACACAATAAAATAACTTTGAAAAATATCGTAAAAAAATATAAATATAATAAATCTCGTAATTTTTCTATTTACAAATATAGTAAAAACGTATATTATAATCTTGAAAAAACAAAAAGGAGCGTTGGTCCATGGAATTTGGTGAACAAAAGAAATTTTTCCCAAAAGGGAAGGCAACGGACACTTTTGATAAAAAAGCAGCCGGTGTTTTTCAGAATGATTTGAACAATTTGGCGTATGACAAGCATAAGGCGCAGCAGCGTAATGTCTTACTTTTGATAACACTGCTTGCCTGCATAATCTGTATGGTTTATGTAACGGTCTTTGCCAATTACAAAACGTATGTTGTGCGCGTTGATAACGCAACGGGGCAGGTTGAGGTTGGCAGCCAGCTCAAAACAACCAATTACACGCCGCAGGAAGCAGAAATTAAGCATTTCCTGACAAGGTTTGTATCAAATATCCGTACCATTCCGCTCGACCCGGTACTTTATAAAAGTAATTGGAACACGGCACAGCATTTTCTGACGCCGCAGGCTGCACAGAAATTAAATACGATGATAGCTTCTGAAAATCAGGTTGGGCGGCTTGGACGCAGCACAACGCAGGTAACAATCCGCTCGATTCAGCTTCAGCCAGGAACCAGCAGAACCTATCAGGTGCGCTGGTCAGAGGATGAATATAGCGTAAGCGGCAGTGCAACCGGCAAAAAAGAATATTATGTTGCGCTCTTTACGGTAATTGTCAACCCTCCGACCAAAGAGCAGGAACTTTTGATTAACCCGCTTGGCCTTAAAATTGCCGACCTTAATTACAGCAAAGAAAATCAGGAGGGCTGATGATGATGAAAAAAATTGCTTTATTAACAGCCCTTTTGGCTGCCATGCAGATAAACTGTTATGCTGACAGCCCGCAGGCAGTGTATCAACTGCCCGATGCTTATAACATTGGCAGCGTTTATCAGTTTGAATACCAGCCGGAAAGCCTTTATGAAATAAACTGCAAGGCTGGGTATTTAACTGATATTGCATTAAAGCCCGGTGAAGGGGTAGTGCATATAGCTGCCGGTGATACATCACAATGGATGGTTGACCAGTCAACGGTTGGCAATGTGACGCATATTTACATCAAGCCTAAAGTAAACAGTGCCCGTACCAATATGATTATTAACACGCAGTACCATAGTTACCGTTTAGTGCTTAATGCAACAAACGATTACACGCCGATGGTTTCCTGGTCTTTCCCGCAAGAGGAAGCTGCCGAACAGGAAGCGATGGCGCGCTCGGAAGAAATTAAAAGAAACATCAGCGGTAGCAATGCGAAGCAGGATGCCGGTGTAACTTTAAATTTTGCGTACAAGCTCAAAAAGAAGAAAAACATTGATGAAAGCATTTATCCCAAAACGATTTTTGATGACGGCATACGCACTTACATAGTTATTCCTAAAAATAACCGCTATGATTTGCCGGTTTTATACAACGTGGAGCATGACGGGAAATTAACGCTTGTAAATTACCGCGTCAAAGGGTCAATGATAATTGCCGACCGCTGCTTTAAGCATGCGCGTTTAAATTTTGGGTCTGATTCCAGCGTTGATTTTGTTCCGCAGGAGGATTAAGTATGAAAGAATTTCTCGAAAGATTAAAACTTAAATTAGGCTTCAGCAATAATGATGAAGATAATGTCTTTACGCAATCAAATATTGACGTGCCTGATGAAGATAATCCCGAAGATGGTGCTAAAACATTGAAGGGCAGCCTTATAAAAATAGTCGCTGCATGCGTCGCAGTGTTTACGGTAGGTGCTGTAATGAGCAATGTATTCAGTACGCCTAACGATAAAAAAGCGGCCGAACAAAGCGACCTAACAACGATTAGTACCCGTACTAATAATCCGGCAGCAGCTTTGCCTGATACTTATGCTGAAATTGCAAAGTACGAACAGCAAAAGAGCAATTTGGAAAAAGCTCCGAAGAAAAATGCTGAAATACCGAAGGTTGAACCGAACAATAATGCGCCGGTGAGGGTTCAGCAACCGGCCGGAGTTCCCCGGCAATATGCCGGTGGCGGGCAGACTGATAATGCGGCTGAAAGAGCCGCAAAGGAAGCTGCCAAAATACTTGCAAGCCCGATTTTATTCGACCTTGGCACGCAGTCAGCAAGTGCCGCACAGCCGGGTTTTACCGGAACGGCTGCTCCGGTTTATACGCAGCAGAACAGCCGACAGGGCGGCTATACATTGAGCGCGGGTACGGTAATTCCGGCTACTATGCTGACCGGTGCTACAAGTGACAGCCCCGGTGGTGACGTGGTGGCACAGGTAAGGCAGGATGTCTACGACAGCCTGACAGGTAAATACCTTTTGATACCGCAGGGAACGCGCCTTGTTGGTACGTCCGGTACGGCAGGCAGCAGGGGTAATAAACGCCTTGGCGTGGTATTTAAACGCTTGATTTTCCCGAATGGTACTTCGGTTAATCTTCCCGACCAGCAAGGTATTGATGGTGCTGGCTATCCCGGTTTATAAGATAAGTACGATGACCATAGCAGCACGCTTTATCGCAGTGCCTTTTTGGCAGCGTTTTTTGCGGCGGCTGCACAATCGGCAACCGGTGATTCCAATGGTTATGATAACCGCAGCCCGGGTGAAGAAGCTGTTGCTGGTTCGGTTGCAAGCATACTTGACACGGCGCAGACAATCGTTGAGCGTGATGCCAATATTTCCCCGACTATAACCATTTCGCCGGGTTATCAGTTCAGCGTATTTATCAATCAGGATTTTACTCTTGGGGAATATTTGTATGAATAAACTTGTAGCGTTTTTCTGCGCAACGCTGCCTTGTATTTTTGGTTTAGGTGCAGCAACGCAGAAGGTTGCAAAAGCATGTGCTTATGACAGCCTTTTAGGCAGCCCGCTGTTTACTTTAGGCGGGCAGCCCTATTACGCGCCGTATAAATTTATCGAATGGTATTTGGATTTCAGGAAATTTATACCGCACATTATAAATTCGGCCATGCTGTATGTATGGGCTGGCATAGCGGTTACTTTTTTGGTTTTGTATTTTCTGAAACCTGAAAAGAAGTTGGATAGCCATGGCAGTGCCCGCTGGGCTGAATATAAAGACATTTTGAAAATGGATTTAATCAGCGGTAGCGGCGTTGTTGTAGGGCTTTATGATAATCCTTTCAAGCGCTGGCTGACGAATTTACTCCGCTCAATCGAGAGCAGTAAGAATGAAAAAGTTGCCTTTGCAGAAATGGCTTTTGAAGCCAGAAATGCAAAAGCACTTGACCGGCTGCGCGAAAGGATTACAAAGCTCCAATACACGTTAGAAAACGCTGAACTCGGCAGTGAGGTTTATAAGAAATTATCAGCGGAGCTGGCGGCTGCGTCAAAAAAGGCAGATAACCTGCCGAAATATAAGCCGGACGGCACGTTTAAGGATTTTGTGACAGTATATCCGTGGGTTAAATTGTATAAGTGGTTTTTTAAATTATACGTTATGCTCGGCCATTTTTATCTTCGTGATAACAGCAACAAGCATCTTGCCGTTATTGCACCGACCAGGAGCGGCAAAGGCGTTGGTCTCATAGTGCCGACACTTTTGGGCGGCTGGAAAGAAAGCGTTATCGTCAATGACATAAAATCTGAAAACTGGGGCATTACGGCCGGTTACCGCAAGATAAAAATGGGGCATACGGTTATAAAATTCGAGCCTACGGCAACAGACGGCAGTTCCGCGCGGTGGAATCCGCTGGAAGAAATTCCGATAGGAACAGCAGAAGAAATTTCATCCGCGCAGAACCTTGCCGCTATTTTGGCAGATTATGAAGGCAAGGGCAAGCCTGACCATTGGACGGCTAACGCTGCCAATGTTATTATGGCTGTTTTACTGCATTTAAAATATGCTCACTATGCCGACTCTAAAAATTATCCAAATCTGCCGAACCTATATTCCGTGGCCAGCTTTATGAAAGCCAATACTACCACGCTTGATGATAAGGCCGTTGCAAAAAGTTTTTTAGACACGCTGAAAGACTTAATAAATTACCAGGAAGAAGATGTCAAACGCAGCACGAAGGTTTTTGAGCATGTTCCGGCAAGCGGCATTAAAATCCGCGAATGGAATAAGAATAAAGGCTGCTATGAAGAAAGGCTGTTTACGCCGGAAGATTTACGGCGCATATACCCCGATGCACAGAGTTTGCGCGATATGCCGAATGTGCATCCGATTATCTACCAGGCTTTCACAGAGATATGCTCTAAAGCCGAAAATGAAGGCGCAAGCATAATTTCAACGGCGAATACGGCACTTAAAGAATATCTTGACCCGGTGCTGGCGCAAAATACATCAGTCAGCGATTTTTGCGTTGACGATTTAATGAATTATAAAAAGCCGGTATCTTTGTACCTCGTAACACCACCGTCTGATTTGCTGCGCCTTGCGCCGATATTCCGCCTGTTTTTTGAGATGATGGTGCGCCATCATGCAAAATCCATAGGAACGTATGTCAATGGACAGGCTAAAACCAATTATAAGCACAAATGCCTGTTCCTCATGGACGAATTTTCATCATTAGGTAATTTGCAGAGCTTTGCGGCGACGCTATCATATATTGCCGGATACGGCATGAAGGTGTTTTTAATTAACCAAGGCCTGCCGCAAATAAATGGCATTTATGGCAAGGATAATCAAATTTTGATGAACTGCCATTTGCAAATATTTTATGCGCCGAATGATAACGATACTGCCAAATATGCTGAACAGCTTGTTGGCAATGCAACGATTACAACCGAAAGCGTAACTGACAGCGGCGGGTTTATCCCGAAAAAAACATATACCCAGAACGCCCAGGCGCGCGCGCTGATGACCAGCGATGAAATAAAGCGTTTGGGCGATAGGGAAATTATATCCGCATCAGGCTTTCCGCCGGTGCTGCTGGATAAGGTTAAATACTACGAAAATAATTATTTCCGCAAGCGGTTATTAAGCGCGCCTGTGGCCAGCGACATAATCCGTAATAATCCTTACCCGCTGCGTGATGCTTTATTACGCCAACACGCGGAAATAGGCTATGTGGATAGTGTTTTTGATTTTGTTTACAAAGATAAGGAGTGAGGCGGCAAATGAGTAAAAGTACGGTAAGCACTTTAAGGCTGCGCCAACTAACGCAGCGCAGGCAGAAACTTAAAGACGAGTATGAGAGTGCGCAGCGTAAATTGCAGGAAGAAATGCGGCAAATTGAACAAGCCAGTGAAGCAGAAGAACAAAAATTTTTCTACAAAGCTATTAAAAAAATCGGCTTTATGCCGGAAGATAGGGCTGTTCTGATTGGCGGGCTTATTGAAATTAAGGAAAAAGTCGATGCCGGTAACGCCGATGCGATTAACAGCTACATTGGCAAATATAACGATTATATCAGCAACCCGAAAAACGGCATAAAAGACGAATTGCACATTGACTGCCAGGCAGCCGATGTGATGCCGGAGGCAGTAAATGGAGAACCGCAATCTTGATGTGCTTTTGGGAACAGAAGTAGTTGCCCTGCTGCACAGGCCGGATATAACCGAAATTTATGTAAATGATGACGGTTATATCCGCTATACAAGCCATGAGGAAGGTAAAGTCAAGAGCGAAATTTATTTGCCGCCTGAAAACGTGCAGGCAGTCATTGAACTGGCAGCCGGGCAGGACGGGAAAATTGTCAATGAGGATATACCAAGCCTGTCTACTGAAATTCGCGGCTATGGCTGCCGTTTTCAAGGCGAGCTGCCGCCGATTGTGCGTAACCCGCAGTTTAATATCCGTAAAAAGGCAGCGAAAATTTTTACGCTTGATGAGTATGTCGAAAATGGCACATTATCTGCTAAATATGCTGATTACCTCAAAGATGCAATAGCAAGGCGCAAAAACATTCTCGTTGTAGGCGGCACGGGAACTGGCAAAACAACATTCCTGAACGCCATACTCGACAGCATAGCTAAAATATCGCCTTATCACAGGATAATATCGCTAGAAGATTTGCCGGAACTGCAATGCCCGGCAGAAGATTACAGCCCGATGTTTACAAAGCAGGACACGGGCAGCGCGAGCGGCATAAGGTATAACATGACCCGCCTGCTGGCTGATTGTATGCGCCGCAGCCCGGACAGAATTGTAGTCGGGGAAGTGCGCGACGGGGCAGCATATACAATGCTGAAAGCATGGAACACTGGACATGAAGGCGGAGCCTGCACTGTACACGCTAACAGCGCCGAACAGGGGCTAACGCGCATAAAATCTTTGGCGCAGGAGGACCCTGATGCTGCCGGTGATATTAAAGAGCTGATTGGCGATGCCATTGATATTGTCGTGTCCATTGTGCATGTTGATTTAGGCGGAGGCCGTAAAGGACGCCGCATAAACGATGTGATAGAGGTCAATAGTTATGACGGTCTCAATGATAAATATATTATTAAACACATTTAATTTATAACACGGGAGGTAACAAGAAATGTTAAAAAATCTTTTGGGAAAAAAGAAACGTATTGCGGCCGTAACCGGCGCATATATGCTGCAAAGCAGCATTGCGCTGGCAAGCAGTATTTCTGACGCTGGGCTTGGCAGTGCCGCAGACGTGGAATGGCCGTGGCACAGCTTTTTCAATGCTCTGGCTGAAGAATTAACTGGGCCTTTGCCAATGGCACTTGGTATCTGCGGTATTGCAGGTGCTGCTATTTCGATGTTTGCCGGTAATCACGGTGGCGGCACGCAGAGATTTATCGCCTTGATTTTTGTTGTATCTATATGCTTGTTTGCCCCGAACTTTATGGCGATTATCCGCGACAGCGGCGCAGGCCTTACTATTTTACCGTGAGGTGAGATTATGAACAGTGAGGTTTCCGGCTATGAAGTGCCGTTACATAGGGCACTTACACAGCCAATTTATTGGATGGGCGTACCGCGCGGGCTTTTATTTATCGAATTTATAGGAGCATTGCTCGGCGGCCTGATTTTCAAAACGTTTATGGTTGTGGTGATAGCTTTTTTAGCGCACATGCTCTTTCGCTATCTTGGCACGCAAGACCCGGATTTTTTAGGCGTTTTTTTGCGCGCAAGCCGGCATAAGCTCTATTATTACCGCTGATAGGAGCAGACAGAATGTTTAATTTGTTTAAATCCAAAGAAAAAGAAAAAACGCCGCAGTATACGCAGCGTGTGGGTGCTTTTGAAGAAAAGCCCAGGCTGGAATATCTACTGCCCTGGGCGTATGTAAGCGAAGAAAATGGCGTTGTTTACGGCAAGGATAATAGTTTGATGGCTGTATTTACCTTCCGTGGCCCGGACATGGCGTCGAGTACACCTGAAGAACTTGTACAATACAATGCCGGTATTAACAATGTGATAAAAGCATTGCCGACAGGGTATGTACTTTATTTTGAAGCACAGCGGCATTTTTCCGATGCTTACGATGATGCAAAAATTGATGTGCCGGTTGTGCAGCTCATGGAAAATGAGCGCCGCGATTATTATAAAAGCCAGCAGCACTACGAAAGCACATATTACTTTGTTGTTTATTTTGAGCCAGCACAGCTCTTGAAGCGCAAAATTACCGATGCGTTTATCAAAGATGCAAAAAACAGCGGGCAAAATTCGGAGCAGGATTTAAGAATTGTTGAAGAAACAACCGAAAAATTTATTAACAACGTAAATTTAATCGGCGCAATGTTAAGCCACCTGTTCCCGGACATTAAAGCCCTTGATGCTGATGAAACGCTGACATATCTGCACAGCACGGTTTCTAACCGGCGCGTTAAGGTTAAAAATAACCCGCTGCGGTATATCTGCGATTACATCTTTGATGAGTGCGGAATAACCGCCGGTCGTGAACCGAAGCTGGGCGATATGCACATGCGCATTGTTACGATACTTAATTATGCGCCGATGAGTACACCGGGCGTTTTTGATGCGCTGAACAACCTTAATATGGAATACCGCTGGGTATCAAGGTTTATCTGTATGTCGCAGCAGGACGCTAAAAAGGAACTTAAAAATTATAAAACCCTTTGGTCGCAGCAGGTATTAAACCCTATTGCCATAGCCCGTAAAGCTATTACAAGGGAAGCACCAACTGAAAATGACAGTGACGAAGCGGCAATCATCAATAAAGATGATGTCACAACGGCGCTGGCAGAATTAAGTGAGGACCTTGTAGCTTACGGCTATTATACTATGACAGTAATTGTAAAGGACAGTGATGCCAGACGATGCAGTGAAAAAGCCAACCAAATACTTGAAACCATCAATAGTATGGGGTATACGGGTTATATTGAAAAAGATAACAGTATGGAAGCCTGGTGGGGGTCACTTCCTGGTTGTTACCGCGCTAATATCCGCAGACCGATTATTAACAGCTTAAATTTTTGTCACTTTGCCCCGATTACGGCAACGTGGTCTGGAGACAAAAATAATGAGTATTTAAAGGGGCCTGTGCTGCTCTATACCGATACGGACGGCAATTCAACATTTAGATTGAATTTGCACGTCGGTGATGTAGGGCACACGATGATTTGTGGACCGAGCGGCAGCGGTAAATCCGTTCTGCTCAATACAATCGAAGCACATTTTCTTAAATATCCTGACAGCAAGGTATTTATTTTTGACAAGGCTGCGTCAAGCCGTGCCCTAACGTTAGGCGTTGGTGGAAATTTTTATAACCTTGCTGCGGAAAGCAGCGAATTGTCTTTCCAACCGCTTGCCGGTATAGATGATGACAATGAAATTCGCTGGGCAAGGGAATGGATACTATCATACCTTGCGCAGCGCAATGTAACGGTTACACCTGCTTATGACAATTACGTTTGGAAGGCTCTTAATTCGCTTAAGGCAATGCCGGTAAGGCAGCGTACAATTTCTACATTTTGTGAATTAGTGCAAAGCCAGGAAATAAGGGTGGCTTTACAACCGCTGACGATAAAAGGCAGCTATGGGAAACTTTTTGATAATTCGGAAGATGTGTACGGCAGCGGCCGGTGGCAGGTTTTCGAGATGGAAACGCTTATGGCAACACCGGCAATAGTACCGCCAACACTGGATTATTTGTTCCACAGAATTGAAGGCAGCCTTAAAGAAGCAGCAGGTCCGGCGATTATAGTGCTTGATGAGTGCTGGCTGTTTTTTGATAACCCTGCGTTTAAAGATAAGCTGCGTGAGTATTTTAAAGATATGCGTAAGAAAAATACCAGCATAATCTTTGCAACGCAAAACTTATCTGATGTTGCTAATAAACCGGAACTTTTAACAACCGTCATGGAAAACTGCCCGAACAGGATATTCCTGCCCAATGTAAATGCCGCTAATAAGCAAAATAGTGAATTGTACAGGCTGTTTGGCTGTAATGATACACAAATTCGCATTATAGCTGATATGATGCCGAAAAGTGATTATTATTACAGCAGCCCAAAAGGCAACAGGATATTCCGCCTAGCCCTGCGACCGGCAGAAATTCCTTTCGTTACTGCAACCAGTAAATCTGACCAAATTGCAATGGATAGGATTTTAAAAAGCTATCCAAGGGATAGTTTTAATGAATATTGGTTGCGGGAAAAAGGCTTTGAAAAGGAATGGAACGCCTTAAAGGGCCTTAAAGATGTGCTTAATTAAAATTTATAGAAAGGAAGCAATTATTATGAGTTTATGGAAGAATATGAAAAACAAAAAACTTAATACTCTAGTTATGGCAAGTCTACTGGCAGTATCTTTAAATACCTTATTTAGTAATAACGCCTTCGCTGACCGTTATGGCTATTTAACAACACCCGATTTTTCTTCTTCTTTTAGTGTTTGGATTAGCGATTATAATGACGGCATGGGTGACGCTGGCAACGATGGACAACACGACTTTTACTTATATTGGTGTGCTAATGATGAAACGTATTATGCACCTTACTTTCAAGACGGTTCATATCATGATGCTTGGACAACTTTAACTGGTGGTAATTGGTATCTTTTAGAAAGATACACTTCTTATTATACTACTGATAGATATTTTACATTATTAGGTAGTGGTGGCATGTCGGAAGATGAGTTGCAGCAAGCATTAGATGATAAATTTAATGGTGATGTTACTATTGGTAGCGGAGGTGTAGACGAAGATGGTGATGGCACTCCTGACCGCCCTGGTGACCTTAATGTTGCCGGTGACGGTAATATTGATGGTGATGGTAATGTCGGCGGAGATATGAGCATCGGCAAAGACGGTGTTGATACTGATGGAAATGGTGAACCTGACCGTCCTGGTAATTTAGAAGTGGCTGGTAACAGTGATTTAGGTGGAGATGCCAATGTAGGTTATGACGGCGTTGATGAAGATGGCGACGGCGAAGTTGACCGTCCTGGCGATTTGAATGTTGCTGGTAATGGTAATATTTATGGTAACCTTAATGTCAGCGGTGATTCAAACCTTACCGGAGATACCATTGTAGGTGACCGTGACGATGAAGGTAACGTAACTGACTATTCTGACCTTGACGTAACTGGTGATGCTAATTTGGGCGGTGATACCGAAGTTGGTTTTGACGGCGTAGATGAAGATGGTGACGGCACTGCTGACCGTTACGGTGACCTTGATGTTGCCGGCAATACAACTGTTGGTATCCGCGATGAACAGGGCAATGTAGAACAAGCATCCGACCTCGATGTAACCGGTAATTCCAATCTTGGCGGAGATACCAATATCGGTTATGACGGTGTAGACGAAGATGGTGATGGTACGGCTGACCGTCCTGGCGATTTGAATGTGGCCGGTGATTCAAACTTGACTGGTGATACCATTGTAGGCAGTCGCGATGAAGATGGTGCAGTAGTTGACCGTTCTGACCTTGACGTTACTGGCAACGCAAACCTTGGTGGCGATACATACGTTGGTTTCGATGGCGTTGACGACGACGGAAACGGTGTCCCTGACCGCCCCGGCAATATGTATATCGCCGGTGATACTGTTATCGGCGTTCCCGGTGTTCCCGGCGCTGAATCAAACCTGCATGTAACCGGCAGCACTAATATTGACCATGACCTTTATGTAGGTGGCGAAGGACATTTTGGTGGCAATCTTTACGCACCTGATTTAATCTTTAACGGCGGGAAATCACTGACCGGTGAAATCAGCCGTTTGGATAACCGCATTGATACCGCCGGTGCCAATGCCGCAGCTCTTGCTGGCTTGCATCCGCTTGATTTCGATGAGGACCAGAAACTTAATTTTGCTGCCGCAGTAGGTAGCTATCAAGGTGCAAGTGCTATGGCTCTTGGTATGTTCTACCGTCCGGATGACCGCACTATGTTTAATTTAGGCGGAACTTTTGGCAACCGTGAAAACATGGCTACGCTTGGTATCAGCTTTGCGCTTGATGGCCCGAATGCAGTAAAACGCTCCAGCAAAAAACAGATGCAGGAACAGATTGTAATGCTTACCGCTGCCAATGCTGAAATGGCAGAAGATAATGCTGAAATGCAGGCTGAACTTGCGGAACTCAAAGCAATGGTTATGGAATTGAAAGCAGAACAGACTGCTGAAAGCAAATAATAAAATAAGCAGCCGGGTTTCCGGCTGCTTATCCATAATTTTATATATTTATATGTAAACTATGTTTCCATATATTACATACAATTCATAGTTTACATATAAATATATAAGAAGTTATTGAAAAACAGCAGGCGCTTATGCGCCTGCCGATTCTAAAAAGGTTATTTATATTCAATGAAATGCTCTGTTACGGCAGAAAAAAGATAAAAAAATAATTGAAAGAAAGAAGTTGATTAAAATGTCATTATTCGGATTAAAAGAAAAAAAGCGGATTGCCGAACTGGAACGCCAGCTAAATGAGCAGCAACAGCTTATTGATAAATTGATTAAACTATTTGAACGCAGCATTAACGCTTATAAAGAAGCCAATAATATTGCCAAGAATGTAATTGACATAGCCGAAACGGCTCTTAATGGTTATGATAATGCGTATAAAAACACAGGTGCATAAGCACCCGTGTTAAATGTCAAGTATAGCGGCAATACGCTGCTGTACCAGTAAAAACTGTTCTAACGGAAGTGTATCAACTTTTTCCCAGTCACGGCTTACAAAATCGACACTGCGGAACTGTTCGCATAATATTTCACCATGAGTGTTGCAATCCGTTACTTTTACATGTAGCGGGAAATTACGTTCAGTTGAAGTTATTGGAGCAACAACGGCAAAACCGGTGAGTTGCTGAAATTCTGCCGGACTTAAAACCACGGCGGGACGTCTTTTCTTAATTTCAGTACCGGCTTGCGGGTCAAAATTTAATAGAATAATATCCCTTTGTTTGGGAACTTGGTTTATTGTATAGAGCATTTATATTTCCTTTCCCACAGTACCCCATTTGACTTCTTCCGGTTTGTAATTTTCGGAGTAACCGTTGAATAATTCTTTCAGGGAAACTCGTTTGATAGATTTTTTAATAATTATCTGGTTTTCGTCAGCGGTAATGGATACTTCATCACCAATTTTAAGTTTGGTTAATTCAGCAATTTCTTTCGGTATGCGGATGCCTTGGCTAGTACCCCATTTTGTTAAAGTTGCTGTCTGTTGCATAGTTATATCACATCCTTTTAAAACAATTGAATATATAATATATCCTATATATATTATATATTTCAAGAAAGGGAAAGGCAATATAAAAATAAAATAATTTGTTTCATATATTCATATGTAAGCTATGTTTCCATATATTTCATACGTTACATAGGTTACATATAAACGTATGAAAAATATGAGTACATATTTTGTATTATATGATGAAAGGGAGATGTTAGCATGAATAAAACCGGTAAATTCTTGGCTGCTGCTGCTATTATGGGTACGGTAATAGGTGCAGGCATAGCAACAACGCAGGCTGCCATACCTGTTATTGACAGCCAAAATATTGCCCAACAATTAAAAACATATACCGAAACAGCAAAGCTCGTGTCGCAGACGGCAGAGCAAATAACTTTGCAAGCTAAAGAATTAGCATCGCTGCCTACATCGGTTCTGCGGCAATATACCAATGGCATAAATAATAGTATACGCAGCATCAATAATACATTGAATAGCACTATTGTATTTTCAGAAAATGCCACAGAAAATACAATACGGCAATATTGGGAAAATAAATTTCCGGTTTTGAATAACAGTGACGACTGGATAATAAGTGAACGCAATCATTTAGCCATTATTACAAATTTACAAGAAGAACAGTCTGAAGATAATAAACAGTCGCTTGTAGCTTATCAAAAATTGATGCAGGAACTTGACGATAACCAGGCCATGCTTGATGATTTGCTCGAACAAAATGAGAATATAGAAGGCAACAAGCAGGGACAGCAAATAAGTAATCAGATTGCCGGTGTTACTGCGAATATTAAAAGAATTGAACTTGCGCTGCGGGCACTTGACCATAAACAAAAAATAGAAGCTGACCAAGCAGCTATTACTGTAAGGCAAAATGATATGATACTTGCTCAAAAACGTGCCGAAGCGGAAGAAGCAGCAATCAGCGCACTTGATACTACAAGTAAGACTGCTGCTTTGGACGACCCTTGGAGCCGGTACGGAGCATCTACGGTAAATTGGTAAGTGGTGAGGTAAAAGATTATGGGTATAGATTTTTCCGATGGTAATTTTTTAAATGCACTCCTGGAATTTTTTGAACGCAATAGCATAATGGGTTTTTTAGCCCTTGTACCACATGCAAAGGAACTTTTAACCGTACTCGGCATTATTGATATTTGCGCAACGTGGGCATTATATGACGGTTATTTCCGTATGTCGGAAATGATAGGCAAGGTTATGAAAATAGGCTTTTTCGTTTTCCTGCTGGCGTATTTCCCCGATATTAACTCTGCCCTTTTACGTTCCTTTCAAATGGCAG
Source organism: Phascolarctobacterium sp. (assembly GCA_003150755.1). Taxonomy (GTDB): domain Bacteria; phylum Bacillota; class Negativicutes; order Acidaminococcales; family Acidaminococcaceae; genus Fusicatenibacter_A. The sequence continues at coordinate 53,316 of QAMT01000022.1, read as the reverse complement.
GCCTTACAGGCGCAGGTATGACAATATCTGCCGATATGTTAGGGCCGAGTAATGTTTTGGATATGGGCTTTACTGCCTGCAAAGATTTGTTTAAAGCCTTTCATGAAATCAGTATTATGTCAAATGGCGGCCTTGGTAAATTGTTTATGTATTTGATTGCTATGTTTTTTACTATTGCAGCGTTCTTTTTCATGGCTTTTCAAATTTTGCTTACAAAAATTGAATTTAATATTTTTGCCAGCTTGGGCGTAATTTTGCTGCCTTTTGGCGTACTTCGTCAAACTTCGTTTATGTTTCAGCGTATGGTGTCGGCCGTCTTTGCCTTTGGCGTTAAGCTGATGGTTATGTATTTTATGGTAGGCTTAACATTAAGTTACATGGGCACTCTTTCGTTATCAGCTGAAGAAGATTTTGCAATTTTATTGAAGCAATCGCTTGCTATGTTTACGCTTGGCCTTTTGGTATGGAAAATACCTTCCCTTGCTGCGAATATTATGAGCGGTACACCTACGCTTGATGCAGGTAATGTATTAAGCTCTACGCTCGGCAGTTTTACAGGTGCTTTAGCCGGTTCTGCTGCCGGAGCGGGTGTTTTAAGCTCCCTTGCTGGCAGTGCAAGCGGCCTTGCCAAAACTTATGCTGCGTCGCGTGCCGGTGGCGCAGGTATTGTTGGTGCATTGGGCAGCACTGCGACATACGCAGCTGGCCAATATTTTGCTAACCGTACCCGTGTAGGGCGTAATTATTCGACTAATCGTGATTTTTACGATTCGCAAACTGGCGGCGCGGATGCTCCGCCTTGGTTCCGTCAGTTTAAAAAGCAGAATTTTTCAGATTCGGATAAATAATATGATAATTAAATTTATATTTTTGATGTTTTTAATATTGTCGCCAGTATGCGGCAGTGCTGCACCTCTAATTCCGGGTGGTATTGTTACAAGCCCGTTTGCGGAAGGAAACCATTTTGGGCATACTCATGCCGGTGTTGATGTGGCACTTGGCAGTGGTACGCCCATACTTGCACCGACCGGCGGCTATGTAACGCATGGCAGCGGTAACGGCTATATTTATTGGGTACAGATAGATACAGCCAATGGAATTACTTATTTTGTAGGTGATTGCCGCGAAGATACGCTTGACTGCCCGACTGGTTATGTGGCCGAAGGCACGGTTATAGGCATTTCCGGTGGAGATGCTTATAATGGCCCGCTGGGTTTTTCTACTGGTCCACATGCTCACATAGAAGTATTTGACGGCACTGGTTATGCTGTTGGCGCTCAAATTGACCCCGTACCTTATCTCGCTGCAATCGGCGTTGACCTTTCCGGCAATTTGTTTCCGAGTGGTGATGGCAATACCGGCATTGGTGGAGCTGCTATGGGCAGTGATAATGTTGCGCTGCCTTGGGGCGTCGAATCTATGTATCAAATTGGCAGCAATGTTAATAAGGATATTAAATATTACAGTGAAGCAGCCAGTGAGGCTTTCGGTTATTTGAGACCAGCTATGCTTGGCATACTTGTAGTGCTTGCTGTTATTGATTTGACATTGCCGATTATTATTTCAGGACTGCAATTTTCTATGATGACATTACTGCGTAAAGTTTTTAAATATGCTTTAATCTTTTTCATATTTTTTAACTGGCAGTTAATTGTTAATGATATATTTTTGAGTATGGTTAGCTCTGTATCCGGAACGTATACAGGCGATATGGACACAATCGAGCAAAATATATCACAGCCGCAGTTGCTTATTCAAAAATGTGTGTTTATGCTGACACCAGCACTAAATAAAATTGCAAGTTACAAATCTTATGATTTTATGATGAATTTGCAGTACATTTTGCCGATATTTATTTTATCTTGGGTTACGATAATAATTTATATATTGCTGGCTCTGCGTATTGCCCTGATTTATGTTGATTTTTACATAACGGCAGCACTCAATATTGTTACACTGCCGTTTGCGCAGTTGCATTTTCTTAAATTTATGCCGGAAGGAACGGTTGGGCATTTGTTAGCGGTAACAATAGAACTGCTTGTAACTTCGGTTATGGTTTGGATGGCCGTATCACTTGTGCAGGACGCGGCTCCGGGCAATTTGTTTGCACTAACGGATGCTGCCGGACATGTTCAGTATATGGACGGTGAGGTTGTGACAAAATTTACTCATCTTTGCCTTGCTCTTTTAAGTTTGGCGTTCTTAACGGGTATCGTTCCCGCGAAAATAGCTGGTCTTATGGGCGGTAAATTTGATATGGGTTGATGAAAGGGTGGTAACAATGAAGCTCGGTAAAAAAATAACTTTGTTGATTATTGCTGGATTATTTGTTAGCTTGCCGGTAGCATCAGCAAAATGGCGGCCGATTAAACCGGGCGACCATGTTTTTGATGTTACTCGTTTTGTTGATAGTGTGAAAGAAACGGCAGAAATGATAAAAAATGTAAGTAATAGCTTACAAAAATTGAAAAATCAAGGAATATTTAATACCGGCACTAATTTAAGCCAGCTTATTGGACGTTATAACGAAGCGGCAGAAAGCATGAATGATTTGCTCAATGGTGCATCGATTATAAATGTTCATAAAGATTATGAGGATTTTAAGACATATAAAGCACATGACGTTTCTGATGCGCTTGAAGATTTTGGCGATTATGAGAGTGAAATTTTAAAGGAAGCAAAACAGAGAAAAGCAGAAATCATTTTAGCTGAAGCTGACCTTGCAAATCGTAATTATACTCGTAATGACGCAGTGCGTGCAATGCTTGAAAGTGAAGATACCGGTAATTTGACGGAACGGCAAAAAAATAATGTAGCTGCAATTATTCAGGCAGCCAATAATATTGATATGGTACGAGCAGAAGCAACTAATATTGCTGATAGTTTGCAGAGTAGGGAAGAAGCGTATGCGCTGAACCGCATGGAACAGGAAAAAGCCAAAGCAGGTGCTTTTTATAGCTATGACCCATATAATCCAACACAATTTGATGAGGTAGTTAATACTTCTTCATCTGAAAATTTTGGCTTCAGAAAGTTTTGAAAATAAAAAATACCAAGTATTCAGATGAATACTTGGTATTTATACCGATATTTTTATTTTTTATCTGTCGGAGCATCCGAAAAACCGAAGCTATTAAAGCTTTCTTTATGATAAAAACCCATATCGTCAGCATCATATAGGGCTTGCAGGCGTTTTTGTTCTTCTTCTTTAAATTTCTGCATATTACCTTCTTTTTCTTTGCTGTAAACCTGTTTGCCTACTAAAAGTGTGCCGTCTTTTTCAACGTAAGTAATTGTTGCCATATTCATAGTTCCATCAACCACGAGTGTGTTTTCATCACGCAGTTTTGCGGAAGTTTGGGTCGGCTTTTTAGTTTCCCATACGAAAGTTGCATCGAAGATAGGTAGAAATCCCTTATTTCCGATTTTCTTTTCTTTTAAATTGTAATGGTTGTTAGTTTCAGTTAAAAGGTAAGAATCACCGTTTTTCTCAATTTTTAATTGCCTATAATCAGAACCATCGAATTTGCTAAATGTACTATTTTTAGTGCTAACCCAGTTCCCCGCGAATTTATCTCCGCCACCGCAACCGGCAATGGCAAGGGCGGCAATTAACATAACGGAAGCGGTTAAAATTTTAAATATTTTGTTCATTATCATTTCCTCCTTCTAAATCTAAAGTGCTTGTATAAAGGTCTAAAAAATTACTGATAAATTTAAGCTGCTTACTGTCGAGTTTTTCTAACACCGTGAGAATTTTAATAATTTCAATATTTTTACCTATGTAATTACTAATATTTGCTGTTGGACTACCGCTTAAAAACCAGTTCATATCAAAGCCCATAGTAGATATTTTTTTTAATATTTCCAAAGTAGGCTGTGATACATCTCTTTCCATATCGCTTATTTTGACCTGGTAAGTATTTAACTTTTTGGCAAATTCTTTTTGATTTAAGCCAAGCGATTCACGGATTATTTTAATTCTTGTGCCAAGCGTTTCTACTTTTTCTGCTGGAGTTATTTTAGCCATTATCATCACCCTATTATTAAATAAATTATAAATATTCTGTGTTTATATCGTGAATTACTATAATTATAACAGAAATGCTATAAAAATACTATAACTTTATTGCAAATATGGTGACTATATATAAAATTTAAAGGAGGACGATGTTCTATGAAATTATACATTGCTGAAAAACCTGATATGGCTAAAGCAATAGCTGGGCATTTATGGCCTGATGGCAATTACAACAAAAACAAAGGTTATTTTGAACGTGACGGGGTTGAAGTTACCTGGGCCTTTGGCCATATTTTGTCGCCTGCTAATCCTGAAGCATACGATGAAAAATATAAGCACTGGAAAAATTATCCTGTTATGCCTGACCGCTGGAAATACACTGTGCCATTATCAAAAAAAGAACAGCTCGATATTATTATTAAGCGGCTGAAAGCTGCTGATGAAGTCATACATGCCGGTGACCCGGACAGGGAAGGGCAGCTTCTGATTGATGAAATTTTATATTTTGCCGGTTATAAAGGAAAGGTTAGCCGTCTGCTTTTAAACGCAAAAGATGATACAAGCCTAAAGCGTGCGTTTGAAAATATTGAAGATAACAGTAAGTACAGGACACTTTACGAAGCCGGGCTTGCTCGGCAAAAAGCAGACTGGTTGGTGGGGATGAATTTAACGCGCTGTTATTCTGTGCAGCTTGCAAAATATAAATATGATACTACGTTGCGTATTGGAAGGGTAAAAACACCAACATTGGCTTTGGTCGTGCGCAGGGAACAGGAAATTAAAAATTTTGTTAAACATAATTATTATGATTTAAAAGCATATTGGAGAAAAGACGGAGTAACTTTTGGGGCAAAGCTGGTTGCCCCTGATAGGATTAAACAGGACGAGAGCGGACATGCTTTGGATAAAGCAGTTGTATATGCAATCGCAGCGAAAATAAAACCAGCATCCTGCGTATTAACTAAAGTCCGCCGCGAAAAAGGGTGTGAAAATCCGCCTCTGCCGTATTCTTTGGACACTTTACAGATTGAAGCGAACAAAATTTATAAAATAAGCCCCAAAAAGGTACTTGAAACAGTACAGGAACTTTACGAAAAGAAATATGTGAGCTATCCCCGCAGTGATTGTAATTATATACCGGCTGCTCAGCAAAGCGATGCAGTAAAGATTTTACCAATGTTAAAAGATTATGGAATTTCTGAAGCAGCAAAAGCTGATAATTCTATTAAAGGATTGTGCTGGAATGATAAAAAGGTAACGGCCCATCACGCTATAATACCAACGAGTGTAAAACCGGAAAATTTAAAAGATGATGCTGAAAAAATATATAACCTTATAGCAAGGCGATATGTAATGCAATTTTTTGAGCCTTGTGACTTCGAGGTTTTAACGTATGAGATTAAAGCCGCAGATGAGATATTTAAAGGCAGTGGAAGAAAAGTTACAAAGTATGGATTTAGAGGTATTGTCGGTTTTACCAAAGATGAAAAAGCAAATGATGATGTTGCGGCGCTGCCGGAACTTGTTGAAGGTGAGAACATCGGAAAACCTTGTGAAGTAGAGGTTACAGAAGGCGTAACAAAGCCGCCGAAGCGTTTTACGGAAGGTACACTGGTTAAGGCTATGACCAATATTTATAAATTTATGGAACCTGGTGAATTAAGGGACAAACTAAAAGAAAGTAAAGGAATCGGAACACCTGCAACAAGGGATACCATAATTGATGACCTTTTAGCAACAGAAACCAAAGGCCGCCGTCTTGAACCGTTTTTGCAGAAGGTAAAAAATGAGCTTGTACCTACTGATTTTGGCATGATGGTTATTGCAAATATTGACGAATCTTTAACAAAGCCTGATACCACAGCGGAACTGGAATACAAGTTATCTGATATACAAAATGGTAAGTATAAAATGGCGGATTTTATTAAAGATACGGAAGCTATGATTTTGGAAAATATTAAATACGCAGAAAATCATCAATTCCCGCTTGGTGCGCATGAAACTTTTATGTGCCCCGTATGCGGGAAAGGCGAATTGCTGCGTAAATATTCTCCCAAATCTAAAAAAGCATTTTACATTTGCAGTAACGAAGAATGTGTAAACCCGTATAATAACAAAAAGTATTTTTTTGAAGAAGAAAACGGGCGGCCGTTAATAAAAAAATGCCCCGAAGATAACGCTGTATTGAGAAAGGTTTTAGGCAAAAATGGTGCATTTTGGGTTTGTGATAAATGCCATAAAACGTATAACGATAAAAGTAAGGCAGGTGGTAAAAAATGACTGAAGTTGATAAAGATTATATTGATGATATAGGCGATAGCGAAGCAGAAGGAAATGTTACTCTTGACGCGCCCTGTGAGCCTGAAAATGTAGAGGCCGCAACAAATGATAAGGGAGAAGGCGAAAAAACGCTTACAAGTCAAAATTGTGCGTCAGATGAGGAATTGACTGAAAATTATGTAGATGAGCCCCTAAAATTTGACGCCGAAGCTATTTTAGCAGCCATAAATGAAATAAAAGTACAAAATGAAAAAATAATTACTGCTTTGCAGGAATTAAATAATGATGAAAAGGTTTATGAAAGGTATCAGCAAAATTTAGATGATTTTAGAAAAACCTTTGAATTATTTGAAAGTCAATTACCGCAAGTAGTTACTCAGCTGCGAACTGAATTAAAAACTGGCCCAGGAACAGATTATAAAAATATTATCCAGGAAGCAGCGCAGAATTATGCCAATTTGAAAAGCGCTATTAGCAAAGACATAAAAAAAGCTGTTGAAACGTGGAATAATGTGCGCAGCGATGATAAAGCAAAAAGAAAGAATGAGAGGTTACTCATTTTGGTTGCTGCTATGCAGGTAACAATATTTATGATGTTGTTTATAAAATTTTATAAAGGAGCGTGACCTTATGAAAAAGTTACAAATTTTGGGTGCAGTTTGTTTAGGCTTGATGATGTATTTTCAGCCTCCGGTAATGGCTGCTGAAAAAACGGTAATTGTAAATAGTGCGGATAATTTGAATTTTGGTTATGCCGTGGAGACTGAAAAAAGTAAGTATGCGCCGCAGCATATATTTGATGATGGTAATAAAACCTATATACTTTTATCAGAAAAAGCTGACGGTAAATATATTCGCATAATGGGTAAACGTATTGATGGCAATTATGATTTAATACGGCCGCAACGAGCTGATGAATTTTTGATTTTACCTGGTATTTATGAGAGTTTAAATATGCGTATTGATGATGTGCTTGTTAAGGTATTAAAAAATTAGGAGTGGCAATGAACAAATTATTTTCTGATGATTATATCAAGAATAAACATAATGAAAATATAAGTAAATTGTTTAATACCTTCGATATACAGGCAATTCCAGAAGATTTTATAAAAATACTTGATAGAGGAAAAATAGATTTTATATGTACATCACGAAAAATGAATTTTTGGTGTAAAGTAGGTGAAATTTGCGTTATTTTTCCGGATTTGACAAGAAAAATTTATGTTTTATTAGATTATGGCTACTGTATGAAATACGATGAAATAATCGTTAATGAGTGTAAAACAAGCGAACAAAGAAATCATGAAATTGAGAGGCTTTATTATGAAGTTGGTTTAACACAGCAGTTTGTTGGGAAATTATTTAGGTTAAGCCAGCCGAGCATATCAGTAATTTTAAAGAAAGGCAGGAATGAAGAAAATGAATAATGTTATTTTATTAGGTCGTTTGACCCGTGACCCGGAGCTGCGTTTTACAACGGCCGGTAATCCGGTTTGCCAGTTTACTTTGGCAGTTCAGCGTAATTATAAAAATAAAGAAGGTAACTATGACGCTGATTTTTTGAATGTTGTTATGTGGGGTACAAGCGGTGAACGCTTAAGTAAGACTGTATTAAAAGGGCAGCGTGTTTTGGTACATGGGCAAATTCAGGTACGCAATTATACCAACAAAAATGGTGATAAGCGCTGGGTTACGGAAATAATAAGCAATAAATTTGAATACATTGAAGCGAAACCGCATACGGAAGATTTTGAAAAGGCTTTCGGTGAAAATCAATCTGTTCCCATAGATTATGATATGGAATTACCTTTTTGATATTAAATCTTTGAATCCCGCTAAGGCGATACCGATAATCAAGCAATCTGGTCGGAAGTAGTATTTACTTTCTAATTACCCCCATATTCATCTTTCATTCTCTTTTTGGGCGGCATTTGCCGCCCTCTTTTTATTTTGAGCTGATAAGAAATTTTAGTTTGCTTTAAATATTAAATTGCTATAATATGTAAATAGATAGGTTGGAGGTGTTATTATGAGCAATCAAATTTCTTTTTCTGCATCGCAGGCCTGTCAAGTTCGCTCATCAATTAGAACAATAAATGAATTGCCATATCAGACTATGGCAGCAATTTTTAAGAATAAAATTCCATATTCGGAAGAAAAGCATAAACTTTATTTTTTAGGCTTTTTTGAGGAGTGCTATCCTGCTTTAATTAAACGTTTTATGAAAGAGCAAAATATTAGTAAAGAAGAAGTTTTAAATTTATTTTATAAATTGCCGCAGTGGCGTGGTGAATTATTTAAGTTTAGAAAGGCTTTGAATAATGGAGAGTTCTAATGCGTTATTAAATTCTGCTATCAATGCAATTAAAGACACTGGTAAAGTCTAAAAATAAATGTGCTTACTTTATAATGTTGATTAAGAGAAATTTTGATTGAAGTACAATATTCCGCATCGGTTCGGCAGTACGGCAGTGCTGCCGAAAAATTTTTTGAAAAATTCACCGGCAGGAGCTATTCCTGCCGGGTATATTGTTAAGCTAACACCGCATTGTAAAAATCCGTACCGCCCCAATCAAACTCTATATTTTTACGGTCATCGCTAAGAGCAGCACTAAAGCAATATCTGTCTTTCAGCAATTCATCTGCGAATTTCAAAAGGTCAGAAACCTTTCTGCCTTTGCAGAAATTCCTTTTGGCATCATCATAATAATCATCGGTATAGCGTCCGGTGCAGATAATTTCTTTAATTTGCCCTGTTAAAATACCTTTAGCAAGTTTTACGCCGTTTACTTTACCGGTTGCAAAATTCTGCTTCTTTACAGCAGCAAACGGGCTGATAACACGGCAGGCTTTTAAATCAGTATCATAATATTTAATACCTACGATATTTAACCTGGTGCTGTTTACGGCATAATTACCGGCACGGCAGTTATTAAGAAATTCAATAAAGGGCAGGTCATCTAAAAAGCTGTACAACCCACAAAAACCGTTATCTGCTTCGTAAAATTCAAAGCTGTATTTTTTGCAAACTTTACCTGCCTGCAAAGCATTGGTAAGGTCAATTATTGCAATGCTGTTACGGTAAATTTTTAAAAGAGCGTTAGCGTCCTTTACATATACAGCGTGTTCGTTTCTTACTTCCATTAAATCTTTTAAAGTAGCTAATACCATAGTCATTTTTGTTTCCTCGCTTTCAAGAATATAGGCTATAACGCCGAGCCTTTCCGGCGTTGGTGGTTATGCCGTGGGATTGGAAGGGTTGAAACCCTTGCACGTTCCCTTGCTCCCTGCGACTGTTTTTTTGCCGCTTTTCGCACGTCCTTGAAAGCGGTGCAGCCTGCGCAGGCAAGGACGGCTCAATGCCGCTCTGTAATATCCTTACCGGAGCAAAAGGCAAACCGCTAAAATAAAGCGAAGAAAAGCGGCAGAAACAATTAAAATAAAAATACCTCTGTCTGCACGCTGCGCAGGAGCTATCGCAGCGTTGCAATATAAAAGCATTTTTACCAAGCCCTGCTATCGGCGCAGGTCAGAATGATTACCTATATTTAAGCGCAGATGCGCGCCTGCTGCGCCTGCCTTTGGCAAGGCGCAACAAATTGGCACGTTTGCCGGATAAGCGGAGGCCTGCGAAGAAAAGGCAGGAGCGCAGCCAGCAAATGTGCCCTGAAGCGACACGGTTAAACAGTCTGTTTACGCAGAGAGCGGAGCAAGCGTAGTAAATTGTCTGTTTGTCGCAACCTTTTCCCAAATAGTGCGGCAGGCGGTAAAGCCTGCCGCAAGCAGCACTGGTAAAAGTAACTTCTTTTGCTACTTATGTCTATAATAAAAGCAGGGAATATCAGCTTATTTTAATCAAAATACCCTGCTACCTTATACGGTGCAAAAAAGCCTTATCGGTTCACATTGACCGGTAAGGCTTTTTTGCTGTCATTTTACTTCCGTTATGCTTTGCTTAAAGTATAGCCAACAAAATCATCTGCTGTGAGGACAATTTCACCGGCACGGTATAAATCATCAACTTTTTGCCTGGCTTCATCTTTATTATCGGCTTCTACCGATACAACCCGTACCAGTCTTTCCGTGATTTTAATTTTAACTATCATAGATTACCACACTCCGTTATATAAAATATTGTTCCGCTCTTTTTTGTGTCAGCCGTTCTAATCTGCCGGCATTGACAAGGTAAAACTGACAAGGCCGTTTTAATTGGTAAAAATAATAAAGTGCAGTATCTTTGATATTTATTTCGCCCTGTTTTACTAGGGTCATATTTACCAGCTGTGTTCCGGTTTCCCGCAGCATCCATAAAAAAGTGTCGTCCGGTGCTTCCAGAATGCTTGTCTTATCTACTTCAAAATCCTGTTTATATGCCTTTAAAAACTTATCTACTTTTGCCTGCATTTCCGTAAATCTTTCCTGCCACATAATCCGTGCCCCCTTTGTTTTAAAGGTGTACAGCCTTAAAAAAGGCTGTACACTTCTTTTTTTAATAATCGCCAGGTATAAAAGTCATACGCGGTTCTTGTACTCTAAATTTAATTATTGGAGCAAAATTTTCGGTAATTTTTATAAGCCTCATCAGCTTTGCAATTTCTTCATCTGTAAAGCCAACGGTTTCATCTTCATCAGCTTTAGCAAGAATAACATTACCGCATAAACAGTCGCTTGTCCGTATGCTGTACCCGAAAAGCAGGCTGGCTATTTTATTTGGTACTGGTTCTAAATTATTGAGTAAAAACTCATCATCAAAAATCATAAGGACGTTACAGCCCATTTTTTTATTGATAACGCTTTCCGCTATATCAATACATCGGCAGTCATTACCAATCCACTTATACATAGTTTCAAGTTCAAGTTTTTTGTCCAGTTCCTTAACCTCAATTTCTCCGCTGTTTTTCAATAATACATATTTACTCATTTTACATACTCCCTTTCGTTTTCCGGTAATCTAATAAGTGTTTCAGTACCATTAAGCAAGGTACGCAGTGTATAATAATCAACATACCAGGTAATATTGCCTTTTTTTCTTTCCCAAAGCGCATTGGTATCAATCATATAATCATTATCATAGATTTTACCTTCTGGGCTTTCTACCTTAAAAACCTCTTTAATTCCTACTCCCAACATTTCTGCAATTTTAGGCATCAAACTTTGCTGTTTTTCCATACATACACACTCCATTTCTTAACATTAGGCGGAACGCAAAGCCCTATTGGCGCAGGCGTTTACCGCCGTGGGATTGGAAGGGGCATTGCTCCTTGCGCCGTTCCCCTTCGCTCCCTGCGATTGTTTTTTTGCCGCTTTTCGCACGTCATTTGAAGCGGCGAACAGGCAAAAGACAAGGACGCAACGCGCTTGTTTTATCCTTGCTGACAGCCGGAGTAAGCCGCTAAAATGAACGGAAGAAAAGCGGTCAAAAACTTTAATTTATAATCCCGCTGACTGCACGCTGCGCTGGAGCTATCGCAGCGGTGCAATGAAAAAGCATATTACCAAGCCCTGCTATCGGCGCAGGATAAAATGCTAACCATATTTTAAGCGCAGATGCGCGTCTTTCTGCGCCTGCCTTTGGCAAGGCGCAACAAATTGGCACTTTTGCCGGATAAGCGGAGGCCTGCGAAGAACAGGCAGGAGCGCAGCCGGTAAAGGTGCCCGGAAGCGACACGGTTAAACAGTCTATTTACGCAGGGAGCGGAGCAAGCGCAGTAAATTGTCTGTTTGTCGCAACCTTTTACCAAAGCAGTGCGGCAGGCGGTAAAGTCTGCCGCCTGCGCTATGTGCGGGCATAAAGCAAAGAGTAGCAGAGCCGACCGGTACGGTTAGCTGCGCGCCGATGCGCTTTAACCGCCCGCGCCCAAGCAGGCAAAAATACTAATTTTTTGCAACCTCTGACTGCAATAAAAATCAGCGTGCAACCAATTTTTTTAATCCTGCACGCTGATTACCTTTGCCGCTAGGCGTGGCAGGAGCGTTTGCTCCTGCCAATGCCTTTAGGCAACTACCGTTACCGGTATTTCTTTTTCTTTCACATCTGTTGTATTTATTTTTAGTCTGCATTTCTTTGCAAACTCTATAACGGTGGCATTTACTGCCTGCTTTTTATAAACTGGCGCATTATCAAATAGCTTTGCCTGTGTAATGCAGGATTTATTTATTTCTAATAATGCTACCGGTTTACCAAGTTCATCACTGATACCTACAAGCTGTTTATCCGTGCCTATTGTATTTTTATAACCAGCGGCGCAGTTATGCAGGCTCGTTGCCCAAAATTTAAGTTCACTGTTCCGCTCTATGCACTTTGCGCCGTAGGCTTTGATAAGCATTGTATAACGGTTTATTACTTCTTTCGGCACATCAAAAATGATTTCCCTGTCATTTTGTTTGGCAACTGCTACGGCAAGCCAATCGTGCAGTTTGGAAAGGGCAGGCGTTTGGAGTTTAAATTCTGCTTTTGTGATTTTATCTGCTGCCTGCCAAAGCCTTAATACATCAAAATATTCCTTTTCCCATTTACTTATAACATACTGCATTTGCATTTTCGGATAGTAGAAGATAAACGTGTTATAAAACTCTATTATCTTTCGGATTTCTGCAATTACTTTAATCGGGTACTCATTTATACTTTTGCCATATTCAAAAACTGCCTGCGCCACATCATTGTTTTTAATTTTGTAGCACTCACGCAGCATTGCAAAATTTCCGGGTTGCAGGTTGCGCCGTGTATGCGGTATATTTGGTACTTTAAGCACTTTGCAGACGGCTGATACATAATCTGTTTTCTGCATTGCAAGGTATACCTGTTCTTCAAAGCGTTTCGGCAGATACTTTTTGCAAAATATTTTTTCCTGCCATTTTTGTACTGACCATTCGCCGCACGAATAGACTTCAATATTTTCCATATCCCAAAAGCGGACACGGTGGGCAAGGTTTAAAACATTGCCGTACAGCTTGTTTTTATAGTTGCCGCCTATATAGAGCGATTTCGGCGTTTTACCGTTTGCCATTATTTTCTTATTAACTGCCGTCCGCAGGGCTTTTAAGAGTTCTGTAAAGCTATTGCCTTTATTTATTTTATGATTAAAGCTGTAAAACCAAAGTGCCGTTTTTGCTTTCAGATTTTCATAATCCGAAAGATAACCGAGTTCCTGTTCTTCAAGCATTTTGCCTTTTTGCTCTTTGCGCCAAAAGCACTTGCTGTTTTTAACATCAAAGGTTATGGTTTCCTTAATGCCGTCTTGGTATTGCCATGTCCTGTGAGCAAATTTACCAAAATGTACCGCTGTATAGTTTATCCGCAGTTCTACCTTATCCTTAAAATCTATAACCTTCATTGTAATAACGTCCGGCAGGTAACTATCCTCATTGCCGCCATACATAACGGCGTTGCCGGTATGTATTCTGCCGCAGGCAGGGCAGGCAACCATTTCTCCGTAACTCCATACCCCGCCAGGGTTTACCGTAAAGGTTGAACGGCATATTACACAATATGCTTGAAAGTAACCTTGCCGGTAAATATTTTTGCTGTGCTTATCCCTTTTATACGCCATAAACAGAGTGGGCGAACCGAAACTCTCATACATATCATTTCTTATAACCATATTGCCGATTGAAAGTTCTGCCAGTTTTTTCATTTATTGCACCTTCATTCCTCGTTATCTTCTTCTTCAAAGGCATAGCCGTCATCTTCGGGGTCTGTTTCTTCTTCAAGTTCCTGCGTTTCATTGCAGGAGCAGAACAGGCTTCCTTCATCATTTACTGCTTTTTTCAAGTCCTCTTTAACCTTTTCTTTCTTCTGTTCCTCTTTGCGTTTAGCCGCTTCGATTTTTTCCTGCGCCCGCTGTTTTTCACGTTCAGCTTTTTCAGCTTCTTCAAGTGCAGGTTTATGTTTTTCAAACAATTTGGTCGCTGTTGCCAGTGCCTTGCATTGAGTATCAATAAATGCCGCCAGCACTCGTGTAACTTCGGGGGGATTGCCGTGCTGTTTATCGTATTCGATAAGTTTAGCTAATATATCAAGGCATTTAACCTGCTGTTTTAAAAAGTTTTCGGTAAAATTTATCTCAATCATTGCCGCTCCCTCTTTCATTTAAAAGATAGGGGGCAAAAGCCCCCATATCTTTTTTGCTTAATAACCTGGGCTGCTGTATACTTCGTCCAGTGCTTCAACAATGCGTTCCATTTCGCTTTCCTTGCAGGCTAAAGCGCCTATATCATAAAGAAAGATTACAAATTCGGCATAGTCTTTGCAGTTAGCTTTTTTTATGAGTTCTTCAAGCCCATAATTTTCCATTTACGCCACCTGCGCTTTCTTCGAGCCTTGCTGCTTCGGCTGTTCTTTTTTCTCGCAGTATTCAAATTCACGGAGCAGAATTTGTACCCATACTCCTTTAGAACCGTCTGTTTTTTCATACGGTCTGATTTCTACGTTGCCACCAATGTGAATTTTATTGCCTTTATTAAGCGTGTCGCCAATCAGTTCGGCGGTTTTGCCAAAGGCGATTACATTGAAAAATTGCGGCTTCGTTGTCTTTTCGCGTTTGTCATAAATGTTTTCGGCAACGGAAAATTTTGCAACGGCTCTACCGTTCTTGCCAAAAATAATTTCGGGGTCTTTCGTAAGTCTTGCTGTGATTTCAATTCTGTTCATACATACACACTCCATTTCTTTACAATAGGCAAAATACCAAGCCCCATTGGCGCAGGTATACTTTGCCGTGGGTTCGGAAGGGGCATTGCTCCTTGCGCCGTTCCCTTGCTCCCTGCGACTGTTTTTTGCCGCTTTTCGCACGTCCTTGAAAGCGGTGATTAGGCAAAAGCAAAGGACGGCGCAGCCGCTCTGTAATATCCTTGATGACAGCCGAAGTGAACCGCTAAAATGGACGAAAGAAAAGCGGGAAAAAATAAATATATAAAAAAAGCCGCTTACTGGGCGGCATCCGAAGCACTATACACAGCACCGGCTTGTGCTGCGTATAAATAAAAAAGCAGTTTGACAAGCCACGCTCATCGCGCTGCGCAAATTGCTTTCCTTTTGCATATTTGTGTTTACTTTTGAAAATAAATATCCCCTCGAAATTTTTGGTGTTTACTTTTCTTGACTTGTACAGCGTTTTTGACTTTACTTTCGTGCAAGTATAATTGATAAAATTAGTTCGAAAGTAAAGAATTCGATTTGATTTGAGCTGTTAAATAGAGTCAAAATTGTCTGCAAGATTTAATAGACAACTGTTTGGCAAATTTGGTGGCAAGCCATCTGCATGTCATAGAACAAGGCAGGGGGTAGGAGCTAATTGATTCTCCGGCGCCCTGCCTTTATAATTGGCAATCTTTTCAATTATGATGTGTTGCGTCAATCCTGCTGTTTTTTTTGCACCGTTACATACTTCTGATTGCGACTTTGAGGTTTCTCCGGGATTGTCATCTGAAGTAATCCCTTCTCCAGTAGCGGTCTGAGATATTTTTGTGTGAAATTCTTGGTGTTTTTGTATTCGCAATGTTTTGCAATTTCAGCCTTAGAATGCGGAACGGTGCAAAAAACAAGAATTTTATCAGCAACTGTAACTTGGGTTGTAACTTGGGTTGTAACTTGGGTTGTAACTTGGGTTGTAACTTGGGTCTTTTCCTTTGGCCCTACCTTTTCCACAACAACAGGAGTCAATGGAACAACCGTGCGGAATACATCGCCCTCAATAAATTCCGGGGTTCCGCCGGAGTAAAGCCTGGTGTATTTATAAGTATTCCGCATCCCAGACCCTAGTTCATCAGCAAGTCCAATTTGGCGGAACACCTTGGAGATGGGCGGATTCTTTGTATACGGCTCAAAAGAGGACAGATGCAAAGTACCGTGACCGTGGGAACGGTTGGCGTTTTCAGTGTAGAGCCGGTCGCGCTCAATCACAAATTTAGCTACATAGCCGCTGGAATAATCACGGTGTGCCAGACTGTTGGAGCAAATCTCACGCAGGATGCGATCTCTGGCGCTAACGCTCTGGACGCCCTCTTGAACAAAGATATCGCTGAGATGTTTTTGACCAAAGGCTATCAGGCGGTCATAGGTGTCCAGCAGGTTGGTGATGATAACATCACGATCATCATAGCGGTCCATATTTTCCACCCGGAAAATGGCATCCGTCTTATGCTGCGGCAGTACAGACAAAATCGTGGTGTCTTTTCCGAACAAAAGGATTGCAGCCAGCGTGATGCCTTCCAACTGCCTTTCAGGGTCTTTTAGGATTAACCCGGCGCTGCGCAGCAATTCTTCATCTGACAGGGAGCTCCACGGGTGATTGGCTGTGCGACTGACTGCCATAGCTCTGGCACGCTCAATCATGTCAGGGCACAAGTCGTCCAGCTGGAAACGGGTCACTTTGTTGACAAAATAACTGCTGTTTTTCCGTGCATACAGCTGGTACACCATGTCGGAATTGTCAGTTATATCAATGTCCGCTTCGTGGCTGCGGTCAAAAATGCGCCCGTGATGGCGGCAGACCTGGCTACCAGATGGGACTTGAATGACAAGTAATGCGCGACCATTCACCTTGTATGTTTCCGGTTGCAAGTAAAGGGGCGGATTGATTTTTTGTCCGTTGTTGATAGAAGTTACAAAGTCCTTTTTCATGCGGTCTAAAGCATCCGGGTGGATGCCCAGAATCTCCCCATTATCTTTGACCCCTAAAATGATCGTCCCGCCGTCCCGGTTAGAAAAGGAACAGACCGTATCATAGACATCTTTGGTGATTTCATTGGTGGATTTCTTAAATTCCACCCGGAGGTTTTCACCGCCATTTATCAAGTTCAGAAGTTCAGCTTCTGTCATACGAGCAGCAGACTCCTTTCAAAATTGGATTTATACTTTTATTATACGGAATTATCCATACAATATCAAACTCATTTCCGCGGAAAGGAGAAAAATAGTATGTCCACCACACGCATTATTCCACTACACGTTGGCAATGCTCGCATGAAAAGTCGTGTCATTAGTTTCATCATAGACTATGTGGGAAACCTGCAAAAAAACAGATGGCAGCAAACTCATTACAGGCTTAACCTGTGACTGCCGGCCGCTGGTGCCGAGTTTTCTGCTGTCCAAACGCCAGTACATCGCCGTCAGCGGACTAATTTGGGACAAAGGTGATGTGAATGTCTACTACGTCCGGCATTTTTTTGTGCCGGGCAAGATCACCTCTTTTCATATTAGTGTCTACTTTTGAAAATAAAAATCTCAAAAAATTTTTTGGTGTCCGTTTTTCTTGACTATTACACAATGCAATTTCGTAAATTTGCAAAAATGTGCAAATTATACCTTCAAAATGCTGTAAAAATGTGTTAAAATCATCTTGAAAACCTTGTAAAAAGTGGCAATTTTTATATTGAAAGTTGGTGAAAAATGTGGAGAGGTCGGCTATATCTAGTTTGTTAAAATGGAAAAATTCCCCTAACCGTAAGCCTTTAATAATTAAAGGCGCACGCCAGGTCGGTAAAACATGGCTGATGCAGGATTTTGGTAAAATTCACTATAACGGCAATTATGTTTATTTCAATTTCGATGAACAGGAAGATTTAAAATCTATTTTTGAAACAACCAAAAATCCGCAGCGTATCATAGAGCTGCTTTCAATGATATGCGGGAAAAAAATTACTGTTAATGAAACGCTTATAATTTTTGATGAAGTCCAGGAGTGTCCGGAAGCATTAAATTCACTTAAATATTTTAAGGAGCGTGCTCCTGAATATCATATTATTTCGGCGGGCAGCTTACTTGGCACACTGCTTGCTGACCCGAAGTCATATCCGGTAGGCATGGTAAATATTTTAGAAATAGGCCCACTTACTTATGAGGAATTTTTAAGAGCTGTCGAGCCTAACCTCTATAATTATTACATTCAAATTAAACCCGGTGAAGAAATTCCAGATATTTTCGATACACGCCTTACGGAAATATATAAATATTACCTTATTATCGGCGGCATGCCGGAATGCGTGCAGTCCTGGCTTGACTATAAAGACCCTGAAAAAATTCATCAGATTCAAAAGGAACTTATAGCCATTTATGAAAACGATTTTGGCAAGCATAACGGTAAAATAAATGCTGGGCGTATCTTAATGGTGTTCCGCAGCATAGTTTCCCAGCTTGCTAAAGAAAACGGTAAATTTATGTATGGTGCAGTAAAACCAGGCGGCAGGGCCAGAGATTTTGAAGAAGCAATAGAATGGTTGGTATCTGCTGGTATGCTGAACAGGCTCTATAACGTATCAAAAGTAGAGCATCCATTGCCTACGTTTGACCGTTTGGATTATTTCAAACTGTATTTATTTGATACAGGTCTTTTGAAATGTATGGCCGGTATTGATAATAAAGCCATTCTTCTCGATACGGCTTATCAATTCAAAGGTGCCTTGGCAGAAAATTTTGTTCTTCAGCAATTAAAGGAAAAATTTGAAATAATAAGGTATTACAGTGACCGTTCCGGTGAACTTGATTTTATCTTACAAAATGGCCTTGATATAATTCCGGTGGAAGTAAAAGCCGGTAAAGATAAAAATGCTGTTACTTTTAAAAAGTATATTAAAGAAGTGCAACCTAAAAATGCAGTAAGGTTTTCCCAAATGGGCTACCAGCAGACAGAAAACTTTACTAACCTGCCTTTATATTTGGCAAACAAGCTATCTGATTTCTTGAATTAAATTTTTTTGCACTTGACATTTAGCCATATTTTATGTAAAACATTTTCCATGCCACTTTTTGTGGCATTGTTCTATCTTTTTACAGATACAAATATGCCAAAAACATCGGTACGGTTCGCCGGCGTTTTTTGGTTTTTGTGAAGAAATGAAGTATCAAGATTGTAGCTGAAAATTTAGTTTGCTTTCAATATTAAATTGCTATAATATATAAATAGATAGGTAAGGAAGGGGTGGGATTGTGAGCAAACAAATTTATTTTTCTGCATCACATGCCTGTCAAGTACGTTCATCAATCAGGACAATAAACGAATTACCTTATCAGACCATGGTAGCAATTTTTAAAAATTCCATATTCGGAAGAAAAGCATAAACTTTATTTTTTAGGTTTTTTTAAGAATGTTATTCAGCTTTAATTAAACATTTTATGAAAGAACAAAATATCAGTAAAGAAGAAGTTTTGGATTTATATTATAAGTTACCGCAATGGCGTGGCGAGTTATATAAATTTAGAAATGCTTTGACTAATGAAGAGTTCTAATGCATTATTATAGTATGCATTAAATGCTATTAAAGTCGTACAAAAATATAAATAATGAATAATTTTTAATTTATTATATGGGAAGGTGATTATAGTATGAAGCGCGTTATTATGGAAGATTGGCTCGAAGAACGTAGGAATATTTTAAAACTGACACCACCACAATTAAGACCGCGCAATAGAGAACGTCAAATTAAATCACGTAGTTTCGCTGAACGTCGTGCTTTAGCATTTGCTTGTAAAAAAGCTTGGGAAGATGCTTTAAGAACAGGAAGATTTAAAAAGGTAGGAAATGGGTATTATAGTATATGTTAGAACGTAATATTATTAAAGAAATTAATGAAAAGTATGTTAACAATCCATTAGAAGAACGTTTATCCATTGCTGCCGCAATACAAACTGAAATGAAAAAATTTGCTAATGAAGTTACTGTGGTTGGCGGCTCTGCTGTTGAATTTTATAGTGCAGCAAGTTACATGACTAAAGATTTAGATTTTATTGCTAAAGATAATCATAATATAAATTTAGTGATGACTAATTTAGGCTTTAAAAATGAAGATGGTATTTGGTATCATGAAAATACTTCTGTTATAATAGAATTTCCAAAAGGTCCGTTGGTTGGAGATGAAAATAAAGTAACTGTTGTTGAAACCCCATTTGGCGAAGTAAAGTTAATAGGAGTTGAAGACATAATTATTGATAGAGCATCAGCTGTTAAGTATTGGAATGATAGTTCTGAGTGGACAGAATATTTAATGCTTACACATTTTAATGAAATTGATAAAAAATATTTAGAAGAACAAGCTCAAGTTAATTTATGTTATGATGTTGTAAAAGAAATTTATGAGAGAGTAGAAAAATACTTGCAGGATTATAATAATAATATAGTAGCTATTTTAGAAGAAAAATCTAGAAAATATACTGCTTCTGAACTAGAAGATAAAATTATTGATTTGTTGAATAAAGATAAAGAACTTCAACAAATAGTATTTTTATTAAGTGATGACCAAAAAGTAGAAGGCGATAATATTTTAGAGAGACAAAAGTATATTAAAAGATTTTTAAAAGAAAATTCTAAAATTAGATGCAAAATAAACGAAATTGAAGATAGTTTATAAATGTAGGGAAACTCCCATTCTTTTATGGGAGTTCTTTTTTTAGTGTATGAGGGTATAATAATAAAAATAACAAATTACGTTGTTGGATTTGATTGTACAATGGATGGGTAGTAATAGATAAATTTTTGAGTGTATACTGACAAAAAACTTTAGAATGCTATTATAAGTAATTTTATAATAAAAAAATAGCACTTAATTCAGTGCTATTTTTCCCTTTACTTATACAGCTTATTGACAGCTTATTAAGATGTCAAATGTTTTGAAATGATTTGCTATGATTTTTTTGATGTTACAATTTTGGTTATTTTAATTTTTTAAAATACAAATCTTGGCAAACAACGAATTTAATAGTATAATGATTTTACTGGGTTTTTACCATTTTTAAAAACAGTATATGGAGAGGTGTCCGAGCGGTTTAAGGAGTTTGACTCGAAATCAATTGTACGGCAACGTACCGTGGGTTCGAATCCCACCCTCTCCGCCATGAATTTATGCACTGCCTGATGCAACGGCAGTGCTTTATTATTAAAAAGCTCCTGTATTATTGTACAGGAGCTTTTGGCATATTATGCTGTTTGAATTTTAAATCGCGGCTAAGCGCTTTTGGCTTTTTCTTCCAGCTTGGAAACAAAGATTGTACCGGCCAGGTCGCCCAGGCAGTTGTTGGTAGTTGTGCCCAAATCAAATACATGATAGAAGGCTGCGATGATACCGACGATTTCAGTCGGGAGGCCGAAGGCTTCAACCATGATAAACAGTTTTACAATGCCGCTGCCGGGAATACCGCCGCCGCCGTTGGAGATAATCGCCGAAAGCAGGATTATTTGCAGCATGGTGCCAAAATCAAAGGCTGTGCCGGTAACCTGTCCGATGAAGGATAAAACACAGGCGTATAAAATAACGCTGCCATCGGAGTTAAGCTGCGTGCCCAGTGAAGTGGTATAGGCCGAAATGCTGTCCGGAACGTTAAATTTTTCTTTGGCAACTTTAATAGTAATAGGAATTGCTGCAACGCTGCTGCAAGTTGTAATGGTATAAATCCACAGTTCCGCAGTATCTTTTAAAAATCTGAACGGGCTGATGCCGGCAGAAACCCATAACAGGCCGCCGTAAATTACAACAGCCTGTATCAGGCAGGCAATGTAATAAGTGCCCAGCAAAGAAGCCATGCCGGTAAAAATGCTGAGCCCGTATTCACCAAAGGAGCTGCCCATTAAAAAGAATACGCCGATAGGGGAAGCTTCCATAATCATTTTGATTAACGAAAAGACCATGGCATTAACGGCATTAAAGCCTTTAATCAAGGTGCTTTTGGTACTTTCGTCTGCAATGCGCAAAGTTGCGATGGAAATCATGATGGCAATAATAAGGGTTTGGATGATATTGCCTTTATGGAAGGTTTCAAACATATTGGCGGAAAACATATCCGTAAAGAATTTGGCGATGCTGAAATCAGCAGCAGCTTTTGTTACTTCTTTGGATTGCAGACCGGTAAAGTTAGCAAAATCGCCCGGCTGCAAAACATAAGAAACGCCAAGGCCGATTAAGCTGGCGATAATAGTTGTTATAATATAGTAAAGTATAATTCTTACGGTAATGCGCCCTAAAGATTTAATATCGTTTTGGGAAACAATGCCTGTAATAATCGTGAAAAGTACCATCGGCACAACAATCATTTTAATGCAGTTCAGCCAGATTGTGCCGATAAATTCCATATCCATGGCAAGCTGGCTGAAAGCCAGGCCAAAGACAGAGCCTAAAATCATGGCAATAAAAATTTGTGTAGTTAAGCCTATTTTCCGTCCGGCAATGGTCATGTCATTCACCTCTGATTATAATTGTTTATCCAGGTCAAGTATGATAGCAGCTGCTTTTTTGGCATCATCTGCTGTAATTCCTTTATAAAATACCAGCCTTATGCAGTGTGAAAGCACCGGGCGGATTAAGAGCCCATGTGCTTCTGCCATCTGGCAGAACTGCGCCGGAGTGGTTTTGGTATTGCACAAATCAAGAACAACGATGTTGCTCTGTACTTCTGCCTGCAATACCAGGTTTTGCAGTTTGCCGCGCAATAATTCGGCTGCAAGTTTTGCGTTTTCTATGTCTTCTTTTAAACGGGTTACGTTATGCTGTAAAGCATAGATGCCGCAGGCAGCAATTATGCCGGCCTGGCGCATGCCTCCGCCTAAGATTTTACGGATATCCCTGGCTTTGGCAATTTGTGTTTTGGTGCTGCATAGCAAAGAACCGACCGGTGCTCCCAATCCTTTGGAAATACAAAACATTACGCTGTCTACGTATTGTGTTATTTCCCGTACCGGCACATTCATCGCAGCCGCTGCATGGAAAAGCCGGGCGCCGTCCATGTGTATATGCGCACCATAACGGTCGGCAAGCTGGCGTATTTTTTGCATTTCTTCAACCGGAATGCAATAACCGCCGGAAAAGTTATGGGTATTTTCCAGGCAGATAAGTTTAGCGCCTGAGCTGGCAAGCAGTTCTTCCATATTTTTTAAATCAGGTGTTTCATTTTTGTTGAACTTATATTTGACAGGCTGCATCCGGCAGAAGCCTTCATCAAATAAAAATTTTTCAGTTAAAAGTAAATGCTGCTGTTCGTGTACTAAAATTTTGTCGCCGCTTTTGGCCCATGAAAGCACGCCGCAGGAATTTCCCATAGTTCCGGTAGGGCATAAAAGGGCGGCTTCCTTGCCGGTAAATTCTGCTGCCAGGTCTTCCAGTTCGTTGACAGTAAGGTCTTCGCCGCGTCCGGAAGCATCAACACGACCGTCATCTCCAAGCCGGGCAGTCAAAATAGTTTCAAGCATTTCCTTATCCGGTAAGGTCAAAGTATCACTGCGTAAATCAACCATAACTTTCACTCCTTATTTTTAAAAATAAAAAAATACTAATTTTATCATAATCGTTTTTTGAAATTTAGTCAAAAGATAGAGGTATAATTTTAAAAATTTATAATAAAAATAAGTGATTTTATTGTTAAAATATTAAAAATATGACAAAATTAAACTAAGGCAAATGAAGTAGTATTAATAAAAATTAAGGATATTATTTAATAATTTATAAATAAAAAAGCCGCTTAAGCATACTAAAAAAGTAAGCAGTAAGCGGCTGAAATGATATTATTTTATTCTGCCTTAAACGGTACAACGTCCTTTACGGCTTCGGCAAGGGTAATTTCTTTATCGCCGTTGTCGATGTCGATGAGTTTATATTTGTCGTTGCCCATGCGCAGCTCCTTCATGTAAGTAAGCTGGCGCAGCCCATGGCGGCTTTCCATGCGTTCTACCAGCGCTTTGCGGTCATCTTCGTTCATGGCGTAAATAAGGTCAACGCTTGCCTGGTCAATAGCAAGAATATCCAGCGAGGCAAGAATGCCGACGTTAGGCGTTACTACTGGCGCGGCAGCGGTGCCTTCGCAGTCGCACGATACAGACATATTGCGCATTACGTTAACAAAAGCAATGTTTTTGCCGAAATGGTCTACAACTGCTTTGGAAGATTCTGTCATCCTTTCCATAAATTCTTCTTTGGCAATATCCCACTGGTTGGTAGAGCCTGGCGTGGTATGAATCATCGCTTTGCCGATGCGTCCGTCAGCGCAGCCGATGCCGATATTTTTATCGCTGCCGCCGAAGCCGCCCTGCACATGGCCTTTAAAGTGCGTCAGCACAAACAGCGAATCATAGTTAAGCAGGTTTTTGCCGACGTGCATTTCCGTAAACCATTTGGCATCTTTTACAGGCAGTACAGCACTGCCGTCTTCATCCATAATGTCTACCGGGCAAAAATCCCAACCGTTAAGGGCAATGGTGGCGCGGTGTTTTTCGGTTGTGTCGCGCCCGCCTTCGTAATAAGCGTTGGTTTCAACAATTTTTGCGCCGGGCAGGGCTTTTTCAATTAAATTTTTAACCCACGGGCGTGGGATAATGTTAGGCCCGTGCGGCTCGCCGGTGTGCAGTTTAATAGCAACCTTGCCGGTGAGGTTCTGGCTGATGCGTTTAAAAATTTTCAGCAGGCCTTCTGCTGATAAATCGCGCGTAAAATAAACAACGGATTCTGCGCCGCTGCGCTGGGCATACGGGATATAATGGTTGCCTCCGGTGCCGGGGATTGGTTTTTCAGTAGTCATATTATGGCCTCCTTCAAAATTATGAAAATTAACAAAATTGAAAAATCTCTGCTGCCGGAGTTTGACACTTTACGGCAGGTTAGTTAAAATAATAAACAGCGGCTATAATACAGGTTTATAGTTGCTTCTGCTTTTATTATAGCAATATTAGCAGGCAAATTAAACCGCCGCTGGGTTAAACTTGGTAATTTTAGGAGCATGATTTGTTTGGGTGTTAAAACAAAAGCATTTAAAGCAGCTTTTCCTTATACAGTGCCAATAGGTGCAAGTTTTATTTTTCTTGGAGCATCCTACGGATTTTTAATGGTCAGCGAAGGCTTTTCGCCGCTTTATCCGTTTTTGATGAGCCTTTTGATTTTTGCCGGCTCGGTAGAATTTGTTTCAATCAATCTTTTACTGGGGCCGTTTGCGCCGCTTGGCGCTTTTTTGACGGCGTTTATGCTTAATGCGCGCCATTTGTTTTATGCAATATCAATGTTAAAGCCATACAGCAATACCGGCTGGAAAAAACTATATCTTATTTTTGGCATGTGCGATGAAAGCTTCGCCATTAACAGCATGACCAAAGCGCCGGAAGGCATTGACCAGGGCTGGTTTATGTTTTTTGTTACGCTGATGAACCATTTTTACTGGGTTGCGGGCGCAACGCTGGGAGCGTTTATCGGCAGCGCGCTGGATTTTCCGACCGAAGGCATTGCGTTTGTACTGCCTGCATTGTTTATTGTAATTTTTGCTGAACAGTGGCTTAACGCCGATGCACACGGCGCAGCGCTGACCGGCCTTGCGGCTTCGGCAGTATGCCTGTTTTTGTTTGGAACGGAAAATTTTATGATACCTTCGATGCTTTTGATATTGGCCATTTTTGCAGTGATTAGAAGGAGGATGCGCGCATGACGATGACAATCTGGCAAAGCGCGGTTATGATTGCTGTTATTGTACTGGCAACGGTGCTGACGCGCAGCCTGCCGTTTATTATTTTCAGCGGCGGCAGGAAGATTCCGCCCTTTGTAAATTATCTCGGCAAGGTGCTGCCTTATGCCGTTACAGGCATGCTTGTTGTGTACAGCCTTAAGGATGCACCGTTTAATGCCTGGCATGGGCTGCCGGAATTTATCTGCGTAGCGCTGACACTGGCGCTCCATTTCTGGCGGCGCAGCATGCTTTTAAGCATCGCCGGAGGCACGCTGGCATATATGTTTTTGATGCAAAAAGTGTTTTAAGCTCTTAAATTAATTGTAAAATAATATAACCAAAAACGCCAATGCTTAAAATGATAATTTTAATATACACAAAAAGCATAAAATCCTGCGGATATATTTCTGCGGGATTTTTTTATTACCAAAAGGCATTGAGCGACCATAAAAATAAGCATTGGACTTGCTGACGCTGCGGTTTATATAATTGAAATAAAGAAAGAGGGGTGCTTATGAACCGCAGGGAATTTTTAAAGGTAAGCTGTTCTGGCCTGATTACATTATTTTTAAGCGGCTGCGGCGTGAATATGCTTGGCAACGGCAATCCGTCCGGCACAGGCTATGCTGCGGCCAGCAGTGAAGAAAAGAAAGAAAGTGGAAAAATGAAAATAGTAGTTATTACCGGCAGTCCGCATAAAGCAGGTACATCAGCATTGCTTGCGGATAAATTTATCGAAGGGGCAGAAGAAAAAGGGCACGAAGTTTTCCGCTTTAATGCGGCTTTTAAAAACATTCACCCATGCACGGGCTGCAATGCCTGCGAGATGGACGGCCCCTGCATTTTTAAAGATGATATAGAAAAAGAACTGATGCCGCAGCTTTTGGCTGCCGATTTAATAGTTTTGGTAACGCCGCTGTATTATTATGATATGTCGGCACAGATAAAAACAGTTATTGACCGTATGCACGGTAGGCTGCGCCGTTTTGACGGCAAAAAGAGCATTTTGATGGCGACGGCGTGGAACAGCTCCGGCTGGACGTTTGACGCTTTGGTTGAGCATTATGAATCGCTTGTTGAATTTATGCACTGGCAGGATATGGGCAAGGTTTTGGGTTATGGCTGCGGAACGAGAAGAATGATTGAAGGCACGGAGTTTCCGGAGCAGGCCAAAAGACTTGGCATGAGCCTTTAAAGTTTAACGCAAAAGAGGGATAAAAATGAAGATAGTAGTTTTAACGGGCAGCCCGCATAAAAACGGCACTACCTTTTTAATGGCTGACAGATTTATTGAAGGAGCGCAAAGCAAAGGACACGAAATTTACCGCTTTGACGCTGCGTTCAGAAATACGCATCCCTGCCTTGGCTGTGATGCCTGCGGCATGAGCGGGCCTTGCGTACATAAGGATGATATTGAAAACGAAGCTATTCAAAAATTGATGGAAGCAGATTTGATTGCCTTGGTAACGCCGGTATATTATTTTGTCTTCAGCGCACAGCTTAAAACAGTGATTGACCGTTTTTATTCGCGTACCTACGATATAAACAATAAACAATCGGTGCTTTTGGCGGCGGCTGGCAGCAATACGCCGCTGACAATGCGCAGCATTACAAAGCATTACGAAACTCTGGCTGATTACATGCACTGGCAGGACAGGGGCAGAGTGCTTGCGCCCGGCTGCCCGACGCGCGAAGCTATTGCCGAAACCGGTTATCCGGATGAAGCTTTCCGCCTTGGGCAAAGCCTGTAAAAATTTGATATGCAAAATAAAAAAATCCTGCACGGCAGAAGCTGTGCAGGATTTTTTGCTGTATCTGATTATAGATCGTTGATATGTTTTTCGGTTGTTTCAAAATCTTTGATGATGGAATCGGAAGGCTTTTTATCCAGCAGGCTGACAATAAAGATGGCAATGCAGGAAACGATAAAGCCCGGGATGATTTCGTACAGACCGGTAGAAGCAAAGCATTCTTTCCATAAAAGCACGGTGCTGCCGCCGAAGAATACGCCTGCAACTGCACCCTTTAAAGTGGTGCGTTTCCAGAACAGGCTGAACAGCATCAGCGGCCCGAAGGAAGCGCCGAAACCTGCCCACGCATAAGCAACCAGGTCTAAGATATAATTGTTAGGGTTATAGGCCAGTGCCAGCGAGCAGGCAGATACCAGAATAACGGCAATCCTGCTGACAAAAACAAGTTCCTTCTGGCTGGCGTTTTTACGCAGCAATGCCTGATAGAAGTCGGTTGAAATAGCCGATGCCGTAACCAGAAGCTGACCTGAGGAGGTACTCATAATCGCGCCTAAAATAGCCGAGATGATAATGGCGGCCATAAAGGAATTGAAGAACTGCTCGTTCATT
This sequence comes from Phascolarctobacterium sp., assembly GCA_003150755.1. Classification (GTDB taxonomy): domain Bacteria; phylum Bacillota; class Negativicutes; order Acidaminococcales; family Acidaminococcaceae; genus Fusicatenibacter_A. The sequence continues at coordinate 25,250 of QAMT01000022.1, read as the reverse complement.
ACCATAAATACTGTTTCGGCATTAACGCCGGTTAAACTATCGCCAAGCACAACGCGGCCAACCAGACCGGAAGCAACGGCAAAGAACAGCGAGAAGATTACCCAAACCATGGCGATGCGTGTTGCCTGCGGAATTTCTTTGGCGGAGCTGATGCTCATAAAACGTACCAAAATATGCGGCTGGCCAAAATAACCAAGGCCCCAGCCGATGAGGGAAACAATTGCCGTAAAGCTCAGCGTCAGGCCGGTAGCATCGGTAAGCATATTAAAATAGTTAGGGTTTAGGGCGTGCAGCGAAGAAATGGTTTCTGCCGGGCCGCCTGCAATCATAATGCCGGTAACAGGCACTACGATGATGGCAAAAAACATCAATGTGCCCTGGAAAAAGTCGGTGCGGCAAACTGCCAGATAACCGCCGGTAAAAGTATAGAAAATTACGATGCCTGCGGTAATCAGAAGCGAGGACACATAGGAAATATCAAAAACGGTGGTGAATAACCTGCCGCCGGCAACGAAGCCGGATGCGGTATAAATCAAGAAGAAAATAAAAATAAATACGGCTGATACGATACGCAGAATTTTGCTTTTATCTTGGTAACGGTTTTCAAAAAAGTCCGGCAGCGTGATGGAGTCGTTAGCGATTTTGGTATAAATGCGCAGCCTTTGCGCAACAAAACGCCAGTTCAGCCAGGTGCCGAGCGCAAGGCCGATAGCAATCCAAAAGGCGCTGACGCCTGCTACATACGCATAACCCGGCAGGCCCATCAGCATCCAGCCGCTCATGTCTGATGCTTCGGCGCTCATAGCTGAAACCCACGGGCCTATTTTACGCCCGCCGAGCATATAGCTTTGCATATCGCCTGTATCCTTCATATGGTAAAGCCCAATGGCGAACAGTACGATAAAGTACAGCGCATAGGCTAAAATACTGCCCAAATCCTGTTCCATAAAAATACCTCCCATTATATGGTTTATGTAAATAATATATTAATTATACACTTCTTTATTGCAGTAAAGCAAGCAAAATCGTGCTGTAAAAATTATATGCGGTTGACTGGACCGTGACGGTGAGATATAATATTTAAGAAGTTTTGGCAGTTTTGGGACCGTGATAAAATTGTTGTGGAGCTTGCTTCGTTTTTATAGTTGAAGGAAACCTGAAAGTGAAGCAGGCTTTGCCATTTTCGGAGTGCTTTTTATGGAAATGAAAAATGTAAAAATCCATGTTACAAGTATGGAAAAAAGCAATAATGAACAATCCGCCATTGAAACGATTTCGTTTGGCAAAATGGCTGAGAAAAACGGCAAGTTTTATGTTTTTTACGATGAAACAGAAGCCGTTGGCATGAAGGGTACCAAAACCACCATTAAATGGAATTACGATAATGTTGTTATTATCCGCAGCGGCACGGTAGAGTCGCGCCAGGAGTTCAGCAAAGGGCTGGAATGTATCAGCGTTTATAAAACGCCGTATATGACCTTCGGGCTGAAAACCAAAACCGATTATTTATATGTTTATTGCCGCGACGGCATCTGGAATATTGAGCTTGAATATATGCTGGAGCTGGCTGGACAGGAACGCAATGAGATGAAAATAAAGATTGTTATCGAGGAGGATGCGCATGGATATTAAAGAAATTTTGGCAGGCGCTGTAAAAAAGGCTGCCCTTGCTGCTATCGAAAAGGGAACCATTAAAGAAGGCGAATTGCCCGAGGTGCTGTTGGAGGTGCCGCCGCAAAAGGAATTTGGTGATTTTGCCAGCAATTTTGCCATGCAGTCTGCCAGAAGCTTAAAATGCAATCCGAGAATGATAGCACAGGCTGTAATTGATAACCTTGATTGTGCGTATGTAGAAAAGGCCGAAATTGCAGGCCCCGGTTTCATCAATTTTTATTTGAAGGATAACTGGCTGAGCGATATGCTGGCCAACATTGTTAAAGCAGGCGAAAATTACGGTAATTTAACTGCGCCGACCGATGAAAAAATTCAGGTTGAATATGTAAGCGCCAACCCGACCGGCCCGCTGCATGTAGGGCATGGGCGCGGCGCAGCAGTAGGCAGTTCGCTTGCCAATCTGCTTAAAGCGGCAGGTTACAATGTAACACGCGAATATTACATTAACGACGCAGGCAACCAGATTAACAACCTGGCGGCTTCCGTAAATGCGCGTTACCTTGAAGCTTACGGAATAGATGTGGAATTTCCTGAAAACGGCTACCACGGACATGATATAATAGAAACAGCAGAACGCATCAAACGTATTTACGGCGATAAATTCCTGCACATGGATGAAGAAAAACGCATTGAAGAATTCCGCACGATTGCCTTAAAAGAAAAACTGGCGGCGCTGAAGGAAGATTTGGAAGCGTTTAACGTAACCTATGATGTGTGGTTCAGCGAACAGACGCTGCATGACGCCAATAAAATTAAAGAAGCCTGCGATTATCTGACTGAACGCGGCTATATGTACGAAAAAGACGGCGCTTTGTGGCTGAAGGCTACCGAACACGGCGACGATAAGGACCGCGTTGTTATCCGTGATAACGGCGTGCCGACTTATTTTGCAGCCGATATTGCCTACCACCGCAATAAATTTGAACGCGGCTTTGACCGTGTTATTAACCTGTGGGGTGCAGACCACCACGGCTATATTGCCCGCATGAAAGCGGCAGTAGGTGCGCTTGGCTATAATCCCGACCAGCTGGAAATTTTGATTTTGCAGATGGTAAGCCTGTACCGCAATGGCGAACTTGTTAAAATGTCCAAACGCACGGGCCAGAGCGTAACGCTGAATGAACTGATTGAAGAAGTAGGCACCGATGCGGCAAGATTCTTCTTTGTAATGCGCAGCATCGACAGCCAGCTTGATTTTGATTTGACTCTGGCAACAGAAAAATCCAACGAAAACCCTGTTTACTATATTCAGTATGCGCACGCGCGTATTTGCAGCATTTTCCGTCAGCTTAAAGAAGCTGGCATTGAAGAAGCAGCAGAAGCTGATTACAGCCTTTTGACAGACCCGACTGAAACCGAGCTTATCAAAAAGCTGGGCGAATATCCGGAACTGATTGCTTCGGCAGCTAAAGAACGCGCTGTACACCGCGTTGCCCATTATGTGCATGAGCTGGCAGGCCTGTTCCATTCCTTCTATAACCAGTGCCGTATCCTTGGCGTTGACCCGGAATTGCAGCAGGCACGCATTAAACTTGTTAAAGCCACGCAGCATGTATTGCGCCATGCACTGAATATTTTAGGCGTATCCGCACCGGAAAGAATGTAATGCAGTTTAAATAAATTTATTGATTGGAGGCAAATTATGACTAAGTATATTTTTGTAACCGGCGGTGTTGTTTCCTCTCTCGGCAAAGGCATTACGGCTGCTTCGCTGGGCAGATTGCTGAAAAGCCGCGGTTATAAAGTCACCATCCAAAAGTTTGACCCGTACATTAACGTAGACCCCGGCACAATGAGCCCGTACCAGCACGGCGAGGTTTTTGTAACCGACGACGGCGCAGAAACTGACCTTGACCTGGGCCATTATGAACGCTTTATCGACATTAACCTGTCCAAAAGCTCTAACGTAACTGCAGGTAAAATTTATCTTTCCGTTATCAACAAAGAACGCCGCGGCGATTACCTCGGCCGTACCGTACAAGTAATTCCGCATATTACCAACGAAATTAAAGAGCGTGTTTACCGCGTAGGCCGCAACGACAACGCAGATTTTGTAATTACGGAAATCGGCGGCACCGTAGGCGATATTGAAAGCCTGCCGTTCCTCGAAGCAATCCGCCAGGTTAAAAAAGAAGTCGGCAAAAATGACGTGCTGTACATTCATGTAACACTGGTTCCTTATATTTCCGCCGCAGGCGAACTGAAAACCAAGCCGACCCAGCACAGCGTAAAAGAGCTGCGCAGCATCGGCATTTCGCCGGATATTCTGGTATGCCGCAGTGAAAGGCCTATTTCTAAGGACATGTGCGAGAAAATGGCAATGTTCTGCGACGTTGACCCGGAAGCAGTAATTCAGAACCTGACTGCCGAAAGCATTTATGAAGTACCGATGCTGATGGAAGAACAGGGGCTTGATACCGTTGTTCTGAAAAAGCTGGCAATGGAAGATAAACCCAAAGATATGACGCAGTGGCATGAAATGGTTGCCCGCATTCTTAAAAAATACGAGCGCAAGGTAACGATTGCCGTTGTTGGCAAATATGTTGAGCTGCACGATGCTTATATCAGCATTGCCGAGGCTTTGAAGCACGCTGCCGTTGCCAACGAAAGCGAAATCGAAATCAAATGGGTAAATTCCGAAAAAATGGAAGAAGATAACAATGTAGAGGAAATGCTGAAAGGCGTTGACGGTATTTTGGTGCCGGGCGGCTTCGGCAACCGCGGCATTGAAGGTAAAATTATGGCTGTTAAGTATGCCAGGGAAAACAAAATTCCGTTCTTTGGCATTTGCCTTGGCATGCAGTGCGCAGTTATTGAATATGCACGCAATGTCTGCGGCATGGAAGGCGCTAACAGCTCTGAGTTTGACGAAAATACCAAGTATCCGGTTATCGACCTGATGCCGGACCAGGTTGACGTTGAGGAAAAAGGCGGCACTATGCGCCTGGGCCTTTATCCGTGCAAGGTTTACCCGGGCACGCTTACTGAAAAGGCTTACGGTGCAGAACTTATTTATGAACGCCACCGTCACCGCTATGAAGTAAATAACGCATTAAGAGAGCAGATTGTGGAAAAAGGCCTGCGTATCGGCGGCACGCTGCCGGACGGACGCCTGGTTGAAATTGTGGAACTGCCGGAAGATGTTCATCCGTGGTTCCTGGGCGCGCAGTTCCATCCGGAATTCAAATCCCGCCCGACCAATCCGCATCCGCTGTTTAAAGAATTTATTGCCGCTGCTTTGAGGGAACAGAAATAAAGCCGGTAAAATAACCAAAAAGCAGACTGCAAGACGGTCTGCTTTTTGCGTATAAGGAGATGAAAAAATGCTTAAAAAAATTTTTATCAGTGCAGTTTTGCTGATTGCAGTTTTATCTTTTGTTGTTTCCCTTTTGGGCGGCAATAATAACGGCGAACCGAAAATGGTCGTGGGCGACAGGGTTGCCGTTATCAATATCAGCGGTCCGATTGTGGACGGTGCTTCTGTTGAACAGACTTTGCTTGGCGGCACGCAGGCAGCAACCAGCGGTCAGCTTATGAAGGAAATCCGCGACGCTGCGGCAGACAGCAGTGTTAAAGCTTTGGTGCTGCATATCAATTCTCCTGGCGGCAGTGTAACGGCAGCCGAAGAGGTCGGCCGCGAGCTGGAACGCTTTAAAGAAACTACCAAAAAGCCGATAATAACTTCCATGGGCGACCAGGCTGCTTCGGCGGCGTACTGGCTTGCTTCTTACAGCGATGTTATTTATGCCAATTCTTCTACGCTTACAGGCAGCATCGGCGTTTATATGCCTTATATGAACGTGGAGGATTTATACAAAAAAATCGGCGTATATACCGGCAAAATCAAAAGCGGGCCGCATAAAGATATTTTATCCCCCGACAGGGAAATGACGGCGGAAGAGCGCGAGATTTTACAGGGCATTGTTAACCAGCTGTATGACGAATTTGTTGCTATTGTTGCCAACGGGCGCAAGATGGACCCTTCTGTTGTGCGCGGTTTGGCTGACGGGCGTGTTTACACCGGCAAGCAGGCGCAGGAGCTGGGGCTTGTAGATGAAATCGGCAACTACTATGACGCGCTGGAAGCTGCCGGTAAAATGATTGGCGTCAACGGTATTCCGGAAATTAAAGAGCAGCAGGTTACCAAACCTTGGCAGCTTTTATTTGAAGCACGTTTGCAGGAGTTTATCCTCGGCCAGCTGGAGAATGCTTTGAACGGCGCGGCTGCGGGCGCGCAGCAGCCCGTGCCCCAGGCAGAGAGGTGATGCCTTATGAGGCGCAAAACTTTTGATGTGCTGTTTTCGACCCGCGACGGTATGGAAACGCTGGTAAAACAGCCTTGCCTGTGGCGCAGCCTGTGGTATTTTGCCATGAGCGTAGGGCTTTTCAGCGGCGTAATTACCAACCAGCTGTTTTTAGAGCAGCCGTTGACGGTGCGTTTTGGCATTATTGCTGTTATTCTCGTTATCAGCGGGGTAAGCCTTTCGCTGTACGGCTTTTTGCTGCATGGCATTTTATGCACAATGGGTGCCCTTGCGGGCGATGCAGTAGGCTTGATTTGCCTTTTAGGCTATACGACGCTGCCTTTTTTGGTGCTGACGCCTGTGGCGCTGCTTGCCACTAAAATGTCGTTTACAGGAATTTTTGTGCTGGCTGCCGCAATACTGGCAGGGTTTTTGTGGATGCTGTATCTGCTTGTGCGCTCGCTGCAATCGGTTTACCTGATTGATTTCAAACGCTCGCTGGCAACAGTGCTATTTAGCTTTTTGCTGATTTATACAGCGACGGTGCTGCCGTTTCAGTTTTTCTTCAAGCTGCTGATGCTTAAATTTTCTTAACGTGCCCAAAATAGTTTTTTCTTGCAGAAACAACGTTAACGTGGCATAATTGTAATAGATTACAAAACTAAAGGAGTTGGGGTAGGAATGAACAGAGAATTATCCATGGAGTTCGTCCGTGTAACGGAAGCTGCCGCTATTGCCTGCGGCCGCAGTGTTGGCCGCGGTGATAAAAACGGGGCTGACCAGCTTGCTGTTGACGCGATGAGAAAAATGTTTGATACAGTAAATATCAGCGGTACGGTTGTAATCGGTGAAGGCGAGATGGACGAAGCGCCGATGCTGTATATCGGCGAGCACGTAGGTGCCGGCGGACCGGAAGTTGATATTGCGGTTGACCCTGTTGAAGGAACAAACCTTGTTGCCAAAGGACAGCCCGGCGCTATTGCCGTAATTGCTATTGCTCCTAAAGGATGCCTGCTTCACGCTCCTGATATGTATATGGATAAAATTGCCGTTGGCCCGCGTGCCAAAGGCTGCATCGACATTGACGCACCGGTAAGCGAAAACTTGGAGCGCGTTGCCAAAGCGCTTGACAGAAAAGTAAGCGACCTGACAGTTGTATTGCTGGACCGTGAACGCCATTACGGGCTGATGGATGAAATCCGCCGTGCAGGCGCGCGCATTCACCTTATTACCGACGGCGACGTTAACCCGATTGTCAATGCCGGCATCGAAGGCACCGGCGTGCATATGTACATCGGCAGAGGCGGCGCACCGGAAGGCGTTCTGGCTGCTGCGGCAATCAAATGCCTTGGCGGCGATATGCAGGCCCGTCTGTGCCCGGAAGATGAAGCACAGGTAAAACGCTGCATTGACATGGGCATTACCGATGTCAACAAAGTGCTGACCGTTGACGATATGGTTAAAGGCGATGACTGCATGTTTACTTCCACAGCAATTACCGAATGCCAGCTGATGCACGGCCTGCGTTATTTTGGCGGCGGCGTGCGCACGCATACCGTTTCCATGCGTTACAAAACCGGTACGGTACGTTTTGTAGATGCCGTGCACAGCTTTGACCGCAAAGATTTTGCAGTTAAACTTTAATTTCAGTTAATTGGCAGGGTTTTGGCGTAATGCTGAAACCCTGTTTCGTTTTAATGTTTTACAGGATTGGTTATGAAAAATTTATTGCTTGATAATGTAGCCGCCATAAATGAGGTGCGGCGCACGGCGGAAGCATTAAAAACGGGCGGCGTCAGCTTAAACGGCGTAAGCGGCCCTGTAAAAACGGTTATCATTGCAGCTCTGGACAGGATTTTTTCTGAACAGGGCTCTTTGGCGTTTCTTGTAAGCGGGCGCGATGAAATACGCGAATACCGCCGCAGCTTAAACTGGTTCTACCCGGATTTGCCGATGTACGAGCTGTATCCAGCAGATTTGCCGCGCGTGCAGGCAGATGCCAAAAGCCGCGAGGTACAGGCGGAACGTGTCGGTGCTTTACGCTTTTTGCGCGGTGAGGAACGCGGCATTGTTTTTATAACGGCAGAAGCGCTTTTGCAGAAGCTGCCGGATAAAAAAGCCGTGCAGGACGGTGTTGAAATAGCCTGCGGCAGCGTAGTTGACCAGCAGGAACTGATAGCATCCTTTGCAAAATTTGGTTATGAGCGTACTCAGCAGGTTGACGCTATCGGCCAGTTTTGCGTGCGCGGCGATATTCTTGACATTTATCCTATCAACAGCAAACTGCCGTTGCGCATAGAATGGTTTGACGATACAATTGACGCTATCCGCAGTTTCAGCCTTGAAAATCAGCGCAGCATTGAAAATATGGAACGTGTAAAAATTGTGCCGCTGGAAGAACCGGGGCAGGAAGGCTTTAATGCTTCTGTTTTTGATTACGCAGGTGCAAACACTCTGCTTTTTGTCGATGAGCCGTCGCATTTGTGGGATTTGGCAGGTAAAATTTATAATGAAAACAAAGATTACGCGGCAGAGCTGTGGACGGTTGATGAACTGACGGCAGCTTGTGCACAGGTTAAGGCTGTGGCGCTGGCAGCTTTGCAGCATAACTATCTGGAAGGTTACACGCAGATAAACATGCCGGTGCGCACTGTTGCGCCTTATAACCGCAATACAGAGCTTTTGGCAACGGATTTGCGCGGCTGGCTTGCTGACGGCATTACGCCGGTAATTATGATGAGCAGCGCCATTAAAGCGCGCGGCATTGCCGATACATTAACAGGCAAAGGCATACCGGCGGAATTTGTTAATGACGAACCGCTTTTGCGTGATGGCAGCGTCAGTGTTATCAGCGGTGAGCTGACGGCAGGCTTTAGGTTCTGGAACGAAAACTGGCTGCTGCTGACGGAAAGCGATATTTTCGGCATGCAGAAAAAACGCCGCCTGCACAGCAAAAACAAGGGCGCGCAGCTGCAATATTTTTCGGAAATCAAAGCCGGGGATTATGTTGTACATTCCGTACACGGCATCGGCCGTTATATCGGTGTGGAAAATGTCGAAGTTGACGGCAGGCACCGCGATTACCTGCTTTTGCAGTATGCCGGCGACGATAAGCTGTATGTGCCTGTCGAGCAGGTCGGCATGCTGCATAAGTACATCGGCAACGAAGGGCAGGCGCCGCGCCTTAGCAAAATGGGCGGCAGCGACTGGAGCCGTACCCAAAAACGCGCGCAGGCAGCAATTACGATTCTGGCAGAGGAGCTTCTGCGCCTGTACGCCCAGCGTAAAATTGTGTCGGGCCATGCCTTTGCGCCTGATACCGAATGGCAGAAGGAGTTTGAAGAGAAGTTTCCTTATGAAGAAACGCCGGACCAGTTAAAGGCGATTGCCGAAATTAAAGCCGATATGGAAAAGCCGGTGCCGATGGACAGGCTGCTTTGCGGCGATGTTGGTTACGGCAAAACGGAAGTTGCTATCCGTGCGGCATTTAAAGCCGTTATGGACAGCAAGCAGGTGGCTTTGCTTGTGCCGACAACGGTGCTGGCGCAGCAGCATTTTATGACCTTCCGCGACAGAATGGAACCCTTTGGCATCAGGGTGGAATGTATCAGCCGTTTTACTTCCGGCAAGGAACAAAAACGCATTTTAAGCGCGCTGGAAGAAGGCAACGTTGACGTTTTGATTGGCACGCACCGCCTTTTACAGTCGGATGTGGTATTCCGCGATTTGGGACTGCTTATTATCGACGAGGAGCAGCGTTTCGGCGTGGCACAGAAAGAAAAAATCAAAAAGTGGAAAACCGGCATCGACGTACTTTGTTTATCTGCAACGCCGATACCGCGCACACTGCATCTGGCACTCGTCAACGGGCGCGATATGAGCGTTATCGAATCGCCGCCGGAAGACAGGCTGCCGGTAGAAACATATGTTGCCGAATATGACAGCGGCATGATTAAAGAAGCGCTGGAGCGCGAACTCCGCCGCGGCGGCAGGATTTATTATGTGCATAACCGCATTACCGGGCTGGAACGCATTGCCGAAGAAATACGCAAACTGGTTCCGGGTATCAGCATCCGCATTGCGCATGGGCGTATGAGCGAAGAAATGCTGGAAGATGCGATGATAGATTTTTACGAAGGCAAATGCGATTTGCTGCTTTCGACAACAATTATAGAAAACGGGCTTGATGTGCCGCTGGCGAATACGATTATTATCGACGGCGCGGAAAACTTCGGCCTGTCGCAGCTGTACCAGATGCGCGGCAGGGTAGGGCGCTCGGCTCGCCTTGCCTATGCGTATTTTGTGTACCGCCGCAACAAACAGCTCAGTGAGATTGCTGAAAAACGTTTGCAGGCTATCCGCGACTTTACCGAACTGGGCGCTGGCTTTAAAATCGCTATGCGCGATTTGGAAATCCGCGGCGCGGGCAATTTGCTGGGCGCACAGCAGCACGGGCATATTGCAGGTATCGGCTTTGCCGCTTACTGCGAGATGCTGGAAAGCACGATTAAACGGCTGAAGGACGGCGCAGAAAAAGGCGCGCCCGAACCTGACCCGATTGTGGAAATTAACGTGGACGGTTATATTCCGGATACTTATATCAGCGACCCGCGTTACAAACTGGAGCTGTACCGCCGCTTTGCTGAACTTGATTATAACGACAAGGACGATTTGCTGGATGAAATTACCGACCGCTTTGGCGAGCCGCCGGAAGAAATTGTTAATCTGTGGCGCGTGGCGGCGGTGCGCGGATTGTGCCGCAAAATGCGTATTTTGGGCATCAGTACGCGCGGCAGTGAATTGCGCCTGACCTTTGCAGAAAACGCCGTGCTTGATACGGACGTTTTGCTGAAAATGCTTAATGCAGGGCGCAACGCCATGCAGCTTAAAACCGGACAGCAGCCACAGCTGCTTGTAAGAATGAATGTACTGAAAACAGAGCCTTTGCCATGGCTCGAAAAAAATCTGCCGCTTCTGGCAGGCAAAAAATGATTTACGGAAGGAGGCACCGGTAAATGGCGGATAAATTTTTGCGCGGCGCGATGATTTTAACTTTAGCCGGTTTGATGGTTAAAATTTTGGGTTCCGTCAACCGCATTTTGTTATCACGCATGCTGGGCGGCGAAGGCATTGGCCTGTATCAGATGGCATACCCCGTCTTTTTGCTGATGCTTTCTGTTTCGTCTGCCGGAATACCGGTTGCCATTTCCATTATCGTATCCGAAAAGGTGGCCAAAGGGCAGTTTAAAGCGGCGGAAAAAGTTTTTAAAATTTCGCTGGGGCTGATGGTTGCAACCGGCCTTTGTTTTGCCGCACTGCTTTACTTTGGCGCTGGCTGGCTGGTAGAAAGCGGTTTTGTGCGCGACCCGCGTGCTTATTACGGGCTGATTGCCTTAACGCCGGCTGTGTTTTTTTCAACTATCCTTGCCAGCTTCCGCGGATATTTTCAGGGTTACCAGATGATGGAGCCGCCTGCAGTATCGCAGATTTTAGAGCAGTTTACGCGCGTTGTAACGATGGTTGCGCTGGCGTATATCCTGCTGCCTTACGGGCTAGAATATGCGGCGGCAGGCGCAGCTTTCGGCGCAGTGCCTGGTGCTGTGACAGGGCTTATTGTACTCAGCTTTTTTTACCGCCGCCTGCGCAGAAGATTTAAAGCAGAAGCGCAGCTGGTACAGCAGGAAGTTGACTCTGTCGGCGCTGTCGCCAAAAGGCTGGCGCTGTTGGCTTTGCCGGTATCGTGCGCCAATATTATGGTGCCGGTAACAAGCAGCATAGATATGCTTTTGGTGCCTAACTGCCTTTATGCCAGCGGTTATGCAATCGAAGAAGCAACGACGCTGTTTGGCTATCTTACCGGCATGGGTATGCCCCTTGTCATGATGGCAACCATTGTTACAGTGTCGCTGGCAGCCGGTATCGTTCCTGCAATTTCAGAGGCGCATACGCTTGGCGACAAACTGACTATTATCAAAAAATCGCGCACAGCGATGAATATTTGCTGCCTGATAACTTTACCGGCAGCTGCCGGGTTATGGGTGCTGGCAACGCCGATTGCGCAGATGATTTATAATGCGCCGCAGGCCGGTGAGGCAATCCGCCATTTAGCGCCGTCCGCGTGCCTGCTGGGCATACACCAGGTAACAACCGGTATGCTGCAGGGCATTGGCAAAACCGCCATCCCTATGTGGAACATGCTGCTCAGCGCAGTGGTAAAAATCGGCGCAGTAATGCTGCTGACCGTTACGCCGCTTAATATCGTCGGTGCGGCGTGGGCATCAAACATCAATTTCGGCCTGGCGGCGATGCTGAACCTTATTTTTTTGCTGCGCAGCGGCATAACTTTTGACGTTAAAGTGCTGGGCAAACTGCTGGCGGCAACGCTTTTGATGGCGGTGGGCGCAAGCGTTGTTTACAGTTTTATAAATGCTGCCTTTGGCAATACTGCGGCAACTATTGCTACAATTTTTGCGGCGATTGCACTTTATGCAGTGCTTTTGTTTGTGCTTAAAGCAGTAAGCAAAGACGATTTGGAAAAAATACCGTTTATCGGTTCTAAAATAAAGCGGAGGTGACAAGATGCAGAAAATTACAGTGGTTGGCCTTGGCCCAGGCAGTGCGGGGCAGCTTTCGGTTGAAACCATGGAGCTTTTAAAAAACGGCGAGTGCGTTATTTTGCGCACGGCAGTACACCCAAGTGTTGCAAGGCTGACGGAAGAAAACGTGAAATTTATTTCCTGCGACCATTTTTACGAAGAAGGCGCATCGTTTGAGGATGTGTACGACAGTATCGTAAAATTTGTACTGGAAAAGGCACAGACGCAGGATGTTGTTTATGCCGTACCAGGCAGCCCGCTGGTAGCAGAGCGTACCGTTGTGCTGCTGCGCGAGCGTGCGGCGGCAAATAATGCAGCGCTTAAAATACTGCCTTCCATGAGCTTTCTGGATTTGGCTTATGTAGAACTTGGCATTGACCCGATTGCCGGTTTGCGTATTATCGACAGCAGCGATTTTGAAGCGCTGGCAGATGCCGGTAAATATCCGCTGATGATAACGCAGGTTTACAGTAAATTTGTGGCGTCCGATGTTAAGCTGGCGCTGATGGATGTGCTTGATGATGAAACGCCGGTGTGGTTTTTGCGCAATCTCGGCCTGCCGGACGAAGAATGCCGCACAGTGCCGCTGTATGAGCTTGACAGGCAGGAAAATATCGACCATCTGACCAGCGTTTTTGTGTCTGCACAAGAACAGGTATCTGTTATGGATGTGCGCCCGCTGACGGAGGTTATGGCAACGCTGCGCTCGCCCGGCGGCTGCCCGTGGGATATGGAGCAGACGCATGCTAGCATCCGCAAAAGCTTAATTGAAGAAGTTTACGAACTTTTGGAAGCCATTGACAATATGGATTATGAAAACATGAAGGAAGAACTTGGCGACGTGCTTTTGCAGGTTGTGTTCCATGCCCGCCTGGCGGAAGAAGCCGGGGCGTTTACCATGCAGGATGTTGTTGATGAGATTGTTGAAAAGCTCATCCGCCGCCATCCGCATGTCTACGGCACAATTGAAGTTGCAGGCAGCAGCGAAGTCTTGCAGAACTGGGATGCCATCAAGCAGGAAGAAAAGAAAGAGCGTACCCATGTGCTGGACGGCGTAACCAAAGGGCAACCTGCACTGCTGAGAGCGTATAAATTAAATTCCAAGGTGGCCAAAGTTGGGTTTGACTGGCCCGATAACGAAGGCGTCTGGAATAAAATTACCGAAGAACTGGCAGAGCTTAAAGAAGCTGTTGCCGCTGGCACAGCGGAAAAACAGGAACATGAACTGGGTGATTTGCTGTTTTCGGTAGCGGCGTATGCCAAACATATCGGCCTTGAGCCGGAAACCGCTTTAAACATGGCAAATAACCGTTTTGTAAAGCGCTTTGCCCATGTTGAAGCGTGCGTGGAAAAATCTGGCAAAGGCTGGCAGGATTTTACTTTGGCGGAGTTAGACAAGTTCTGGCACGAAGCTAAAACTTTAGAGAAAACTTGTGAAAAAAATTAAAAAAATAATATCAATGGCAGGATTATTGGATTCCGTGGCGAATTAAGCCTTACATGAACCGCTATGGGTGTACTGTGTGCGCGCATAGACAAAAAATACAAAAACCTTTAAGGGGGATTTCCTGTGAACAAAACTGAACTCGTTGCTGCAGTAGCAGAAAAAACTGGCTTAACTAAAAAAGATGCTGAAAAAGCATTGGGCGCATTGCTCGAAACCATTAAAGAAGAAGTTGCAAAAGACGAAAAAGTACAGCTCATCGGCTTTGGTACTTTTGAAGCACGCAAACGCAATGCACGTACCGGCAAAAACCCGCAGACCGGCGGCGCTATTGAAATTCCGGCAGCTACCGTACCGGCTTTCAAAGCAGGCAAAGCTTTTAAAGACATGGTTAACGCAAAATAATAATTTTAAAAGCATTAAAATGCCGGGCTTACGCAGCCCGGTATTTTACTATGGGTATATTTAAGGAGTTGCCTATGCCGCAGCGCGTCAGAAAGAAAAAAAGAAGCAGCCGTGATTTTTTATGGATTTGTATTTTTCTTATTGTTGTTTGCGGTATAATCATTGCCCGCCAGGAATATAAAATCTATCAGGTCAACCAGGAGCTTGAAGCAACGACGCAGCGTGTGGAAAATCTGAAAAAAGACCGTGCGGAGCTTGAAGCAGAGAAAAAACGGCTTGATGATTTGAAGTATATTGAAAAACTGGCCCGCGAGGACCACAACATGGTTGGCAAGGATGAAGTGCCGCTGTTTATTGTTGATGACAAAGAAAAAGATTCAAAACAGCAAAATAAAGAGGCTGAAAAGTAAAAGCAGATGAATTATCGCTGATTATTCGTCTGTTTTTATTTTTTTGTTGACACTTTTAAAAAAAGGAAGGTATAATGTTCGTATATCAAGTTAAAATTTAAGGGGGATCGTCTGCTTTATGTCACTTGAAGTAGGTGCAATAGTTGAAGGCGAGGTAACGGGAATTACCAATTTTGGCGCCTTTGTTCAGCTGCCTGAAGGCAAGGTAGGACTTATTCACATATCCGAAGTTTCCAATGTATATGTGAAGGACGTACATGATTTTTTAAAGGAAAAGGATAAGGTGAAGGTTAAAGTCTTGTCTATTGACGACCGCGGTAAAATCGGTTTGTCGATAAAACAGCTGACGCCGCCTCCGGCTCCGCAGCCCAGACCGCAGCGCCAGGCAGGTAATTCTGAACGCCGCAGCTTTAAACCGGCTCCGGCCCTTTCTTTTGAAGATAAATTGTCCAAGTTTTTGAAAGACAGCGACGACAGGCTGCTGGACCTTAAGCGTAATACCGAATCCAAACGCGGCGGCCGCGGCGCCAGCCGTGAAAGATAACAGCATAACGGCACTCCTTGGTGAGTGCCTTTTTGTTTTGAGGAGCAGAAATGAAAAAGCTGCTGAACGAAATAAAAAAATACGTTAAACCCGGCGCGAGCGTGGTTATTGCCTGCAGCGGCGGCGCAGATTCCGTTGCTTTGACGGATGCTGTTTATTGCCTGCAAAAAGAGATGGGCTATAAAATTGCCGTCATGCACGTAGAGCATGGGCTGCGCGGGGAAGAAGCGCTGGCGGATGCCGCGTTTACGGAAAAGTTTTGTGCTGAACGTGGTTTGCAGTTTGCCTGCCGACATGTAAAGGCCGCTGAATTTGCTAAGAATGAAGGTTTATCGTTAGAAGATGCAGCGCGCAGGCTGCGTTACCGTGAGCTTTGGCGGTATGTTGACGAGGTTGGGGCAGATTTGCTTTTAACGGCGCACCACGCGGACGACCAGGCAGAAACGGTATTGATGCAGCTTTTGCGCGGCTGCGGCACGGCAGGGCTGAGCGGTATGCAGGTGCAGACTGGGCGGCTTGTGCGCCCGTTGTTATTTGTAAGCCGCAGCGAGATTGAGGCTTACTGCCGGGAACGTAATTTAAGCTTTTGCAGCGATTCTACCAATGACGATGTGCATTACACGCGCAACCGCATCCGCAAGGAACTGTTGCCGTATCTAAAAACTTATTTTAACCAACAGCTGGCAGCAGCCTTGGGGCAGACAGCGCAGCTTGCCGCTATGGACGACGAATTTGCTTCTTTTTATGCACAGAAGTTTTTTGATAAATACGTTGCTGAAAATGGCAAATTGCTGATGTGCAGCACTGGCAGCTTGCTGGCAGAGTTTGACGCTGTCAGTACGCGCGCTATCCGCATGATGTGGGAGCGTAAGGCTGCGCCGGATAGTGAGCTTGGTTTTGAACACATTAAGGCAGTGCTGCGGCTTGCGCAAAGGGGCAGCAGCGGCAAAACAGTAATGCTGCCGGGCAAAACGGCAGCGGCGTACAGCTATGGCAAATTATACATCGGTGCGCGCGGTGAAGTAGCTTATCTGCTTAACGGCACAACGGAAAACGCGGTTTTTAAAGCTGTAAGCATAAATGCTGATGAGTTAGAAAAAAGCAAAATTATAAAACTGCCGTGCGGAAACTGCCTGCGTTTTTATATCAGCGCTGAGCGCCCTGTGCAGGCTAAAAAAACTGCCGCCGTGCCTTTAGAAGTGGCAGGAACTCAAATTACTGTAAGGACACGCCGTGACGGCGACAGGTTTTATCCTTATGGCGGGCTTGGCAGCAAAAAATTAAAAGATTATTTTATTGATTGTAAAATTCCGCGTGCGGAACGTGATAAAAAACTGCTGGTGGCAGCAGGCAGTAATATTTTATGGATTATCGGCGGAAAACAGGCAGGCTGGAAAAATCAGCCGCAAGGCAAGTGGCTGGTAATGCAGCTTGAAGAAGGAAAGGATGGGCATCATGACTGAGGATATTGCCAAGGTTTTACTGACAGAAGAAGAAATTCAAAAGCGCGTTAAAGAATTGGGCGCGCAAATCCGCGAGGATTACAAGGATAAAGATAAAATTGTAATGATTGGCCTTTTAAAAGGAGCAATTTACTTTTTTACAGACCTTTCGCTGGCGATTGGTTTGCCGCTGCGCATTGATTTTATGGTGGCATCATCTTACGGCAATGGTACGGAAACCAGCGGCAATGTCGATGTGCGCCTGAGCTGCTCTGAAAATATCGAAGGCTGCCATGTGCTTTTGGTTGATGATATTATCGACAGCGGCGTAACGATGGAAGCAATTACCAGGCTTTTGCAGACCCGTAAACCTGCTTCCGTAAAGAAGGTTGCGCTGTGCGATAAGCCGAGCCGCCGCGTAAATAAAATGAATGCTGATTATGTCGGCTTTGAAATTCCGGACGAATTTGTTGTGGGCTACGGGCTTGATTATGCCGGTGATTACCGCAACCTGCCGTTTATCGGCGTGCTGAAACCTGAAGTTTACAGCAAATAATAACGGTTGTAGAAACAGGAAGATTATATTATAATATAAAAATAGCGTTAAACTATTTTATATTGTGATTAAGGAGGGAAGTCCTTGAATAAATTTTTGAAAAATGTTTTTGTTTATCTGATGATAATCATCTGCGCTATCTGGATGATTGATTCGTATTCTGCAAGCACTGCGCCCAAAACGGATATCAGTTATACTGCTTTTATGAAGCATGTGCAGCAGGATGAAGTGCAGCAGGTAACGATTGTTGAAAACGTTATCAGCGGCAAGCTGAAGGACGGCAGCGATTTTACAACCGTTGTGCCGGAAGATAACAGCCTGATACCGACTTTAAGGGCGCGCGATATTGAAATTAAAGCCGAGCTTCCGCCGGAGCCTCCGTGGTGGACTTCTGTGCTGAGCCAGCTGCTGCCGATACTGGTTATTGTTGCGGTGTGGTTCTTTATGATGCAGCAGATGCAGGGCGGCGGTGGCGGCCGCGGCGTGATGAATTTCGGCAAGAGCCGTGCGCGCCGTTATGACGAAGATAAAATCAAAGTAACATTTAAAGATGTTGCAGGCGCAGATGAAGCCAAGCAGGAACTTGAAGAAGTTGTAGAGTTTTTGAAACATCCGAAAAAATATAACGACCTTGGCGCTAAAATCCCGAAAGGCGTGCTTTTGTACGGACCTCCGGGTACAGGCAAAACGCTGCTGGCCAAAGCTGTTGCCGGTGAAGCGGGTGTACCGTTTTTCAGTATTTCCGGTTCGGACTTTGTAGAAATGTTTGTCGGTGTCGGTGCATCGCGTGTGCGCGACCTGTTTGAACAGGCTAAAAAAAGTGCGCCGTGCATTGTGTTTATTGATGAAATTGACGCTGTCGGCCGTCAGCGCGGCGCCGGACTTGGCGGCGGGCATGACGAGCGCGAACAGACCCTTAACCAGTTGCTGGTAGAAATGGACGGCTTTGGTGCTAACGAAGGCATTATTATGATTGCCGCAACCAACCGCCCGGATATTCTTGACCCGGCACTTTTGCGCCCGGGACGCTTTGACCGCCAGATTGTGGTTGACCGTCCGGATATCAAGGGCCGCCAGCAGATTTTGCAGGTGCATGTAAAAGGCAAACCTGTGGCCAAGGATGTAGAACTTGACGTTATCGCAAGGCGCACGCCCGGTTTTACCGGCGCTGATTTGAGCAACCTTGTCAACGAGGCGGCTTTGATGGCAGCGCGCAAGAATAAAAAGCAGATTAACATGCCGGATATGGAAGAAGCGGCAGAACGTGTTATTATGGGGCCGGAACGCCGCAGCAGGGTTATCAGCGACAAGGAAAAACGCCTGACAGCTTATCACGAAGGCGGCCATACGCTTGTTGGCATGCTGCTGGATAATGCAGACCCCGTACACAAAGTTACTATTATTCCGCGCGGCAGGGCAGGCGGCTACACCTTAAGCCTGCCGAAGGAAGACCGTTACTATGCCACCAAGAGCGAAATGCTGGACGAACTGAAAGTTCTTTTGGGCGGACGTGTAGCAGAAGCGTTGGTATTGAAAGAAATTTCCAGCGGCGCTAGCAACGATTTGCAGCGTGCAACGTCGCTGGCGCGCCAGATGATTTGCGAATACGGCATGAGCTCCGAGCTGGGGCCTGTAACCTTCGGACACCGCCAGGACCAGGTATTCCTGGGACGCGATATTGCCCGCGATAAAAATTACAGCGAAGAAATTGCCGCTAAAATTGATAAGGAAATCCGTAAGTTTTTGGATGAAGCTTATCAGAAAACAGAAGAACTTTTACAGAATAATATGGACAAGCTGCATTTGATTGCCCAGGCGCTTATTGAACGCGAAACGCTGGAGGGCAGCGAAATTGAGCAGCTGATGAAATATGGGCGTATTCTTGATAAAAATGAACAGCCGCCCGATGATAACAGCGGCACTCCCGCACCGATTCCGCCGGAGGTAATTACCGCACCGGCAGGCGAAGCACAGCCGCAGCAGGCACCTCAGTATCAGGAGGCGCCGGGCGTTGTTGGTACGGAAGAAAAACACGCGCTGAACTGATTTAAAAACACCGGTTTTAACGCCGGTGTTTTTTGTTGCTTGACTTTAAGTTAACAACCTGTTAATCTTAGGATAACGAGGAGTGTGATTTTATGCGCGGACGCATTTTGGAAATTTTGCGGGCAGGCGGGCAGGAGCCGGTATCTGGCGAAGAACTTTCGCGCCAGCTTTCTGTATCGCGCACCGCTGTATGGAAGCATATTCAGGCTTTAAAAGCCGAGGGTTATGATATTGAATCAGTGCCAAAAAAGGGCTATGTTTTAAAGGCTGCGCCGGACAGGCTGAAACCGGCAGAAATTATTACACATTTAAAAACCAAGTGGCTGGGGCACAGCATTCATTATGTAGAAAGCGTTGATTCTACCAATAATCTGGCCAAACGCCTGGCAGAAGAAGGCTGTGACAATGGCCTTGTTGTTGTCAGCGAAGAGCAGGTCGGCGGCAAAGGGCGTTTGTCGCGCGGCTGGTTTTCGCCTTTTGCGTGCGGAAACTGGTTTTCTGTTGTGTTAAAACCGCCGTTTCTGCCGCAGGAGGCTTCTAAATGTACGCTTTTGGCGGCTGTTGCAGTTGTTAAGGCTGTCAACAAATATAAGGGCGTTAAGGCTGCCATCAAATGGCCTAACGATATTTTACTGGAAGGCAAAAAGCTGGTTGGCATTCTGACGGAAATGAGCGCCGAGTTCGGCAAAATAAATTATATTGTCATCGGCATCGGCATGAATGTTGAAGTGCCGAAAAATATTGTGCCTGACGATATTAAGGACTGCTCCGTTTCTGTTGCCGATGTATCGGAAGAACCGGTGTCGCGCGTACAGATTTTAGCCGATGTGCTTTACAACCTTGAAGAATTGTATGAAACTGTTCTGCGCGAGGGGTTTGCGCCGGTACTGGCAGAGTGGCGCAAATATTCCTGCACGTTGGGCCAGCAGGTTAAGGTCATTGCTCCGGACGAAACTTATTGCGGTCTGGCCGTTGACATCGACGAAGACGGGCTTTTGATTGTAAAAAAAGAAGACGGTACGGTTGACAAGGTTATTGCCGGTGATGTTTCAATCCGTCCGGCGGCGGGAACCGGTAAATACGCTTAAATTTTGCTGTACAGACCCTGCTTTTTCTGATATAATAGGCGAGGTTCTTTAGAATGTAATTTTACTCCGCAGGAGGATAAGCTATGTTATTAGTTATTGATGTTGGCAACACTAATATTGTAGCCGGCGTTTTTGACGGCAAGAAGCTGGTTTCGCACTGGCGCTTTTCTACCGACCGTTCCAAAACGGCTGACGAATATGGCATTTTGCTGAGAAGCATGTTCAACTACACCAGAATGCCGATGGATGAGGTTAAGGACGTTATTATTTCGAGCGTTGTGCCGCCGCTGATTGTGCCGCTGTGCCATATGTGCGAGCGCTATTTTGAGCTTGTGCCGATGGTTGTAGGCCCCGGCATCAAAACCGGCATTTCGTTAAGATATGACAATCCGCGTGAGGTTGGCGCAGACCGCATTGTTAACGCCGTTGCTGCGTTTGAAAAATATGCGCCCATGGGCAAACCGATGATTATCGTTGATTTTGGCACTGCAACTACTTTCTGTGCGCTTTTGCCTACCGGCGAATATCTGGGCGGTGCTATCGCTCCCGGCATTGGTATTTCTGCGGAGGCTTTGTTCCAGCGTACTGCTAAGCTGCCGCGCGTAGAGCTGATTAAACCGCCTACCGTTATTGCACGCAATACGGTTAACGCTATTCAGTCCGGCATTTTGGTCGGTTATGTAGGCCAGATGAATGAAATCGTCCGCAAAATGAAGGGTGAGCTGGGTGGCGAAGCGGTTGTTATTGCAACCGGCGGCTTTGCAACCACAATGGCGGCAGAATCTGACGTTATCGAGTATGTAGAACCGTTTTTGACGCTGGAAGGCTTGCGCATTCTGCACGAGAAAAACGAAAAATAAAAACCAAATGTTTCAGGCCTGCTTAACGGCAGGCCTTATTTTATGAGGTGAAAAATGCAAATTGGCAATATCAGGCTGAGTGCGCCTGTGGCATTAGCACCCATGGCCGGAATTACCGATATGCCGTTTAGGGTTATCTGTAAAGAACTTGGCTGCGGGCTGGTGGTATCGGAAATGGTAAGCGCCAAGGGCCTGCTGTATAAAAACGTAAAAACCTTTGATATGCTGCGCATTGCACAGGATGAACGCCCGGCTGCAATTCAGCTGTTCGGCAGCGTGCCGCAGGAGCTGGCGCGTGCGGCGCAGATTGTAGAAGCGGGCGGAGCAGATATTATTGATTTTAATATGGGCTGCCCGGTGCCTAAAATCGTCAATAACGGCGAAGGTTCGGCACTGATGAAAAATCCGCAGCTGGCGTATGAAATTTTGGCGCGTATGGCAGATGCCGTAAAAATACCGGTAACGGTTAAAATCCGCGCCGGGTGGGACGCTAATAACATCAATGCGCCGGAAGTGGCGCAGCTTGCCGAAAAAGCCGGTGTAGCTACCATTGCAGTACACGGTAGGACGCGCGAGCAGTTTTATAACGGCAAAGCTGACTGGAGCGTTATTAAAGCCGTAAAAGACGCCGTTAAAATACCGGTTTTTGGCAACGGAGATATTTTAACGGCTGCTGACGGGCTGCGCATGTTTGAAGAAACCGGCTGCGACGGCCTGATGATTGGGCGCGGCGCTGACGGCAATCCCTGGATTTTTAAAGAAATTATCAGTGCGCTCAGCGGCAAAGATAAAAAATTTCAAGTTTCCCTTGATGAGCGGCTTGATATGATTGTGCGGCATCTTGAAATGTTAATCGCCTTTAAAGGCGAAGTAATTGCCGTTAAAGAAATGCGCAGGCATGCAGGGGCCTACCTTAAAGGCATGCCGATGGCGGCTGAATACCGCAGGCGCATCAATGCTTTGAATACTTTTGAAGAATTTAAAGCGCTTATTGAAGAATACCGCGCAGAAGCGGGTGCTTTTCTGGCGGCGAAAAAACATTTTGCAGAAGCGCCGTCAGAAATAAGCAAGTAAGTTGACAAAAAGGCTTGAAAAAATTATAATTTATTCTATAATACTGTAAATATAAATTCGTTCCGTCAACCCAGTGTCAGGCATTTGCTTGGCACTGTTTAATATTGTTTATTGGCGGGGCTTATTAAAAGGAGCATTGTTTTTATGGCAAGTAAAGAAACAATTTTAACGGCCGAAGGCTTGAAAAAACTGGAGGATGAGCTTGAAAATCTCCGTTCTGTAAGACGTCACGAAGTTGCTGAGCGTATCAAAGTGGCTATCGGCTATGGTGATATAAGCGAAAACTCCGAGTACGACGACGCTAAAAACGAACAGGCTTTTATCGAAGGCCGCATTCTTGAGCTGGAACAGATGATCAGCACGGCTACCGTTATTGATAACGCAGCCAATAAAAAAGGCGTAGTTCAGCTTGGTTCTAC
Source organism: Phascolarctobacterium sp. (assembly GCA_003150755.1). Lineage (GTDB taxonomy): Bacteria > Bacillota > Negativicutes > Acidaminococcales > Acidaminococcaceae > Fusicatenibacter_A. The sequence goes on along the minus strand of QAMT01000022.1, from coordinate 2,448 downwards.
CGTTGTTGTTAAGGATATGGAATTCGGCGACGAAGAAACCTATACAATTGTCGGCACCACAGAAGCTGACCCGTCCAAGAACCGTATTTCTAATGAATCGCCGGTAGGCGCGGCAATTTTGGGCCAGAAAGTAAATTCCGTTGTGCAGGTGCATACTCCCGCAGGCGAGCTTTCTTATAAAATTTTAGAAGTAAAATAATTTGTTGGGGAGCGATAGATAAGAATGTCCGAAGAAACAAAAAATGTAGCAGCGCCTGAAGAGGAAGCGCTCAGCGAAAAAGAAATTAACGAACAGATGCAGGTGCGCATCAATAAAATGCACCAGATTGAAGAACATGGCTGGCAGCCTTTTGGCCATAAATACGTGGTAACGCATCATTCTCAGGATATTGCAGACCAGTTTGAGGACCTGAGCGCAAATGAAACCATTGTACAGATGGCCGGCCGTATCATGGCAATCCGCGGCCACGGCAAAACCTGCTTTATGGATATGCAGGATAAAAGCGGCAGAATTCAGCTGTATGTGCGTAAAGACGCTGTCGGCGAAGAAAAATACGCGCTTATTAAACTGTTGGATATCGGTGATATTATCGGCATCCGCGGCACTGTTTTCCGCACGCATATGGGTGAACTGTCCATTAAAGCAGTTGATATTGAAATTCTGGCAAAATCCCTGCGCCCGCTGCCAGAAAAATGGCATGGGCTGAAAGATGTTGACACCCGTTACCGTCAGAGATATGTGGATTTGATTGTTAACCCGGATGTACGCAGAACCTTTGTACTGCGCAGCAAAATTATCAAAAGCATCAGGGAAATCTTGGATAACCGCGACTTTTTAGAGGTAGAAACGCCGATTATGAACAGCATTGCCGGCGGCGCTGCTGCACGTCCGTTTATTACCTACCACAATGCTCTTGATATGCAGCTTTATCTGCGTATTGCACCCGAGCTGTATTTAAAACGCCTTATCGTAGGCGGCATGGACCGCGTTTATGAACTGGGCCGCGTTTTCAGAAATGAAGGCATCGACATCAAGCATAATCCGGAATTTACCAGTGTTGAAATTTATCAGGCTTACGCCGATTATACCGATATGATGGACCTGACCGAGGTAATTGTATCCCAGACTGCGCAGAAGGTTTTGGGTACGATGAAGATTACCTACGAAGGACAGGAGATTGACCTTACCCCGCCCTGGCCGCGCATGAGCATGATTGAAGCTGTTGCCAAATATACCGGCCAGAATTTTGAAGGCGTAACTGACGTTGAAACTGCGCGCAAAATGGCTGACGCAATCAATGTAGAATACGAGCCTGGTTTTGGCGTAGGCAAAATTATCAATGCTTGCTTTGACGAATATGTTGAAGACAAGCTGATTCAGCCTACCTTCATTACTGGGCATCCGAAGGAAGTTTCTCCTTTGGCTAAGAGCAACCCGGATAATCCGGAAATTACCGACCGTTTTGAAGGCTATATTTACGGTCGTGAAATCTGCAACGGTTTCAGTGAACTTAATGACCCGATTGACCAGTATGAACGTTTCCTGAAGCAGGTTGAAGAACGTAATGCAGGCGACGAGGAAGCCAACATGATGGATGAAGACTTTATCAACGCGCTTGAACATGGCCTGCCGCCGACGGGTGGTTTAGGCATTGGTGTTGACCGTTTGGTTATGTTCCTGACGGACAGCAGCAGTATCCGCGATGTACTCCTTTTCCCGCATATGCGCCATAAAAACCAGCAATAATTAAACCAAAACTATACAGCCCGGAATCTGTGTTTGCAGGTTCCGGGCTGTTTTTATAAAAAAGTTAGAATTTAGATATTGACAATAGCATAAAAGAGTGCTATTATAATAAAGCTGTTTGGGCAAGCGGCTTGATAAGCAGGTTGAGCGGAAAAACTTTTAGAAAAAAGTTAAAAAATCGCTTGACACACAAACAATAAAGTGCTAATATATACAAGTCGCCGGAAAACGGCAGCACCTTGAAAACTGAACAAGAACCAAGAAAAAGCGAATGTGCGGGCAAGTTTGCTGGAGGCAGAAATGCTGAGGCGAGCTTGTCAAAACAAAATTCTGGATTAAATAATAAGAGCCAATCGGTTCTTCAATAAGTATATTGGAGAGTTTGATCCTGGCTCAGGACGAACGCTGGCGGCGTGCCTAACACATGCAAGTCGGACGGGGAATTGAGCTTCGGTTCAATTCCTAGTGGCGAACGGGTGAGTAACGCGTAGGCAACCTGCCCTTTAGACGGGGACAACATTCCGAAAGGGATGCTAATACCGGATGTGACAGCGTCATCGCATGACGGTGCTGTGAAAGATGGCCTCTACGAGTAAGCTATCGCTAAAGGATGGGCCTGCGTCTGATTAGCTAGTTGGTGGTGTAACGGACTACCAAGGCGATGATCAGTAGCCGGTCTGAGAGGATGAACGGCCACATTG
>QAMT01000017.1 GCA_003150755.1 Phascolarctobacterium sp. | reverse complement strand
GGCCTGTATTCCGGCCAGCGATTGGCAATCGAGGGCAACCCGGATATGTTCCTGGTGGCCTGCGACGCCTGCGGGTGGAGGACACGGAAATATAAGGACATTAACCACGCGACAAGGGAGTGGAACCATGCGGGGGAAAATTAAATATCCAACATGCAGCCAGTGTGACCACGAGTTGAACCCGGAGCTGGAAGATGACTGCGAGAAGTATTACCTCGTTGGAGGCGAAATCTACTGTAAGTTCTGCTTCCAGGATTGGCTGCGTGATTTGGTGGATAATGATCCTGATATGTTGGCCGATGCGCTAAACATAATGAAGATATATGTGGAGGAGGGAGCATGAAAAGCAAAATTGTCCTGAATGTTTATCGTCCCGAAAAAGGAATGTGCGGCGTCGTTCGCCTGGACGAAGAAGCAGAACGGCTCATCAGGCAGCTCCAGCGGGAAACAGGGCTGTCTGCCAAATACATCGTTTCGCAAATTATTATCCAGGGATTTGACTTGGTTGAAATCAAGGAGGAAAAAGAGCAATGATCGTCAAGCCTGAAAACATGGATTTTTCTAAAAAGAACATCATTATGATCATCAGCGGTCTCCCCGGTGTGGGAAAAACCACCCTGGCACTGTCAGCCCCGGATGTTGTTCTGATCGACGCAGATGAGGGGTTAAGCCGGGTAAAGCCAGAGCACCGAAAGGATAGTTCCATGGTCAAGACCTATGAAGACCTTCTGGCTGACATTAAATCTTTCGAGGGGCGCTACAAGACGGTGGCAATTGACACCTGTGGAGCCTTGATTGACTTGATAAAAGACTGGGCTATACGGACGGAGCCGTCTGCCAGCAAAAAGTCCGGTGGATTTAGCCAGCAGGGGTACGGATTTGTCAAGACGGAGTTCCTGCGCCTGTCCGCCGAGCTGCGGAAGAAGTTCAATGTGGTTTTCTTGTTCCATGCCGCCAAGGATCGGCAGGGAGACGAGGTGTTTTACGACATTGTATGCGAGGGGTCCGCAAAAACGCTGGTCTGGCAACCTGCTGATCTTGGCGCTTACCTTCATATCGTTAATGGGGAACGTTACATGGGGTTCACCCCCACCATGAATTACAACGCCAAATCCGCCTATGGTATCAAGGGCCTGGTCAAGGTCCCGGAACTTGCGGATGGACAGCCTAACGATTTCCTGCTCCGTCTGTTCGCCCAGGTCAAGTCCAACATCGCTGCGGAGCACGCGGCTCTTCAGCCTCAGCAGGAACAGTACGACAAGACCATGATGGAAGGAAGAGCGGTTATCGAGACCATCCAGAATCCCGAGGACGTGACAGAGGCCACAAAGGCTATCAAAGGGTTATCTCACGCGCTGACCAGTGAGCGAGAGTTAAAAGCAGCCCTAATGGAACGGATTAAAGAACTTGGGATTGCCTACAACAAGGAGACAAAAGCCTATGAATGGGCGAAAAGGCAATAAGTTCCTGCTGACGCAGAGTCTCCTATCATCCTGGCAGTACGCGCTGAAAAGCGGGGAGTGGGGTGAACTTCTTTCCACTCTCCGACGGGAGAAAAAGCCTCAGTCAAAGGCTATGCTAGACGGCATTCGATTTGAGAATGTGGTTCATGCGGTCAGCGAGGGGGCCCAGATCAGTCCGGAGCAGGAGTGGTACAAACCGATTGTAGAAATCTGTGAGATCATCACGCAGGGGCAGTATCAGGTTAAGGCTTCCCGGCCTCTGGTGGTGGATGGCGTGGAGTTTGTCTGCTTCGGAATCCTGGACTTTCTGAAAGCAGGGGTCATCTACGACACAAAGTTCAGCAAGACCTACCGTGTAGGGAAATACCTTGACAGCCCGCAACATCCCATGTACTTCTACCTCTGCCCGGAGGTTCGGAAGTTCGAGTACATCATCAGCGATGGGAGCTATGTGTACCGGGAGGCTTACCTTCCAGAGGACGCGGAACCCATTGAGACCACCGTGCGGCAGTTTATGGCCTGGATGGACAAGATGAATATGGTGGACCTGTACTGCCAGAACTGGAGAAGCAAATATTAAAAGATTTGGAGGATTTGAATTGTGAGTAATTGGGACAGCTATCAAAGAGAGGAACGTCCTCGCCTGACCCCCGGCGATTATCGGGTGGAGATCGTTAGTGTTGAAGAGAGGGAGAGCAAAAAGGGGAATCCCATGCTGGTGATCGGAGTCCGGCCTAATGGAAGCGACGTCATCATCAACCACTATATCGTAAAAAACGAGTATTTCAACCGGAACATGACCGATTTCTTCGACTCTTTTAACATTGACGACGGGGACTTCACCCTCCCCACCTGGATCGGTGCGGTTGGTGCCGCCCGGCTGAAAGAGGATGATCAGGGCTATCTGAAAGTCCACTATTTCATCAACAAGGACCGGGCAGAGAAGCTGCCCCCTTGGGAAGGAAAGCTCCCTGAGCGGCAGGAGCTGACAAAGATTGACGAGATCGAGGACGACGGAGATATCCCGTTTTAAGGCGGTGGGAGAATGCTGACCCACTACACGGATGCTGAAATCAAACAGAAGCTGAAAGAGTTGGTTGTCATAGCTGACAGCCGGGAGCAGGTTCACCAGCATATTATTTCATGGCTGGACAAGCACAACATTCAGCACAAGAGCCGTGCGCTGGAAACCGGAGACTATTCCGTCATGCTGGGCGACACCACCTTCGAAGACGAGGTTGTGGTAGAGCGCAAAGCCAACCTGGATGAGATTGCCGGAAACTTCACATCAGGCCGGGAACGCTTTGAACGGGAGATGATCCGGGCCAAGGCCGGAGGCATCAAGGTCTTTCTGATCGTGGAGAACGCCTCCTGGACAGACATTTTTCTTCATAACTACCGTTCAGAGCTAAAGCCCCAGAGTTTCGCCGCCACGCTTCTATCCTGGCAGGCCCGGTTTAACCTAACTATCACTTTCTGCAAGCCGTCAGAGACAGCGCAAATCCTTTACAGTACCCTCTATTACTGGGTGCGGGACAGGCTGAAGCGGGGGTGAGCGCATGAATATGGCCGCTGACATCAGGCGGATACTCACGGCCCAGCAGGTAGCTGAGTTCTACGGGTTTCAAGTTGGGCGGTCCGGGTTCATGAAGTGCCCGTTCCATCAAGGGGACCACACGGCCAGCCTGAAGCTTTACGACGGGGATGGCGGCTGGCACTGTTTCGGCTGCGGGGCGCACGGCTCAGTCATTGACTTTGTGATGCGCCTATTTGACCTGAATTTCCGCCAAGCGATACTCAGAATCAACGCGGATTTTCAACTTGGGCTGACAGAAAACAAGCCGGACCGCGCTGTCTGGTCTGCTGCTCTGGAAGCCCGCCGGGAGGAACAGCGGAGAACCGTTCAAGCGGAAACAAATTTCCGGTTTATGACCCGTGAATTTCACTATTGGAAGGAAATACAAGATGTATTTCAGCCAACGCGGCAAGAATACGTTGTATTTTACCATCCATTATATGTCGAGGCCGTCAAGCGCCTCCCGTATATCGAATACTGGCTTGACGACTTCATCGAGAAGGGAGGCAAAAAGCATTGGGGGACGTGCCCATTTACACAAGAGACGATTACCTGACAACAACAAAGCCGTTTGAATATCTCTATGCCCACAAGGACAACAAATTCGAGTTAAAGCAACTTCTGGGAGTTATGTCCGCTCAAGCGCAAACTGTAGGGATACGCAATCTGGCCGCGCTATTTAAGGCATACATAGAGACTGTCAGTGGAACAACCACCCCAGGATTCAACCGGACGGATTTCACCGGCCAGGAACTGGAGCTTGACTGTGGAAGCTGGAACGCCTCAGACACCGGGATTTACGGAACCGACAAACTGGGCTTTGAGATCGTGGCTTGCTATCACCCCATTATGCCAATACAGCGGCTGGTTAACGTGGACACCAAAGTTCACAAGGTCATGTTAGCCTACCGGCTCGGGAAACGCTGGGAGACGGTCATCGAGGACCGTAGCGTGGTTTCTGACAGCCGTTCCGTTATCAGCCTTTCTAAATATGGCATCATGGTCAACAGCGAGACGAGCAAAGCCCTAGTCCGCTATTTAGCAGACGTGGAACAACTCAACTACGACCTGATCCCGGAGGTCACCAGTGTGGGACGTCTGGGCTGGATCGACGGATACGGATTTTCGCCCTACGAGGAAAACCTGGTATTTGACGGAGAAGAGACATTCAGAACACGGTTTGAAAGCATTCAGGAGAAAGGCAGCCGTCAGGCATGGCTTAACTGTGTACGGGCTGTCAGGGCTGGGAAAACGCCCGGAAACGTGGTTGCCCGCATTGTTCTGGCAGCGTCGTTCGCCTCCGTGCTGGTGAAGCCATGCAACTGCCTCCCGTTTTTCGTCCACCTGTGGGGCGGCTCAGAAACGGGTAAGAGTTTAAGTCTCGTCCTCGCTGCCAGTGTATGGGCGAACCCGGAGATCGGCGTTTACATCCAGACGTTCAATGCCACGGAAGTCGGCAAGGAGCTGGGCGCTGCGTTCTGCAACTCTCTCCCTCTCATCATTGATGAGCTCCAGCTTGTCAAGGACAATCGTAAGGACTTCGACAAGATGATCTACCAGTTGTCTGAGGGTGTGGGGCGGACACGAGGACAGAAACAGGGCGGCCTTCAGAAAACACCTACTTGGCGGAACTGCATTATCACAACAGGAGAGTTCCCCATTATTTCAGCCAACAGCGGTGAGGGTGCAGTCAACCGAACAATTGAAGTGGACTGCCATGACACAAAGCTTTTTGATGAGCCCAAAAAAACCGCAACAGAGCTCTATTCCAACTACGGTTTTGCAGGGAAAGAGTTTGTTGAACATCTGATGGAAGAAGGCTCTCAGGAATGCGTTCAAAAGCTCCAGGAAGCCATGCAGGATGCATTGAAGACCAATGACACCATGGACAAGCAGACGGCCTCTGCTGCGCTTATATTGGCCGCCGATAAGTTAGCGGAGGAATGGATCTTCCGGGACGGGATTCTCCTTCGACCGGAGGACATTTCTAAATACCTCGTCTCAAAGGAGACCGTCAATCAGAACGCCCGGGCCATGCAATACCTGTACGATTTCATCAACATCAACCAAGCCCGATTCACGCCCGAAGCGGATACCCGCCAGGGCGAGATATGGGGAGACTTGGACAACGATTATGCCTATATTATCCGGTCCAAGTTTGATCAAATCCTCCAGGATGAGGGTTACAACGCCTCCGCTTTCCTGGGTTGGGCGAAAAATACAGGTAACATCATCTGTGGGAAGGACGGCCGTCCAACAATTGTAAAGCGGATAAATGGACGGCCTTGTAGGCTTGTTTGCTTGAAACTGCAAGAAAACGAGAACAATTTTGACGAATATGAAGACTCGCTGCTTCCATAGAAGCGTTACCCGTTACCGCTGTTACCGCATTTTCAGTATGTTTTATAAAATAAAAAAATTGTGTACGCAATATTTTTTGTTTTCCAAGAGGTAAAAAGTGCGGTAACACGGTAACAAAACCGTGCATCCGTTGTGGGAGTATAGGCGGAGGCGTTACCGCATAATGGTAACAAGCGGTTTCGGCGGTTACAAAAGGAGGAAACTATGTTCTTTGATTATGAGGAACAGGCAAAGAATCATGAGCCTGTCCCTGAAGAGCTTTCTATGTTTGACGAGTGTGGATATCGGATTTTGTCTGATATTTATGTGCTCTATCAAAGAGGGTCAATCACCAAAGAACAGGCGATTGATAAAAAGAGAAAGCTCAAAGCTCGTGCGTTGAAAGAAATCCAACTAGATAATTTCCGCGACAACACCGCCTATGAACGGGAAAAAATTTTACGGTTGTCAGAGCAGGCAAGGACACAGGCGAAAAAGGAACCGACAAGCGAAAACTGCCATGCACTGGTTGATACCATTGACGGCATCCTGAAGAATGAACTTCAGCAGAACGTGATCCTTTCAGAACATGGTGCTAACTGCCCTTGCTGCGGGAAGTTCTTCAATCAGGATCATGCTCAGGCAAAACCGCGCTTCTGCGAGTCCTGCGGAGCGATGCTGGTGTGGTGATATGGGCGAACTTGAACAATATCTAGTCCCCATCCGGCGGTATTCAGCCAACCCCTGCATGGATTGCTGCTGCCCGATCAGCCAGTGTCCCTGGCTGCGTGAGGAAAAGCCAGTACCGGGCTGGACGGCCAAGAAACGGACGTTTGTTGTCGGCAGATGCCAGGGCGGTGTAAAGCATTGGGTGACTACATACGCCATCGAGAGCTGCCCAAATTTTAAATAAAACCATAGGAGGCAACGTTTTAAAGGCCGGCCACCTCCAGACGTGGAGGAACGCCTATGGAATATATTTTATCCCTATCTTACGGAAAAGATAGTCTCGCATGTTTAGGGGCCATCGAACAGCTGAGCTGGCCCCTTGACCGCATCGTCCACGCAGAAGTATGGGCCACCGACACCATCCCAGCCGATCTTCCGCCGATGGTGGAATTTAAGGAAAAGGCGGACAAGATTATCCGGGAGCGGTGGGGGATTGAGGTGGAGCATGTCCGAGGGCGGCTTACATACGAGCAAGCATTTTACCGGGTATTGGGAGGGAACAAGCGGCCGGGAGAAATCTACGGATGGCCGTTCCCTAGTGGGCCTTACTGTAACAGCGACGTGAAAATGCCGGGGCTAGATAAGGTCGAGACAAAGGGCAATATCATATACTTGGGCATCGCCGTCGACGAGCCGAACCGCTTTCACAGCCTATCTGACAAAAAGAGAAGTCCTCTTGTAGAGGCGGGCTGGACGGAAGCTGATTGCCGCTGCTGGTGCGAGGGCCAAGACCTACTGTCTCCAATCTACACAACAGCCACGAGGGGAGGCTGCTGGTTCTGCCATAATCAGAGCGTGGGGCAGCTTCGGCTACTCCGCAGGAACTACCCGGAGCTGTGGGCGCTCATGCTGAAATGGGACAGTGACAGCCCGGTGACGTTCAAGGCGGACGGCCATACCGTACACGACTTTGACCGGCGCTTCCAGATGGAGGACGATGGGCTGATCTACCAAGACGATAAAATTTTCCGATGGTCAATGCTAAATGAGGAGCTGAACTATAGATGGTTTTGAGCGACGAAAAACGCGCCCTGCTGGGCGATCAAGAGGCGGCCAAGCGGCTGACGGATGCGGGGGTGCTGCTGCCGTGCCCTATGTGCAGAGGACAGGCAAGGGTGCGGAACGAACGTTACTATCAGCCAAATGTCCGCAGAAATGTGATCTGCATGAAATGTTTTACGAACAGCGGATGGTATAAGACGGAACACGAAGCCCGCCTCGCCTGGAACACCCGCGCGCCGATTCTGAGCGCGGAGGAAATGGAGATGCTGGATGAACACTGATGTAATGTTTTCGAGCAAAACGGATTTATGGGAGACACCGCAGGAGTTTTTTGACGCACTGGACGCCGAGTTTCATTTTACGTTGGACGCCTGCGCCCTGTCGGAAAACGCGAAGTGCGCCCGGTACTACACCCCGGAGCAGGACGGACTCTCCCAGCCCTGGACGGGCGTTGTGTGGTGTAATCCTCCCTATGGCCGTAATATTGGACAATGGGTAAGGCGTGGGCTATTTGCTTGCGCTGCTGGGAATACCGTTGTAATGCTTCTCCCAGCGAGAACAGATACGAGGTGGTTTCACGACTACATACTTGGGCGGGCGGAGATCCGTTTTGTGCGTGGGAGGCTGAAATTTGGAGGAACGAAAAACAGTGCTCCGTTCCCGTCAATGGTGGTTGTGTTTCAGCCTAAGATGGAGATGCTGGAGGATCTGGAATGAAGAACCCGGGAGAATATGTTGACATTGGGGGCCCAGCCTTGCAAGTCAGAACAGACGAGGATGGAAACACCGTGGCCTCTGCAACGATACAGGCGGTTGTCCTCTGGAAAGAAGATATC
>QAMT01000004.1 GCA_003150755.1 Phascolarctobacterium sp. | reverse complement strand
TGGGTTCAGAACGTCGTGAGACAGTTCGGTCCCTATCCATCGCGGGCGCAAGAGATTTGAAGGGGTCTGCTCCTAGTACGAGAGGACCGGAGTGGACGGACCGCTGGTGTACCAGTTATTCCGCCAGGAGTACAGCTGGGTAGCTACGTCCGGACTGGATAAACGCTGAAAGCATCTAAGCGTGAAGCCATCCTTAAGATGAGATCTCTCACAGAGCAATCTGGTAAGACACCTTAAAGAAGATGAGGTAGATAGGCCGGGAGTGTAAGTGTAGCAATATATTGAGCTGACCGGTACTAATATGTCGAGGGCTTGACTTTGGAGTTTCTTCTATATAGCTTTGAGGGTTCGCCTCAGAAAAAAGGAAAAAGATATATATATCCGGTGGTAATGGCTAAGGGGGTCCACCTGTTCCCATCCCGAACACAGAAGTTAAGCCCTTATACGTCGAAAGTACTTGGCTGGAAGCGGCCCGGGAGGATAGATAGCTGCCGGTTGATAAAACACCATGCTGACGCATGGTGTTTTTCTTTATGTCTGCATACAATTTTTAATTATATTTTGAAAAAACAAAAACTCCCGCTGATTTTAATTATCAACGGGAGTTTTAATGTTTTATACTTTATATGGACTTTCTGTTAGATTTTATAGAGTATTTGATAAAACGTATCAATTGAACCCAAGCATTAAGCCGATGTGATAAACTGCGAAGGCTGCCAGCCAGGCGATTGTAATTTCATATGCCATGATGCAGAGTGTTGCAATGCCGGAGTTCATTTCGCGTTTGATTGCTGCAAGTGCCGCTACGCATGGAGGATAGAGCAGTGCAAAAGTTAAATAGCTAAGGGCTGTAAGTGGTGTAAAAATAGTTTGCAGTGCGCTTCCAACCATTTCATCGCCGCTGCCGGTAAGTACAGAAAGTGTACTGATAACAACTTCTTTAGCTGTAATGCCTGTAATAAGTGCTGTCGCAGCACGCCAGTCGCCAAAGCCAAGCGGTGCAAATACCGGAGTAATAAAGCTGCCGATTTGGGCCAGCATGCTTTCTGCCGGATTATCAACCATGTAAAAACGGGTATCAAAGCTTTGCAGCAGCCAGATAACGATACTTGCAAGAAAGATAATGGTAAAGGCTCTGTATAAAAAGTCTTTAGCTTTACTCCACATATGCAGGCCAATATTGCGTGCAGTCGGCAAACGGTAAGCAGGCAGTTCCATTACAAACGGTACCGGCTGTCCGTTGAAAACAAAGGCTTTTAAAAGCAAGCCGGACAAAATGGCGATACAAATTCCTGTAAGGTATAGGAACATCATTACCTGTGCGCGGTTTTCAGCAAAGAATGCAGCAATAAATACGCCGTAAACAGGAAGCTTGGCGCTGCAAGACATAAACGGTGTCAATATAATTGTTATTTTGCGGTCGCGTTCACTGGCGAGTGTGCGCGTTGCCATAATTGCCGGAACGCTGCATCCAAAGCCGATAAGCATTGGTACAAAAGACGAACCGGAAAGGCCGATTTTACGCAGCAGCATATCCATTACAAAGGCTATGCGCGCCATATAACCGGTGTCTTCCAAAAGAGAGAGGAAGAAAAACAAGGTTACGATTGTTGGTAAAAAGGATAAAACACTGCCGACGCCGGTAAATACGCCGTCGATAATAAGCGAGTGAATAGGCGCGCTGACGCCTGCCGCTGTAAGCCCGGCATCTGCCGCATCTGTTACAGCACTGATAGCCAGTTCCAGCCAGTCGCTTAGGGTAGCGCCAATAACATCAAAAGTCAGCCAGAAAACTGTAAACATCGTCAGCAAAAATATTGGGATAGCAAAATATTTGCTGGTTAAATAGCGGTCCATTTTAACAGAACGCTGCTGCGCAATACTTTCATCTGGCTTATGTACGGTTTCGCTGCACAATTCTTCAATATATGTGTAACGCATATCTGCCAGCGCAGCTTCTTTGTCGGTGTCAGCAGCAGTTTCCAGTTCTGTCGTAAAATGGCCAATGATATCCTTTTCGTTTTCTGTTAATTCAAGTTCGTTGCTTAAAAGTTCATCGCCTTCAATCAGCTTGGTAGCCGAAAAGCGCAGCGGCAAACCTTTTTTACGGACCTTTGGCTCAATTAAATGGGCGATAGAATGAATTGCCACATGGACCGGGCCCTTGCAAAAGTCGATGCGTTCCGGCAGCTGATGTGTTTCGGCTGCGGTTTTAGCGCGGCGTACAAGCTCATCAACGCCTGCGCCTGAATTGGCTGTAATCGGTATTACCGGAATGGTTAGTTTTTGTTCTAGCCTTTTAATATCGATGCTGCCGCCGCTGGCACGCAGTTCGTCCATCATATTAAGGGCAATAACCATCGGTGTGTTCAGTTCAATCAGCTGCAGCGACAGATACAGGCTGCGCTCGATATTTGTAGCATCAAGAACATTGACAATAACGTCCGGTTTGTTGCGCAAAAGCAAATCGCGCGTAACAATTTCTTCGGACGTGTAGGGCGAAAGTGAATAAATGCCGGGCAGGTCAATAACCGTAATATCTTTATCTTTAAGCAAGGTGCCTTCTTTTTTTTGTACGGTTACGCCGGGAAAATTGCCGACATGCTGGTTGCTGCCGGTAAGGTAATTAAAAAGGGTGCTTTTGCCGCAATTTTGGTTTCCTACGAGTGCAAATGTAAGTTTCATGCTTCCTCCGGATGTACGGTTATTTTTTTTGCATCGTCCAGTCTGAGAGTCAGCTCGTAGCCGCGCAGGAAAATCTCAAGCGGGTCGCCCAAAGGGGCCCTTTTACGCACCATTACCTTAGTTTTGGGGGTCAGCCCCATATCTAAAAAACGGCGGCGCAAAATGCCTTCGCCGCCAACAGTAATAATCGTGGCTTTTTGCCCGATAGCCAGATTATTTAAAGTGATAGCTTCCATATTTAATTTTCTCCTTGTGATTACTTATAACTAACTGCAAATTTATTATATCACTAATCCTTGAGCAATCAAACAAATTTATTTGAGCCTTTTAAATATTTATCCAAGTATAAATAAAAAGAATTATTTATTGTGTTTTCAAAATTGAATAAGCGCAGGCTAACTAAAAATGACATGATTTTTATGCTTTGAATGGGTAAAATAAAGCTTACGGTGAAAAAAGAGTGAAGTATCTTGACAAAATTTCTTTTGGAGATATAATTGTAAATGAGAATAAGTTTTGTTAGAAGGGAGAGGCAGAATGAAACGCAATACTATTCAAAGACAGCTTGTTATTGCTGCAGTACGCTTCCTGGCGGACCATCCCACAGCTGATGAGGTTTACGAACGCATAACTATGGAATATCCTGATATCAGCAAGGGCACTGTATACCGCAACCTTAACTCGCTTGTTGAAAGCGGGCTGCTGAACAAGGTTTCCGTACCAAGCGGCGCAGACAGGTTTGACCATATGCTGACCAAGCATTACCATATTAAATGCACCGGCTGCGGCAAATTTATGAATGTCGAGAACATGGATTATATGGACGACCTTGACGAAAAGGTTGCCGCTGTTACCGGTTTTAAAATGCAGAACCACGATATTGTTTTCAATGGATTGTGCCCCGAATGCCAGAAGCTTGCGGCAAAGGACGCACAATAAGTGCAGCAGCACAAATAAAAATTTTTTATGGAGGTAGGAAAAATGGAATTTAAAGGAAGCAGAACTGAAGAAAATCTGAAAACTGCATTTGCAGGTGAATCCCAGGCAAGAAACAAATATACCTATTATGCAGGTATTGCTAAAAAGGAAGGCTACAACCAGATTGCCAATATTTTTGAAGAAACCGCTGGCAACGAAAAAGAACATGCCAAAATCTGGTTTAAACTTTTGATGAGCGGTGGTGTAGCCCACAGCAGCCTGCCCGATACCCTTACCAACCTGAAAGACGCAGCAGCAGGCGAAAACTATGAATGGACCGAAATGTATGCTGAATTTGCAAAAGTAGCTAAAGAAGAAGGCTTTGATTACATTGCAATGCTGTTTGAAAAAGTTGGCGAAATTGAAAAAGAACATGAAGAACGCTACAATGCTCTTGTTGCCAATATCGAAAACGACCGCGTATTCAAACGCGAAGAAAAACAGGTTTGGATTTGCGGCAACTGCGGCCATATCGTAATTGCTGAAAAAGCTCCGGAAGTTTGCCCGGTTTGCGACCATCCGAAAGCTTATTTTGAACTGCGCAAAGTAAACTACTAATAACCTTGCTTTAAAATTTAAAATCTGAACATTAACACCTCTTTGCAGATTGTAACTGGCAATTTGCAGGGAGGTGTTTTAGTATTTTAAAATGGATGCTTGCAAAGCTATTTTTATAATGGTATGATGAAATTGTTATCTTATATAAATTGGAGGAAGCAGCGGTGAATTTAATTGCCTGTGTTGACGATAAAATGGGTATGCTGTTCAATAAACGCCGCCAGAGCATGGACCGCGTTTTGCGTGCGCGTGTGCTGGAGATGTGCGCCGGTAAAAAGCTGTGGATGAATACTTACAGCCGCAAACAGTTTGATGATAATACTGAAGGCATAAATGTTGCTGAAGATTTTATGGATAAAGCTGGCAGCGATGATTATTGTTTTGCCGAAACTATCAGTCCGGCGGCCTATGAAAATAAAATAAACCGGATAATATTATATAAATGGAACAGGGTTTATCCGGCAGACTTATATTTTGACATAGATTTAAAAAACTGGCGGTTAACTGCAAGTACGGATTTTGCCGGTTCGTCGCACGATAAAATTACGGAGGAGATTTACGAAAAATGAAAAAAATTCTTGCCTTAATCTGTTCTCTGCTTTTAGTTGCCGGTATGATTATCAGCGGCTGCGCACAAAAAAGCGGTAATGCCAATACAGTCAGCAGTGCATCTAGTGCTGCCGTTACGCTTAATGCAGTGCCGCAGTACAGCAATAAGCCGTATGTTGCGGTAAATAATAATCTACCTGGTTTTACAGATGCCGATTTAACAACCGAATCTTTTGAAAAATACAGCCCGCTGGATAAATTAGGACGTTGCGGCACAGCCTTTGCCAATATATCCAAAGCTACCATGCCGACTGAAAAGCGCGGCAATATCGGCCAGGTGAAGCCGAGCGGCTGGCAAACAGCAAAATATGATTCTGTTGACGGCAAGTATCTGTTTAACCGCTGCCATTTAATAGGTTATCAGCTTAGCGCTGAAAATGCCAATGAGCGAAACCTGATTACCGGCACACGCTATATGAATGTTGACGGTATGCTGCCGTTTGAAAATATGGTAGCCGACTATGTAAAAGAAACCGGCAACCACGTTTTATACAGGGTAACGCCTATTTTTACGGGCAACAACCTTGTTGCTGACGGCGTACAGATGGAGGCCATGTCCGTTGAAGATAAGGGAGAAGGCATCAGTTTTAATGTATTTTGCTATAATGTACAGCCCGGTATAGAAATTGATTACGCAACGGGGCACAGCAAGCTTGCAGCTGCAGCGTGCCCGGACAGCAGTAAAATGTGTCCTTTGGCTGATGAATATGCTGTTAAAAATTATGTGCTGAACAAAAACAGTAAAAAGTTCCATAAGCCGGATTGCAGCGGCGCAGCAAATATCAGTACCAAAAACAGGGAAAACTTTAAAGGCAGCCGCAATGAGCTTATCAGCAAGGGCTATGAGCCGTGCGGAATCTGCAAGCCGTAAGGGGTTAAGTTATGGGTTTGGTAGATGATTATTTATCAGCTTTTAATGTAGGCAAAAAAGAGCAGATGGCAGCGCGCATGGCGTTTTTTATATCCGGTTTTACCGTTGCCACCTGGGCACCGATGATACCTGCCGTTAAGGAAAAATTACAGATTGGCGCCGATGTTTTGGGGCTTTTATTGCTGAGCATAGGCATCAGTGCATTTATTTTTATGCCGCTGGCAGGCATGATGAGCCGCAGTTTTGGCTGCAAAAAAGTTCTGCGTGTGGCGATAATTGTTATGGCGCTTGACTTGATAGTGCTTTCATTATTGGGCAGCATCTGGAGCTTTATGGTATTTTTGGCAGTATTTGGCGCGGCAATGGGATGTATGGATGTAAACATGAACCTGAATGCCGTTATTGTAGAAAATGCCAGCAAAAAACGTATGATGAGCGGCATGCACGCTTTATGGAGCGTAGGCTGTTTTGCCGGTGCAGGTTTGTTCAGCCTGCTGGCTAAAATCGGGCTTGGCATAACCGTTATCGTAATGCTGCACAGTGCGCTTGTGCTTGTTTTAACTTTAATTTTCAGCCGCCACTTTTTAAACTTTAAGGGCGCGGGCAACGAAAAGCCGGTTGCCATACCGAAGGGCATTGTAATATTCTTTGGCATACTGGCGTGCATAAGCTTTTTAGGCGAAGGCGCCATTATGGACTGGAGCGGCGTTTTGCTGACGGAAGTAAAAAATACGGAACTGTCACTAGCAGGTATCGGTTATGCCGTATTTTCGGTAGCAATGCTTGTAATGCGTCTTGTGGGCGATAAAATTGTTGCCCTGCTCGGTGAAGAAAAAACGCTGATTGGCGGCAGCCTTATTGCTGCGCTTGGCTTTTTAAGCGTTATTTTTCTGGATGACTTTTATGCCATTCAGTTTGGCTTTGTGCTGATGGGGCTGGGCCTTGCCAATATTGTGCCGACAATATATTCACTGACCAAATATCAGACGGTAATGCCCATCAATGCCGCCGTTACGGCGATAACAAGCATGGGCTATACCGGCGTTATTCTTGGACCTGCCGTGCTGGGGTTTGTTGCGCACGGCTTTGGTATTACACAGGTATTTTATCTGCTGGCAGTTTTGCTTGCAGTACAGGCTGCCGCAGTTAAATATTATTTTAGCGAAAGGATGACAGAACATGACTAATGAATTAAAAGTTTATTTGACTGAACAGGTTAAAGCACTGATGAATGCACCGACCTGCTGCGCAGAAGCAAAGGCAGTTTGCAAAGAGTGGCTGGAGGCAGCCGGAACAGATAAGGAAACTGAAGCAACCAAAAAACTGCTTGCCGAGGTTGAAGCAGACATTATGCCGATTGACGGTTTGATTGCTTTTGCCGGCAGCGAAGCGGGCGCTAAGGTTTTTGGCGCAGACATGGCTAAAAACGTAAAAGCCCACGCAGAAGAAGTTAAAGCAAGCGGCGCAAAATATTGTGATTGTCCGGCCTGCAAAGCCTGCGAAGCAATTCTTGCCAAAAAAGCAGAGCTGTAAAAACAGATAAAAAATCAGCACTCCAAAGGTGATAATACTTTTGAAGTGCTGTTTTTGTTTTATTATGAAATTGTTGCAAGGCTTATTTTACGCTTGCTGCTCTGTCCAGAAAGCCGCGGATAATATCGCAGGAGTTGGCGAATTTTGCCTGTTCTTCTGCTGTTAGCGCTACTTCAAGTATTTGTTCCATACCGTTTTTGCCGATAACGCAGGTAACACCGGCAGCAACGTCTTTTTGCCCGTATTCGCCGTTCAGTGCGGTAGAGCAGGGCCAGATAAGCTTCTGGTCGTGGAAAATAGCCTTAATGAGCATGACAGCAACATTGGCAATGCCGAATTCCGTGCAGCCTTTGCCGTCAACTTCAATATCACCGGCACGTTTAACCTGCTCCTGCAAATCGTCAAGGTTCAGCGCGGCAAGCTTGGGGTCATTTTTGCGCATTTCTAAAAACGGCGTGCCGTTAATAAAAATACGCGACCAGACAATAAAGCTGCTGTTGCCGTGTTCGCCCATGCAGATTGCCTGGATGCTGCGGCGGCTGAAACCGGTAACGGCAGACATTACGCGCAGCAGGCGGTAGGTTTCAAGGCTGGTGCCGGTGCAGAAGCAGCGGTTTGCCTGCCAGCCCATCTGGCGGCGGATATACTCGCAAACTATGTCAGCCGGGTTGGAAATACTAATCATAATGCCCTTAAAATCAACCTGTTTTAAATGGCCGATAACCTCGTTTGCCATGCGGATAGTATCGTCAAACATATCAAGGCGCGTTTCGCCGGGTTTGCGGCTGCGGCCAAAGGCAACAACCATAATATCGGCATCGTTCAGTTCTTCATATTCTCCGGCGCGGATAACGGCATCATGCCCGCATAATGCGCCGCTTACGCAGTCGTCAAGGTCAAGTGCCTGGGCGGCTGCTTTTTCTTTCAAAATATCAATCAGGACAATATCATCGGCTTCGCCGGATTGAATAAGACCCAGCGCAACGTGGGAGCCGACATGGCCTGCGCCGATAATTACAACTTTTCGTGTTTTGAACATTTTGTTCCCCTCTTTGAAATAAATTACAGCATTTGCTGCTTTTTACATAATACTATAAATTTTTTAAATGTAAATAAAATTTACTTTTTTAAACGCCGGATAAAAATAAAAACATTATTATGTAACTATTTTAACAAAATTTCAGGCTGGATAAGCATTAAAATTTACAAAACTTTTTTATTATATAATTTTAAAATTAAAGATTGAAGTTGACAGGATAATTATTATTGATTATAATAAAAACGTAAGTTAGCTAAAGCTAACGAAATGAGAAAGGAAGTGTAATTATGTCGTTAATCAACAAAGAAGTAAGTGAATTTTCAGTACAGGCTTTTCATAAAGGTGAATTTAAAACAGTAACCAAGGCTGATATTCTTGGTAAATGGAGCGTATTTTTCTTCTATCCTGCGGACTTTACTTTTGTTTGCCCGACTGAGCTGGAGGACCTGGCTAACAAATATGCTGATTTCCAGAACATCGGCTGCGAAATTTATTCCGTTTCCTGCGACAGCCATTTTGTACATAAAGCATGGCATGACGCTTCTAAAACCATCAAAAAAATTGAATATCCGATGCTGGCAGACCCGACAGGCAAACTGGCACGCGACTTTGACGTTATGATTGAAGAAGACGGCATGGCAGAACGCGGCAGCTTTATTGTTAATCCGGAAGGCAAAATTGTTGCTTACGAAGTTATTGCAGGCAATGTCGGCCGCAATGCTGATGAACTTTTCCGCCGCGTGCAGGCCAGCCAGTTTGTAGCAGAACACGGCGACCAGGTTTGCCCGGCTAAATGGCAGCCCGGCGCTGATACCTTAAAACCTAGCCTTGACCTTGTAGGTTTGCTGTGATGAAAAATTTATACGATGTTGTAGTTGTCGGCGGCGGCCCGGCTGGGCTTACAGCGGCATTGTACCTGGCACGCGCAAGGTACAGCGTACTGGTAGTTGAAAAAGAAAAATTCGGCGGACAGATAACTATTACTTCCGAAGTTGTAAATTACCCCGGCGTAATGCAGGGCAGCGGCGTGGAAATCACCGAAAAAATGCGCCGGCAGGCTGAAAATTTCGGTGCGGAATTTTTGCTTGCCGAAGTAACCGGCCTTGATATGCAGGGCGATTTAAAAACCGTACATACATCCAAAGGCGATATCAAAGCGTTTGGTGTGCTGTTGGCAACCGGTGCGCATCCGCGTAAAGTGGGCTTTAAAGGCGAGGACGAATTTAAAGGGCGCGGCGTTGCTTATTGCGCAACCTGTGACGGTGAATTTTTTACCGGTATGGATATTTTCGTTGTCGGCGGCGGTTTTGCAGCAGCGGAAGAAGCCGTGTTTTTAACGCGTTATGCACGGCAGGTAACGATTTTAATCCGTTCCGACGATTTTACCTGCGCTGCAGCAACGGCAGATTTGGCGCGTAAAAACCCGAAAATAAAAATCTGCACCAATACCGTTGTCGAAGCAGTGGAGGGCGAAGGCAGCCTGAATCTTTTGCGCTACCGCAATTTAAAAACCGGTGAAGTTACGGAGTACCGTCCGCCGGAATGGCAGACCTTTGGCGTATTTGTGTTTGCCGGTTATACCCCGGCAACGGAGCTGGTTAAAGGCTTGGCAGAACTTGACAGTTACGGTTACATTGTTACCGATGCCAATCAAAAAACCAACATCGAAGGGCTGTATGCTGCGGGCGATGTCTGCATTAAAAATTTACGGCAGGTTGTTACAGCCGTCAGCGACGGCGCGAGGGCGGCGACAGAGCTTGAAAAATATGCCTGCATGATGCAGGCCAAAACCGGCATTAAGCCGGAATTTAAGCTGCCGGAACGTGCAGTGGGGCAGGCTGAAGAAAAACCGCAGCAGGACAGCGGCGAAATCTTTACCGGTGCCATAAAAAAACAGCTGCAAACAGTATTTGCCAAAATGCAGTCGCCGCTTGTTTTAGAACTGAGCCTTGATGATAGGAACATTTCGCAGGAATTAAAATATTATGCGGATGAAATGGCTTCTTTAACGGATAAACTGACCGTAACAACAGGCACTAACGATGAAAAACCTTGCGTGCGTGTTTTGCGCAGTGACGGCAGCTATACCGGTATTGCCTTTCACGGTGTGCCGGGCGGGCATGAATTCAATTCGTTTGTAATCGCGCTGTATAATGCGGCTGGCCCAGGGCAGGCTGTTGATGAAGATACGCTTGCCAAAATCCGCAGTTTGAATAAAAAACTGAATCTTAAAATACTGGTTTCACTTTCCTGCACTATGTGCCCGGAACTGGTTATGGCTGCGCAGCGCATTGCCGCAGAAAACGAACATGTAACTGCCGAGGTTTATGATATTAACCATTTTGAAAATTTAAAAACAAAATATAATATCATGAGCGTGCCTTGCATGGTTATTAATGATACGGATGTTATCTTTGGTAAAAAGAGCATTGCCGAACTTGCCGGGATATTGGCGCAAAAATAAAATGCGTGTAACTTCAGCCGTTA
This sequence comes from Phascolarctobacterium sp., assembly GCA_003150755.1. GTDB lineage: Bacteria > Bacillota > Negativicutes > Acidaminococcales > Acidaminococcaceae > Fusicatenibacter_A. The sequence goes on along the minus strand of QAMT01000004.1, from coordinate 534,951 downwards.
CAGCATAATAACAAAATAACTAACATTTTTTAACAGGGGTTTAGCCGGATGTTTTATCCGGTTAGGCCTTTAGTTATTTACAAAATTTGTGCCGGATTTTACAAATCATTCTGTTTTGAAGGTGACAAAAGAGTTTTTTTCTTATTATGCTTAAATGTAAAGAAAATTTTACATTGTCCGCTATTGAAGGAAATATAGTATAACTTATATAATAAAAGTGTAAATATCATCAAGGATATTTAACAATACACGCAGAGGTGATTACATTATGAAAAAGAAATTATTGGCAACCGCCCTGCTTGCCGTACTGCCTTGTTATGCTTATGCGGCTGATATTCAGGATGAAAAGCAAAATATTTATTTTAAATCAGATACAGAAGAAGTTTTTATAACAGCAGTTACTCCTGCTGACAGTCTGGACTTAAAACGCTGGCACCGTGACAGACCCAACAGGGATTGGGATGACGACCGCTGGGAGCGCGATGACGACGATTATTGGGATGATGATCGTTGGGAAGACGATGATGACGACGATTGGGACGATGACCGTTGGGAGCGCGATGATGACGACGACTGGGATGACGACCGTTGGGAAAGAGGAAAAAGGCGCTGGCGTGACCGCGACGACAGATGGGATGATTAAACAATTTTAAAGCATAAAAAATCCTGCCCGGCAGTTTTGCTGAGCAGGATTATTTTTTTTATTTTCAGCGCATATGCTTCATAAAGTACATAATGTTGTCAACTGTCAGGCGCAGGTCATCTTTGGCGCGCAGTTTAATTTGTTCATAGGGCAGGGCAACACGGTTGATGCTAAAAATGCCGGTTACGCCTTCTTCGTAAGCCTTTTGAATGTCTCCGCCGATATCGCCGACAACGGCAATAAGCGGAACGTCCGATTTTTTGGCGCGGCGGGCAACGCCGATAACTACTTTGCCGCGCAGCGATTGAGTATCAATTTTGCCTTCACCGGATATTACAAGGTCTGCGCCTTCCAAAAGATTGTTAAAATGCACGGTATCAAGTACGGTTTCAATACCGGGCTGCAAACGGCTGCTGAAAAATGCCGCCATGCCGCCGCCCATACCGCCGGCAGCGCCGCTGCCAGGCAGTGTCAGTACATCTTTATTAAGGTCGCGCCTGATAATATCTGCCATGTGGTGCAGGCCGCAATCAAGCATTTTTATGCACTCCGCGTCAGCGCCCTTTTGCGGGCCGAATACGGCAGATGCACCGTGCGGGCCGCAAAGCGGATTGTCGATATCGCACATGGTGATAATGGGCACCTGTTTTAGCAGCGGGTCAAGCCCGGTCATATCAATAGCAGTTATATCCTTCAAGGTTTCGCCGACAGGGACAAAGCTTTCATGCCTGTCATTGATAAAACGCACGCCAAGTGCTGCCGCAGCGCCGCAGCCGCCTTCATTGGTAGCGCTGCCGCCCAGGCCGACAATCAGCTTTTTGCATTTGTTGCGCAGCGCATCTTTAATCAGCTGGCCTACGCCGTAGGTGGTTGTTTTTTCCGCATGGCGGTTATCGCCAACAAGCGGCAGACCGGCAGCAGCAGCCATTTCTATAACAGCTGTGCCGTCCGGCAAAATGCCGTAAAAAGAATCAATTTCGTGTCCGTAAGGGTCTTGAGCCTTTACGGTTACTTTCTCGCCGCCAAGCGCTTCCAAAAAGGCGTCAACACTGCCTTCGCCGCCGTCAGCAACGGGAATGCTGATAACTTCAGCTTCCGGATAGTGCTGATGAATGCTTGCTTCCATGATGGAGCAGATTTCCATTGAAGACATTGTTCCCTTAAACGAATCAGGGATTAAAAGAATTTTTTTCATAATTTACCTCTTAGAAGAACAGGGACAGCAGCCAGATGCCGACCATGGAAGAAATACCGAGGATAAAGGTGCAGACAGTTTGTGTTTTGTAACCCTGGTCAGGAGTCATTTCGCCGAAGTTGGTAACAACCCAGAAGTAGGAGTCGTTAGCGTGGGACACAACCATTGCGCCTGCGCCGATGGCCATAACGGTAAGGGTTGTAAGCATCGGGGTATCAAGCCCAAGCACGCCCAGCAGCGGGGCAACAATGCCTGCTGTGGTGGTCAGTGCAACGGTAGAGGAGCCCTGTGCAGTTTTGAGGATTGCAGATAAAATAAACGGGAAGAAAATACCGATTGTTTCAAGGATACCTGCGTTAGCAGTAATGTATTGTACCATGCCGCTTACGGCAATAACCTTGCCGAGTACGCCGCCTGCTGCGGTTACAAACAGAATCGGGCCGGTAACTTTCAATGTTTCGTTAGTAAGTTCGTAAAATTCGCCGGTTTTGCCAGAATCAACAAGTTGGACAATAGCGAAAATAACGCCGACAGCCAGTGCGATAACAGGAGTGCCTAAAAATACGCACAGCTGGCCGAAGAAGCCGCCCCATTTTGCCATAGTGGAAACAGAACCCAATGCCATCAGCAAAATAGGAATGATAATCGGCGCAAGCGACATGAAAGCGCCCGGGATATTTTTATGGGCAGCCATGATTTCTTCGTAGCTTTTGATAACTTCGCCGTCGTTAACATCTTCCGGGGTTTTAACTTTCGGGCCGATGTATTTAACGAAGCAGTAGCCTGCAATCAGCGGGAAGATAGAAACAACCATACCCATGACGATAACCAGAAGCAGATTGTCGCCGATGCCGAGAGTGTTGGCTGCGGCAATCGGGCCCGGTGTAGGAGGAATGAATACGTGCGAAATGTACAGGCCGGCGCTTAATGCTACGGACATGCCTACGCTCGGGGCCATTGTGCGTTTAACCAGCGCTTTGCGGATAGGGTTTAAAATAACAAAGCCGGAATCGCAGAATACCGGAATGGAAACTACCCAGCCCATCAGCTCAATAGCAAGTTCCGGTTTCTTTTTGCCGACCAGTTTGATGATGAGGTCAGCCAGTTTGAAAGCAGCGCCGGTGATTTCGAGAATACCGCCGATAAGTGCGCCTAAAATAATAACGATACCGATACTGGTAAATGTGCCGGAAAAGCCGGAACCGATAACGGTGGCAATTCCCTGCACGGTTTTGCCGTCCACCTTGGTGTCCACCAGAGGAATACCGGCAACGAGGCCAAGAACAAGAGAAACCGTCATAATGGAAAGGAACGGATGAATCTTATACTTGGAAATAGCAACAATCATGACGATGATAGCGATAACAAACGCTATCATTAAACCTAAACCTGACATAACAAAAATTCCCCCTTAACTTAATAGGTATTTTAAATTTCTTATATAGATTACTCCAATTTTAACAAAATGTAAATTATAATTTTAAAAATTTAACATAAAGTTAACAATAAAAATTAAATAGTGTACGCTATTGCGGATGGATTTTTATTTTTGGCTTTAATGCTTTTTATGATAAAATATAAGAAAAAACTTGATGGAGCAAACTGATGAATAAATTATATTGTGTCCCCCTGGGGAGCAGTGCCAGACAATTTTTTATAAGTGAAATTGAGCGGCAGGGCTGGGATAAAGCGTTTTTGGTTTTGCCCAGCGGCGTGCTGCAAAACCGCGCTTACGCAGAAGGCGCGGTAAACGTAAAAAATTTTGATGATATTGCCATCGGGCTCTTAAACGCCAACGGATATACTAATTTAAAATTAATTTCGCGGCGCACGCAGGAATTGATTGTTGAATCCCTGTTAAAAGATTATGCCGCAAGGGAGCAGCTGCCTTATTTTAACGTGCTGGTAGAAAAAAAAGGCTTTGTTAAGGCTGTTACCGGCCTGATGGGGCAGTTATCGCGCAGCGGCGCTAAAATGGAAGAAATTTACGAAGCTTTAAACAGCTGGAACAGGCAGGGCAAGTTAGGCCTGAAAGACCGTGAAATTGCCGCCGTTTACACTGCTTACCGGCTCAGGCTTAAGCAGGAGGACTGGTTCGATGTGGAAGGGCTTTACCGCCTGGCCGTGTTTGTTTTGCAGCAGGAAAACCCGGTTGTGCCGTGGCAGCATTTATATTTCAGTGAATTTTATCAGTTTGACGGTTTGCAGGTTGAACTTTTGCGCGAGCTGAAAAACCATTGCGGCATTAACGTGGGGCTGATGTACGAAGGAACGCGCCCGGAGATTTTTGCAGCGACGGAAAGAGCATATTTAGATTTAGGCGGCTTTTTGCAGATTGATAAATTTAAGCCGCCGGTGCCGCCGCGTGCAGAAATGCTGACTGTTTTAACTGAGAATCTTGGCGGTGAAACGAATGTGCCTTATACCGGAAGAAGCATACGTTTGCTTGAGGCTGCCAGCCGCGAGCAGGAGGTGCGCACCGTGCTGCGCAGCATAAAAGAAGTGCTGTGGCAGGGTGAAAGCACGGATAATATTATTGTTTTGTTGCGCGATTTCAGCTTTTATGCAGGGCTTAAACGTTTAAGCGATGAGTATGGTATACCGGTATCGTTGCCGCAGACGGCAAAATTGAACAATGAGCCGCTGACGGAACTGTTGTACCTGCTGCTGAAAAAAGCTGTGCCTGCCGCGCCGCCTGTCGATGCTGGCAATTTGTGGCAGGTGCTTGGCTGCCAGGCAGTTAAAATGCTGTTTAAGTTTGATGCCGAAAAACTGCTGCGCTTGAAGGCGGATAAATTTTACCAAAGCACGGCTGCTTTTACTGAGGACGCGCACAACATGCTTGACGATGAAAGCGGGCAGGAATTTTTACGCTTGCTGGAATTGGCCGGCAGTTTGCCGCCGTTGGCAAGTGTTGAAAGTTACTGCACCGCTGTAACGGATTTACTGGCGCAGTTAAACATTGCCGGTGTGCTTGGCAGTGCCTTTAAAAATGGTACGGCAGACCACGCCGCTATAAAAAACTATCTGCTGGCAGAAGCAGCAATTACTAAAGTTTTAAAACAAATACACGATGATTATGCCGCTGGCAGCTTGCTTGATAAAAAAATTACAGCCCAGGAATTTGCCGATATTTTTTATGAATCCGTGCAGGGCGTGGAACTTACACTGCAAAGGGGCGACATGGGCGGCGTGCTGATTACCGAAGCTGCAGGCATACAGGGCGTTTATTACAAGCACGTCTTTTTGCTGGGCGTGCGCGAAGGCGAGTTTCCGTCGTTAAAAACAGAAAACTGGATTTACAACGATAACGAGCGGGCAACAATGGTATCGCTGGGGATTGACCTGCCCGGGACGATTGCCGGTTTAAACGAGGACCGTTACTTTTTTGCCGCTGCCGTTGCCGCTGCACTGCAAAGCCTTACAGTCAGCTGGTACAGCGATGACAGCGGCGGTGCTTCCGCCTATGCGGAAATGCTGCAAAATACTTTTGCCGGTGATACGCTGAAGGCGCAAAGCTGTGCGCCGGTAAGTGTTTATGATGCCATGTCGGCTGATGAACTGGCAGAAAAACTGGCTGCCGCCGACCGCAGCAACAGCTGGCTTGCCGGAAGGTTTGATAACTGGCAGCAGCGGACGGAAATAGAGTATCTGCGTGAGGAAGGATATGGCAATTACAGCGGTGTGATGCAAAATAGTGCCCTTTTAGCGCAGCTTAAAAAATATTTGGGCAATACTTTCAGTGCATCACGGCTGGAAACCTATGCTGCCTGCCCGTTTAAGTTTTTGGTAAATTATCTGTGGAATCAGCAGGTTTATGCCGAAGCGGATGAAAATGTTACCAGCATTGACCGCGGCAATTTGCTTCACGCCGCTGCGGCAGAATTTATAGGCCGTTACTGCAATAAAAGGCTGGCAGATTACGACCAGGAAGTTTTGCTTGCGGAAATGCAGCAGATTTTTGAAGCTTTGTGTGCGGAATATCTGCAAAGCGGTAAATTAAAGGATACCGTTTTATTAACATATCAAAAAGAAAGTTTGTTAAAAAGCCTGCTTGCTTTTGTAAAGGCAGAATATGACTACTCGCTTGCCTGGTGCGGTTATAAGCCGCTGGCGGTGGAACTGCCTTTTGGTACAGCAGATTTGCCTGTAAGCATAGATGGTGCAGACGGCACAAAAATTAATTTGCAGGGGCGTATTGACCGCATTGATGACGGCAGCGGCGGCATTTTTGTCACCGATTATAAAAGCGGCAATTCGCCGGAAAAAAGAAAAATTGCCGACGGGCTTGATATGCAGCTGCCATTGTATTTGCTGGCAGCAGAGCAGTTAGTAGGTGACGGCAGGGTTTTGGGCGCGGATTATTACAGTTTTAAAAATGCAAAACGTGAAAACGGCATTTTTTTTGATAGTGATGCTAAACCGCCGTTTTTTGGCAGTGCCAAAGCCGATGATTTTAATGCCGTTTTAGCAAACACAAGACAGTTTATTGCAGGCTATGTCAGCGGTATGCGCAGCGGCGATTTTAAACCGCAGCCGTTTGATAAATGTGATTTTTGCCCGGCGCTGGATATCTGCCGCCGTAAAAATGTAAATGTTGCGGGAGGTGCAGAAGATGTTTAATTTTACAGAAAACCAGTCCGCAGCAATCAATGCATTAAACTGCAATGTATCGGTATCGGCAGGCGCCGGCAGCGGTAAAACGCGCGTGCTGGTAGAACGCTTTATCAATATACTTGCGCAGGGATTAAAAAATCCGCAGCGCGCGGTGCTGCCAAAAGAAATTTTAGCCATAACCTTTACCCGTAAGGCTGCTGCCGAAATGAAGGAGCGCATCCGCAAACGCTTGTACGAGCTTGAAAAAGAGGACGATTTAAACCGTGATTTCTGGCACATACAGCGGCAGGCTTTTGAGCAGGCGCGCATCAGTACCATTCACGGCTTTTGCAACGGCATTTTAAAAGAAAATCCGGTGGAAACCGGGCTTGACCCTGCTTTTAACGTTGCCGAAGAAAATGATATGCAGGAATTTTTAGATTCTGCCTTATTTAATTTTATAAAAAAATCGCTGGGCGGGCAGGACAGTAATATAGAAACGCTTATCCGTGCTTATGGTATTGATGGCTTCAGAAGACAGCTTGCTTCAATTTACGGCAAAGCAGACGATATTCTTGCCTTTGGCGATTTGGCGGCAGCTTATAGCGTTAGTGGCACTTCCGTAAAAGCTATGCAGGATGAACTGGTGCAGCTTGTTGATGACCTGATTGCCGGTATTGATACGGTGGTTGGCAAAAGTGCCAGCAGCCATTATGCCGAACTATTGGATTTGCAGGAAAACTGCACGCTTGTAGTTGATGCCGTTAACGATTTTACCACAGAAGAAAGCATGGCAGTGCTTGAAAGATACTTAGGCAAAATGGGTGCCAGGTCCAAAGATAAGGTTAATGTTGGGGCAGCAAAAAAACTTATACAGGATTTATACCAGACTGCCGTTGATAAACGCGCTTCTGAGCTGGCAGGCTGCTGGCAGGCCGTTTTGCAAAGCTGCTCAGATTATATTAAAACTTTACAGGCAGAACAGAATCTTATCGGCTTTGACGATTTGGAAAGCATGGCTTTGCAGCTTTTAGAGTCCTCGCCGGAAATCCGCCGTAAATATCAGCAGAATTTTAAATATATTATGGTGGACGAGTTTCAGGATACCAACGAACGCCAGCGCGAAATTGTTTATTTGCTGTGCGGCGATGATAAAAACGTGTTAAGCGGCGGCAAACTGTTTATTGTAGGCGACCCCAAGCAGTCCATTTACCGGTTCCGCGGTGCTGATGTAAACGTGTTTGCGCGCGTGCGGCACGATATTAAAGATGCGGGCGGCCAAAATATCACTATGGATGATAACTTCCGCACGGTGGATAAGATACTGGATTTATGCAATGAAATTTTCCCCGATTTGCTGGGCATGGACACTACGCAGGACGTATTTTTTGAAGCGCTGAAAGCAAACTTAAACAGCGAGTTATTGCCGGAAATGCTGGTTATAAATTATGATGCCCAAAACATGCAGACCAGTGCACGCCAGATTGAAGCCAATGCCATAGCGCAGAAAATTAAAACGCTGCATGAAGAAGAAGGCGTGCCTTACAGCGAAATTGTTATTTTACTGCGTGCTATGAGCAATGCAGCCTGCTACGAAAATACCTTGAACAACGCCGGTATTCCCTGTACTGTGGTGGACGGTAAGGGGTTTTACGGCAGGCAGGAAATTACCGACCTTATTAACCTGCTGACGGTATGCGCCGACAGTTACCGTGATTTGGAACTGGCAGGCGTATTTCGCTCGCCTTATTTTGCTGTGGATGATGAAGCGATAACGGCGCTGTTTTTTAAGCTGTATGCTGATAAAAACTGCCAGAGCCTGTGGCAGCAGCTGCAAAGCGGATGCTATCCGGATTATTTAAGTGATGCGCAGCAAAAACAACTGGCGCAATGTGCCGATGTTTTAAGCGGCATTTATAATGCAGCCAAAGCATTGCCGCTGACGGAGCTTTTGGAATATATTGAAAACGTACTTGGGCTTAATGCGCTCCTGGCGGCACAGCCAGGCGGAGAAGAACAGCTTGCCAATGTTAAAAAGCTGTTCAGCCTGGCAGGTGATTTTTGCCTGCGCTGCCAGGGCGGACTGCGCGAATATCTTGATAATATCCGTATGCTGCGTGCCAACGAAGCGCGCGAGGCTTCGGCAGTAACGGACAGTGCGCAGGAAGCAGTTACCATTATGACAATCCATAAATCCAAAGGGCTGGAGTTTCCAACCGTTATTTTGCCTTCGCTTGATTCGCAGGTAAAGTCAGACAGTGATGCCATACGTTTTGATAAAAATATAGGCCTTGGCATTAAAGCCGATGTTAACAGAAAGTTGTATGAAAGCAGTTTGTTCAATCAGATTAAGGAGCATAACAGCAGGCTGGATGCGGCTGAAAAAGAACGCCAGTTTTATGTTGCGGTAACGCGCGCCAAAAATAGGCTGATTTTATCAGGTGTTGCCAAAACAAAAAATAATAGTAAATGGTTTACTAATTTGCAGAATGCTTTGCTTGACTATGCAGGCCTTAACGTAACTGTTATTGACGCCGCCGAAGTTGAAACGCCGGAGCAGGTTAGTGCAGCAAACGCAGGCATAAAACTTACTGATGAAATGCTGGCTGCGGTAAATCCTTTGCCTGCTTACGGTAAAGCATGGCAGCGCAGTTTTTCAGCATCGGCATTGCAGCAGTATGAGATTTGCCCGCGCAGCTATTATTATCATTACATACTGCAAATGCCGGAGGTTGAACCTGTGCTTGAAGGCGGCGGCACCACAGACGCACGCACACTGGGCACTTTAATCCACGAAGCGCTGGAAAAATATACGGGCGATGTCAAAAAAGCTTTAATGCAGGCGGCAAATAAAACTGAAATTACGCAGGCCGGGCTTGCCGAAGCAGAAAAAATGCTGAAAGATTATCTGCAAAGTGATTTGCATCCGGGCTTAAACGTCAAACAGCTGCACGAAACTGAGTTCAATCTGCCGCTGCTGACGGATTACGGCATCAGCGCAAGCTGCCACGGTTTTATTGATAATATTGTTTATAATAAAGACAATACGCTGAGCATAATTGATTACAAAACCGGCCATGTGCCGCAGGAGGCGCAAAAGGGGTATTTATATCAGCTGGCGCTGTATAAGCTTGCGGCGGAGCGGCTTTTTAAATTGCCGGTAAAAACTGCGCAGCTGCATTTTTTGCGCGGCTGCGTATGTTTTGAGCTGCCTGCCGGTTTTGCACCGGAGCAGATTGCCGTTGACTTGCAGCAGATTTTTGCTAAAAAAGATGAAGCTGATTTTACATGCCGCACGGATTATTGCCATAGCTGCCCGTATAATTATTTCTGTAAAAAAATATAAAGCATTGCTGCCGTATAGCCAAAACAGGCGCAATGTAGTATAATGTATACACGAGATTGATAAAAGAGGTGTTAATATAATGAAAACAAAGATTACTGAACTTTTAGGCATTAAATATCCTATTATTCAGGGCGGCATGGCCTGGACCAGTGACGCTAACCTGGCTGCGGCTGTTTCCAACGCTGGCGGCGCAGGCATTATTGCTACCGGCGGGCGCACTACTGAGTGGACTAAAGCAGAAATCCAGAAATGCAAGACCCTGACCGATAAACCTTTCGGTGTAAACCTGATGCTGATGGCGCCGAATGTTAATGAAATTATTGAAGTTGTCTGCGATGAAAAGGTTGCTTTTGTAACCCTTGGCGCAGGAAATCCGGTTCCGCATATTGAAAAACTGCACAGCGCAGGCATTAAGGTTATCCCTGTTGTGCCGAATGTTAAACTTGCCAAACGTGTTGAAGCTGCAGGCGTAGACGCAATGGTTATCGAAGGCATGGAAGGCGGCGGCCATATCGGCCAGCAGACTACCATGGCATTAATGACCAATGTTCTGCCGCTGATTAAAAATGTGCCGGTGCTGGTTGCAGGCGGTATTTCTGACGGACGCGGCATTGCAGCAGCCCTGCTGATGGGTGCTGACGGTGTACAGATGGGTTCCCGCTTTATCCTTACTACCGAATGCCCGACCCATCCGCGCGCAAAACAGGCTATCATTGATGCAACCGATACTGATTCGGCAGTTACCGGCTTCAGCCGCGGCAATGCAGTACGCTGCCTGAAAAACGAATTTACCAAAGAATACCTTGCTAAAGAATGTGCTGGCGCACCGCAGCAGGAGCTTAACGATTTTGCTACCGGCACCAACCGCATGGGCGCAGTAGAAGGCGACATAGAACACGGCGCAGTGCTTGTAGGCCAGAGCCTTAACGTGCTGAACGAAATCCTGCCCTGCAAGGAAGTTATGGAAAAACTGGTTGCCGAAGCAAGAGAAACCCTTGCTAACGCTAAAAATATCGAACTGTAATTTGTAAAATACAAAAAATAATCCCGAAGGATTGCCGTAAAATCGGTTTAATCTTTCGGGATTTTTTAGGTTCTATAACTTTTCTTGGGGTTATCCCTAAATAAAGTAGTAATTTTAAATTTAAATTTTTAAGATAACCATAGTATAAGATTATAAATTATATACTATGGTTATTTATTTTTTTATTCTATTCCTTCTCCGTATGCTATTTTAACCCAACCATTATTTCCATTTTCAGACGAACGATAGCCACCGGAGCCACCACTACCACCATTTCCATAAGAAGTGCCAACACTGCCTTCTTTACCTCGTTTTCCACCCATTGCTGTTATATCTATACCTTCTTCTTTAATTTTAAAAGCTGAATTTTCTCCGTCAGTAATAGTAGTATTTCCGTTATTATAGCCACGACCACCGCATCCAACAATAATGCTGGCAGTTAAAAGATAGTTTTTAATTGTAACTGTTTGAATTATTAAAGCGCCTGAACCACCATTAGCTCCATACTTCATTGATTCAGAACCTGCATCATAGTATCTTATATCTCCACCACCACCAGCTCCAGCTATTTCTACTTTAATTTTACTTACTCCATTCGGTACACTCCAGGTATATGTTCCCGGTGTAGTCCAGGATTTTTCTGTATATGGAGGGATTGCTGCCTTTGTGTCAGCACTTGCTTTGTAATTCTTAGTTATTTTAAATGTATAGGGGTTACTTACTCCTGCATGGAGCTGTAAATTAAGTTCAAATTGTTCTTGATCTTGAGCAGTGCCCCCCCGGAACGCTTTTGTACTTTTATTTGAGATGTTCCTAAATATTAAATTCTTATTCATTTTATTTTAAGAGCATAAATAAAGAATCCTGTTCCTGAAGCGTTCAAAATTCCTTACACCAAAGCTAATACGTTTTAAAACTTTTATTTTGTTGTTCGTTCCTTCGGTATAACCATTGGTAACATTGGTTTCTACAATGCTGCTAATCTCGCTGCTCCACTTAGTAAAAGTAGTGATGCAATGTTTGAATTCAGGAAGATTGAATTGTTCTGCCAGAAAGAGCCAGTCCTGTAATTTCTTTTTGGCTCCATGGATAGTGCTTTCTTTAAATATGCTGTAGAACCTTTCTTTTAATAAATGTGCTTTATCCAGTTCATGTGACGCTGCCAGCATTCGGTTCAGTACAAGCTTGTCTTCGATTGCCAATTTATACTCCGGCGCAGACAATATGGCTTTGCTGCGTTTAAACCATTTGCGCCGCGCTTTGTGGAATTGTTTCTGGACGCGCTTCCTTACGCTTTCCATGCTCCATACTACAAGACGGATAACATGGAATTTATCTGCCGTTATGGTAGCGTTAGGGAATAGGGTATGGACTGCTGACCTGAAAGTGGTACTTAAATCCATAACTACATTTTTGACCAGGTTCCGTTCTTCTATAGGATACTGACAGAAGTGCCGGCACAGGCTTTCAACATTCCTTTTGGGAAGTATATCAAGGACTTTATGCCTGACAGGGTCAGTCACATTACACTGGAATTTTTCATTATTAGCATTACCCCTGAATTCATCAATACTGAAGCATTCAGGCAATACAGGAAGTCCATAGGCAATCTTGTCGAACCATCTTATTGTGCTTGTAGTAGAAATACCAAACCTGTTAGAAATAGCTTTAAACGATTGTAAAGTTTGAAATTCTTTATATACTTGGGCATAGAACCTAGTGGTAAAATGCTGGTATCTTTGTACAAGGGGATTGGTTTCAGTAAAAGAATGACCGCAATGCCTGCATAGATAACGGCGCTTACGCAGATGAATGTATAAATCCTTACCAAAGATTTGGGCATCTTTAACTATTTGAATGCGGTAATCTTTGATAAAAGAAGTTGGATGGCCGCAATGCGGGCAGACATGCTCTGTTTTGGGCATTTCAAGATAAGCAGAGAAAGAACCGTTTAAATTTTCTTTAAAATTTTTTAGGATAAACTCTTTAAAAAAGGGTATATTTCGGCTATAATTGCAAGTAAGCATAAAAGTGCAGAGATTCCTTTCCTTGATCTGGGATTAGTGTAATTTAATTGTCTCGTCAACTATTATTTTACAGGATTTCTGACTTTTATGCTTTAATTTTTTTATAAAAGAAAAAATCCTGGAATCTAGATTTTACCTAGACCCCAAGATTTGTTAAAGAACCATTTTTTATATTAAAGTTTATTTGCCGAGAATAGCTTTAAGGTCCTGTTCCGGCGTGGTGATAGGAGCGATATTGTAATTTTCTGCCAGGTAATTAAGTACATTGGGCGAAACAAACGCAGGCAGGGTAGGGCCAAGACGGATATTTTTAATGCCGAGGTGCAGCAGCGTCAGCAAAATGCATACGGCTTTCTGCTCATACCACGAAAGTACCAGCGACAGCGGCAAATCGTTAACACCGCAGCCAAATGCTTCCGCCAACGCGGTGGCAATTTTAATGGCGCTGTAAGCATCGTTGCACTGGCCAATGTCTATAATGCGCGGCAGCCCGCCGATAGTGCCAAGGTTCAGGTCATTAAAACGGTATTTGCCGCAGGCAAGGGTCAGGATGATGGTATCAGGCGGGGTTTGCTTTACAAAATCGGTGTAGTAATTTCTGCCCGGGCGCGCGCCGTCGCAGCCGCCGACTAGGAAGAAGTGCTTGATGCTGCCTGCTTTAACTGCTTCAATAATTTTACCGGCAACGCCAAGCACTGCATTGTGTCCAAAACCGGTGGTTACTGTTGTGCCGCCGTTAATGCCGGTAAATTCCTGGTCTTTGGCATAACCGCCAAGCTCCAGCGCTTTTTCAATAACAGGTGTAAAATCTTTGCTTGCGCCGATGTGGGTAATTTCCGGGTAGGAAACAACTTCAGTGGTAAAAACTCTGTCGGCATAGCTTGTTTTAGGCGGCATAAGGCAGTTAGTGGTAAAAAGAATCGGCGCGGGGATATTGGCAAATTCTTTTTGCTGGTTCTGCCAGGCAGTGCCGAAATTGCCTTTTAAATGCTTGTATTTTTTCAGTTCCGGGTAACCGTGGGCAGGCAGCATTTCTCCGTGCGTGTAAATGTTGATGCCTTTGCCTTCGGTCTGTTCAAGCAGCAGTTTTAAGTCAAGCAAATCATGCCCGGTAATGACGATGAACGGCCCTTTTTCTACTTTCAGCGATACGGTTACTGGCACAGGATTGCCGAAGCTTTCGGTATTGGCCTTGTCAAGCAGTTCCATGCAGGTAAGGTTATATTTGCCGACTTCCATTACAACCGGCAGCAATTCTTCCATGCTTTGCCCGCTGCCAACCGCGTTCAGTGCTTTGATGAAAAAGCGGTTCAGTTCTTCGTTGCTGTAACCCAGCACCATAGCGTGATAAGCATAGGCTGCCATGCCGCGGATACCGAACAGAATCAGAGATTTAAGGCTGCGGATATCGGCGTCGCCGTTCCACAAAAGCTGCATATCATAATTTTGATAGCTGCCGTATTTTGCTTTTTCAGCTTCGTTACGTTCAATTAAAATATTGATGGTTTCTTCATTAAAGTTTACATTGGTAACAGTGGTGAACAGGCCTTCAAGAATCAGCTTGTAGGTTTCTTCATGCACTTGTCCGGCGTATTCGGCGGCACCGGCAAGGCCAATCAGTGCGCCTGTCAGTTTATCCTGTAATCCGGCAACGCCGGCGGTTTTGCCGCATACACCGGCACGCCCCATGCAGCCTGTACAGCCTGCAGTTTGCTCACATTGAAAACAGAACATTTGTTTTTCCATAAAAATTCCCTCCTTAAGCACTTGCTTTAATAACTGCGATTGGTTTTAAGTATTTGGTATTTGTGATTTAAGTATAGATGAGTTTTTTGAAAAAGTATGTTGTTATAACAACAAAAGCAAGGCTTACACATAAATTATTACTTAAATAATTTTACCTGTAAAAAATTTGACTTCCGCAGCTGTAAAGTGTTACAATAATAACAACATAAAACTTACCTTTAAATCGGTCCTGTGAGACTGTAAGGTAGACTTTTAGGTAACTTGTACTACAAGCCTTCCTATCCTCATGGGGACCGGAAGGCTTTTATTTTTGTAAGTAAGCGGGCTTGCCCGCAGGTTTTGCTTAAATAATCATACAGGAGGTTTCTCGAATGGCAAAAGCAACAGTTTCTCTCGGCGGCCGGGATATACTGGATCTGGATTCACTTTCCGTTGAGGAATATGAACTCATCCTTAAAACCGCAGCTGAGATGAAAAGAATTATGAAGCGTGATATCAAAAAGGTTCCCTCACTGCGTGGCAAATCTATCATCAACCTGTTTTACGAACCAAGTACCAGGACGCGTACTTCGTTTGAACTGGCAGGCAAATACCTGGGGGCAGACGTTGTAAACATTACCACTTCCAGCTCCAGCGTTGTTAAGGGCGAATGCCTGCGCGACACCATTCTTACCGTGCAGTCCATGGCGTGCGATGCCATCGTTATGCGCCACCCGATTGAAGGCGCTGCTGCTTATGCGGCAGATGTTTCCAAGGCGGTTATCATCAACGCCGGTGACGGTGCGCATGCCCATCCTTCGCAGGGCCTGCTTGATATGTTTACTATCCGTGAGCAGGGCAAGGATTTTAAAGGGCTTAAAATGGCGATTGTCGGCGATATTTTATACAGCCGTGTTGCACGCACCAATATTGCTGCCTGGACGAAACTTGGCGCTGATGTGCATGTAGCAGGGCCGATGACGCTGATTCCGCATGATATTGAAGCGCTTGGCGTAACGGTGCATAAACGTGTTGAAGATGCTATCGAAGGCGCTGACGTTATCGACATTCTGCGTATTCAGCTTGAACGACAGCAGAAAGGATTGTTCCCTTCCGCACGCGAATATGCGCGTATTTTTGGCATTAACGAAAAACGCCTGGCACTGGCAAAACCGGACGTAACCGTTCTGCATCCGGGCCCGATGAACCGCGGCCTTGAAATTTCGTGGGATGTAGGTTACTGCGATAACGCCAAAATCAGGGACGAAGTACAGAACGGCGTTGCAGTGCGTATGGCTTTGCTGTTCTTAACGCTGACAGGAGGGAAACAAATTGAAAACATTAATTAAAAACGGACGTGTGGTTGACCCTTCGCAAAATCTGGACGCAGTAATGGATGTGCTTATTGAAGACGGCGTTGTTGCTGCGATTGATAAAAATATTAAAACCGCTGCCGATGAAGTTTACGATGCCAGCGGACTTGTTGTAGCACCTGGCCTTGTCGATGTGCATACCCATCTGCGTGAGCCTGGCCTGGAAGCAAAAGAAGACATTGTTACCGGCACGATGGCGGCAGCAGCAGGCGGCGTAACGACCATTGCCTGCATGCCTAATACCAAACCGGTTGTCGATAACAGCATTATCGTCAGCGGCATTAAAGAACGCGCCGCACGCGAAGGTTATGTGCATGTTGAAGTTATCGGCGCTATCAGCAAAGGCGAGCAGGGCAAAGAGCTGGCTGAGCTGGGCGATATGGCAGAAAAAGGCGCTATGGCTTTCAGCGATGACGGGCATTATGTAGAAAGCAGCCGCCTGTTTTTGCTGGCAGCAAGATATGTAAGCGCTTTTGATAAAGTGCTGATTTCCCATTCCATTGAAGAAGAACTGAACCACGAAGGTTATATGCACGAAGGCGCTGTTTCCGCACGCATCGGCGTACCGGGAATTCCGTACATTTCCGAAGATATCGCGGTAGCGCGTGACTGCATTATTTCTGAATACACCGGTGCGCATGTGCACATTGCGCACGTTGCTTCCAAAGGCGCTCTTGATATTATCCGCCGTGCAAAGGCAAGGGGAGTGAACGTAACCTGCGAAGTTACCGTACATCACCTGACTTTGACGGATGAAGCCTGCGCAACTTACAGCACAGCAACGCGCGTATCGCCGCCGCTGCGCAGCATGGACCACGTGGAAGCCTGCCGCCAGGCATTGAAGGACGGCACGGCAGACGCTATTGTTACCGACCACGCTCCGCATGCGCCGGAAGAAAAAGATGTCGAGTTCCGTTACGCTCCGAACGGGTTTACAGGGCTTGAAACTTCGCTTGGCGTTATTTTAACAGAACTTTATCATACCGGGCTCTTCACAATTAACGAAATTATTGATAAAATGAGTACAGCGCCTGCGAATATTTTTGCATTAAATGCTGGAAGTTTAAAAGTAGGCAGTCCGGCAGATATAACTGTTATCGACCTTGACAAAGAATGGACAGTTGATAATACGAAATTTTATACACGCGGCAACGTAACGCCCTTTAACGGCAAACACTGCAAGGGCAAAGCGGTTGCCACTATGGTAGCAGGTAAATTTGTTATGAGAGATGGTGTAGTATGCGGCAAATAGGCAGAAAGGGTAAACTGGTTTTAAAAGACGGCAGCGTTTACAGAGGAACCTTGTATGGCAAACGCAATGCTGTCGGCGAAGTTGTTTTTACAACCGGCATGAGCGGGTATCAGGAAACTTTGACTGACCCGTCGTTCTGCGACCAGATTGTTGTTATGACTTATCCTCTGGTTGGCAATTACGGTATCAACCCCGATTTTAACCAGGGCAGAAGGTGCTTTTTCCAGGGCTATGTTATCAGCGAGCTTTGCGACCACCCGAGCAACTGGAAAAATGAACAATCTTTGGAAGATTTTTTGGATGAACAGGATGTGCCTGTTCTGGTTGGCGTCGATACGCGCTCCATTACCAGAAAAATCAGGAACTACGGTGTCCTGCAAGGCGTTATCGTTCCGGATGAAACCACGCAGGAGGAGGTTGACCGCCTGCTGGCCCTACCGGAAGTGCATGACCAGGTAGCAAAGGTTACCACACCGGAAATTTATACAATGGGCGAAGGCAAGTACCATGTTGCCGTTATGGATTACGGCATCAAACAGAACATCCTCAATTACCTGGCAAGCTTCGGCTGCCGCCTGACGGTGTTCCCTGCCTTTACCAGCGCGCAGGAAGTCCTCGCATCCCAGCCGGACGGAATTTTCCTTTCCAACGGTCCTGGCGACCCGAAGGATTTGACCACTGTTATCGAAGAAGTTAAAAAGTTTATCGGCAAACGCCCGATTTTCGGCATCTGCCTTGGGCATCAGCTGATGGCGCTTGCCAACGGCTGCGATACCTATAAAATGAAATTCGGTCACCGCGGCATCAACCATCCGGTTAAGGATTTGCTGGAACACAAGGTAATGATTACCTCCCAGAACCACGGCTATGCTGTTGATGAAAAATCACTGGAAGGCAAGAATATTGAAATTACCAATATTTCGCTGAATGACCACACGATTGAAGGCGTGCGTTATCTTGACCATCCGACCTTTACCGTGCAGTACCATCCGGAGGCAAGCCCCGGACCTGGCGGCCATGAATATCTGTTTGAACGTTTTATTAAAATGATGGGAGGACGCTGATTATGCCAAAGCTGCAAAATGTTAAAAAAGTACTGGTTATCGGCTCCGGCCCGATCATCATCGGCCAGGCTGCGGAGTTTGACTATTCCGGCACACAGGCCTGCCGTGCTTTGAAAGAAGAAGGGCTGGAGGTTGTACTGGTAAACAGCAACCCGGCTACAATTATGACGGACGTGCATATTGCCGACCGTGTTTATGTTGAACCTGTAAACGTAGAGTTTCTGGAAAGCGTTATCAAACGCGAACGCCCTGACGCCATGCTGGCAACCCTGGGCGGGCAGGTTGGCCTTAACCTTGCCATTGACCTTGATAAAAAAGGTATTCTGCGTGAATACAATGTTAAACTGCTCGGCACGCAGATTGAAAGCATCAAACGTGCTGAGGACCGCGAGCTGTTTAAGGAAACGATGGAAAAAATCAACCAGCCGATTCCTGAAAGCACGATTGTTGAAACCGTTTCCGCAGCTAAAGAATTTGCGCGTGAAGTTGGTTTTCCGCTGATTGTACGCCCTGCTTATACCTTGGGCGGCACCGGCGGCGGCATTGCCGATAATATGGAAGAACTGGACGACATCGTAAGCAAGGGCCTTTTGTACAGTCTTATCGGCCAGGCGCTGATTGAACGCAGCGTTGCCGGCTGGAAGGAAATTGAATACGAGGTACTGCGCGACGCTGACGACAACTGCATTACTGTCTGCTCGATGGAAAACCTTGACCCGGTCGGCGTACACACCGGCGACTCGGTTGTTGCTGCACCGGCACAGACGTTAAGCGACCACGAGGTGCAGATGCTGCGCCAGGCTTCTATCGACATTGTACGCGAACTCGGCGTGCGCGGTGCCTGCAACGTACAGCTTGCGCTGGACCCGAACTCCTACCGTTATTATGTAATCGAGGTTAACCCGCGTGTAAGCCGTTCTTCGGCGCTGGCTTCCAAAGCAACCGGTTATCCGATTGCCAAGGTTGCAAGTAAAATTGCCGTTGGTTATACTCTGGACGAAATTCAGAACGCTGTTACCAAAAAGACCACGGCGTGCTTCGAGCCTTCGCTGGACTATGTAGTTTTGAAATTCCCGCGCTGGCCGTTTGATAAATTTGTTACTGCAGACCGCACCCTGGGCACGCAGATGAAAGCTACCGGCGAAGTTATGGCCATTGAAAGAAATCTGGAAGCTGCACTTTTGAAAGCTGTACGTTCTTTGGAAATCGGCCTTATCCACTTGGAAATGCCGGAACTGAAAGCCTTGAGCGACCAGGAAGTGCATGACCGCATTCACCTGATTGATGACCAGCGTCTGTTCGTTATCGCCGAAGCCTTCCGCCGCGGCGTGACGATTGACGAAGTACACGATATCACCAAGATTGACAAATGGTTCCTGCATAAGATTATGAACATTGTCAATATGGAAAAACGCATTAAATCCGAGCCAATGACCGAGGAGTTAATGCGTGCAGCCAAGAAGATGGGCTTTGCTGATGTTACCATTGCAGGATATATTGGCAAAACCTGGCAGGAAGTCCGCGAAATGCGCAAGGGCTGGGGCATTGTGCCGACCTATAAAATGGTTGATACCTGCGCAGCGGAATTTGAGGCTGAAACCCCGTATTATTATTCAACCTATGCAGAAGAAGACGAGGTTGAAGTAAGCGATAAGAAAAAGGTTGTTGTGCTTGGTTCCGGCCCGATCCGTATTGGTCAGGGCGTTGAGTTCGACTACTGCTCCGTACATTCTGTATGGGCGCTGAAAGAACTCGGCTACGAAACCATTATTATCAACAATAACCCGGAAACCGTAAGTACCGACTTTGATACCAGCGACAGGCTGTATTTTGAGCCGCTGACGATTGAAGACGTGCTGAATATTCTGGATAAAGAAAAACCGGAAGGCGTTATTGTGCAGTTCGGCGGCCAAACGGCAATTAACCTTGCTGGCCCGCTGGAAAAAGCAGGCATTAAGATTTTGGGCAGCAGCGTTGAAAGTATCGACCGCGCTGAAGACCGCGAACGTTTTGACGAACTGCTGACCTCCTGCAATATTCCGCGCCCGAAAGGACATACCGTATTTGATACCGAAGGCGCGCTGAAAGCTGCTGCCGATGTAGGCTATCCGGTAATGGTACGCCCGTCATATGTACTTGGCGGCCGTGCTATGGAAATTGTTTACAACGACGACGAACTGAAATACTATATGTCCAACGCCGTTAAGGCTTCGCACGAGCACCCTGTACTGGTTGACCATTATTTGCAGGGCACCGAAGTTGAAGTTGACGCTATCTGCGACGGCAAAGACGTGCTTATTCCGGGCATTATGGAACATATCGAACGTGCGGGCGTACATTCCGGCGACTCCATTGCCGTATATCCGCCGCGCACCTTGTCCGAATCTGTTATTAAAACAATTATTGATTATACTAACAGGATTTCGCTTGGCCTTGACGTACACGGCATGATTAACATTCAGTATATTGTACGCCATAACGAAGTTTTCGTTATTGAAGTTAACCCGCGTTCTTCCCGTACTGTGCCGTTTCTCAGCAAGGTTACTACCATTCAGATGGTTGACGTTGCAACCAAATGCGCTATGGGCCTTGGCATCCGCGAGCAGGGCTTCCGTCCTGGCTTGCAGCTGTTTCCGGATTACTGGGCAGTTAAAGCGCCGGTATTCTCTTTTAACAAGATGAGCAACGTAGATATTACCCTTGGTCCGGAAATGAAATCTACCGGCGAGGTTATGGCTATCGACTACCAGTATTCGCGCGCGCTGTATAAAGCCTGCATTGCTGCCGGCATCAATGTTCCGCACGAAGGTTCGATTTTAATTACCGTTGCCGATATGGACAAAGAAGAAGCCTGTGAAATCGCAGCCGGCTTTGCAGACCTGGGCTACGAAATTACTGCAACCGGCGGCACTGCCGAATATTTGCAGGAGCACGGCGTAAATGTAAGGGTAGCTACCAAAGTAAGCGAAGGCAGCCCGAACATTCTTGATGAAATTAAAGAAGGCCATATCAGTATGGTTATCAATACAACAAACCACGGACGCGACGCTGAACGCGACGGTTTTAAAATCCGCCGCTCGACGGTTGAACATGCCATTGCCTGCCTGACTTCACTGGATACGGCACGCGAATTGCAGCATGTAATGAGCGCTATGCGCCGCCGCCGCGTTGTAAGCATTGTGGCTTTGCAGGATCTTGCCTGGGAGGGCTGATATATGCCTAAAAAAATAGTTGAAGCTAAGGTTGTAGGACAACGTGTCCTGAACAGTTCAACAAAGTTAATAGAAGTTTATGCGCCGGAACTGGCAGACCTTGCCGTTCCGGGGCAGTTTGTGAATGTACAGGTTTTTAACCAGACTGCGCCGCTTTTGCGCCGTCCGTTTGGTGTGGCTGCCGTTAATAAAGCGGAAGGCACTATCACCATGATTTACCGTATTATCGGTGAAGCAACCAAACTGCTGGCAGAGTATTGCAGCGGCGATAAGCTGAGCATTGTCGGCCCGCTTGGCCACGGCTTTGATATGAACGCCAAGAGCCCGCTGCTTATCGGCGGCGGCCTGGGCCTTGCACCGCTGCTGTTTCTGGCAGCAGGTTTCGGCAAAGGCAAAGCTGAGATTGTTATGGGCGGCCGTACTGCTGATGAACTTTTCTGGACGAAGCTGTACGAGGACTACTGCCTGTTTATGCACCTGACGACTGATGACGGCAGCTGCGGCACCAAAGGCACAGTTATGGCTGTACTGCCGGAACTGCTTGGCAGCGGCAAGTATGACGTTATTTACGTTTGCGGACCGGTGCCGATGATGAAGGCCGTTGCAGAAGCCGCCAAAGAATACGGTGTAAAATGCCAGGTATCGCTTGAAAAATATATGGCGTGCGGGCTTGGCGCGTGCTTGTCTTGCTCTTGCCAGGGCATTGGCAAACGCCTTAAGGTTTGCACTGACGGCCCGGTATTCTGGGCTGAGGAGGTGGGCGAATGGTAAACGCAAAATTGTATGACGGACGCTTGGCAGTTGATATTGCCGGTTTAAAAATGCAGACGCCTGTTACCACTGCCTCCGGTACTTTTGGCTTTGGGCTGGAATTTACGGATTTCCTCGATTTGGAAAAGGTCGGCGCGGTGTGCGTTAAAGGCACAACGCTGCTGCCACGCCCCGGCAACAAGGGCCAGCGCGCAGTGGAAACACCGTCCGGCATGCTGAACTGCGTAGGGCTGGAAAACCCTGGCAGCGATTACTTTTTAAACGAAACACTGCCCAAACTGCGTCATTATGATGTGCCTGTTATCGTCAATATTGCGGCTTCTTCACCGGAAGAATACGGCGAGCTTGCACATAAACTTGATGTTGACGGCGTAAACGCTGTGGAAATTAACATTTCCTGCCCTAACGTAAAACAGGGCGGCATTGCTTTCGGCACTTGTCCGGAAAGCGCTGCTGCTGTTGTTGAGCAAGTTAAAAAGCATTTTACCAAAACCGTTATTACCAAACTTTCTCCTAATGTAACCAGCATTACGGAAATGGCTCTGGCTGTCGAAGCGGCAGGCACGGACGCAATTTCTTTAATCAATACGCTGATTGGCATGAAAATAGACATTGAACGCCAGCGCCCGGTGCTTGGCAACATTACTGGCGGCTTAAGCGGCCCGGCGGTGCGCCCGGTTGCAGTGCGTATGTGCTACGAGGTAGCGCAGAAAGTACATGTGCCGATTATCGGCATGGGCGGTATCGAAACTGCCGAGGACGCGGTAGAGTTTTTCCTCTGCGGTGCCAGCGCTATTGCTGTCGGCACGGCAAACTTCCGCAATCCTGCCATTGCAGAAACCATCAGCCATGGCATTCTGGCTTATATGGACAGGCACGGCATTGACAAATTAACTGATATGATTGGCGCGGCCCTGCCGGAAGGCAGCTTTGCCCTGCGCAGCGGAAAGGAGTAAACCATGAGTGATGAACGCCTGATAGTAGCGCTTGATTTTCCGACTGCTGACCTGGCAAAAGCCTGCGTGGAGGAATTGGGGGATTCTGTCTGCCATTATAAAGTAGGCATGGAACTTTACTATGCTGCCGGCAGTGAAATGATACGCTTTTTAAAAGAACATAATAAAAAAGTGTTTCTGGATTTGAAACTGCACGACATCCCGAACACCGTTGCCAGCGCGCTTTCTGTTTTAACCACGCTTGGCGCGGATATGCTGAACGTACACGCTATTGGCGGCAAAAAGATGATGCAGGAGGCTGTCAAGGCAGTGCATGCCAAAGCAGCAGAACTTGGCCGTCCTGCGCCGAAACTGATTGCCGTTACGGTACTGACCAGCATCGACGATGAGCAATATGCAGACCTTAACTATAAAAACAGCATTGCCGAACAGGTAATCGCTTTGGCTAAACTTGCCAGGGAAGCCGGTATGGACGGCGTTGTTGCTTCCCCGCAGGAAGCAGCAGGCATCCGCGAAGCGTGCGGCGAAGGCTTTTTGATTGTTACTCCGGGTATCCGCCCGGCGGGCGCAGCCGTTAATGACCAGAGCAGGATTGCCACACCGGCAGGCGCGCTGAAAAACGGCTCGACCCATATTGTAGTGGGCAGGCCCATTACCAAGGCAGAAGATAAAAAAGCTGCGGCACAAAGCATTGCAGCGGAAATAAGAGGTGTATAAACTGATGATGCAGGAAAAAGAAGTAATGCAATTATTGGAAGAAACCCAGGCAGTGCTGCACGGTCATTTTTTACTGACCAGCGGCCTGCACAGCCCGATGTATGTTGAAAAATTCAATGTGCTGCAGCACCCGAAATATACGGAAATGCTGTGCCAGGAACTGGCAGAACGCTATGCTGCCGATAACGTAGAACTTGTTATCGGGCCTATGACCGGCGGTATCCTGCTGGCGCACGAAGTTGGCAAAGCACTTGGCACACGCGCTATTTTTACCGAACGCGAAAACGGCAAAATGACGTTAAAACGCGGCTTTCAGATTCCGGAAGGCACCCGCGTGCTGATTGTTGAAGATATTGTAACCACCGGCGGCAGCGTTAAAGAAGTGCTGGACGTTGTTAAAGCACATGGCGGCGTACCGGTTGGCATTGGCCTTTTGGTTGACCGCAGCGGCGGCAAGGTTGATTTTGGCATGCGCACCGAAGCATTGCTGCATTTGGACGTGCCGACTTATGACCCGAACGACTGCCCGCTCTGCAAAGAAGGCATTCCGTTTACTAAACGCGGCCGCACCGGCAAATAATAATATAGGTTTTATAATAACAGCGGATGTTTGTTGCATCTGCTGTTATTTTTTTGTATAATTATGAAGCTGTGCTTTTTTAGGCATAGCAAATTTTAATTGCAGTGGAGAATTACTAATTGTACATCTGGCTGGTTTTATATTTTATTGCAGGCGCTGCGCTTGGCAGGCTGTTAGATATTTACGCAAGGCGTTATTGCGGTATTGCTGAAAACAGCAGCTATTTACCGGCAATGTTTATAACAGGTTTTGCTTTTATGTTAAGCGGCCTGCATTTTATGCCCGGTTTGCCGCTTGCGCTGATATTTGTTTTAACGGGCTGCCTTGTTTTAATCAGCCTTATTGATTGCCGTGTGCAGATTATTCCGGACTGGCTGGTTATGGTTATTGCCGCTGCTGGGCTGCTGCATACTTTGCTTGTTGAGCCTGATGCTTTGTTTGACGCATTATCTGGCGGCATGCTGGCATTTGTTATAATGCTGGTTATTTTTGTCATCAGCCGCGGCGGCATGGGCGGCGGCGACGTAAAATTAAGTGCCGCAGTTGGCTTATGGCTTGGCGTTGAAGGCTCGTTGCTGTTTTTACTGCTGGCATTTGTAATGGGCGGCATTATCAGCTTGCTGCTGCTTGCAGCAGGTGTTAAAAACAGAAACGACGCTGTTCCGTTTGGTCCGTTTTTATGTGTATCTGCGTTTATAACGGTTTTATACGCGCCGTTGTTATTAAATTATTATTGGAGTTTATTTTTATTATAAAAACAGTATGAATTATAAAATTTTATTGAACAGATTATTGCAAAAAAGATATAAAAAAATTGCCGCTGTTGATATTGGCGCAAGAGATATAAAAATTGCATTTTTAAATTGCGGCAAACGAGTGCCGGTTGTGGTAAAACTGGTGCTTGCAGAGCTTCCGGCAGAATTGCAGGATAATGCTTTTGATTTTGGTGGCGCAGATTTGAATGATTTTATCAGCAGCATTTTTAAACGCGAAAAGTTAACTGCTGATGCAGTTGTTTTTACTGCCGATGCAGATAAAACTGCTTTGTTTAATTTGCAGCTGCCAAATATGCCGGATAACGAATTACAGGAAGCAGTGCGCTGGGAACTCGCGCAAGAGCTTAACAGCGAGCCGGACAGCTTTTGCAGTGCCGCAGCTTATTTAACTGCCGAAAACACAGGTCTGAACAAGGTTATTGCCGCTGTAATGCCGCAGCACATTGCTAACGTGTTTATCAGTTTAGCAGATAAATTGGACTTGCCGCTTGGCGGGATATTTGTGCGTCCTGCGGCAATAGAACAGACTTTTGCCAAAGGTTATGAAAATTTTTGCCTTTTGGATGCCGGGCAGGAGGGCGAAGCTGTTTTAACAGCGTTTTATCATGGCTTGCCGGTATTGCAGAGAACGTTTGATACATCAGCTAGTGCTGAAATAGAAACTGCACTGGCGTTGGCAAAATCAGAATTGCTTACGGTTATGCCGGAAGCTGAAATCAAGCAGCTTGTTGTCAACGGAAATGCTGCTGATAATTTTATTGATAATATTGAAGCAGCAGGCATTAATGTTATTAAAAATAATATTGCTCACAGTATCGGCTTCGCAGAGAATTTAGAAAGCGAATATTTAAAGCAGCTTGATATGTTTGCCGCTGCTATCGGTGCGGCTATGTGTTTTGTTAATAAAAGCAGGCTCAATTTAATGCCGCTTAAGCAAAATACGCTGAGTTTTAACCGCTGGCAGTTTTACCGTGCGGCAGCGGTTTGCTGCGTAGCCTGCTTTTTAGCAGCGTGGGCGTGGCAGTTGGTACAGCTTTATACTGCGCAGGCTGATTTGCAAAAGGTGCGTCAGGAAATTGCCGCGACGGGCAAATGGCAGGAGCGTTACGAAGCCGCCGCGGCAGCCAATCAGCAAATAAGCCGCCATTTAAAACTTGCCGAAACACTACGTAGCAAAAATACAGGCTGGCAACAGGTGCTGACGGAGATTGCAGCCAGCACACCGCCGGGCTGCTGGCTTGAGAAAATAGAGCAGGGGCAGGAAAAAGAAATTATTATCAGCGGTTACGCGGCCACTATGGATAAAGCTGTTGATTTTGCGGAAGCCCTGTCAGGGCAGAAAGGCAATGCCAAAGCAGAACTGGCAGAACTTAAAACAGCGCAGTTTGACGGCAGAACTGCTGCTGCCTTTAATTTACTGATTGAAAGGAAGTAATGGATGCAGGAATTTTATTTACAGCTGCAAAACTTAAAGCGCGTCGATAAATACAGCTTGCTTTTAATCGCCGCTGCGGCAGTATGCCTGACTGTAAAATTGCTGGCGCTTGACCTGCTGCAAAGCAGGATTATGCAAACTCAGGCTGCTATTATAGAAGAACAGCAGCGGCTTGAAAATTACCGCGCTTTTGCAGATACTTACCGTGACTATGAAGCGTTTGCTGCTGAACAGGCGCAAACGGCGGAAGCAGCTTATAAAATGCTGCCGGAGAATGTTTCAGCAGCTGAACTTATCAAAGAATATACAGAGCTGGCAGGCAAATATAACCTGCATGTGCAGAGCATAAAACCTGTTCAGCCGCCTAAAAATAGCAAAACTGCTTACGCAGAAAAGACGTTTAAAATTATTTTAAGCGGCAATTTTTATAAAGCCGCCGGTTTTTTGAACGAATTGCAAAGTAAAGAACGCCTTATTACAACGGCTAATGTTGTTATAGAGCGCAGCAAAGAAGGCTTGCCGGGCAGTGTGCTGCTGACTGCTGATTTGACGGCATATTCATTAAAATGATGCAAAGTAATTGAACTGCTTGCTATAAGCAGGCTATAAGTTGTATAATTATATAGTTGGAAGAACTTATTTTTGAGAGTTAAAAGGATTTCTGGCTATGGAATATAAGAAACAGATACAAGAATTATTAAACGATTTTAAACAGGGTAAAATTAACGATGCCAGCTTTTTGGAAAAGCTGCGCACCAGTGAGTACAGCGATTTGGGCTTTGCCATGATTGACCATGAGCGCAGCTTGCGCCAGGGCTTTGCCGAAGTGGTTTACTGCGAGGGCAAAACTGCTGAGCAGACAGCGGCTATTATGCAGCGTCTGGCTGAGGTGCATGACAATATCATTGGCACGCGCGCCAGTGCAGAAAAATTTGCCGCCGTACAAAAGGTCGTACCTGATGCAGAGTATTACAAAGACGCCGGTTTTATCAAAATCGAGCGCAGGCCTTTGCCGAAGGATGAAAAGCGTTATATCGCCGTTGTAACGGCAGGTACCAGTGATTTGCCGGTGTCGGAAGAAGCGGCGCTTACTGCGGAAATTATGGGCAATACCGTTAAACGTGTTTATGATGTCGGTGTGGCAGGCATACACCGCCTGTTTTCTAAAATTGACATTATACGCGAGGCTAATGTGGTTATCGTCGTTGCAGGCATGGAGGGCGCACTGGCAAGCGTTGTCGGCGGCCTGGTAGATAAACCGGTTATTGCCGTACCGACAAGTGTAGGCTACGGTGCCAATTTTAAAGGCTTGTCTGCACTTTTGGGTATGCTGAACAGCTGTTCGGCAGGCGTTGCCGTGGTCAATATCGACAACGGCTTCGGTGCAGGGCGCATGGCAAGTATTATCAATCATATGAGGTGAGAAAATGAACAAAGCACTTTACATAGAAGCGTTTTCCGGCATCAGCGGCAATATGCTGCTTGGTGCATTGCTGGATTTGGGCGCTGACGCGGATTTTATTGCATCCGAACTGCAAAAAATGAATTTGGGCGAATATGAACTTATCAATACCCGCGCAGATAAATGCGGCATTAACGCGGCGTATTTTAATGTTAAAATCCCCGGCGTGACGGAAGCTGCAGAACTGGAAGAACAGGAGCACAGCCATGAGCATCACTGCCACCATCACGGTGAAACTGGCGATGAAAGCCATCATTGCCATCATCATGATGATACAGAAGCGCACGAACATCACTGCTGCCACCATCACGAGCATGAAGAAGCAGGGCTTATGCATGAACATGAACATCACTGCTGCCATGCGCACGAAGGCGCAGAAACGGTTATGCACCATCATCACCACCATGAACACAGAAACTTTAACGATATTAAAACCATTATCGAAAACTCCGGCCTGAGTGATGGTATCAAAGAAAAAGCTATCAGCGTATTCCGCATGCTGGGGCTTGCGGAAGCTAAGGT
The DNA here is from genome assembly GCA_003150755.1 of Phascolarctobacterium sp. Taxonomy (GTDB): domain Bacteria; phylum Bacillota; class Negativicutes; order Acidaminococcales; family Acidaminococcaceae; genus Fusicatenibacter_A. The sequence goes on along the minus strand of QAMT01000004.1, from coordinate 506,275 downwards.
CCACGGCAAAACTTTGGAAGAAGTGCATTTCCACGAAGTCGGCGCGATTGACACGATTATTGATATCGTCGGCAGCTGCCTGGCACTGGAATATCTTGGCGTTGAACGAATTTATGTATCGGAAATTAAAACCGGCTACGGTTTTGTGCATTGCGCACACGGCTTAATGCCAGTGCCTGCCCCTGCAACGGCAGAGCTTCTGGCTCACGGCCTGGCTTTTGCCAAAGGCAATGTGGCGCGCGAGCTTACAACGCCGACGGGTGCAGCTTTAATGGCGGCACTGGCTGAAACTTCTGTTGATATGCCGAAGGGCTTTATAACTGAAAAGGTTGGCTACGGCGCAGGCACAAGAAACCTCGAAATACCTAATGTTTTGCGCGTAAGCCTTGGCACTGTTGCAAGTGAAAAACACGGTGGCCTTACCGTTGCCGAATGCAATATCGACGATATGAGCGGCGAGGTATGGCCTTATGTGCAGGAAAAACTTATGGCTGCCGGTGCGCTTGATGCCTGGATTACACCGATAATTATGAAAAAAGGCCGTCCGGCGCAGATGCTTTCTGTATTGATGAATCCGCAGGACTTGCCGGTGCTGGAAAAGATAATTTTAACTGAAACTACCACTTTGGGCGTGCGTTATTATGATGTTGCGCGCCATTGCAGCGAGCGCTGCTTTATTGAAATAGCTTTACCGCAGGGAGCGGTTAAGGTAAAATATTCCAAAGCTGGCGGACAGATTTTAAATATTGCGCCGGAGTTTGAAGATTGCCGCAAACTTGCAGAAAATACGGGCGTACCGTTGAAAAAGATTATGCAAATGGCGGCAGCAGCTGCGGAGGCCCAGCTTGAGCACTGATTTTAACGCCTATATCGCCGGTATTGTCCAAGAGTTTAAGGCAAACGGCATCAATACGGAAGAAAAACCGTTGCAGTACGGCAGGCAGCTTGTGCTGACAAGCGGCAGCGATAAAACAACTTTATCCGTCTATAACGGCAAAAAAGGCTTGAAACTGGTATGGAGCGGCAAAAATGCTGCTTTTACCGATAAATGCAAAAACGTACTGATGCAGGAAAACGCAGCCGGTGCCGATTACCGTCTGCTGAAGGATTTTCCGGATTTCCGTGGCATCTGGGCTGGCAGTGATGAATCCGGCAAAGGTGATTTTATTGGGCCTTTGGTAGTTGCCGCAGTTATCTGCGATGAAAAAAGTGCGGCGAAGCTGTTTAATATCGGCGTAAAGGATTGCAAAATAGTAAGCGATAAGGATGTGGTGCAACTGCGCGAACAGATTGAGCAAACAGCAGTAAGCACGTCTGTCCTCGCGCTGACGCCGAAGATGTATAATTACCGTTATGCGCAGATTAAGGCGGCGGGGCAGAACCTGAACCACCTGCTCAGCAGCGGGCATGCGGCAGCCTTATGTGCTGCCCTGGCCAAATGCCCGCAGTGCAATTATGCGCTGGTAGACCGTTTTGCGGTCAATAACAATATCCGCGGCATGGTTCATGCCAAGTTCCCGGATGTAAACGTAGTGCAGATGCCCAAAGCCGAAGCAGATATCGCGGTAGCGGCGGCTTCTGTACTTGCGCGCGCCGAGTTTTTGCGCATTATGGCGGAACTTGAAAAACAGGCAGGTATGCCGCTGCCGAAAGGCGGCGGGGCGGCAGCGACGGATTGCGCACGTATGCTGGCGCAAAAATTTGGTAAAGATGCCCTGAACAATTTTGTAAAGCTGCATTTTGCCAATTATAAAAGAATTTAAGCGGAGAAACCATGAAAAAACTGATAATTAACGCCGATGATTTCGGCCTGCATCCATTGATAAATAAAGGAATTATTAAAGGGCACAGGGAAGGGATGATTACCAGTACTTCGCTGATGCCGAGTGCGCCGTATTTTGATGAAGCGGTGCAGCTGGCAAAGGCCAATCCTTCGCTGGGGATAGGTATTCACCTTACTTTGGTGGGCGGGGTAAAACCTGCCTGCCGCAGCGGCGTAAATTCTTTATTGACGGCGGACGGAGTTTTTGCGGAAGATTATACAGTTTTTGCAAAAAAATGGTATACTGGTAGTATAAAGGAAGCTGAACTTGAAAAAGAGCTTACAACGCAGATAGAAAAAGTTCTGGCAGCCGGTATTAAACCTACGCATATCGACAGCCATCAGCACATGCATGTTTTGCCGGGCATTGCCGGTATTGTTGTGCGTTTGTGCCAAAAATACGGCATCAAAAAAATCCGCATGCCGGGCGAAAATATTTTCTGGTCGGGCGGCTTTAAAGCCGGAATTGGCAGGAAAATCGGCCGTGACGGCCTGAGTTTTTGCACAATGCTTGCCAGAAGCAAAGCCAAAGGGGCGGGGCTTGTTTACCCGCAGCACTTTTTCGGCATGCTGGCAGGCGGTAATTTAAACAAAACATTGGTGCGCAGCATTTTGCTGAACCTGCCGGACGGAACAAGCGAGATTATGACGCATCCGGGGCTGGACAGCGCGGTGCTGGCGCAGAATTTTACGTGGGGTTATCACTGGCAAGACGAACTGAATGCTTTTCTTGACGGTGACAACAAAAAGATAGTCAGGGAGCACGGAATAAAATTAATTAATTTTGGCGGGCTTTAATTATGAACAAAAAATTATTACGCAGGCTGCTGCTGGTTTTTGTAATTATTGTCCTCATTTCGGCGGCAGTTATCTATTTTACATTTGATATAAGGGCGCTTCAGTATTTAACCATGTTTAAACCCTGGAGCATTGCGGCTGCCTTTGGCATTCTGGCTGTGGGGCTTATTTTTGACGGCCTGAGGCTGATGACGCTGGCGCGTGTTACTGATGAACGCCTGAGCGTTAAAGAGGTTATCAATGTAGTTTTAAGCAATTACTTTCTGGCGGTGCTTACGCCGGGTGCTAGCGGCGGCGCCATAGCGCAGATTATGTTTATGAAACGCGCTAACGTGCCGGTTGCCAAGGCGACGGTAATTGTTTTTGTGCGCACGATTATGTCGATAACTTTTTTAATCCTTCTGGTGCCGGTTGTTTTATATAACGATGCCTTTCTGAGTGAATGGATGCCGCCTGCGGTTATCGCTACGGTATCGGTAATATTTATTTCTATTCCGGTGGCGGTTGTGTTATTGATGCGTACCCGCTATCCGGAGTTCTGGCTGGTAGCGCTTACCGGCAAGCTGTCGCATGATTACCGCCGCAAATGCTTCAACAGCTACTACGAATTTAAAAAAGCATCCTTCATTATCGGCAAGCATCCGTTTAAGGTGCTGCGTGCTTTTGTGGAATCGGGCCTTAGCCTGTTGGGTATTTATGCAACTGTGCCCATGTTTTTTATGGGTATGAATATACAGTTTGACTGGCTGCAGGTTATGGGGCGTATGGTGCTTTTGAACCTGGTATTGTATTTTTCGCCGACGCCGGGCGGCAGCGGCATTGCCGAAGCAGGCTTTTTAGTGCTGTTTACCGCGCTTTTGCCGGAAGGCATGGTTGGTATTATGGCCGTTTTGTGGCGTTTTACGGCGGAATATTTTCCGTTTTTGCTGGGCGCGTTTGTTTCTATCCGCGCGTTTGGCTCTAATATTATGTCAGCCAATAATTTGAAAGAGAGAGACAGTTAATGAAATTACTTGTTACGGGCGGCGCCGGTTTTATCGGCTCGCACCTTCTGGCGTATCTTGATGCGCAGAAGGAACATGAAACCGTGGTTTTCGATAATTTATCAACCGGTTCAGCCAAAAACGTCCCGCAGGGTATAAAGCTTTGCGTGGGCGATATTTGTGATGCGGAGGCAGTTGATAACATGTTTGCGGCAGAAAATTTTGATGCCGTTATCCATTTTGCGGCGCAGACGATGGTGCCGTATTCTTTGCAGCATCCGCAGGAAGACTGCAAAACCAATCTACTGGGGCTTCTTAATGTTCTGGAAGCCTGCCGTAAATACGGCGTTAAAACGATGGTATTTTCTTCCAGCGCTGCCGTTTACGGCGATAACCCCAATATCCCGCTGACGGAAGATTTGCCGCTTGTGCCGACGTCGTGCTATGGTATTACTAAAATGACGAGCGAACACTACCTGCGCATGTACCATGATTTGTATGGGCTGAACAGCATTGTGCTGCGTTTTGCCAACGTGTACGGCGAGCGTCAGGGCGAAGGCGGGGAAGGCGGCGTTATCAGTATCTTCTGCAAGCTGCTGGCGCAGGATAAACCGCTGACCATATTCGGCAACGGTGAACAAACGCGCGATTTTGTTTATGCAGGCGATATTGCCAAAGCTGCTGCCAAAGCACTGAAACTGACAGGATTCAACATAATCAATATTTCGACCGGCAGGGAAACCTCGCTGAACAGCCTGCTGGGTGCGTTTAAAACTGCCTGTGGGCACGATTTGACCGTTAATTATGCGCCGGAGCGCAGCGGCGATATTTTCCGCTCGGTGCTCAGCAATGAAAGGCTTAAAACCTTGCTCGGTTTTGTGCCGGAAATGGATATTGAGCACGGCATACCAAAAACTTACAACGATTATGCAGCACGCCGGAAGGAAGGTAATTGATGAAAAATTTAAACCTGCAAAGCCTGATTATTATTGCTGTTTTGGCACTGATAACTATTTTATGGGGCATCGGCTCCGTACCGCTTTTTGACCCGGACGAGCCGGTTTATGCAGAAACAGCGCGCGAAATGATTAAATACGGCGATTATCTGTCGCCGCGCATTTTTGATAACTACTGGTACGATAAGCCGCCGATGTATTACTGGCTGGTCAGCATTTCTTTTGGGCTGTTTGGCGATGGCGAAGCAGCGGCGCGCTTTCCGGCTGCTTTAATGGCAGTGGCAACAAGCGTTATGCTTTATTTTTCCATAAGCAATATTTTCAGCGAACGTGCAGGCTTTTGGGCTTCCATCGTTTTAACGACATGTGTGGAATTCTTTTATCTGGGCAAGGCTGCCGTTACCGATACAACATTGCTGTTTTTTATGACGGCGGCATTATTGTGCTACCTGCATAAATGGTACTGGGTAATGTATGTGGCGATGGCTTTGGCAACCGTTACCAAAGGCCCTATCGGCATTGTGTTTCCCGGTGCGATAATTTTTCTGCATCTTCTGTTTACCGGCAACCTGCGTGAGATTTTAAAAATGCACGTTATCCGCGGGCTGCTTGTTTATTTTGCCATTGCTGCACCTTGGTATTATTTAATGTATCAGGTGCACGGCATGGAGTTCATCAACACCTTTTTAGGCTTTCATAACTTAACGCGCTTTACCACGCCGGAGCATCCGGACCGCGTATTGTGGTGGTATTATCTGCCGGTAATTATCCTCGGCATGTTTCCGTGGACAGGGCTTTTATTGCAGTCCATCCGCGCCTCCATATCGGAAGCCAGTAGCGGCGAACTGCAAAAAATGTCGTTCTTTAATATCTGGTGGGTGTTTGTGCTGTTATTTTTCAGCATTTCGCAAACCAAACTTGTTTCTTATATCCTGCCGATGTTCCCGGCACTGGCCATCATCATCGGCTGGAACCTGGCAAGGCTTGAAAGCCAGCGCGGTGAATCTTTGCTGTCGTGGGTAATCGGTACGGCAGTAATGTTTTTGCTGCTTGGCGCTGGCTGGTATATCGGCGGGCAGCAGCTGCCGGAAGCTGCGCTGGAGGCAAGCGTTTTAAGCGGCACTACTATTATCATCGGCCTTGTAATTATCTGGTTTTTGTGGCGCGAGCGCGATGTAATTTTTGCAGGCTATCTGCACGCGGCAATGGGCTTTTTAACCATGCTGATTGCCTTTTCGTTCATCCTGCCGCCTGTCGCGGATAAATTCAGTGTCAGGACAATGGCGGAAGAATACCGCGCGGCTTGCGACACTTCAAAAACGGTATATGTCGATAAATTTCTGCGTCCCGGCTTTATGTACTACACCGGCATTGCAAGCGAAGAGATGCTGCCTAAAACCGATGCTTTGCAAAATGCCGTAACGGATGCTGCGCCGAAGTATATTGTAGTGCGCCGTTTGGAATATAAGCGCCTGCAAAATCCGGAGGCAATTCAGAATCTGCGCATCATTAAAGAAAAAGACGGCATTATGATTCTGGAAAAATATTGATAAGTTAATAGTTTGATTATTGTGGCGGTTTTGATAAATCAAAGCCGCCAATCTTTATTTTAAGGCACTTTTATGGTATTATTAAAAGATAAAGTTTTAATAATTTTAAGGAGATTTTTGTGAAGATAAAGGGAGTTTTGTTTGACCTTGACGGCACGCTTATCAACACAACGCCGCTCATTCTGGAATGTTTCCGCCTGACGTTTAAGGAAATGGGGCTGCCGGTGCCAAGCGACAGCGAGCTGGTTGCAGGTTTCGGCCTGCCGCTGTTGACGGCTGTCAAAGCATACATGCCGGAAGAGATGGCAGAGGAGTTCTGCACGCGGTACAGAAAATACAACGTGGCGCATCACGACGAGTGGATTCAGCCGTTTGAAGGCATCAACGAATCGCTTGCAGCGCTGGCTGAACGCGGCATCAAAATGGCGGTTGTCACCTCTAAAAAGCGTCCGATGGCGCTGCGCGGGCTTGGCTTTTATGGACTGGAAAAATATTTCAGCGCGGTTGTTACCTGTACGGACTGTGCAGAGCATAAACCCCTGCCAGGGCCGAGCCTGATGGCTTTGCAGCAGCTTGGATTAAGCGGCGCGGAATGTATCGGTGTTGGCGACAGCCCGTTTGATTTGCAAAGCGCAAGGGTCGCAGGCTGCCACACAGCAGCAGTACGCTACACCAGCTTTGACTGGGATTACATTTTAAGCGAAGGCAAGCCGGATTATGTTTTGAATAAAATGGAAGATTTGGTTAGACTGATAGATAAAATTAACAAACAGGAGGATTAAAATGCGCAAAATAGCAATTATTGGCGGCACGGGCGTATACAGCCCGGACGCACTGGCAGATTTTGAAGAAAAGGTAATTACCACGCCTTACGGCGATGCCCTTTGCAGGGTTGGCACGCTGCATGGCAATCAGGTTGTGTTTATTACCCGCCACGGTGTGGGGCACAGCGTACCGCCGCACAAAGTAAATTACCGCGCTAATATCTGGGCTTTAAAAAGCCTTGGCACAGAAGAAATTTTTGCAACAACGGCAGTGGGCTCTTTAAATAAGGACATGAAAGCCGGGCACTTTGTTGTGTGCGACCAAGCGCTTGACTTTACCAAAAGCCGCGTCAATACTTTTTACGATACTCCGGAACGTGGCGTAGCCCATGTGGATTTTACAAATCCGTACTGCCCGCGCCTGCGTGCCAAAGTTATCAAATGCCTTGAAAAAACTGATATCCCGTTCCATAAAACCGGCTGCTATGTATGCACGGAAGGCCCGCGCTTTGAAACAGCAGCTGAAATTAAAATGTTTGCCATGCTGGGCGGCGACCTGGTTGGGATGACCAACCTGCCGGAATCCGTACTGGCACGTGAAGCAGAAATGTGCTATACAAATTGCAGTATTGTTACCAATATGGCAGCAGGTATTTCGCCGACGCCGCTTTCCCATGCCGAGGTTGTAGAAGCAATGGCGCAGAGCGGTAAAAACATGGCTCAGCTGATAGAAGCCTTTATTGCCGATAACAGTGAGGACACCGAAACCTGCGGATGTGCGCACTGCATGGCAGAATTCGGCGGCTTTAAACTGTAAGAGGCAGATATGGTTAAAACAATGGAATGGCAGCATGATGCGCTGGAGATTTTAGACCAGACCAGGCTGCCTGTTGAAATAAGTTTTATAAAATGCCATACTTACCAGCGCGTTGGCGAAGCGATTAAAAAACTTGAAGTACGCGGTGCGCCTGCGATTGGTGCGGCGGCCGGCTTTGCCATGGTGCTTGGCTGGCAGCAGCTTATGTCAGAAGCCAAAGCAGATTTAACTGCTTTTGCCGCTGTGCGTGATGAGCTTATAGCAGCGCGCCCGACGGCAGTCAACCTTGCCTGGGCAGCCAACAAACTTTATAATGAAGCTGAAAAGTTGGCAGGTCAGGGTGCAGACAGCAATAAAATACTTGTAGCGCTGGAAGCACTTGCCCAAAAGATTTATGCCGATGATATCGCCTGCAACAAAAAAATGGGCGAATACGGCGCAGCGCTTTTGCCGCCGCATACCCGCATTTTAACGCACTGCAATGCCGGTGCGTTGGCAACCTGCGGCTGGGGCACTGCGCTTGGCGTTATCCGTGCCGCGCACGCACAGGGCAAAATTGACATGGTTTATGCCGACGAAACACGCCCGCTTTTGCAGGGCGCGCGCCTTACGGTATGGGAGCTGATGCAGGATAAAATCCCGGTAACGGTTATAACAGATAACATGGCAGCGTGGACGATGAAGCAAAAGGGCATTAACGCCGTCGTTACCGGTGCTGACCGCATTGCTTTAAACGGCGATACTGCCAATAAAATAGGCACTTACGGCGTTGCGCTGGCAGCAAAGCACCACGGAATACCGTTTTATATTGCAGCTCCCGTCAGCACGTTTGATTTTAATATTGCTACCGGCGAACAAATACCTATCGAAGAACGCAGTGCGGATGAAGTTAAAACCTTGCAGGGCGTTATCACTGCGCCGCAGGATGCGCTTGCCTATAACCCTGCGTTTGACGTTACACCGGAAGAGCTTATAACCGGCATTATTACCGAATACGGCGTTATCAAGCCGCCTTATTTGGAAAACATAAAAAAATTGCAGCTTAAAACCAAGGAGGAAAATTTTAATGGATAGTATGATTAAAGACATTGCCCTTGCGCCTACCGGCCATCAGAAAATCGCCTGGGTAAAAGAGCACATGCCGCTGCTGAATATTTTGAACGAGCGTTATGCGCCCAAGAAAATTTTTGAGGGCCTGAACATGGTTGTAACCATTCATCTGGAAGCCAAAACAGCTTACCTTGCGCAGACCCTTAAAAACTGCGGCGCTAATGTTGTCGTTACCGGCAGTAACCCGCTTTCTACGCAGGACGACGTTGCGGCAGCGCTTGCCGACAGCGGCATTACCGTTTTTGCAACTCACGCCTGCTCGCAGGAAGAATACGATTTATATTTAAGCAAAGCGCTTGACACCAAACCGGCGCTGATTATCGACGACGGCGGCGACCTGGTAAACATGCTGCACAGCACCCGCCGCGAACTCATTCCGAATATTATCGGCGGCAGCGAAGAAACCACTACCGGCGTACACCGCTTAAAAGCTCTGAATGAAGCCGGCAAGCTGGCTTTTCCGATGATTGCCGTTAACGATGCTTACTGCAAATACCTGTTTGATAACCGTTACGGTACTGGCCAATCCTCCTGGGACGGCATTATGCGTACCACCAACCTTGTTGTGGCAGGCAAAACCGTCGTTGTCGCAGGTTACGGCTGGTGCGGCAAAGGCGTTGCCATGCGTGCCAAAGGCCTTGGCGCTAATGTTATCGTTACGGAAATCGACCCGATTAAGGGCATTGAAGCTGTATTCGACGGTTTCCGCGTAATGCCGATGGCAGAAGCAGCCAAATACGGCGACTTCTTTATTACTGTTACCGGCTGCAAAGATGTAATTACCAAAGAACATTTCCCTCTGATGAAAGACGGCGTTGTGCTTTCCAATGCAGGCCATTTTGATGTGGAAATCAACGTTAAAGACCTTGAAGCAATGACTGTTGAGCCTGCTTATGAAGTACGCAAAAATATTACCACTTACACCATGCCTAACGGCCACAAACTGAACCTTTTGGGCGAAGGCCGCCTGGTAAACCTTGCCTGCGGCGACGGACATCCGGCAGAAATTATGGACCTGTCCTTTGCTATGCAGTTCCTTGCCATGAAATACCTGCTGGAGCATAAAGGCGGGCTGGAAAACAGCCTGTATGTGCTGCCGGAAGAACTGAATACCGAAATTGCTGCGCTGAAACTGGAAGCTATGGGCTACGGCATCGACACCCTTACGCCGGAGCAATATGCTTACCTGCATGCTGAATAATATGGATATCAAGGCAATCAACATAGCGCGCGAGGATATTATCCGTACCGCTAAAAAAATGGCAGGGCAGAACATGCTGCCGGGTTCGTGGGGCAATCTCAGCATTAAAATTGATGATGATACCTACGCTGTAACACCATCCGGGCGCGGCTATGATAACCTGACTCCGCAGGATATAACGGTGGTAAATGCGGCTGGCAAAACGGTGGACGGCAGCCTGATACCAAGCAGCGAACTGCCGCTGCACCTGGCAATTTATAAAGCTCTGCCGGAGGCAAAAGCCGTTGTGCATACGCACAGCATTTACGCCAGTGCCTGCGCCGCTGCCCGCAAGGATATACCGCCCCTGGTTGAAGACCTGGTGCAGATTATGGGCGGCCCGGTGCATTGCGCCCAATACGCTTTGCCCGGCACGGACGAGCTTGCTGCTAACGTAATAGCAGCCATGCACGGCAAACGCGCGGCGCTGATGGCAAATCACGGCGTTGCTGCCTGGGGCGTAACGCTTGACGAAGCAGTTATGGTGGCAGGCATCGTCGAAAAAGCAGCGCAGCTTTATGTACTTACGCAAAGCATAGGCGGCGCAGTGCTTTTGCCGCAAAATGATATTGACATAATGCACTCGTTTTACGAAGCGCATTACCGTAAACGTCAGTTAGGAGAAGAATAATGGCAAAAACTCTTGTTAAAAATGCAGAAATCATTACCGCGCAGGATACAGGCAGATATTTTATCGGTATTGTGGATGATTCGATTGAGGTAATTTCCAAAGAAAAACCGGCAGGATACGAAGAAGCCAAAGTTATCGATGCTGCCGGTAAAATTGCCGTACCGGGCATGGTAAACACCCATACCCATGCAGCCATGACGCTTTTAAGAAGCTATGCGGACGACATGGTGCTGATGGACTGGCTGCAAAACAAAATCTGGCCAGCTGAAGACGGCCTGACGGACGACGATATTTACTGGGGCACAATGCTTTCTATCGCCGAAATGCTTAAAACCGGCACAACCTGTTTTGCCGATATGTATTTTGCCATGGACCGCGTGGCCGACGCCGTTGCCGAAACCGGCATCAGGGCTGTTTTAAGCCGCGGCCTTACAGGTTTTTCAGACGAAAATTATGCCAAACTTGAAGAAAACGCCAATCTTTTCAAAGAACGCCATAACAGCTGCAACGGCCGCATCCGCGTAATGCTTGGCCCGCACGCGCCTTATACCTGTTCTGTCGAATACCTTAAAAAAGTAATTGCAACCGCGCAGAACATCGGCAGTGAAATCCACATGCACCTCAGCGAAACAGCCGGTGAAGTAAGCGACTGCGTAAAACAACACGGCGTTTCGCCGATAAAACTGATGGACAGCCTGGGCATGTTTGAATGCGGTACGCTTGCCGCGCACTGCGTTCATGTAGATGCTGACGACATAAAAATTATGGCTGCCAAAAATGTCCGCGTTGCGCACAACCCGCAAAGCAACTTAAAACTTGCCAGCGGCATTGCGCCCGTGCCTGCCATGCTGGCTGCCGGCATTACCGTAGGCCTTGGCACCGACGGCACCAGCAGCAACAATAACCTTGATATGCTGGAAGAATGCCGCCTTGCTGCCATGCTTCATAAAAATATGACCGGCGACCCGCAGATTATTCCTGCCGGACAGGCGCTCGCCATGGCAACCAGCGAAGGCGCCAAAGCGCTTGGCTTTAAAAATCTTGGCAAAATTGAAGCAGGGCAAAAGGCAGACATTGTGCTTTACGATATGGATAAACCATATTGGCATCCGCGCCACGACAGGATTTCGCTGTTTGTATATGCGGCAAATGCCTGCGATGCAGATACCGTAATTATCGACGGCAAAGTGCTTATGCAAAACGGCGAACTGCTTTATATGGATTTGGAGAAGATTTATGATGAAGCAGACCGCCGCGCACATAGGTTAACCAATAAATAAATTAAACTTCTGGGAGGGAAACACAAGTGGCTAAAATTTTATTTAAAAGTAATTTAGCACCTTTTGTTTACGAGTTTTTAGTAGACGCACCCCTGATTGCGCATAAATGCCAGCCGGGGCAGTTTGTAATGATTCGCACCGATGAGGACAGCGAGCGCATTCCGCTGACCATTGCCGATTTTGACCGCGAAAAAGGCACTATTACCTTAATTGTGCAGGCAGTAGGCAACACAACCAAACATCTTTGCAATACCTTTGAAGAAGGAGACGATATTCTCGACGTTGTCGGACCGCTCGGCCGTCCTTCCGAAATGGGTAAGTTCGGTACGGTTGTTTGCGTTGGCGGCGGTATCGGCGTTGCGCCGGTATATCCGATTGCCCGCGCTTACCACGAGCTTGCCAACAAGGTAATTTCTATCGTCGGCGCGCGCAATAAAGATTTGATTATCTGGCGCGACAAAATGGAAGCAGTCAGCGACGAGCTGATTATTACCACTGACGACGGCAGCGAAGGCCATAAAGGTTTTGTAACCGACCCGCTGCGCGAAATGCTGGAAAAAGGCGAAAAAATTGACCTGGTTCTGGCTATCGGCCCGGTAATTATGATGAAAAACGTTGCCGCAACCACCAAACCTTTCGGCACAAAAACAACGGTAAGCCTTAACACCATCATGGTAGACGGCACCGGTATGTGCGGCGGCTGCCGCGTAACCGTAGGCAACGAAACCAAATTTGCCTGCGTAGACGGCCCGGAATTTGACGGACATCTGGTTGATTTTGCCAACCTGATGCAGCGCCAGCTGATGTACAAAGACCAGGAAAGCCTGGAATATAGCTGCGGAGGTCATTGCAAATGCGTGGAGGAATGAGAAACCCGATGCCGGAACAACCGGCTGACGTAAGAAATAAAAACTTTAAAGAAGTAGCCCTTGGCTACGATATGAAAACCGCCGTTGACGAAGCAGAACGCTGCCTGCACTGCCCTAAACCGCTGTGCGTAAGCGGCTGCCCAGTTAATGTCGAAATCCCGGCTTTTATTGCTGCCGTTAAAGAAGGCAACATGGAAGAAGCCATTAAAATCTTAAAACGCAAAAACAGCCTGCCCGCAGTTTGCGGCCGCGTCTGCCCGCAGGAAAACCAGTGTGAATCCAAATGCGTGCTGGGCATTAAAGGCCAGTCCGTCGCTATCGGCCGCCTGGAACGCTTTGTAGCCGACTATGCGCGCGAACACGGGCTTGACAATGTAGACAACGAAAAAGCTGCCCCCAACGGCAAAAAAGTTGCTATCGTAGGCAGCGGCCCTTCCGGCCTTACCGCCGCAGGCGACCTTGCCAAAATGGGCTATGACGTAACAATTTTTGAAGCGCTGCACGCACCCGGCGGCGTACTGATGTACGGTATTCCGGAATTCCGCCTGCCGAAAGAAATTGTGCAGCACGAAATTGACGCCCTGAAAAAATTAGGCGTAAAAATAATGGTAGATGCCGTTATCGGCCGCATCTTTACCATTCAGGAATTGTTTGAAGAAGAAGGCTTTGATGCTATCTATGTAGGTACGGGCGCAGGCCTGCCGCATTTTATGAATATCGAAGGCGAAAACCTCAACGGCGTATATTCTGCCAACGAATTTTTAACCCGCGTAAACTTAATGCGCGCATACCAGTTCCCGAAGGTTGCAACCCCGGTTTATATCGGCAAAAAAGTTGCCGTTGTCGGTGCAGGCAACGTAGCAATGGACGCAGCGCGCACAGCCAAACGCCTTGGTGCAGAACAGGTTTATATTGTTTACCGCCGCAGCGAAGAAGAAATGCCGGCGCGTAAAGAAGAAATCGGCCACGCCCGTGAAGAAGGCATTGAACTGCGCCTTTTAAACAACCCGGTACGCATCCTTGGCAACGAAAAAGGCTGGGTAACAGGTATGGAATGTATCAAAATGGAACTTGGCGAACCAGATGCCAGCGGACGCCGCAGCCCGGTTGCCATCAAAGGCAGCGAATACGTGCTTGACGTAGACATGGTTGTAATGGCAATAGGGCAGGGGCCGAACCCGCTTTTAAAACAAACCACGCACGACCTTGAAACCAACAAGCGCGGCAACATCGTAGCCGACGAAAACGGCGCAACATCAATCCCCGGTGTATTTGCGGGCGGCGACATCGTAACCGGCGCAGCTACCGTAATATCCGCCATGGGCGCAGGCAAAAAAGCCGCCATGGCCATTGATGAATATTTGAAGAATAAATAATTTGCTGTAAAACTAAGCAGTTTACCTGTATAATATATGGGTAAGCTGCTTTTTTATTGGCTGAATTATTTGGATTTTTACAGTTGGTGAGTTTTATGGAAATTGCTGTGCTGGCAGCGTTTTGTTTAATGCTGCTTGTGTGCGTGGCATGCAGTTTTTCAATTTTATATGCGCTGGCAGGCGGGCTGATTTTGTTTTTGCTGTACGGCAAAAGCAAAGGTTTTACCTGGGCGGAGCTGTTAAAACTGTCGCTGTCGGGAGTAAAAATGGTTAAAAACATTTTAATTGCTTTTATTTTAATTGGTATGTTAACGGCGCTCTGGCGCGATGCTGGCACAATACCGGTAATTGTCTGCTACGCTGCGCAGATAATCAATCCGCAGCTTTTTGTGCTGATGGCGTTTTTGCTGAACTGCCTGGTTTCGGTTTTAACCGGCACTGCTTTCGGCACGGCTGCAACGATGGGCGTTATTTGCATGACGATTTCTTCCGGTATGCAGATTGACCCGCTTTTAACAGGCGGGGCGGTGCTTTCGGGCGTGTTTTTCGGCGACCGCTGTTCGCCGGTATCAACCAGTGCGCTGCTTGTGGCAAATTTAACACAAACCAGCATTTTTCAAAATATAAAACAAATGGTGCGCACGGCTTTTATTCCGTTCATTCTTGCCTGCGCTGTATACGCCGGTGCCGGTTTTGTTTCTTCCGCCGGGGGAGAGGTGCCGGACCTGCGCGCAATTTTTGGGCGCGAATTTGATTTAAGCCTGTTTACGCTGCTTCCTGCTGTTGTCATTTTTGCGTTGGCAGCAATGCAGATAGACGTAAAAAGGGCAATGGGGGCAAGCATTATCACGGCTGTGCCGGTTAGCATTTTTGTGCAGCAAACGCCCTTGGCGGATTTACCGCAGCTGATGTTTTGGGGCTACACGGCAGCTGATGCCGGTATAGCCCGTATGCTTAACGGGGGCGGCATTGTTTCGATGCTGAATGTAAGTGCTATTGTTTGCCTGTCGTCATCTTACGCCGGGCTTTTTGAAAAGACGGGGCTTTTAAACAGCGCCGAAAAAGGTATCAGCCTTTTGGCTGCTAAAACAACTAATTTTGCCGCTGTGCTTTGCACCGCCGTTATAACGGCAATGATTGCCTGCAACCAGGTGCTGGCTGTTATGCTTACGCATCAGCTTTGCGGAAAGATTGTAAATTGTGAAAACCGCATGGCAATTTACCTGGAGGACACTGCAGTTGTTGTTGCCGCACTTGTGCCGTGGTCAATTGCCAGCACTGTTCCGCTTGCGTCGGTAGGTGCGCCGCTGGCAAGCATAGCTTTTGCCTGCTTTTTGTATATTCTCCCGCTGTGGCGGCTGCTTGTAGAGCGCAGCGCTGCCGCAGATGCCTGAGCCTGTAAAAGTTTACAAATTTGTTACGGTGTTTTGTAGCTTTAAATATATTGCGCAAAATGACAGACAGGGGTTTTTGGTGTATAATAAAAACGAATAGTATAAAATATTTTTAATGAGGTGAATTATATGCGTTTTAAATTAAGAATGGGCGTTTCCGGACGCCATTGCCATTTAAAAAGAGAAGATATGGACATTTTGTTTGGCTTCGGCAGTGAGCTGCACCCGCTGAAACCGATTGTGCAGCCTGGCCAGTATACCAGCGAAGAATGTGTTTACCTTGAAACCGATAAAGGCAAAATGAAACTGCGCGTTATCGGGCCGCTGCGTCCTTATACGCAGGTTGAACTTGCCAAAACCGATGCCCGCCAGCTTGGCATTAACCCGCCAATTTGTTTTTCCGGTTATCTGGACGGCTCTTTGGGCGGCAGGCTTGTCGGCCCTAAGGGCGAAGTTGTTTTAAAAGAAGGCATTATGCTGGTACAGCGCCATATTCATCTGTGCCCGGAAACTGCCGCTAAATATCATCTTAAAAACCATGATATTGTTGCAATGGAAACTACTGGCGCGCGTGCGCTGCGTTTTGAACACGTTTATGTAAGAACCGGCCCGGACCATGCCGACGAAATTCATATTGATACCGATGAGGGCAATGCTTGCGGGCTTGAAAACGGCGCTCTGGTCGATATCGTAACCAGATACTGATGAGGATAATATGCGTAAAGTAATGATAATGTCGCTGCTGCTGGCTCAGCTGGCAGCAACGGCATTTGCCTATACAAACCAAGATGCAGGTTTTAAAACCTTAAGCCCGGCAGGCGATAACTATATTACCGCGGCTGGCAAAAATTTTTACGGCTTTATTGAAGACGGCGGCAGAAACGCCGGTTATGCCGAAGTGCTGCAGCCAGAGGCTGCTGATAAGTTTTTCGGCAGCAAATTTACTACTGCGGATTTTACCAAAAAATATAATGATATTTTGCTTTTGCAGCGCAACAACGTAAGCCAGGAACAGATTTTAAAGCTGGTTGATAATCCGTTTGTTTCGCCGCTGTTTGTTTTGCCAGAGGGCGAAAAGCCGGAATACCATCTGGAAGTGCAGCAGCTTGGACGTAATAAATATATCGTGGTTAAATATGCGGACGGCGAAGGCGCAATCCGCAGCCTGTATTACACATCTGCCAACGATAAACTGTATATGCTTATGAGCAGTCAGCAACCGCAAGCACATAAACTGCCGGAAAGCACTATCGGCGTTATCGGCAGTGCAGACGGCCCGACAGAAATTATGGTACAGGATAAATCTGTTGCCGGCAGCCGCTTTTTAAAGAAGTTTAAAACCATTAAACCGCAGCCGCAAACACAGGCATTAAACTTTACCGATAAAACCGCAGGCATCAGCGTAAGCCTGCCGGATGACTGGTTTTATCTGCAATTAAAGGATAACTATAACAACGAGAAAGTTTGCTTTACTGCCGCCATGCCGCTGGAAGCTATGCGCGAAATCGGCGCGGAAGCGCTTGACTTGGGCGTTACGGACCTTGAATCGGCTATCAGCGCAGCAGGAGATTCAAACCTTGCTGCTGCGGCAGAAAGTAATCCTGATGATTATTATAATATTTTCCGCCACGGTATTATGCTGGGCAGTGTAAAAATGGCCGACAGCCGTTGGACGGACGAACTTTTTGCTAATCCCAGCCAGTCTGCGCTGCAGCTTAAGCAGGGGATAGAGGAGTTTAAGGCTTACCTTGCAGAAGCGCAGTACGGTATAAAAAGCTTTACCTACGATGCAGACATTACTGACAAAGATGGCAGTTTTTATCTGCAAACGGAAATAAACCCCGCTGCGACGGGTTCATATTACCAACTGTTTGCCGAGGGCAAAGCATCTGATAGAACTGCTGTGGTTGTGCTTGTTTATGACCGTTTGGATGATAACGGTACTGTGGCTTATGATTTGTGGGGCAACAAAAACGAAAACTGATAAGTTTTGCTTATAAAAGAGGGTGTACAGATATGAAAAAGTTGTACGCAGGAATTTTAATGACAGGCCTTTTGTGCGGCTGTGCGCTGAACGCAGAAGCATTTGAATATGTCAGCAGGGACGGAGGGTTTACGCTTAATATACCCGACCAAAATATTATGATTGTTGGCGAAAACATGTTTGCTGCTGAAAACCGCGTTTTTGATATGGACAAACAAACCGTAAAAACCAACGGCATGCACATGGTAACCTGTCTTAAAGCAAACCAGCTTAAACAAAATTTTGCAGAAGATTTTTCTACCGAAAAATTTAATGCAGACCTGCAAAATATCAAACAGACTTTAAAAACTGATAAAAATCCGCTGCAAAGCGATGCTTACAAATACCTTGCGCAGGCTGCCGCCGGTGCTTATGTAAATTACAGTACCGAAGACGGCGATTTTACCGGGCTTTTGGATTTAAACCATCAGCTCAGCAAGCTGGCGCAGATTGAAAAGGTTAAAGTAGAAAACATCAACGGCAATGCAGCCTTGCTGGTAGAAGCAAATATCGACAAAATGGGCTTTGAAATGAAGCTGCCGCTGAAAAAATCCGATTTGATTCCCGAAACTCCGGAAGACAAAGCCCGCCAGGCAGAAATGGCTGCTCAGGGCATGAGCATTGAATTTGCTGATGACGGCTACGTTATAGCCAAAATTGATAATCTTTATCAATTAAAAGAAAAGACCTGCCTGTTGTCTGCAAACGATAATCTGTATGCAGTAACAAGCATTTATGCTGCAACAGAAAACCTGCCGGACGCAGAAAACCTGTACAGGCTGGACAGCAAAGGCTTTGATAAATTCAATAAAGAGCTTGTCAAGGGGATTAAATTTACTGAACCGCAGCAGGCAGAGGCACTGACTATTAACGACAGCGTTAGCGGGCGTAAGCTGAACCTGCCGGAAAAATGGCTATATACCAAAACTGATTTCAGCAGTATTTACGGTATGGAAAAGGGCGGTTTTAAGCTGACGGCTTACAGCGCACTTCCGGAAACATCGCTTGAAAAAGCCGATAACGCTATTAAAACCTTTGGCATCAGCTTTGATGATGAGGCAGAAACCTTAAAAATGGATTTATCACAGTTTACTATGCCTGATTTACTGAACCTTGTTGACGAAGGCCTGGTAATGGCCAGCGGCAATTTTAACGGCGTAGCGCAGATTAAACCGGATTTTGCGAAGTATGTTGATGAATACAAACTCATTTTTGATACGCCTGAAATGACAAAAATCTTGTTTGACAATACTATGAACCAGATGCTGAACAGCCTTAAACCGCAGGATGTTGCAGCTATCGAAAAATACCTGAAAGCAGAAAACTTTAATTACAGCTTTGACATCAATAAATATAACGGGCGTTTTGTTTGCGATGCAGATTTAAAAGCCAATATTCCCGATATTTTTAAAGCATTGCAGGAAGCAAACATACTTGCGGAACAATCAACAACTAAAGAAGAAGCCGAAAGCGCTTTTGATGCCAACAGGATTTTTGCAACGATGAACGAAAATCTTGTTCCGTTTGATTGTTATTTTAAAAATCAGCTTTACTTTGACAGAAGCCAGCGCTTTAACAATCTGTTTTATTTTACCAAAGGTGATAAGGCAACTGCCAATCAAGGAATTATAAAACAATTTGATACAACCGATTTATATTTGTATTGATTTATGGTATAATTTAATAGTTACCAGAGGCTTATGCAATAAAATGCCTGAGCCTCTTATATTTTTGCCGTTTTGAAGAAAAAGCGTCTCCATAAATCGTTTGTAAACGGATTTTAGATGGTTGCGCAAATATTTATACCAAAATGATTATAAAAACGCTTAAAACGCAAATTTGAAGGTATAAGAAGAAATTTACTGATTTTGCCACTTTGAGTTTAATATGTTACCATCGTAAACCGTGATTAGATAAGAATAGAGAGTCAATGTTTATCATAAGATAATAAAAGTTATGACAAACAGCAATAATTTTAGTCCTATATAATTTCTTTAGAAAAAATTTTAAAAAAAGCTGTTCGGTTATTATTTGATGATAGTGACTTGATTGAATTTCTCTTTTGAGGAATTGCGAAAATTTTACATAATATATATTATCGGACGTTATTTTTATATTTTTATTCTAGCATCAAAACGCTTGGCTCTGCCGTTAACGAACACCAAAACATAAGCCGTTAAAATTTTAATAAACAGCAAACGAATGTTTTGACTACTCTTCTGATAACTGGTATAATAATTATATACCAAATAAATTTTCAGGAGGCTCACGTTAATGCCCAGACATAAGCGTTTTTCTAATTTTGAAGGACAAATTACCGAAGATATGCTGACCGACCGTCAGCGTCAGATTTTAGATTACATCCGCAAATGTATCAGTACCAAGGGTTATCCGCCTGCAGTCCGTGAAATCGGCAGAGCTGTCGGATTATCTTCCAGTGCAAGCGTGCATAACCATTTGCATAAATTGGAAGAATACGGCTTTTTGCAGCGCGACCCTGCCAAACCGCGTGCTTTGGAACTTACCCAGGATGCTGAATGGCGTCAGAAAACGGTTGTGCCTGTTCCTTTGATTGGCCGTGTTACCGCAGGTGTGCCTATTTTAGCCGTTGAAAATGTTGAGGATACTTATCCTATTCCGCTTGATTTATTGGGCTGTTCTGAAGATGTATTTATGCTTTCGGTCAAAGGAGACAGCATGATTAAGGCTGGGATTTTAGACCACGATTATATTGTTGTGCGTAAACAGAATTATGCTAACAACGGTGATATTGTTGTAGCTTTGATTGACGGCGAAGAAACTACTGTTAAACGTTATTTCCGCGAGCTGCGCTGTGTGCGTTTGCAGCCTGAAAACGATGCTTATACCCCAATCGTCGGCGGTGACAATATTCAGGTTATTGGTAAGGTTATAGCTGTTTTCAGGATGCTGTGATTTTGTTTGGCCTTTTAACAGCACCTAATAGACTTTGTAATAATATTGTTTTAACATTATTATGACGTCATATAAACGCTAATTAAAAAGCAGAACATATTACGTTCTGCTTTTTGTTTTTAAGTAATTTTTATCTAAATTTTTTTATTTATTATATGTGAAAAAACCAAAAAGTATCATCATCGCCATCATTTTCATTTTTATCTCTAAAAAAGTCACGCAAAAAATAAACCAAATCATTATAACTAACACTATTATCAAAATAAATAAAATAATTTCTATAAAATGGTTCATATCTATAATACCTTTCGTTTTTATCCTTTATTATTTTTATTTTAACATTATAAAAATAATAATGTCAAATTGTGCGATTTAAAACAAAAAGAACTGTTATTTTGATAATGAGCACTATAACGCTCATATTCTATCAAAGTAACAGTTCTTTTATTTTAAAATTTATATCTTGTATTTTATCTGTTATTGGATTACGAAAACTAATTTACCATTTTTCGGGTATGTTTTCAAACTGACCGATAACGTACATTGTGCCGGTCATTTCGGTAAGCAATGTTCCTGCATTGTTAAAGGTTTCAACGTTGATGATAATGGTTTTATGACCGCGGTGGATTACTTTTGCCACAGCCGTTGCTACATCGCCTGCGTGCAGGTTTTTGATAAAGTTAATGGTGTAGTTAATAGTTACTACCCTCGCCCCTACGCTGGCGCTGGCCATGCCAAGCGCGGTATCGGCAAGTGCTGCCAGCGAGCCGCCGTGCGCTACTTCATATAGATTGGTATGTTTGGCTGAATCGATAGGCATTTGCAGCTTTACTTTGCCGCATTCAACGTCTACAAGTTCCATGCCGCACAGTTTTACAAAGCTGTTGATGCTGTACACATTTTTGATTGTTTGCGTATACTCTTCCTTCGCGTTCATAAATAACACCTCCGTTGATTTGCTTTTGATTATGCTTTCGGCCCTACCATCTGCGCTGCACTCATAATGGCAATGCGCCCGTGTTCAAAGGTCAGGCCGCCCTGAAAATAAACATTATAAGGCTCACGGCACGGCCCGTCAGCACTTAATTCTATCGAAGCACCCTGTACAAAGGTGCCTGCTGCCATGATAATTTCGTCCTGATAACCAGGTATCATTGCCGGTACAGGCTCTACATGCGCGTCTACCGGCGAATTGCTTTGAATTGCTATACAGAAATTGCACAGGCGTTCGCGTGTTTCCAAACGGATTGCCTGGATAATATCGCTGCGGTTTTCTTCCGGCAGTGGTTTAACGGCATAGCCGAGATTTTTAAAAACAGACGCTGCAAAAATAGCGGTTTTTACAGCCTGCGTCACCACATGCGGAGCAATAAACAACCCCTGGTAAAATTCACGCGCCGTATCGCCTAAAGTAGCGCCCATTTCGCTGCCCAGTCCGGGAGCGGTTAAGCGGTAAGAAGCAAGCTCAACCAAATCTGCGCGCCCAACAATATAACCTCCGGTCGGTGCAAAACCACCGCCCATATTTTTTATCAGCGAACCTGCCATAAGGTCAGCTCCTACTTCGGTAGGCTCCTGTTTTTCTATAAATTCGCCATAGCAGTTGTCTACAAAGCAGATTACATCGGGCTTAACCTTTTTAACAGCCTGGCAAATTTCGCCTATCTGCGCTACGTTTAAGGTTTTGCGCACGCTGCTGTAACCGCAGGAGCGCTGAATATGGATGAGTTTGGTTTTATCCGTAATAGCATTGCAGATTGCTTCCAGGTCAGGTTTGTCGTCCTGCATGGGGATTTCTTTATAAATAACGCCCATATCAACCAGCGAGCCGGGAGTTTTTACCGGGCTGCCGATAATTGTCTGCATTGTGTCATAAGGCGTTCCGGTTGCGGCAATCATCTCATCGCCTGCGCGCAGTACACCTAAAAGCGCAACTCCCAGGGCGTGCGTGCCGCTTACAAATTGCGAGCGTACAAGTGCAGCTTCGGCTTTAAAAATATCGGCATAAATAAGGTCAAGGTTTTCGCGTCCCACGTCAGAATACGCATAACCGGTTGTCGGTTTCATGTAAAAGTCCGAGACCATGTGGCTGCGGAAAGCTTTCATTACTTTAGCAGTGTTAAAAAGCGATGCTTCTTCATAAATTTGGGCGTGTTTGTTTACTTCTTCAAGGGCTAGTTTTTCAATTTCTGTATAATCTATCATTAAAAATTTCACTCACTTTTCAGGATGTATTCGTTATAATCGTCCAGTTCTTCAACCGGCAGGATTACTTTCAGCACAGTCCCCCGCTCTGAATATTCCTGCGAGAGCACATTGGCTGCACTATGCAGGCGCGCGGCTTTGGCGCTTTCGGAATAAGGGATTTCGAGCGTAACTTCAACGGCTTTGTTTTTTAAATGTTTTTCAATCTGCTGCTGCAAGGCTTCAAGGTTCAGCCGCTTAACGGCGGATATACAAACCGTATCTTCTTCCTGTGCCAGGCGTTCTGCCAGTTTACTTTCGGGTGGAAGCTTGTCTATTTTGTTATACACGGTAATAACGGGCTTGGTTTCTGCGCCGATTTCTTTTAAAACTTCGTGTACAGCCGCTGCCTGTTCTTTATAAAGCTCATGGCTGACGTCGATAACGTGTACCAACAGGTCAGCTTCCGTTACAACCTCCAGCGTGGAGCGGAATGCGGCAATCAGCTGATGCGGAAGGCGCTGGATAAAGCCGACTGTGTCCGTCAGGATAATTTCCTGTTTGTTCGGCAAGGTAAGCTGCCTTGTTGTCGGGTCAAGCGTGGCAAAAAGCTGGTCTTTGGCATAAATGTCCGAATTGGTCAGCGTATTGAGCAGCGTGGATTTGCCGGCATTGGTATAGCCAACCAGGCTGACTTCAAAAACATTGTTCTTTTTGCGCCCGGCGCGATGCAGCGAGCGCACGGATTTAACCTTTTCTATCTGCTCTTTGATAAAGGCAATGCGGTCGCGGATTCTGCGGCGGTCAACTTCTAGTTTGGTTTCGCCGGGACCGCGGGTGCCGATGCCGCCGCCCAAACGCGAAAGCATCAGGCCTTTGCCCATAATACGCGGTAAGGTGTATTGCAGCTGGGCCAGTTCTACCTGCAACTTGCCTTCATTGGTGCGGGCGCGCTGGGCAAAAATATCAAGGATAAGTGCCGTCCTGTCCAGAATCCTGATACCCATAACGCCTTCAATATTGCGCTGCTGTGCGGGTGAAAGTTCATCGTCAAAAATGCACAGGTCAATATTTTCCTGCTGGGCAAAAAGCGCAAGTTCCTGCACTTTGCCGCGACCGATATAAAAGGCCGGGTCAGGTTTGGGACGCTTTTGTATAAACTTTTGGATAACGGTAGCGCCTGCGGTATCGGCAAGCTGTTTAAGTTCTTCCAGCGAGTCCTCAACCGTCCAGAGCGAGTCATTTTTCCCCCACTCCATGCCGATTAAGATTGCACGTTCGGATGTTACCTGTAACGACGAGCCGCCGGTTTGTTTATCAAGAATGCGTTCTATTGTGCCGACTGTATTGATAAAATTGATGTTTTCCGCTTCTTCAATTGTGTAAGGGCCGTAACATTCGGCGGTGTAGTTTTCGTTGCTGTCGATGCCGGTAATTAGCCCGAAGGTCAGCGTAGACTGCGTAAAATCGGGCGATGCCACGCCGATAGCAACCATAGCGTCGTACTTATTGTTTTTTAATGCCGAAATATCGACGCCGCTTAAATTTGGGTTGCCGCCCGGATGCGTATGCACGCAGCGGATACCGCTTAAACGCCCGGCCCCGCGCCTGCCGCTGAAGGTAGGCAGCTCAACAGTTGAGTTATCACCAATGGAAATTTCAATAATCTGCCCGCTGCGGGTAATATAAACAGAAATTTCGCGGTTGATGAAATCGGTAATATCCGCCAGCTTAAGTGCCAGTTCCGGCGAAACAAGCTGTGGCGACTGAATGTCGTATAATTTTTGCAGTTCTGCTAAAACGCTGTCGCGTATACCTTTTTTATTGCCTGAAATCTCGCGCATGATTATACCTCAAAGAGCAGACATTACTGCCTGCTCTCTTTCGTAGTAAGATTTTATTGACGGCTGCGTGCCGGTTCAACATTAACCTTGTAACCTTTGATGGTATTGCGGTGCATAACGCCCAAAACCTTCTCGGCTACATCTTCCGGCACTTCCACAAAGGAAAACTTATCGTAAATATTGATTCTGCCGATATCCTTGGCCGGAATATCAGCTTCAATAGCAATAGTGCGTACAATATCCTGTACGGTAATTTTCTGGCTGCGGCCGATATTCATAAAGAAACGGACCATACCGGGGCGTCCGCCGGTATTGGATAAATCCTTCGCCAGCATATCTTCTTTCGGCGCTTCAAGTGCCTTATTGCCTTCCTGCATTAGCTTGAGTGCTGCTGCCAGCACATCTTCCGGTGCATATTCGTCGCTTAAAAGCGTTTCGGCAATCGGCATATAATCGTGGTAATGGTTCAGCTCCAGCACAGCCTGCATACGCGAAACGATAATTTCACGCTGGCGTTCCACAACATTTGCCGTTGTCGGCAGCTGGCGGCGCGTAATTTTGGTGTTGGCAGCGCGTTCAATCAGTTTTAACTGACGGAATTCGCGCGGCGTGATAAAGGTCATGGCAATGCCGGTGTTGCCTGCCCTGCCGGTACGGCCAATGCGGTGTACATAGCTTTCCGGGTCCTGCGGGATATCAAAATTGATAACATGGGTAATGTTGTCGATGTCGATGCCGCGGGCAGCAACGTCTGTCGCAATCAGGATATCTGCCGTTCCTTCGCGGAATTTTTTCATAACGCGGTCGCGCTGGGTCTGGCTTAAATCGCCGTGCAGGCCTTCGGCCATATAGCCGCGGCTGGCAAGTGCAATCGCCAAATCATCAACGCCTTTTTTAGTGCGGCAGAAGATAATGATTTTGCCGTCAATTTCTGCATCCAGCAGACGGCAAAGTCCTTCTACCTTATCTTTGGTTTCAAAATAATACTGCTCAATCAGCGGTACAGTCAGTTCTTCTTTGCTGACGGTAACGTTTTTCGGGGCTTTCATGTATTTTTTGGTAAGACTCAAAATCGGGCGCGGCATGGTTGCTGAAAAGAGCAGCGTCTGGCGCTCGGACGGAAGGTTGCGCATAATTTCTTCCATGTCGTCAACAAAACCCATATCAAGCATTTCGTCTGCTTCGTCAAGTACCAGAAATTTAATATGGTCAAGTTTGATAGTATTGCGGTTAATGTGGTCAATTAAACGGCCCGGCGTACCGATAACAATCTGCACGCCGCTTTTAAGTGCGCGGATTTGCCTTTCAATCGGCTGGCCGCCGTAAACCGGCAGCGCCTTAATGCGCGAAGTGCGGCCGATTTTGCCTACTTCTTCCGCTACCTGTATTGCCAATTCGCGGGTCGGCGTCATAATCAGCGCCTGGATGTGTTTGTGGTCGGTAATGCTCTGCACCAAAGGAATGCCAAAAGCTGCTGTTTTACCGGTACCGGTCTGTGCCTGGCCGATAACGTCATAGCCGTCCAGCACCAGCGGAATAGTCTGTTCCTGAATCGGTGACGGTTCCTCAAAGCCCATATCGGTTAAAGCATTCACGATTTTTTTATCCAGCAGCAGGCTGCCGAACATTTCCTTTTGATTTGTTGTCATTTGTCTGTATTCTCCGTTTCTTTTATTCTGTCAATAACCATCGAAATTGCTGTTAAGGCGCTGCGCATTTTGTTATCTGTGCGCGTGCCGCCAAAAATATGTTTGGCCCATTTTACGCCGTGTTCATCGGCAACGGCCATGTAAACCAGCCCGACTGGCTTATCTTTGGTTGCCCCGCCAGGCCCTGCAATGCCGGTAATGCCGACGCCGTAGGTTGTGCCAAACAGCTCGCGCACGCCCTGCGCCATTTCGCAGACTACCTGCTCGCTTACAGCACCGTAGGTATCAAGGCTCTCCTGCGATACGTTTATCAGCTTGTGCTTGGCCATATTGCTGTAAGTAACGGCGCTGCCCAGCAAATATTCGCTGCTGCCGGGCACGTCGGTTATCAGGCTGCTGGCAAGGCCGCCCGTGCAGGATTCGGCAAAGGAGATTGTGCTGTTGGTACGCAAAAGCTCTTTGCCCAGGTACGAGGCCAGCGTTTCATCGTCCGTACCGTAAATATACTGCCCCAAACGGTTGTTTACCAGCGCTTCCATAGCAGCAATCAGCGTTTTTGCTTCGCTAAGCTCCATACATTTCGCCGTCAGACGGATTATAATTTCGCCGCGGCGCGCATAAATTGCAATGGTTGGGTTAGTCTGCGAAGTTATGATATCATCCAGCTTTTCGGCAACTGTGCTTTCTCCTATGCCGCGCAGGCGGATAATATGCGAATAGATAATGCCCTGTTTGGCAAAATGGCTGATTAAAAATGGTTCCAGCTGTTTTTCGTAAACATGCTGCATTTCTGAGGGCGGGCCGGGTAAAAGTGCAATTAACTTTTCTCCGTATCTGATGGCCAGCCCGGGCGCAGTGCCTACCTCGTTAGTCAAAATTTCTGCGCCGACAGGCACCATAGCCTGTTTTTCGTTATTTCCGGACATACACAGCCCGCGCTTATAAAAATAGTTGTTGATGCGGTTCCATGTATCAAGGTCAAGGTAAGTGCCGATATTCAGCGTTTCGCACAAAACCTCTTTGGTAATATCACCGCGGGTCGGGCCAAGTCCGCCGGTAGTAATAATAATATCGGCACGCTCCAAAGCCGTTTTAAACACATCTTTCAAACGCCCGGCATTATCGCCGACCGTCGTCTGGTACAGTACATCAAAGCCAAGTTTGTTCAGCTGCCTTGATAAATACTGAAAATTGGTATTTAAAATTTCGCCCAGCAAAAGCTCGGTGCCCGTATTGATTACTTCAACCTTCATGGCCCTGCCCCCTTTTAGTCATACTCTTTCGCCTACGGATTCGTAGGTGAAACCTTGCAGGATGTTTACCTTTACAAAATCGCCCGGTGCAATTTCGCCGGGATTTTCTATAAATATCAGCCCGTCAATATCCGGTGCTTCACGGTAAGAGCGTCCGTAATATAAACCGGAGCCGTCCTCTTCGATGCCTTCAACCAAAACATCCAGCGTCATGCCCTCTGTATCCTGGTGCAACTCTTCAGAAATCTGCGCCTGCAAAGCCATCAGCTCGTGGTAACGTTCCTGTTTAATTTCATCGGGAATCTGGTTAGGCATTGCACCTGCAACCGTGCCTTCTTCCTGCGAATAGGCAAACACGCCGGCATTTTCAAAACGCTGCTGCTCTACAAATTCTTTTAGCTCTTCAAAATCGTCATCCGTTTCACCTGGGAAGCCGACAATAAATGTTGTCCTTATAACTATGCCGGGGATTCGCTCACGCAGCTTGGCAAGCAATGCCGCAACTTCTTCTTTGGTATCGTATCTGTTCATTGAAGCAAGCAGCCTGTTGCTGGCATGCTGCAACGGTAAATCCACATATTTGCAGACTTTGTCCAGCGTGGCAAAGGTTTCTATAAGCTCATCCGTAAAATTATTGGGATAACAATACATTACCCTGATCCATTTAAGCCCTTCAAGCTTATTCAGTTCTTTCAGCAAATCTGCCAGAAGCAGTTTGCCGCCGGGTAAATCCTCGCCATAGCGCGTGGTGTCCTGTGCTACGACAATCAGTTCTTTTACACCGCCATCTGCCAGAGCTTTAGCTTCTTTAAGCACCTGTTCCATCGGCTTGCTGCGGTATGGCCCGCGTATAGAAGGAATTGCGCAGTACGAGCAGCAGTTGTCGCAGCCCTCGGCAATTTTTAAATATGCCGTATAAGGCGGCGTGGTTAAAATACGCGGCAGAAAAGTATCTTTGCTGGTATAAATT
This sequence comes from Phascolarctobacterium sp., assembly GCA_003150755.1. Taxonomy (GTDB): domain Bacteria; phylum Bacillota; class Negativicutes; order Acidaminococcales; family Acidaminococcaceae; genus Fusicatenibacter_A. The sequence continues at coordinate 477,828 of QAMT01000004.1, read as the reverse complement.
ACATCCGGCCTGGTACGCTCCAGCATTATAAAGCGTTCACCGTTCATGACGCGTTTTATAATGCTGCCGATTTCGTCATAAACCTCTACCCCGGCAATAGCGTCAACCTCCGGCAGTTCACCGAAAAGTTCTTCAGCATAACGCTGGCCAAGGCAGCCGGTTACAATAATATGGCGGCAAGAGCCGGATTTTTTGTATTCAGCCATCTGCAAAATAGTATTTATTGATTCTTCCTTGGCAGACTCAATAAATCCGCAGGTGTTGACAATAATTATTTCTGCTTCCGCAGGATTATTGGTTATTTCAAATTTATCTTCATGGATAAGCCCCAGCATGGTTTCCGAATCAACCAGGTTTTTGGGGCAGCCCAAGCTTACTACGCCTATTTTCACTTTCTATCCTCCGCTTTAATTTTTGAACCTTACATTTTCCAGCCAGGTGTTAATCAGCGCATCGGCTTTCTCTTGTGTAAGGTAATGCGTGTTCAGCCATAATTTGCTGCTGTCGGTATTATCGCCGTTAAGTGTTTCCAAGCCGGTGTTCTGCTGCAATAAAAGGCGTTTTACCGCTTCGTCAGTCAAAAGCCAGCGGCAAAAATCCAGCGCCGCTTTGTTGCTGCTGCTTTCTTCCGCAATGGCAACACCGCAAAGGCTTACCGGCGTGCCTTCAACAGGCCTTGATACATAAGCCGGAAAGGAATTTTCAAGATACTGGAATATATAACTGCTGCGCGTTAAGGCAATATCGGCATCTCCGGTAGCGGCCATACGTATGGGCGTAAACGGAAATTTGCCGTACTGCTCAATGCTTTGATGCAAATCACGCAGATAATTCATGGCGTTTGCTTCACCCCAGTGGCTGGCAAAGGCGCATAGAAAATTACGTGTTCCATCAGTATCACTTAAATTTTCCATAACAATACGCACATTGCTGAGCTTTACCAAATCTTCCCAGGTGCGGATGTTCTCCTGCCCTGCCTGGCGGGCAAAGCTCTGGTTTACCAAAAGCACAACCGGGTCGTAAAAAACTCCGTACCAGTAATCTTCACTGCTTTTAAAGCCTTCCGGCAGATTAGCGGTTTCCGGTATATCAAGCTGTAAAAGCTTTTTACCGGCTTCCAGCCGCATCAGTTTAGTGTGTTCCAGTAAATAAATATCCGGCTGTTTTTGCGGGTTATCATCTGCCGAGGCAAGCCATACTTTATATTCAGTATGCGTTTTATTGTATTCTTCTGCCAGCGCCTGCAATAAGGCCGCATTCTGGTCAGAAACGAGAATTGCTTCGTTATCGTTTTTTAAATGCACAACTTCATCAAAAAATGAACATCCTGCTGCGCAAAGTATAAAAACAAACAACAAACAAGTTATAACAAGCTTTTTTAAAGCCATGAATTTCCTCATCTTTTTTTCGGCCTGCCGCCGCTGCGCATATTGCTGTGCGGGCGCATTTTACGGCCGTCATTTACTTTCAGCAGGCATTTTTCGCCGCTGCCAATCAAATCATTGCGGCCTGCCTTTAAAAGAGCATCTTTAACCAGCTGGCGGTTGCGCGGGTTTTTAAACTGCATCAGCGCGCGCTGCATGGCTTTATCATGCGGATTACGCGCTACAAAAACATCACGGCCCGTTTCCGGATTATAGCCGGAATAATACATTGCTGTCGATAAACTGCCGGGTGTCGGTATAAAATCCTGCACCTGCTCCGGCTGATGCCCGATATCGCGCAGGAATTCTGCCAGTTCTATCGCATCGTCAAGCGTACAGCCAGGATGGCTGGAGATAAAATACGGCACTAAAAACTGCTTTAAGCCGATTTCTTTATTCTTTTTGGCAAAGGCGCGCATAAATTTCAGGTAAACTTCCTTGCCGGGCTTACCCATGTTTTTCAGTGCGCGCGGCGCAACATGCTCCGGTGCAACTTTAAGCTGCCCGCTGACATGGTAACGGCACAGTTCATCCAAAAACTCGCCTGTTTTTTCTTCCAGCAGGTAGTCATAACGGATGCCGGAGCGGATAAATACCTTTTTGATGCCGGGAATGGCGCGTATTTTACGCAGCAGTTCGATATAATCGCTGTGGTCGCTGTCAAGATTCGGGCAGGGCTTCGGAAACAGGCATTGCCTGTCGCGGCAGGCACCGGCCTTTAACTGTTTGGCACAGGCCGGATGGCGGAAGTTTGCCGTAGGACCGCCTACATCGTGAATATAACCTTTAAAATCAGGCATAGCGGCAATTATTTTTGCCTCGCGCAGAATTGATTTGTGGCTGCGCGCCTGAATAATACGCCCCTGATGGCTGTGGATTGCACAGAACGAGCAGCTGCCAAAACAACCACGGCAGCTGATAATGCTGAAACGGACTTCTTCGATGGCAGGTACTCCGCCCAGTGCATCATACGACGGATGCCAGGTACGGCGGTAATCAAGGTCGTAAATCGCATCCATTTCATCCTGCGTCAGCGGATACTGCGGCGGGTTCTGCACCAAATACTTGCTGCCGTTTTTCTGTACAACGGTTTTGCCGTAAAAGGGGTCCTGCTCTTTGCTTTGCAAAAGGTGCGCTTTGGCAAAAAGCCTGCGGTTTTTAAGTATATCTTCGTAAGAAGGTATTTCTACATATCCGTCAAGCCCTTCCAGGCTGTCAGTCAAATACGCGGTTCCACGGATATAATGCATGTCCTGCATGTAAGCGCCGCCGCTTAAATAATCGGCAGCTTCCGTAATTTGTTTTTCACCCATACCATAGATTAAAAGGTCTGCGCCGCAATCCGCCAATATTGAAGGCAGCAGCTTATCTTCCCAGTAATCATAATGGGCAAAACGCCTTAAGCTGGCTTCGATACCGCCGATAATTACCGGCATATCGGGCCACAGCTTTTTTATCTGGCGTGCATAAACAGCCGTTGCGTGGTCAGGGCGTTTGCCCATCTCGCCGCCCGGCGTGTAATTATCTTTTTTACGTTCTTTTTTTGCCACTGTGTAATGGCACAGCATGGAATCAAGATTGCCGCCGGAAATAAGCACGGCAAGGCGCGGTTTGCCCAAAACGGCAAAATTTTCCGGTCTGCGCCAGTCCGGCTGGCATAGGAGCGCAACCTTATAGCCCTGCGCTTCCAGCACGCGGCAGATAACCGCCGGGCCGAAGGAAGGATGGTCTACATAGGCGTCGCCGCTGACGAACAGAAAATCAAGCTGCTCCCAGCCGCGCTCCTGTATTTCTTCTATTGTAATTGGCAGAAAATCTTTCATTACTTATGAAAGCCCTCCAAAATTATTTTTTATAAGTTCTTACCACGGAACCTACTTCCGGGTCTTTAGGCAGGGTTTTACCGTTGACGGTAATTTCCATTGCGCCGATATTGCCGTAATGTACGCTGATATTTTCTTTGGCTTTAAAAGCCTGTGATTGACCGGCTTCCATAATGCCGCTGTACACAACTTCGTTATCGGCAGTAACTTCCATCCAGCAGCGGTCGCTAACGCATTTTAATTCAAGGTTTACACCTTCATAAACAGGCGTCTGGACAGCGTTCTCACTGGTAACAGCAGTTTCCTGCTGCTGTGCTGCGGGCACGGCTTCTTCAGACATAGAATCAGTATTCATAAACCAGGCAATACCGCCGGCAACGACAATAACCAACGCCAGCACGGCAACATAGCTTGCCCAGTTGCCGGAAGAAACCCTTTCGGGCTTAATCTGCGGCGATACGCTGATTTTTTCAACCATTCTGATAGGTTTGGGCGCGACTGCTTCTTTTGTAAGACCGCTGGTCTGCGCTTTATAAATGTTGACAAGCTCCGGCCCGTTTAAACCCAAAAAATTACCATACGTGCGGATGATGCCTTTAGCAAAAACTTCTCCGGGAACTTTTTCAAACTCACCTTTTTCTACCGCGTCCAGGTAAAGTTTACGGATACTGGTAGCCGCTTCTGCTTCTTCAAGCGACAAACCCTTGGCCAGACGTGCTTCTTTAAGCATATTGCTGACATTTTCCATATCCATAACAGTTTCCTCCATTAATTATTTGTTGTAAAAAATTTATCTTCGATAACGGCTCTGGGCATAATAAGCTCGCGCGGCTTGCTGCCTGCGGCATGGCTGATAATGCCTAAATCTTCCATGGTGTCTACCAGCCTTGCGGCGCGGGTATAACCAATGCGGAATTTACGCTGCAGCATCGACGACGAGGCTTGACCCGTATCCATAACAAGACGTACCGCATCTTCAAATAATTCGTCACGGTCGTTGTCAATTCCTGCTGCCTGCCCATTGCTGTTTTTATCGCTTTCAAGCGCCTGTTCGGTAACTTCGCTGCTGTATTCTACCGGAATGGCCTGCTCTTTGATAAAGTTTACAATCCTGTTCAGTTCGTCGTCGCTTACAAAAGCGCCCTGTACCCTGACAGGTTTGTTGATGCCAATCGGGTAGAACAGCATATCACCCTTACCCAAAAGTTTTTCAGCGCCGCCCATATCAAGAATGGTGCGCGAATCAGTCTGCGAAGAAACGGCAAACGCTATGCGCGATGGAATGTTTGCCTTAACGATACCGGTAATTACATCTACCGAAGGACGCTGCGTTGCCAGAATCAAGTGAATACCGGCTGCCCTTGCCTTCTGTGCCAGACGCAGGATTGCGTCTTCCACATCAACTTTGGCAACCATCATCAGGTCAGCCAATTCGTCGATAATGATAACGATAAACGGCATTTTTTCTTCTGCGTGTTCGTTATAGCTGTTGATATCGCGCACATGGCTGTCGGCAAACGCTTTGTAGCGGCGTTCCATTTCTGCTACTGCCCAGTGCAGCGCAGAGGCCGCCTTTTTGCTGTCGGTAACGACTGGCGTTAAAAGCTGCGGTATGCCGTTATAATTAGATAGTTCTACAACTTTAGGGTCAACCAAAATAAGTTTTACATAATCGGGCGGATATTTGCACAGCAGCCCGGCAATAATGGTATTGATACATACGGATTTGCCGGAACCGGTAGACCCGGCAACCAGAAGATGCGGCATCTTGGTAAGGTCGGCTGTAATAATATTGCCGCTGATGTCTTTGCCAAGGCCAATGCAAAGTTTGCCCGTTGAATTTTTAACTGCGTCGCAGTCCACTACTTCTTTAAAAAATACTGTATCGTTTTTAAGGTTCGGCACCTCTATGCCGATAGCCGCTTTGCCGGGAATCGGCGCTTCGATACGCACGCCGGGCGCTGCCAGTTTCAGTGCAATATCGTCGGCAAGGTTTACAACCGAACTTACCTTTACGCCCGGTGCAGGTTCAAGCTCAAAGCGCGTTACGGAAGGCCCTCGGGTAACTGCAACAACATCTGCGCGTACTTTAAAATCAGCCAATGTCTGTTCCAAAATGCCGCACTGATGGCGGATGCCTTCTTCCAGATTATGGTCCTTGGTAACGGTAGGCGTATTCAGCAGTGATACCGGCGGAAATTTATAACCGCTGTCTGCCGCTTTTACAGGTTCTTCTGCCTTTATTTCAGCTGCTGTTTCTTTATCCTGTTTTATCAAATCTGCTGTATCGGCGATATTGAGCGGCTTGGTTTCGTTGGTTACAGCAGCTTCTTCCGGTTTGCTGTGATGCTGCGCAGGCTGTGCTTCAACATCCGAAAAATCAATCGTTTTTTGTTTATACGGATTTAAAAAGCTGCCGGAAGGCGGCATTATATTTTCCGGTTCGGTAAATTTTTCTACAACAGGTTTGGCGGCAGGCTTTTCTTCAAAGGCAGGTTTCCTGTCTTCAGCCGGTGCGGCAAAAAATACCTGCTGCACCTTATTTTCGTTTACAGGTTCTTCTTCCTGTTTGTCGTTTAAATAATCGTTAAAATTATCTTCGCTGTAATTTACAAGGTGCTCGTTGATGGAAGGCTTTTTGCTTTTGCCGAACAGCTTTTTAAACGGGCCTGGCTTTTCCAGTCCTTCCGTAAATTCCGAAAACTCGCCGTCGCGGTAGGGGTTAAACTGCCTTTCGCGGTTAACCGTCATTACGGTGCGTTCTTGTTCCGTCGCAGATGCAGCACGGGTTCTTTCCTGCCTTTCGCTGCGTTTGCGCATGGAAGAAAACGAGTTTTTGATTTTTAAAAGTAAAAGCTGTAAGGATAAACGGCTTAACAAAAGCACGCAGGTCAGGCTCAGTACAATCAAAATAATCAGTGCACCGGCAGTACCGGCAATTTTACGCAAAAGCCATAAAATTACACCGCCTATAAGCCCGCCGCCTTCAGAAACTAAATATGGATCTGTTTCTCGTCCAACTGGAACATAGATATGTTGAGCTATACTAAGTAGGCATAACAACAACACTATCAATGCCAAAGTGCGGCGTGAAATACTGAACGGGCCGGAAAATGCCAGCATGAAAATGCCGCAGATTATCAGCGCCAGTGGTGCTAAAAATGCACCTATACCAAGTAAAGCGCTGCAAGCTTTTAACAATAAATCACTTGTTAATCCCAAAAAGGATGCGGCAAACAAAAGCCCTGCCAAAAGCATAACGGCGCCGCCTATTTTTCTGGTGCGGCTTTTATTCTTTTGTTGTTCCTGAACTTTTTTATATCTTGCCAATTCGGCACCTCATTAAACAGTCAGACTTCCATAATAATCGGTAAAATCATCGGACGGCGGCGTGTTCTTTCGTATAAAAAGCGTCCCAGCGCGTCGCGGATAGCGCCTTTAAGCACACTCCATTCCGTCACGTTGTTGTCGGCACATCTGTCAAGTGCCATTTCTACTTTTTCTTTCGCTGTTTCCATCAAATCTTCGGCTTCGCGCACATAAACAAATCCGCGCGAAACAATATCCGGACCGGAAACAATGCGGCAGGAGTTTTTCTCAATCGTTACAACGACAATCATAATGCCGTCCTGCGAAAGCTGGCGGCGGTCGCGCAGTACAATATTGCCTACATCGCCTACGCCAAGGCCGTCAACCAGAATTTTGCCGGCAGGCACGCGCCCGGTAATGGCAATACTTTTGCGGGTCAGTTCAATAACTGCGCCGTTTTCGCCAATGACGATATTTTCGCGCGGCATACCCAGGGACTGCGCAAGCTGTGCGTGTTTAACCAGGTGGCGGTATTCACCGTGTACCGGCATAAAGAAACGCGGGCGCACAAGATTGTGCATCATTTTAATTTCTTCCTGGCTGGCATGGCCGGATACATGTACACCGTTGCTTTTTTCGTAAATAACATCTGCACCAAGTTTGTACAGGTTATCAATCGTGCGGGAAACAAGTTTTTCGTTGCCAGGAATAGGCGTTGCGGAAATTATAACCGTATCGCCCGGCATAATATCAACTTTTTTGTGGTCCTTCATCGCCATACGCGTCAGGGCGGACATCGGCTCGCCCTGGCTGCCGGTGGTAATAATGACAATCTGGCTCGGCTGGTAGTTGCTGGTTTCGTCGATGTCAATCAGCACGCCTTCCGGCACTTTCAAATAGCCAAGCTCGATAGAAATATTAACGACATTAACCATGCTGCGGCCGATAACGGCAACCTTGCGTTTATATCTTACAGCACTGTCAACAATCTGCTGAATGCGGTGTACATTGGACGAGAAGGTTGCAACGATAATGCGGTTTTTGGCATAACGGAATTCATCGTCAAAGGTTTGCCCTACCCTTTTTTCACTGGGCGTATAACCTGGGCGTTCGGCATTGGTGCTGTCTGCCATCAGAAGCAGCACGCCTTCATCGCCATATTCGGCAAAACGGTTAAACTCGGTAACCTGTCCGTCAACCGGCGTCTGGTCAAATTTAAAGTCACCCGTGTGGATGATAAGCCCGATAGGAGTACGGATAGCCAAAGCTATTGCATCGGGAATACTGTGGTTGACGCGGATAAAGCCAAGTTTGAAAACACCGGCAGTAACCTTATCGCCGGGTTTGATAACATGGCAGTTGTCAGAACTTACGCCGTTTTCTTTAAGGCGTCCCTGAAGAATGCCGAGCGTCAGCGCTGTGCCGTAAACAGGCACATCAAGCTGCTTCATTACATACGGCAGCGCGCCGATATGGTCTTCATGTCCGTGCGTCAGAAAAATGGCTTTTACTTTGTCCTTATTTTCAATAAGATAAGTTATATCAGGTATTACAAGGTCAATACCCAGCATATCCTCCTCAGGGAACATTAAACCGGCATCGACAAGAATAATGTCATCCCCGTAACGGAACGCCGTCATATTTTTGCCGATTTCGCCAAGTCCCCCAAGAGGGATAATATTTACTTTATGTTGTGTTTTACTCAAAAAAAATACACCTCCACTTATTTATTTTCCGATCAAGTATCACACACTTTAACGAGAGTATCAGCCGTACACTTACTCTACCTTATATTATACATTAAAAACTATTTTAAAACAAATGTTTCCCTCTTGAAAACCATGTTTTTTGTAAATGTTTTGTGAATAAATATTTATATAAAGTAAAAACGCCCCATTACGGAGCGTTTTTAAAATATTCTAAATTATTTTGCGTAATCAACTGCGCGCGTTTCGCGGATAATTACTACTTTAATCTGACCGGGATATTCCATTTCGGCTTCAATCTTCTTGGCTACATCACGCGCCAGAAGCACTGCCGTTGCATCGTCAACCTGTTCGGGTTTAACCATGATGCGGATTTCCCTGCCGGCCTGTACTGCATAACATTTTTCAACGCCATCAAACGATTCAGAAATTTCTTCCAAACGTGTCAATCGTTTCAAATAGCTTTCCAAAGTTTCCCTGCGGGCACCCGGACGTGCTGCGGAAACAGCATCGCAGGCAGAAATAAGCACTGCTTCGACGCTTTTCGGTTCAGTATCGCCGTGGTGTGCTGCAATAGCATTGATAACAAGGTCCGACTCGCGGTATTTTTTGGCAATTTCTACGCCAAGTTCAACATGGGAGCCTTCAACTTCATGGTCAACGGCTTTGCCGATATCATGGAGAAGGCCTGCGCGTTTGGCCAAAGTAACGTCAACACCGAGCTCGGAAGCCATAATGCCTGCCAGATGGGCAACCTCAACCGAATGGTTAAGTACGTTCTGCCCGTAACTGGTGCGGTATTTAAGTCGGCCAAGCAGTTTGACCATTTCGGGGTGCAAACCATGCACGCCGACGGAGAACATTGCCTGTTCGCCGGCCTCCTTAATACGCTGTTCAACTTCCTTCTGTGCTTTTTCTACCATTTCTTCAATGCGGGACGGATGGATACGCCCGTCATTGATGAGTTTTTCAAGAGCTATACGTGCAACTTCACGCCTTACAGGGTCAAATCCGGAAATAATAACAGCTTCCGGGGTATCGTCTATAATAAGATCTATACCTGTCAGTGTTTCCAAAGTCCTGATGTTTCTGCCCTCACGGCCGATAATGCGGCCCTTCATTTCATCGTTAGGCAGCGCTACAACAGAAACGGTAGTTTCGGCAACGTGGTCCGCAGCGCAGCGCTGAATTGCAAGGGAAATGATTTCGCGGGCTTTTCTGTCCGCTTCTTCTTTAGCCTGCTGTTCCAGCTCTTTAATCATCATTGCGGATTCATGCTTAACTTCTTCTTCAACAGAGAGCAGCAATTCTTTTTTTGCATCTTCGGTAGACAAACCGGACAATCTTTCCAGTTCGCTTAATTGTTTCTGGTATAACTCGTCAACCTTGGCCTGGCTTTCGTTAAGTTTATTTTCCTTAGCGGCCAGATGCTCCTCTTTCTTTTCAAAAGAATCAATTTTGCGGTCAAGGTTTTCTTCCTTTTGCAAAAGTCTGCGTTCCTGACGCTGCAAATCATTGCGGCGTTCTTTATTTTCGCGTTCCATCTCGCTGCGCAGGCGGTGGATTTCTTCCTTGGCCTCCATCAGCGCTTCTTTGCGTTTTGTTTCACCGGCCTGTTCTGCTTCCTGAACGATGCGGATAGCAGTTTCTTCAGCAGTGGCAATTTTGCCTTCGGCTACGTTTTTGCGGATAAAATAACCTACAATTCCGCCAGCCGCGCCTGCACCGGCAATAGTTATGATTAACTCTAAAATGGTACTCACCTCCTTAATAAAATTCTAAAAAAAATGAGGCAACCTGCTAGTCGCCTCGTGGTTAACTTTGAATCTTTATTAACACGATTGGATAATATAATTTTAAATGGATTTTACCCAAAAGTCAAGTTTGTATCAATAATTACAGTTATCTTCTGCGGTATAAGTTATTTTTTCAGCCATAGTTTTTTTGATTAAATCAATGCCAAAACCTCTGGCAAATAAAAACCTGCCCAAACCTGCTTTTACTTTCATCGCGTCTTCAAAGCTGTTTATTTTTTTCTTTTTTAAATAGGTATCGGCTGCTGCCTGGCAGCGTTCGTATTCAGCTTCTTCCTGCGCCTGGCCTGTAATGCCGGCAATCAGTTCATCGCTGAAACTGCGCTTTTGCAGGTCTGCTTTAAGCTTTCCTTTGCCGTAATATTTTTTAGCCAGCCAGCTGTCGTAAAGCCTTTGTGCATAGCGTTTTTCGTCTAAAAAACCGTATTCGCACAATTTACTGATAACTGCTTTGATATCTTCTCCGGCAACAGAACATTTTTTAAGTCTTTCCTGCATTTCGGCGATACTGTAATCGCGGTAATTTAAAAGTGTCAGCGCATAATTATAAGCATCTTTTTCGTTGTCGAAGGTTTTATTATTCTTCCGGCGCAGCAATTTCAGCTTCACCCTCCGGCGCAGTCTGTTTGGTAATTGTCATGGCGCGGATTCTGTTTTCGATTTCCTGCATAACTTCAGGATTGTCTTTTAAATATTCCTTGGCTTTTTCTTTGCCCTGGCCCAGGCGGATATCGCCATAGGAATACCACGCTCCGCTCTTGTTGATAAGTTCAAGTTCAACGCCGAGGTCAACAATGCAGCCTTCGTGGGAGATGCCTTCGCCGTACATAATGTCAAACTCTGCCTGTTTGAACGGAGGCGCAACCTTGTTTTTAACTATTTTAACGCGGGTACGGCTGCCAATCATATCATTGCCGTTTTTCAGCGTTTCTACACGGCGCACATCCATGCGGACAGTAGCGTAAAATTTCAGCGCGCGGCCGCCGGTAGTGGTTTCCGGGTTACCGAACATAACGCCGACTTTTTCGCGGATTTGGTTGATAAATACGGTTGCGCATTTGGATTTGGCAATAAGTCCGGTCAGTTTACGCAAAGCCTGGCTCATCAGGCGGGCCTGCAAACCAACGTGGCTGTCGCCCATTTCGCCTTCAATTTCGGCACGCGGAACAAGCGCTGCGACAGAGTCGATAACGATAATGTCAATCGCGCCGCTGCGCACCAGGGCATCGGCAATTTCCAGTGCTTGTTCGCCGTTGTCCGGCTGCGAAATCAAAAGGTTATCGACATCTACACCCAAACGGCGTGCATATTCAGGGTCGAGTGCATGCTCTGCGTCGATAAAAGCCGCATAGCCGCCAAGTTTCTGCGCTTCGGCAATCATGTGCAGGGCAACGGTAGTTTTACCGGATGATTCCGGGCCGTAGATTTCAATAACCCTGCCGCGCGGAATGCCGCCGACGCCAAGTGCAATATCAAGCGACAATGCGCCGGTCGGGATAACTTCGATATTCATTTTGGCGCTGGCTTCGCCGAGTTTCATAATTGAGCCTTTGCCGAAATCTTTTTCAATCTGGCGCATAGCAAGGTCAAGCGCTCTCATTTTATCTATGTTTTCAGATGCCATAAATTATACCTCCACAGTTGTTTCTGCTCTTTCTAAAAATATTATACAAACAGTTGTTTGCTTTGTCAAGCAGTTTTATTTTGCGGCCAGCTGTTTCAGTTCTTCGCTTGTAATATGGTAAATTTTATTGCAGTACTGGCAGTGTACTTCCGTGTCCGGCTGTTCGGTCAGGTAATCAATGTCGCTCTGGTTAAGCGTTGCCAGCATGTTCAGTATTTTATCGCGCGAGCAGTTGCAGGCAAATTTTACCGGCAGGCTTTCTTTAATGTCGCAGTCCAGCCCGCGGGTCAGCGTTTCAATAATTTTTTCCGGGGTATAGCCAAGTTCAAGCAGCTGCGTTACATATGGGGTTTTGCTTACATTATCGCCCAGTTTTTCCAGCACTTTTTCTTCGCAGCCAGGCATAGCCTGAATAAAATAGCCGCCTGCCGCCAGTACTTTGCCGTCCTTGTCAACCAGCACGCCCAGCGCGACGGATGACGGCGTCTGCTCCGACATGTACAGATAGTTGGTAATATCTGTTGCAATTTCGCCGTTGGCAAGCTCTGCGTGTCCGGTAAAGGATTCGCCGTTTTGCAGGTAGCGCGTAAGGGTAATTGTGCCCTGGCCAAGCGCTCCGCCGATATCCAGCTTACCATCCTTCAGCGGCATAAATACATCCGGATTGCCGACATAGCCGCGCACGGATGTGCCCTGCGCTTCGGCTACAACTTCGCCCATCGGGCCGTCGCCCTTTAATTTTAAGGCAATGCGCTCGCCGTCTTTCATCGTTGCTGCCAGCATCAAAGCGCCGCTCATAGCCCTGCCCAGTGCCGCCGTAGCCAGATGGCTGGTGTGGTGGCGGTCAGCAGCCTCCTGCACTAAATTTTTGGTGGTGATAGCGTAAATACGCACGCCGTCAGCCGTTGCAATAGTTAAAATATCTTCCATAAACTTTCCTTCTCACATTTCACGCATCAGGTTAACCATTTCAATAGCGCTGAGCGCAGCATCGGCGCCTTTATTGCCTGCTTTGGTGCCTGCGCGTTCAACAGCCTGTTCAATGTTATCGGTAGTCAGCACGCCAAAAGCAACTGGCACACCGGTTTCAAGGATTACATGGGCAATGCCTTTGCTTGCTTCTGCGCAGACATAATCAAAATGCGGGGTTGCGCCGCGGATTACCGCGCCAACGCAGACAACAGCGTCATATTTGCCGCTTCTGGCAAGTTTTTGTGCTGCCAGAGGGATTTCAAAAGCGCCCGGCACCCATGCCAGGGTTAGGTCATCGCTGTCTGCGCCATGGCGGATAAGGCAGTCTTCTGCCCCGCCGATAAGTTTGCTGGTAATAAATTCGTTAAAACGGGAAGCCACAATAGCTACCTTCATGCCTTTTGCTGTTAATTTACCTTCTAAAACCTTCATTTTCCATTCCTCCAATTATTTTTCGTGTAATTTATGGCCCATTTTTTCTTCTTTAACGTCAAGATAATGTTCGTTGTAGCAGTTTGCTTCCATCACAATCGGCACCCTGCCGGTAACGGTAATGCCGTAGCCAGTAAGCCCTGCGCGTTTGGCCGGGTTGTTGGTAATAAGGCGGATACTGGTCAGGCCCAGGTCTGACAGAATCTGCGCGCCGATGCCGTAGTCACGCAAATCCGGCGCAAAGCCGAGTTTAATGTTTGCTTCTACGGTGTCAAGCCCCTGGTCCTGCAAAGCGTAAGCGCGGATTTTATTGGCAAGGCCGATGCCGCGCCCTTCCTGACGCATATAAACAACAACGCCGCAGCCTTCTTTTTCAATCATGCGCAGAGCGGTTGCCAGCTGGTCGCCGCAGTCGCAGCGCAGCGAGCCAAGTGCATCGCCTGTAAGGCATTCGGAATGCACACGCACCATAACGTCTTTTTTACCGGCAATATCGCCTTTGACGATTGCCACATGGCACTGGTTATCCAAATCGTTTTCGTAAGCAATAATGCGGAAATTGCCGTATTTGCTCGGCAGAGCAGCTTCCGCAACGCGGTGTACCATTTTTTCGTGTTTTTTGCGGTAAGCAACCAATGCAGCAACGGTTATGAACACAATGTTGTGTTCACGGGCAAATTTCATTAGTTCCGGCGTGCGCGCCATATTGCCGTCGTCGCTCATAATCTCGCAGCAAATGCCGACAGGGGTAAGCCCTGCCAGGCGGCACAAATCAGTCGTTGCCTCCGTGTGGCCAGTGCGCCTTAAAACACCGCCCACGCGGCTGCGCAGCGGAAACACATGCCCCGGACGGCGGAAATCCTGCGGCTGTGCGGCAGGGTCAGCGCATTTGCGCATGGTATAGGCGCGCTCGTAGGCAGAAATGCCGGTCGTCGTATCAACGTGGTCGATAGAAACCGAAAACGCAGTTTCGTGGTTATCGGTATTATTGGCAACCATCGCGCCGAATTGCAGCTTATCCATAATCTGCGGGTCGGCAGGCATGCAAATCAGCCCGCGGGCGTATTTTGCCATAAAGTTTACGTCGTCGCCGGTGCAGAACTGCGCTGCCATAATCAGGTCGCCTTCGTTTTCGCGGTCTTCGTCGTCTGTAACCAAAACCATTTTGCCGTTTTTAATCGCTTCAATGGCTTCTTCTACGGTATTGAACTTAAATTCTTCCATTGTAACCTCCTCAGATAAATCCGTTTTCAAAAAGTGTGGCTTTGCTCAAGCCTTTTTTATGGTCAGGAGCTTTAAAATTTAGTAAATGCTCCACATATTTGCCTATAATATCGGTTTCCAGGTTTACCTCGTCCCCGGCCTTTTTAAAGCCCAGCGTGGTTTCTGCCGCTGTATGCGGGATAAGCGAAACGCTGAACCCGGTTGCAGTAACATCAGTCACCGTCAGGCTGATTCCGTCGATGGCAATGCTGCCTTTTTTGATGATGTATTTTAAAAGCTCCGGCGGCGTTTTGATAGTAACAATTTCGGCAATGCCTTCTGCCTTTTTGGAGGCGATAACACCGATGCCTTCTACATGCCCGCTGACGATATGCCCGTCAAGACCGTCGCACAGACGCAGAGTGCGTTCCAGGTTTACCCTGTCGCCGCTTTTTAAATGTCGCAGGTTAGTCAGCTTAACGGTTTCCGGCATGACATCTGCGGTAAACTCGCTGCCGCTGATTTTTACAACCGTCAGACAGGCGCCGTTAACAGCAACACTGTCGCCGATTTTAAGGTTAGCAAGCACTTTGCCGGCTTTAACGGTAATGTTATAGCTTTGTTTCAGCGGTTTTAAGGCAACAACAGTGCCCAGTTCTGCCACAAGCCCTGTAAACATTTCAATCACGCTCCGTTCTGCCGGTAATCAAAAAATCTGCACCAAGCTGCTTATATTCCACATCGCGCAGCTTAACGGCTTTGCCCATATCAGTATTGCCGGTGCCGCCTACCGGGCCTAAAGCATCCCTGCCGCCGATAATTTTCGGCGCAATAAAGGCATAAACCCTTTCGGCAAGCCCGGCGTCCATAAACGCGCCGTGGATTTCGCTGCCGCCTTCTACCAGAAGGCTGGTAATTTCCATAGCGGCAAGTTTGTCCAAAAGTACGTTTAAATCAAGCAGGCCGTTATGTTCCGGCAAAGTTAAAACTTCAACATCAGCAAGCTGCTGCAATCCGGCAAGTTTATCCTGCGGCGCTTTTTCGCTTGCAGCAACGATTGTTTTTGCTTCGCCGTTAAGTATTTTGGCATTCAGCGGTAAAGCAGCCATACTGTCCAGCACAATGCGTACAGGGTTTTTGCCTTCAACCATGCGGGTAGTCAGTTCGCAGTCGTCATGCAGCACGGTGTTTTTGCCTACAAGCACAGCGTCGTGTGCTTTGCGCAGATAATGCGCGTAAGTACGTGCTTCCGTACCTGTTATCCATTTGGAATCCCCTCCCGCAGCGGCAAGCCTGCCGTCAAGTGTCATGGCGTATTTAAGCGATACAAACGGGCGCTTATGCGTAATCCAGAAGAAAAACTTTTCGTTCAGCTTTTTGGCTTCATCTTCGCAGATGTGTTCCGTAACTTCGATACCGGCATCGCGCAGGCGGTTAAGCCCGCGTCCCGCTACCAGCGGATTAGGGTCCGTTACGGCACTTACAACACGTTTAACGCCTGCTTTAATCAGCGCTTCGCAGCAAGGGCCAGTTCTGCCGTAATGAGAACAGGGTTCCAGCGTAACATAAATTGTTGCGCCTTTTGCCTTATCGCCTGCCGCTGCCAAAGCGTTTATTTCGGCATGCGGCTGCCCTGCTTTGTGGTGGTAGCCTTCACCGACGATGTTGCCGGCATCGTCTACAATAACTGCGCCGACCATCGGGTTAGGGCTGGTGCCGCCTTCGGCCAGCTGTGCCAGCTGCAGCGCACGCTGCATATATTTTATATCATCCATTTACACACCCTCTTTAAAACAAAAACAGCCAAAACCTCCGGGGTTTCAGCTGTTAAAATTCGTTTGCCTTTTCTCATCCAGACTATACTGTCGGTACCGGAATCACACCGGTTCGTGCTTACGCTCGCGGACTGTCACCGCCGGTCGGGAAATTCTCCCTACCCCAAAGGCCATTATAAAATTATCATGTAATTAGTATCTACCATCAGCAAAGATTTGTCAATAACCTTAAAAGCAAAATATCTGTGAAGAATTTTCTGCTTAAATAAACTGCGGATTTTGCAGAAGCATCATACACAAAGCGCTTAAGGTTTTGGCATCAAAAATTTCTTCGTTTTGCAGCATGGCGCGCACTTCTGCCGGTTTCAGCACGGCAATGTCAATAAATTCATCTTCATCTGTGTGCTGGTTAAATTTTTCAAGGCCGGTTGCTGCATATAAATGGATTACTTCGTCCGTAAAGCCCGGCGTGGTAACGATGCTGGTCAGCTTTTGCCAGTTGGCTGCTGTGTAGCCGGTTTCTTCCGAAAGCTCGCGTTTAGCGCAGTCCAGCGGGTCTTCGTCCAGCTTATCAAGTTTGCCTGCGGGCAGCTCGTACAAAACGCTGCCAACGGCATAACGGTACTGCTTAACAAAAATAATGCTGCCGTCATCAAGCACAGGCACAACGCACACTGCGCCCGGGTGAGCAATTATTTCACGCGTTGTCTGCCTGCCGTTGGGCAAAGTAACGGTATCAACCATAACCTTTAAAAGCCTGCCGTCAAAACCCTGTTTGCGGCTGATAAATTTTTCATCAAGGTTTTCCTGATGTATTTTTTTCATAAATATCACCTTGCATTTTTAAATTTTGCTGCATTGGCCAAAAGTTCTTCCGCGTTCTGGCGTGCGGCGCTGCTGGTGTTTTCACCGGCTGTCATGCGCATCAGCTCATCTACGCGCCCGGCTGCGTCCAAAACATTCAGTTCTGTCTGTGTGCGCCCGCCTGCACTGACTTTGTTTATTTTTATATGGCGGTCGGCAAAGCTGGCAATCTGCGGCAAATGCGTTATGCAGATAACCTGCCCGTGCTGCGCAATAACAGCGATTTTTTCAGCCATTTTCTGCGCCGTAACACCGCCGATGCCGGTATCAATTTCGTCAAAAATCATCGTCGGCACGCCCAGTTCATTAAACAGCACGGTTTTTACCGCCAGTGCGATACGCGAAAGTTCGCCGCCTGATGCAACCTTGGAAAGCTCCATCAGCGGTTCGCCCGCATTAGCGGAAAATAAAAACATCATTTCATCGCAGCCGTTTTTGCCGAAAGCTTCTTTCTGCGTAAAGCTGATTTCTATTTTTCCCTGCGGCATTGCCAAATCGGCAATATGCCTGGTAATTTCCTTGGTTAAAAGCCCGGCGCTTTCTTTACGCAGTTTTGTCAAATCTCCTGCAAGAGCCTTTAACTCTGCTGTTTTTTGTGCCAGTTCTTTGGATTTTTGCGCAATACTGCGGTCAATTTCTTTCAGTTCAGCAGCTTCCTGCTGTACTTTTTGCAGGTAAGCGCTGATAGCGTCATAATCTGCTCCGTATTTTTTCTGTAATCTGTACCATAAATCCAGACGCTGTTCTACGTAAGCTGCGCGTTCAGCGTCAAACTCGTTGTTTTCAAGATAATCAAGCAGGTTTTTGTGGCATTCTTCAAGCGTCAGCCAGCAGCTTTCAAGCAGTTCTGCATTAGCTGCAAGCTCTGCGTCATAGCGTGCGGCGCTTTCAATTTTGCTTTTGGCTTCCGCCAAAGCATCCAAAGCACTGTATTTGCCGTCAATCAGTTCGTTGGCATCACTGACTGCCTGCATAATTTTACCGTTGTTTTGCAGGCGTTTCCATTCATCCTGCAAAGCGTCCAGTTCGCCTGGCTGCAAATTGGCATTGGTTATTTCTTCAATCTCCCAGTCCAGGCGGTCTAAAATGCGTTCGCGGTCTTGCCCGGCAGCCTGCAATCTTTCCAGTTCACCCTTAATTGCATTGTATTCCGTAAATGCCTGGCGGTATTTATCAAGCACCGGCGCAATCTGCGTATGCCCGTACAAATCCGTCAACTGCTGCGGAAAATCCGCTTTTAAAAGCGCCTGGTTTTCATGCTGCCCATGCACGTCTACCAAAACAGCGGCAAATGAGCGCAGCACGGCAACCGGTACCTGCACGCCATTAACGGTAGCCTGGCTTTTACCGGCAGCGGTTATGCGGCGGCGCAAAAACAGGCCGTCCTCATAATCAATGCCCTGCTCCTCCAAAAGTTTTTGGGCTGCGGGGCAATCATCAATATCAAATACCGCCTGTACGGATAAAGCGTCAGTGCCGCTGCGTACATAATCAGCCGAAGCGCGCGCACCCAGCGCAATGCTGAACGCATCAATAAGAATGGATTTACCGGCGCCGGTTTCGCCTGTAAACACGTTAAAACCGCCGGTAAATTCAACTTTGGCATCTTCAATTAAAGCAAAATTGTGGACATGTAAAGCCTGAAGCATTATACAAACCTCTTATTTTTTGGTAAATCTGCCAATAAATACTTCTGCGCTTTCAGGTTTGTCAAGCGCAACAAAAATTGTATCGTCACCGGCAACGGTGCCAAGCACCTCCGGCCATTTCATGTAATCCAGCGCCAACGCAACAGAAGACGCTGCCCCCGGAAGGCTGTGGATTACCACAAGGTTGCCTCCGGCACGCAGGTTCAGCACCGAATCCTGCAAAACACGTTCCAGCCTGCCAGAGCTCATAAGTGCGTTCTGGTCTTTCGGAAAGGCATAATAATAACGCCCGGCTGCATCCGGCACCTTAATAAGCATCAGTTCCTTGATATCGCGCGAAACCGTAGCCTGGGTTACTTCAATGCCGCTGGCGCGCAGGGCTGCGGCCAGTTCATCCTGGGTTTCAATTTTATGCGCCTCGATAATGCTTTTAATCTTGGCATGGCGGTTGGTTTTTAATTGCTTTACAGATACTTCTTCGTTCATTTTGCTCCCTCATTTCCGCAGGTACGCATCAGTTTTTGCTGCCAGGTTTCGTAATAGCTTCTGCCGTTTAAACGTATCAGCCTGACAGGCTCTGGATATTTGTCAATTCTTATAATATCATTTTCGGCCATGGCCGATGCAATTTCGCCGTCTGCCGACAGCAAAAGCTCCTCGTAAGGCGGCACAGCCGTAATTTCTATCAGGTTATTGCCGGGTATAATAAGCGGTCGTGTATATAAAGCATGTGCGCAAATCGGCGTAATCAGCGACACGTCAAGGCTTGGGTGTACCATTGGCCCGCCGGCCGATAAGGAATAAGCCGTTGAACCGGTTGCCGTCGCTACAATAAGGCCGTCTGCGGCGTAAATGCCGGAATGCATGCCGTTTATTTTCAGCTCCAGGTGCGCCAGCTTGGAAAAGTGGCCTTTGGCAACAACCATGTCGTTAAGCGCATGCGCCTGCACAGCCACTTTGCCGCCCCGGATAACGCAGGCCCTTAGCTGGCTGCGCTCCTCAATCTGAAAGTTTTTGTTTTTAAGTTTTTGCAGTGCGGTTTCAAAAGCGCTCATTTCGGTTTCTGCCAAAAAGCCGAGCTTGCCGAAATTAACACCGAACACCGGTATTTTAAGCGGCGAAAGATAACGCGCCATTTGTAAAAATGTGCCGTCCCCGCCCAGTGAAATACCTGCATCCATTTGTTTTAGTGCAGACGTTTCATCAACAGTATAGCTCAGCGCTTTATCCTGCGCCTGGCTTTGCGGCAGCAGCGTTTTAAAACCGTATTTTTCCAGCAGCGACAAAATATGCGGCAGGCACTCGCGCACCCTGTCTTTTTGCATATTGGGGAATAACCCCACAGTATAAGGCATTATTACACCCTCTTATTTTGCGCCTGTATCAAGCGTCAAATGCGAATTTTTAACAATCTCTTCCGGGCTTACTGCAACGTCTTCTTCATCTGCCGCATTTTTTAAATACAGCAGGTATTCAATGTTGCCTTCCGGTCCTTTGACCGGAGAATAATCAAGCCCGGCTATTTTAAAATCAAGCTCTCTGGCAACGGCAATTACATTATTTATAACTGCCAGATGCACAGCCGGGTCGCGTACCACGCCTTTTTTGCCGATGTTTTCCTTACCAGCTTCAAACTGTGGTTTAATCAGCGCAATTATAATACCATCGGCAGCCAGAATTTTTTTGACTGCGGGCAGTACCTTATCAAGCGAAATAAACGCAACGTCGATAGTGGCAGCATCAACCTTTTCCGGCAGGCTGTCAGCTTCCAGATAACGCACGTTGGTGCGCTCCATGTTAACCACGCGCTCATCGCTGCGCAGCTTCCACGCCAGCTGCCCATAACCGACGTCAATGGCATAAACACGCGCTGCTCCGTTTTGCAGGGCGCAATCCGTAAAACCGCCGGTAGATGCACCAATATCAGAAACTACCTTGCCGGTCAAATCAAGCCCAAAGCAGGCAACGGCCTTTTCCAGTTTTAAGCCACCGCGGCTGACATATTTAAGGTCGCCGCCCAAAATGCGGATAGCTGCGTCCAGCGCAACCTGCGTGCCTGTTTTATCAATTTTCTGCTCGTTGACGAGTACCTGTCCCGCCATAATCGCCGCCTGCGCGCGCGAGCGGGTTTCAAAAAAGCCGCGTTCAACAAGCAGTGTATCAAGTCGTTCTTTTTTCACGTTATTCTCCGTCGTTTAAAAATTCGGTAATGCGTTTTAAAATGCCCGGCTGGTCAAGCCCGATGTCACGCATCAAAAGCTTTTTATCGCCGTGAGGTATATATTTATCGGGTATGCCAAGGTTCAGCACTTTTACTTCGCCCAGCAGCCCGTTGTCATTCAGTGTTTCAAGCACTTCGCTGCCTGCGCCGCCTTCGATTGTCCCTTCTTCAAGTGTTACAATCTTTTTGCACTGCATGGCGGTTTTAACAAGCAGTTCAGTGTCAAGCGGTTTAACAAAACGCATATTTACAACGCCTGCGCTGATGCCTTTTTCAGCAAGCGCGTCCGCCGCTTTAACAGCTTCGGCAACCATGCTTCCAGCAGCCCACAGGCAAATATCAGTGCCGGTTTTCAGTTCTTCGGCCTTGCCGATTGGCAGTGTATGCAGCGGCTCGCTGGTATCAACGCCAAGCCCGCTGCCGCGCGGATAACGCAGGGCGATAGGCCCGTTAAAAACCAGCGCTGTCGCCAGCATGTGGCGCAGTTCGTTTTCATCCTTCGGCGCCATAATTGTCATTTGCGGCATTAAACGCAGGTATGCAAAATCAAAAACGCCGTGATGTGTATAGCCGTCGTCGCCAACAAGCCCGGCACGGTCAAGCCCCAGCACAACAGGCAGATTCTGCATACAGATATCGTGCAGGACAGAATCAAACGCCCTTTGCAAAAAGGTGGAATATACCGCTACTACCGGATGCAGCCCTGCCGCTGCCATGCCTGCTGCCGCCGTTACTGCGTGCTGCTCGGCGATGCCAACATCAAAAAATCTGTCCGGATAAGCATCGGCAAAATAGTTAAGGCCTGTGCCGTCCGGCATCGCTGCCGTAATAGCAACAATTTTTTTATCTTCTTTGGCAATTTCTACCAGGGTTTTGCCAAAAACTTCGGTATAACTAACCGGCGCATCAGGATTGGTAATTTTTTTGCCGGTTTTGATATCAAACGGCCCTGTGCCGTGAAATTTATTCGGGCTTTTTTCTGCCGGTTCATAGCCTTTGCCCTTTTTGGTGATGACATGTATAATAACCGGCCCCGGCGTCTGTTTGGCAGTTTCCAGCACTTCGACAAGGTGTTCAAGGTCGTGCCCGTCCACCGGTCCGTAATACTTAAAGCCCAGATGTTCAAATACCGAACCAGGCACCAGAAGATATTTTACGCTGCCTTTAACGCGGCGCACAATGTTAATGATATTTTCACCGTAGTTTTTGTGCTTCAGCCAGCCTTCCAAATCCTTTTTAATGCGGGTATAGGTTTTGGCGGTGCGCAGCTGATACAGGTAATCGCTCATTGCACCGACGTTTTTGGCTATGGACATTTCGTTATCGTTTAAAATGATAATCAGCTTTTTCTGTAAATCGCCGGCATTGTTCAGCGCTTCATATGCCATGCCGCCGGTCATGCTGCCGTCGCCGATAACGGCAATTACTTCGTTGTCCTCGCCTTTTAAATCGCGTGCAATCGCCATGCCCAGCGCTGCCGATATCGACGTGCTGGAATGGCCCGTCCCAAAAGCATCATATTCGCTTTCGCTGATTTTAGGAAAGCCGGAAAGCCCCTTGTACTGGCGCAGCGTTTTAAAGGCTTCGCGCCTGCCGGTGATAATTTTATGAATATAAGACTGATGCCCTACGTCCCAGATAATTTTATCCTTGGGGCAGTTAAAAACTTTGTGCAGTGCCAGCGTCAGTTCCACAACGCCAAGATTCGGCGCTAAATGCCCGCCGTTTTTGGAAATTACCTCAATCATATATTCACGGATTTCAGCCGCCAGCTTTTTTAAAGCATCATAATTTAATTTTTTTATATCTTCAGGTGAATTTATATCTTTTAATAGTCCGGTTGTCATCAATGCATCTATCCTTCCGTTTTGGCATAAACCGGTTAATATTTTATCAGGCCTTGCGCCCGCACATCATTTTGGTAATCATGCGCAGCGGTTCGGCTTTTTCGCCAAAGCCATCAAGGCATTCCAGCGCTTCTGCAACCGTTTTTTCTGCCAGCGCCTTAGCCCCCTCAAGTGTATATAAACTTACATAGGTAGATTTATGTTTTTTCTCGTCGCTGCCAGCGCTCTTGCCCATTTCGGCAGGGTCGCCTTCAACATCAAGAATATCGTCCGTAATCTGGAAGGCCAGCCCCAGTAAATCGGCAAAATGCGTCAGTGCTAAAAGCTGGTCATTGGTTGCGCCCGCCAGGTGCGCGCCGCCGCGTACAGCAGCAATAAACATAGCGCCGGTTTTGCCGGAATGCAGTTTGCGCAGCTCAGCTTCGCTGATTTGTTTGCCTTCTGCATCAAGGTCAAGCGCCTGCCCGCCTACCATGCCGAAATTGCCTGCGCACATTGCTACTTCGCGTACAACTTCAATCAGAACTTCAGGCGGCACGTTTTTCTGTTCCAGCATAACTTCAAAGGCCAGCGTCAAAAGCCCGTCGCCAGCCAGAAGCGCCATCGCCTCGCCAAAAACCTTATGGTTGGTGTATTTGCCGCGGCGGTAATCGTCGTCGTCCATGCAAGGCAGGTCGTCGTGTATTAAAGAATATGTATGAATCATTTCCAGCCCGGCTGCTACCGGCAAAAAGTTGTAGCCATTTACACCAACAGCGTCGGCCGTTGCCATCAGCAAAATCGGGCGGATACGCTTGCCGCCTGCAAACAGGCTGTAAGCCATCGCTTCATCAACGCGGGAAATGCCTTTTTTCTGCATACGTTTTTCCAAAAAATTGTTTACAAGCTTTTGTCTGTCAGAATAATATTTTTCAAAATCCATCTATTCATCAATCTCCTCAAAAGGTTTTGTTGTATAACCGTTTTCGGTTTCGATAATCTGTTCAACTGTCTGGCGCGCCGTATCAAGCCTGCCTGCGCATATTTTGCTGAGCTCAACGCCTTCTTTAAAAACCTCCAGCGCTTCTTCCAGCGGCAGGCTTCCGTCTTCAAGCAGCTTAACCTTTTCTTCCAGCATCGCCAGAGCTTCGTCAAATTTTAAATTTTTAAGCGATTTTTTGGTTGCCATTTTTACCGCCCTTCCGTATGCTGTACTACCGAAATTATATTGCCGTCGCCGACCTGCGTGGTTATTTCGTCACCCCAGCGTACATCGCCGGTGCTGGTGATTACTTTGCCGTTGCTATTTTGCGTAACGCTGTACCCGCGCGCAAGCACGGTAAGCGGGCTTAACGCATCAAGTTTTGCTGCCAGCACGCCGCATTTATGCTGCCTGTCAGTTAAGAAAGCATTAAACGACTGTTTCAGCTTGGCTGACGCAAAATCATAACGCTGCATCCGGCTTTCAAGCAGCCTTTGCGGATTGGCCAGCGCCCACGAGTTTTGCAAGCGTTCAAGCGTATTTTCAGCCGTTGTAAGCTGTTTAAGCATGGTGTTTTTGCAGCGTTTTTCAAGTTCTAAAACATAGTTGAGATAAGCGTTGGCATCGGCAACTACAATTTCTGCCGCCTGCGAAGGCGTTGCCGCACGTTTGTCTGCGGCAAAATCAGCCAGGGTAAAATCTGTTTCGTGCCCGACTGCCGATACAACCGGTATCGCGGACGCCGCTATGGCACGCACGGTCTGTTCTTCATTAAACGCCCACAGCTCTTCGATTGAGCCGCCGCCGCGCCCGACTATCAGCACTTCGGCCAGCTTATTCTGGTTCATAAACTCAATGGCGTGGGCAATTTCACCGGGTGCTTCCTTACCCTGCACACGCACCGGGTAAAGCAAAAGCTTAATGCCACTGTTGCGTCTGCGCGACACTGTAATTAAATCGCGCACTGCCGCGCCTGACGGCGAGGTTATAATACCGACGGTTTTGGGATTGACCGGCAGCGGCTTTTTGCGGCTGTCGTCAAATAGGCCTTCTGCCAGCAGTTTTTGCTTTAACTGCTCAAACGCCAGCATCAAATCGCCCGTACCTTCCGGTATCAGTAAATCTGTATAAAGCTGGTACACACCATCGCGCTCATAAACACTAATGCGCCCGACAGCAATTACCGTATCGCCGTTCTGCGGCTCAAAACGCAGCGAACGCGCCGCAAATTTAAACATTACGGCTTTCAGCACGCCGCCTGCATCCTTTAAAGTAAAGTAGCAATGGCCGCTGCTGTAACGCTTAAAATTGGAGATTTCGCCGCGCACCTGTATATTGGCAAAACAGCGTTCGCCATCAATCAGCGATTTGATAAGCTTATTTACCTGGCTGACGGAATAAACATCTTCATACACGGTTTTCACCCTTTAAAACTGCAAAAGCGGCACAGCCGCAGGCATTATCGCAGCTAAAGCGCGCCTGTGGGTGCCAGAGCGATATTTTTTTCTTGTTCAGCCTGTCATGCAGGTATTCCCTGATGTAAGCGTTGGAAGCAACGCCGCCGGCAATCAGCGCGCTGCTGACATTATATTGTTTAGCGGCATTAATAATAAGCCTGTAAAATGTTTCGGCAAGCACTTTTTGCACACCGGCTGCAATACCAGCCGGGTCTGCGCCTGCCTGCAATTTGCGTTCTGCCGCTGTTGCAGGGCCCGAAAGGCTTGCTTTAAGCTCCTTTACAGATACAGGCAGTTCAACCGGTGCATCTGCCGTTTTTGCAAATTCTTCCAAAGCAGGGCCTGCGGGAAACTGCAAACCAAGGCTTACGCCGATGCGGTCAATAAACTGGCCTGCGTGCAAATCAATGCTGCCGCCGATTTCTGTCAGCTTAAAGCTGCCGCTTTCCAGCTGCTCAGCCAAAAGCAAATCCGTTGTGCCTCCGGAAGCATGTAAAAACAAAAAGCGCTCATCACAAGGCCCGCCTGCCGACCATTTACCGGCCAGCAAATGGTTTTCCTGATGGCTGATAAGCCAGAGCGGAATGTTATTCAAAACAGATAAAGAGCGAGCAAAGCCTGCGCCGACCAGAAAGGCCGGCATGTAAGAATCTGCCAGCGGGCGCGGGCATCCTGACGCGCAAACGCCGATAACCCTTGCACCCTGCGGCATGGCATTTTTTATCATCTCCGGCAGGTTGCGGGTATGCTGAAACACCATTTCTGATTGCTGCAAGCCGCATTTGCCTTCGCGGACTTTTAAAATCTGCCTGCTTTCACCGGCAAGCTGCGCCTGCCTGTCCATAAAAGCTACCGAAGTTGTATAGCAGCTGGTATCAATACCAAGATAAACTTCTAAATCACTCATTGTTTCTGACCATTTTGCCAAGCAGACCATTGATAAAGCGCGGGCTGTCCTCCGATCCGTAAAGCTTGGCAATTTCCACAGCTTCGTTAATAGCTATGCCGGCAGGGATTTTTTCTTCCGCATAATAAATTTCGTACACTGCCAGGCGCAGAATGTTGCGGTCAACGCCGGGCATACGTTCAATTTCCCAATCAATGGAAAATTCCTGGATTTTAGCATCAATATCAGCTTTGGCGTTTAAAATGCCGCTGATGGCCAGCTGCGCATAATGCTGCGCTTTAACTGCGTCTTTGGTGTTGTGTTCTTCTACTGCCGCAGCCAATGCTTCCTCAGCGGTGCAGCCCGAAAAATCTATCTGGAACAAACTTTGTACAACCAATTCTCTTGCTATTCTGCGAATCATGTTTTACCTCGTTCTTTTCAGTTATTTATGGTAGCCGGGCGGCAAAAGCCTGTCCAGCCATTCAAGCAGGTCTTCTTTTTTATCAAGCTTGTTGCCGATGAAAAAGCCTGCCGAAATACAAATCAGTAAAAATATAGTCTGGAAAAATCCCAAAATTAAAAACATGGCCCCTATAAACAGTCCAAAAACAGACCCTAAAAGACGGCCGCGATATACTCTCCATAAGTCGCTGAGAATTTCATTCCACATCGCCTATGCCCCCTTCCTAATTTTTGGCCTTAATCTGTTTAAAGAACAATTCAATGTCTTTAATTTCCATGCCCAATACCTTTTTTATGGTATCGCGCACATTGTATTTAATTTCTTCCGTCGTTTCCGGAATATTTATGCCGGGTTCGATAGAAGCGTTGATACGCACGCTGATGTCTTCATCGTCAAGTTTTGTTTCGCACTTAACGTTGTAAACACCGTAAACCTCCTGCGCTATTTCGCAGATATAATCTTCGATGGCGTTTTTGCCGACGAAAATTTTACCGGCATCGCTGGTTTTCAAAATCAGTAAGCTGACGCCGGTTGCGCCGATACCGGCAATTAAAAGGCGCAGGCTGACGAGCAGGATAATAATGCCGCCGACTGCGTATTCCCAGTTGCCTGGTATAGTAGCAAGAAACTGGTTGATTGCCGTCTGGGAAATAATGCCCAGGCTGCAAAGCACTACCAGCACTGCCACAACGGCCATTAAAAAAGTATATAAAGTCAGGATAATTCTGTCAGGTATTCCCATGGTTTCTCCCTCCGGTAAGCCTTAATTATTTTCAGGTGTTTCCAGGCTTTGCTCAAGCTCCGTCTTATGACGGCGCTGTACGCCCTGCACATGCACATCTACAACTTTTACTTCGTAGCCGGTCATATCTTCAATGGCTTCGCGCACCTTTTCCTGTATTTCAAGGGCAATTTCCGGTATGCAGCCGCCGTATTCTATATTTACATAAACCTCGGCGCTTACAACATGGCCTTCTACCGTAATGCGCACGCCTTTGGATACGTTTCTGTTGCCTAAAAATTCGCTGATGCCGTCAGCAAAGCTGCCGTTCATACCGGCAACTCCGTCAACCTCCTGCGCGGCAAGGCTTGCCACAATGCTTAAAACCTCATCGGCAATCTGCACATCGCCTATTTCTTCCTGCGGCGCACCATTGGCAGCGGCTTCTTTTGCCTGTTCGTTTGCTGCTAAAATTTCTTTATCAGCCATTCAAAAGCCTCCAATACCGTTAAAGTATCTTTTTGCTTACAGTTTACTATCTTTTATATTATAACATAACTGCAAGGTAAATACCACGCCGCAGGTTTTAAAACCTGCATAAAAATAAAATGGCACGGCCGCAAAGGCTATGCCATTATCAAATCAGATGCTTTTTATAACCGCTTCGGCCATTTGCCCGGTTTCGATAACTTCTTTATGCAAAACCGGCATATTTTCAAGCTGAAGCATTTTAGCGGGCACAGGCACTTCGGTAAATTCATTGAGCTTGTGCAGCGCGTCAAACGGCTTCAGGTCTTCTTCATCGCCTTTTAAGGATGCGTAAACATCGGCGCTGAATTTATACGGGCTTGCAGTTGAGACGATTATTGAATATCTGTCGTCAGACGTCATAAGACGGTATTTTTCGCACGCACGCCAAGCAACGGCGGTATGCGGGTCAAGCAGATAGCTGTAATCGTTGTACACGCGGCGGATGGTTTCCCTTGTTTCCTGTTCATCAACCCACGAGCCGAAGAAATTGGCGGTAATTTTTTTGTGGATTTTTTCGCCTACGTTGTAAACGCCTTCGGTATTAAGCTGCTGCATCCACTCGTTAACTTTTTCGGTGTCGCCGTCTGTAACATTGTATAAAAGGCGTTCCAGATTGCTTGATACCAGAATATCCATCGAAGGAGAAATCGTCTTTTTAAATTCGCGCCGTTTATCATAAATGCCTGTATTGATAAAATCGCTAAGTACATTGTTGCTGTTGGATGCACAGATAAATTTATGCACCGGCAGCCCCATCAGTTTGGCATAATAACCGGCAAGGATATCGCCGAAATTGCCGGTAGGCACGGCAAAGTTAATTTCATCACCTGCTTTGATGCGGCCTTCTGCAACGGCATCGCTGTATGCGCTGAAATAATAAACAATCTGCGGTACAAGGCGTCCCCAGTTAATGGAATTGGCCGAGCTGAACGCACAGCCGTGGTCAGAAAGTTCTTCTTTTAATTCTTCATCGGCAAAAATGCGTTTTACACCGGTCTGGGCATCGTCAAAATTGCCTTTAACTGCAAACACATGCACGTTTTTGCCTGGTTGCGTAACCATTTGCTGGCGCTGAATGTCGCTGACGCCGCTTTCCGGGTAAAAAACGATGATTTCCGTACCTTCAACATCGGCAAAGCCCTCCAGCGCAGCTTTGCCGGTATCGCCGCTTGTTGCGGTGAGGATTACTATTTTATGCTGCTCGCCTGTTTTGGCAATCGCCTTTGTTAAAAGCAGCGGCAGAATTTGCAGCGCCATATCCTTAAAGGCAGATGTCGGCCCATGCCACAGTTCCAAAGCGTCCGTATTATCGTTAACATGATGCACAGGCGCAGGCTCCTTGCCGAATTTAGCTTCCGCATAAGCCTTGTCGGCCGCGTCCTTCAGTTCATCTTCTGTATAATCCGTTAAAAACAACGAAAGAATCTTTGCTGCGCGCTCCTGATAGCTTAAATTATGCAAAGCTATAATTTCATCCAGCGGAAGCGCTAAAAATTTTTGAGGCACAAAAAGCCCGCCATCGTCTGCCATGCCGCGTGTAATTGCATGTGCGCTGCAAACCATGTCGGCTTTACCGCGTGTACTTAAAAACAACATATAAGCCATCCTTTCATCTTTCCATGGTGCAATAATAGCATATTTATGTACTTTGAGCAAGTATTTAAACACTTATTCGTGAATAATGTTTACAACTGCGGCACCGGTAGCCGCAACAAGGTCATCCGGGCTTAAAAAAATCTGTAAACCGCGCTGCCCTGCGCTGATGGCGATTTTATCCCACAAAACGCAGGTTTCATCAAGGTAAACCGGGTAATTTTTCTTTGCCCCGAGCGGAGAGCAGCCGCCGCGGATGTAGCCTGTCAGCGGCAGAACTTCTTTTAAATGTACAAGCTCTGCCCTTTTGTTGCCGCTTACTTTGGCCAGCGCTTTTAAATCAAGCTCTCCATCGCCGGGAATTACCGCAAACACCGGGCCGGTTTTATCGCCGCGTACCACCAGCGTTTTAAATACCTGCGCTGCCGGCAGGCCTACTTCTGCCGCAACGTGTACGGCGTCCAGATGTTCTTCGTCTACTGTATATTCGATAAGGGAATAATTTATATTTTTTTCATCCAAAATGCGCGCAGCATTGGTTTTTTTCTGCTTTGCCACGCTTATCGCCTCCATGCGTATGGTATTAAATGCCTTTATTTGTTATAATAACATCATAAATAGATAAACGCAAACCGGAGAGATGCCAAGTGTTGTTAAAAATTGCCTGCGCCCAGCCGGAAATCACCGCTGGACGCCCTGACCTGAACACAGAAAAAATTTTACAAATCATTAAAGAAGCCGCGCACAACGGCGCGGATATTTTATTTTTGCCCGAATGTGCCGTGCCCGGCTATTTAATAGGCGACCTGTGGGAACAGACCTCTTTTATTGAGGACTGCGAAGCCTATGGGCAGGATATTATAAACGCCACGGCGGATTATGACATCTGCGTTGTGTTCGGCAACATTGCCCTTGACCGCAGCAAGGTTAACGAGGACGGCCGCGTGCGCAAATACAACGCCGCTTTTGCTGCTTACCGCGGCAAAGCTTTGGGCAACGGCAGACTGCCTTATAATTTTGTTATCAAACATTCGCTGCCCAACTACCGCGAATTTGACGACAGCCGCTATTTTTACAGCCTGGCGCAGCTTGCGGCAGAACTTAACACCACGCCGGAGGCTTTAACAGCGCCTGTTATGTTAAACATTAAAGGTCAAAGCGTAAAACTCGGCATGATGCTGTGCGAAGACGGCTGGACGGAAAACTATCATTTTAATGTGCCGCAGACACTGGCGCGCGGCGGTGCGGATATTTTATGCAACATCTCCTGCTCTCCGTTTACTTTAAACAAAAATGCCAAACGCCACCGTTTGTTCGGCGCGCAGGCTAAAACTGCCGGGCTGCCGCTTGTTTACTGCAACAACACCGGCATACAGAATAACGGCAAAAATATTTTTACTTACGACGGATGCAGCTGCGTTTATAACGCTAACGGCATTTTGGCTGCCGAAGCCGCAGCCTATGACGAAACAATTTTATACTTTAATTTTGACACGGAAACCAAAAACATAAATGCAGAAACAATGCCGCCCGCTTCCGCGGATGAAACTTCTGCCATTTATAAAGCTGTCCGTTACGGCACGGAAAAATTTTTGCAGCAGCTTGGTATCGGCAAAATGGTTGTCGGACTCTCTGGCGGTATTGATTCTGCCGTTACGGCTGCGCTTTACGTTGATATTTTAGGCCCGCAGAATGTACTGCTTGTTAATATGCCGGGGCGTTACAACTCCGGACTGACCAAAGATATGGCGCAGAAAACCGCGCAGGCACTTAAAGCCAATTACATGGTTGTGCCGATTACTGACAGTGTAGAAAATACCTATAACCAGCTTACTCAAACGCCTGTGGTAAATTATAACGGCGGCGGACAGTTTAATTTAAGCGTCAGCCCCTACGTTATGGAAAACATTCAGGCCCGCGACCGCGGCGCACGCATTTTGGCAGGCGTTGCTGCTGCTTTTGGCGGTGCGTTTTCGTGCAACAGCAACAAAACGGAAATTACAATCGGCTATGCCACTTTTTACGGCGATATCTGCGGTGCTGTCGCCCCTATCGGCGATTTGTGGAAACATGATGTTTACGCGCTTGGGCGCTACTTAAACAGCAAAGTTTTTACGCATCCGGTTATACCGGAAGAAATTTTTACCATGCGCCCCAGTGCCGAACTATCACCAGAACAGACTGTCGGCAACGGAGGTGACCCGCTGGTTTATCCGTATCACGACAGGCTTTTTGCCCTGTTTATTGAAAGCTGGCGCAAAACATCACCGGCAGATATTCTGCGCTGGTACAGCGAAGGCACGCTGGCTGGGCATTTAAACTGCCCGCAGCAGTTAATTGATGAAACTTTTAAAGATGCTGCAGGCTTTATTGCCGACCTGGAACGTTGGTGGAAACTTTTCTGCGGGCTGGCGGTTGCCAAACGCATCCAAGCCCCGCCTGTAATCAGCATTTCGCGCCGCGCCTATGGCTACGACCACCGCGAAGCACAGCTTAATCCCTATTTTTCTCGCGAATATTACAAACTAAAAAATGAACTTTTAAATAAATAGTGCATACAAAAAGGCTGCCTGTAATCACAGACAGCCTAAATTTTTATAAAATTATTCGGCCCAGTTTTCTAATTTAAGCCCCTGTACACGCTTAAATTCGCGCGTATTATTTGTTACAAGTATCAACCCTTCTGTTTTGGCGTGCGCCGCTATCAGCATACCTATCGGCGTACCCTTTCTTTGCAAATCAGCGCAGATAACACCATATTCAGCAGCAGCCAAATCATCAAACGGAAGTACACTCAAAATACTTAAAAAACGTAAAAGTGCAGACGCATTTTTTTCGCGGGCTGCGCTTTTTTCTACTCCATGTGCAAGCTCAGCCAATGTTATTGCAGATATGCAGATACCGTCCTCCATTTTTTCTTTCAACATGTAAAAGACTTTTTCCGGTTTATTTTTTATAGCATAAATGCAGATATTGGTATCAAGCATATATTTCATAAAGTTTCCCTCATGGCAGAAATTTCTTCTTTCCTTCCTTCCGGCATAAAGTCATCAGTAAAGCTGTTTATGCCACTCATAAAAGTTTCCCATACATTTTCTTTGGGCACAAGTATTATGGCATGCCCAAGACGTTGTACTACAACTTCTGTGCCGGGCATACGGTATTTTTTAGGAAGCCTTACAGCCTGACTTTTACCGTTTTCAAAAAGTTTTGCAGTTTCCATAATCATCGCCCCTTTCATAAAATCAGTATATGCTGCGATATATACTTTTGTCAAGTAAGATAATTTTTTCTATATATAAAAAGCGCCGTGAGTTGTACTCACAGCGCCTAAATTTTTTGTGGTGGAACTAACTGGACTCGAACCAGTGACCTCTTCGATGTCAACGAAGCACTCTAACCAACTGAGCTATAGTTCCGAAGTGATATTATTTTAACTTAAAATACCGTGCTTGTCAATCCGGGTATCTTTCCGGGAAGAAAGTACGCAGCACCTTTTCGTCGCTTGCCTTGCCAATGTATGTGCCAAGCAAAAACAGCAGCAGCGATACACCGATACCGATGACAATCTGGTGCAAATCAAATATTTTAATTTTCATCGCCATAGATGCGCAGTAGCAGACTACACCGCCCAGCATTGCCATAATTGCGCCGGCGCGGTTGGCTTTTGGCCAGAACAGCCCCAGCAACAGCACCCAGAAGAACGCTGTTTCCAGCCCGCCGAAGGCAAACATATTAATTTGCCAGATTACGCTCGGCGGTGCAATAGCAATAACGTAAACAATCAGCCCCAGCACAACAGTTGCCAGCATGCTGAGATTTTTGATTTTTTCGTTGCTGACTGTTACGTTGCGTTTTTCCATTTCGCGCATATACACATCTTTGATAATGGAAGATGACGACGACAACAGCAGCGAAGAAACCGTCGATACCGTTGCAGCGATAGGCCCGATAATGGTAATGCCTGCCCAGAACGGACCCATTGTTTTAACAATCGTCAGCGGGGTAATATTATCGACGCTGTTGCCGTAAGCTGCAAGCGTATCCGTTAAAATGCCTTTGGAAAGCACGCCAATCCAGGTCGCTACCAGCGTCATTGCGCCGATAGTAATTGTGCCGATAAGCATGGCTTTGTGCAGCGCTTGGGTATCTTTAAAGCTAATGCCGCGCACAACGGACTGCGGCAGCGCCAGCGTGCAGATGCCTACCAAAAGCCACTGGCTGATATACAGCGACACAGGCATTTTGCCCTGTGACAGCGGTTCCAGCATATCGTGGTGATTGGTACTGATATAGTTCATAATGTTATCATAACCGCCGCCTGCATCAAGCATAGCCGTAAACAAAATGCCAAGCCCAACCAGCATGGCAATGGCACAAATGGCGTCTGTAACGGCAACGCCCTTAAACCCGCCGACAGTCGTATAAAACACAACAATCAGGCCGAACAGCGTCAGGCCCGTTAAATACGAAAACCCGGTAACGGCCTCAAACAATTTGGCCGCGCCGACAAACTGCGCTACCATTGTGCCGCAGAAGAACATAACTATAAACAGCGCCGACATATTAGCCAAAAAGTCGGACTGATAACGGCTGCGGATAACGTCGATAACGGTAATGGCGTTGATTTTACGCGAAATCATGGCAATTTTTTTACCAAAAACGCCCAGCACCAAAAATACTACAACAACCTGCACAATAGCCATATACAACCAGCCGTAACCAACCAGCCAGGCCATGCCCGGCCCGCCGACAAAGGTACTTACCGAACTGTACGTCGCTACCGTCGTCATAGCCAGCACAAAACCGCCCAGGCTGTAACCGCCGATAAAATAATCGCGCGCAAAATTGGTGCTGCGCTCCTTGCGCGAAGCATACTGAATATAAAAGCTTACACCCAGCATAAACATCAAAAAACAAAAGACAGGAAGAAGATTAACCCAGTTGCCCATTTTATTTTTCCTCCCCGTCCTCTAAATCAAAATCCATAAAAACATACTTAATCAGCACCCAGCAAACCAATACTGCAAACAACCAGGTGCCTATGCAGCCGCCGATAACCCAAATCGGCGTGTGGAAAAATTCAATGGTTGAATTTTCCAGCCCGAAGCCTGCCGCATACCAAAACAAAATTACTGCTGCTGTCGCTATCCATGTCGCCTTGGCTTCACGGTTAGCCTGAACAAATTTTTCACTGCGTTTCATAATACGCTCCTTCTGGCGTCACCACAAATGTTGCTGCGCCGTTTATTAGGCATAAGCCTTTACATATTGTACCATACTTTTGCGCGTTGCCAATAGCTTAAAATTGAAAAGTTTTTATTTTATGCTTTAAGCGTGCTATAATATAAGCAGTGTCAATTTAATGGAGGTATATTATGATAAACGAAGAACGTCTTTTAAATGATTTTATTGACCTTGTCAGCGTTCCCTGCCCCAGCAACGACGAAAAGGCAGAAGCTGACCTGATTGTAAAAAAACTGGCCGAAATCGGCATTAAAGCCGAGATTGACGATGCAGGCGTTAAAGGCGGCAGCACCACCGGCAACGTATGGGCATTTATTCCCGCCAACATTGATTACAAAGTACCTGCCCTGATGTTTGAAGCACACATGGATTCTGTTGCGCCCACCACCGGCACCAAAGTTGTACGCAAGGACGGCGTGCTGTATTCCGACGGCACTACTACCCTCGGCGGCGACGACAAAGTCGGCATTGCCGCAAGCATTGAAGCCGTTAAAGTTATTTTAGAAAACAACCTGCCTCACGGCGATATTCAGCTATGCTTTACTATCGGCGAAGAAATCGGCAGCATCGGCGTAATAAATATGGACCCCTCCTGGATTAAAGCCGATATCGGCTACTGCCTTGATGAAGGCTTTGAACCGGGCCATGTAAATAACGCAGCTCCGCGTGCAGTTAAATTATTTGTTAAAATTACCGGCAAAGCTGCCCACGCTGGCGTTGAACCAGAAAAAGGCATTAACGCCATTATGCTGGCTGCCCAGGCTTTAACTGCCCTGCCAGCTTACGGACGCCTTGACGCTGAAACCACGCTCAGCATTGGCAAGATTGAAGGCGGCATTGCCAGCAACATAGTAGCGCCTAACGCCGAATTTGTTGTTGATATGCGCTGCCTTGACCCCGATAAGCTGGAAACATTAAAGGACAATACCATTAAAATTATAAAAGAAACTGTCGAAGCAGGTGGCGGCACTGCCGATATTACCGTTCAGGAAGGCGCGCCTGCCATGCGCGTCAGCGAAGATGACCAAGGCGTTGTTTTTGTAAAAGAAGCAGCAGCCAAACTCGGCCTGCCGTTTAAAGCGTTCAGCAGCGGCGGCTGCACCGACGGCAACTACCTGTGCGGCATGGGCCTGCCCTGCGTTGCGCTCGGCACCGGCATGAACAAAATCCATACTACGGAAGAATGCCTTGCCGAAAAAGATTTATACAACCTGGCCCGCCTGATTGTGGAAATTATCAGCACCGCAGCTAAAAAATAAAACTTAAAACAAAATAACAAGCATTAAAAAACAGCCTTTTACCTACGTTCTGTAAGTAAAAGGCTGTTAGTTTTTATATTATTCTTCAATCATCGGCACGGTGTTGGCTGCGTGCTGCATTACGTTAATGGTGTAATCGGTTTTACCTTCGGCTTTTAATTTTTCCTGTGCCAGTGCCCAGGCTTCTTCGATAGTTGCAACAGGAATCTGGCCGGTTTTGCGCGCAGCTTCAAAGTTTTCGGGCTTGGTTACAAGATAAACGGCATTTTCATGGCACAAGCTGGCCAGTACAAACGCAACATAGAATGGAATGGAAAATTCTTCGCGCAGTGCTTTTTCCATGTCGGTAAGGTTATCAAAGCGGAAGCTTTCCATATACGCAGGCGGGTCGTTGATTTCGCGCGCTTCAAGCACAGCAATCAGAATGCCGCCTTTTTTCAGCGCCAGCGTGGAAGTGTCATAAGTTTTGCTGCCCTGGTAAAGGTTAATGTCCTTCGGGAAGCCGCCAGGGGAAGCAATTACGACATCGGCACGGCCTTTGGTTTTTACGCCCTGGATTTTAAGCACTTCTTTAGTGCCTTCCAGCCATGCGTCATACCAGTTGCCGCCAACGATTTTGGCAAAATCGCCGTCGTTGTCAAGCACATTGTTTACCAAAAAGCACGGATTGATAAATTTGCAGGCTGCGCAAAGTTCTTCGTGGAAGCGGTTGCCTTCGATATTTGCAGTGCAAACGCCCGGATATACACCGCCGCCGAATTCATCGGACAGAGCCAGTGAATGATGTTTCTGAATGGTTTCTTCGCTGGCAACGCCCGGCAGGATGCTTTTGCGTCCGCCGCCGTAACCTGCCAAAAGATGTACGGTAATGCCGCCGGTTAAAATTACTTTATCAGCATCGGTTACATGCTTGTCAATCCATACAGGCACGCCGCGCGGAGTATCGCCTACATGCACACATTCAGAATCTTTGCTGCTGTGCTGGTAAATTTTAATGCGGTCTACAACTTCCTGTCCGCAAACGATAACGTCTTCTTCGTGGGTTTGCGGGCGGTGTGTGCCCTGTGCAACAACAATGCTGATATCTTCATCGGGAATACCGGCAAGGTTCAGTTCGTTTACAATATGCACCAGAATCTGGTCGGTATGTACCAGACGGGTAATATCGCTGACGATAATTGCAACCTTTTCGCCTTTATTTACACATTCCTGAAGCGGTTTGCTGTTGATAGGCTCGCGCATTGCTTTTAATACGGCTGCTTTAACGTCGGTAATTTTTTCTGATTCGTTACCTTCGATTACCTGCAGAATATGTTCTTCCGGCAGGGCAACTTCCTGGTAACCGTCACCAAAACCAAATTTAAAATTTTTTAAAGCCATAATCATCTTCCTTTCCCAAAACAAATAAACTTGCAGCAATCTGCTTTATAAAAATAAATTTAAAACTTATTTATCAAAAAACGGTATCGTCGCCATTGCATGCGGGAAAATATTGATTGTGTAATCCTCTTTGCCTACGATTTTTTCGGCAAGCTGCATTGCTTCTTCAATGGTTGCCACCGGTACGGCACGTGTTTTGCGTGCTTCTTCAAAGTTTTCGGGCTTGGTTACAAGGATAATGGTAAACCTTTCTGCCAGGCAGCAGGTGTAAAACGCTACATAAAACGGAATACTGAAATTATTTCTTACATCCTGCTCCATTTCTTTCAAGTCATCATAATGGAAGCTGTTGAAAAATACCGGCGGTTCGGCAATATCGTCACATTCCAGCACGGCAATGATAACGCCGCCTTCTTTAAGCGCCATAGCGGCAGGCACATAGGCCTTCATGCCCTGATACAGATTGATGTCATGCGGATAACCGCCACCGCTGGTAATGGCAATATCGGATTTAGCGATAGCTTTAACTCCCTGCTGCTTTTTAACAATGCGCGTGCCTTCCAGCCACGCTTCGCGCCAGTCACCGGCAACAAAAGCGCTGAAATCGCCGTCCGCGTCGATGATGGAGTTAATTAAAAAGCACGGATTGAGCAGCGCCGTAGCATCGCACATATCGTCGCTGACGCGATTGTCCCACTCTTTAGCAAGGCAGGTATCGGGGTTAATGCCGCCGCCAATCGTATCGCTTAAAGCCATAACGTGGTTGTGGTTAACCGTTTCTGCCGCAGAAATGCCCGGCACAACGCTTTTGCGTCCGCCGCCGAAACCCGCAAAAAGGTGCGGCGTAACGCTGCCGGTTAAAATTACTTTATCAGCGGCAGCGGCAATTTTATCTACATAAACCGGTGTGCCGCGTTTGGTTGTACCCAAAAAGACATTTTTAGAAATATCGTGCGCATCGTGGTCAAAAATTTTAATGCGCTTAAACAAATCTTCACCGATAATCAGTTTCTTTTCTTCATCGGTATTGGGCCTGTGCGTGCCCTCGGCAATCAAAAAGGTAATGTCCTCATCAGGAATGCCGGTGTTATTAAGTTCTTCAACCAGATAAGGCACAAAATCCTTCGTCCTGCTCCACGCGCGGGTAATATCGCTGACGATAATAACAACTTTGTCGCCCTTGGCAACCGTTTCGCAAAGCGGTTTAGCGGCAATAGGGTTACGCAGCGCATCAAGCACAGCCTGCCTGATATCCGTAACCTTGCCTTCCGGCTCAGCCTCCAAAATCTGTATTACCTTATTTTCATCGAGCATTACGCTTTGCGTTGTTTTGCCATAACTTAACTTATATTCTTTCATCTTCAATACACTCACTTATCCGAAATAGGCAGCGTTGCCGATGCGTGCCCCATAATCGTAATTTTATAATCTTCTTTATTGTTCTTTTTAAGGTCGGCTTCTACCATTTGCCATGCTTCTTCCAGTGAAGCTACCGGCACCTGACCCGTTGCACGCACAAACTCAAAGTTTTCGGGCTTGGTAACTAAATACGTATGCAGCGAATTTACAATGCAGCGCGTTTTAAACGCCACAAATGCAGGAATAGAAAAATCTGCGCGCACATCCTTTTCAAATTGCAGAATATCCGATTTGGAAAACCAGTCTGTAAAAATAGCAGGTTCTTTAATATCCGGGCATTCCAGCGTGCAGATAAGATAACCGCCCGGCTTAACCGCAAACACAGCGTTCATGTGCGCCTTGCAGCTCTGGTACAGGTTAATATCCTTCGGGCTGCCGCCGGCAGAAGCAATTACTACATCCGCCTGTTCTTTGATATGCACGCCAGCCATTGCCAAAAGGTCGTGGCAGCCTTTCTCCCACGCTTTATACCAGTGCCCTGCTACAACTTCGTGTAAATCGCCTTCGGGGCTGAACACCATGTTTACCAAAAACGCAGGGTTAATTTTTTCTGCTACCTCGCACATATCCTCGTGCAGCGGGTTGTTTTCCAAAACGCCTGTTTCGCACAAGGGGTTGCAGCCTTCGCCAACCTTATCGGCTAACGCCATGGCGTGATTGTGCATAATGGTTGCATGGCCCGATACGCCCGGCATTACGGCTTTTCTGCCCCCGCCGAAACCGGCCATAGGATGCAGGGAAACAGCGCCGGTGATGATGATTTTATCTGCCTGCGCAACGGTTTTGTCAATCAGAATAGGTGTGCCGCGGCTGGTAACGCCAAGGTCAACCAGTTCATCATTATTACGGCAATTATGCTGATGGATTTTAATGCGTTTAACAATATTTTCACCGCAAACCAGCACATCTTCTTCCGCCGTATGCGCGCGGTGCGTGCCCGTTGCAACAACAATGGTAATGTCGTCATCCGGCACGCCGCCTGCATTGATTTCATCAATAACAACCGGTAAAAAATCAGCGGTACGAACAAGGCGTGTAATGTCGCTGACGATAACGGCAACCTTATCGCCTTTTTTTACAACCTCTTTCAGCGGCGCAGAATCAATAGGATTGCGCACAGCCTCCAGCGTAGCTGCCTTAATATCATCCGCCACAGCGGCTTTATTGCCATGGATGTCATAAAGTATATGTTCTTCCGGCAGCAAAACCTTTTGTTCGCCGCTGCCATACGGGAGAGTGTACTCTTTCATGCTTCATTCTCCTTTAAATTATAGTAATATAATTATATTATACACTTTTGTAGGTAAAAATAAAAGTAATCGTGTAGGCTATTTGTGTTAATTTATTTACATAATAGATTTATTTTAGCTATTGACAAGCTTTAATGTAAATTTTTATAATTAAAATATAAAAATAAAAGGAGTGATTTGGATGAAAAAAGTATTGCTTTTGATATTTGCAGCAGTTTTGGCAATCTCCGCAGTTTGTTTTGCGCAGGAGCAAAAAACCGAAAACGCCCCTGCCCCGGATTCCACGCAGACAGCAGCCTATAAAACACTAACACCCCAGCAGGCAAAATTAAGGATTGAACAAAATCCTGCCATTGTTATTTTGGATGTACGCACCCAGGAAGAATTTGACGCAGGCCACATTCCTGACGCCGTACTTTTACCGGTAGATTTAATTGAAGCAAAATCCGCCGAAGTAGCCAAAGTATTACCAGATAAAGATGCCGAAATTCTTGTTTACTGCCGCAGCGGCAAACGCGCACACCGCGCTTCGCAGGCACTGGCCGATATGGGCTATACAAATATTGAACACATCGGCGGCATTATGGACTGGCCGTATGAAATCGTAAAATAAAACAAAAAATAAAGGCTGGTTACAGTTAATTCTGTAATCAGCCTTGTTTTTTACTGGTGGAGATGAGGGGAGTCGAACCCCTGTCCGAAAATATTGCAATATAACTTTCTCCGAGCGCAGGCGTCATTTTATTATTCGCTTCCGAGCCGCCTAACGGCGGGCTGCCCGGTTGCTATCCCGAAAAGTTTCCCCTAAAGCCCACGGGAGAAGGCCTTAAAGTATCCTGCTGTTGGCGTCCAGATCATTCCCGCAGGAAAGGAACGAAAGGACGTA
This sequence comes from Phascolarctobacterium sp., assembly GCA_003150755.1. GTDB lineage: Bacteria > Bacillota > Negativicutes > Acidaminococcales > Acidaminococcaceae > Fusicatenibacter_A. The sequence goes on along the minus strand of QAMT01000004.1, from coordinate 437,109 downwards.
GCATTAAGCTGCTAAAGCGTAATCGTTTTTAGCGTTTATTTTTAAACGTCCGCCGTTTAACGTGCTGACGGAAACACGGCTCGCTTATCATACCACACCTATCCCCGTCGAAACCAGTACATCCCCGAGGTTAAGTATTGTTTAGATATTATAGCACACCGGCATTATATTTACAAGTTATGATTGGTTTTGCTATATGTTTTATTGCAGCAGATTTTAAATTCATCAATTATGACTAACAAAATTTATAATATAGTATTTATTTTTGCTTTATTATTACAGAAACCGAAGGCTGCGTTATACCGAACAGGTTTGCCAAAAACTTCTGCGACAGACCTTCTTCGTTATACAAGCGTTTTATTTCCGCATTGCGTGATTCCTTATCTTTAAACGGGTTAAGCTTTACTTCTTCTGCCGTTACATTGCAGCCGTTATCGCGCAAAACGATAATTTTTCTTCTGCCTTCGCTGTTCATGGCTTTTATCTCCCATGCAGGTGAGCCTTGCTTACCTCGCGGGCAAAAATTGCAGAACTCAATCTCAGCATCGCCCAAGGCTTTAGCTACAAACTTTTGGGCAAAAGGCAATTTAGAACTATCCATTTTAACACCACTTTTTTATTAAATAATATAGTAACAGATTTTAAAATAAAAACTTTAAAGATTGGCAATAAGCAAAGTCAAAAACTTACCCTGCACGGTATGGCAAAATACTGCGGCTTCTCCGATTTCGTCTGCGCTCCGCAGCATACTTCCGAAGGTTTATGCCTTAAATTCAGCCGCCGCAGTTTTGCACTATACCGCGCATTGCAAGCCTTTGACTTTTTAGTTTTACTTACGTTTCAACTATGATTAGTATTCATTTTTGCCTGTAACTTTAAAGTTTTATTTTTTATTTACTTGTGCGTTCAATTAAAACGTCCACTGCAAGCCTGCGTTAATCTGATAAGTTTCGTCGTTATCGTTGCCGAAAGATTTTTCTACATCAAGGAACGCATAGCTGTTTTTACCAGTTTGTGCTGCAAAACCAATACCTACATCATACCAAGTGCCTTTGTTTTCAAATTCTTCACGCAGCGTGCCGGTTGCGTCCTGCGCAGTTATTGTCTGGTCGCCTAAAAATTCGTGCAGCAAATCTGCTTTTAAGTAAACGGTGCTGCTTTCGTTCAAATCACGTCCAAGGCGGAAACCTGCACGGCCGATTAAACTGTTAATGCCGTCAACACTTACTTTGGTGTCCTGGCTGCTTACATAATCTGTACCAGTCACACGTGCAAGCTGCAACTGTGCCTGCGGCTCAAAATACCAGCCGCTGCCCATGTCGTTCTTCTTGCCATATTCTGCGCTTACGCTGAACACATTGTTGCTGTAATCGCCGGTAATATTTTCCAGCGTACTTTTGGCAGTAATGTCAAAATCGTTGGATAAGTGTCCCCACTTCAATACGTAATCAGCATAATGCCCTTTATCGCCCAGCCAGGTATCGTACAGCCACAGGCCGTAGCGTTTAGTTTCGCCTTTGCCAATAATATCGCTGTAAGTTGTGCTGCCGCGCATGTAATCAATAGCCATACCTATACGGCGTTCACCGTTATCGCAGTTCTGTTTAACATCATAACCAAGCTCGTACATGGTGTTCATGCTGCGGAAGTCGCCACTTTGACCGATACGGTCATGACGCAGGCGTACCCACATGCCCTGGTCTTCTTGGCCGTTAATATAGCGAGCTTCGCCAAGGCGTTTGTTAAGCCTATCCATGTAAATAGCGTTTTTATAGTTGGCACGGCTCATATTAATAATGGTTTTACCGGCGTCGGAAAGATTTTCTTTAGTAACGGAATTACGTACAATATTTACATTTTGGGCACCTTCAACCCCATAATTTTCATCAACATAATTTGTTCCAGCCTTATTTGCATCAAATTCTGTTCCACCATTATAATCATCGTCACTTCCAACTTGACCATCTACTTTTTCGCCATAATTTGTATATACAATATCAAAATCTACATTAAACATGCCAGCGTCAGAAATTCTTGTACTGCTTCCAAAAGTTTGCACACCTGTTTCGGGCATATCTGCAAATTCACCATTTTCAAAACCACCTTTTGAATTTGCAACTGTTGCAAAACGAACAATATCACCAACTTGCATATTTTGCAATACTTCGTCAGCATTGTTAATTACAAGTTTTTGCTGCTCTTTAGTACCATTTTTTACATAAAGCATATCACCGCTTTCATCAGGACGGACATTCATAACAAAGGTATTGCTGCCGCTAATTTCGCCAACATGCAAAGCATAACCGCCTGTACCTTCACCGTCCATAATAATAACACTGTCATCACCTGCTAAATTTGTAACCCAACTTTGTCCAGTTACATTCCAGATTGAGCCAGTACCTAAATTCATATTAACAGTACCGCTGTCTGTAACATTACCGTCAAATTTAGTTTTTAATGCATCAGTATGAGTTTTTAACCATTCAGAATCTGCTGCGTCCTGATAATCGTCTGCACGTCCTGACCAGAAGCTGCCATTACCAAGCGTTACATCAACTGTACCACCGTTAGCAGCCAATGCATCGCCTTGATAAGCAACAGAACCAACTGTTTGTAAATTTATATTAGCATTTTTTTGTGATTCTGTACCAAAAGCAATTATATCGCCCTGCAAATAGTTTTGCTCATCACTATCTAAAGTAATAATGCCGCCATTTTCAGCAACAATATCACCTACTATATCAAATTTTCCAATGCCACCATCACCCGATTTAACTACGCCATATTGGCTATCCGCATAAATAGCTTTGCTTCCTTCAGTTTTTGTTACTGATCCATCATCATTTATAATACCCATAACAATGGTATTATTAGTACCATTTAATGTAACTGTGCTGCCATACTTATTTTCAGCATCATCTGTATCATATATTAAATTCCCATTTGTAGCAGCTAAACCATATGAATTATTTCCGTTAGAAACTATTCTTAAATCTTCAACCGTAATTTCACCATTTTTTCCTGCCCATATACCATAATTACCATTTCCCGTAGTTAGAATATTTGTAGTTCCGTATAAATTTATCACGCCTTTGCCTTTTGACATCTTATTTGTGCGATAAGTAATTCCAAAAAGTTTCCATTCATATCCATCATCATAATCTGAATCATAATAAGAATCAGCACCTGCATAAACAGCTGTTGGATTCTTTACATTATAATAAGAATCAGCATTTATAGTAATAGTAGTACTTTTATTTATTGTTATTGTCGCTGTTTGATTTTGGAAACTACCTGCGTGAGTATTTGCTCTAATACCGTTACCATCATTTACAACCGCATTTAAAAAATTTATTTCAGCCGATGGGTCAGTCGCATCTTGACTCAAGTTAAGCGCATCAGATTTATTAGCATTTATAACAGCTGTATAACTATTAACATTAAAACAAGGGCTCCAATTAGTTAAATGAACGCCATCACTATTTGATTTATAACCATTAACCGTTATCTCTACATTGGTATCATTCAAATTATATTTACCTGACCATGTCTTTAAACCAGGCTCATTATTAACTTCAATAATAATTTTCTTAAAAGACGATAGTTCTCTACCTGAAAAATCACTCGATTTGTAATCAGTAATAGGTGAACCATTTGAAATCAAAGTATTACCATCTTCACTAATTGTAAAATCCGCCCACGCTGTGCTATATACACTTGTACTTAAAAGTAAGCCTAAAATAACTGCCCTTTCTAAATTTCTCTTCCCCTTCATTTTCACCACTCCGTTTTGATATATCATTTGTTGAAATTTATAAAAATTTAACAAATACATAATAGAAATTTAACCTTTATTCTATATGCAATAATATTATACCAAACCGTCTCCCCCCCGCAAGCAAAAGTTCGCACGCTAGCGCCAGCGAACTTTCCTATGGGTGGGAGACTCTCCGGCGCCGCATTACGCTCCGACTTACGCACGGAGCGCCTTAGCGGCTTTTTTTTTGCCCCGTTATGCAGGCATAAAAAAACGGAATTGCAAATTAAAAATTTGCAATTCCAGATAGACGTTTCGTCTATAAAGCGGTCAATCAAGGTGAATTTTCCCATAACGATGAAAAAAAGAAAAACCGAATGGAGCAATAAAACTAAACTTTTAAATCCTATTAACTAAAAAACGGAGCATATCATAACTGATACGCTCCGTTAAATTTTTTATTTGATTGTTTTACCTGTTCCGTTCTTTCATTGCACGTTCTACTTCGCGCTTGGCATCGCGCTTAGCCATGTCCTGGCGTTTATCATACAGTTTTTTGCCGGTTGCCAGCGCAATTTCAATTTTTATCAGCCCATGCTTAAAATACATTTTCAGCGGCACAAGGGTGTAGCCCTTTTCTTTAACCTTGCCGATAAGACGGCGGATTTCTGCCTTGTGCAGCAGCAGCTTGCGGTCGCGCAGCGGCTCGTGGTTAAAGCGGTTGCCCTGGTCGTAAGGGCTGATGTGTAAATTGCAGACGATAACTTCTGCGCTTTTGGTAATCTGCGCATAGCTGTCCTTCATATTTGCTTTGCCTGCGCGCAGCGATTTTACTTCCGTACCGGTCAGGGCAATGCCTGCTTCGTAGGTTTCGTTAATGTTATAATCGTGGCGCGCTTTTCTGTTTTCTGCTACTATTTTTATTTTCTGTTCCACTATTTATTCCTCTGTTTTTTCTTTCGTTTGCCTCGTTTGTTTTTGGCTTCCTTCAAATATTTATTGCCGCTTGTTCCGCCTTTGCCGCGTTTGGCAAACTTATCCTTGCCCTTTTTCTTTTTGCCTTTTTTATCGTGGGCATCCGCGTAACGCGGAACAGCTTTGCGCTGCTCTGCAAGCTGCATTTTAATGCGCTCACGCACGTTTTCGTCTTCGCCAGCCAGGATAAAATCAATGTTACGTTCGGCGATGTTGACCTGAAAGACTTCGATGCGCACCGGGTCGCCAAGGCGGTAACATTTGCGGGTATGCGTGCCCATCAGCGCGTAGCTTGCTTCGATAAATTCGTAGTAATCATCCAGCAGGCTGGAAATATGCACCAGGCCTTCTACGCCGTTATCAAGCTCGACAAACATACCGAAGGCCGTAACGCCGGAGATAATGCCGTCGTATTCTTCGCCGATGTGGCCTGCCATGTATTCTGCTTTTTTAAGGTCAACGGTTGCACGTTCGGCTTCTGCCGCTGTGCGTTCGCGGATGGAGGAGTGTTCGGCGATACGGTCGAGCTTATTGAGGTAATCTTCTTTGGTTTTTTCTTTCATAAACGGGTCAACCAGCCATTTATGCAGCAGGCGGTGCACAATCAGGTCCGGATAGCGGCGGATTGGCGAGGTAAAGTGCGTGTAATATTCTGCCGCAAGGCCAAAGTGCCCGATGTTGTCCGTCTGGTAAACGGCCTGCTTTAACGAGCGCAGGGCCACGGTTGCTATCATGCGTTCTTCGGGGCGGCCTTCCATGGCAACCAGCGCTTTTTGCAGCGCCAGAGGTTTAATTTCATCCACCACCGGCATTTTTACGTTAAAACGTGCCAAAAGCTGCGACAGGTCGCGCATTTTATCTTCTTTGGGCTTATCGTGCACGCGGTAAATAAACGGCCATTTTTGCAGCGACATGTGGCGCGCCACGGTTTCGTTGGCGGCAAGCATAAATTCTTCAATAATGGATTCCGCCAGGCCATGCTCGCGCTGGACAATTTCCAGCGGCCTGCCCTGCTCGTCTAAAATTACCTTTTGTTCAGGAAAGTCAAAGTCAATCGCACCGCGTGTTACACGTTTTTTATGCAGGATTACGCATAGTTTTTCCATTTCTTGCAGCATCGGCAGGGCGTCGCGGTATTTTTCGGTAAGTTCTGCGTTTTTGTTGACCAAAATTTCACGCACAATGCGGTAGCTTAAGCGGTGGCGCACATTGATAACGCCCGGAAAAATGTCGTAGCTTTTAATGCGCCCTTTTTTGTCTATCAGCATTTCGCAGCACATAACAAGGCGGTCTTCACCGGCGTTAAGGCTGCAAATGCCGTTGGAAAGGCGCTCCGGCAGCATCGGCAGCACTCTGTCTACAAGGTACACGCTAGTGCCGCGCTCCTGCGCTTCTTTATCAAGAATGGTGTTTTCGTGTACATAGTAACTTACATCGGCAATGTAAACGCCAAGCAAAAAGTCGCCGCCCTCGCAGGGTTCCACGTAAACAGCGTCGTCAAGGTCTTTGGCATCGTCGCCGTCGATAGTTACAATCAAGCGGTCACGCAAATCACGCCTGCCGTCAAGCTCCGTGCTTTTAATGGTTTTCGGCACGCGCTTGGAGGCGTTTATAACCTGCTCCGGAAATTGCAGCGGCAGGTCATACTGCTTAATCAGCGAAAGCAGCTCCATGCCGACATCGCCGGTGTTGCCCAGCACTTCGACAATTTTGCCTTCTATGTTGCGGCGGCTATCTGGCGCCCATTCGATAATCTCTACTACAACCTTCTGGTTGGTTTTAGCTCCGCCGAAATTGCGTTTTAAAACATAAACATCCTGCCCGATGCGCTTATCGTCAGGCACAACAAAACCGTAATCACGGCTGGCTTTAAACGTACCGACAATTTTATTATTGGCGTGCTTGATGATGCGTATAATTTCGCCTTCGGGCTTACGGTCGCTGCCGCCGGTGCTTTCTACCCTTGCCATAACGCGGTCGTTGTTCATTGCGCCGTTTAAGAGGCGCGGCGGAATAAACACATCCGGCCTTTCGCCCTTGTTATCGGGGATAACAAAACCAAAGCCCTTGCTTGTAAGCTGCACGCGGCCAACAACAAGGCCCATGCGCTCCGGCAGGCCAAAGGTGCCGAAACGGGTTTTTATTATTTCGCCGTTTTCCTGCAATTCCTTTAAATCCTGCCAAAAAGTATTTAGGTTACCGGTTACCGGTATTTCTTCAATCAAATCTTCGGCTGTCAGCGGTGCGTAGCTGCTGCGCCGCATAAATTCCAGTATTTTTTCTTTGCTTTTAATCATTTTAATCCTCCAGCATCATTTTGGCAGTAGCTTCTGCCGCAACAATGCCATCTTTTGTTATAATTTCGCCGTGCATTTCTACAAGGCGTCCTTTTTGCTTAACACGTGTGCCCACGCATTTTACTTCTTCGCCTATTTTCAGCGGCTGGCGGTAACGCAGCTCCATTTTGGCGGTATAGGCAGGCTTGCCCTCCATGCAAAACAGGTAATGCCCCATAATTTCATCCAGCAGTACGCTGATTAAGCCGCCGTGCATCATGCCGTTATAGCTTTGGTGCTCCGGCTTGGGCGTAAAATAGGACACACATTCTTTTTCATCCATTTTAAATGTCATTTTCAGCCCGATTGGATTTTGTTTGCCGCAGGCAAAGCACATCGGGTACTCTTTATCTTCAAACATAATCTATTCCTTTAAAAAAGCAAGTATTTTGTTAAATACCGCTTCCCTTTCCTTATCTAATGTTAAAATATGTCCGCAGTGTTCAAACCAGGCAAGCTCTTTTTGCACCGAGGCGATATTATCATAAATAAACTGCGCACTTTCCGGGCGCACTGTATGTTCAATTTTGCTTTGCATAACAAGGCACGGCACGGTAACTTTTTGCAAAAAGCCGCGTTTGCAGGCTTTTACAAATTTAAACATGCTGACAAGAGGTTTAGTTGGCATAGCGTCGCACTGCACGCAGTATTCTTCCGGCACGTTGTCAAAGACGCGCTGGCGTTTTTTTACATAGCGGATAATAAAGTGCAGCCACGGCAGTAAAAACTGGCGTTTATCATAAACATAAACCGGCGCTGCCATAACAACAGCTTTGTCGGGCGCAAGTTCTGCCGCTGCCCGCAAGGTAAGCAGCCCGCCCATAGAAAGCCCTGCCACATAAACCTTGCGGCAGATAGCTTTTAACCGCTTAAAACCGCGTTTTGCTTCTTCGTACCAGTCATCAAAAGTATAATCAGATAAAATTTTGGCAGTTGCAGCGTGGCCCGGCAGCAGCACTCCCAAAACGGTATAGCCCCTGCTGTGTAAAAATTCGCCCAGCAGGCGCATTTCTCCCGGCGCGCCGGTATAACCATGTATTAAAAGCACGCCTTCATCGCCGCCCTTAAAAAAGAACGGTTGTGCGCCAAGTTTAGCCACGTTATTACCTCCAAATATATATATTAATTATATCACATACAAAAAAATCCTACATCGGAAGGATGCAGGATTTTACAAAAGCTTTGCTTATTATTTTATAACATTACATGCTTAATTTGGCAATTATCAGTGTGATAACGGCAAACAGAATGCCCAAAACAATGGTAGCCTTAGCCATCATCGTATCCATGTCATTGCCCTTGCCAAAATAACCGCCACCGCCGCCGAAAGCGTCGGACAGGCCGGAGCCCTTGCCGGACTGTGCAAGCACAGCGCCAATTAAAGCTATGCTGACAATAACGTCCAATACACTTAACGCTGTAATCAACTTGGCTTCCTCCTAAAACTAAATTACCTTTTCATTTTATCATAACCGTGTGCCGGTTACAATAAAAAAATCCTATCTGGTAAAAAAGCCTGCTTCACAGTGAAGCAGGCCTTTATTTGCCAATTATTTACGCAGGCCGAGCTTTGCAAGGATTGCACGATAACGCTCGATATCCTTAGCCATAAGATAGTTTAACAGACCACGGCGCTGGCCAACCATTTTCAAGAGGCCACGGCGGGAATGATGGTCTTTTTTATGTTCTTTCAGATGTTCGGTAAGATATTTGATGCGTTCGGTAAGAACAGCAATCTGTACTTCCGGAGAACCGGTGTCGCCTTCGTGTCTTGCGTTAGCAAGGATGATTTCTTGTTTTCTTTCAGGTGTTAACATTGTAATTCCTCCATTTTTCTGTAATCGCCAGTGCATAGAAACCGCCGGAGCAGCGCATCTCCAAGCAATGGTTCAAAATAACACTTAGATATTATAGCATAAACTTATTGAGCGGGCAACTGTTTTTTATCCGAAAAATAAGTTTTGATAGTTTTTTTATCTTTTTCAATCTGTCTGCACAGTTCTTCCACGCCGCTGAATTTCTGTTCAGCGCGGATATATTTATAAAAATAGACCTTCATCATTTTGCCGTACAAATCGCCGCTGCAATCAAATAAATTTACTTCCAGCCTGGCGTGTTCAACATCGTTAAAGGTAGGATTGTTGCCGATATTGCCCATGCCGTTATAAATATGGCCTTCAATCTCGGCCTTAACGGCATAAACGCCCGCTGCCGGTACTGCCATTTCGCCGTGCAGAAGTTCAATATTCGCCGTCGGAAAGCCCAGCTTGCGGCCGCGTTCATCGCCATGCACAATCTGCCCGGTAATGCTGTATATGCGCCCGAGCATTTCGTTGGCGTATTCTATATGCCCGGCCTGTATTAAATTACGGATGCCGGTGCTGCTGACGATGTTGCCGCCTGCTTTAACCAATGGGCGCACAATAACGTCAAAACCGTTTTTGCGTCCGCTGCGTTCCAGCGTTTCGGTTTTGCCGCTGCCCAAAAAGCCGTAGGTAAAGTTTTCGCCAACTACCAGGCAGCGGTAATTGAACTGCTTTAAACCGTCCAAAAATTCATCCGGCGAAAGCGCGGCAAATTCTTCCGTAAAGGGTATGCTGATTAAATAATCAACGCCCATGGCTGCCAGCAGCTTTATTTTTTCTTCGCACGAAAGAATCCTTACCGGTACCAGGTCGGGCCTGATAAGCGACAGCGGATGGTTGCTGAAGGTAAACACAGCCAGCTTTAAACCGTTTTTTGCGGCGTATTCTTTCGCCGTGCGGATTACATCGTTATGCCCGAGGTGCAGGCCGTCAAACGTGCCCAGTGCGATAACCGTTGCAGGATATTTATTTTTTAAACCAGCATTCAGATCTGTAATAATTTCCATGAATTACCTCAAATAAGTTCCTGCGGCTTTGCCGCCTGATGCAATATTTTTGTGCCTTTCATTACACTGCCGTTTGCTTTGCCGATACCGTAAAACGTACCGTCCTGCCCTTTAAGGCGGTATAACCCGTCATCAATGCCTGCCATGCTTGTGGCAACGCCCTGCGTAATGCGCCAGGCCTGCCTTTCGGTAAGCACGGCTTGTGCAAGGTGCATTACTGCCGTTTCTTCCGGCAAAAGATAACGCAGCGGTTCGGCTTCAAGCTCCTGCAAAGTTGCGGCATCTTCTATTTTAAAACCGCCTGCCGCCGTGCGCAGCAAAAAACTCATCGTGCCGCAAACACCAAGCTTTGCGCAGATGTCTTCAAGCAATGTGCGGATATAAGTGCCCTTGCTGCATTCCACATCTACCACCGCTTTTTGCGTCGTAAAGCTGATAAGTTCCAGGCGGCTGATAAAAATTTCGCGCGCTTCGCGCTCAACCTCTATCCCCTTGCGGGCCAGCTTATATAACGGCTGCCCGTTCAGCTTCAGTGCCGAATACATCGGCGGCAGCTGCATCTGCCTGCCGGTAAACCCGGTCAGGAGCGCGGCAAATTCTGCCTTAGTACAGCCTGGCAGGCCGCTTGTTTGCAGCACTGCGCCGCTGTCGTCGCCGGTATCGGTTTTAACGCCAAAGGTAATTTCCGCGCGGTAGCTTTTGCCGTCCTCCAGTGCGTATTCCAAAAGGCGTGTGGCCGTGCCTATAAACACCGGCAGCACACCGGCAGCGTCGGGGTCGAGCGTGCCGGAATGACCGATTTTTTTAGTATTGAGTACCCTGCGTAAAAAGCTGATAACGTCGTGCGACGTCATGCCGCATGGTTTTAAAACATTGATAATTCCGGCTGTCATAACGCTTTACCGATAGCGTCCAGCACTTTTTGCTTGGCTTCTGCCAAAGGCAGTTCTACCGTGCAGCCGGCAGCGCGGATATGCCCGCCGCCGCCGAACGACAGCGCAATAGCAGCCACGTCGGTGTTTTGCGAACGCATGCTGACGCGCGTAACCGCAGGTTCAACAGCCTTAAACAGCACTGCCACATCGACGCCTTCGATATAACGCGCAAACGAGATAAAGTTATCAGTGTTTACGTCTTTGTCGTACAAATCGCTGTTAATTTCAATCGTGCTGACAGCGCCGTCATTATAAAAAGTAAGGGTTTGCAGCACCTTGCCCAGCATTTCAATATTAGCGCGGGTATGCGTTCCCAGAGCATCCGAAATTTCGTTCGGGCGCGCGCCGTATTCCAAAAGTTTTGCCGCTGCACGCATCGTCGCCGGCGTAGTATTGCCAAAACGGAACGAACCGCAGTCCGTATAAATACCGGTGTACAGGCAAGTTGCCAAATCCTTATCCGGCGTAATGCCGAGTTTTTCAACCAGGTTGCACAAAATTTCGGCAGTTGCCGCTGCTTCCGTGTTAAGATACAAATAATCAGCAAACTGCGTATTGGAAATGTGGTGGTCGATATTTACAACTGCGCCTGCTTTTACAGCCTGCGCCACGCAGCCAATTCTGTCGAGCGAGCTGGCATCAAGCACAACCAGTAAATCTGCTTCGGTTACTTTGCCATCAGCGGGCCTTGTAAAACAATCTATCTGCGGCAAAAAACCGAACGCATCTGGAACATCGTCATCTACCATAACGGTTACTTTTTTGCCTGCTTTTTCCAGCGCCATTTTCAGCGCCAGTGTAGAGCCCAAAGCATCGCCGTCCGGGCTGACATGCGGGCACAGCACAAATTTATCCTGCGCCAGCAGCAGGGCGGCAATTTCTTCAAGCGTACAATTTTTACTCATGTGGGGTTTCCTCTTGTTTGATTTTTCTGAGCAATTCTTCGATATGCGCGCTGTATTCCATGGAGGTATCCTTGGTGAAAATCAGCACCGGCGCAAAACGCAGCCTGATTCTTTTGGCGATTTCGGTACGCATAAAGCCAACGGCCTTATTAAGCCCCTGCCACGCTTCTTCCTGCTGCGCCTCGCTGCCGTACAGGCTTACGTAAACTTTGGCCTGGCTGATATCGTCAGTCAGTTCTACGCCTGTAACGGTAACAAATTTAATGCGCGGGTCTTTGATATCGTGCAGTAAAATCTTGCTGATTTCCTGCTTGATTGCTTCCTGTAATTTTTCTACTCTTAATCTTGCCATAACAAGCACCTGTTATTCTGCGGCAACTTCTTCCATGGAATAAACTTCAAAAATGTCCCCTTCTTTAAGGTCGCGGAATTTATCAAGTGTTATGCCACATTCAAAGCCTGCCACAACTTCTTTAACGTCGTCTTTAAATCTGCGCAGGGAGTCGATTTCGCCTTCGTGTACTACAATACCGTCGCGTACTACGCGCACTTTGGAGGAGTTTGTTACCTTGCCTTCAAGCACGTAGCAGCCTGCAATCAGCAGTTTGGAAATTGTAATCAGCTGGCGTACTTCAACACGTCCCTGGATAACTTCTTTAAATTTAGGAGCAAGCATGCCCTTGATAGCTGCTTCAACATCGTTGATTGCGTCGTAGATAACCCTGTAAGTGCGCACGTCAACTTTTTCGGTTTCGGCAGCCTTACGCGCGTTGGCATCCGGACGGACGTTAAAGCCGATGATGAGCGCGTTGGCGGCGGATGCCAGCATTACGTCGGATTCGGTAATGGAGCCTACGCCGGAATGAACAACGACAACTTTAACTTCATCGTTTTTGATTTTGGTAAGCGATGCTTTCAGCGCTTCAATCGTGCCCTGAACGTCTGCTTTAACAACGATGTTCAGTTCTTTCAGTTCGCCTTCCTGAATACGCTGGAAGATATCGTCAAGGGATACTTTGGCAGTCTGCTGCATTTCTTCGCTGCGGCGTTTTGCCAGGCGTTTTTCGGCAACGCTGCGGGCAGTTTTTTCGTCCGTGCTGTCTAAAATGTCGCCTGCCATCGGCACTTCGTTAAGGCCAAGCACTTCGACAGGGGTAGAAGGCAGCGCTTTTTTAACTTTTTCGCCGCGGTCGTTAATCATAGCACGCACCTTGCCGTATGCCGTACCGGCGATAATGGTATCGCCAACGCTTAAAGTACCGCGCTGCACCAACACGGTGGCAACAGGGCCGCGGCCTTTATCAAGCTGCGCTTCGATGATTGTGCCGTGAGCCGGCAGGTTCGGGTTTGCTTTCAGTTCCTGCATTTCGGCAACCAGCAAAATCATTTCCAACAGTTCGGAAATACCGGTTTTCTGATGTGCGGAAACAGGAACCATAATGGTATCACCGCCCCAATCTTCCGGAATCAGCTCCAGCTCTGCAAGCTGCTGTTTAACGTGGTCGGGGTTTGCGCCCGGGCGGTCCATTTTGTTGATAGCAACAATAATAGGCACCTTAGCGGCTTTGGCGTGGTTAATTGCTTCAACGGTCTGCGGCATAACGCCGTCGTCCGCTGCAACTACCAGAATGGCAACGTCCGTTACCTGCGCACCGCGGGCACGCATTGCGGTAAATGCTTCGTGGCCCGGAGTATCGAGGAAAACAATCTTTTTACCCTGGTAGTTTACCATATATGCACCGATGTGCTGGGTAATGCCGCCTGCTTCGCGGCTGGTTACGTTGGATTTACGGATAGCGTCCAGAAGAGAGGTCTTACCGTGGTCTACATGGCCCATAACGGTAATAACCGGCGGGCGCGGAACACGTTTGGCCGGGTCATCTTCAACCTCCGGAATTTCCGTCGGGTCTTCTTCCGGCGGCAGCGGTACAACTTCAACGTCAAATTCGCTGCCGACAAGCTCTGCCGTATCAAAATCAATGTCCTGGTTAATAGTTACCATTACGCCAAGCATAAACAGCGATTTGATAACCTCGTTAACCTCGCGTTTGATAAGGTTTGCAAAATCCTTTACGTTGATGCTTTCGCCTACTTCAACGCGGGTCGGACGTACAACCGGAGCCTGCTGCACCGGCTGCTGCTGTTTGTTGCTGTTGGGGCGTTTTTTCATCATATGGTCGCGGCTGTGCATGTTGCGGCTGTCGCGGCTTGCATACTGGCCCTTAATCTGCGGTTTATCATTGCGTTTTTTATTAAATTGCTGTTTGCCGCCCTGCTGGCTGCTGTTACGGTTCTGGTTGTCAAAACGGTTATGGCTCTGCTGGGCAGAATTATTGCGGTTTTGCTGAGAGCCTTGTCCGGCCTGTTGTCCGCGCGGTCCGATAAAAATTCCTCCCTGCGGGCGCTGGGGGCGGTTGGGTTTGTTGCTATTTTTGTTATGCTGCCCCTGCTGATTGCCCTTGCCCTGCTGTTGTGCAGGCTGATTATTTTTTCTTTGGTTCTGGTTATTATTGTTGTTTTTGTTCTGGTTCTGATTACGCTGGTCGTTATGCGCATTCATAGGTTTGCTGCCCTGGTTTTTCGGCCTGTTATCCTGCTGCGGTTTATTATTTACAGCAGCCTTAGGCTGATTCTGTACCTGGGGTTTGGCCTGCTTTTGCGCATTGGCTTTATTATCGGCCTTAGCCGGTGCAGCTTTAGGCGCGTTGTTCTGCGGTTTTTGCTGCGGCGCAGGCTTTTTCTCCGGCTGAACCGGCTTTTTGGTAAATGCGCGCACTACCATATCTTTGGCAGCGTCGTCAACCGTACTTAAACTTTTTACCTGAATGTTATTTTTGGCTAAAACATCAATTACTTCCTGATTGGTTTTGCCAAGTTCTTTGGCTATTTCATATACTCTATGCTTACCCATTCATCCACCTCCAAACTTAGTCGTGGCACTTGTTATATATCATAACTGCAAAATTATTATCTGTAATTACAACCGCCGTCCGCGGCGATTTGCCGATGGCTGCGCCGATTTCCGCACGCGCAGGGCCGGTTACTGTTTTTACGTTAGCCGTTTCCGCAAGATATTCCATTTCCTTGCGCGAGGCTTCCGCAGCGTCGCCGGCAATCAGCATCAGCTTTGCCTTGCCGCCGTTTAAAGCGCTGCGCACTGCAAAATCTCCGCTTGCAACCTTACCGGCTTTTTGCGCCAGCCCCAGTGCAAATGCTACCTGTTTATTGTCCATCCGGCAAATCCTCCAAAAGTTTTGCGTAAACTTCTTCGCTTACCGGTTTTTCCAAAGCGCGTTCCAGGCGTTTTTCCTTAACGGCCTTGATGATACATTCTTTGCTGCGGCATACATACGCGCCGCGCCCGGATTTTTTACCGGTCAAATCCAGCGCTATTTCGCCTTCCGGCGAGCGCACAATGCGCAGCAGCTCTTTTTTGTCCTTCATTTCGCCGCAGCCTACACATTTACGCTGCGGTATTTTTTTAATCTTCTGCTGCTTCATCGGTTTCACCCCCGACGGCCTCAAAAGGTTCTTCCTTGCTCTGGGTTTCGCTCTTAATATCAATCTTCCAGCCGGTCAGTTTGGCTGCAAGGCGTGCGTTCTGGCCTTCCTTACCGATAGCAAGCGAAAGCTGGTAATCAGGCACAACCACGCGGCAGATTTTTTCGTTTTCCAAAACTTCGGTGCTGATAACCTTAGCCGGGGAAAGTGCGTTGGCAACATACTGCGCCGGGTCTTCACTGTATTTTACAATATCGATTTTTTCACCGCGCAGCTCGTTGACTATTGCCTGTACGCGCATACCCTTCTGGCCTACGCAGGCGCCTACCGGGTCAATGTTTTCATCTTTGGTATAAACTGCAATTTTAGAACGCATGCCCGGTTCGCGAGCAACGGATTTGATTTCTACCAGACCGTCATGGATTTCCGGAACTTCCAGTTCAAACAGGCGTTTCAAAAGTCCGGGATGAGTTCTGGAAACCATAATCTGCGGGCCTTTGCTGGTTTTGCGCACTTCTAAAATATAAGTTTTCATTCTGTCGTGGTATTCGTAAATTTCGCCCGGAATCTGTTCGCCTACCGTCAGAACTGCTTCTGCTTTGCCCAGGTCGATATAAACATTTCTGTTTTCCATGCGCTGGATAACGCCGGTAACAATGTCGTTTTCACGGTTATAGTATTTTTCAAATACCATGCCGCGTTCAGCCTCGCGAATGCGCTGCACAACAACCTGTTTGGCGTTCTGGGCAGCAATGCGGCCAAAGTTTTTTGGCGTTACCTCAAGTTCTACAATATCATCAAGTTCATAGCGCGGGTCAATCTTGCGCGCATCTTCCAAAGAAATTTCATTAGCATTGTCGTCCGGCGTTTCTACAACATGCTTTTGGGCATATACGTGCAATTCGCCGGTTGTCCTGTTCAAATCAACGCGCACGTTCTGGTTGCTGCCGAAATTCTTTTTATAAGCAGTTACCAGCGCTTCTTCAACGGCTTCAAACAGCACGGAAGGTTCAATGCCCTTTTCCTTGCCTAATTCCTGCACTGCCATAATAAAATCTGCGTTCACTTTTCTTACTCCCCCTAAAATTTTAAAAATCTATATGCGGCCTAACCATTGCAATGAGTTTTCTGTCAAACACAACAGGGTTCTTGCTTTCGCGCCCTTTGATAACCGGTTTGGCGCTGATGGTTGCATCATCGTGAGCTACCAGCACAGCAACGATTTCCTTGTTCTTCTCCCACGGCGCAAAAAACTTAATATCCACCTTGTTGCCGTAAGCGGCTTCAAAATCCTTGTCCTTTTTCAACGGACGGTCAATACCCGGTGAAGAAACCTCCAGATAATACTTATCCCTGATAGGGTCGCGCTCATCCAGAACTTCCGTCAGTTTTTCGCTGACCATCTGGCAGTCGTCGATTTCAATCCCGCCGGGTTTATCAATGTAAATCCGCAGGTACCAGTCTTTTTCGCGTACATATTCCACATCAACCAGCGAAATCCCCGTACCTTCCAAAATCTGTTCCGCAAGGGTACTTACCAGTTTTTCAATTTCCGCACTCTGCATATATTCACCTCCGCTTTTCCTACCCCAATAAGAGGAAAGAGCGGGTAAAATACCCACTCTCTCAAAAGAAGTCATAATTTTTCTTAATATATTATACCATTATACTTGCCTGCTGACAAGTTTTTTGTACTAAAATTAACAAATCAGCCTTTTAAATACGCCAAAATCTCCTCTGCATTGGTATCAGGCTTGGCCTTTTTGTACACCTTTTCTATTACGCCGTTTTCGTCGATGATAAACGTGCTGCGTACAACGCCCATGCTTACCTTGCCGTACATTTTCTTTTCCTGCCATACGCCAAAGGCTTCAATAGCCTGGCGTTCCGGGTCGCTTAACAAAATAAACGGCAGCTGCTGCTTGGCAGCAAAATTGCTGTGTGATTTTACGCTGTCCTTGCTGATGCCGATAACTTCAACGCCCATAGCCTTGTATTCACCGTAATTGTTGCGGAAGGCGCAGGCCTGGCGGGTACAGCCCGGCGTAGAATCCTTCGGATAAAAATATACAACTACTTTTTTGCCCGCAAAATCGTGCAGCGATACCTGATTACCGTCTTTATCCTCCAGCGTAAAATCCGGAGCTTTCATTCCAGCTTCTAACATAGTTAGCCTCCTTTAAAACAAATCTATCTGGTCATTTTCCGGCAGGTCTTTTAACGTGCCATATTCGGCCAGTTTATCAATTACAGCTTTGGATACTTTGGAACGCACGCGCAAATCCTCCTGCGAAATGAACGGTACGCCGGTTTTGCGGGCTTCGTCGATGCTTAAAGCCGCTGCCGTACCGATGCCGCTCAATGCGCCCAAGGGGATGCGCACTCCTTTTTCTGTCGGCAAAAAGCGTGTTGCGTGCGATTTATACAAATCAATCGGCTCAAATTCAAAGCCGCGTTCCATCATTTCTACCGCCAGTTCCAGATACGTTACCGTATCCTTATCCCTGTTGTTAGCTTTGCCGCCCTGGGCATAAACATCTTTGATGAATTTTTTCATGTATTCTTTGCCTTTGGCGATATAGGTTGCGTCAAACTCAGGCGCGCGCACGCTGAAATAAGCCGCATAAAAAGCCTTAGGGTAATGCACTTTGCAGTAAGCAATGCGGTAAGCCATTAAAACATAGGCAATGGCGTGAGCCTTCGGAAACAGGTATTTAACCGTTTCGCACGATTTTTTAAACCATTCCGGCACGTTGGCAGCTTTCATCGCTTCCAGCATTTTCGGCTCAAGGCCGTTTTTGGCAGCCTTGCCCTTACGCACATATTCCATGGTTTTAAATGCCAGGCTCGGCTCTACGCCCATGGCGATAAGGTTATTCATAACGTCGTCGCGCGTGGCAATCGTGTCTTCAGGCGGTTTGCCCTCTTTAATCAAATCCTGCGCGTTGTTCAGCCATACGTCCGTACCGTGCGAGTAACCGGATACGCGCACTATCTGTCCGAAGTTTTTCGGCTGTACGTCCTCAACCATCTGGCGCACAAAGCGCGTGCCAAACTCCGGTATGCCATAAGTGCCAACCGTACTGTTAATCTGCTCCGGCGTTACGCCGAGCGCTTCCGTATTGCGGAAAATAGACATCGTCGCTTCATCGCCGATAGGAATTTTAGTCGGCTTGATATGCGTAAATTCTTCCAGCAGCTTGATAACAGTCGGGTCATCGTGGCCCAGTATATCAAGCTTAACCAGCCTGTCGTTGATGGAATGGTAATCGAAGTGTGTCGTTACCGTTGTGCTGTCTTTTTCATCGGCAGGATGGTTCATCGGCGTAATGTAGTGAATATCCATATTGCGCGGCACAACCATAATGCCGCCCGGGTGCTGGCCCGTTGTGCGTTTCAGCCCGGCAATGCCGTCAACAAGGCCCGCCATAAAGGCCGGGTGCTTGGTCAGCCCGCGTTCTTCATAATATTTGCGCACATAACCGAAGGCCGTTTTGCTGGCCACGGTTGATATTGTACCTGCGCGGCAGACGTTATCGCGTCCGAACAGTTCTTCGGTGTATTTATGCGCCACCGGCTGATATTCGCCGGAGAAATTAAGGTCGATATCAGGTACTTTGTCGCCGTGGAATCCCAGGAATACTGCAAACGGAATGTTGTGCCCGTCGCGCCACATCGGCGTGCCGCAGTGCGGACAGTTTTTCTCCGGCAGGTCAAAGCCGGAAGCATATTCATTATTTGTAAAAAATTCACTGTAACGGCAATTGGGGCAGCGGTAATGCGGCGCCAGCGGATTAACTTCGGTAATATCAATCAGCGTAGCTACCAAAGATGAACCAACCGAACCCCTGGAGCCTACCAGATAACCGTCGTCCAGCGATTTACGCACCAATTTATGCGCAATGTAGTACAAAATAGCAAAACCGTTGTTAATGATAGAATCAAGCTCGGTTTTAATGCGTTCAGCAACTATTGCCGGCAGTTCGTCGCCGTACCATTCGTGCGCCTTATCATAAACCATTTTCGGCAGCGCTTCTACCGCGCCCGGAATAGATGGCGAATAAAGCTGGTCACGGTCCGGCACAGGCTTAATTTTATCAACCATATCGGCAATTTTATTCGGGTTGGTTACGCAAACTTCGTAAGCTATATCCTTGCCAAGATATTCAAATTCTGCCAGCATTTCTTCCGTTGTGCGGTAATAAAGCGGAGGCTGCTCATCAGCATCACGGTAATTCTGCACGCCCTGCAAAATTGTGCGGTACTTGCTGTCTTCCGGGTTTAAAAAATGCACATCGCAGGTAGCTACCGTCATCTTGCCCATCTGCTTGCCAAGGTCGTAAATTTTACGGTTATAAGCCTTTAAATCATCAACAGTGCATTTATTTTCACGCACCATGTACATATTGTTGCCCAGCGGCTGAATTTCCAGATAATCATAAAACGAAGCTATTTTTATCAGCTCTTCGTCACTTTTACCAGCCCTTACAGCACGGTAAAGCTCACCGGCCTCGCACGCCGAGCCCAAAATAAGGCCGTCGCGGTGTTCCTGTATAATGGCACGCGGCAGCGCCGGGCGCGAAGGACGGCTGTTGTAATATTTTAAATGGCTAAGCGTAACAAGTTTATACAAATTACGCAGGCCGGTTTCGTTTTTAGCCAAAATTATAATATGGTCAAGCTGTGTTTTTTTGCCTTTTTTCTGCTTAATGCTGTCAGTCGGCTCAATATCAGTGCCTTCTATGCCGCTGTCGCTGATAAGATACCCTTCCATGCCGAAGATTAACTTCAAATCGCTGCCTTCGGCAGCATCGTAGCAGAACGGAAAAGCCTGCACAACGCCGTGGTCGGTAATGGCAAGCGCCTTATGCCCCCATTTGATGGCTTTTTTTACAAGGTCCTCCATCGGGGTCAGGGCGTCCATCTTGCTCATTTTGGTATGGCAATGCAGCTCAACCCTTTTTACCTCGGCATTATCCATGCGCTCTTCTTTTTCTATCAGCATAATGCCCTTGGGCTCGATAACCATTTCATCAAACGAAAAACGGTCACGCTTGGCATCGCCCATAATGCGCAGGTAAACGCCGGGCTTAATCAGGCCTTTGAATTTATGGCATTCTTCTACCGACTGAAAGTACATATTTACAAAAATGCCGTTGGTTTCGTCGCTTAAATTAAAACTTAATTTTACGCGCCCGGTACGCAGCTCACGCTCGTTAAAAGATGTCAGCACACCGTCCTTATCAAAGCATTTTACAAACTGGCCTTCAATAACAATGTTATTTTCTTCTTCCGTAATATCTTCAAGCAGGCGCGGCTTTCCCTTAATGCTTTTGCCCCACAGTACGTCGCCGCCTTTTTTGCTGCCGCTGCCTCCGTTACCATACAAAAGTTCATACGCTTTGGCAAACTCAGCATCGGCCTCACTGCTGCAAGGCGCAGGCTCATCGTAGTTATAGCCTTCCAAATCGTTCTGCGGCGGTTCTTCCGGCAGCGGAATTTCGTCCGGTATTGGCTGCCCGCTGCAATCTGTTACAATAACTTCTGTTTCTTCGGGCGGTTCCGGAGGCAGGGACACCTCCTCTGTTTCCGCCTTTGCGTTAACCGCAGCTTTGCCGTTAACATTTGCATTGCAGCAGACAAATTTAACACCGCCGTGCAAAGAAAAAGCAGCGGCCAGTTTATCTGCCACTGCCAAAGTAAGCCTTTCTTCTACCGGAGCAGCAGCCTTATACTCAATTTCCCATTCCGCCTGTTCAACGTCCATTAAAATTTTCAGCGGACGTATCAGGCGGGTATGCAAAAGGTCTGACTCCGTTAAGGACAATCCGGCTAAAAATTCAAAGAACTTGGCTGTATCGGGAATAATGCAATATTTAGCCTTCATATCTTACCTTCCATAAAACAAACTAACTTATATTTTCAATCGTAATTATGCCGCTGATGCTTTGCAGCCCGCGGGCAACTCCTTCTTTATCGGTATCTCTGCCAAGCTTTAAATAAAGCTCCAGCACAACCTCATTTTTCTTAGCGTTATTTTTTACGTTCAGCGTTTTTACTTTAATATCATTCTCCGCCAGGTACGAAGTAATGTTTGTTATAATACCCGGCTCGTTATTCGCAACTATGCGGATATAACGGCGCCCGTTGCTGCTGGCAATGCCGAAGCGTTTTTCCCATTTATGGAAAGAAACCAGCGTAACAAGCATAATTATGGTAGATACAACGCTAAGCACATACATGCCGGCGCCTGCCGCAAGGCCGATAGCCGATACCATCCAAAGGCTGGCAGCCGTTGTAAGGCCGCGCACGGTAACGCCCTCGTGCATGATAGTGCCTGCGCCCAAAAAGCCGATGCCGCTGACAACCTGCGCCGCAATACGCGCCGAGTCCCTGTTGTTGGCGTTGCTGATTTCGCTGACATAGCTGTCGTCAAAACCGTACATTGATACCAGCATAATAAGTGCTGAACCTACACAAACAAGTATATGCGTCCTGAAACCTGCCGGACGGTCGCCGCTGCCGCGTTCTATGCCTACGGCCCCGCCAAGTACGGTAGCAACCAACAGGCGCAGAATCATATCCCAGTTATGGGGGTTGAATGCAAAGTGCTCCAAACGAAACACCTCCCACTGTTTTAACCGTTAACAGCAAGCTCCGACAGAATGTTTTTAATGCCTTCTACATAGTCGCTGTCAAGCGGCAAATATCTAATTTCACCGTTTTTACGGATTTTAACTTCCAGCTGGCCGTTGGCAAGAGTTTTCGGGCCAACTACAACCCTTAACGGATAGCCGATTAAGTCGGCATCTTTAAATTTAACGCCCGGGCGTTCATTGCGGTCGTCGATAACGGCTTCCACGCCTGCTTTTTGCAGCTGGCTGTAAATTTCTTCCGCTTTATCCCAGGATTCTTTATCTTTAGCATTCATCGGCACAACCAGAACTTCATAAGGAGCAATGGTTACCGGCCAGATAATGCCGTTTTCGTCGTGGTTCTGCTCAATGGCAGCAGCCATGGTGCGGCTTACGCCGATGCCGTAGCAGCCCATAACCATCGGGCGTTCTTTGCCTTCTTCGTCAAGGAAGGTTGCATGCAGTGCATCACTGTATTTGGTAAACAGCTTGAACACCTGACCTACCTCGATGCCGCGGGCTTTAACAACAGGTGCGCCGCAGTGCGGGCAGGGGTCGCCTTCCTGAATCATGCGGATATCGGCAACATAGGTTACGTTAAAGTCGCGTTTCGGGTCAACATTTACATAATGGAAACCTTCTTCGTTAGCACCGCAGCAGATATTGTGCATGTTCATAACGGTGCTGTCAATTACAACGGTTGCTTTTTTCAGGTCAATGCCGACAGGGCCCATATAGCCGCCGACAGTACCTGCCGCCGTCAGCTGTTCTTCGCTGGCCATTTCCAGGCTGTCTTCCAGCACGCCGCAGGTATTGACAACTTTAATTTCGTTAACTTCGTGGTCGCCGCGTACAAAGCACAAAATAAGGCCCTTGTTGCTGTTATAGGCAACAGCTTTTACAGAGTGGTCAACAGGCAGTTTCAGGTATTCGCAAACATCGGCAATCGTTTTGCAATCCGGTGTAACTACCTTTTCCATGGGTTTTACTTCTTCGTCAGCAGCCTCAAGCGGTTTCAGCTCGGCCTTTTCAACATTGGCTGCATAATCGCACTTGCTGCAGAAAACAATCTCGTTTTCGCCGCTATTAGCAATAACGGTAAATTCGTGCGAACCGCTGCCGCCAATAGCGCCGGAATCAGCTTCAACCGGGCGGAAGTTCAGCCCGCAGCGCGTAAACACTTTAGTATAAGCATCGTACATTTTTTTATACGAAACATCAAGGCCTTCGATATCCTTATCGAAGGAGTAAGCATCCTTCATAATAAATTCACGTCCGCGCAAAAGGCCGAAACGCGGTCTTTTTTCATCGCGGTATTTGTTCTGAATCTGGTAAACGCACAGCGGCAGCTGCCTGTAAGAACGCACATCCTGGCGGATAAGCGTGGTTACCATTTCTTCATGCGTCGGACCAAGGCTGAACGGTCTTTCGTGACGGTCCATCAGCTTGAACATTTCCTGGCCGTAAACATCCCAGCGTCCGCTCTCCTGCCAGATTTCAGCAGGCTGCACAATCGGCATCAAAAGTTCCTGTGCGCCGGTAGCGTCCATTTCCTCGCGGACGATGTTTTCTATTTTTTTCAGTACGCGCCAGGCCAGCGGCAGATAGCTGTAAATACCTCCGGCAGCTTTGCGTATAAAGCCGGCGCGCAGCATCAGCTGATGGCTGATAACCTCCGCTTCGGCAGGGACTTCCCTTAAAGTAGGAGCGTACATTTGGGATACTCTCATTATTTGTTCTTCCTTTCCATCAAAATTTTGTCTATTTCCTTAAATAATTCATCAACAATTTCTTCTTCGCGCACCTTGCGCAACACCTGCCCTTTGCGGAACAGAAGCCCTTCGCCGATGCCGCCTGCAATGCCGACATCCGCTTCGCGTGCCTCGCCCGGCCCGTTGACAACGCAGCCCATAACGGCAACCGTTATCGGGTCGGTTATGCCTGCAAGTTTCTGTTCAACCGTCAGCGCCAGCTTTTCAAGATTGATTCTTGTCCTGCCGCAGGTCGGGCATGAAATCAGCGTCGGACCGTATTCACGCAGTCCCAGTGCTTTTAAAATGGCAAAACCGGTTTTTACTTCTTCCACCGGGTTGCCTGTCAGCGAAACGCGGATAGTATCGCCGATGCCTTCGGCAAGCAGCGTACCGATACCGACCGCAGATTTGATAATACCGGAATTTACCGTACCGGCTTCCGTAATGCCAACGTGCAGCGGATAATCGCACTGCGACGCAAGCAGGCGGTAAGCGGCAATCGTCAGCGGCACATCATGCGCTTTAAGCGAAATTTTTATGTTGCGGTAATCCATGCTTTCCAAAATACGGATATGGCGCCAGGCTGCTTCAACCAATGCTTCCGGCGTGGGATGCCTGTATTTTTCCAGCAAATCTTTGGGCAGAGAACCGGCATTTACGCCGATGCGTATCGGTATGTTCAGCGGTTTTACAGCTTCAACCACGGCACGCACCTTGTCATCCCCGCCGATGTTGCCGGGATTCAAACGCAAGCCGCTGATACCCGCTTCCACCGCTGCCAGTGCCAGTTTGTAATCAAAATGAATATCGGCAATAACCGGAATCGGGCTGTTTTTAACAATTTCTTTCAGCGCTTCTGCCGCAGCCATATCCGGCACAGCACAGCGCACAATATCGCAGCCTGCCGCTGCCAGTTCGTTAATCTGCGCCAGCGTTGCCGCAGCGTCATCCGTTCTGGTGTTGGTCATCGACTGCACTGCAACAGGCGCACCGCCGCCGATTTTTACATTGCCCAGCTGAATTTGCCTTGTTTTTCTGCGTTCCATCAGGACACCTCTTTATCTGGTTATATCACTAAAAACTGCCCACACGGTCAGGGTCAAAATAAGCGCCACGCCAACGCTCTGAATCATCGTCGCTGCTTTTTCGCCCAAAGGCTTGCCGCGCAGGGCTTCCAAAATCAAAAGCACAAAATGCCCGCCGTCCAGCGCAGGCAAAGGCAGTAAATTGATAATGCCAAGGTTGATGCTTAAAAGCGCCACTAAGTTCAAAAGCGGCATCCAGCCGTTTTCCGCAGCTTCGCCCGCAATTTTGGCAATGCCGATAGGACCGGTTACATCTGCCGGTGCAGCACCGGTAACAATTTTATACAGGCCGTCAACCATCATTACCATAATATACTGCGTATATTTTGCTCCCATTTGCAGGGATTCAAAAATACCGAAAGTTTTATGCTCAAGCTGCGGCGAAATGCCCACCAAGGCTTTGCCGTAATCCTTATCGTATTCCGGCTTCAAAACATAATCCTTGCTTACGCCGCTGCGTTCTGCCGTTACAGTAACCTCGTTTTCGCCGTAGCTGTTCAGCTCGTCTACCATTTCACTCCAGGTAGCAACCGGCTTGCCGCCTACTGCCAGAATGCGGTCGCCTGCCTGAAGGCCTGCTTCCACAGCGGATTTACCCGGCAGCACATAACCAAGCACAGGCTTATCAACCGGTACGTTCAAACCATTAACGGCAAAAATACCGGCAAATAAAAACACCGGCAAAATAAAATTCATCAAAACGCCAGCCAGAATAACCAGCATGCGCGCAGGTATCGGCTTCGATTTGAACGCGCCCTCATCGGCAGGCTCATCCGGCTCCATGCCGGCAATTTTATTATAGCCGCCCAGCGGGACAATCCTCAGGCTGTACAGCGTTTCACCGTATTTTTTCTGTACGATATTGGGACCGAAACCGATGGCAAATTCATCGACGCGCATCCCCGTCATTTTTGCGGTAATAAAATGGCCAAATTCGTGTACCGTTACCAGAACGCCAAACACAAACATGGCAGCAAGTATCGTTGTCACTAACTTCCTCCTGAATTACAAACTTTTTAAAAATCCGCGTGCCGCGGTCCTTGCAGCAGCATCTGTATTTTCAATGTCTTCCAGCGCAGGCTGCAAAATGTTTTTGTGCCCGGCTACTACATGTTCTATCGTTTTTACAATATCGGTATATTTAATTTTGCCATCCAAAAAGGCATAAACCGCTTCTTCGTTGGCAGCGTTAAAGGCACAAGGCAATGTGCCGCCCTGCCTTCCGCATTCTACGGCAATTTTAAGTGCCGGGAAAGCTTCCGTATCCGGCGCTAAAAAGGTCAGCGTACCTGCTTTTACAAAATCAAGCTGCCCGAAAGCATTATCGTAACGTTCCGGATAAGAAAACGCATACTGAATCGGCAGCCGCATATCTGGCAAGCCCATCTGCGCTATAACCGAACCGTCGTTAAACTCCACCATCGAGTGTACAATGCTTTGCGGATGCACAACAACATCTATTTTATCATAAGGCATGTCAAACAGCCAGTGGGCTTCAATAACTTCCAGCCCTTTATTTGCTAATGTAGAAGAATCAACCGTAATTTTTTTGCCCATGCTCCAGTTAGGATGCTTCAGGCATTGCGCCAAAGTTACGTCAGCGAGCTCGTCTTTTGTTTTGCCCAAAAACGGTCCGCCGCTGGCGGTGATAATCAGTCGCTTTACTTCATTTTTTCTGCCGCCTTGCAGCGATTGAAAAATTGCGCTGTGCTCGCTGTCTACCGGCGTAAGCGAAACGCCGTATTTTTTTACGGCTTCCATAACAATGCTGCCAGCCGCCACCAGCGTTTCCTTATTGGCGAGGGCAATGTTTTTGCCGTGCTTTATGGCTTCCAGCGTCGGCAAAAGCCCGGCATAACCTACCATAGATGCCAAAACCGTATCCACGCCGTCATAGGTAACTGCTTCCAAAAGACCTTCTTTGCCGGCAAGGATTTTGGTTTTGCCGCTGTAACGGCTTTTTAAGCGCTGCGCCGCTTTTTCATCGGTCAGCACCGCTATATCAGGGCAGAATTTTTCAATCTGCTCCTCCATCTGCGCATCGTTGACATGCGCTGCCAGCACCTTTATTTTCAGCTTACCGGGATTGGCTTCGGCAACCTCCAACGTCTGCCTGCCAATCGAACCCGTACTGCCAAGAACAGCTACATTTTTCATCGCCATACCTCCACACAGGTTTTACATAAAAAAGCTTTTAACCATAACGCTTAACAAAAATACATAATAACCTACCGGAATTGCAAACAGCAGGCTGTCGCAGCGGTCCAGCACACCGCCGTGCCCCGGAAAAATTTTACCGGAATCCTTCACGCCGAAATTACGTTTTAAAATGGATTCCACCAAATCGCCGAGCGGCGCAAAAATTGCCACGCCAAGGCCCAAAAGTACCGAAAGCAGCGCCGAGCCATAGAATACATTGGCAGTATTAAGGTAGTGCATGCCGCACACAATTACGGCTACGCAGCCGATAAAACCGGCCACAGCACCCTCAACCGATTTATTGGGGCTGACAGTAGGGCAAAGTTTGTGTTTGCCGAAGGCAGAACCTGCAAAATAAGCAAAAGTATCACTGGCCCATGTACCCAGCATAATAACCCAGAACAAAATCTCACCGCGGTCAATCGGCAGTCCCCACAGGCTTACCTGCAAATCGGCCGAAGTAAAATACAGCGCATCGCGCAAAAGAATAAAATGCGCAAAGCCAAAGCCGATATACAGCAATGCCATTACTGAAAGCGCCGTATTATACGCCCACTTGCCGTCAGCATGGTGGCGCGCAAGACCTTCAAGCATTATAAAAATGCAGCCCAGCGCCAGAATTGCCGGAAACAACAAAAACGAATATACGCTAATAAAGCGGAAAATTGCCGCCGCGTAAATCAGGCAAACCATCGTCATCCCGGTCGAAAGCCAGTAAACATCGTTGCCGCCTGCACGCGCCATAGTCCTGAACTCAAAAAGGGCAACCGTCGCCAGCGCAAATACAGCGGCATCAAATAAATAACCGCCCTGATGGATTAAAAATATAACTACCGGCAAAGCAACAATGCCGGTTATAATTCTTTTTAACAATTACAACACCGCCAACTATTTAGTAATCAAACCGCCGTAACGGCGTTCGCGTCCGCCATAAGCCTTTACTGCCTCCAAAAACATCTCCGGCGTAAAAGCAGGCCAGTAAACATCCGTTGTCCAGATTTCTGCATAAGCAATCTGCCACAGCATAAAATTGCTGATGCGCAAATCCCCGCCTGGGCGGATTAACAAATCCGGCGCAGGCAGTCCCTTGGTATACAGATAATCTTCAAAATGCTGCGCGTCTATATCTTCAACCTTCAGCGAACCGTTTTGCACATCGCTGACAATATTCTGCACTGCATGCAGAATTTCAGCCTGTCCGCCGTAGTTTATAGCCAAATTCAAAACAATGCCTGTATTTTCTACCGTAACCTTTTCGGCATAGTCCATTTTTTTGCGTACAACCTCGGGTAAACCGTCGCGGCTGCCCATAAAGCGCACCTTAACGTTATTCTGATGGAACTCGTCAATTTCACTTGTAAGATAGCGGCTTAAAAGCTCCATAATAAAATTGACTTCCGTTACAGGGCGTTTCCAGTTTTCGGTAGAAAAAGCGTAGGCGCTTATAATTTTAACGCCTATCTTATCGGCAGTTTTTACAATATTTTTTAAGGTTTCCGCCCCGGCCTGATGCCCGAAAGTGCGCGGTTTGCCCTGCGCTTTAGCCCAGCGTCCGTTGCCGTCCATGATAATGGCAATATGCTGCGGAACCTTTTCCAAGTCAATTCCACTTACATCAACATTTACATCGTTATTGCCGGTTTTAAATTTGAATAATGTATTAAACACAGTATCACCTTTCCGTTAAAGGCAATAAAACTGAGGCACCTCCCCAAAAAAGGGGAGGTTACTTCAGTTCTACGCAATAAATCAGGGTTGTGAAATTGCACCAACCGGGCAAACGCCTGCGCAAGCGCCGCATTCAACGCATTCTTCGCCGATTTCATATTTTCCGTCAGCTTCTTTGATTGCGCCTACCGGGCAGGTTGCAGCGCAAGAACCGCAGCCTAAGCATTCTTCTTTATTGATTTTCAGAGCCATCCTCCACGCCTCCTTTCCTGTATCTTCTTACAGTAGTGATTGCTGCTTTATTGTTATACAGCTCTCGCTGTCTAACCACATATTCGGTAACAAAGCCTTCCTGCGGTACGCCCCTTTTTTGGGGCGGCTCTGTAACAGTAACCTCGCAGGTATAGCCTGTCTGCTCTAAAATGCGCAGGGCTTCGTTAACCTCAAGCGCCAGAACATCCGGAAATGCCATCAGATTTCCATAACTTCCTTTTCTTTGTGTTCCATAACGGTATCCACTTCTTTAATGAACTTATCAGTCATTTTCTGGATATCGTCATTAGCCTTTTTAGCCTCGTCCTCTGTAATTTCTTTAGCTTTTTCAGCTTTCTTTACGGCGTCGTTGGCATCGCGGCGCAGGTTTCTTACACTGACGCGCGCATCTTCTGCTTTTTTATGAACGGTTTTAACCAGCTCTTTACGTCTTTCTTCCGTAAGCTGCGGCAGGTTAAGACGAATAACGCTGCCGTCGCTGTTCGGGTTCAGTCCCAGGTCAGATTTCATAATAGCTCGTTCAATATCTTTCAGCAGGTTCTTTTCCCACGGCTGAATTACAATCATTCGCGGTTCCGGCACGGTTACGCTGGCAACCTGGTTCACAGGGGTCGGTGTGCCGTAATATTCAACCATTACCTTGTCCAGCAGCGAAACGCTGGCACGGCCTGCACGTACCGAAGCCAGATCAACGCGCAGCACATCAACGGTTTTGTGCATTTTAGTCTGTGCGGTTTCCAAAATCTCTTTTATTTCTGCCATTTTACTTTCCTCCCACCAAAGTACCAATTCGCTGTCCCAAAGCGGCTTTTAAAATATTGCCGGGTTTATCAATGTTAAACACAACAATGGGTATTTTATTATCCATGCACAGGCTGATTGCGGTAGAATCCATTACACTCAGCTTACGCTGGATTACTTCAATATAATCAAGTTCTTCAAACATTTTTGCATCCGGATTTTTAGCCGGGTCACTGTCGTAAACGCCGTCCACGCCTTTTTTAGCCATCAGGATAGCATCGGCTTCAATTTCAGCCGCACGGAGCGCTGCCGTTGTATCCGTAGAAAAATACGGGTTGCCGGTACCTGCTGCAAAAATAACAACTCTTTCTTTTTCCATGTGGCGGATAGCCCTGCGCCTGATATAAGTTTCGGCAATCTGACGCATTTCGATAGCCGTCTGCACACGGGTCGGAACGCCAAGGTTTTCGAGTGCGCCCTGCAAAGCCAGCGAGTTGATAACGGTTGCCAGCATGCCCATGTAGTCAGCCGTTGCCCTGTCCATACCTTTCGAGCTGCCGGACAGTCCGCGCCAGATGTTCCCGCCGCCGTTTACAACAGCTACCTGCAAGCCGCATTCCGTTACATCCTTAATTTGTCTGGCCACAGAATCAACAACCGCCGGGTCAATGCCGAAACCTTTTTCACCTGCCATGGCTTCGCCGCTTAATTTTAAAACAACACGTTTAAATTTACTTTGTTCTGCCAAAATGCACGCCCCCTATACCGGTAAATTTACATACTCATACATCTTGTTCTATATTCTACAAATACTCTGTTTTTCCTCTTTTTAAGCCGCAAAATTCGCAACATCTTTGTAAAAAAGGCAAAAAATAAAGAGAACACCGAAGTGCTCTCTTTATTGAACAAGCATTATTTTACAAAAGACATAACTTCTGCTGCAAAATCTTCCTGTTTCTTTTCAATGCCTTCGCCCAGCTGATAACGGGTGAAACGGCGGATAGAAATGTTTTCGCCGATTTTGGCAATGGATTCGGTAATCAGGTCGTTAATGGTTTTATCCGGGTCTTTAACGAAGGGCTGTTCTAACAGGCAAACTTCTTTGTAGTATTTTTCGATACGGCCGGTAACCATTTTTTCGATGATTTTTTCCGGTTTGCCTTCGTTGCGTGCCTGCTCGGTAAGAACCATTTTTTCATGTTCAAGTTCGGAAGCAGGAACTTCTTCGCGGCGAAGGTAGCTCGGGTTTGCAGCTGCAATGTGCATTGCAATATCTTTAACAAGGGATTTGAAGTTGTCGGTTTTAGCAACAAAGTCGGTTTCGCAGTTAACTTCAACCAGAACGCCGATGCGTCCGCCGCCGTGAATGTAGGATTCTACGAGGCCTTCAGCAGCAACGCGGCCTGCTTTTTTAGCAGCAGCAGCAAGGCCTTTTTCACGCAGGAAGTCAATTGCTTTATCCATGTCGCCTTCGGTTGCAGACAGGGCTTTTTTGCAGTCCATCATGCCTGCGCCGGTGCGTTCACGTAACTCTTTAACTAATGCAGCGGTAATTTCAGCCATTTATAATTCCTCCTGAAATTTCAAAATCTAAAAAATTCTTCAAATTATTCTGCGTCTTCAGCAGCAGCGGTTTCTTCTGCCGGAGCTTCAGCAGCTTCTTCAGTCTGCATGCCCTGACGGCCTTCCAGAACAGCGTCAGCCATTTTAGCGGTCAGCAGTTTTACAGCGCGGATAGCGTCGTCGTTAGCCGGGATTACATGGTCAATAACGTCCGGGTCGCAGTTGGTGTCAACAGTTGCAACGATAGGAATGTTCAGTTTGCGTGCTTCCATAACTGCAATGTTTTCTTTGCGCGGGTCGATGATGAACAGAGCGCCCGGCAGTTTTTTCATATCTTTGA
The DNA here is from genome assembly GCA_003150755.1 of Phascolarctobacterium sp. Taxonomy (GTDB): domain Bacteria; phylum Bacillota; class Negativicutes; order Acidaminococcales; family Acidaminococcaceae; genus Fusicatenibacter_A. The sequence continues at coordinate 405,570 of QAMT01000004.1, read as the reverse complement.
TGCCGCCGAGGTATTTGGTCAGTTTTTCCATTTCATGGCGCAGGCCGATAACTTCTTTTTTCGGCAGTACGTCAAAAGTTCCGTCAGCTTCCATAGCTTCGAGGGTGCGCAGGCGTTTGATACGGCCCTGGATGGTTTTGAAGTTGGTCATCATGCCGCCCAGCCAACGTTCGTTTACATAGAACATGTTGCAGCGCAGAGCTTCTTCGCGGATAGCTTCCTGAGCCTGTTTTTTGGTGCCGACAAACAGAATGCTTTCGCCGCTTGCAGCAACGTCGCGCATAAAGTTGTAAGCTTCTTCTACCTTTTTAACGGTTTTCTGCAGGTCGATGATGTAGATACCGTTTCTTTCGGTGAAGATGTACGGAGCCATTTTAGGGTTCCAGCGGCGGGTCTGATGACCGAAATGTACGCCGGCTTCGAGTAATTGTTTCATAGAGATGATTGCCATTTTTTATTCCTCCTGTTTTTTCCTCCGCCTGCATCAGCTTTGCCCTAACCTTGCGGACAGCGGGCAAATCCGCAGACGTGTGTATTTTTACACGCGTAATATTATATCACAAGCCTTTTATGCCAGGCAAGTAATTTTGTAAAATTTTTACAAAAATTTATTGGCTGCCATAGCCAGGTATTCCTTCAGCGCCATTGCCGTAAGGTCAAGCGCGTAAGACTGCGGCGCAAAGCTGAACGCCGATAGGTATATCTTTCCGGCAGCAAGGTAATCGCACGGGTAAGCAACAACTTCAACGCCTGTTCCGTTTGCCGTTGAGTTAAAGTTCTGCATAGCGCGCGGCATGTGCAGCGCCGATGTTACAACGGCAACGCGCTGCCAGCCGTTCTCCCGGCAGGCGGCAATAATATTCTGCGCGTTCTGCCTGGTGTTCAGCGCTTCGCTGTCGGCGTAAACCATATCAGCAGGCATCCCCAGCCCTATCGCCACACGTTTGGAAACCTCCGCTTCTACCGCACTATCAGCAAAAACTTTGCCGCCGCTTACAATCAGCGGCACATCAAGCATCCGCTGCAAGCGCACACCGGTAATCAGCCTGTTCATGCCAATGGCTGTTACTGCTCCCTCACCGTCAACATCGGGCACACCGCTTACTGCGCCCGCACCCAAAACGGCAACCGCGTCGGCGCGGATATTTACCGGCTGCGTGTACTGGCCTTCCAGCCCGCGCGCCAAAATATTTGCTACCGGCATCATGGATGCAAGATACAGCAAAAATGTTATCAGCGCAAGCGCATAGCTGCCGCGTGCCTTGTGCCTGAACAAATAAACGGCAAGCACTGCCAAAAGCAGGACAATGCACCCCGGCGGCAAAAGCCACAATAAAATAAATTTTAAAATATACATCAGTCACATTCTTCCAGCATGGTTACATACAACTGGCGGAACAATTCCTCCGTAAGATTTATTTTGTTAAGGATGGTATAACGCTCCTTGCGCACCTCTTTGGCAAACATCCACGCTTTGATGAACATATCTTCTGTAATGCCATGCTTGGCAGGGTTGACGGAAATATCATATGCCCTTAAAAAGTCCAGCACCACGCGGTGGTCGCGCCCCTGTAATTTGCAGGCAACCACACTGCCCATTGCCACCAGAATGCCGTGCGGGATATTGTGGTCGAAAAGTTCGTCCATAGCGTGACTGAAAAGATGCTCCGAGCCGCTGCACGGGCGCGAATTGCCCGCAAGCTGCATAGAAAGCCCGCTCAGTACCAGCGACTGCGCCAGCATTTTTATGCCTTCGATAGAAGTCAGCGATTTGGCTTCCGAGTACAGCAGCGAATTGAACGCCGTTTCCGAAAGCATGTAGGCAAAATCGTTGGGGCGGTCGTTGTTTTCCTCGCAGCCCAGCTTCCAGTCATAAAGCGCGGTATAGTTGCTGATGGTATCGCCCACACCGGCCTTTAAAAGCAGGCGCGGCGCTTCAAAAATAATGTCGGTGTCAATCAAAAGCCCGTCCGGTATTTTGGACGTAAACGAATGGCGGCGTCCGTTCTGCGCCAGCAATACAGAAACCGGCGAGCACACACCGTCATTGCTGAGCGCCGTCGGTATAGCAATGTAGGCCACGTTGGCAACAAACGCTGCGTATTTGGCAGTGTCAAGCGCTGTTCCGCCGCCCAGCCCGATAACAAGGCGGATGTTGTTCATCGCCACTTTTTTGGCAACCTCAACCGCAAAATCAAAAGAGCTTTCTTTAACCGTAACAACTTCATAGCCGCGCAGCTGGTTTAAAAGTATTTTAACTTTTTTATCCAGCGTCTGAAGCAGCCCTTCCGTAGTTAAAATAAGCGTTTTGGCAAATACCAGCTTGGGCATGTATAAATTAAGGTTTTTATTAAGGTCGGTAACTGCGTTTTCTTTTACCTGCATAAACAAAGGCAGCGTATAATTGCTCATTTAGTCGTCCCTCCAAATGTTCACTTAATTTAATTATATCATTTGTAAAGGCTGCTAAACTTTTTAGGGCAAAAATTTTACATGGATTATACAAAAGCGGGCAGCTGCCAAACAACTGCCCGCCATTTCAGCGCACGGCCTTTAAAAGATGCAGGTATTTATCTTTTACAAGGTCCGGTTCAAAAATATTTTTTAAGTATTTAAGCTGCTTTTTGCTGGTACGCGGCTGCTGCGCCGCCCAATAACCCAGCGTCAGCTGGATAAACAGACGGCAGCGTTTTTTGTATTTTGCGCTTTCTGCTGCCTGTCCGCAGGCAAACCAGCTTTGATAAAGCTCCATTTCGTCCTGCATGTTCTGCCTTGCCGCCGCGGCGATAAAATCACGCCAGGCGCGCAAAAGCAAACGCACGATTGCAACGCGCCTGTTTTCGTCTTTTAGTTTTACCGCCCGGTAAAACAAAAGCAGCGAAAAGTTCTGCACCGGGGCATAGGTTTTAAAGGCTTTGTCCGCGCCGTCCCAAGCCGCATACATCTGCATGTGCATCATTACATATAACAGCAGGCTGCGCGCCAGTTCAAAGCTGTGCTGTTTAAGCAAAAAGTAAAACAAGCCGTTCAAAAGCTGTGCGGCAATGTCCTGCCAGTCGCGCCTTGCCGCCTGCGCTGCCAGGCAGGCCCATTCGCGCAGAAACGGCAGCAAAATATCTTCGCCCACTGCTTCGTTGCTGCACAAACGCAGGCTCAGCCATCTCAGCATCGGCAGCACGTTGGTATAGCGCCTGTCTGCTGCAATAAACATCAGCGCCGTCAGCAAATTTACAAAAGCTTCGGTGTTTTCTTTAACATAACCGGTTCTGGCATAACGCACCGCCAGTTTGGAAACCGCCGCTGCAAAAATATCCTTATCATGCGTGCGCGCCGACATAACAGCCGCAAAATGCAGGTTGCGCAAAAATATACTTTCTGCCGCTGCGCCGTCCGGTGCAATATCCAGCGAGCAGACCGAAAGCAGGTTCAGTGCCTTAAGCGCGCTGCGGCGGCAGTTTTGCTTTAACGCCAGGCAGGCTAAAAGCCCCAGCGTTTCCATTTTAAACTGCAAATCATCAGGCGCATATTCCTTAAGTTTCACTGCCGCAGCTTCAAAAGCATCTTCGTCGCCTTTGCGCAAAGCAGCAATACAGTCCGTTTTTAAATTTTCCAGTCCGTTATCAGCTGCCATACACAAACCTCTGCTTACATAATATTGCTGGTGCCTTCATATACAATGCCGCTGACGGTATCTACCGTAACGGTTGCACCGTCCGCCAGCTTCTGCATCGCGCCTGCCGCACCGACAACTGCCGGTACGCCGCAGCCAACGGCTACAATCGCCGCCGTCGATGTCAGGCCGCCTTCTTCGGCGATAATCGCACTTGCTGCCGCCGCATATTTTCCCGCTTCGTCAGGCAGTACGCCGACAACGAGAATATCGCCAGCTTTGAATTTGCCGGTAAAATCTTCGGGCGTTTTGCATTTGCAAACCACACCGGTGATGGACTGCAAGCCGATACCAACGCCGCTGACAAGTTTTTTGCTCATAGTTACAACCTTAATCAGATTAGTAGTGCCGCTGCGCCCTACCGGCACACCGGCAGTTACGATAACATTGTCGCCGTCTTTAATATAGCCGTGCTCTTTAACGCACGCCAGCGACTCTTCAATAAGTTCGTCCGTGTTTTCACTCCACGGGCCCAAAACCGGGTACACGCCCCAATAAAGCTGCATCAGCCTTACGCTCTGCGGGTGGCGCGATACGCCGATAACCCCTGCGCCCGGACGGTATTTGGCAAGCATGCGCGCCGTAAAGCCGGATTCCGTAACGCTGACGATAGCATCACTGCCCAACTCCTGCGCAATCTGCACCGTAGCGTGGCTGATAGCTTCCGTAGAATGGATGCGCTCGCCAATGCCCTTGTTTTTAAAAATTTTGGCGTAATCCAGCGCTGTTTCCGTCTGCTCGGCAATTTTGGCCATAGTGCGCACCGCTTCCAGCGGATATTTGCCGGAAGCCGTTTCGCCGCTCAGCATAATAGCGTCCGTACCGTCAAAAATTGCGTTGGCAATGTCGCTGGCCTCCGCACGGGTAGCGCGGTAACTGTTAATCATGCTTTCAAGCATCTGCGTTGCCGTAATAACAGGCTTGCCTGCCTTGTTGCAGCTGCGGATAATATCCTTCTGCACCAGCGGCACAACCTCTGCCGGAATTTCAACGCCCAAATCGCCGCGGGCAACCATTACGCCGTCCGAAACGGCAATGATTTCTTCAATATTTTTTACGCCTGCGTGATTTTCAATTTTGGAAATGATACCCATCTGCGAGCCGCACTGCTCCAGCACGCGGCGGATTGCCAGCACATCGTCCGCTTTCTGCACAAACGAAGCCGCTACATAATCCATGCCCAGCTTGGCGGCAAAGGTAATATCGCTTACATCGTTATCCGATAAAAACGGCAGCTTAAGCTCAATCCCGGGGCAGGCTACGCGCTTGCGCGAGCTTATTTCGCCGCCATGTACAACTTTAGTATAAATTTTGCCGCCTGCCACATCGACGCTGGTTACTTCAAGCGCCAGCAAGCCGTCCGAAAGCAGGATGGCATTGCCCGGCTGCACTTCTTCCGGCAGCCCGGCATAATTAACGTAGGAGATTTCCTCCGTACCTTCAATTTCTTCTGTGGTAAGGGTAAAACTGTCGCCTTCTTTTAATACAACCTTGCCTTCTTTAAAAATACCAAGGCGCATCTCAGGCCCCTTGGTATCGGCAATTAAGGCTATCGGTTTTTCAACTTCGGCAGCAGCTTTGCGCACCAGCTCCACACGGCGCGCATGGTCCTCATGGCATCCGTGCGAAAAATTAAAACGGGCCAGGTCCATGCCGCTACGCATCATCTGTGCCAGCAAACCGGCATCGTCCGTGCTTGGCCCCATAGTGCAGATAATTTTGGTTTTTTTCATAACTACCTCCGCTTAAGCGCGAAAACGGTTCTCGCAAAGCACCTCGTAAGCATCTTCTGCTTCAGAGTATGGGACGCTTATTTCGTAAGCGCCCCCCTGTCCACCTTTTTTAGCCCCTGCTACATTCATCTGTATCAGAAAGCCGTTGTTTGTAAGCAGTTCTTGTATCTCCTGCGCATTCTCTTTGGTCTGCGCAATATAAACTACTTTCCACACAAATGTTTAACCTCCGTTATGCCTCTTTAAAAGCTTTAATTTTGGCAATAAGTTTAGGCAGAATTTCTTTGGCGTCGCCAACAATGCCATACTGGGCTACCTTAAAGATAGGAGCGTTGGCATCTTTATTGATGGCAATGATAATATCAGAAGAACTCATGCCGGACAAATGCTGGATAGCACCGGAAATGCCGAAAGCAAAATATACTTTAGGCGTTACGGTTTTGCCGCTCTGGCCTACCTGATGGGCATGGTCGAGCCATCCTTCGTCTACAACTGCGCGGGAGCCGCCGACACTGCCGTTTTCAAACAGGGCTGCCAGTTCTTCCAGCATTTTAAAGTTGTCGCAGCTGCCAAGGCCGCGGCCGCCGGAGCATACAACTTCTGCGTCTTCAATTTTAATGCTGCCTGCTTCGGTAAGCGCTTCTTTGCGTACAATGCTTACTTTGCTTTCTACTTTGTTTTTAACTTCATAATCAATTACTTCGCCGGTTCTGGATGCGTCAGCTTCTTTGGCTTTAAATACCTTCGGGCGTACAGTACCCATCTGCGGGCGGTGTTCGTCGCAAACGATAGTAGCTAAAATGTTGCCGCCGAGTGCCGGACGGGTCCATTCTACCAGCTCGCCTGCCATGTCAAGGCCGGTGCAGTCTGCGCAAAGGCCGGTTTTAAGACGTGCGGCAATACGCGGAGCCAGGTCGCGTCCGTCAACGGTTGCACCGAACATAACGGCATTCGGTTTATAGGCTTCTGCCAGTTCGCAAAAAGCATTGGCATAAAGATCGGTATTGTATTCGGCGTATTCTGCGCCGGTAACAGCGTAAACAACATCAGCGCCAGCTGCAAAAAGTTTAGCCGGAACATCGCCCTTTTCTGCACCGACAAGCACTGCACAGCAGCGCTGTCCGCATTTAGCGGCAAGGTCTGCGGCTACGCCTAAAAGTTCATAAGTTACGCCAACGGGTTCGCCGTTTTCCAGTTCTGCCATAACCCACAGGTCTTTGCCTTCGGCAGATGCAGCTTCTTTTTTGTCTTCTGCTTTGCCCAGGCTGATTGCGCCTACCGGGCATTCGCCAACGCATGCGCCGCAGGAAATGCAGCTTTCTTCATTAACAGAGGCTTTGCTGTCCTCCATCTGCAATGCGCCCACCGGGCAGGTTGCCACGCAGGATTCGCAGCCGATGCACTGTTCTTTATCTATTGTAATTGCCATATTCCTTCACCTCAACGAGTAATAATATTTGCCTGAACGAGTTTTTCCAGCAGCATGTCAACTGCTTTGTCTGCGTCTTCTTCGGTAATGATTTCGCTTTCAACCTGCGGAACAGGAGGCGTAAATACTTTTTTAACTTTGGTCGGAGAACCGGACAGGCCAATCATAGTAGTGTCGATGCCAAGTTCTGCCGCTGTTTTAACAGGGATAACTGCTTTTCTTGCTTTCATTTTGCCTTTGATGCTGGCAAAGCGCGGTTCTTTTTCCGCTCTGGTAACGGTTACAAGAGCCGGAAGTTCAACAGCAAGGGTCTGGCTGCTGCTTTCGTTTTCGCGTTCAACAAGAACTTTATTGCCGTCCAGCGTTACTTTCAGTGCGCCGGTAGCCTGCGGAAAGCCAAGATGTTCAGCCATTTCCGGGCCAACCTGTGCGGTATCGCCGTCAACGGCCTGTTTGCCGCAAAGCACAAGGTCTACATCGCCCAGGCTTTTTACAACACCTGCCAGTGCAAAGCTGGTTGCCAGCGTATCGCTGCCTGCCAATGCACGGTCGCTGACCAGAATTGCTTCGTCAGCACCCATAGAAATTGCTTCTTTCAAAATTTCTTCAGCCTGCGGCGGCCCCATGGATACAACCGTAACCTTAGCGCCGTTGGCATCTTTTAAAATCAGCGCGGTTTCAAGCGCCTGACGGTCAAACGGGTTCATGATATTCTGCACTCCGTCCCTGATAAGGGTATTGGTTTCCGGATTGAGCTTTACTTCGGAAGTATCCGGAACCTGTTTAAGACATACTACAATATTCATAAGCGACCTCCCAGAATCTTTTGTAAACATATTTATATATTTATTATTTTACAGTGTTTAAAGCCTGCTTGCAAGCCCTCTTTTTTATTGCAGGCAGCCAGGCCCCAACAGCTCGGTAATTTCTTTGTAAAAACCGGGTTTGCCTGCGTCAATCCAGAAGCAGCGGTCGGTTTTTATAGTTTTGCCTGATGACAGCAAATGCAGGTACAGCGGCGTGCTGCCGTGGTACATGGCAAAAATACGGCGCATTTCCTTCTGCACGGCTCCGGTTTCTTTATCGCGCGTAATTCTCAAATGAATGTCCGCGCCGCTTTCGTTTAACTGGCGGATGCTGATGGCCTGCAATGAAGTGCTGCGCTCGTCAACTTTCAGGCGGCCTTCAACGGCAATGACGTTTTCCTGATACAGCAGGCGCGCAAAATCGTGGTACTGCTTGGTAAAAACAACAACCTCCAGCCTGCCGGTAAAGTCTTCCAGCGACAGTATCGCCATGGTGTCGCCGCGTTTGGTAGTGCGCAGGCGCATGCTGCTGATAAGCCCGGCAACAGAAACAACCCTGTCGTTGCTGTCCTCGTCCATTTCTGCCAGTTTATACAGCGGCGTATAATTTTCCAGCACGCGCTCATAACTGTCAAGCGGATGGCCGGTTACATAAAAACCAACGATTTTCTTTTCGTTTTCCAAAAGCAATTTTTTGGGCATTTCGTCAAGCTGCGGCAGTTTGATGTCCTGCACATCCTCAAACATATCGTCGCCAAAAAGCCCCAGCTGTCCGCTGGCAGAATCCTTCTGATACGAGCTGCCCAAATCGGCGGCCTGCTCATACACAGCCAGAAGCTGCGAGCGTTTAGCCCCAAAAGAATCCATCGCACCGCAGTAAATAAGGTTTTCTATTACGCGCTTGTTGATAAGCTTTGACGGCACGCGGCGGCAAAAATCAAGTATCGAAGTAAAGTTACCGCCGCTTTCGCGCGCTTTGATAATGGCGTCAATCGCCTGGTCGCCCACGCTTTTAATGCCTGCCATACCAAAGCGGATAGCCTTGCCCTTAACAGGCGAAAACTCCTTGCCGCTTTCGTTAACGTCCGGCGGCAGGATTTTAATACCCATGCGTTTGGTAACGCCAAGATACCAGCTTAATTTATCATTGTCGTTCATTACGCTGCACAAAAACGCAGCCATAAACTGCGTCGGCCAATGCTGTTTTAAATACGCCGTCTGGTAAGCAACCAGCGCATACGCCGCCGAGTGCGATTTATTGAAACCGTAGCCCGCAAAGTGCTGCAAAAGCGCAAAAATCTGCGTGCTGGTTTCTTCGTCGATGCCGTGGTTTTCCCTTGCGCCGTCGATAAACTTCTGCTTCATGGAGTCCAGCTCTTTAGCCTTCTTTTTGCCCATGGCGCGGCGCAGAATATCCGCCTGGCCAAGCGAAAAGCCTGCCAGAACGGAAGTTATCTGCATAACCTGTTCCTGGTAAAGGATAACGCCGAAGGTATCCTTTAATACCGGCTCCAGCAGCGGGTGCAGAATATCCGCCGTGCGCTTGCCGTGCTTGCCTTCGATAAAATCTTCTACCATGCCGGTGCCTAATGGTCCGGGGCGGTAAAGCGCCACCAGCGGAATAAGGTCGCTGAATTTTTCCGGCGCCAAATCCATAACCAGCTTGGTCATGCCCTCGGATTCCAGCTGGAACACGCCCTGCGTATCGCCATTGCGCAGCATAGCGCAGGTTGCATCGTCGTCCAGCGGTATGTTTTCGATATCTACTTTTTCGCCCGTCGTTTCGCGGATATAACGGATAGTATCGCCGATAACGGTTAAAGTACGCAGCCCTAGCAAATCCATCTTTAAAAGGCCGAGGTTTTCTACCTTATCCTTATCGTACTGGGTAATGACAAGTCCTTCGTTGGATAGCTGAAGCGGCACGCAGTCAATCAAATCGCGCGGCGTAATTACCACGCCCGCTGCATGTGTTCCGCTGTTGCGCGGCATGCCTTCTACCTTTTTAGCAATGTCAATCAAGCGGCGCACTTTTTCGTCGCTGTCGTACAGCGCTTTAAAATCGTTGCTGGTTTCCAGCGCCTTTTCCAGCGTAATGCCCAGCTCGCGCGGTATCATTTTGGCAACATTGTCCACAAAGCCATAAGTGTAATCCAGCGCTCGCCCTACATCACGCACAGCGGCGCGAGCCTGCAAAGTGCCGAAGGTAATAATCTGCGCTACACGCTCCTTGCCGTAACGCCGGATAATGTATTCCAGCACACGGCCGCGATTAACGTAGCAAAAATCGGTATCAATATCCGGCATGCTTACACGCTCCGGATTCAAAAAACGTTCAAAAAGCAAATCATATTTCAGCGGGTCGATGCTGGTAATTCCTAAAAGATATGCCACAATGCTGCCCGCCGCACTGCCGCGCCCCGGCCCGACCGGAATATCGTTTTTGCGGCTGTAATTGATAAAATCCCACACAATCAAAAAATAACAGCTGTAACCCATGCGGTCGATAATACCAAGTTCGTAATCAAGCCGCTGCATAACCTTCTCATCCGCCTGCGGATAACGCGAAGGCAGGCCCTGCATGCACAGGCTGCGCAAATACTCCGTTGCGTTGGCATATTCCTTCGGTATGGGGAACTCCGGCAGCAAAAGATGCCCGAACTCCAGCGTTACATTGCAGCGCTCTGCAATTTTTACGGTATTTTCCAGTGCTTCCGGGCAATCGCCAAAAAGTTCCGCCATTTCTTCATAGCTTTTCAGATAAAACTGGTCATTGGCAAACTTCATACGCTTGGGGTCATCAACCGTGCTGCCGGTCTGAATACACAGCAAAACGTCCTGCGCCTCGGCGTCCTCACGCTCAACATAATGCAGGTCGTTAGTCGCCACAAGGCCGATGCCGAATTTCTGCGCCATGCGTTTCAGCTCGCGGGCAACGATGCGTTCTTCGTCCAGCCCGTGGTCCTGTATTTCAAAAAAGTAATTTTCTTTGCCAAAAATGTCTATGTATTCCTGCGCCGCGCGTTCCGCACCGTCAATGTCGCGCTGCAAAATTTTTACCGGCACTTCACCGGCAACGCACGCGCTTAAACAAATCAGCCCTTCGCTGTATTTGCGCAAAATATCCTTGTCAATGCGCGGCTTGTAATAAAAGCCCTCCAAATGTGCCAGCGATACCAGGCGCATCAGGTTATGATAGCCCGTGTTATTTTCTGCAAGCAGGATTAAATGATACATACCCCCGCGCTGGCTGCGGTCAAAACGCGACTGCGCCACATAAACCTCGCAGCCTATAATCGGCTTGAGGCCTATTTTATGCGCCTGCTGATAAAAATCCACCGCACCGTACATAACGCCGTGGTCGGTAATGGCGATGCTGTCCATGCCCAGCTCTTTGGTGCGCGCCAGAAGCTTGTCTATTTTGGAAGCGCCGTCAAGCAGGCTGTACTGCGTATGGACGTGTAAATGTGTAAAATTTCCCGGCATAAAATGCTCCTTTATTTAAAACTTTTATAAATAATTACTGGAACTAAAAAAATAAGATTGAAAAACAGGCTTACAAACAAAGTGTACGGCGATTCCGGATAAATAATATGCCACAGGCAGCCGGAAGCAATGCCGCCCACCATCGAAAGCAGCCCTGCCGCTTTTGTGATTTTGCCTTTAAACATAATCACCGCCGTCAGCGGGATAAAAATGCCCGCGCCGCGCAGCGCCATGGAAAGGTAGTTCCATTGCAGGACGGAACTGTCGAGCCTTGAATGGATAAAGATAAGCGCAAGAAAAGTTACGGCAAGCACCGTCAGCTTGTTAATCCACAGCAACTTAGTGCTTTCCTTTACTTTAAACACTGCGCCGAAAATATCGCGGCTGATGAGCGTGCCTACGCCAAGCGCCAGCCCGGCAATAGAGCCTACGCACGAAAGCACAAGCGCCGCCAAACCTGCGCCGCCCAGCCAGTCCGGCAGGTAATTGCACATAAAAAACGGCAGTACGTCGATACTGTTCAGTTCCGGATGGTGCAGCTTGATAAACATGCCAATCATTACGGAAGGCAGGCCGACAGGTATCGCCACGCAGGCAGCCAAAAAGCAGCCCGCCGCTGCAACACGCGACGAACTTGCCGAAAACAGCGCCTGCGCATAACTTTGCGTCGATACAACACCAACAATCATCGAAAGCAAATTAAACAGCGAATGGTCTATGCCAATGCCCAGCAGGCTGAACCACGGCAGCTCCGGAAAAGATTCGTGCATGCCAGTAAGCCCGCCCATGTCGTTAAACGCCAAAAAGCCGCCGACAAAAACCGTGGCAAAAATCAAAAATATTTTAAATAATCCGGCCAGGCCGCTGCTGTTAATGCCGCCAAAAAATACAAAGCCCGTAACCAAAAGCACCACAATTACAGCCGATGGGAAAAAGCCCAGATGCAGAATGCCGCCTATTAAATGTACGGAACTGAGCGAGCTTGACACAATGCTGAAAAAGATGCCCAGCGAAGCGGCGATGCTTGCGATAGGCCCTGCGTGATGGCCAAAATTAACAACGAGATATTCTGAAATAGTTGTTACGCCGCTGTTGCGCAAAGGACGCGCATAAAACGCCGCCATTACCAAAAAGCCGATACCGCTGCCGAGCGTAAACCACCAGGCGCCCATGCCGAAGGTAAAGCCGCCCTGCGCCGTGCCGATTGTTGCCGCGCCGCCGATAATGGTGGCAATGATTGAACCGGCAACCATAATAACACCTGCGCTGCGCCCGCCTACATCAAAATCATCCGCCGATTTAACCTTGCGCGACGAATAAACGCCGCAGCCAAGCACAATGCTTAGCGCAATAACCAGGCTTAATATATGCGTAAAAGAAAGTTCCATACAATCACTCTTTTCAATAATATTCTATTTAAAGGCAAAACCTACCGTTACAGGCAAAAAAGCCTTATCTTAAAAAATTCGCTGTTAAAATATAATTTCCTGCCGGAAAATTTAAAAGCTCTTTTTGTTTAATTTTAAACAATTATGCAGCGCCAATTTTACATTTTTAGTATTTATTATAAAAATTTACAAAAATATCTTGCTTTTTGTTTTGTATAAAAGTACAATAGTGCTAACAGGTTTTTGTGTACATTTATATCCTGTTAAAGAACAACATAATGTTCTGTTATTTGCGATGAGTTTATGAGGGGGCTAAACAATGAAATTTTTAGGCAAAAAGAAACTTGTAACAGCAATTACCACCGCCGTTCTGGCAATGAGCGTACTTGTAAGCGGCTGCGGCAGCAGCGAAGACGACGCCAATAAAATTAAATTAGGCGTTGTAAGCGAAATGACCGGCGCTAACGCCACCTACGGCAACTCGATTGTTAACGGCATTCAGCTTGCTGTAAAAGAGCAAAACGCCAAAGGCGGGCTTTTAAACAAACAAATTGAAATCGTCGTTGCCGACGATAAATCCGAACCCGCAGAAGCCGCCAACGCTATGTCCAAACTGATTAACCAGGATAATGTAAAAGCGGTTATGGGCATCTTCCCCAGCTCCAACGCCATTGCGGCGGCCAACGTCAGCGAATCTTCCAAAATTCCGTTTCTCGCCATCGGCGCAACCAACCCGAAAGTTACCGTTAACGACGACGGCACGGTAAAACCGCACACCTTCCGCGTTTGCTTTATCGACCCCTTCCAGGGAACCGTCGGGGCTAACTTTGTTTATAACGAACTTGGCGCAAAAACAGCGGCCATTTACATTGATAACAGCTCCGATTACGCCAAGGGCCTTGCGGCAGCCTTTAAAGACGCTTACACTGCTGCCGGCGGCATAGTAATTGACGAAGAATCCTACCTGCAAAAAGATACCGACTTCAAATCCGTGCTTACCAAAATCAAAGCGGCTGCGCCAGACGTTGTTTATGTCCCCGGCTATTATGAAGAAGTCGGCAAAATCATCAAACAGGCGCGCGAACTTGGCATAAATATTCCATTTGTCGGCGGTGACGGCTGGGACAGCCCTAAACTTGCTGAAATTGCCGGCAGCGAAGCGCTGAACAACACCTATTTTACAAACCATTACAGCGTAGATTCCAGCGACGAAACATCCAAAGCCTTTGTAGAAAATTATAACAAAGAATACGGGCAGAACCCTGATGCCTGCGCTGTACTTGGCTACGACGGCGCTAACCTGATGATTGAAACCATCGCTAAAGCAGGCGTTTACGATGCAGCAAAAATCACCGAAATTTTAGCTGCCACCAAAGACTTTAACGCCGTTACCGGCAAAACCTCTTTAAACGAAACGCACGACGCAGTTAAAAGCGCCGTTATCCTCGAATACAAAGACGGCAAACAAACCTACCGCGCAACAGTTAATCCCTGATTAAAATTTTAATTATAACGCAGAAAAAGAGTGCCCGGCACTCTTTTTCTTTGCCCAAAACAGGCTTTTGCTGTATAATAAGCAGGTAAAATTTTTTAACAGCGGAGAAATTATGACTGAACGCAACCGTACCATAGATAAACTGCGCGGCATCTGTATGCTCGGCGTACTCGGCATCCACACCGGCTCGCTGGCGCTGATGTGCGCCGCACCCAACCCACATTTATATATGCTTTTGGAAATCCTATCGCGTTACAGCGTACCGTCCTTCTTTTTTATATCCGGCTACGGCCTGTTCTGCCATTACAAACCTGGCACAGCACTTAATTACCGCGAGTTCATCAAAAAACGCTTTCTAAGCAGCGGCATACCCTATTTAAGCTGGTCACTGTTTTACATGGTGTATTTCAGCACCGTTGTGCCCGGCTGCATACCGTGGTTTTCGCCGCTGGGGCTGCTGCATATACTTTTTTGGGGGCTGGCGTGCTACCACCTGTATTTTATGATAATCCTGCTGTGGTTTTACGCCTTCTTTCCATTGTTTCAAAAACTGATGGCGTTTATGCAGCGCATAGGTTTAAAAACCGGCTTTGCCGCGCTTTTTGTGCTGCAAATGCTGTTTAACTACTGGACAATGCACCCAGGCATTACAGCGCAGCAGCTGCCATTTGTTTTGCAGGACTTTTTCACTTACCGCCTAAACTACCTGCCGCTGCACTATCTTTTCATTTTTATGCTGGGCGGCCTTGCGGCGATAAAAGAACATGAGTTCTTTCAGACAATAGCAGCTAAATTCAAAGCCGTAACGGCGCTGTATGTGCTTTCTATCGCCTACATCGGCGGCAGCTACTACTGGTATTATTATAAACACGGCTACGACCTCATCAGCCTGACCAATACCTTTCAGCAGCTCAGCCCGCAGGGATTTTTCTACACCATTGCGTCTATTTTATTTTTTTGTGCCTTATTTGCACGCCAGCAAACAGATAATCTCTTTACCAAAGCAGTCGATTTTATATCGGATAACTCCATGCTGGTTTACTTTTGCCACCCCTTCTGGCTCAGCATGATTGACAGGATAAGCCATCATTTTGGCATCGTAATGACCACCAAGCGCGTCATCGCTGCCTATATAATTTTGCTGGCTGTATCACTTGTAACCAGCATCGTACTTACCAAGCTATCCCGCCATATAGCCCCGCTGCATTACGTATTGACGGGCAAAAAGTTAAAAAGTAAATAGCTTTTAAACGTACAAAAGCAGTACCGCCCAGGCGATACTGCTTTTTTGTTATCGTTATTTAGTTTAAAACAAGTTCAGCAACCGTTTCCACATGGTGCGTCATCGGAAACATATCAACCGGCTGGGCTTTAACTGCTTTGTAGCCATTTTGCGTCAAAAACGCCATATCGCGCGCCAGCGAAGCCGGGTTGCATGATACGTAAACAACCTTTTGGGGCTTTACTTGTGCAATGGCGGCCAGCACCTTTTTATCGCAGCCTGCGCGTGGCGGGTCTAAAAGCACTACATCCGGCTTAACGCCTTGGGCTAAAAGCGCCGGCATTTCCACCGCTGCGTCGCCGCAGATAAACTGCGCGTTGCCGATATTGTTGGCAGCCGCATTGGCGTTGGCATCCTTAATGGCAGGTTCAACAATTTCGATGCCGTACACCTTGCCAGCTTTCTGCGCCAGATACAGCGAAATTGTACCTGTGCCGCAGTAGCAGTCAATAACGGTTTCGCCGCCGTTAAGTCCTGCAAAATCCAGCGCCGCTGCATAAAGTTTTTCGGTCTGCTCGCTGTTGACCTGAAAGAACGATAACGGCGAAATATTGAACTTTAAATGCCCTAACTTGTCTTTGATTGTGCTTTTGCCGTACAGTACACGGTTTTTGCTGCCCATAATAATATTGGTACGTTTTTTGTTGATGTTCTGCACAATGCTTTTTAAGCCGCCTACTTCGCTTTTAAGCATCGTCACCAGCTCGCCCGCGTGCGGAATATCGTAGCAGGCTGTAATGATAACTGCCATCACGTCGCCGGTTTTAACGCCCACGCGTCCCATTACATGGCGCACAACGCCTTTGCCGGTAGTTTCATTATAAGTGGCAATGTTAAACTGCTGCATCCAGCGGCGAACTACCTGCATAATTTTGTTGTTGGCCTGCTTTTGAATAATGCAGTCATCAATATCAATTACATTGTGCGTCAGCGCAGCATAACAGCCGATTTGAATTTTGCCGTCCATTTTGGCGGCCGGAAACTGCATTTTATTGCGGTAGTGCCACGGCGCAGCCATGCCGATAACCGGCAGCACTTCGCAGCCTTCGATATGCCCGATGCGCTCCAATGCGTCCTTTACCTGCTGGCGTTTTACAGCAAGCTGCCCTTCATAGCTTAAATGCTGAAGCTGGCAGCCGCCGCAGTCTTTATAAAACGGGCACGGCGGCTCTACGCGCTGCGGCGAAGCCTTTAAAATTTCTGTAATGCTGCCCGAAGCATACGACTTTTTTACCTGAAACAGTTTTACCCTTACCGTTTCGCCCGGCAGTGCGCCCTTTACAAAAACCGTAAAGCCCTGTGCCTTGCCAACGCCCTCGCCGCTGCTGCCAAGCCCGGTTATTTCAAGTTCTGTAATATCGTTTACTTTAAAAGGTGGTTGTTCTTTAGCCATTTATTTATCCTCGTTATTAAATTGGTAGCCATCCTGCATCCAATACAGCCTGATTGGCAGGTTGGAAGCCCCCGGCGGCGACCAGATAAAGCTGTATGTGCCAGGCTGCAAAGTGCCAAGCTTTAATAAATCGTCGTAGCTGTCGCCGATAGCGACTTTATCCTGCGGCAGCGGCAAAAGCGTGTTTTCTCCCGCTTTTTTAAGCACGCCGTAACCGGCAAACAAGCCGCCCAGCGGATTGAGATACATTGCCGCCGGTTTAGTACCGCTGATTGTAAAATTAACAGAGTAAACAACGCCGTAATTGCCGTAATTTACAGCGTCCAAGCCCGTTGTGCCGTCCTTGCCCTGCGCAAAGCCCTGTTCTTCCGAAGCCAGCTCCAACATGTGCACGCCGCTGTCGGTGTTCATCGGCTTTTTAATGTTGTACGCCCAATCTGCTTCGGCAAACGTGCCGCGCAGCGGATGTTCGTCCATCGGCTGCACCGGCGCGTATTCGTTGTATAAATCCAAATCTGCATTTTCGTCGCACATCAGCACCGTCACCTGTAAAGGCCTGTCAGTATGCAAATTTAAAGTGCCGACCAAAAGCTGGTCAGGCTCCAGCACATAGCCGCTGCCGGTTAAAAGCTCGGCATTGTTGCCAAGGCCCAGCTTGCCGCTGACGGTATTATGCGCATCAGCAAAATATTTTTGCTGTGTTTCCTTGCCTACCTTTAAATAATGCCAGCCCGCCCTGCCGATGCTGCTGTTGGTAACTTCATATACTGCCGGGCGCATTTTTTCATTAGTTAAAAGCACCGCCAGCTTTTTGTTGCCCTGCATGGCGTTTACGTGGTGGAAAAATATCCTCACATCGCCGCTTACAGTGTCGCGGTACAATACGCCGTTTTTATAAACCATTTCCGGGCTGTCCGAAAAAATCAGCGTCGGACCGGAAGTAACTTTATCCGCCTTAACTTCAATATAATTTTCCGGCAGTCCTTTGCCGGTAATCAATTCATCTGCCGCCATGGCATAAGAAGGCAGCATTAAAAGCCCAGCTGCCAAAACTCCCAAACAGCAATTTTTTAAATTCAATCCCCTTACCTCACTTGTGAAAAGTTTTATTTTAAATATTCTTTTAAACGCCCGTTAACACATTCAAATATATTTTCAGCAATGCTTTTGGCTTTTGTTGTACTGATGCCAATTTCTTTAGCAACATTAAGTATATCAGCCATACCGGGGTTTTGTCCATTACCATGCACGGTTGTTGCATGTTCTCCGCCCAAAGAATAGCTGTACGTCAAATCATAAGCGGGAGCCAGGCGCCAGCCTTTTGCCTTTTCGTCATACAAATAACTGAAATTTTTGGCATGGTCATCCCTGTTATGTGCAAAAACATTAAAGCACATCAACCTGTAAAGCTGCTCCACCTCGCTGAAATCCCTCGTTAAATCAAGCGTCAGTTTCATTAAAATATCGTAATCCAAATTAGGTATGCGGTGCGATGTTTCAAGCATGGCCGCAGCAGAAAGCATATGAACCCTTTGCGTGCTGCCGTCTGCTTTTTTCACCCTGTCAAAGCGTTTTGTACCAAAATAACCGCTGCAATCAGCAGAAGGAAACAATCTGGTGACAGCCATATTGATGCCGCATTCCTTAGCACAAAGAGAATAGTCATATTCCTGCCTGCCTATATTTTTACCGTCTTCCCTGGCCGGAAATTTTATAATCCACTCCTCACCGTCAATTTCCGTAAGTATTTTGGGCCTTGCACCGCCGGAAGAACCGCCAAGTCTGAACAGTTCATCAAGATTATCGGAATATTCCGTCGTAAGCACTTTATAACATTCATCAGCGATTTTATCAAGGTCAATAAATGCTTCACCCTTATCCAATGCTACCTCCGGCTCATAGGTCAGCGCCCCCATACCGGACGAGCCAACAATGCCCAGCCGGTCCATTTGCGTCAGCAAAGCAGGATTCAGCCTGTTTTTTAAAAGCAGACGGTCTACCAATAACCTGCCCCAACCGTCCGGCAGGCTGTCTGCAAAAACGCCAAACAAACCGTCAAACGGCTCTGGCTTAGGCATAAAAACCTTTTTACTGAGCGGCAGCGAATACGGACTGATGCTGAAACCTTCAAGCAGCCAGTCTTTATCGTATTCAAACGCAGCTAAAAAATTTTTATACAACGCCATTGTTCCAACAGGTATGCCGTTATAAAAAACCTTAAGTTCTGTTATTTTCTGCATTTTTTATCTCCTCAATAGATTGAAAAGGAATATCTTTAAACAGGTTTTGCATATCTGTCTGCAATCCAAGCGCAATAGCTATTTTCGTCAGCGACAGCAAAGAAATTTCACCACTGCGTTCAAAGCGTTTTACAGAACCTAAGCTTACTCCCGATTGCTCGCTTAATTTTTCCTGTGATATTTTGCGCCTTCTGCGGATGGTGCGTATTCTTTCAGCTATTCCGGCGTTTATCTCTGCCGGTGTTATGGTTTTAAACCAAAAATCAAATTGTGTATTCATAGTTAATATTTTAGCTTATTTATGCTAAAAAAGCAACTTTTAGTTATTATATTAGCTGTAAATACAAAAAACAATAAAATTTAAAATAAGGTGTCAATAAGGTGCGAAAAACACAAAAAAGCGGGTCCTCAAAATTGAAGACCCGCATAAATACTGGTGATCCAGGAGGGATTCGAACCCCCGACCCACGGCTTAGAAGGCCGTTGCTCTATCCAACTGAGCTACTGAACCGTTTATGGAGCGGGCGATGGGAATCGAACCCACAACATCAGCTTGGAAGGCTGAGGTTTTACCACTAAACTACACCCGCAATATTAACTTTTTCCTGGTCGGAGCGGCAGGATTCGAACCTGCGACCCCCTGTTCCCAAGACAGGTGCTCTACCAAGCTGAGCCACGCCCCGAACACAACGTATATTATACCGTTTCAGTGTTCAAAAGTCAAGCATTTTCGTTTTCTTTTGCTTCTTTTAAATGTTTCTGGTAAAGTTTGGTTTCGGCAACAACCACACCGCTCAGCGCCAAAAGCGCGATAAGGTTCGGTATCGCCATCAGTCCGTTGACAATATCTGCTAAAATCCAGATTGCTTCCAGTTTTAAGAATGGGCCGCAGGCAACGAGGATAATAAAGATAATGCGGTACGGCAGGATTGCTTTGACGCCGATAAGGTATTCAACGCAGCGTTCGCCGTAATAGTTCCAGCCCAGAATAGTGGTAAAGGCAAACAGCACCAGGCCGATTAAAAGC
Organism: Phascolarctobacterium sp.; assembly: GCA_003150755.1. GTDB lineage: Bacteria > Bacillota > Negativicutes > Acidaminococcales > Acidaminococcaceae > Fusicatenibacter_A. The sequence goes on along the minus strand of QAMT01000004.1, from coordinate 385,621 downwards.
AGCATGCTGCCGATGCCAGGCAGGCCCATGGAAAATGCCTGTTCCGTCATCGCCGCGCCGTTAAGGTCGCCCTGCCATACGCCAGTAACAATCAAAGTCAGGCCGGTAAGGCTGCAAATAATAATCGTATCAATAAAAGTACCGGTCATGGAAACAAGCCCCTGTTCTGCCGGCCATTTGGTTTTAGCCGCTGCCGCTACAATCGGCGCACTGCCAAGGCCTGATTCGTTGGAGAATACGCCGCGGGCAACACCGTTACGCATTGCCATCATTACAGTTGCGCCCAAAAAGCCGCCTGTTGCAGCAGTGCCGGTAAATGCGCCGTCGATAACGCTGGCAAACGCCGCCGGAAGCTGGTCGGCAAATACAAACAGTATAGCCGCTGTGGAAATAAGGTACAACACTGCCATAAACGGCACAATTTTAGAAGCTACGTTGGCAATGCTTTGCAGGCCGCCGATAGTAATAATGGCAACCAGCACGGTAATGGCAATACCGGTGTAGGTTACGGGGATACCGGCGGTAATCTGCGTAATTTCTACAATGGAGTTTACCTGTGCAAAGGTACCGATGCCAAAGTATGCGCACAAAACGCCGAAAGCTGCAAAAAGCACAGCCAGCGGTTTATATTTTTTGCCCATGCCTTTTTCAATATAATACATCGGGCCGCCGGATATATTGCCGTTGCCGTCCACAGTGCGGTATTTTACCGCCAGCAGGCATTCGGCATATTTGGTTGCCATGCCGAAGAAAGCAGCCATCCACATCCAGAAAAGCGCGCCCGGGCCGCCGGCTTTTATAGCGGTTGCCACGCCGACGATATTGCCCGTGCCGACTGTTGCCGCAAGCGCCGTGCACAGCGCTTTAAAACTGTTTACATCGCCGTGGCCGTCGTTTTTGGCAAAAAAGATAAGTTTTAAAGCATCGCCCAGTTTAAAAACCTGCAATAAACCCAGGCGGATAGTAAGCCAGATGCCGGTGCCAACCAAAAGCACCAGCAGCGGCGGGCCCCATACAAACGTGTCAATCGTGTTCAATAGCGCAATAACTTCTTCATTGTTCAACAATTACGGTTCCTTCTTTCTTTGATGTAATAAAAAACGAAAACCGCCGGACAAATCCCAAATCCGGCGGTGAATAAGCGTGCAAAAATAAACAATATTATTATTGCGCTTAAAACTCTGTCCTTTGGCCTGAGAGATTAGGGGCTTGCACCCCGTGCACCTTCGGCACCCATTTACCGGGATTCTCCAGAGATGTGTCCACATACGGTCTCACCGGCAAGCCGGCACCTGAGAGTTTACTCCTTCGGTAGAAAAATTTCTTCTCCCGCATGCTTCATTCACAGATGTTCATTTCTAGATATTATAACACAAATTGTAAATTTTGCAAGTAGTTTGTTTATTTCAAGTAATCTTTGTTTTCATCAAGATGTTTAAAATAGAGTTTTGTTTCTTTAACTATTACGCCTGTCAGAAGCAGCAGGGCAATAAGGTTAGGCAGCGCCATCAGCCCGTTGGCAATATCGGCAATAACCCAGATAATCTCCAGTTTTAAAAACGCACCGCAGCCGACCATGGCGATAAAGAACAAACGGTAAGGAATAATAGCTTTTACGCCGAGCAGATAAGCAATGCAGCGCTCGCCGTAATAGTTCCAGCCCAGAATAGTGGTAAATGCAAACAGCACCAGGCCAATAGTTAAAAGCAGGTTGCCGAGTACCGGGAACACCATGGTAAACGCACTTTGCGTCATAGCCGCGCCGTTTAAATCGCCTGCCCACACGCCGGAAACAATCAATGTTAAACCAGTCATGGTGCAGATGATGATGGTATCAATAAAGGTGCCGGTCATGGAAATAAGCCCCTGCTCTGCCGGCCATTTGGTTTTGGCTGCTGCCGCTACAATCGGCGCACTGCCGAGGCCGGATTCGTTGGAAAACAGTCCGCGCGCAATGCCGTTGCGCATTGCAAACATCATCGTTGCGCCCAAAAAGCCGCCGGTTGCAGCCGTGCCGGTAAAAGCGTCGTGCAGAACCATGGCAATCGCATCAGGCAGCATATCGCGGAAAGCGAACAGAATGCCTGCCGTTGTCGCAACATACAGCACTGCCATAAACGGCACAATTTTATCGGCCACCTTGGCAATACTTTGCAAACCGCCCAGCGTGATAACTGCTACCAGCACTGTTAAAATAACTGCGGTGTAGATAATCGGGATGCCTGCGCCGATGTTGGTAATTTCTACAATGGAGTTTACCTGCGCAAAAGTGCCGCTGCCGAAGCAGGCGCAAATCGTACCGGCAATGGCAAAGAAAATTGCCAGCGGTCGGAAGCTTTTGCCAAGGCCCTTTTCGATGTAGTACATCGGGCCGCCGCCGATATTGCCGTTAGCGTCGATAGTGCGGTATTTAACCGCTAAAACGCCTTCGGCATACTTGGTTGCCATACCGAAGAAAGCCGCCATCCACATCCAGAACAATGCGCCCGGGCCGCCTGCCTTAATGGCCGTCGCAACACCGACGATATTGCCCGTGCCGACTGTCGCCGCCAGCGCCGTGCAAAGCGCCTTGAAGCTGTCAACATCGCCGTGGCCTTCGTTTTTAGCCTTAAAAATCAGCTTTAACGCCAAAGGCAAACGCACAACCTGTATCAGGCCCAGCCTGATTGTAAGCCAAATACCGGTGCCGACCAAAAGTACCAAAAGCGGCGGCCCCCACACAAACGCATCAATCTCACTAAAAAATTCCAGCATAATATCTCCCCTTCTGAATTAGTCATAACAATGCATAAATTAACAACTTGATGAAAAGTTAACGTCATTTTTGCAATATTATGTAAACACATTTTCTATTTTACAGATTAGTTTATAACTTTGCAAGACTTTTACAAAAGTATACTTGTATGCAAAATACCGGCAAAAACACCTGGGCAAAAAATTAACCCCTTCTGCGTTATGCAAAAGGGGTTTGCTGTTTTTTGGCTGTCAGTCGTAATAATCAATGCCTTCGCCGTTTTTGTAGCTGATAAATTTGTCGTTCAACATTCTTACTGCCGTCAGCACGGCTTTTTTGGCGCTGGCCTGGTAATGCTTTTCAATCTGTGCGTTAAGCGCTTCAAGCCCATCGTTTAAGTTATAGCCTATCAGCATTTTGGCGATAAAATCTCTGGCGACCTTGGTTGCAAGGGTACATTCCGCATTCAGAATTTCGCCGGTGTGCATGTCAATTTCAACTACCACGCCAATCACCTTATGCGCTTCATACGCCGTAATACCGGCCGGCAGCTTGGCATAAGCAGAAAATACAACACTGTTGCGCTGAGCTTCATCAAGCATTAATAAATTCCTCCCTATTTGCGTACCGACAGGCTGCGCACGGAAACATCAACCTTTTTAACCTGCATCGCCGTCATGTACTCTACTTTTTCTTTTATCTTATTTTGAAAAACCTTTGTTACCTCAAATACCTTTACGCCGTAAAACAGCACAACCTCGACGGCAATGGCAATGCCCTTGGTATCGCTGGTGCGCCGTCTTACCCTGATGCTGTTGACCTTGTCGATGCCCAGCATCTTCTGCGCAATGATATTGATAATATCCTGGATAGCATAGTCCGAAATAAAAATTTTGCCGTAATAGCTGAACGCCGGGCGCACTATCGAGCGGTCAGGCTCGGCGTGCTTGCGCTCTTTGGAGAACAGATTATATGGCAAATCGGCAAAATAGCCTGTAAAATGCGGCTTAAGCTCTACCGTCGGTACGGGCACAATATGCTTGCCGTCTTTCAGGCGCATCTGCTTGGCTTTTTTCATCTCCTGCCTGGTGGCAATCTGCTGAATGTAGACTGTTTTTTCAGGCTGGGGCAATCCCAGGCGCAGAACGATTTTCTGTATCATGTTATCAGAAGTCGCCAGAATCAAAAGCCTGTGAATACCGCTTGTCGCCAGTGCGTTGCGCACATCGTCGGCATGGCTGTCCTCCGTAAAAATGGCCCTTTTTACCGCCTGTATCCTGTTGGTTTCATTTTTGGCCGACGTACCCGCCAGTATTTTGGTGCCCTTAATCAAAAGCCCGTCGTCGATAATGGCGTCGCAGTTATTATTGTGCGCCACGCCGATTGCGCGGTGGCTTTTGCCGGTGCCGCTCGGCCCTACAAATGCAACAACCTCCATAAATCTTCCTCCGGCAATCAAATTTATTTCAACATCGTCTTAATAATGCTTACCTTGTCACTTTCTACCTTAAATACGCCCAGCTGCTCCGGAAAGCGCCCTTCCACACCGTGAAAATCGCTGCCGCCGCTGGTTAAAAGTTTATATTTTGCAGCAAGCTCCGTAAAATACTGCTGCATTTTTGCATCGGCGCTGGGGTGGTAAACCTCAATGCCGTCAAAATTGATATTTGCTAAAAGCTTATTTACCAAATCCAGGTTTTCTATTTCCGCCGGATGCGCTAAAACAGCCAGCCCGCCTGCTTCGTGCAGCAGCCTTACTGCCTCTTCCGGCGACAGCTTGGGCTGCGGCTCATAACCGGGGCGTCCGCGCTTTAAAAGCACTTCAAAAGCCTCGTCTACCGACTGGAAATAGCCTGCCGCCACCAGCGCTTTAGCTACGTGCGGCCTGCCAACTGCCCTGTTTTTCGGGTCGCAGTCCTCCACAGTTATATGGTAACCGAGCGCGGCGATTTTATCAAGCATTCTGTGCAGGCGCGTTTCGCGCGCGTGGCGCATCTCCTGTATCTTATCAAGCAAATTTTTATTGTGTATATCTATATTATACCCTAAAATGTGGACGCTGTATTCACCTGCCTGCGAGCCCATCTCTACCCCTTTTACAATCCGCGGGGCAGCGGGCACGGCCTGGGCGGCCTTTATTGCTTCATCCAGCCCGTTGACGGAATCGTGGTCGGTAATGGCAAGCAGCTTAATATCTGCCGCAGCAGCCATTTGTACAAGCTGGGTTGGCGTATAGCGCCCGTCAGAAAAGGTACTGTGCGTGTGTAAATCTACCAGCATTTTAAAGTTCCTTTGCAATGTTCACAAAAGTTCTTACGCCAAAAGCGGTGCAGCCTTTCGGTTTAAAGCCGGATGCCTTGTCAGCGGTGGATGTGCCGCCGATGTCAAGATGCGCCCACGGCGTGCCTTCATCGACAAATTCGCCGATAAACAGGCCGCCGGTAATGGTGCTGGCCGCACGCCCTGCGCTGTTGAGCAAATCGGCAACGTCGCTTTTGATTGCTTCTTTGCATTCCGGAAGCGACGGCAGCTGCCAGTACATTTCGCCGGCTTTTTTCCCAGCCGACATAATCTGGGCAACCAGTTCGTCATTATTGCCTACAATGCCTGCCGTTTCGTTGCCTAGTGCGGTAATAACGCCGCCGGTAAGGGTAGCAATATCAATTACGCGCACCGCGCCCTGGCGGCACGCATACCATACGGCATCGGCCAGAACCATGCGCCCTTCGGCGTCGGTAGAGATTACTTCTATCGTTTTGCCGCTGGCTGCCTTTACAACATCGCCCGGGCGCTGCGCACTGCCGGACGGCATATTTTCTGCGCAGGCCATAATGCCGATGACATTGCAGGGCAGTTTCAGCTGCGCTATGGCCTGCATCGTGCCAAGCACAACGGCTGCGCCCGTCATATCGTCCTTCATTTCGCCCATGTTGTTATCAGGCTTGATGGAAATACCGCCGCTGTCGAAGGTTATGCCCTTGCCGACAAAAGCGGTGTAAGGCGCGTCATTTGCGCCGTTATATTTAAGCGTAACCATGCGCGGCGGGTTGACGGACCCTTGCCCTACGGCAAGGATTGCGCCCATGCCCTTTTCCTGCATAGCTTCAACGTCCAGCACTTCGCACTCCATGCCGCAGCTTGCAGCAAGCTTCTGTGCTTCTTCGGCCATGCCAACCGGCGTAAGCAAATTGCCCGGTTTATTGGCCAAATCGCGTGCGTGGCAAACAGCGGCGCTTACCAGGCAGCTATCGCTGCAAACTTTTGCCGCGTCCGTTACGTTAGTTACAATGGTATAACTAATATCTTTTTCAGCTTCGGGTTTGCCCTTGCATTCGGTAAAGGTGTAGCCGCCCAAAATCAGCCCTTCAACCAATGCGGAAAGGTAATGCGGGCGCGCGGCGTTTAACAGTATCGGCGCAATAACCAGCACGTTTTCTGCTTTCAGTTTTTTAAGCACGCGCGCGGTTTCGCCTGCCGCTTTGCGCAAATCGTTAGGCTTGCAGGCGCCCTTGCCGCCAAAGCCGCTGATAACAACCTGCTGCAAACCATTGCCGCCCAGCATGGCAAACTGGGTAAGGCTGCCGGTATCTGCCAGCTTGCCGTTTTTCTTATACAGTTCGTCAACTGCTTTTACAAGATATTCCGGTGCGTTCATTTTCGGCAAAGCCGGAATGCAATCCTTGCACAGAAACAGCACCAGGGTTTCTGCGCCGCTGATTTCTTCCGCAGCCAGGTTGTTTTTCCTGACTGCAAATAAGTTCTGATAATCTTTCATGTTTCTACCTCGTTTTATTTAAAAGTCATTGCTGTATTAAACTCGTCCAAAAAGCTGTTGCCGTTGGCTCGCTGCAAGGTTAAATCGCTTACTACCACGCGCATTTCCGTATTGCGTACGCCGCCGGTGTAATGCGTTGCCAGCGAATGAATAGCATACGGCACATCGCCGGAAGTACCGATATACATAACGGTGTGCCCATCCATATAAAGCCCTGCGCCCGGCATCAGGCCCTTGATAATTGCCAGACGCTGTGCGGAAGTAAGCCCGGCAAGGCTCTGCGCCGTACCTGCTGTCAGCTCCTGTTCATCCGCGTTACGCGGCAAAAAGATGCCGACTGTGCGGTAAGCGTTGGCAATCAGGCTGGAGCAATCCACACTTTTGTGCATGCCGCCCCACCCGTAAGGAGAGCCGTAATATTTAAACACGCTGCGCAGAATGTTATTGCTGGTGTAAGGCAGGTAGCCCTTGTGCAGCGCCGCGTTTTTAACAACATTGCTGTTAGCCTCCTGCAAGGTGCCGTTTTGTGCGCGCAGCGGCATTTTAACAGTGTAAATGCTGCTGCCTTCCGTTACTAATTGCAGGCGCGTGCCTTCGTCGCAGTAAACGCTTTCGCCCGGCACTTTTACGTTAAAGCTTTGCCCGGTTACAACCAAAAAGCTTTGCGGGTCGGCGTATTTCAGCCACGCATCGCGGCCGCAGGTTGCAACGTCAAAACGGCTTATCCAGCCGCGGTAGTTGTAGCTTTGCACATAATAGAAAAAGCCGTTGGCGCTCTGATGCAGTATAATCAGCGGTTCGCACGGGGCAACGGCGGTTTCCTGCAAAGCGTCAAAATTGCTGTCGGTTGCATAGTAAAACAGGCCTTCATTGGTCGGCAGGGCGCGCAGGTTGGCACGCCTTACGGTTACACCGTAGCGCACTTTCACTTCTGCCGGTATTTTGGCCGTGTTGGTTTCTTTAATCAGAATGTTTTTATAGTTCTGGCTTACCTCCTTGCCCAGGCGGAACAAGGGGTCGTTTAAAATATCATAATTGCTTACATATCCTTTAACCGTGCTGCCGCTCAGCGTCTGCGGGTAGGCCGTCAAATCGTAAACCGAGGGCGATTTGTCAACAATGCGTTTGTTATACGCTTCAACGCCTGCGGCATCTAAAATAACCTGCTCACCGGCAGGGTTGTTTTTAACCCAGTAATCTGCGCTTATAAAGCTGCTGTAATTGGTTACACCTGCCGCATTCACGCCAAAGCCGGGCACAAACAGGCAGGCGCATAAAACAACGCAGGCAATAAAATCCTTCACTCGCATTTTACTCACTCCTTTACCCATATTATTTTCTATTTCTTCTCTTAAAATCCTGCCGGGGATAAAAGAAAATGACCGTTTTGACACGGTCATTGAAATTAAATTTATTCGATTGGTTTATAAATGCCTGCCTTGCGTTTTTCTTCTGCCATTTTGGATATATAGGTGCCAAGCACAAGTTTATAGCCTTTGCGCTCTACAATCTGTTTTATATAATCCTTATGCGGGCACGGCGGGTTGTGGTAGTTATCCGATACGATGCAACTGGCAAGATAAACGGTAACATCATCTTTGTTATCGCCCCAGCGTTTTAATTTGCGGTTGAGGTCTTCCAGCTTGGCAGCGATGCCCATACCGCAGCAGCCCCCGCAGGTAGTGCTTAAATAATTTACGCCGTCTTCCGTGCCGGAAAATTTGCCGGTGCGGGTTTCAAAGCTTTTCATGCAGGCATAGCCCACACATTTTTTAGCAATGATGTCGCACTGTATTACTAATGCTGTTTTAGCCATTATTTAACCAGCCCGTATTCTTTCAGCATTGCTGCCAGTTTTGCTTTGTTGCCTGCTTCCATCGGGGTCAGCGGCAGGCGCGGTTCGCCGCAGTCGATGCCGGTAACCATTGTGGTTGCAGCCTTGACCGGAATCGGGTTTGTTTCCATAAACATGGCTTTGGCAAGCGGCACCATTTTGGTGTTAAGGCGTGCTGCTTCTTTTACGCGGCCGTCTTCGTAAGCCTGCATAATCTCTTGCAGCATTTCGCCGCCGCAGTTGCTAAGCACGCTGATAAGGCCGGTTGCACCGACGGACATAAACGGCAGAATTTCGATATCGTCGCCGCTGTAAATGGTAAAGTCCTCCGGCAGCAGGGTAAACAGTTCGTTTACCTGCCCTACGTTGCCTGCTGCTTCTTTAATGGCAACAATGTTGGCAAAATCTTTGGCCAGGCGCGCTACGGTTGCAGGCGCAATGTTGGAGCCGGTGCGGCCCGGTACGTTGTACACAATAACGGGCAGTTTGGTTGCTTTGGCAACGGCTGCAAAATGCTGGTAAAAGCCTTCCTGGGTCGGTTTGTTGTAGTAAGGGCCTACAATCAAAACACCGTCAACGCCTGCTTCTTCGGCCAGTTTAACCATTTTTACGGTATCGGCAGTGCAGTTGCTGCCTGCACCGACAACGACGGGCACACGTTTATTGACGCGCTCCAGCACAACGCGGAACAGCTCCAGCCTTTCTTCCAGCGTCATGGTTGCAGCTTCGCCGGTAGAGCCGCATACAACCAAGCCGTCGCTGCCGTGGGCAATCAGCCAGTCAGCCAAATCAGCTGCATTTTTATAGTTTACGCTGCCGTCAGCACCAAACGGTGTAACCATGGCGGTCAGTAATCTGCCAAAATACGGATTTTTCATAATCTTGCACCTTCTTTTATAATTTAAACGCTTTATGAAGCGCAGTTACTGCTTCAGAAACACATTCTTCCTTAACGATTGCAGAAATTGTCGTATCCGAATCGACCGTCTGCAAAATATTTATTTTGTTGCCCGAAAGCGCCGATACAAAGTTTGCCATTACGCCGGGCACGCCGCGGGCATTGCCGAAGATAACGGAAACCTTGGCGCATTTTTCGTTGACCGTATAATCAAAGCCTGCGTCCTTCAAAACCTCAACCGTATGCTCCGCATCCGGGGTAAACACGGCAAACATGGCGCTGCTTTCCGAAAGGTTAAGGCAGCCGACGCTGATACCGGCAGCCGCCAGGTCCTCAAACAGAACCCTGCCGCTGCTTTCGTCCTTGCTGTCCAGCCTGATGCGGAACTGTACAAGGTCGGTAAGGTAAGCAACGCCGCTGATTCTGCGGTCTGCCACCGGGCTTTCGTCCTCAAAACCGGCGGTATCGTTGGTAATCAAAGTGCCGGGCGCATCGCTGAAGGTAGATTTTACAATCAGCGGCACATTTTTGCGCATGGCGATTTCTACCGCGCGGGGATGAATAACCTTCGCCCCCTGCTGAGCCATCTGCGCCACTTCGGCATAGCTGATTTTGCGCAGGATAGTCGCATCTTTGACAATCTGCGGGTCAGCCGTCATAATGCCTTCCACATCGGTGTAAATTTCTATTTTTTCGGCCTTTAAGGCTACGCCAAGAGCCGCTGCGGTAACGTCGCTGCCGCCGCGCCCCAAGGTTGTAAACTTGCCGTGGTTTTCCGTCATGCCCTGAAAACCGCAGATAACAGGGATAACGCCGGATTCCAGCAAATGCCTTAAATCGTCGGTTTTAATGTTCTTAATGCGGGCCGCGCCGAACTGCGAATCGGTAATGATGCCCGCCTGCCCGCCGGTAAGCGCCATGGCGTTAAAGCCAAACTTTTGCAGCGTAGCAGCCATTACACAGGCCGAAATAATTTCGCCGCAGCACATCATCATGTCCTGCTCGCGCACGTTTACAGAAAGGTTAATCTGCTTTAAAAAGTCAATCAGCGTATCGGTGGCATAGGGCGCGCCCCTGCGTCCGATAGCAGAAACAACAACCACCGGCGCATAGCCGCTGCGGATAGCGTGCTGCACCTTGTCCTTGACGGCAATGCGTGCTTCTTCGTTGGCGACGGAAGTTCCGCCGAACTTTTGGATAAGTATTTTCATCAGTTCCGCTCTCCGTTAAATCCAACCGTTTTTAATCATTGTTTCGGCAATCTGCAAGGTGTTAAGCGCTGCGCCTTTTCTAATCTGGTCACCCACAACCCACAGGTTGAAGGAGTTGGGCGCAGATTCGTCGCGGCGGATGCGGCCTACATAAACTTCGTCCGTGTCGGAGGTATACAGCGGCATCGGATAAGTCTGCGTTGACGGGTCATCCTGCACAATTACGCCCGGGAAGCCAGCCAGCGCAGCTTTGATTTCTTCCAGCGTCAAATCATGTTCCAGTTCGATATTGACAGATTCGGAATGGCTGCGGTACACCGGCACGCGCACCGTCGTTGCGGTAATGCGCATATCATAATCATCCAGGATTTTGCGGGTTTCGTTCACCATTTTCATTTCTTCTTTGGTGTACAGGTTATCGCAGAAAACGTCAATCTGCGGAATAAGGTTAAAGGCAATCGGGAAATGTTTTTCCGCACTGGCGGACGGCAGAATATTGGCCGTCATTTCCCTGCCTGCCAGGTAATCCGTAGTCTGGTTGGTTAATTCGTCGATACCTTCCTTGCCTGCGCCGCTGACAGCCTGATAAGTGGAAACAATGATACGTTTGATTTTTGCCAGGTCGTAAATCGGCTTTAAGGCCATCAGCATAATAATGGTAGAGCAGTTAGGATTGGCAATGATGCCCTTATGCTTTAAAATAGCCTCGGGGTTTACCTCCGGCACAACCAGCGGCACTTCCGGGTCCATGCGGAAAGCGCTGGAGTTATCAATTACCACTGCGCCTGCTTTTACGGCGCTGGGTGCAAATTCTTTCGAGATAGAACCGCCGGCAAACAGCGCAATGTCAATACCTTCAAAAGAATCGTGCGTTGCTTCCTCTACGGTGTAATCCTTGCCCATAAGGCTGATTACCTTGCCTGCGCTGCGTTTGGAGGCCAGTAAGCGCAGTTCGTTAAACGGAAAGTTTCTTTCTTCTATCAGCTTCAAAAACTCTGCGCCGACCGCACCGGTTGCGCCCAAAATTGCTACATTGTACTTTTTCATGTCAATCCCCCAAAATAAAGTTATAATAATTTATCAAGGCCGTAAACAAGGCCTTTTACGCCGCCGATTTTACGGCAGCCCAGCATTACGCCCGGCATATAACATTCGCGGCTTACAGGGTCGCTGATAATTTTAAGGGTTTCGCCCTGGCTGCCGAAGATAACTTCCTGCGAGGCAACATAACCCGGAAGGCGCACGCTGTGGATTTTCATGCCTTCAAAATCTGCGCCGCGGGCACCCGGCATAGTTTCCTTTTCGTCCGGATGGCCCTGCTTCATGGCAGCGCGCACTTCGGCGATTTTCTGCGCCGTCAGCACTGCCGTGCCGGAAGGAGCATCCAGCTTTTTATCATGATGTTTTTCGATGATTTCTACATTATTAAAATATTTGGCTGCTTCGCAGGCCAGTTTAATCATAACAACTGCGCCCAGGGCAAAGTTAGGGGCAATCAAAACGCCGACGCCTTTTTCCTTCGCCAGCCTGTCAACTTCTTCCAGGTTTTCTTTGGTAAAGCCGGTGGTGCCTACAACGGCATTTACACCCATACCGATGATTTTGCGCAGGTTGTCCATAACAACGTCCGGACGGGTAAAATCAACCACAACATCCGGGCGGGTGCAGGTAATGGCGTTTTCAAGGTCGGTATCAACGCCAAACACGCCGCCGTCATAGTAAGGGATTGTTTTATCCTTGCCGTTAATATCGACAACGCCGCTTAAATCCATGTCTTTCTGTTCCATAACTGTTTTGCAAACCTCTGTGCCCATTCTGCCCAGGGCACCGTTAACCAAAACTCTTATCACTTTGACAGCCCCTTTCTTGTACAAACAAAAACCGTTGAGAAAGACTTCCCAACGGCATTACATTCTGCATAATCATTGAGATAGCCCTCCGCCTTTCAGGCGACAGTCCGGCAGTTATTCACTGACGGCCCAGCATAAAAAACATGGCTGCTTTTTAAACTTCGGCGGTTGCCCTTTCAAACGCTTCATCGCTCCCGCTCAGCGTCATACTGATGTTTTCCGCTCCTCTATCAAACAATTTTATAAAGTAATTATATAACCCATTACAGATGTTGTCAAATAAAGTGTTACAAAAATATAAATTTTGTCTATGGCTGCTGCAATCTGTTCACTTTTTTACAAAGAAAGCTGCACAAATTTCTGCACAGTGCCTTTAATGTCCTCTGCGCCTAAAATTGCGCTTACTATTGCCGCACCGTCTGCTCCTGCCTTAAGCACGCTTTGGTAATTGGCAAGCGTTATGCCGCCGATACCGACAAAGGGCAGCACCGTCGCTGCGTGGATTGCCTTTAACCCTTCCGTGCCGATGACGGACGTATCTTTTTTAGTACTGGTAGCATACACAGCGCCGCAGCCCAGATAATCCGCGCTCGCAGCTTCTGCCAGGCGTGCTTCCTCAGCGTTATGCGCCGATACACCGATAATAGCATCCGCGCCCAAAATACGGCGCGCCTGTTCCGGCGGCAAATCGTCCTGCCCGACGTGTACTCCTGCCGCACCGACGGCAAAGGCAATGTCCGCACGGTCGTCCACCAGCATCGGCACACGGTATTTATCGCACAGCACTTTCATTTTTAACGCACGCTCGTACAGAGTGCGGCTGGAGGCCGTTTTATCGCGGTACTGCACCAGCGTCACGCCGCCAGCCAGCGCCGCTTCCAGCTTATTCCACACATTAGAGTCATTAAAATATACCGTGTCCGTCACCAGGTAAACCCTATAATCTATAACCGGTTTCATATCAGTTCATTCTTTCTTCCGGCTTCAGGTTTATTAAATTCCACTTGCCGGTAACGTGGTAAATGCCGTCAAACAGGCGGGTTTTAAACATGCCCGGCCCGTCTTTTTTCTCCATAAAGCCTGCGGCAAGCTCGGCCGCCTGCCCCATAATAACAACGCCTAAAGCCGCCGCCGTCATGTAATCTTTGGTTACAGCCGCACAGCAGGCGCACAGCGTCGTCGTCATGCAGCCAGCGCCGGTAATTTTTTTCAGCATTTCGTTGCCGCCGTTAAGCACCAGCACCTGCTTGCCGTTGCTTACGTAATCCACCTGCCCGGTTACGGCAGCAACGCAGTTATATTTTGCCGCCACGCCTTTGGCAGCCTTTAATTTTTCGCCTTCGTCGGCCTGAGTGGTAACATCAACGCCGTGGCCATTAGCCTTGCCGTCCAAAAGCGCCTGGCACTCGTCATAATTGCCGCGCACAATGTCAACCAGGCCGCCCGCTAAAAGTTTCAGCGCAAAATCAAGGCGCATTGCGCTGCTCATCACGCCAACCGGGTCAAGCACAACGGGTATGCCCTTCTTTTTGGCAGCGGCGGCAGAGCGCTCCATGCCAATCATTTTATTATAGTTAATTGTGCCCAGGTTCAGCACCAAAGCATCGCTGCCTGCGGTTATTGCCTCAACCTCCTCCGGGTCATCCGCCATTACGGGCGAAGCACCGGCGCAGATAGCGGCATCGGCGCAGGCTTCTGCCGTTACATAGTTGGTAATGTGGTGGATTACCGGGCGTTTTTTCTGCAATTCTTCTATTATTTTGCCAAAATGGTTCTGCATTTCCATTATTCCAGCATGCCTGCCTTTCTGTACAAATCTACAAAGTGGTGCGTCGGCCCGCAGCCTTTGCCCTTGGCCAGGCTGTGTTTAATCGCCGTCGTTACATAATCTTTGGCAGCCTTAACCGCTTCCGCCGCCGTCATGCCGTTAGCAAGGTTAGCAGCAATGGCCGATGAAAACGTGCAGCCCGTACCGTGCGTATTTTTGGTTTCAATGCGCTCGGTTTCAAAATGGTGGAAGGTTTCGCCGTCATATAAAACGTCAATAGCGTCGCCGATGTGGTGCCCGCCTTTAACTACAATCGCTTTGCAGCCCATAGCGCAGATTTTTTTGGCAGCCGTTTCCATATCGGCTACACTTGTAATTTTCATACCGGCAATTTTTTCCGCCTCCGGGATATTCGGCGTCAGCACATCCGCCAGCGGGATAATGGTTTTGATAAGCGTTTCGATAGCATAAGGCTGCATCAGCGCGCAGCCGTTTTTGGCGTACATAACCGGGTCGATAACGATATTTCCCGGCTGGTATTCTTTTAATTTTCCGGCCACGGCCTGCATGCACTCCGGCGTACTCAGCATACCGATTTTGACAGCATCGGGAAAAATATCTTCAAATACAGCGTCCATCTGCTTTTCAATCATGTCGGGCGTAACGTCCTGAATGTCAATTACACGCGCCGTATTTTCCGCAACGACGGACACAATCACGCTCATGCCAAAGGTTCCGTGCGCGGCAAAAGTTTTTAAATCGGCCTGAATGCCGGCGCCGCCGCTGCAATCACTGCCGGCAATAGTAAGTAGGTTTTTCATGTTAGCTCCTTTACATAAAAAACGGGCTCAGCTTAAGCCGGGCCCGTTAAAATTTTACAGTAAACTTTTTACTTTAGCGGCAACATTTTCTGCGGTAAACCCGTATTCTTTCATTACTATGCCGCCGGGTGCGGAAGCACCGAATTTATTGATGCCGATAACATTGTCCTCGCTGCCGGTGTAGCGGCTCCAGCCCAGGGTTACGCCGGCTTCAACGGCAACCTTCGGCAGGCCCGCAGGCAGTACGGACTGTTTATATTCTTCGCTCTGCTGTTCAAATACATCCCAGCACGGCATCGAAACAACGCTTACACAGATGCCTTCTTCCGCAAGTTTGGCCTGTGCTTCCAGCGCCAGGTGTACTTCGCTGCCCGTAGCGATGATAACTGCTTTGGCTTCGCCCTTGCCAGCATCCAGCACATAAGCGCCCTTACCGGCGTTTTCGTGGATAACTGCGGCGTATTTATGCAGCACCGGCAGTTTCTGGCGGCTCAGCAAAAGCGCCGTCGGTTTGTGTGCGTTCAGGCAGGCGGTCTGCCATGCCATTGCGGTTTCCAAAGCATCCGCCGGGCGGATTACACACAAATTAGGAATAATGCGCAGGCTCATAGCGTGTTCAACCGGCTGATGCGTCGGGCCGTCCTCGCCAACGGCAATGCTGTCGTGCGTAAATACAAAGATGGAACGCAGGCCCATCAGTGCAGCCATACGTAGCGCCGGGCGCATAAAGTCGGCAAATACCAAAAACGTGCCGCCGAACGGAATAAAACCGCCGTGCAGGGCAATGCCGTTAAGCGCTTTGCCCATAGCGTGTTCGCGCACGCCAAAATGCAGGTTCCTGCCGGTTCTGTCATCTTTAGAATAATAACCGCAGGTTTTCATAACAGTTTTGTTGGAAGGGCCAAGGTCGGCGCTGCCGCCAACAAGCTGAGGCAACTGCATCGAAAGTTTTTGCAGCACTTCGCCGCTTGCTTCGCGGGTAGAGATGCCTTCAATATCGTTGAATACAGCTTCAAGGTCGCTGCGGCTTACCAGCACATCGCCTTTGATACGTTCTTCCAGTTCTTTGCCCAGTTCCGGGTAAACAACCTTATAATCAGCAAGCAGTGCTTCCCAGGCAGCCTGTTTTTCTGCGCAGGCAGCAAGTTTGTCGTCAAAATGCTTGCGCACCGTTACCGGCACATAAAAGCTCTGCCCAACCGGCCAGTCTGCTGCTTCTTTGGTTTTGGCAACTCCCTCTGCGCCCAGCGGCTCGCCGTGGCAGGATGCATTATCCTGTTTCGGGCTGCCGTAACCGATATGAGTGCGCACAATAATCAGGCTCGGGTGTTCCGTATCGGCCTGTGCCTCTTTAATAGCATTTTCCAGTGCGTCGATGTCTTCGGAATTTGCTACGCGCAGAACCTGCCAGCCGTAAGCTTCAAAACGTTTGCCCACATCCTCGCGGAATGCAATATCGGTATTGCCTTCGATAGTAATGTGGTTATCGTCATAAAGGTAAATCAGTTTGCCAAGGCCCAGCGTACCAGCCAAAGACGCTGCTTCCGAAGCTACACCCTCCATCTGGTCGCCGTCGCTGGTCAGGCCGTAGGTGTAGTGGTTAATAACTTCAAAGCCGGGTTTGTTGAATTTTGCTGCCAGCATCGTTTCGGCAATGGCAAAACCAACGCCCATGGCAAAGCCGTGGCCCAACGGCCCGGTAGAAGCATCGACGCCCGGCGTTACGCCGTATTCCGGATGGCCCGGGGTAATGCTGCCCCACTGACGGAAGTTTTTCAAATCTTCAATAGAAACCTCATAGCCAGCCAGATGCAGCATAGCGTAATAAAGCGCGCTGCCGTGGCCCGGCGAGAGGATGAACCTGTCACGGTTAAACCAGTTCGGGTCCTTGGGATTATAATTCATAAAACGGTCCCAAACCGTATACATCAGCGGAGCCGTGCCCAAAGGAAAGCCCGGGTGGCCGGATTTAGCCTTTTCGACTTCGTCGACGGATAAAAATCTTAAGGTGTTTACTGCAACCTGGTCGATCGTCTGCATAAAATAAACCCTCCAATTATTGTACGTTATTATAAAATTATTATAGCATATTTAGCACGCACTGCAAAGGTAAAAAGTAACATATTTAACAGTTTAATTTTGGCGTTATTTGTACTTTAATACAGTTAAAAAACGCCGCCGTTGTTAGCGGCGGCGCGTGTGCAGCTAAAGCTGCGGATTATTTAATTTACTGCTGTGCCTTGCGTTCGGCAATAATTTTTTCTGCCATTTTCTGCGGCACATCTTCGTAATGGTCAAACTTCATTTCAAAGGTGCCCAGACCCTGGGTAAGCGCACGCAGGTCAACGGCATATTCGGTAATTTCTGCATAAGGCACCTGTGCTTTAATGCAGCCCATACCGTCTTCAAGGCTCTGCATGCCCAAAATGCGGCCGCGTTTGCTGTTCAAATCGCCGATAACGTCGCCCATCATGCTTTCAGCGCAGTAAACATCAAGGTTGTAAACAGGCTCCATCAATACCGGGCGCGCAGCTTCCATAGCCTTCTTGAAGGCAATGTTGGACGCAATCTTAAACGCCATTTCCGAAGAGTCTACGGTGTGGTAAGAACCGTCGGTCAGCGTAATGCGGATATCAACTACCGGATAGCCTGCCAGCACGCCGTGTTCCATAGATTCGCGCATGCCTTTTTCAACTGCCGGGATGTACTGGCGAGGTACAGCGCCGCCGAAAATTTTATCGACAAACTCAAATCCGCTTCCGGGCGGCAGCGGTTCCATGGTAATAACAACATGGCCGTATTGTCCGTGTCCGCCGGATTGTTTTTTATGCTTGCCTTCAACATTGGTGGCAGTGCCGCGGATGGTTTCGCGGTATTCTACAATCGGTGCGCGCAGCTCGGCTTCTACGCCGAATTTACGTTTCATGCGCTCCATGATAATTTCAATGTGCTGGTCGCCCATGCCGCTGATTAAGGTTTCCTTCGTAGCGGTGTTTCTGGTAACGATAATTGTCGGGTCTTCGTCCATCAGGCGGTTAAGCGCCGAAGCAATCTTTTCTTCCTCGCCTTTTTTCTTGGCGTAAATAGCGCGTGTATACATCGGCAGGGGGAAAGCAATAGGTTTAAACAGTACCGGGGAATTTTTATCGCTCAGAGTATCGCCGGTAGCGGTAAACTGCAATTTGGTGGTAACGCCGATATCGCCGGCAACAACCTGTTTCATCGGAATCTGCGTTTTGCCGCGCATGGTAAATACCGTGCCGAAACGTTCTTCCTTATCACGGCTGGCGTTGTAAACCATGCTGTCGCTCTTGATAACGCCGCTGAATACCCTGAAGAAGCTCAGGCGGCCAACAAACGGGTCGGACGTGGTTTTAAATACCAAAGCAGCCATCGGCGCGTTGGCGTCGCGCACTTCTTCTTCGCCTGTTTCCGGGTTGGTAACAACAAAGTCGTTCAAAATCGCCGGGTAGGTATAGTCAATAATTGCATTCATTACGCGGCCCAGGCCGATATCTTTATATGCGCTGCCGCACAGTACCGGGAAGATAATTGCCTGGCGGATGCCTTTGATGAGGCAGTCCATAATCTCTTTATCGCTGATGGTTTCGCCTTCCAGATAACGCATCATGCAATCATCGTCAGCCTCAACCGCAGCTTCCACCATTTTTTCGTGTGCTTCTTTGGCAGCTTCCATGTATTCTTCCGGAATGTCCATTTCGATAGAATCATTGCCGTTGGCTTTGTAAGCCTTCATTTTATAAATATCAATAACGCCGCAGAAGCCGGATTCCTTACCTAAAGGCAACTGCAAAGGCAGTACGCGCTTACCGATTTTAGCGCGCAGGTTATCAAGGATGCTGTCAAAATCGGCATTCTCACGGTCCATTTTATTTACAAATACTATGCGCGGCAGATGCGCTTCTTCCGCCAGTTTCCAGCACTGCTCGGTGCCAACCTGTACGCCGCTGGTTGCGCAGACAACGATAAGCGCACTGTCAACGGCACGGAACGCGCCCTTAACCTCGGCTACAAAATCAGCAAAGCCCGGGGTATCAATAAAGTTAATTTTAGTATCGCGCCATTCTACCGGTGCCAGCGTAGCGTTTACGGATACGCCGCGTTTAATTTCTTCCGGCTCGTAATCAGTGGTGGTAGCTCCATCTTCAACCTTACCCATTCTGGTAATAGCGCCGGAACGGTACAGCAGGCCTTCCGTAACAGATGTTGTTCCTGCCCCACCATGACCCACAATGGCCACGTTGCGAATCCTATCTCCGGTATACTCTTTCATACTTATTCCCCCTTGTTTATAACATTATTGCTTTATAGTTTCTGCAAAAAATTTATATTTCCTTTAATTGACAGTAAATTTGGAAAATTATTTATTTTTAGCACCAAAACTGTTGCATAAGTAACAAAAAACGGCACAGCCGCTAAAGCTGTACCGTTAAAAATTTTAATATTTACTTAAACTCAACCTTCAAATGCTGGCGCTCTACCAAACGCTGGAACTTAACCCTCGGGTAGCCAACCATCAAAGTACCGCAGATTTTAAACTTCGGCGGCACGCCAACCAAATCCAGCAGCGGCTGGTAAGCAGCAATGCCGCAGGTCTGAATAAACCCTGCAATCGTCGTGCCAAGGCCGATAGTCGGTGCGTAAAGCTCCGCATAAGCCCAGGACTGTTCAGCGTTGCTCACGCCGGTGCGGTTAAGGCGCTTGGCCGTTGCAAAAATAAGGCACGGCGCATTACGCGCGATAATATCCTGCCCGCGGTCGTTATAAGCGCGCAGAACTGTCGTAAAATAGCGTTTGTCGCTGCTGCCTGCGTCAATCTCCTGCTGCATCCATACAGCGGTAGCATCGGCAATCTTTTTAATCGTTTCCCTGTCGCGGATAACAATGTAATAAAGCCCCTGCGAATTGCCAGCCGTCGGTGCAAAACGGCAAACCTCCAGAAGTTTGGTAATATCTTCATCAGTAGGCGCCTGCGGCTTAAACAGGCGCACGCTGCGGCGCATGCGCAAAAAGTTGTAAGCGGTCTGGCTGTCCAGCACCGGCATGGGGATTGGCTCCTGTTTTTCAAGCGGCGCGTATTTGTTATCCAGCGCTCCCTTCGGGCAGATTGCCACGCAGTGCCCGCAGCTCATGCAGCCGCGGTCAAACTCGCACACAGGCCCGTTTTCGCCCATGGATAAAATACACGACGGGCACGCCTGCACGCACAGCCCGCATTTAATACATTTTTCGGTATCAACTTTAATCAGATCCATGCCGTCACCTCAGTCTTTAAAATAGATAAATTCCAAACCGCTAAAATCGGTTAAAAAGTTTGCATCTTTATATGCCTTGCCGCAAAGCTCCCTGTCGTTGTTTTTTGCGCCTTCGGCATTGGCTATGCCAAGATAGGCACAAGCTGCCTGCGCGTTGAATTTTGCAGCGTTTTCAAGCAGCGCAGCCTTTTCGTTATCGCCCAGGCTGCCCTTATTGGGATACACGTCCGTTGCCGCGATAATAAACACCAGCTGCCCGTTCTTTTTGGCTATAATATGCGGAAACAGCTGCATATTGGGATGCATCATTTCAATTTCGTAAGCGTTAGCCTCAAGGTAACGGCTTAAAATCTGCAAGCCGAATTCGTGGATTTCTTCTTTTGTCATTAACTGCGGCATCGTTATGCTCCTTCAATAATTTATAAAATTATTATACCATGCCTGCCGCCCCTCCGCCAGTATTTTTGACCGCGCAGTCACCACTAAAAAATGTAAACGCCAGCAAAATTTACTGCTGAACTGTCCGGGGCTTTTAAACATAACCTAAAAATATTATGTTTAACTTTATACATAAAAAGGCATACGCTTTATAATATCGTAAAACAGCGTTTTTTGCAAGCCTCAGGCACAAAAAAATCCGGCATAAAGCCGGATTTTTTAACTTATGCGTGCGGAATATTGGTATAGTCAGAAATTTCCCTGTTTATCGTACACAAATCGCCCGTGTTCAAATCATGCAGGTTTTTGTGCCCGGTAATGCGTGCGTAGGTTTTCAGCTCGTTCAGCGAGCAGTTTAAAAAGTTAGCCACACGCTGCGCCGCCGCGTCAATCTTCAGGCGTTTGCGCAGCTCTTCATCCTGCGTGGCAATGCCAACCGGGCATTTGCCCGTGCCGCAGATACGGTACTGCTGGCAGGCTGCTGCAATCAGCGCCGCACTGCCGATAGCAACGGCATCCGCCCCCATGGCGATAGCTTTGGCAAAATCGCTTGATACACGCAAACCGCCGGTAATAACAAGCGCCGCGTCAGATTTAACGCTGTCCAGATATTTACGCGCACGGTACAGGGCATACAGCGTCGGCACACTGGTAGCATCCCTTACAAGCTGCGGGCTTGCTCCGGTTGCGCCGCCGCGCCCGTCAATCGTGATAAAATCAGGCTCTGCAAATACGCAGTATTCCAAATCCTTTTCAATCTTGCCTGCGGCAATTTTAATGCCTATCGGGCGTCCGTCCGATTCTTCGCGCAGCTTGTCAACAAGCGCCTTTAAATCATCTTTGGTATTCACATTGGGGAACTTAGACGGGCTGATAATATCCTGCCCCAGCGGCTTGTTGCGTATAGCGGCAATCTCCGGCGTAACCTTTTCGCCCGGCAGATGCCCTCCCATACCGGGTTTGGTGCCCTGCCCGATTTTGATTTCAATCGCATCGGCGTTTTTAAGGTTCTCCGCCGTAACGCTGTATAAATTAGGAATGTACTCAAAAATATATTTGTAGGCTTCGGCGCGTTCTTCCGGCAAAATGCCGCCTTCGCCGCTGCACATGGCAGTTTTGGCCATCGCGCTGCCGCGTGCCAAAGCAATTTTGGTTTCTTTGGAGAGCGCCCCAAACGACATGTGCGTAATAAATACAGGGCTTGCAATTATCAGCGGGCGCTTGGCGTTTTTGCCGATAATGGTCATTGTGTTTACATGGTCGTCGTCATTAAGCGGCGGCGGATTAAGCTGGTTGCCCAAAATCAAAACGTCATCCCAGCCGGGCATAGGCATCTGCGTGCCCATAGCGCCAATGATGGATTTGCCTGTAACTGCCATCTGGTGAATTTCTTCCATATAACGGCAGCCCGGGTCAACGCGGTAATAAGCGCTGTCGTAAGCAAGGCCTGTTTCCGCTGCCATTTCTTTTTCTGCGGCAGCTTCTGCCTGCGGTGCGGGCGCTTCATCCTCCAGCTTTACAAATTTTTCCGGCGGCTGGCCGCAAACCGGGCAAGCCTCCAATTCTGCAAAAGCCCTGCCCTCTTTTGCTTCGTCAAAAATGTAGCCGCAAACTGTGCATTGATACTTTGCCATAACTGCTCCTTTCTGTAATTAAACCTAAATAATAATAATTACAAGAACCTTCAACCTTATTATAACACAAAACCGGCCGAATTTTACAAAATCCAAAAATAAAGTTATACTATCAGTATCAGAAGTTTTAAGGAGGCTGCCATGTTAAGCTATAACTATACACAAGCTGCACCAGATATTACGCCGCTGCTGTTTGACGACGGTCACGGCGATTACAACCGCAGCTACGAGCGCGACTACGACGATTTTGACTACGCGGACTACTCTACCGACCACCGCGACAACAACTACCGCAACTTTGAAAAGAAACGCCGCAAAAGCGAAAAAGAAATCATTAAAGACATCTTAAACCGCTGGGATTAACCAACTATGCAAAAAGCACTTGCCCCGGGCCTTACGCCTGCTGCAAGTGCTTTTGTATTATCTGTTGCCGTACATTTTTTCGTAATATTTTTGGTACTCGCCGCTGATAATCTCCTGCCACCAGTCTTTGTTAGCTAAATACCACTCTATCGTTTTAGCTATGCCGTTTTCAAACTTCGTCTGCGGCAGCCAGCCCAGTTCGTTGTGTATTTTAGTTGGGTCAATCGCATAACGCCTGTCGTGACCAGGACGGTCTTTCACAAAAGTTATCAAATCTTCACTTTTGCCCAAAGCTTTTAAAATAATTTTCACAACGTCTAAATTGCTTTTTTCGTTGTGCCCGCCAAC
The DNA here is from genome assembly GCA_003150755.1 of Phascolarctobacterium sp. Lineage (GTDB taxonomy): Bacteria > Bacillota > Negativicutes > Acidaminococcales > Acidaminococcaceae > Fusicatenibacter_A. The sequence continues at coordinate 362,671 of QAMT01000004.1, read as the reverse complement.
GTTATAAACTTCGCCTTCACGCCCGCGGCGGATTATTAAATCTATCGCGCTGCAATGGTCCTCTACATATAGCCAATCGCGCACGTTAGCACCGTCGCCATAAACCGGCAGCGGCTTATCGTGCAGGGCGTTAATAATCATCAGAGGTATCAACTTTTCCGGGAAATGATACGGCCCGTAATTGTTGCTGCAACGAGAAATCGTCACCGGCAAACCATAGGTTCTGTGATATGCCAAAACTAGCAAATCCGCACTCGCCTTGCTGGCAGAATACGGGCTTGAAGTATGCAGCGGCGTTGTTTCCGTAAAAAACAAATCTGGCCTGTCCAGCGGCAAATCGCCATACACTTCATCCGTACTTACCTGATGATAACGCTTAATGCCATACTTGCGGCAAGCATCCATTAACACGCCCGTACCGATAACATTAGTTTTTAAAAACAGCTCCGGCTCTAAAATACTGCGGTCAACGTGGCTTTCCGCCGCAAAGTTTACCACAACATCAGGCTTTTCTGCTTCAAACAAGCTGTAAACAAAATCACGGTCAGCAATATCGCCGCGCACAAACTTAAAATTCTGCTGCTCCATCGCCCCCTTCAAGCTGCTTAAATTGCCTGCATAAGTCAGCTTATCCAGGCAAATAAATTCATCCTCTGGATGCTGCGCCAATTCATAATATATAAAATTACTGCCAATAAACCCGGCCCCGCCGGTAATGATGAGTTTCATGAGGTTAACCTATTATTTCTTAGAAAACTTAATTATAGTATCTATATTTAGAAATATTTTCCGATTCTTAAATAAAATACCTGGAAATATTTGTAAATTTTCTATGGTTTCATAACCATTACATATTTCTAATTCGATATTATTTATATCTAATACTATATTATCTATTACTTTATCTTCTTTACAATCATAGTTAATTTCCAATTTATTCACACCAATTAAATATTCATTGTTCAGATCATCAATTATACCTATAATACGCAATTCTTCATTTTTTACACTGCAATTAGTAATTGATATTTTTATGTTATATTGAGGAAGTTCAACAAAAAATATATTTGATATAGCTTTAATATTCTTAACAATCTCAAATAAATTAAAATACTTATAACCATCTGGTTTACTATTTATTTTAATGTCTTTACCTAATCCAATTAAATTATACTTCTTTATTTTTTCAGCACTTTTATTCGCTTCAATCAGCTCATTCAAGAGAAAATAACATTGATTAATGTCTTGTCTATTAAAGATATTATCTTTAGTAGACAATTCTAAAAACTCATGTAATGGTTCTAATGTTTCTAACTCGGTATAATCATTATTAACTATTGCACTCTCCGTCAAAAAAATATCTTTTCTTTCTCTATTATATTCACCACTAAAACAAAATCTTTTTTCCGTTAAAATCATCCATACCGTCTTAGCAAATTCATACACATCAATGTATCCTAAAAAAATATTTGTTTTCTTATGTGCGAAACCTTTTACACATTCAGGCGGCTTAATATTTTGTGGACCAACTCCCTCATCTGTTCTCGTTAAGGAATCAAAATCTTCATTCCAAACTAAACCAAAATCACTTAAATATACATTGTTATTTTTAATAAAAATATTTTGAGGTTTTATGTCTCTGTGAATATAACGTTTTTCATGAACAGCTTTTATACACTCAGCTATTTGTAAAATATAATTATATTTTTCTCTAAATCCGATTCTATTACTAATAATGTAATCCCATAAGCAAACAGCTTGAGGCATTACATACCAATTTAAGTTTTTGATTAATTTATAATCAACTATATTTAAAACATATTTGTTTTTAAAATATTCATTTAATCCAATTACTGTTTTAACTTCTCTTAAAAATCTTTCCCGCTTCTCAACTTTATTTACGCAATATTTATTTAAAATTTTTATTACATAATCTCCATCTAAATCTTCACTACTTACTCTATAGACAAGACCATTCCCACCTTTGGCTATAAATTCGCCAACCTTAAAGGTATATTTTTCTCCCACCAAACTTTTTCCAACATAATCATTTCTATAATTTCTTTTTTTATTCATGTTCGGCACGCTCTCTATTAAATTTAGCTTCTTAATTATAATAATCCGAAATTTTATTTAATAAATTAGCAGTATGTGGATATTCCAATTTGCATTTTTCTGCGTAAATTTTATATTTATTAGCTAAATTAAGTTCACTTTTTCCTGAATCAACAATATGTACACTACGCGAATTATGAATTTCTAAAATAAATCCCTTATCTATTTCTTCATTTTTATAATAGTCCAATATGTAACAAATTTCTCTATTTGGCCAATAATTTGAATTAGCAGGTGCATGTGCCAAAAATTGTCCTAAATATTGCAAACCTATTTCTTCTTGTCCATTATTCTTAATAATATCTAAAAATTCATTACACCATTTTTCTAGCTTTGGTAATTCAACTGTGTCATCATTATTAAGACAAGGACAAAATTTCACATTATGCAGTACCTTCCATGAAATCTTTGCTAAATTTTCTTTTTCTTCAGTAATATCCTCATCAATATCATTATCCGATTTATATATATTTTTTAAAAGCGATGCACTCATTTTAGGATTATACGTTAATTCATTATAAAGATATTGGGGTTTAATATTATTGTAACTATAACAGAATATTTCTATAAAAACTTCTTCTAACTGAATAATCTTAAATAACAATTCATCATCCACAATATCATATTTATATATTTTTTCAAAAACTTTCAAAATTTTATAATCGATATTTTCATCAGAAGAAATGAATTTTTGATTTTGTAATAATTTAATTAAATATTCAATATAAATATCTACTTCAAACTCACTATCTATAATCCAATAATATAAATTACCAAGATTATTATGTTCTAGAAGTTTTTTTACACATTCTACAGATATAACACTATTGTTAGCATCAGGATATACAGGCGTTTTTTCCCAATAATAATATTGTTCACTTTCTGGCAATGTTTGTACAAACTTTAATACAACTTCATCTATATTGAAAGAAAATAATACCAACATCCTAAATTCGATACTCTTATTCTGGATATCAATAAATAGCTTTTCAAAAATATAGTTACTTCCTCTCGCTTCTTTAATTGCATTTATATAGCCTTTAAAAATTTCATATTTACCATTGTCATATAAAAAATCCAATAATTTAAAATTAATAAATGAATTACTTCTAAATATAATAATACCAATATTAAAATCATCTATCGTAATCATGCTTAAAAATTTAAACAAATCATTAGAGCCTTTATTATAAATTACTTTTATAATTTCTAATTGATCATCTTCTCTTTTCTTTTGATTAAGATTAAAATCATTTTTCACTTTATGCGGAACTGGATATAATGTATGATAAGCACCATTTTCAAAAGCATACAAATAATTGTATAAATAATTATTATATTTTATATTATCAAAAATTAGTTTTTCAATATCATTAACGTCTTCAGAATTTATAAATTTATTAGGTATATACCTATATCTATATATAAATTCTCTTATAATCTTACCAAATTCATATTTTTCTTCATCATCAATATTATTATTTTTTAAAATATCTTTTATTTTTCCAATAACAATATTTTTATACCCATATATCAAAAAAGTACCATTTTCAAAAAAACTTCCCCATTTTTTTAAATCTGTTCCTGCAAATTCAAAAGCCAATGCAAAATACTTCTTATATATATAATTTATATTATCTTTATCACAAATTTGATTAGCTATTTCATACGTTAAAAACAACGGTTTACTTAACATATCATATACTCCACCAATAAAAGAAGGCAAAATATCTCTTAAAACATTCCAATTGCAATAGTCTTTTTTGGTATATAATTCTAATAATTTTATTTTATCTTCAATCGATATTGCAATTTCATTATTCCATGCACAAAAAACATTTTTTAATGTATGACTAGGCGAATTTATTATCTTGGATTTCAAAGGATAGGCAGCTAACACTTCTAATATATTAATACTTCTTACAACAAAATTATTTAAAAATAAAGCCTTTTCAAGTGCATTAATCAAATAAACATATCCATCGTTACCATACAGCGAATTTTCTTTATTGATAAATAATTGCCAAATTGCAGAATTTTGTTTTTCTATTTCTTTTTCAATCCAAGTAATAAAAATGTCAGGAGCCGCTTCAAACAAATAAGGAAAAAACTCAGCATAATCTACAATTTTTTCTTCATTATTTAAATAATTTAAAATTTCACTAACATAAGCGTCAGCATAACTAGATAAAGAATGTCCGTTTATACGAAAATCTTTGCCATATATATTCATTAAAGTCAAAGACTTCACTATGCCCTTCTTTAACGACACAGAATATAATCCACTATCAACCTGTCTAATTTCTCCGATTAATTTATTATTTTTATCATTAAAAATTTCCTTAATTATTCTTCTCAAAATAATTAAATAATCTTCAGTAATATAAGGAATCAAATGATACCAAGCTGTAAATAATTCTGTAATTCTATATTCATTAGATGTAAATCTTATATAACTTATAATAAAAGGATCTTTCGAATTTATACAATATTGTAATTCTCTAATATATTTATTATAAGTTTTTCCTGATAACTCTTCTAAAAATTTTTTATCATTTTTATTTTCACTCCAAGAGGACAAGATTAACGCAGGTAATAAAATTGCATTATTGGAAGTAATCCATTCCGGTTTATTAAAAGTTCCAGTGAATAATTCTCTTTTCAATGCAGGAAATACACCATTAGTTTTATTTATAATTCTATTAGTTTCATCAGAATTCTTAACATATTTATTCAATTTTTCATACAAATTATTTCTAATTCTGTTAGGAATTTCTATTACAGTTTTATTTACTATATTATCATCATCACTCAAAATATAAATCGTTTTATTTCCAAAAATTGGTACTATATTATTATTATAAAAATACGGAATTAAAATTTTATTTTTACATTTATTTATAATTTTATTCCAATTTTCATTATTTTCTACTACATAGATATCATCAATATTTTCAAATTGATCCTTCAATAATCTAAGTATATAATACAACCCTTCTTCTTTTGTTTTGAATTTTAAATACACTGAATATCTTTTATTAATAGCATCAATAATCTTTTTATCAATATCATTCTCCCCATAATCAAAAAAATCCAAATCAATATTATATTTACTATTATTTCGTAACCAATTTTCTTGAATAAAAGGAATTTTTAAAACTAATTTTTCAATATTATTCATTTCTTGTATAGCACAAACAATACTATCACTATTATCTTTTATTTTTTCAATATTATTACCTAAATCATTTAATAAAATTTGTTCATATATATCCGGATATTCCAACTTCAAAGTTGCTTTAAATTCGTCAACAAATAATTCTATTGCCTTTCTTATATCATCTTCATCAGCATCATAATCGTTAAAAAATCTATTCAAGCTTTCTTTTATAAATTCTATGATAGTAAATCCATTCATGTCTTTAGTAGCAACTGCTACTTTTTTCATATTATCCTCTGAAAACAAAATATTAAGTTTATCAGCTAACTCCGAACCATTCTCATATTCACGTAATAAAATTACTTTAGTACTATTTTGGAAGATTTCATTCCATTTGTTACTTTCCATTAAATTATTAATAATTCTTTTAAAAACTGGTATTACTATTGAAATCACTTTTTCTTCAAACATTTATATCACTCCATTAAAATAATAAATCACAATTATAGTTTAATTATACCATTTTTCTTTTAAATATAAAAAAAATTCATTAAAAATAATCCATATAACTTATATAGTAAAAATTTTTCTTATCCTATGTTAAACATGACAACCAAAATATCACATTACCGTCATTCTTTACCGTTTCTAATTTTAAATTACATAACATTCTTGATATTTTTATAATCTATTTATTTTTATAAACAAAAAGGCACCATACTTTTTACGGTATGATGCCTTTAAAACTATTAAACTGTTAAGTTTAACGAGTTGCCAACTTTATTATTTAATCATAATATCAATAATAACTTCGTTGGTTTTTTCCATGCCTTTTTTAGCAAGGGTGCCGACGTTGGCAAGGGTTTCTTCGATGTCCTCGCCTACGATACCGTCGCCGCTCTGATAGTTATTATTGGTTTTGCACATCTGGTAGCCGATAAGTGCTGCTTCGATAGAGTTGGCAATTTTGCCTGCGCAGGAGGCTTTTGCGCCGTCGCAAATCATGCCGGAGGTTACGCCGACAGCGTTGGTAACGGTGTGGCAGATTTCATCCAGCGTTGCGCCATGCAGATAGGCAATGCCTGCACCTGCGCCTGCACCTGCGCTTACTGCGCCGCAGAAAGCGGAAAGTACGCCGATAGGAGTTTTTTCGTGAATTGTTACAAGGTCAGCCAATGCCAGTGCGCGGTACAGTTTTTCGTCGCTTACTTTAAGCTCGCGGGCATAAACAATTACCGGAATAGAAGTGGTCATCCCCTGGTTGCCGCTGCCGGAGCAGATTACAACCGGCATTTCGCAGCCGTTCATGCGGGCATCGCTGCCTGCTGCTGCCATTGCACGCGCACGGGTACGGACATCCGGGTTTTCGCCTGCCATTGCAAGCAAATTGCTGCCGATGTTAGCGCCGTAGTTGCCGCGCAGGCCTTCTTCGGCAATAGCCATGTTGCATTTAATCTGCTGGTCAAGCAGTGCTTTAATATCTTCTACATCAACGGTTTCGGCAAAATCATAAATGTCGGCCATATTCAGCAAAGTTCTGTCGGTAAGGCCTTCGTTGGTTTCGCCGTTAACGGGGATGTATTTGATTTTTTCGCCGTCTTTTTCAATCAGCACTACGTTGGTATGGTCGTTGGCAATACGTACTTTTACATAATGCTCACCCTGGTACAAAGTAATGATAATATCAAAAGTGCAGCCAAGTTCGATATGTTTGGTGGTAATTTCGGTATGCTGCAAAAAGTCCTGCATCTGGGCAATCTGCTCCGGAGTTACGTCTGCCAGAACTTCCAGTTCTTTATCCGGATTACCGGCAACAATGCCTGCTGCCGCTGCCACAGGAATGCCCTTCATATGGTTGGTGTTAGGGACGATTACCGATTTTACGTTTTTTATAATACTGCCGCTTGCTTCAACCAATACTTTGTCCGGCAGCCCGTCCATGTATTTTGCTGCAACTGCCGCCGCGTAGGCCAAAGAAATCGGCTCGGTACAGCCCATTGCCGGTTTGAGCTCCTCCTCCAGAATCTGAATATAAGCCTTGTACTTCATGTCTGTCTTTTTCACAATCCATCTCTCCTTTTCTTATATTAAGATTCCCCTCGTTACACTCAACTTTACTTTAAATAATTATTTGTGTACTGCTTCCTGGGCTGCCTTGATTTTTGCTGCCATGCCGCTGATTTTTTTGAGCGGTACTGCGCAAAGGGCAATGCGGATGCCGGCTTTGAGCGGTACTGCAAAAATATTGTCGTCATGCAGCTTGTTGCATACTGCTTCCGGGTCGCTGTCCGGAACGGAAAGGAAGAAACCTGCAATGTAAGGCAAGCATTTCAGCCCGCATTCGTTGGCTTCTTTCATAAAGAGGTCAGCGCGCGCTTTAATCATTTCATAATAATCATTGCGCTCCTTCTGCACTGCTGCCAGAAGCTCAGGATTTTTATAAACCAGAGCCAGTGTTTTCATAGCCGGGCGGTTGATGTTGGACCAGGTTGCACGGCTGGAATACTGGTTGATGCCTTTAAATTCGTCGATAACTGCTTTGGAAGAGGACAGGCCAATCATTGCGCCGGTGCGCTGGCCGTACATGGTAAAGCCTTTGGACATGCTGTAAGCAATGATGGTTAAAATATTATCCGGCAGGTTAGAAAGTTTTTTGAAGAATTTGCGTACTTCCTGACGCTCGCCTGCGTAATCAATATAAGCAATATCCAGAAGCAGGGTTGCGGTTTTGCCGTTGCCTGCGGTTGCTTCTTTCAAAATATCAATAACGCCCTGCAAATCGTCTTCCGTAAGGCTGTAACCGGTAGGGTTATGCGCCGGAGTGTTGATGATAAGCAGCAGGGATTTTTGTTTGCCTAAAATTTCGTTTACTTTGGCTTTTAAAGCAGGCAGGTTGTATTTGTTGTTTTCGTCCAGCATGGTATAGGTATCAAGCTTGCGGCCCATATCATTGCACAAAACGCTGTACGGGTCCCAGTACCAGTCGCTGGTAAGTGCGGTTTCGCCTTCGTCCATATAGTTCCATACGGCATGGTGGATTACGCCGGTGCCGCCGCTGGTAGCAACTGCTGCCATATAGCCTTCCGGTTTGCTGTCGCCGAAGGCTGCGTTGATAACTTCTTCCAGATAATCCGGCAGGCCGGAAATAGGTGCATAAGCAATAAGTTCGTCAGTAGAAAGGCTGCGGAAAACCTTATCTACGGTCGGCAGGCAGACGAGTTTTTCGTCCTCGTCAAGAATTGCGCCAATAGTAGCATTGGTTACGTTTTCTGCGCCGATTTCTTTAGCTTTGGCCACGCAGGCTGCGTTAGCCGCAAAAATGGAGTCTTCTGCGGATTTGCCTTTGGCGTGGTTAGCTGCAATACTTGTCAGCATGGTTATTACCCCCAGTTTTTTATATAGGTCAGTCAGTTTTCCGCGTCCTGCGGAAAGAAATGGCTGTGAATAGCGTTAACGGCTTTGTTTACGTCTTCTGCCGGTACAAGGCAGGAGATACTGATTTCGGACGTGCTGATTACGCCAATATTGATGCCTGCGCCTGCCAGTGCGCCGAACATACCCGCTGCAATGCCGGGACTGCCCAGCATACCTGCACCGACGATGGATACTTTGGCTACATTTACTTCAAGGTCTACTTTGTCGAAGGGCATTTCGGTTTTAAGTTTTTCCATAACGCCCAGCGCCTCGGCCATATCGGTTTTGGCAACGGTAAAGAGTATGTCGTTTTTGTCCTGCTGTACGCTGGCGCTTTGTACAATCATGTCAACGTCTACGTTGGCATCGGCCAGCGCCGCAAAAATTTTATAGGCTACACCCGGTTCATCCGGCACGCCGCGCGCTGCCAACTTAGCAACATTGGTGTCATGCGCTACGCCGCGGATAACAAATTTTTTCTCCTGCACTGTATATTCCCCCCTGATAATAGTTCCCGGAACTTCGTGAAATGTTGAACGCACATGAATGGCAACGCCGTTGTGCTCGCCATATTCAACGGCACGCGGCTGCATTACGCCTGCGCCAAGTCGTGCCAGCTCCAGCATTTCCGCAAAGGTAATTTCGTCCAGCTTGCGCGCCGACGGCACAATGCGCGGGTCAGCCGTATAAACGCCGTCAACGTCAGTGTAAATATCGCAGATGCCTGCGTTAAGGCCTGCTGCAACAGCAACCGCGGTTGTATCGCTGCCGCCGCGCCCCAGCGTTGTAATGTCGCCGCCGTCAGTAATGCCCTGAAAGCCCGCTACAATTACAACCTTGCCTTCGTCCAGGGCTTTCTGCACGCGCGAGGCTTCTACATTTAAAATGCTGGCTTTAGAAAATTTATCGTTTGTTTTAATGCCCGCCTGTGCGCCGGTAAACGATACCGCAGGCTGGCCTTTAGCCCAGAATGCGCCTGCCATTAAGGCGATTGTTACCTGCTCGCCGGTTGCAAGCAGCATATCAAGTTCGCGTTTGGGCATATCCGGGTTAACGCGCCCGGCCAACGTCAAAAGGTCGTCGGTGCTGTCGCCCATTGCCGATACGACGATAACAACTTTATCATCCGGCTGTTTTTCTCTCAGCACCCTGTCTACAATGCCATGAATTTTCTCCGGCGTGGCAACAGAACTGCCGCCGAATTTTTTTACCAGAATAGCCATCAGGTTCCCCCCAAATTATTATCTGCCATAATTATTGTAGCACAATAATTATTTTCTGTATACACTGTTTATATGTTTTAATTTGTATACTTAAAAATTGATAATAGTTGCGCCGCTGCCGCCTTCATTTAAAGGCGCTTCGGCAAGCGATTTTACTGCGGCGTGCGCCGAAAGATATGCCGTCAGCCCTGCTTTTAGCGCGCCCGTGCCTTTGCCGTGAATAATGCGCAGGCTGGTAAGCCCGGCTAAAAGCGCGTCGTCCATAGCCTTATCGACGGCGGGTATCGCTTCATCCATCGTCATGCCGCGCACGTCAACCTCAGTACGCGCGCCGATGCTTTTGCTAACAAAAAACTGGTGCGAAAAGCCCTTGCGCTTTTTGCCGAAGTTTTCCGCAGCGGCATTGCTTTTGGCTTTGCCGCGCATAGCGATGCAGTCTTTAGCCTTAACGGTAGTTTTTAAAATGCCAATCTGCACGGTAACTTCGCTGCCGTTGACGGCGGTAATCGTGCCATCCTTGCCCAGCGTTTTTAAAAATACCGTCTGCCCTACTTTTGCCGTTTTAGGCGTTAAAGGCTCGCCCTCCGGCACGGGCGTTTCGCTGACAAAGCTTTTTTGCAGCTTTTTGCGCGCTTCCTCAGCCGCTGCCTGTAACTGCTTGGCGTCAAAATCAGTTTTCATTTTACGCAGCTCTTTTAAAACGGCTTCCGTTTCGCGGCGGCTGTTGCGGTACAGCTCGTCCGCCTGTTCGCGTGCTTTGCGCAAAATTTCGTTTTTGCGGTGCTCCAGCTCCTGTTTCTGGTGCTGAAGTTCGGCTTTTATACGCTCGCTTTCCGCTTTCAGGCTGCTGATTTCGCGGTTCTGCGTTTCGTATTCGCGCCGCTCGCCTTCCAGTTCTTTAAGCACGTCTTCCATGTGTACGTGCTCCTGCGTCAAAAAGCTGCCCGCGTTTTCTATAATTTCTTCGCTTAAACCAAGCCTGCGGCTGATATTAAACGCATTACTGCTGCCCGGCACGCCCATCAGAAGGCGATAAGTCGGGCGCAGGCTTACAGGGTCAAATTCAACGCTGGCGTTTTCCATGCCCTGGCGGCCGTAAGCAAAGGTTTTCAGTTCGCTGTAATGCGTGGTAACAATCGTCAGCACGCCGCGCTGATGCAGGTTTTCCAGTATCGACATAGCAAGCGCCGCGCCTTCGTTCGGGTCGGTGCCGGCGCAAAGTTCGTCAATCAGCACCAGTTCGCCCGGTTTAACCTGCTTTAAAATCTCTACCATATTCGTCATATGGCCCGAAAATGTACTCAAGCTCTGTTCAATGCTCTGCTCGTCGCCGATATCGGCATAAACCGCGCCGATAACCGGCATTTTGGCGCTGGCCGCAGGCACAAACAAGCCTGCCTGCACCATCAGCATAAACAGCCCGACCGTTTTGATAGCGACGGTTTTGCCGCCGGTGTTAGGGCCGGTTATCAAAAGCGTGTTGAACCTGCCGCCGATTTCAATATCCAGCGGCACAACTTTTGCCGGGTCTAAAAGCGGGTGGCGGCCCCTGGCAATTTCAATGCCGCCGCTCATATTTACAATCGGGCGCACTGCCTTCTGCTGCTGGGCAAGATAAGCGCGTGCGGCAATAAAATCAAGCTCCGTAAACTGCTCCATAGCGCGGATGATTTTATCTGCTTCCGCGCCGACCGTACCGGAAAGACTGCGCAGGATACGCTCGATTTCTTCCTGCTCCTGCGCCAGGTAACGCTTAATGTCGTTGTTTAAATTTACAACGGCCATCGGCTCAATAAAAAGCGTTGCGCCGGTGCCAGACTGGTCATGCACTACGCCGGGAAAGTTATAGCGGTATTCCTGCTTGATGGGTATTACATAACGGTCGCCGCGCATCGTAACCAGTGCATCCTGAAAATATTTTTGGTTATTGGGGTCATGCAGGATACTGTCCAGCTTTTCGCGCACGCGGTTTTTGGCAACCTGCACGCCCGTGCGCAGGCCAGCCAGTTTCGTGCTGGCGCTGTCCAGAATTTCGCCCTTCTCGCTGATAGCGCTGCTAATCAAACGTTCAATTTTGGGGAACGCTTCCAGCTCGTTGGCATATTCTCCCAGCTGCGGCGCAATTTCCGCTTCCGCTGATAAAAACTGCTTAACGGAGCGCAGCGCTTCACAGGTTGTGCCAACCTGCATCAGCTCTTCAGGCTCCAGCACGCTGCCGATGCGGGCGCGCTTAACCTGCGGCAGAATGTTGTAAGCGCCGCCGAATGGAAAGCGTTTGCCGTCATCCAGAAGGCGGAGCGCTTCAGCAGTTTCTTCCTGCAATTTTTTTACTGCGGCAAAACTGCTTTCAATGCGCATATTCATTACACGTTCGCGTCCCAGCGAGGTTGCGGTTTTACCGGCCAGCATTTCCCTTACTTTATCAAATTCTAATGTCTGAATTGCAAACTTAGCCATAATTCTCCTTATAAAACACCGCGGAAGTAGTGCCCGCGCGTGGTGTGCGGCAGGTTTTCCTCCTGGGTCAGCCCACCGCTCATAACGCCTTTATAGAGCGCCACGGTTTTGGCCGTTTCTTCGTCGCTGTAATAGCGCGCGTCAATCAAAAGGCGTTCTACACCGGCATCCTGCACCGCTTTAAGATTGGCCAGCATGGAAAGGTCGTGCGCGTTTAAAACGTGCATACGGCAATTCTGGTCGCCCACCAGCGGGAAGCTGGCATCCTTGCGGTCATTCAAAAACAGCGGTTCGCGGCAGTTAAAGCTGCACTTTCCTTTGTGCAGGCCGCCTAAAAAGCTGCCTCCGGCGCAGTATTCCGAAACCATCATTTCAATGCGCCCCTGCACCATACATTCAAGCGGCATCGGGCTTACAGCGCACAAATGCTCAACCTGCTTCAGCGTAAGCTCCGCACTTAAAACTGCGCCTTTTGCGCCATGGCTATGCCAGAAATCAAGGCACTGGCTGTTGTAAATGTTAAGCGCCATATCCGCCCACAGCGGCAGATTGCAGTTTTCTTTTGCCAGCTGCCACAGGCTGTTGTTGGAAATATACACGGCATCAGGGTTCAGGCCCTGCCATTTGGCAAACTGTTTGGCGTAAAAAGCCTCCTGCCCCTGGCTGATAATGCGCGGCGTGCCTGCCGCCCATTTTTTGCCGTACTGCGCGGCAAGTTCTGCCACTCTGGCATAATCGGCATCGGTGATAATTTTTGTGCTGAACAAATCGCCGCCGAAAATTATATAATCGGCGCCAGCCGCCAGCGCTGCCTGCGCCTTGCTTGCAGTATCGGCACGCACGGTGAGAATAGCGTGTTTTTTAGGCACTTTCTTTTTTGCACGCACCAGTTCTATATCGACCTTGTGTTTTTCGGTGCGTTTAGGCGCAAAGGCTTCCAAGCGGGCTGCGTCCAGCGCTTCTGCCGCCATGCGGCGCGCCTCGTTGATTTCGCTCATCGGCACCATAACGCCGCCGTCAAGGTCAACTGTTAAATTATTTAAAGCGTATTCCGTTGTGCCGAGGCGGTCTACCTGCTTGCGTACAGCGGCTTCGTCAAGCGCGTGCTTGCGTGCGGTTTCCGTAATAAAATTGGTTTCGCCGTAACCGGTATTGCCTTCATCATCGGTAAGCAGCACGGTTAAGGGCTGGCCCAATTTTGCCGTTACCACAGCGTCTACCGGAATGCGGCGTTTAGCCTTATCGCCGTAAAATTTACCGGCATATTCCATCAGTTCGGCATCAAACGTGCGGAACACGCGGTCGTTCATACGCACGCCGTTAGGAATATCTATTACAACCTGCGTTCCCGGCATGGCGTTTATTACTTCCTGCCCGTCCTGCGTCATTTTGTTAACTGTTGTGCCAACGCGCCCGCCGACTTTTACCCAAAACTCCAGCCCGTCGCCCAGGCTGAGTTTTTTCTCTAATTTAATAGCGGCTTTGTTTTCGCCTTTGTAAAGTTTTACTACGCGGCCTACCATTACGCCGCGGTTGTTCGGGCGGCGGTCGCTCATCATTGTGCGTCCCGGACGGCTGACCATATAAGCGGTAGTAAAGTCGCGGTTAAAAATCTGCTCTATGTTTTCAAAATCTTTTTGCGGCACGTTGTAGTTACCGGCAAGATAACTGTCAATAGCGCGGCGGTACGCATCTACCACCACTGCCACATATTCCGGACGCTTCATGCGCCCTTCTATTTTATAGCTGGCAACGCCTGCTTCAATAAGCTGCGGCAAAATTTCCAGCGTGTTCAAATCCTTTGGGCTTAACAAATATTGCCCTGCGTCCGTGCCTGCCAGCATGTCGTTGCCGTTTTTATCGGTCAGTTTATAGGGCAAACGGCAGGGCTGCGCACAACGCCCGCGATTGCCGCTGCGTCCGCCAATCAGGCTGCTCATCAGGCACTGGCCGCTGTAACAAACGCACAGCGCGCCGTGGATAAATACTTCGATTTCCGTATCGGTGCTGCTGCAAATGGTTTTAATGTCCTTAATGCTTAGTTCGCGTGCAAGAACGGCACGCTCCATGCCGCTTTCTTCGCAAAGGCGCACACCGGCAAGGCTTGTTACAGTCATCTGCGTACTGGCGTGCAGCGGCAGCTGCGGCACCAGCTTGCGCGCCATGTTGATAACGCCCAAATCCTGCACGATAATGCCATCGACCCCGACGTTATTCAAAAACATCAGGTAATCAGCAAGCTCCGGCATTTCGGCATCATCCACCAAAGTATTTACCGTTATATACAGCCTTACCCGGTGCATGTGCGCAAAATACACAGCCCGGGTCAGCTCGTCTCTGTCAAAATTGCTGGCATACTGGCGTGCGCCAAAGGCCTTGCCGCCCATATAAACGGCATCAGCCCCGGCGTTGACCGCCGCCTCCAAAGCCTCCCAGCTTCCGGCAGGCGCCAGCAGTTCTATTTTACTTTTATCCTTCATGATTTTCACCATTATTCCTTGGCCGCCGCCAACAGCTTGTCGTATTCCTTGCGCAGCTTATAAAGCTCACCGGCAAAATCAAGCGCCGTCCATACGGCAACGCGCCCGGTTTTTACCACATGGGTTTTTTCGGCAAGCTGCTGCATTTTTTTATCCACCATCGCGGCAATGGCTTCGGTTTCCTCCTTGGGCAGGTCAGTCGTCAGGCTGTACTGCTCGTTAAAAATGGTTACGGTAATGGTCTTTTTCTCCATAGCCCCTCCGTTACTGCGCGGCAATATCAAAGCTGAAATTCTGCACGCCCATCATTTCCCAGCCGCGCTTATATTCCATTGTTACTTTATAATTGCCGGGCTTCTGCACTGCCAGAAAGATAATTTCGCTGCCCATTACGCCTGCCTGGCTGTCCATGTTAATCGGCATCAGGTAAGAGCGTCCAACTTCGTACACGGCGGCAGCATCCGGAGTATGCACCTGCCAGCTGTAACCGGTGCTGCGGTTGGCATCAAGCTTAATTGCCAGAAGCGCACCCGGCTTAACCGGCACAACACGGCCTTCAACGGCATTGGTCATTTTAGTTACCGGCAAAATTCTGCTTGCCGCGGCGGCGCGGATAAACGGCAGCAAATCCTTATAAGGCACTACCCTGTCATAAGCAGAACCTGCCGCACCAGTCAGCATAAGGCCGTTTTCGCCCAGAAGGGCATGGTAATATGAACCGGTAACTGCCTGCCTGCCCTCCGCATCGCGGAAAATATCGGTCAGCGCCAGCTCGCGCCCGGTAGTAAGGTCGATATTGATGCCTTTATAAAGCACGCCCGAAGCATTTTCGGCTTTAAGCAAAATGCCTACAACACTGGGGCGGTTCAGCGTTACGGTGTAGGAAAGATTGCAGCTGCCGAGCTGCTTTGCCAGGCTGTTTGCAGCGTCATTCAACACGCGGTTGGCGCTTTTTTGCAAATCAATATTGTCCAGGCCGTCAGTTTCCGGCACCGTACCTGTTACGCTGCCGCTTAAAACGCGGCTGTAAACGGTTGCAGGGTAATCCGCAAAAGCTACGGATGCCATCATCATCAAAGCTAAAAACAGTCCGGTAATCTTCATCCTTCCTTACCTCCGTTATTACATATTTTTAATAAATTCAACTGCTTTTTCCATGCGCTGCAAGGTTTTTTCGCGTCCCAGCAGCACCATTACGTCAAAGAGGCCTGGGCTTACGGTGCGTCCAGTAAGCGCAAGGCGCGTCGGGTGAATTGCCTTGCCCAGGGACAGGCCGCGCTCTTCAGCAATTTTATTGTACAGCGCTTCGGTTGTTTCAAGGTTAAATTCGGGCAGCGCTTTAATGCCGTCGATGCAGGCCTGCAAAAGTTCAGCCGCTTCCGGTTTAAAATGCTTGGCCACGCCTTTTTCGTCGTAGCTTTTTACATCTTTAAAGAAGTATTCGGAAGCATCAACAACTTCCTGCAAGGTTTTTACGCGCACGCGCACAACGTCAACCAGTTTTGCAAAATATTCTTTGTTATTGTCAATCCATTCCTGCGTAACAAGGCCCGCTTTAACAAAGAACGGTTCTGCTTCCGGCAAAATCTCCTCCAGCGGCAGGCTAGAAAGATACTGGCCGTTCATCCAGGTCAGCTTTTTAACATCGTAAACAGCGGCTTTTTTGCTCATCTGCTCCAGTTCAAACAATTTTATGGTTTCTTCAAGGCTGAACAGTTCGCGTTCATCGCCCGGGCCCCAGCCCAGCAGCGTAAGGTAGTTTACAATGGCCTTGTTAAGATAGCCCTGGCTGCGGAACTCCTCGACGCTGGTTGCGCCGTGGCGTTTGCTCAGCTTGCTGCGGTCAGGCGCAAGAATCATCGGCATGTGGCCGAATTTAGGCGGTTCAAAGCCGCAGGCTTCGTACATCAGAATCTGTTTCGGCGTGTTGGAAAGATGTTCTTCCGCGCGCAGAACATGGCTGATACGCATCAGGTGGTCATCGACAACGACGGCAAAGTTATAAGTAGGCATGCCGTTGCTCTTTACAATTACAAAATCATCAAACTGGGTCAAATCAAAGGTTACGTCGCCGTGAATCAGGTCATGCACGGTCAGCGTGCCTTCTGTCGGTATTTTAAGACGCACAGAATACGGCTCGCCGTTAGCAACGCGCTGTTTTGCTTCTTCTACCGGAATATTGCGGCAGGTACGCGCATAACGGAACGGCTGTTTCAGCGCACGCTGTTTTTCGCGCTGCGCTTCAAGGTCTGCCGGGGTGCAGAAGCAGTAATAAGCCTTGCCCTCGTCCAAAAGGCGCTGGGCAACCTCTTTGTAAAGCGGCAGGCGCTCGCTCTGAAAGTACGGGCCAACTTCGCCGCCGACTTCCGGGCCTTCATCCCAGTTTAAGCCCAGCCATTTCAGGCTTGTCAAAATCTGGCTTACACTGTCTTCCTTCAAACGTTCAGTATCGGTATCTTCAATGCGCAGCACCAGCTTGCCGCCGTTTTTGCGGGCAAACAGCCAGTTGAACAGGGCCGTCCTTGCTCCGCCGATATGCAAATAACCAGTTGGGCTTGGTGCAAAACGCACGCGAATTTCACTCATCTTATCGTCTCCTCAATAAAAAACTCTGTAATATTATAATTATACAACGACTTAAAGCATAAAGCAATTTATGGTTTTAACTATCCTATATAATAACAAAAGCCGGCGTAAAAACCGGCTTGTTTTTATTTAACCACTACCGGCACAAACAGTGCTTCAATACCGGTAATATCATAGGGGCTGAAACGCACAAACAATCTGGACGGCCTGCCGTTAATGACAAAGCAGGAATATGTAAACTTCCCTTCCCAGCGACCGGCGTCCGTTTCCACACTGACTATATCAGAATCAATAAACTCCTGGTAAATATCGGCGCAGTCGTCCGCTTCTTCAGCTTCATAGCTGAATGTACCGTCAGGCTCAATGATAGAGATATTGCAGCCCTCGCGCCCGAAAATAGGCTTTTTCAAAAATTTGCGCCCGGCAAAATCCTTGGCGTCCATTGAAGTAGCAGCAATATTAGTGCGCACAATCTGCTTTTCGTCATCATCAAAATAACCGGTATTATCCGCCAAATAATGCGCTATCGCCATCATGGCTTTATTCTGCATCAAAATAGCCTTAATCGGGTTTACCAGAATAACCTTGTGCATATTCGCCAGGTCCATCAGCTTTAAGCCAACCGGATAACCGTCGTCACTTTCGTCGTCCATCAAAAGCTCCAGCGGATGCAGGCGGTACAAAACGTCAATTTTATATTCGCCCTCGCCTGCGTCATGGTAAACGCCGTCATCCTTAACCACCAAATCAATCAGCCTTGCCGCCCGCACATTAACAAACTCGTACTTGTCAAAATGCGCCTTAACATAATCAGCCAGGCAATTTTTAAGGTACATCATGTTGGCCCAGTCCTCGGCATAGGCATCGTTAGCAGCCAGCGTAATATTAACGCCGGTAAGGTTTATCCTGCCCTTCAGTTTTGTTTCCAAAAGTTCTGCAAACGGCTCAATCAGCGCTGCGTCATGGTCATTTACGCTGCTGCCAGCCGCAAAATATTTCTGCGCCGCGTCGTTGCCGTAAAAAGCCTCCGGCATCGCACATGGCGTATCGGCGTTGATTTCCACAACCTTATAAGTGCCGCTTTTATTCTTAACAAAATCCAGGCGGGCAATATTGGTTACATATTCGCTGTCGTCATCGGCAATAAACGGCGTCAGCTTAGGCGTCATGTTAATAATATCAATCGGCATAACGCTGCTTTTGCTGCGCACGTCCTCCGCCAGTTTTGCCATTACGCGGTAAACCTCGCGCGCCAGGTACTGTATTTTTTCTTTTTCGCTTACGCTGATATACAGCGGGCTTAATGTTGGATACCTTGTTTCGTAATCGGGCGCATCAATATAAGGAATGATATTTTCGTCCAAAGAGTCAATCCAAGATGATTTTTTAAGCATAGCCCTGCCCCCTTACGATACAGCGCTGCTGCGTGCCGCACCGCTGCTGATGCCTGTTTTGCCTGTTGCCGGGCTTTGCACCTTGCTGGCAGGCGCAGCAGTTTTGGCATCCGCACTGCCGACCTTACTCTGCGTATCCGCCGTACCGGCTGTATTGGGCGCAGGCGTTTGCCTTATGTTAGTAGTGGTGCCGCCAAACATCGGCCAGTGCCAGAACATCCACCACGGATACACCATCGTAGAATTGCTTTGGCCGTTTTCCTCCTGCTCCTCCGTTTCGTTATTGCCGCAGCCAGCAACGGAAGCCAGCATCGAAAGCACCAGCGCGCCCGCTATAATTTTATTGCGTTTTTCCTTCGTTAACATAAACCCTCACCTATTTGCGTGTCTGTCGTCTGTTGCTGCCGGTTTTCGGCGCTTTGCGCTTGTCGGCAACGGCGTTTCTGCCGCGTTTCGGGCCTGCCGGTTTCTTTTTCTTCGGCGCGGCGGCAGGTTCGCGGCGGGCAATAACCTTGCCTTCCAGGTTCTGTTTTTCCATACGGATGTTAAGCTTGGTTTCGATATTACGCAGCCATTTAACTTCATCTGCCGTGTAAAGCGTAACGGCAATGCCGTCGTTGCCTGCACGCCCGGTGCGGCCAATGCGGTGAACATACCAGTCAACATCGTGCGGAATATCGTAATTTACCACATGCGTAACACCTTCAATATCAAGCCCGCGCGCGGCAATATCGCTGGCAACCAAAATTTGCAGCTTCGCCTCGCGGAACTTTTTCATAACCGTCTTGCGTTTGGCCTGCGAAAGCTCGCCGGTCAGAACATCGACATTATAGCCCATGCCGCCCAGCACATCGCCCAAAGCATTGGCGCGCTCCTTGCTGAAACAGAAAACAATCATCAGATACGGATTGTAGCGGTCAATCAATGCGGCAACGGCGCGGTCACGGTATTCATCAGTAGTTTTAATGCAAATCTGCTTAATTGTGTCAACCGTTGCTTCATTGGGGTTAATGTCTATCAGAACAGGATTTACGGTAATTTTGCGTCCCAGTTTGCGCACTTCTTCCGACAGTGTTGCGCTGCAAAGCATTACTTGCCGTTCTGGCGATGTCATACCCAACAACTCTGCGGCATCGTCAACAAAACCCTGTTTCAGCATTTCGTCAACCTCGTCCAGTACAAAATAATTTACGCCGCCCAGGCTGACATTTCCCTTGCGGATATGGTCGAGCAAACGCCCCGGCGTACCGATAAGGACATGGCAGACGTTTTCCAGTTTATGCTTTTGCAGGTCAAAATCACGCCCGCCCGTAACGGCAAGCACTTTAACGGCGCTCTCTTTGCCGGTCAGGCGTTTGAATTCCGTTGCAATCTGCTGCGCCAGTTCGCGCGTCGGCGTAACAATCAACGCCTGCGCATACGCCTTCGTGACATCAATCTGCTGCGCCAGCGGCACTAAAAAGGCTAAAGTTTTACCGGTACCGGTCTGCGCGCGCGCAATTACATCACGCCCGGCGTAAAGAGCCGGTATAGCCTGTGCCTGCACCGGCATCGGTTTGGTAATACCCATGTTTTTCAGCGCCTCGATAATATTTTCCGGCACTTTCATATCTTTAAAGCTCGGTAACATATAATCCCTCTTTTCCTTCAGACTTCTATTTAAAAAGCGTCCCAAACGGGGCGCCGCTCTTTACCTGCTTATTATATCATAAACAGGCACTATTTATCTTCAAAAAATTTTAATATTCCGTTTGAATATCTGCGCACAAAATGTTATGCTATTTGTAGAAAAAATTTTAACTTATAACAGTGAGGTGGCAGTTATGCAAAATAAACGTACCTGGCTATTTTTGATATTGATGCTTATTTTATTCAGCCTGATTGTTGCACAGCAGCAGCAAATCAACGACCTGCGCGAAGACTTGGCAAGCGTGCAGCAGCAGTGCGATGCACTTGAAAAACAATTAACCGAACATATTACCCCGCCCCTGCCGCCGCAAAACACCGGCGAACTTAACAGTGGCGTAGTTGTTGATGGTGCGGAGTGATTAAATTTAGTTAAAAAACAGAGGGCAAACAAAATTTGCCCCCTGTTTTTCATTTCCAACTGCAATTTTTTAAAAGCGCAGCAATTTTACTCGTGTCATCAGGTAATTTATCCAGTTTACTTCCATCAGGCAAACTATCGTTAATTACTTCAAGTAAATCAAACATTCTGCTGCCCATCGGCGCATAAGGAGTTGTTTTCTTAAATTCAGTTTCATAAAATTTATCAACAATAAAGAACCTAAGGTTTTCATTATCAAATTCATTAGGTCCTTCACTAATAGCTTTTATGATTTTTTCTTCAATTTCCTTATCAATTGCTCCCTTTACAGCTTTAAAATTTGTAATATTATTTTTAGTAATTACACAAGCATCAACAATATTTTTCACTTTACCAATTGCTTTGACTGCTTTTCCTTTATACAATCCAATATATTTATGCTCTGAGTATCCTCTATCCTGATTATGATAATAGATACCATATTCCATATTTTTTTCAAATGTGCCGCCGGAAAGCACTAATCTCATTTTCCATTCATTAGGAATTAAATCACTCTCATAACAATATTGTTCATAATCATTAATGATATTCTGCATATCTATATCACGTTTATCAACAACATCCTTTACTGCTTCAATTAATTTTTTAAATGTCAAATGAATGTGTATTACATTTTGTTCTTTACACTTTTCATCTATTTTATTTTTAAAATCATCCTTCATTTCTCTTGGGTCAAGCGTCAATAAAAATTTGTAATTATACCACTTTAAACTTTCTAAATGATGCAATAATTGTTCTTCACTAAAATTATTATATAATTTAGTTTCAACAGCAATTTTAAAACTTTCCTGCATAATTGCCGCATCAGGTACGCTATTTTCATTTTTTTCTTGCAAAATAACCTTTAATTCAACATCAAGATCAATATCTTCTACAATGTTATTTAAAAAAGTAAAAAACGAATTAGGAGAATTTAAATATAAACGAGACAGCAACAACATAGCATTTGCTGTAACGACATTTTCTTTGGAATGATAGCGTTGAAAATAATGTGTTTTCATTAATATCACACTCCATATTTTTATTTAACTAATAAAATTTTATAACCCAATAAATTTATTGTCAATTATTAAAATTTTGTTTAATAAATAAAAAAGACTGCTGCGAAACATTATGTTTTATAACAGTCTTTTAACTTAAAATAGCTTTATAAACAGATAACCACCCCCAACTTTGACCGGAAAAGGGTGGTTATCCATTCATTTTCTAAGGCCAACCCACCTTGTGGGCGGTTGTTCTTTGTATTTATAATATAACACAAAGAACTGCTTAATTCAAATTTTTACTTCTCCCCTGTGCTGCCGAAGCCGCCGCTGCGGGTTGCATCGGCGCTGTCGCCGTCAGCCGTAAGGTATTTGTAAAAAATGCCCTGTGCCACGCGCTCGCCTTTGGGTATGGTTACGTCGCTGCCGGTTGTGTTATACAGTCCCAGCATAATATGCCCTTCGTTATCGGCGTTGTTGTAATAGTCGGCGTCGATAATTCCCACGTTGTTCACCAGCGCCAGCCCCTTTTTGACCGCAATGCTGCTGCGGATATGCACGCCCAAAAACTCGCCGTCCTGCATATAAGCCTTTACGCCTGTCGGCACCATTTGCAGGGTATGCGCCTTCAGCGTTACATCCTGCGGCAGGCAGATGTCATACCCCGCTGCCATTTTGGTTTTGCGCTCCGGCATCGGAAAGTCAACATCAGCGTAAGCTGCAATTTTTTCAAAACCACGTACTTTCATAAAACACCTCGTTATAAAAAATCCCGCCGAAATTTATTCAGCGGGATTTAGTTTTTAGTTAATTATTTGCTTAAACCGCCGTTAAGCACTGCTTTGCGGGACAGGTTAATGCGGCCTTTCTGGTCGATGTCGGTAACTTTGACAACGATTTCGTCGCCGACGGAAACAACGTCCTCAACCTTGTTGACATGCTCGGTAGAAAGCTGGGAAATATGTACCAGGCCTTCTTTGCCGGGCAGGATTTCAACAAATGCGCCGAAGTTCATCAGGCGGGTAACTTTGCCGGTGTAAATCTTGCCGACTTCTGCTTCGGCGGTAATGCCGTTGATGATGTCGATAGCTTTGGCAGCCTGCTCGCTGTTGACAGCGGCGATATAAATGCGGCCGTCTTCTTCGATATCAATTTTAGCGCCGGTTTCTTCAACAATCTTTTTGATGGTTTTGCCGCCGGGTCCGATAACCTTGCTGATTTTTTCGGGGTCAATATGAATGGTGGTAATCTTCGGAGCATATTTGGAAAGCTCTTTGCGCGGTTCTGCGATGCAGTCGAGCATAATGCCCATGATGTGTTCGCGGCCGCGTTTAGCCTGTGCCAGTGCCTGCTGGAAGATTTCCTTGTTGATGCCGTCGATTTTGATATCCATCTGGATAGCGGTAATGCCGTTTTTAGTGCCGGCAACCTTAAAGTCCATATCGCCGAGAGCATCTTCAAGGCCCTGGATATCGGTAAGGATGGTGAAGTAATCGCCGTCTTTTACAAGGCCCATTGCTACGCCTGCAACTGGTGCTTTAATAGGCACGCCTGCGTCCATAAGGGAAAGGGTGCTTGCGCACACGCTGCCCATGGAAGAAGAACCGTTGGATTCCAAGGTTTCGGAAACCAGGCGGATTGCATACGGGAACTCGTCCTCGGACGGAATTACCGGCAAAAGTGCGCGTTCTGCCAGTGCGCCGTGGCCGATTTCACGGCGGCCCGGGCTGCGCAGCGGTTTGGTTTCGCCAACGCTGTACGGCGGGAAGTTGTAATGGTGGATATAGCGTTTGTGCAGTTCAACGCCAAGTCCGTCCAGGGTTTGTGCTTCGCTGAGCGGAGCAAGTGCCAGCACGTTAAGAATCTGGGTCTGGCCGCGGGTAAACAGCGCGCTGCCGTGCGGGCGGGCAAGCAGGCCAACCTCGCAGGTTACAGGGCGTACTTCGTCAAGCGCACGTCCGTCCGGGCGGATTTTATCCACGGAAATGGTGCGGCGTACAATCTTTTTAACCAGTTTCTGGGTAATATAAGCAACGTCTTTAGCATTGTCCGGATATTTTTCCATAAACGCATCGGCGATTTCCGCTTTAATGCGGGCTACGTTTTCTTCGCGTTCCAGCTTATTGGCGTCCATCAGGGCTGCTTTCAGCTGTTCAGCGCCGTAAGCTTCAATTTCGGCTGCCAGTTCAGCAGGAGGCTCGTAAACAGGCACTTCCATTTTGGGTTTGCCTACTTCTGCCATAATCTGTTCCTGCCATGCAACCAGTTTTTTAATTTCTTCATGGCCGAAGAAAATAGCGTCCAGCATTTCATCTTCGCTGATTTCCTTAGCGCCTGCTTCAACCATCAGGATTGCGTCCTTGGTGCCTGCAACGGCAAGGTTCAGGCGGCTTACCTTAGCCTGCTCAATGGTCGGGTTGATGATGTATTTGCCGTCAATCATGCCTACGCGCACACCGGCGATAGGGCCTTCAAACGGAATATCGGAAATGCAGAGAGCGCAGGAAGCGCCAATCATGGCCGGAATGTCCGGAGCGTTGTCCGGGTCTACGGAAACGGCGGTTGCAACAATCTGCACGTCGTTGTGGTAGCCTTCCGGGAACATCGGGCGAATCGGGCGGTCGATAAGGCGGCTGGTCAAAATAGCGGTTTCAGCCGGGCGTCCTTCACGTTTAATAAAGCCGCCGGGGATTTTACCCACAGCGTACATTTTTTCTTCAAAATCAACAGTCAAAGGGAAAAAGTCTACACCTTCACGCGGTGTTTTGGTACCGGTAGCAGCAACTACTACCGCAGTGTCGCCATAGCGCACCAATACTGCGCCGTTGGCCTGCTTGGCAATTTTGCCGATTTCCATCGTCAGCGTTCTGCCGCCAAGCTCAATGCTGTAACTATGCATTTTCTGTCCTCCTAATTTTTATCTCTTTTTTGGTTTACTTGCCTTATATTCTACAACATTTTTAATTTTCCTTCATTAGTTTTTGCAAAATTTTTTAATTTTTTTACGTTTTTCAGCTTGCAACAAGCAAAAAGCCCCTGCCCTTCAACAGGCAGAGGCCTATTATCAGCTATTCAATTTTTTCAAACATATCGGTGCCCATGCCGCACAGAGGGCATTTATAATCCTCCGGCAGTGTTTCGCCTTCATATATATAGCCGCAAACCTTGCAGCGCCATTTATGCGTGCCCACAGGCGTTTCTTCTTTTTTTGCCTGCGCCTCAGGCGCGATGTAAACGCCGCCTAAATCTGCGCTTCTGTCAAAATAAACGGTGTGCAGCATTGCTTCCGCCAGTTCGCTGAGCGGCCGGCCGTAAAAATCAGCGTAAAGCTGTTTAATCTGCGGGTTTTCGTGGCTTAAACGCAGCTGCATGGAGCTGTCGCGTTTGTAAAGGCCTGCAATGCGCGCTTTGCGCAGTTCATCGCCCTTGTACTCTTTATCCTTGGGCTGACCGCCGCCGCCGATGCAGCCGCCGGGGCAGGCCATAACCTCTACAAAGTGGTAGCTTGCTTCACCGGCTTTTATTTTTTCAATCAGCTTGCGGGCGTTGGCCGTGCCGTACACAACGGCTACTTTAACCTTCGTGCCGTCAATGTCCACTTCCGCCTCGCGGATGCCTTCCATGCCGCGCACCGGCTGCAAATCGTACAAAGCCTGCGGCGCGTCCTTGCCAGTCGCAAAGCAGTAAGCAGTGCGCACAGCGGCTTCCATAACGCCGCCGGTGTTGCCGAAAATAACACCTGCGCCGCTCGCCTCGCCCATCAAATCATCATATGCTGCGTCCTCCAGCGCGGCAAAATCAATGTTTTCATCTCTGGCAAGCATCGCCAGTTCGCGGGTAGTGATAACGTAATCCATATCGCGCATGCCTTCAATGCCCAGATGGCGTGCAGCAGCGTTCATCTCGCCGCGGCGGATTTCAAATTTTTTCGCCGTGCAGGGCGTTACCGCCACGTTGACGATTTTCTGCGGGTCGATGCCCATTTTCTGCGCAAAATAGGTTTTGATGGTCGGCCCCTGCATACCGATAGGGCTTTTAGCGCTGGAAAGATGCGGCAGCATTTCGGGGTAATAGGTTTCGGCAAATTTAACCCACGCAGGGCAGCAGCTGGTAAACTGCGGCAGCGGTTTGCTTTCCTTTGTAATGCGCTCCAACAGCTCGCTTGCTTCTTCAACAATCGTCAAGTCAGCCGCAAAGTTAGTATCAAGCACATAATCTGCACCAAGTTTGCGCAACAGTGACACCATTTTGCCTTCTACAAAACTGCCGTCGGGCATGCCGAATTCTTCGCCCAGCGCAATGCGCACCGAAGGAGAAGTGCTGAAAATTACAATTTTTTCCGGGTCTTTAATCTCTGCCATTACCTGATAGGCTTCTACCTTTTCGGTAATGCTGTCCACCGGGCACACGTTGGCGCACTGGCCGCAGTTGATGCAAATGGGCTTATCGCCGGTTGCATTCAAATCGTAAGTACCGCACACGCCAATGTAATCGGTACAGACGGTTTTGCAATTACCGCATTTGATGCACTTGAACTCCAAACGCTGGATGGACGGGTTATCCGGCTCGATAGCGACGCGGATATCCGTAAACTGGTGTTTTGTCATGATGGCCTCCTTTATTGAACCTTCAAAAAAAATAACTGCTGTTTTAATTATAACAGCAGTTAAAGAAGTTAGCAATAAAGTCTAACAAAAAATTATTATTGTTTTTGTTTGCCTGCGTAGTATTTGTAAACGGCAAAAATGATAATCGCCAGCGTTATCATTACGGCCAGGCGTTCGCTGTGCTGCTGAAAGTTTACCAAATCGTGACCGATAACTACTTCCAGCGAAGTTGAAGGAAATTTGCCGATAAGGTTGGCAATAATATAATCGCGCGTAGAAATTTTGCTTACCGCGCCGACAGCCGTTAAAATGCCCGAAGGAAAGTACGGCAGCATCCTTGCCGCTGCCATCCATTGCAGGCCCTTGCGCCCGCTCAGGTCGTCTATTTTCATCAGCATGGTGCTTTTGGCAATCATTTTTTCCGCCGTGCTGCGGAACAGATAGCGCATCAGCCAGAAGCTGATGACAACGCCCGTTGTTTCTGCCAGCCACGAAATCAAAATGCCCACCGGCAGGCCGAAAATCAGCCCGTTGGCTGTGGAAATAAAAATAGAAGGGAAAATACTGCCGGCGTTTATCAAAACGTCCAGCACAAAGCTGACCACCATGGCCCACGCCCCGAAGGAACGGAAATACTCCGCCAGTGCGTCAACATCGCCGCTGACGGCCAGCGTAAACATTGTATTAACTTTATCGCCCGCCAGCCACCAGGTAAAAGCGCCGCCTGCCGCTAAAATTGCAAGCACCGCCGCCCTGGTTGCTTTTTCCGGGTCTTGATACCATTTTTCTTCAGGCATAGGGGCCTCCGTTAACTGTTAAAAATGCGTTTGAAGCGCTCGTCAAACTGCGCGTTCAGCGAATGTCCAATCTCGCCGGTAAGGCGTTTGTTAGCCAGCGCCTTTTTGGCCAGGGCGCGCGCATCGACAAGCACATCTGTATCTTGAAGTATATCAGCAATATATAAATCAGGCAAGCCATGCTGGCGCAGACCAAAGAGCTGCCCTGCCCCGCGCAGCTTTAAATCCTGCTCGGCCAGGTAAAAACCGTCGTTGGAAGTGTGCAGCACGTTAAGGCGCGCCAGTGTTTCCGGTGCGTCCGAATCGGTCAGCAAAACGCAGAAGGACTGCGCTTCGCCGCGCCCTACGCGCCCGCGCAGCTGGTGCAGCTGTGCCAGCCCGAAACGGTCGGCGTTTTCGATAATCATCAGCGTGGCATTGGGCACGTTTACGCCGACTTCGATAACCGTGGTGCTGATGAGCGCCTTGATTTTACCGGCGGCAAAATCTTCCATCACGGCTTCTTTTTCGGCAGGCTTCATTTTGCCGTGCAGCAGCGCGCAGGGTATGCCTTTTAAAAAACTGCTGCTAAGTTCGTTATAAACGTCCACCGCAGCACGCACGCCAGGCATTTCGCCCGCTTCAATCACTGCGCAGACGACATACGCCTGGTGCCCGGCTTTAATCTGCCGCACCATACCGGCGTAAATCTCGCGCCGCTTGTCGCCAGTGTAGCACAGCGTTTTAATGCTTTTGCGCCCCGGCGGCATGCCCTTCATTACAGAAACATCCAAATCGCCGTACACCGTCAGCGCCAGCGTGCGCGGTATCGGCGTCGCCGTCATAACAAGCACGTCCGGCTCAAAAGCCGATTTATTGGCAAGTTTGGCGCGCTGCTCCACGCCGAAGCGGTGCTGCTCGTCCGTAACGACAAGGGCAAGTTTATCAAAAACAACGTCGTCCTGTATCAGCGCGTGCGTACCGACAAGCACTTGCAGGCTGCCCGATGCAAGCTGCTCCAGCAGTTCGCGCCGTTTTACGCCTTTGACGCTGCTTGTCAAAAGCCCGATAGTAATACCGGCAGGCTGTAAAAACTGCTGCAAGGTTTCGTAATGCTGCTGGGCTAAAATTTCCGTTGGCACCATAATGCAGCCCTGATAGCCGTTTTCGGCGGCTTTAGCCAGCGCCAGCGCCGATACCGCCGTTTTGCCGCTGCCTACATCGCCCTGCAACAGCCTGTGCATGGGCTTGATGTCCTGCATATCAAGGCTGATATCCTGCCACGCTTTTTGCTGCGCATCCGTAAGTTTAAACGGCATAGCGGCCAGCACCTTTTGCAGCAGTGGGCCGTCCACACCCATTTTTATGCCGCTGCGGCCGGATTTAACCTTGCTGCGGTAATACAAAAGCCCGCACTGCAATAAAAACAGCTCCTCAAACACAAAGCGGCTGCGTGCCTGGGCCAGCGCCGCAAAACTTTCGGGGAAGTGAATGTTCTTCAGCGCTTCCAGGCGCGGCGGCAGTTTTTTGGCTTTGATAACCTCCTGCGGCAGCGATTCCGGCAGGTATTCTTCTGCCATCGCCAGCGCCGCTTTAACGGCTGTGCGCAAATTCTGCTGCGTCAGCGCGCCGCTGAGTGCGTACACCGGCAAAATTCCGGGTGCGGCGGCTTCCTCACCGTCCTTTAAAATCTGCACATACGCATCGGTTACGGTTTTGGCCATGCCGCGCCCCGGCTGCACCTTGCCGTCAATCAAAAGCTGCGTGCCCGGCTTAAAATTGCGGGTCTGAAAACGCTGGTGCGCAAACATGTAAATCTCGGCAAAGCCAGTTGCGTCCTTTACCGTAACCAGCGTATAGCGCATGCGCCGCGCCGATATCCTGTCCGCCACGCGGTACACCTCCGCGCGGAAAAGCTGCTTTTCGCCGTCAGCTGTAAGCTCTGCAATAGTTTTGACCTTACTCTGGTCCACATAAGTGCGCGGATAACGGTTCAGCAAATCACCGATGGTAAACACGTTTAAATTTGCAAAATCCGCCGCTTTTTTAGGCCCGATGCCCTTTAATTTTGTTACCGGCTCCTGCCACCACATAAAATCACGCTGCCAATCTAAAAATAACTTGCTTTTAAGTTCATTCTATGGTATGATACTTCTGTTAAATTTGTAACTGATGCTCGAATTACGTTAAGGAGGTGGGACTCATGGCATCCATTTGCGAAGTTTGCGGCAAAGGTATTCAAGCTGGTTGTAACGTCAGCCATTCCAATAGACATTCTAAACGCGCTTGGAAACCGAATATTCAGCAAGTAAGAGCAGTTGTTAATGGCTCTGTAAAACGTATTAACGTTTGCACCCGTTGCTTGCGTTCCGGTAAAGTTAACCGCGCTATCTGATTCTAACGGATTTTAAAAGAAGCCTGATACCTTTGGTATTGGGCTTCTTTTTTTACTGCCGCATTTTAACAAAAGTACAATCTATCAAATAATACATAAACGGTATAACACAAGTTATACCGTTTATTTTTTATCTCCGTGACCTTGCCAGCTCTACTGCGTCCCACCCGCGGCACTGCATAAAATCAAGCAGCGGGCCTGTAAAATACAGCGGTTTTTTACGCATGCTGCGGATATCAGGCGAGCCTGTCAGAAGCATCAGCATCCTCAGCTCATCTTCCGCCCGCGTAATCAGTTCTGCCGCCGCGTCAGCGCCGTCGTTGACGGCTGCTTCCAGCACATTGCCGGCCATACCGGTTAAATCTGCGCCCAGCGCAAGGCATTTGGCTGCGTCAAGCCCTGTGCGCACGCCGCCCGTAGCTGCAATGTAGCCGTCTTCGCCGCACACGCCGCCTGTTTCGATAAGCGTCTGCGCAGTGTTAAGCCCCCAGCTGTTTAAAAGCATTGTGCCGCCGTAACGCGCCGCCTCGATAGCAGGAAAATTCGTGCCTCCTGCACCGCCGACGTCAAAGCAGGTAAAGCCTGCCTTTAAAAGCTGCTTAACCTGGCGCGCCGCCATGCCGCAGCCGGTTTCCTTAACGATAACCGGCACGCAGCACTTGTCTAAAATGCGCTGCATATTGGCAAACAAACCTTTAAACTCACGGTCGCCCTCGGGCATAATAAGCTCCTGCGCCGGGTTCAGATGAATCTGGAGTGCATCTGCGTCCAGCATTTTAACGGCTTCCAGCGCTTCTTCCGGCGTTGCCAGCGCACTGGTGTTGGCAAAAATCACGCCGTCCGGGTATTCTTCGCGCACAACCTCGTAACTGTAATAGTTGGTTTGGCGTTTAACCGCACCGTACTGCGAGCCCACTGCCAGCGCAGCGCCTGCTTTTTTTGCTGCCTGCGCCAAACGGCGGTTTACCTCGGTAACGGCTTCTGCGCCGCCCGTAACGGCATTTACCAAAAACGGCGATAAAAGCAGAATGCCGCCGAACCGTGAGGAAAGGTCGATATCCTGCGGGTTGAGCTCGGGCAGGCAGTTATGTACAAAATGCACATGCTCCAGGCCGCTGGTCTGCGGGCCGTCCCCAAGCTTCAACGCGTATTTGATATGGTCAAGTTTCCTCTGTTCGCGCGACATTCAATACCACCGTAAAATTATTTCAAAGTTTCAAGCTGTTCGGAAAGGTCCAAAGTCAGTTCCGGTTTGTTGTTAAGGTAAGCACTGTATTCTGCTTTTTCTTTTTCTTTGGCAGCTTTGGCAATGCTCAGGCCGATTTTTTTGTGTTCCATATCTTTTTTGATAACTTTAACAACAACTTCCTGGCCGATTTCCAAAACGTCTTCCGGTTTTTCAACGCGGGTGTCGGCAATTTCGGAAACGTGTACAAGGCCTTCTACCCTGTCGGTTACTTTAACGATTGCGCCGAAGGGCAGGAAACGGGTTACGATGCCTTTAACGATTGCGCCTTCCGGCAAAGCGTTGGCTTCGGTTACCCAAGGGTCTTCCTGGGTTGCTTTGATGCTGAGGGCAACGCGTTTTGCTTCGCGGTCAATCTTTTTAACCAGTACGGTAACTTCGGTGCCGGGTTCAAAGTCTTTCGCTTTTACGCTGCGGTCCCAGGAAAGTTCAGTGTTGTGGACGAGGCCAACCAGGCCTTTGCCTACTTCTACAAACAGGCCGAAATCAGCAATGCGCAGAACTTTGCCCGGTACAATCTGGCCTTCTTCTACGCTGTTGTATGCTTCTTCTTCAGCAGCTTCGCGTGCTTCTTTGGCAGCAGCAATGCGTGCAGCCTTAGCTTCGCGCCATGCCTGTGCTTTAGCTTCGCGTTCAGCGCGCAGCAGGTCGCGGCGGCTTACTACAAGGCGTTTTTTAGCGGGGTCAACTTCAATAATTTCAGCCTGCAGTTCCTGGCCGATATAAGGGGTAAAGTCCTCTACGCGGCGCAGTTCAACGTGGGATGCCGGCATGAAGCCTTCAACGCCTTCAACAGCAACGGCAAGGCCAACGATGTTTTTCTGGCGATTTTTGATTACGCGCAGAACTTTAACGGTAGCCGGGCGTTTTTCGCCTTCGGCAAGTTCAGGAACGTTTTTCCATGCAGCATCCTGCTCAGCACGGATTTTGGACAGGCGGACAAAATCATCTTTGGAAGTTCCTGGGATAACCTTAGCTTCCACTTTATCGCCAACATTGATGGTTTTTGCAATTTCAGCAGGGTCACCGGCAGCCCATTCACTGTAAGTGATGGCGCCTTCCTTCATATAGCCAAAGTCTACATAAACTTCATCCTTACCGATTTGAATAACAGTAGCCTCTACAATTTTGCCGGGATAAACATTGTTATCCTCCAGGCTCTGCTCCAGCATGCTTTCAAAATCCATGCTCTCCATGTTTTCCATGTTTTCCATTACAAATAAAGCCTCCTTGATTAATCGGTCCGGCGTCGAAGCACCGGCCGTTATTCCGATTTTGGCGCATCCACGGAACATCTCCGGTTTTAATTCCGCAGCTGTTTCAATGTGGTATGCAGTTTTACAGCGCCGGGCAACAATATCATATAAATGCCTGGTATTGGCGCTGTTTTTACCGCCGATAACGATAAAAGCGTCTACCTTCGCAGCAAGCTCTGCCGCTGCGCTCTGGCGTTCGCTGGTTGCGTTGCAGATGGTTTTTTCTACTTTGTATTCTCCCGGGCGCGTCTCTTTGATTGCCGCCAGGAGTTCTTCAAATCTGGCCAGCTCAAAGGTCGTCTGGATAGTTACGCCATATTTATCTGCAACGGGTATACCGGCAATATCTTTATTATATTCTACTATTATAGCATGTTTTCCTGCCCATGCCGAGATACTTTTTACTTCGGGATGATTTTTTTCTCCGATAATTATCACAAAGTACCCTTCATCGGCCAGTTTTTTGGCTTTTAACTGCGCTGCGCGCACATGCGGGCAGGTCGCGTCGCAGATTTTCAGGCCTTTGGCTTCCGCACCGGCGTAAATTTCCGGCCCGACACCGTGCGAACGGAAAATTACCGTATCGCCGCTGTTAAATTCTTCCAGGCTGTCTTTGCAGCCCACGCCATTTTCCGCAAGTTCGCTGATAAGCTGCGGATTATGGATTAAAGGCCCCAGCGTGGCCGGGTTGCCTTCCTTACCGCATTCGCCGCGCGCAATTTCTACCGCGCGCTTTACGCCGTAGCAAAAACCGCACGGCTCGGCTAAAAACACCTGCATTTACTTCACTCCCTGCAAAGCTTTAATGTCTGCTGTCAATTTATTTGTCAAATCCTGTAAAACTTCTTTGTTAAGCCCTACCGCCGGAAACGGCACTGGATTGCCGAAACGCACCGTAACCTTGGGCCACAGCCTGCCGCAGCGCTTGATGTCGGTGCCGCTGACTGCCGTCGGCACGATAACGGCCTGCGTTTTGCCCGCCATCATCAAAGCGCCCGGCTCCAGCTTGCCAAGCTGCCCGGTTTTGCTGCGCGTCCCTTCCGGGAAAATCGCCAGCACCTCGCCGCTTTGCAGGATTTCGATTCCGTGTTTGATGGCCGCCCTGTCCGCGCCGCCGCGGTTTACAGGAAACGCGCCCAAAGTTTTATAAATATACCCCAGCACCGGTACAAACAGCTCTTTTTTGGCCATAAAATGCACCTTGCGCGGTGCCGCCACGCCGATAACAGGCGGGTCGAGCAGGCTTAAATGGTTGCTTGCTATAACCAGCGGGCCTGTTTTGGGGATATTTTCTGCGCCGTGTACTTCCAGCCTTAAAAAAATCCTGAATAAAATACCCAGCACAACATCTAAAAAAGAATACAGCATCTTATTTCTCCTGTACTGTTTTTAAAATATGCTCTGCCACTTCGTCAATGGTCATGTCCGAGGTATCTAAAAATTCGGCGTCGTCCGCCTTTTTCAGCGGGGCAATTTCGCGCTCGCTGTCCTGGCGGTCACGCTCGGCAATCTGCTGTTCAAGCTCTGCCAGGTCTACCTTTTCGCCTTTGGCAAGCATTTCTTTGTAACGGCGCATAGCGCGTTCTTTAACGCTGGCCGTTAAAAATATTTTTATTTCTGCATGGGGGAACACCACCGTGCCAATGTCGCGCCCGTCCATTACTACGCCGCCTGCTTCGCCCATACGGCGCTGCTGGTTCACCATTTCTTCGCGCACGCCGCCCACGGCAGATACCTTGGAAACAATGGCCGTAACCTCCGGCGAGCGGATAGCGTCCGTAACCTCCGTACCGTCTACAAACACGCGGTTGCGGCTTTCTTCCGGCTTAAAGGTAATGACCATGCTTTTGGCGAGCTGTTCTGCCAGCTCCGGGCTGAAGGGCTTGCCGGTCTGTAAAAATTTCCACGCTACCGAGCGGTACATTGCGCCAGTATCAATATAAATGTAACCAAGTTTGCCTGCCACCAGCTTGGCGATAGTGCTTTTGCCTGCGCCAGCCGGACCGTCAATGGCAATTACCGGTTTTTGTGTGTTCATTTTATCCCCACCTGTTTTTATATTTGTGCGGCAAACGTGCCTGCGGCATAACCTGTCGAAAACGCCGCCTGCAAATTGTAACCGCCTGTATAACCGTCGATGTCCATAACCTCGCCTGCAATAAACAGGCCTTTGACGATTTTGGATTCCATCGTTTTCGGGTCAATTTCTTTCAAACTTACGCCGCCTGCCGTAACAATGGCTTCCGCCAGAGGGCGCGTGCCCGTAATTGTTATGGTAAACGCCTTCAATACATCAACGATGCGCTGGCGTTCTGCGCGCGAAAGCTGGTTGACAAATTTTTCTTCGTCGATAAAGGCTTCGTCCAGCACCGGCGCAATCAGCCGCTGCGGCAGCAAATCCTTCATGCCGTTTGTCATCTGCTTGCGGCTGTACTGCACAAAATCGCGCTGCAAGCGTGCGTCCAGCTTTTCTTTATCAAGTGCGGGCTTTAAATCTATGGCCAGTTCAATATCCTGCGCACCCGCGGCAATGGCTTCTGCCACGCATTTACTGAGCGAAAGGATAATCGGTCCCGATACGCCGAAATGCGTAAACAGCATCTCGCCAAACTCCGCGCCGATTTTTTTGCCGTCCGCGTACACCGTGCCTTCGATATTGCGCAGGCTCAGCCCCTGCAAATCGGGTATATAGGGCGAATCGCTCTCAAGCGGCACCAGGCACGGCTTTAACGGCACAATGCTGTGCCCCAGCGCCTTAGCCAGCTTAACGCCGCTGCCGTCGCTGCCCGTACCGGGGTAGGACGAGCCGCCCGCCGCCAATATTACGGCACCGGCTGCAAACGCCTGCCCATCTGCCGTTGTTACGCCGGTAACTTTGCCGCCTGCCGCCGTTATGCTTTTAACTTTGCAGTCGGTTACAAGCGTGCCGCCGTAACCTTTAAAAATTTTAACCAGGGTATCTACCACATCGGCAGCCTTGTCGCTGACCGGGAACACCCTGCCGCCGCGTTCTACCTTCACCGGCAGCCCGTTGTCCTCCAGCATCTGCACAATGTCCTGGTTGGTAAACCGGCGCAGCGCACTGTTTAAAAAGCGCCCGTTGCCGGGGATATTTTTAATTATCTCCTGCAAATCGCAGTTGTTGGTTATATTGCAGCGTCCCTTGCCCGTAATCAGCATTTTTTTGCCGGGACGGCGCATTTTTTCAAGTATCGTTGCCTGCGCGCCGCTCTGTGCTGCGGCAATGCCTGCCAGAAGTCCCGCCGCGCCGCCGCCGATGATAATTACCTTAGCCATTTAAAAGCGCCGCCTTTTTTAAATTTTCTACCTCGGCTTCATCCAGTGCGCGCATTTTGCCCTTGCTTAAACCTTTCAGGCTCAGCGTGCCGAATTTAATGCGCTTTAAATTGCGCACCGGAAACCCGATATAATCGCACATGCGGCGGATTTGCCTGTTGCGCCCTTCGTGGATGGTAATGTCAAAAATGGTCATATTGCGCGCGTGGTCGTATTCTAAAAGCGTTACCACTGCCGGCGCCGTCATGCCGTCATCAAGTTTTACGCCGATACGCAGAAGATCCAGCTTTTCCTGCGGCACAATGCCCGGCACGCCCACGCGGTAGGTTTTGTTTACCTCGTGGCTGGGGTGCATTAAGCCCTGCGCCAGTGCGCCGTCGTTAGTCAACAGCAGCAATCCTTCGGTATTGTAATCCAGCCTGCCGACCGGAAACACGCGCTGCGGCAAATCCTTAACATAATCGGCAATGGTCCGCCTGCCCTGCGGGTCGCTCATCGTGGTAACCACGCCGCGCGGCTTGTAAAACAGGTAATAGGCCTTGCGTTCGCGCTTAATGGGCTTGCCGTCCACGGTGATAAAGCATTTTTCATCAACCTTGGTGCCAAGCTCCTTAACGGTTTTGCCGTTGACCTTTACCCTTCCGTCAAGTATGTATTTTTCTGCTTCACGGCGCGAGGCCACGCCCGCCGCCGCCAGCACTTTCTGTAAGCGTTCTTCCATTAAACTGCTCCGTCATCCTTTGTATTTTCTTCTGTATTTTCGTTTATCGCTTCATCCCGCAGGCTGTCCAAAAGCGAAATCTGCTCTGGTTCGCCGCTGCCGTCATCTTCCGGCATGGCGGGCAAATCTTTCAGCGAATCCAGCCCGAAGGTCAGTAAAAATTTATCAGTTGTTGCGTAAAGTATCGGGTGGCCCAGCGTATCCTTGCGCCCTGCCTCGCAGATAAGGCCGTAATCAACCAGCGTGTTTACAACGCCATCCACCTTCACGCCGCGGATAGCCTCCATCTCGCTGCGCGTTACCGGCTGCTTAAAAGCCACAATCGCCAGCGTTTCCATGGCTGCCGCCGATAATTTAACCTCCTGCACGCGCTCAAGCTGCTTTAACAGCTCAAAATGCTGGGGCTTGGCGCATAGCTGATAGCCGCCTGCCACTTTGCGCAGGCACAGGCCGCGGTTTTCTTCGTTATAACTTTCTTCCAGCAGCGTCAAAAGCTCCCACACCTGCGGTTTGTCAAGCTGCATGATTCCGGCAATCTGCGCTACCGTCAGCGGTTCGCCCGCGGCAAACAGCAGCGCCTCCAGCGAGCCTTGTAAATAATCATGAAACATTGTTTTCGTCCTCCCGGTGCAGGAAAATATAAATCGGCGCAAACGGCTGTGTCTGCGTAATGGTAATTACATTCAGCTTCAAAAGCTCCAGCAGCGCCAGAAACCCGGCAATTTTTTCGCTGCGCGTGCCAGTTTTGCTGAACACTTCCTTAAACTCCATGCCGTTCAGGCGGCGTTTAAGCATGCTGACAATCTCCGCCATTTTTTCCTGCACGCTGAACTCCTGCCGCTCCACATAGGCAATCGTTTCGTGGCTGGCTGCCAAGAGCGCCAGCAGGCTTTTAACAAGGTCTGCCGCCGTGTACTGCGCAATGCGCCTGGTTATTTTGCCTTCTGCCAGAGGCTTGCGGCAAACGTAGCGCGCCGCTTCGTCCTTCATGCGGGCAAGTTTGGCGGCACATTCCTTAATGCGGCGGTACTCAATCAGCATTTCCACCAGCATGGCGCGCGGGTCGGCTTCGTCCTCATCCGTTTCTAAAACGGGTTTCGGCAGAAGCATGCGCGATTTAATCTGCAAAAGCGTTGCCGCCATTACCAAAAATTCGCTGGCAATTTCCATATCAAATTCCGCCATGGCGGATAAATAAGCAATGTACTGCTCCGTTATTTCCGCGATGGGGATATCGTAAATATCAATTTTATCTTTTTCGATTAAATGTATCAAAAGGTCCAGCGGGCCTTCAAAATCACTTACTTTTAAAGAAAGTTCTGCCATAAATTATGCTCCGGCACAGCAGCGCCGGAATTCCTTTTCTGTTATTAAAAGAAGATGCCGAACACAAGGTTAAGCAAATCAAGGTACGCCATGGCAAACGGAGTGATGATGTAGCCAATCAGCCCGCTGGCAACCAGCGCAATTAAAACAAACAGGCCGTACTGCCCGATAAAGGAGTTGTATTTATAGGCCAGGCGCGGCGGCAGAAATTCATCCAGCAGGCGCGAACCGTCCAGCGGCGGCACGGGCAGCAGGTTAAAAAACGCAAACCATACGTTATACTGCATCGTCCACAGCAAAAAGGCGCTGACGCCGGGCGTTAAAGCGCCCAGCTTGTTCATCACAAGCATTATCAGTTCTGCCAGGAAGCACAAAAACAAATTGGCCGCAGGGCCTGCCAGCGCAACCTTAATCATCCCCTCGCGCCTGTTGCGGAAATTATTGGGGTTGATGGCAACCGGCTTGGCCCAGCCAAAGTGGAACAGCGCCAGCATGATTGCGCCAAGAATATCAAGGTGCGCCAGAGGGTTGAAGGTAAGCCGCCCCAGGTAGCGCGGCGTAGGGTCGCCCATCGAATCCGCCGTAACGGCGTGGGCATATTCGTGTATGGTAATGGCAATCAGAAGTGCCGGTACCGTATAAATCATCGAGCTGAAATCAAACATTAGTCCCTCCGCTAAAACATTTTAAGCAATAATATAATTATACAATAATTTTATAAAAAAAGAAACGGGACTGCAACACCCAGCCCCGAATTTAAAAATATTTATTTGCCGGTAAATTGAGGAGCGCGTTTTTCCTTAAACGCCGCAATGCCTTCTTTGCAATCTTCCGTAGCCATGCACAGCGTCTGCGCTACTGCTTCGGTATCAAGCACCTCGTCCAGCGTCATCGCCGTGTTGTTAAGGTATTTTTTTATCAGCGCCAGCGAAAGCGGGCTGGAGGCAGCAAGGCGCGCCGCCATTTTTTCTACTTCGGGTGCAAGTTCTTCTGCCCCGCAGACATGGTTCAGCATGCCGTAGCGTTCTGCCGTTGCCGCGTCGATGAGGTCGGCGGTGAACATCAGCTCTTTGGCGCGGTGTACGCCTACGGCTTTCGGCAAAAAGTACAGGCCGCCGCAGTCGGGGATTAACCCTACTTTGGCAAAGCTTTGCGCAAAACGTGCGGTGTTTACGGCGTAAACCAAATCGCAGGCCAGCATTAAATTAACGCCTGCGCCTGCGGCAACGCCGTTGACCATGGCAATAAACGGTTTATCCATGGCGGTAATGCGCTTGGCAACTGCGCCTACTTTAGTGATAAAGGCGCGGCGGCTGGCGGTATCGGGCAGCCCTTCCAGGTAAGGCAGGTCGCCCCCTGCGCAGAACGCTTTGCCATTGCCGGTAAGCACGGCGCAGCGGATGTCAGCATCCTGCTCTACCCTGTCAAGCGCGGCGTGCAGCCCGTCAATCAGCGCGTCGTTCATCGAGTTAAGGCTCTTGGGACGGTTCATGGTAATAACAGCAACATGGTTTTTAACACTAAATAAAACAGCATCTTCCATATTTTTCAGCCTCCTCCGGCATACTACCGTTATTTATGTTTTTTCAGCTCGTCAAACAAAAACTCGTTTTTAATGCGGATGTAAGTTCCCTTCATGCCCAGGGACTTGGTTTCAATCAGCCCGGCGCTTTCAAATTTGCGCAGCGCGTTGACGATAACGGAGCGTGTTATGCCTACGCTGTCGGCAATTTTGGATGCTACCAGAAGGCCTTCCGTGCCGTGCAGAGCGTCCATAATGCTGGTAATGGCTTCCAGCTCGGAAAAAGACAGCGTCGAAAACGCAATCTGCACCATGGCTTTTTTGCGTGCTTCTTCTTCCACGCGGGCAGCGCGCTCGTGCAGGATTTCTACGCCGATAACAGCCGCTGCGTATTCAGCCAGCAGCAAATCCTCGTCGTTGAACTTGCGGTCGTACTTGGCCACAATCAGCGTGCCGATGCGCTCGCCGTTGCCGTAGATTGGCACGATGGTGGTACGCTTGTCGCCAAAATAACATTTGGTGCCCTTCAAAAACGAACATTCTTCATTGATATGGCCGATATTGGAAAGCGTTTCGCGCGATTCCATAATAAAATTAAGGTAAGCAGGCGGAAAACGCTTTACATCCAAAACCTGCTCGCGCATGATATCACATTCAAAATCATCCAAAAGCGCAAAGCCTTTAATGCCGCCCTTGCGCCCGACGATATAAACATTGGCGACGATAACGTCTTTCAGCAGCTGCGCAATGGCGTTAAACTCCACCTTTTCGCCGCGCTGCAATAATTTGTTGATTTTTCTTGTTTTTTCTAAAAGCTCCACAGTAGCCCCTCCCATCACGCACGCGGAAAATTCTTTTCGTAAACGGAAGTAATCCTTTCCGTTGTTACATGCGTATAAATCTGTGTCGTAGACAAATTAGCGTGGCCCAAAAGTTCCTGCACCGCCCTCAAATCCGCACCGTGGTCCAGTAAATGGGTGGCAAAGGTGTGGCGTATGGTATGCGGCGAAACATTTTTCCTTAATGCCAGCTTTTTAATATATTTATCAAGTATCCTGCGCACGCTGCGGTCCGTCAGCGGCCCGCCCAGGCGGTTAACCAGAAGCTGCTCGTGCGGCCGGGCATGGTATTTATCCATCAGCTGCTGCCGGGCAAAGCTTAAATAACGCTCCACCGCCTTGCAGCAGGTATGCCCGATGGGCACCAGCCTGTCCTTGTTGCCCTTGCCGTGCAGCAGCACAAACATATTGCCCAGGTCGATGGTTTCAAGCGTCAGCCCCACAAGCTCCGAAACACGGCAGCCGGTAGCGTATAAAAGCTCCAGCACGGCCTGGTCGCGCATCCCCAAAGGCGCATCCTGGTCCGGCAGTTCCAAAAGCTCGTTGATTTCAAACTCTTCCAGAAACACGGGCAGGTGTTTTTCAAGCTTGGGCGTGCGCACCTTAACAAACGGGTTTTGCTTAACCCTGTTTTCCCTTTGCAGGTATTTATAAAAAGAGCGCAGCGCCGATATGCGCCTGGCAATGGTTGTGCGCGCATACTTTTTGCCGTTCATTTCCGCCAGATAGGAACGGATGTCAAGCACGCTGATATTCTGCCAGTCAAAGCCGACGCTGTAACGTGTTTTTAAAAACTCCGCAAATACAGCAATATCGGCCGCATAATTTTTTACCGTCAGTGCCGAAGTATTTTTCTCTACCGCCAGATACTGCAAAAATTTCCGCACGTCGGGATAAGCGCTAAAATCCTCTTTCATAAATATCCCTCTTTTAAAGTAAAATTATAGTATCATAATTGTTAAACAATTTCAATAATTGCTATCCAGCTTTTTTAAACTTTTTCGTATTTTCTGTAAATTTATGTATAAATGCACAAAAGGCAGCGGTTTTTAAGCCGCTGCCTGCATTATTTTAGCTTCAAGCGTCTTTATTAAGTTCTTCTTTAACAGCGTCAAGCGCTGCCAAGGCACGCTTTGCCAGCATGGCGTTTTTGAACTTTTTGCCGCGCACACGCTTGCCTAAAGGCGGAATCAGCCCGAAGTTGACGTTCATCGGCTGAAAGTTTTTAATATCCGGGCTGCTGATGTAATGCGCCAGCGCCCCGTGCGCCGTTTCGGGCGGAAAATCAACCGCCGCCAGCCCCAGCACCCTGCGCGCCGCGTGGATGCCTGCCATCAGCCCGGAGGCTGCCGATTCCACATAACCTTCCACGCCGGTAAACTGCCCTGCAAAAAACAGGCGCGGGTTAGTGCGCATGCTGAAATCTGCATTCAGCAGTTTGGGCGAATTGATGTACGTATTTTTATGCATTACGCCATAACGGACAAATTCTGCCTTTTCCAGCCCCGGTATCATGCCGAAAACGCGCTTTTGCTCGCCCCATTTAAGATGCGTCTGAAAGCCGACGATGTTGTAAAGCGAAGCCGCCGCATCGTCCTGGCGCAGCTGCACAACGGCGTAAGCCTCTTTGCCGGTGCGCTTATCTACCAGCCCGACCGGTTTCAGCGGCCCGAAACGCATGGTGTCCTCGCCGCGGCGTGCCATTTCTTCAATCGGCATGCAGGCTTCAAAAAATACTTCTTTTTCAAAATCTTTCACAGGCGCAAGCTCTGCCGTGCGCAAAGCCTCCCAGAAGGCCAGGTATTCTTCTTTGGTTTCAAACGGGCAGTTCAGATAATCAGCGTCGCCCTTGTCGTAGCGCGAAGCACGGTAAACCTTGCTGTAATCCAGCGAATCCGCTGTTACAATCGGCGCTGCCGCGTCAAAAAAGTGAAAATAATCTTCACCGGCAAGTTTTGCCACGGCTTCCGCCAGGCCGCCGTCAGTAAGCGGGCCGCTGGCGCAGATAACCACGCCCGGCAGGCTTTCGATATCCGTAACTTCTTCGTGTTTGACGGTAATTAAAGGGTGGCTGGTAATTTTTTGCGTAACTGCGCCGGCAAAGCCTTCGCGGTCTACCGCCAGCGCGCCGCCTGCGGGGACTTTGTGTTCATCGGCACAAGCCATGATAACGCTGCCTAAACGGCGCATTTCTTCTTTTAAAAGGCCGACGGCGTTTTCGATATTGCCTGCGCGCAGCGAATTGCTGCAGACAAGCTCGGCAAATTTATCAGTTTTGTGGGCAGCGTCGCTTTTAAGCGGGCGTTTTTCGTAAAGCACTACGGGCACGCCGCGCTGCGCTAACTGCCAGGCCGCTTCGCATCCGGCCAGCCCTGCGCCGATAACGTGTACCGGCTCATTTACTTTTTGCACTTTTAGCAGCCCTTCCTTTATAAGTTTTTACTGCGTCCTCGCAGGCTTCGTTGGTGCAGAACAGCTTTTTGCTGCCGTTTTTGTCGGTGCGCTCAAACAGTACGTGGCCGCATTTGGGGCAGCGCTGTTCGGTCGGTTTATCCCACGAGGTAAATTTACATTCCGGATAGTTGGAGCAGCCGTAGAAAATTTTGCGCGTTTTGGTTTTGCGCTCGATGATGTCGCCGCCGCATTCCGGGCATTTAACGCC
Organism: Phascolarctobacterium sp.; assembly: GCA_003150755.1. Classification (GTDB taxonomy): domain Bacteria; phylum Bacillota; class Negativicutes; order Acidaminococcales; family Acidaminococcaceae; genus Fusicatenibacter_A. Next base: position 320,105 of record QAMT01000004.1, on the reverse strand, counting down.
GATTTTTTTCAGTATCGGCTTGGTGTTGCGGCATTCCGGAAAGCCCGGGCACGCCAGGAACTTGCCGTAGCGTCCCTGCTTGTAAACCATCATGCGACCGCATTTTTCGCACTTAACGTCGCTTACTTCCACCGGCGCTTCCACGGTTTCAATTTCTTTGTCGGCCTTTTCCAACAAGTGCGAGAACGGCTCGTAGAAGCTTTCCAGCACCTGGTTTTTGTTGGCTTCGTGTTCGGCAATTTCGTCCAGTTCAGTTTCAAGGTTAGCCGTAAACGGAATGTTGATGATGTCTTTAAAATAGGTTGTCAGCATGTTGACAATCAGCTCGCCCAGCTCGGTAGAAACAAGCTTTTTGCCGTCTTTGACGATATAGCCGCGGTCCAGAATGGTCTGAATAGTCGGCGAATAGGTACTCGGGCGGCCGATGCCCTTTTCTTCCAGCTCTTTTACCAGCGTTGCTTCGGTAAAATGCGGGGGCGGCTCGGTAAAGTGCTGCTCTGCCGGAAGCAGTTTGTACAGCTTCAGCGCCGTCTGCGCGGGCAGATACGGAACTTCTTTTTCTTTTTCGCTGGCCAGTTCTTTTTTATCGCTCAGCTTCAAAAAGCCGTCAAATTTCAGCACAGCGCCGCCGGCACGCAGCTGGTAGCCTGCCGCGCCGATTAAAAGCGTTGTCACGTCATATACGGCGGCCTTCATCTGGCAGGCAACAGTGCGGTTCCAGATAAGGGTGTACAGTTTAAGCTGGTCTTTCGTAAGGTACGGGGCAACCTCATCCGGCGTGCGTTCCACAGAAGTCGGGCGGATAGCCTCGTGCGCGTCCTGCGCGTTCTTTTTGCTGCTGTAAACATTAACGTGCTGCGGCACGTATTCTTCGCCGTAGGTGTTGCCGATAAAGCTGCGCAGCTCTGCCGTCGCCACGTCCGAAAGGCGCACGGAGTCCGTTCTCATGTAGGTAATAAGGCCTACTGCGCCGCCCTTGCCGACGTTTACGCCTTCATAAAGCTGCTGGGCCAGCATCATCGTCTTTTTGGTAGAAAAGTTCAGCCTGCGCACAGCGTCCTGCTGCAAGCTGCTGGTGGTGTACGGCGGCAGCGGGTTGCGCTTGCGTTCTTTTTTAGCGGCTTCTTCCACAACGTAGCTCGCGCCTTTTAAGTCAGCCTCTACCTTCGCCGCTTCTTCGGCGTTATGTATTTCAAGTTTTTTGCCGTTGTATTTTACAACGTCCGCATCAAACAGCGGCGCTTTGTCTTTCTCGCGCAGGCGGGCGGTAATCGTCCAGTATTCCTGCGGCACAAAGGCTGCAATTTCTTTTTCGCGATCGCAGATGATTTTTACAGCCACCGTCTGCACGCGCCCTGCGCTTAAACCCTTGCGGATTTTACGCCACAGAAGCGGGCTTAACTGATAGCCCACAATGCGGTCGATGATGCGGCGCGTCTGCTGCGCATCCACCATATCAAGGTCAATTTTGCGCGGATGCTTCAATGCGTCCTTAACCGCGCCCGGCGTAATTTCGTGAAACTCAATGCGGCAGTCGCTTTCCGGGTCGAGCCCCAGAATATGCGCAAGATGCCAGCCGATAGCTTCGCCCTCGCGGTCAGGGTCAGTTGCGATATAAACTTTATCGGCCTTTTTGGCCGCTGCTTTCAATTCCTTAATCAGCTCGCCCTTGCCGCGGATATTGATGTACTTGGGTTCAAAGCCGTGTTCAATATCCACGCCGAAAATGCTTTTGGGCAAATCGCGCAGGTGGCCCATCGAAGCGCGCACCGTATAGTTGCGGCCCAAAAACTTTTCTATGGTTTTTGACTTGGCGGGAGATTCCACAATCACTAAATTCTTTGCCATTAAACGTCCTCCTAAAGCAGGTAATAGCTGCGGGCTGCGGTTTGCGCCACCTTGCCGCGCATCTCTAAATCCAAAAGACCCATCCCGGCTTCGGCCAGGGCAAGCCCGCTTCTTTCAAGTATTTCTTCCAGCGAAAGCGGCTCAAAGCTTAAAACTTCAAGCAGCGCCCTGGCGCTGGGGTTTAAATCATCTTCACCGGCAAACAAAGCCGTCTGTCTGGGGCGGCGTGCCAGTTTAAGCGCCACCAGTATGTCCTCGGGGCTGTCCACCAGCTGCGCGCCGCTTTTTATCAGGCTGTGGCAGCCGATGCTCGTCGGCAGGAAGATGCTGCCCGGCACGCAGTAAACTTCGTGCCCTTCCTCCATGGCATATTCGGCGGTTATCATGGCGCCGCTCTTTTTGGCGGCTTCTGCCACCAGTATGCCGTGCGTCATGCCGTTAATAATACGGTTGCGCGACGGAAAATTATAAGCCAGCGGCGGTGTGCCCGGTGCAAACTCCGTTACCAGCGCGCCGCGTGTGCTGATTTCTTCAAACAGGGCTTTGTTGGCGGCAGGATACGCTATATCAATGCCGCAGCCCAAAACGGCAACCGTTGTGCCGCCTGCGTCAAGCGCGCCGCGGTGTGCAGCCGTGTCGATGCCTTTGGCGCCGCCGCTTACAATCACAACGCCAGCAGCAGCCAGGTCAGTGGCAAAAGTTTCTGCCGCTTTAAGCCCGTAACCAGACGCCGCGCGCGAACCAACAATGCCGATGCTGCCGCGTAAATCGGGCAGGCAGCCCTTAACATACAGCACCTGCGGCGGCTCGCTTATCAATCTGAGGCTGTGGGGGTAAGCCTCGTCCTGCGGCGTTAAAATTTTTACGCCGTTTGCTTCACAAAAATTTTTCAGCCGGTTCGGGTAATTAAAATCCCTTCTGGCTATAAATTTTTTAATTTCCTTCTCACTTGCTCCGGCCTCGCGCCATAAATCCGGCGGGGCCATATATGCTTCAGCGGCGTTTTCAAAAGCTGCCAAAGCGTCCAAAAGGCTTGCGCTGCGCGTGCCAAAGGCCGCAAACAGCGCTGCCAGATAGTATTTTTCCAACAGGAACACTCCACATTATATGTATCCGCAAATTCGCTTCATTATAATGGGTAAATCATTTGCTGTCAAGCCCGTTTAGGGTTTTTAACACAAACTCCGCAACTGCGTCGGCAGCGTAAGGCTTGCCGTAAGCCTCGCGCCTGCGGTGCCGCAAATCGTTTTTGGCGTTTATATCAAGCCCGGCATATTTTTTTACAAAACCGCAAACTTCTTCGGGTGTTGCCGCGATATGCGCTTCACAGTTTTCGCATAAATAAGCGGCGTTGCGCACTTCCTGCCCCGGCAGCGGGTCGTACAGGATAAATTCCGTGCCGATAGCCAGCGTTTCCGCCGACGTCAGCCCGCCGGCCTTGCTGATGACGATATCCGCGCTGCGCAAAAGCTGCGGCAGTTCGGCAATAAAATCAAGCACCATTACGTTGGGCAGCGACATTTTTTTCAGGCGCTGGGCCAGTTCGCGGTTGTGGCCGGTTACAGCGGCAATTTTCAGCCCTTCTATCTCGCGGTGGGCCGTCAGCGCGCGCAAAAGCTCCGGCATCGGCAAAAGCCCGTCGCCGCCGCCCATAACAAGGCACAGCGTATCGTTTTTGCCGTAGCCAAGGCGCGTGCGCCACTTGTCGCGCTCAAACGGTGCGTTAAAGGCTTCGCGTATCGGTATGCCCGTCGGCACTGCCGGTATGCCAAGCTCCGGCGGCACTTCAATGCTGGCATCCGCCGTAAAATAAGCATTAAGCCCTTTATAAATCCACCAGTGGTGAAAGTTAAAATCGGTAATAACCGCGCCTATCCACAAATTTTGGGCGCAGCGGCGTTTGTACTGCGTCATTACGCCGGCAGGCGTGGGGTGCGTAACAATTACGGCATCCGGCCCCACTTTTTTTATAAAACCCTGCGCCAGGTACGACAAAAGCAGGTTTAAAAAATCGCGCAGCCATAAGCTGTCGTTGCCGGTGTTGCTCCAGCGGTACGCAATATCGTACAGCCCCGGAATATGTTTTAAAATGCCGATGTAGCCGCCTAAAATGATGCTTCCCAGCCATTTGGGGAAGAAATCAAACGCGCTGCCGTTTACAACCTGTACATTATCATGTTTTTTAAATGCTTCTTCAAGCGCTTCTGCCGCCATTTTGTGGCCGCTGCCCAAAGGGGCGGATAACAAAAGCACCGTATATTTTTGAGCCGTTAAAGACATTTAACAAACCTCATGGAAATTTTTTGTGAAAAAACTTGAACCTATTATCAAAATAATATATCATAAATAACAATTAGTAAAGAAATTAAACATAATTTTATGTTTGTAAATTTTTAATGGAGGCATTTATGCAGAAAAGATTACCTGTTGAACATTTTCATTTTCCCGTTGATAAAATCAAGGCCGGTTATTATTCGGACGCTTACTTTATGCGCACCGAGGAAATTTTAAACGGCGACAACCACCACCCGCGCGTTATGATGCAGGTGTTTACCCGCGAGCCGGTTGTGGTCTGCGGCATCGACGAGTGCATTGCGCTGATTAAAACCTGCGCCCACAATCCCGAAAACATTACCATCCACGCCCTGCATGACGGCGACGAAGTTGAGCCGTGGGAAACCCTGATGACGATTGAAGGCGACCTGGCCGATTTTGCTCATCTGGAAACAATTTACCTGGGCATTTTGGCACGCCAGAGCCGCATTGCCACCAACGTGCGCCGCACCGTGGAAGCAGCAGGCGGCAAACCGGTGCTGTTCTTCCCCGCACGCTACGATACCTGGCAGACCCAGGAAGGCGACGGCTACGCTGCCAAAATCGGCGGCATCAAGGGCTTTTCTACCGATGCCAACGCGCTGGCAAGCGGCGGCAAAGGCGTAGGCACTATCCCCCACGCTTTAATTGCCTCCTACAACGGCGACACCGTTGCGGCAACGGATGCTTTTGATAAGTACGTTGACCCGTCCATCGCGCGTATTGCGCTGGTTGATTTTGACAACGACTGCGTAAACACCGCGCTTGCAGTAGCCCGCAAGCTGGGCAGAAGCCTGGCAGGCGTGCGCCTTGATACCAGCGGCACAATGGTTGACAAAAGCCTGCTGGGCCAGCTTGGCATGTTTAACCCCACCGGCGTCTGCAAAGAGCTTGTGTGGAACGTGCGCCGCGCGCTGGACGCCGAAGGTTTTGACTATGTAAAAATTATCGTTTCCGGCGGCTTTAACCCGCAGCGCATTAGAGAATTTGAAGCGCTGGGCGTGCCGGTTGACACCTACGCAGTCGGCAGCAGCCTGTTTGACGGCAACATTAACTTTACCGCCGATATTGTTATGGTTGACGGCAAGGAATGTGCCAAAGCAGGACGCAAACACCTGCCCAACCCGCGCCTGGAACTTGTAAAATAACAACAAAAGCACTGCGTAATGCAGTGCTTGTTTTTTAGAAAGAAGGCCTTATTATGGATTTAAACGCTACCCCGTCGGCAGAGCGCACGCACATCGGCATTTTCGGCAGGCGCAACGCCGGCAAATCCAGCCTTATCAATGCCATTACCGGGCAGAATTTAGCGATTGTATCGGACACCAAAGGCACGACGACCGACCCGGTTTACAAAGCTATGGAAATTTTGCCGCTCGGCCCGGTGATGATTATCGACACCCCCGGCATCGACGATGTGGGCGAACTTGGCGCGCAGCGTGTACAGAAAGCCGTACAGGTGCTTAACAAAACGGATATTGCGGTACTCGTCATCGACAGCACGCTGGGCCCGGATAAAGAAGATACAGCGCTTTTAGAGCGCATTAAAGAACGTAAACTCCCCGTCATCGCCGTTTTTACCAAAGCGGCGGAAGGGCTTGACCTGACCGGTTTTGAAAAAATACTCGGCGTAAAATGTATGGCGGTAGATTCTGCCGCAGGCACCAACATTGCCGCACTGCGCCAGGCGCTGGCCGCCCTTGTGCCGGATAAAAAAGACCCGCAGCAGCTTGTAGGCGACCTGGTTGAGCCAGGCGACGTTGCCCTGTTGGTTGTGCCGGTAGACAGCGCCGCTCCCAAAGGCAGGCTGATACTGCCGCAGCAGCAGGTTATCCGCGGGCTTTTGGACGCAGGCGCAATGCCCATCGTAACGCGCGACAGCGAGCTTACCCAGTGCCTTGCCGCGCTGAATAGTAAACCTAAAATCATCATCACCGACAGCCAGGTTTTCGGCTTTGTTGCCAGAACCGTGCCGCAGGATGTTCTGCTGACCTCGTTTTCCATTTTATTTGCCCGCTACAAAGGCGATTTGAAAGAAGCAGTACGCAGCGTCAATATGCTGCGCCGCATCAAAGACGGCGACCGCATTTTAATCAGCGAAGGCTGCACGCATCACCGCCAGTGCGGCGATATAGGCACGGTTAAACTGCCCGCCTGGATAAAAAAATTTACCGGCGCAGAGCCGGAATTTGATTGGACAAGCGGCACATGCTTTGCCGAAGATTTGACGCGCTACAAACTTATCATTCACTGCGGCGCGTGCATGCTTAACGAAAAAGAAATGCAGCACCGCATCCGCTGCGCCAAACAGCAGGGCGTGCCCATTACCAACTACGGCATTACTATTGCCTACATCAACGGCATTCTGCGCCGCACGCTGGGTCCCTTCCCCGATATTTTAAAAGAACTGGAATAACCGTACAAACAGTAAAAGAGCAGGCTATAAACCTGCTCCTTTTTATTTTTTATTTACTTTTTGCACTGCATCATAGGTATTATCAATATGGGCCGCCATTGCCGCTTTGGCTCCCTCCAAATCCTGCGCCGCCACAGCGTCGTAAATACGCCGGTGCTCAACAATGGTTTCGGCATAACGGCTGCGGCTGGCAAAAATAGCCTGCATGCCAAAGCTTTTGCTTTTATCGCGCATCTGCCCTATCAAAGCCGCCAGCAAATGGCTGCCGGCAATCTTCAGCAAAATACCGTGAAACTCCAAATCATAGTCGATAAATTCCGTAACTATGGGGTTATCGTTGTCAAGCAGGGCTTCCTGCTTTTTCATGCTGTTTTGCAGCTCCTGTAAAAGCGCAGGCGTAATCTTTTCCACGGCCGATTCCGCCACCATTACCTCCAGCGCCTTACGCACGCGGAAAACATCCCTTAAATCGTCCAGCGACATCTGTTTGACCCTTATGCCCTTGTACGGCACATATTCCACCCAGCCTTCGGCCTCCAGCGCCTTTAAGGCTTCGCGCACCGGCGTTTTGCTTACGCTGAGCTCCTGGGAGATTTTCTTTTCGTTAAGCACGGTATTATCCGGATAAGTCTGATTGATAATATCTTCTTTGATGATTTCGTAAATCTGGTCTTTAAGCGACTTGGCTTTTTCTAACTGCTTCAACTGTCATTCACTCCAAGCTGTTATACTCCCCTCGTAAGTAATAGCATAACATTTATTGAACGAATGCACAAGCCCGTCAGATAATAAAGGTCATTATAAAGCACACACCTGCACCGACAAGCATAGCAGGGCGCTGCCATTTGTTAGCAATTTTCTGCACCGTACCGGGGATAACGCCTGCAACAACAGGCAGTGCCGTAAGCGCGCCGCCAGTAAGGAACAGCTGCATAATAGCGCAGCCGGTAATAGCCGCAAAGCTGGTTGCCAGCGGGTCGCAGCCCATATCCATAACAATTTGCGTAAACGGAATGACAATCGGCGCAGATGCCGCATTAGACTGTGTAACCGTACCGGCAATGAAAGAAATAATAAAAAGTATCTGTATCGGCGCAACTGCAATCAATGGTTCAATGTATTCAGCAAGCAGGCTTACAAGTCCGATATGCGTAATTACATTGGACATAAACATCAGGCTGATGATAGCAACGATAGGAATAGCAATATTGGTAACACCGCTGACCATTGCTTTTTCACCATCGCTAAAGCTCATGCCGCTCATTAAAATAACCAAAAGGCCGCAGAACATGCCTACCAAAAATACCGGAATACCGGCAAAGAAAGCCACGCAGAGAATTAAAAACGGGAAAAACGCCTTCATAAAAGAAGGAGAACCTGGCGGCAATTCTTCAAAAGTACCATCATCTTCTTTTATAATAGGAATACCGTCGGCAATCATTTCACGTTTTGCACGGTAATAGCAAAATACGTAAATCCAGATGCTGCCAATAAAAGCATAAACATTAATCAATCCAAAATGCACGCCTGTTATACCAAGAATGGCAAGCATAGTCGGATGTGTAAAACCGCAGCTGTTGGCAACTGTATTAGCCATAGAAATTATGCCGGAAGTTTTGTTCGGCGAAAGCCCAAGACGTACAGCCGCAGGACCGGCAATAGTTGCCATAATAACCGGCTGGGTAAACGCTGTAAGCGCACCTAACAGTGCTGCTGCAAGTCCGGCTGCCGTTGCAACGCCCGGCGCGCCGCCTTCTTTGCGTCCAAAATCAACAATGTGCCAGATGATAACATCCATATAGCCGCATTTCTGCATAATGCCGATAAACAGCAAAACGCCCAGCATATCAACAATTACAGGATTCATAGCGGCAATCAAAAGTTTTTGAATTGTTACCGGTTCTGTCCCGGTCAAAGGAAAACCAGCAGCCACTGCTGAAAAAGTAGCACCGATAGCTGCCGTAATATACAGCGGCGCCCAACCTGCAATCATAATTACAAGCGTCAAAACCATAATTATCTGAGCAATTACCATTTTCTCACTTCCTTTTCAAAAGCATTTTTACAGTTTTGCCGTAAAATTAATGTTCTTCAATAACTTTAACTTTGTAACTCAGGCAAATTTCCCTGCCCAGTTTTTCGTCAACCAGCTTGCAGCTGAACTCCTGCCCGAATTTAAAGCCGTCCTTCAAAGGCACGGTGCCGGTGTAAATAAGGCTGTTGTTAATGTCAACCTCGGTTTTCAGCTCGTCCATAATGCGCTGCATCGGCAAAAGGTCGCTGGTAACGCCGCACTGGTATTCCACGGTTTTGCCGTCCACAACCTGCGAAGAAACAAGTTTGATATCGTCAAAATGGTCTTTAATCTCCTCATAATCCCAAAAATCCTTGGCATAAGGTTTCAGGCAAACCTGTTTGGATTTATGAATGCTGACAGCCTCCATCTCCCTGTCGGTGTGGTCGCTGCCGACGCCGATATAAATTTTGCCGTCCTTAACCAGAATCAGATATTCAACCTCGCCGCTGGTTTTATCGCCGATAACCTCAATTTCATCCTTATCAGTCAGAATCTGCCTTTCGCACTGATACAAAACAGGCACCTTGCGCGGGCACTTAATGCCTTCTGCCTCCAGCTCGTGGATATGCTCCATCGTTTTTTCAATATCCTTGCCGGCAAAACCTACAACCAAAAGGCTTTGCAGCTCCATTTCTTCCTGTCTGGTTCCTTCTTTGGTAACTACGTTAAATTTCATAGCTGTTTCCTCCTTATATTTTACAAATATCAAACATGGTAATATTCCGGTTTTCTGTCGCGGAAAACATTTATGCTTTCGCGGATACCCTTAATAACGTCCAGGTCAATTTCTCCAACCTGGATTTCTTCATTTTCGCCCAGATGGCAGATTTCTTCGCCCCAAGGGCTGATTAAAAGCGAATTGCCGCCGTATTTGGTTTCGCCTGCATAGCCGCAGCCGTTGACTGCGCACAGGTACATCTGGTTTTCAATCGCGCGCGCCGTGTTGAGCGTTACCCAGTGCAGCTTACGGATAAGCGGCCACTGCGCCGGAATAAAGAACAAATCAACGCCCTGCACCGTCGCTGTGCGAATAAGCTCCGGAAAGCGCACATCGTAGCAGATAACCATCGAGCAGCTGATGCCGTCCAGCTTAAACAGCTTGACCTCCGTGCCGCCCTTAAAATATTTGTGTTCGTCCGAAGGCGTAAAACCATGCACCTTGTCATATTCGCAAACGCAATTACCCTCGCGGTCAAATACATAGGCCGTATTGTAAACATCGCCGCCTTTTACATTGGCAACGCTGCCTGCAACAATGTTTACGCCATGCTGTTTGGCAAAACCGCCAAACACCTTTTTGGTTTCAGCGCCGTCAACGTCGCTCAGCTCTTTTAAATTTTCCGTCGGAAAGAACCCCACGTTCAAAGTTTCCGGCAGCACCAAAATATCCGGCTGCTGCTCCATTGCCTTCTCCATCAGCTCAACTGCGTGTTTAAAGTTTTTCTCCGGTTCGGCCATAGCCACATCCATCTGAATCAGCGCTATTTTTTTCTTCATTCCTTCACCGCCTCCTTAAAAAATAAAAAAGCGCTTCTGCAATCTGTCTGCAAAAGCGCCGCCTTTAGCCTGCACAAACGCTGCCCTTTACTGCAAACCACTGGTTATTTGCTTATAAAGGAACAGCTTTAATGTGTGATATATCATATATCTTGTTTTAAGTATAACTGATTTTGTAAGGCACTGCAATACTAAAAATAAATTAAGTAGAAAATTACAAAAATTACCTGCCTTCAAAAACCGCTGCCTTTATTTTTGCGCAGCAAAAAAACGCCCGGCGGCATAAACCGTCAGGCGTTTGGTGTTAAGCTTTATTAAATTTATCTGCCAAGCCAGGAGCGGGATGATTTTTTGCCTGCTTCTTTGTCAATTTCTACGGAAGCCGGGGCATACAAAAGCATATCGTCTTGCACCTTGGATACGCGCGCGCCAATAATATAGCTTACGCCGTTGAGGTAATCAAAAATACGGTTGCGCATCACGCAGTCCACAGCCTCAAAAGAAATCATCAGCGTCGAACCGTTCATTAAAGCATCGGCATATTCGCGCACATCGCTGAACTGACGCGGAGTACGCACCAAAATATCCATATGTTCAGATTTTACAAGGCAAGGCCCGCCGTAAACGGTTTCTTCGCTTTCCGTGTGCCAAAACTTCAAAGCAGTATTTTTCAAATCCATCTCCTGTGCCTCCATCCAATTCAAAAATCAGCTGATATATTAGTTAACCTTCTACAAAAGTTTTAAAAATCCTGCCTGGGCAGAAAATTTTATTGTTTATTGCGTGCGCGCATTCTGCCGCGTTCAACACGGTCCAGAACTTTTTTGCGCATACGGATGCTTTTCGGCGTAACTTCAACAAGCTCGTCGTCATTGATATGCTCCAGAGCCTGCTCAAGAGAGAAGGTTTTGGGCGGAATCAGGCGGATAGCGTCGTCGCTGCCGGAAGCACGCATGTTGCTGACATGTTTCTTCTTGCAGGGGTTAACGTCCATGTCGTCCTCACGGCTGTTCTCGCCGATAATCTGGCCTTCATAAACCTGCTCGCCCGGAACGATAAACATGGTGCCGCGCTCCTGCGCATTGCTGATGCCGTAAGAAGTGGTTTCGCCTGCTTCAAAAGCAACAAGGCTGCCGCGGGTACGGCCCGGAATATCGCCTTTATAAGGCGCATAGCCTGCAAAAACGTGGTTCATAACGCCGTTGCCCTTGGTATCGGTAAGGAACTGGTTGCGGAAACCGATAAGGCCGCGCGCCGGAATCAAAAATTCCATACGCAGGTAGCCCGCCATTTCGGTCATGTTCTGAAGCTCTGCCTTGCGCAGGCCCAGGCCTTCCATAACGGCGCCCATAAAGTCCTGCGGCACGTCAATCGTCAGCGCTTCCATAGGCTCAAGCAGCTGTCCGTTTTCATCGCGGTGCATAATAACTTTCGGTTTGCCAACCTGCAATTCATAACCTTCGCGGCGCATCGTTTCAATCAAAATAGAAAGATGCAGTTCGCCGCGGCCCTTAACAATGTAAGAATCCGGGCTGTCGGTTTCTTCAAGCTTCATAGCTACGTTGGTCTTTACCTCTTTAAACAGGCGCTCACGCAGATGGCGGCTGGTTACAAACTCGCCCTCGCGGCCTGCAAACGGGCTGGTGTTAACAGAAAATACCATGGACAGCGTCGGCTCGTCGATGCTGATGCCTTCCAGCTGCTCCGGATTTTCAGCGTCGGCAATCGTATCGCCGATATTAGCGTCGTTAAGGCCAATCAAAGCAACGATATCGCCTGCGGCAACCTCGTCCACCTCAACGCGCTTCAAGCCCTGGTAAGTGTACAGACGGCCGATTTTAGCCTTGCGCTGGCCGCCCTTATCCATTAAAGTAATGTTTTCGCCGTTGTGGATAGTACCGCGCACAACACGGCCTACAACGATACGGCCTACATAATCGTCATAATCAAGCGTATTTACAAGCATTTGCAGCGGAGCGTCCACATCGACATCCGGCGCAGGAATATTCTCTAAAATAACACGGAACAGCGGCTCCAGGTTATTGCTCTCCTCATCCATCGAAAGTTTGGCAATACCGTTACGCGCAGAAGTCAGCACAACCGGAAACTCCAGCTGGTCATCGTTGGCATCAAGCTCAATGAACAAATCAAGAACCTCGTCAATAACCTCGCTTACGCGCTGGTCCGGACGGTCAATTTTATTGATAACAACAATCGGTTTCAGGTTACGTTCCAATGCTTTGCGCAAAACATATTTGGTCTGCGGCATCGGGCCTTCGTAAGCGTCAACCAAAAGTAAAACGCCGTCAACCATCGTCAGCACGCGCTCTACCTCACCGCCGAAATCGGCATGGCCCGGGGTATCCAGAATATTGATTTTAGTGCCGTTGTGCATTACAGCCGTATTTTTGGCCAGAATCGTAATGCCGCGTTCACGTTCCAGAGCGTTGGAGTCCATAACGCGCTCCTCAACGCGCTCGTTAGCCCTGAAAACACCGCTCTGTTTCAGCATAGCGTCTACAAGGGTAGTTTTGCCGTGGTCAACGTGGGCAATAATGGCAATGTTGCGCAAATCATTTCTTATCATAAAAGTCTTTCTTCCTCTCTTATTTGGCTGCTTACGCAGCGGGGTAATGCAAAAAATCAACAAGCCGCAAACTTTCTATGCGACTAATCTATTATATTATTTTTAAAAAGCAATGTCAACAAAACGCCGTAAATCTGCGGTAAAAAGGTTGTAAAGGGAAAATGAGTTCGCTTGATAACTTAAAAGTTATTGCGTTTCAATAACTTTTAAGTTATAATATTTTTGAAGGGAGCTGCATTAGTGTATAACATATATTTTTATAAAGACCGAAAAGGAAATCAGCCTGTTGCAGATTATTTAAACGAATTGGCAAGCCAAAACAATAAGGATAGCCGTATAAAAGCTACTAAAATACGTGATTATGTAAAAGCTTTAAGCCTTTACGGCACAACAATCGGAGAACCATATTTAAAGCATCTTGACGGAGAAATTTGGGAACTGCGTCCCCTTCGTGACAGAATATTATTCGCCGCCTGGATTGAAAACAGTTTTATATTATTACATGTTTTTATGAAGAAAACACAAAAAACACCAAAAGCAGAAATTGAAAAAGCTAAAAATGAATTTAAAGATATTAAACAAAGGGGGCTATAACTATGAGTAAAAATTTAATAAAAAATAACCCGGCCATAGGCCAAAGCTGGGATGAATTTGAAAAAGAATTTTTCACTCCAGAAGAAATTGCCGCCAGCGATTTGCGCGTTGCCATTATAGGAGAAATTATTAAAGCAAGACACGAAAAAGGCTGGTCGCAAAAAAGCTGGAAGAAATGTCCGGCGTTAAACAACCTGTTATTGCCCGTATCGAAAAAGGCACAAATAATCCGCAAATAGCTACCATTTTAAAACTGCTTGCCCCACTTGGCAAAACACTGGCTGTCGTACCACTAAAAACCGCAAAACACTCCGTTTGAAATCAAAACCACCGGCGTAGCCGGTGGTTTGTCATTTACCGCCTTAAAGGCTATTCTACTAGCTACGCCTAAAAGGCGTTACTCGGTCTGCCACTCGCGTTATTCCTTACTTGTCACCCGTAAACGGGTCTCCGTAATCTAACACTAATTGTTGATTCAACTCATCTTCTTTTAGCTGATTCTTTATATACTCTGCTATCGCTTTTGTATTCTTCCCTACGGTATCTACGTAATAACCTCTGCACCAGAATTCTCTTCCCCTATATTTATATTTTAAGTTCCCCCATTTTTCATATATCATCAGGCTGCTTTTCCCTTTAAGAAATCCCATGAACCACGATACTGCCATCTTTGGCGGTATTTCTACTAACATATGCACATGATCCGGGCATACTTCAGCTTCTATAATATTTACACCTTTCCATTTACATAATTCTCTTAATATTTTTCCTATTTCTAATTTCTTTTCTCCGTAAAATACTTTCCTTCTGTACTTGGGTGCAAACACTATATGGTATTTGCAGTTCCATTTCGTGTGTGATAAACTATGAATGTCTTTCATGACAAATTCCTCCTTTGATATTTTGCGATTGGCAGACCGCATTATTATTTTATCAAAGGAGGAATTTTTTCACCATTTCTTGATCGCTTAAGCTTTCCGGAACCCCACGTCTAACGTGGGGTTTTCTATATACAATTAAAAGACTTTGCTGCACAACAAACGGCAAAGTCTTTTTTGTTATTCATCTTTACTGCATTCTTTAACAAAATACAACGGGCGGCCTTTTGTTTCATTAAAAATGCGGCCTAAATATTCGCCCATAATACCTAAAAACACAAGCTGAACGCCGCCGATAAACAAAATTACAGAAATCAGCGAAGGATAACCTGCCACATCGCCGCCATAAATTAAAGTTTTAATAACAATAAAAAGCATATAGATTATTGCTAGCAGAGCAATGGCAAAACCGGTTATAGAAGCAAGTCTGAGCGGAAAAATTGTAAAGCTTGTTATTCCCTCAACTGCTAAATTAAAAAGACCGAAATAATTCCATTTTGTTTTACCGGCAACACGCGCATCACGGTCAAACAAAATTTCCTTTTTATCAAAACCAATCCAACTGAATAAGCCTTTGGTATAGCGCTGTGTTTCACGCATTTGTTTCAAAGCTTCAATACATTGTTTGTCCAAAAGCCTGAAATCACCTACATCCGGCTGAACCGGTATGCGTGTTACCTTCTGCAAAATTTTATAGTAAGTATGGCTCGACCACTTTTTAAACCAAGTTTCACCGGCGCGGCTTTTGCGCTTAGCGCAGACATCTTTATAACCCTGCTCCCACCAGTAAATCATATCTTTAATAAGCTCCGGCGGGTCCTGCAAATCTGCGTCCATAACAATCATAGCATCACTGTTAATATGGTCAATGCCTGCAATCATAGCAGTTTCTTTGCCAAAATTACGCGACAAATCCACAAAATTTATGCGCTTGTCATTTTTTCTTAACTCTTTAATTAATTTTAAAGTATTATCCCTGCTGCCATCATTGACAAATAAAATTTCAAACTGATAATTTTCTATACCGTCAATCAACCCTTTTAAACGTTTATATAACGCAGGAAGGCTTTCTTCTTCGTTGTAGCAGGGAATTAAAATACTAATGGTTTTCATGGGAACTCCTTACTCAATTTTCACGCTTTTCACACCATAATATCTTGCAAAACCCTTATTAGTCCAATGTTTTACATCTTTAGATATATCTTCTAATCCATAAGGTGCAGCATATCTTGTTTTTGGATAATTTGGCTTAACAATAATATCTAAATTACCTAAAGCCTTTTCTTTTAAAACATGCTCCACTTTTGCGTCATTACGCAGCTTGTAGTCTTTAATATCACTTCTTGCAATTTTATATTCTGAATAAGTAACTCCTATAATAAGTATTCCTAAAATTGCTATAACTTTTCTTAATTTCGTAACACTAAAATCTAAATTAGTATAAAGATTACAGCAAGCAATAGTTAAAAAAGCCAATGAACCAAGTTTAGCCCTATCAGCATAATATGGCGCTCCTGCCATGGCATACATAGATACAAGCAATCCTAAAATATAAACAGTAACAATTTTAAAATCTGTATTCTTTTTAACCAAAACACTTAAAATCAAGAATAAACTTATTGGAATTAACAAGAATTTAGTTTGTAAAAACATTTTGGTTATCGCAATTAGATTTTTAAAAAAATTTATATCCATATGTCCAATTTCTAATCTTGCAAAATTACCAGGCGCTAAAATTAACGCTATTGCACCAATTAAAGCGCCAATAAATCCACACATACACCATAAATAAATCTTTTTATGTTCAAGCCAGTATAAATACATAAAAACAAGAATAACAAAAGCTAAAGTTAAACCCATATTTTCATTTGTCCAGCCTGCAATAATCCCTAATAAACCAAAAATGACACATAAAATTTTATTATCTATAACCGGAGTATCTTTACTATATTGTATTCTGTAAGGGATAAGATATGAAAATACCAAAAGAGGTCCCCACAAATAGTTGCAGGCTCCTACAACCCACAAAAATACTTGACCAAAAGCTGGCATGCACAAAAAGAAAAGAAGGTTTATCAATAAAAGTAAAAGAGGATATGGTTTAAAACTTCCTACTGCATGAAAATAAACTACTAAAACCATAGCTAAATAAGCAAAAGTATTAGCAATATCAAATACCTTTTTATCAAACATCAGAAAAAACTGCGCTATTGTATGTACAACAACACGCCCGCCCCAAGCAAAATAATGGTTATATTGTGATTCTAATATATCCATTATTCCCTTTGTTCTATGCCCAAGGCTAAAAGAATAGCCATAATCATCAACAATTAAAGTTGTATAATGATTTAAAATATACATACCAACAAGAATTAAAAGTATTACCAATGCAAATAAAAATTTTTCTATTTTTTGATTTTCATAAAAATATCTTAGTTTTAATGTAATCCAATTATTCGCTATATCACAAAAATCTGCTATTTTTTCAAACATTTTCCCGCTCCTCTAATTTTTAATATACTTTTATAGTTTAGCGCAATTTGCGCTAAACTTTAAGTTTTCCGTTTATCAATTTTATAATGTATTTGGGTGAAGAATATGTATAAACGGATACGGGACTTGCGCGAGGATTTAGACCTTACACAAAAAGAAATGGCAGAAATTTTACATTGTTCTCAGCGCGTTTACAGCAATTACGAAAAAGGTGAACGCGACATTCCGACTTCCATACTCATTGCCCTTGCAAAATTTCACAATACATCAACTGATTATATTTTAGGATTAACCAATAAAAAATAGGCTTTGCTTTCGCTGTACACGATTGCAAAGCCTGTTTTAATAATTAAAATAGTTTCCTATATACTTTTAATTTCTCATTAAAATATCATTTTACGTTACGCTGTATGTTCTTCACTAACCGGCGTGCTGTCAATGTAGCACGAATCCGCACAAAGGTCGATTTTATTATTCCACACCTTTTTGCTGTCGATGTTAGGGTCTATATCCCATGCCACGCAACCGCAGTCATCCAGATATACACGTTTAAAATCGCTGATAGCAGCAATATGCTTAAACACACCGCCGGAGTTTATAGCTTCGCGCATATCATAAAGCCGTTTTTCGCCGTTATCAAAAGTTAATGTCAGCGTAAAATCATCATTGGCGGCAACAGCAATTATTTTTTTGCGTCCGCTTGCAAAATATTCTGCTGTTTTTTGGTCCATACCTTTAGAAAGATAGTAATTTATATCTTTCTTCATAACACAAGCCCCCTATCTCAACGGCTCAATGCTGAAAAGTTCCTGATTTCTCTGTGCCAATTCCCAGTTTTCCATCAGTTCTTCCTGATGAAAAGCCGCCCAGCCCAATAACATTTTTAACTGCTTTGAAGGCATTTGCCCATCAATGACCTCAATATCCTTAATAGATACAATAACATCTTCACCGCCATAAGTAGCATGAAAATGCGGCGGCATATGGTCACGCCAGTTAATATAAACCTTTATCCCTCTAAATGTTGAAACAGTAGGCATTTATTCTCTCCTTTTACCTATTGTTTCCGCTCTTTCACTTTACATTATACATATTAACCAACATTTTATCAACTTAACCAATTTACCAATATTTTATCAGTACATAAAAATAGGCTTTGCTTTCGCCGTACACGATTGCAAAGCCTATTCTTATAATTCAAATATTTATTTTTGACGTTTTGCTATGAATTTTTAGTTTTCCTTATTACGCTGTATGTTCTTCTACGGCAGTTCCGTTTTTATATAATTCTTCCGGCGCAATGTCAATATCGCCGTCAACCCACACAACACTGCCATAATCAATGTAGCACTGTTTAAATAACTAAATATCTTTTAACGGCTCAAAAGCCGGATATTTAAGCATTGGTTTAAAATCATACATTTTAGCTTCGCCGTTATTAAAGCGCACCCACAACTTCCAGTCATCAAGCGGACGCACTCCGCACACCGAAACCGGGCGCAACGGCTCACCAGCATAAGCAATACCATCTACAACATACATCGTCAGCCCCTCCTTTATTTCAACGGAGCAATTTTGCCAAAATTCTTAATAGTAGCAAAAAAGCAGTGCTACCACTGTAACACTGCTAAAATTATAACTTTGTAACAATCTTTACAAAAACCGTATACATATGGATGGTGCCGAAGAACCGCGTCATGCCTTATGTATACAAACCATTAGTCTACCGTCTCAATCGTTTACATTTCATTTCTTAATTTACATTATAAGCCTTGCCACAATATATAGCAAGGCTTATTTTTTTATACAAGCACAGATAACCACAAGCTGAACTGGCTTTCTTCCCAATCATACGCTGCCCGCGCGCCGATATAACGGCTGCTATCTCCTATACGGATGTATCTGCCGTAGGCAACGCCGGTAATGCCGTTAAATTCATCAAGCTGCACAGCATACTCATTCAGTGCTTTTTTCGCTTGAGTCTTTTCTAATATTTCCGATGATTTCTTTACACTCTCCAATAAGGTTTCCTGCTTCTGTGAGATAGCCTTCAATTCTGTTAGCTGCGCTTTCAGCGCTTCCGATTGCTGCCTGGCTTCGGCTAATGCCTGCTTCGATACTGTCAGCTCTTTTTTCAGCGCCTGTAATTCTGTCAGTGATAGCTTGTTGATTTCGTTCAGCCTGTTCAATCTCACTTCCAAGGCTGTCAACTGCTCGCTCGTTATCTCTGCTGCTGTACACAGCAAAGGCAACGAGCAGAGCAATGACAAGAAAAGCGATAATAATATAGTAAGTTTTATTGCTGTCTTTTTGCTCAGGCACAATGTAAGCACCCCTTCCTATTAAAAAGGCTGCCGCCAATATAGCAGCAGCCTTGCCAATCGATTACTTAATGTTTTTCGTTACGCAGAATATAAGGTTTAATTAAATGCGCCGCCAGCAATGCAGCCGACAATAATTGCAAGCACAATGCCAGCGCAGATAGCCAGTTTTGTTTTATCCATTTTCTCACCCCCCTTCACTATTTCAATCGTGAGATTTTCTCGGGATTTCGCGCGATAAATCTCACGAATTGTAGATTTTATTCAAAATAAAAATTGCCGTCAAAATTTGTGCCGCCGATATTTAGATGGTCAGTGTGCTGCCACATTTTTGCGTTGGGCCAGTCGCAGGAACTTCCCCATTGAGCGCACCAGTACGGCACGTAGTCCGCAAGCTGTTCCGTAGCAATACGGTTTTGCAACCAGTCCAGGTTTGCATAAATGCCGCAAGAATAACCGACTTTATTGCACTCAACAATAAATGCACTGCACATATCTGTAATGGTTTGCCTATCTGTTACACCGTTGGTGGCTTTATATCCATCTGCGTCTTCCATATCAAACCACATACCCATTGCCAGTTTATCTGGTGTAAAGCCGCAGTCTTTCAAAACAGCTAAAGCATATTTTGCTTCTTGGGCTGCTGCATCAGCATCAAGCGCATAGCTATAATAATACACGCCAATTTTTATACCAGCCGCCAAAGCTCCGTTTACATTATTATAAAATTCGCCATCCAAATGCCTGTTGCCGTAGCCCAGACGAATAATGGCAAATTCAGCACCCGACGCGGCAACTTCATCCCACCGAACTATGCCGTTATTTTCCGAAACATCAATACCTTTAATCAATGCTATACCCCCTTTATTTTTTTATAATCGAAGTTACTTTATTTGCAATATTTACGCCGGCCACAGCAGCAACAAGCGTCTGAAAAACTAATACAATGTTATCTGTAATGTCGCCGTCAAGCTGATATTTAACCAACACGAAAATAAAGCAGATTAAAGTGCAAAGTATCAGCACCGAAACTTTTGCTTCGTCAATAGATAGCCCGTCTTTAAGGTTGAAATTTTTGATTGTTTCTTTAACTTCTTCCGCCATCAGCACGCCCCCTTTGTTAACTTAAAACCAGTTGTGCAACAGCAATACCGATACCGATTGCAGTTAAGACAGTAGCAACAATCCATACGAACAGGCTTTTTAAAGTCAATGCCTGCTGCTGTGTTCGTTCCAATGCGTCCAGTCTGTCGCTATGTTTATCAAGCCGCTTACGCACTACCGTGAGTTCGTCGAGCACGCTGCCGGAAAGCATCGCCTGCATACTGCTTAACTGATTGGACATTTCTTTAATGTCCTTCCGCAGCTCCCGAATTTCTTCTTCCATATCCACCACACCACCCCCTGAATTAAAATCTTTTATAAGGATTTGCCCCTATAAAAAACATTATTACCACAAGGTTCGTTATCGCGCCTACAACAAAGCCTGCAATAAAGTTAAACATTTTTACGTTTTTCCTCGATAATCTCGTTATATTCTTCCAGTGTCAGTGTGCCTTTTTCGACGCGCTGTGCAAGCTGTTCTCCGGTCAGTTTGCCTGCTTCGTAAAGGCGTTTGATACTCTCTGCTACTGCGCGCATGTTACAGCACTCCTTCCTCGATAAGCTCCAATGTGTACTCATCTACAATTTCTGCTTCGCGTTTAATTTCCATATCGTTTACCGCTTCGCGCGTGCCGTATTCCACGGCGCTCATAATGCGTTCTTCATATTGGTAAACGGTGTTGCCTTCGGCAGTCTGCTTTGTTGTGACGTTTCTTCTTGCAAGCACTCTGCCGTTAGATAATTCAACTACAAGGGCGGGCTGTTCGTTGCTCTCTGCTGTTCTCCACATACCTTGTCTCTCCTTCCTTATCTCTCCTTTGGATTTTGGCGCGGCAGGCTCTTAAACTCACATTATTTGCAATGTATTTTTTAAAAGCTGCGCGCGTATTGGTATGTTTAAACTGTCCTGCGTAACTTATCATTTTGCGCGCGTCGTAAATAGTCAGCTTATGCTTTTTGCCGATTCGCTTCGCCGTCCGGCAGGCTCTTAAAAACGCTGCCGAGTTCATCGTTCTTTTCTCCCGCGTAAACACTATGCCGATAAAAGTAATTTTCTGCTTATCCGTTTTGTGGATAGCCGGTTCACGCTTTAACGATAACCGGCGCGCTGCCAAAAAGTCTTTAACGTATGCTATGGCGCGTTTAATGCGTCTTTTGTTGCTGTCCATGATGAGAATATCGTCAACGTATCTGACTGCAACAGCAACGCCGCAGATTTCCTTCAAGGCGTGGTCGAGCGGGTTTAATAGGATATTCGCTATCCAAGGGCTCGTATAAAAGCCGATAGGTACGCCGCCGCGCCTTATGCTGCCGTCCGGCATGCGCACTTTATTGGCACGCAGGATTTTGGCAAATAATAGCAGCGTCTTTTTGTCGCGTATGGTTTTTCTTAACTCCCGCCACGCATACAGCGGTGAGATATTATCAAAAAACTTTTTGACGTCCAGCTTTGCAAAATACTTTGTTTTCTTTCTATCCTGCAATTCTTTGCTTATGTATTTTGCTGCAAACTCGCGTCCCCTGCCGGGTACGCTGCCGCAGCTATACCGGTAAAATTTACGGATAAAAAGCGGCGCACATACGCGCATAACGCTGTGATGTACTACCTGCTCCCGGATAAACTGTGGGCATACGATAATGCGCTTTTTAAGCGCTATGCCGTCGTTTATCTCGCGGGCATTGTGCAGCGGTACCGGCTGCCACGTTCCGGCTTTAAGCTGTGCTGATATGATAGTGGCAACCGCCGCCGGGTTTTCCAGCGCACGGCGCACGCTATATTTACTGCGCTTGCCTTTAGCGGCTTTTCTTATCGCCGCTTCGATATTCGCAGGGTCTGTTATTTTATCAAACAAATTGTTATATGTTTTCATAATCTCTTATGGCCTCACGGACGTTATGCTTGCGCTTACTGGCCCGTGCTTTTTGCGGCATCTATTTTCTTCCTTTGTAGGATGCGGAAAAGGGTAGGCATTGAGTGTCAAACAAATTTACCATAAATAGGGAAGCCCCGTTGTTCCAATCCGAGTTAGAGGGAGCGTTGTTCGCGTTGAAGGCAAACAAGCCCGCATTAGCGCCGTTATTCACGCTACCGCCGAGTAAGAGCAATCAGAGCAAAGCGCCGTCCCAGTCCCTTAATTTTATATATTTACGTCAAAACATTATTAGCTGCTTGCGCAGCGCGGGGAGAGCGAACCTCTCCCCAGCCCCCTCTCTAAAAAGATTTATAAGAGAGGGAAGCCCCGAAGGCCCAATCCGAGTAAGAGGGAGCGGTGTACGCGCCGAAGGCAAACAAGCCCGCAAGAGCGCCGCGAGACACGCTACCGCCGAGTAAGAGCTGTGTTGTGCCGGTTGCGCTCCAAGCAGCGTCGCAGTAATACGTGGTGCTGCTCGCTCCGCTAACGGTAACAGGTGCGGTAACGCATTTTTCGTTGCCGCTGATTTCCTTGATATAGCTTTCCGAAGTGGAAGGCACATCAACGCCGGTATCAATGTAGCCGTTGCCGGTACGGTTATAGCCGGTAACGGTAGAGCCGTCAACCGTGCTGTTCGTGAGTTTTACCCAGACGCGGCGGTTAATGCACATCAAGCCGTTAGGCCTGCGCCAACGATGACCCCACCAGTTCTCCATACCAAAGTATTTGGTGTTAATGGTATTGGTCGATTGATGTCCGTAAAACATACCTTTCGCGTTGGCTGTGCCGATGTTGTTGGTTAAAGCACTCGAGCTGCTGCCGGGGTTATAGCCGCAGGCAACCTGCATGTTAAGGCGCTCGAAAAAGAGTATGCCGAGCATTTGCAGTAATTGCTCGTCTGCCCATACAGTAGTATTCCAGCCGGTGCCGTTGGCCGTGGCGTATGTTGCCTCGTTCTCCGCTGTTGTGCTGGCAGTAGGCTTTGTGCCGGTAGACATGCTGCGCATTTTGCCGCTCGATACATAGCCCTCATATATTGGCATGTAAAAGTGGTCGCCGTATTCGCCGTCGGACTTTTTGCAGGAATAGCATTCATAGTCGTCGTCGTATTTTTCAGAGCAAAAATACATATATAGGCGCGTGCCTACTTTTTCGACTTTAGTAAATACCGGACACCATTCCATCATGGCGTTGCCGTTGTATTCCAAGTCGGTAACGTCGCTGGCTGTAACGCCGTCGGCTTTTTTCGTGTAGTCGTCCGGGTCGAGGTAGTAGTCAACCGAACCGTCGGCTTTGAGCATGCACGGTTTCGGGAGCATTTGTACGTTCTTCCAGCCGCCCCAGTAAAAGCTATCCGCGTCGAAGTCCATATACGGACGGTCGAAGAAGTAGTTATCAAAGCCGCCAATTTTGTGTACGCAGGTTTCTTCGTCGGGGTCTGTGGTATCAACGTAAATGGCATAATGCCAAAAGCCGAAACGGTTTAATTCGTTATCAGAATACGGGCCGTTTTTAGCTTTTGGGAACGCGCGGTAATACCAGTTAGCCGGGCTGGCCTGCGTGTCGCTGTACGGTTCGTCGGCGTATTTGTTGCGCTCCGTAACCGTTACAACAACCGTGCCGTCCGTTGGCGTTTGCGGGTAACTGCCCTGCTTTTTAACAATAACAGTCTGTTCCCAGGTGGACAGCACGTTGCCTTCAATTATTGTATCGTTGGGGTCGCTCCACCACAATTTAACTGTGCTGTCCACTTTTTCGATTTTGCGGGCCATCACAGGGTTAGGTGGCAGTGTCCCATTGGATTGTGAAACAACTTGTCGCACCCACGCCGTATTCGCAACGCTATTGTCGTTTGATTCAGGACTCGGCACTCCGTCGTCATTCAGTTTGGCTATTGTAGGCGTCAGGACGTTAAAAGCCGCTGACGAACCGTCGCTTTTTTCTACGGTCACTTTTCCTAACGTTTCGCTTACGCCGCTTACGAATGTAGGCAACGTTTGAATAATTTCGCAGACAATATAGACAACTGTGCCGTCATTTACTTCTTCGCCGATTTCGTCACTCCAAGCTGGTTCAACGCCACTGGTTATGCCGGCTGTTTTTACTTTAGCGATTATATTCGGGGCCATGTTAGGACTCCAAATTACGCGGTTGGCTTCGTATTGCGCCTGTGGCTGCCAAAGCCGCTGCATCAAACATTGCAGCACGTCGCTGTTATTGCGCATAAAGGCCTGTATCTGTGCCATAGTTGTTGCGCCAGGTTGGGCTACTCCAGATTGCTGGGAATAAACAAACAAATCGTCCGTAGCTGGCATAAATTCCGGTATACTGATATTAGGCATCTTTAATCACCTCGTTTATAAATCCTTGCCACGTTACATCAACCGTGGCTTCGACGGCATTACCGTTAATGTCTAACACTTGTATTCTGCACGGATTGCGGCTTATTATTACAATCCGACTTATCCCGGCATCTCCGGTGTAGTCTTGAACCGCGTCTATTCGTACAGCGGTAGTGTAGTAGTATGGTGTAGCAACTGGCAAATTCACTCCGTCTTCGGGAATGTTGATATTTTCAAAGTGTTCTTCTCTATCTGGAACGTCGATAATGGCTATTAAACTGTGCAGGATAGTTTCATCAACCGCATTGTCCGGGGCGCGGAAGCGTACTTGAATCACCTCTCCGGCTTTAACGTTTATTTTGCAGGTGTAAGGTAAAAACATATTAGCTTCATCGGGCCACATCGCCCAGTCTGCCGCATTCCAGAAAGCAGTTACCCCCGTGCCGTTCCAAAATGGTTCAGTACCTGTCTTACGGTATTCGACAACCGCCGGTCCTTCTATTTCGTATTTCAGCCAAAAGGAACCACTGGCCGGAGCTATAAATTGCGCGTACAAATTAAAAGCTGCATATCTTTCGTACCACATTGCATAATTATCCTGAACCCAGAACGGAGCTCCTGCTTCGCTCCAAAAGAACGAGTTTTGTGCAGCCCTTACCGTTCCGTCTTCTTGTATTACGCCGTCAGTAACAACGTGTTCCCAGTTGCTTTCAGCAAAAACATTCTTGTAAAGTACGTTATCTTCTAACGGGTCGCCAAGGTTAAGTATGGCGTATGCAATCTTCCGGCTTTCCTGCCCGGCGTTGTCGACAGCCTTAATCATGACTGTATGCACGCCTTGTCGCAGGGCTTTGGTTTCAAAGGGTTGTTGGGTTACAACGCCTGTATGCAATTGATAGCCGGTTTCCCAGTTAAGGCTGTTGCCTTGCATGTATTTTATGCGGAAGCCAGCAATGTCGTCAGGGTCCGGATATGTAAAATCCCACCAAAAACGCCTTGTTTCGGAGCCGTTCTCTCCCAGAACTTCAATGTTTAAAACAGTTACATCTGGTGGCAAGGTGTCCTCGCCAGCAGCAATAGGCCCTATCGTTACGCCGCTCGACTGGCGTAATTGATAAACGGTGATTACACGCACCATATACGCCGTGTATGGTAGGGTCTCAAAATTGGTGTCAAAGCCTGTGGGGTTTGCGACAATTTGCCACGAAGTACCATAATCAGAACTGATTAAAACAGTAAAATAATCAGCAAGCGCACCTTCCGGCAGGCTCCACGATACAAACATTTTGCAGTGCATTACACCCTGCTTATCTTTATAGGCAACCTGATTAGCCTGCAAATTGATAACATTCTGCACGTCCGTTTCTTCGCTCATAGAATAATCAGGCATCGGTATATCGTAGTTTTCATCAAACACCGCCGCGTTATACTCGATGGCTTCTATCTTGCGTTCAAACTCTGTGCTGCGGGTAATGCTCGTTACGGTAAAAGGCTTACTTGTGGCATTACGCGGACCCATGGCAAATATATCGTTCGGCTGCGGCGGGTCGTCCGGGTCAAAGCCTGTTACCTGCACCTGTACCATACCGGAGCCGACCGTGCTAATTGTCGTAACATCAACTGTGTAAATCTTGTCGTCGATGCTTCGGTACTGGAAGGAATACTGCTCCTGCTGGTCGATTTCATCCGGGTCAATAGGAACTGTAACAGCATAAATTCCGTTAACTTCGTAAATCCTGCCGCTGAAACTCCAGCGCGGCACATCATGCGCCACGAGTATTACATCGCCGACCATGCAGGCAATAGCGTCAATCTGTGCCGAAAAGCTGACGCTGCGTAAAAGCAAAGAATTGCAGTACAACTGGTACTTCGCTTCGCGGTACGCCTGGTTATAATCAGTGATACCGTCCATGCTTATCTGCGTTGGGTTATTTACTATATCCGCGCTATCATAATTGGGTCCGTAGGCAACAATAGTGTCGCGGGTATAATCCTTATCCTTGTTGTTAAAGCTCAATTCCACGCAGTCCGCACGGTCTTTCAGCGATAAATAGTTTTCGGTAAAACTGCCTGTCACGATATTGCCCATGGTAAACATTTGCACCGGCTCCTGCACATGGTCCCAAATGCAGCCAAATTTTGTGCCGAACTGTATTACCTGTCCGCGGCCTACCGGTGCAATGTCGGTGTTTACTTTTTGCCAGTATTCGCCGGTGGTAGCAATTTCAATATTGATATGCAGGTCTTTTTCGTCGCAAAACTCCGCCCAGTCTGCAAAGCGCTGATACATCATCAACTCTTTAGGTGCTCCGTAGACAACCACTTTTTGTGTTCCGTCGCGCGGGTCGTCCAAAAGCCTGGCAACGTGGGTAAAATCATACGCAGCCCACGCCGGATTTGTGGCGTCTTTTTCTTCGTAGCCCGGCAGGTTCGGATTATAAACCAATACAGTGCTGCGTGTTTTGATAAAAGACAATGTCGGCGTATTGCCGGAAAGCTGATTACTCGCAAGCGCTTTTAAGCCGATAAGCGCTTTATTTGGGTAGATAAAATCATCATAGATTACTGCTGACAGGCCAGTCCACCAGCATTTAACACCGTCGCGGCTGCTTGTTGTAGATGCGCTGCGTGCGCTTGCTTTAACTCTTACCTGGTATTCGCCTGCCGGTATGTCATCGCAGCGGAATTGCCTGCGAACTGCCGTAGATTGTGCCGCACTTACTCTGCCGTCACTGGCAATAGTAATGCTGATTTGTGTGCCGCCGCCCAAATTTCTCAAAAGTGCTTTATCCGGGAAATTGAACGGGCCGCATATTGCAGAACCACTTCCATCAATATTTGCAACGCTGGCATTAGCGGCATTATCCGTGGCTACTCCCGGTGCATAAACCTGCAGCGAATAGCTCGTTGTGGTCATTTCATCATCGCTCACGGTAGTATTAGCGATAACCTTCACACTGTATGCACCGTTAGCCGCATTACTATTATTTAAAGCAGCATTGACACGATTCGGCTTAACATATTTGCCGGAAGATACAAATACTGCCCAGCCGTCCTCATCTTCTTGTCCTTCGACTTTTAACCTATACTGCGCGGCAATATCTACCCACGCTGTACCAAGACTGCCGTCGTCGTTAGCGTGATATAAGCCCTGGCTGAACTCAATATCAATGATTAACCCTTCTGCGCTGTTGCCGGAAACTTCATCCAAGCGCCATTCGTCATTAAGGATTTCATAGCCGAGCTGCTTCGTTTCGATAGTATCGTTAAAGTTGCTTATAATTTCCTGATTGTTCGTGCCGGTGCGGATTTCAACCGAAACGTCCTTGTAATTTTCAATAGGATTATCGTTCAGCTTAATATCCTCTATCTCCAGCACTCCTTCCCCTGCGCATACCAGCCAGTTTAAAATCTGGTCGTTGCTGTCGTTGCTGACGTACTTAGCAATGCTCTGGCCACCGCTTTTAACCGTGCCATAAGTAACTGCAATAGCGTTGCCCTGCCCTTCCATAGTAGTGACGCCGTCCCAGCCGTAGGTCGGGTCGCTTTCGGTGGTGTTGTATTGCCCGACGCTGATTTTCGGGCCCAACTTGCTTACAAGGCTGCCGCCCAAAAACATTGTTGCAGCGGCGCCCAAATATGAAGCAAATCCCCAAGAGCCAATACCAACCGCAGCAGAACCAAAGAACGCGCCGCCAGCCAATACAGAACCGACGCCCATAGCTACTACCGATAAGGCGATACTGGCAATAAGCTGTAACGGATTTTTACCGCCGCCCTTGCCGACGTGCGGCATAATCACAATAAAAGCATTTTCCGGCACAAGCCCGTCCATTGCTTCCATCTTGCTGCCGTTAAGCTGAACTGTAAGCTCCTGCCCCGGCAGTTTGATTTCGTAAGGCTTAACATACTCTTTAAGGCTCCGCCCGGCAGCGCATTTTTCAATTATTCTTGACTGGTACGGGTTGAAAGGGTTCCGTACAAAAACAACCGTTACCATGGCTTCACCACCTTACTTGCCTACAAATTCATAAAAGCCTACAATCTGTCGCTTCCACATAATGCTGTCAATGCGGTCAACGCAGCAGCCTATGCGCTCGCGCGTGTGTAGAAACTGACCGTGCCCGATGTAAACCCCGGTATGGTTTACCACGCCCGGCGGACTGTTAAAACGCAGTGCAATCAAACACGGCACCGGCAATTCTCCGGCAGCGTTGGGCTTTACTTCACGCCAACTGCTTTTGGCTACTTCGCGGCGCAGTATGGCATTTATTTTTGCCTTATCGCTGCAATCCGAGTAATACTCGCCAATTTCCATGCCAGCTCGGCGGAAAATCTCATGTACCAGCCCATAGCAATCAAGCCCGGTCTTTACATCGCGTCCAAGGTTTTTAAACGGCACGCCGATTAAATCAGCGTACTTAAATTCTTTTTTATACATATAAACCTCCCTGCGGTATGCCAGCAAAGCCGCCGAAGCGTTTGCTGTTTCCGCGCTCCCTGCACGCCGTCAAGGTATGGTCACAGTCCGGTAAATCCGATGTAGCCGCACACTCCACGCCTTTATACTTAAACGGACAGGCATTCTTTTTATAAACGCCAATAGGCCGCCTACTCTGTGCCGGATAAGCATTGCCAAGTGAGAATTTAACGTACTGTTCCGTAACCGTGGTACTCGTTACCGAGTATATTTCTTCGATTTCAGCTTCTGCCGGAATGTCTTCGCTCGGTATTACCACGCGCAGGATTATGCGGGAATTTACACCGCCGCCGCCCTGGTTAAGATAATAATCAAGCGCGCGGCCGGTGTTATCTACTGATAAATCAATCGAAGGCAAGCTGCCAGTTCCGTCTTCCTTAACCTCACCAAGGTCGAATGGAAACGCCTGCCACAACTGCCCGTTCCATACAACGTCCTCGTTGTTGCGGCAGATATAAATGCTTTCATCGTCGCCTGCAAGCTGTATTTCAAGCAGAATTATAAACGGCGTATCACTGGCAAGCTCGTTTTTGGCGATAACCGCTAAAGTCGATAATTTATGCGCCATTGCTTACACCTCTTGCAATGATATGGATACACTCCAATACTTCGTTACACTAAGCGACATTTTCGGCGGCTCCGTAAAGCGGACGTTTTTGGTTACGCCACTTTGCGGATGCGTCCAGTTAAACGCCAGTGCGCCGCCTTTAACATCGTTTTTATAAAAACTTTCAAGCGTCTGCTTGTGTTCATCAGGCATGTTGCCCCACTCCACAGAATAGGTAGTGCGGACGCGGGTAAACTTCTGCCTGGTCTGCACCGTGCCGTCCTCAAAAGTAGAACGCAAGGTACTGTCCTCTAATTCCTCACCAAGCGGATAGTTGGGCGCAGGAATGGTAGAAGGGAAATTTATTGTTCCTGTCGGCATATCGTGTCACCCTTTCTAATTAGCCTGATTTTTGAGCGATTGCTCTTATCATGTTTTGGCTGTTCTGCTCGTTATTGGCAATGGCCGTAAGCATGATAGAGATAATCATATCGCGCCCGTTGAAACTTGCGCTGCTTTGAGAAGCCTGAACCGGCTGACCGCTTTCGTTACGGATTTCAACTTTAATATTCTCAATGCCGCTGCCATTACCGCCGCCGTTTGCCATACGCAGACTGCGTGCTGTCTGTTCTGCGGTGTAAATGCGTCCAGGAGTTTCAAGGTCCAGCAGTTCCGGGCCTTCTTCACCGACCAGTGCCCAGCCCTTCTGTGCATAGCCGCCTTTGGCATAAGCCCAGCTTGCACCGCTGACATTAAAGCCTGATGGGTCAATAAACAAGCCGCTTGTACCACCGAAGTTGAAACTGGGCGGACTGACGAACAAATTACTGCCGCCGCCAAATGCCGACATAATAGCATTCATTACAAGGCCCTGCACGATAACCTTCATCATCATGTTTAAAATGCTATTGGCTAAGTCGCTGTACAGGTCTTTCATGCGTTCGGTAAAGCTCTTTTGCTCCGTCAGCATATTCTGCCCAAAATTGGTTAGCGTACCAATCATACCGTCAACGCCGCTATTAAGCGTTTCAAGTTGGCTAAGCTGCGTATTTTTTAAATGTTCCAGGGCATTATCCCAAATAGCGCTGCTGTTTTGAGCCTGCGTTTCCTGCAATGTCTGGTAAGCTGTTGCGTATTCCTGTTCCAGCCGCAGGCGTTCTTCTGCGTTGAGCTGGGTGTTCATCAGCTCGATTTGCAGACGGTTCATATAGCTTTGCAGTTCCTGTTCCTGCAAAGCCTGATACTGCGCCGCGTACATCAAGCCCGCATCATACTCCGCCTGCCAGGTATCCATGCGCAGGTTGTGCATGTCCGTGATGTTATCACGCATATTCTGCGCGGCTTTTAACTGCTCGTAGGTTTCAGCCAGTTTCTGCACGGCGTTAATTTCGTCCTGGCTCACTCCGGCAGCTTCGGCGTTAGTCATGCGGCTTTGCACCTTCTGCATTTCCTCTGCCAGTTCTGCGCTAGCAATGTCAAAGCTGCTGCCGGTTATTTCAGTAATTTTTGTTTCCAGGTCTTTTGCCGTTTCCAGTAGCTGGTTGCGGTATTTTTCATAACGCTGTTGCAGCTTTTTGGCTTCTGCCTCTGCTGTTTTGGCAGCATTTTTAACGCCGCTTAAATCGGTAGCGCGCTGGTTGATGGTAAGTTCTTTTATTATGTCATCAACAGATTTTTCGTTTGACATAGTCGGATAGGTTCCGGCTTGCCTGCGGCGTTCGGCATTTTTCTGCGCCGAATAATCAACTGCCGACGGGTCATAATCGTAAGTATATTCAGGCTGGCCATGTTCGTTTATGCGGTAACCAGTTACATGGCTGGCGTTTTTATTGTAGTTCTGCACCTGGTCATAAAGTGCATAACCGGCTCCGGCAGCAACAGCTACTGCACCGCCGATAACGCCCATGCTGGCAATTTTCAATGCACCAAAAGAACGGCTCAACGTATCAACAGCGGTAATTAAAATGCTAATCTGGAACGCTGCATCCGCCGCTTCATTTATCCATCCGTCTGTTTCGTCAGTCATAGAAGCAATGGTGCCGGTTAAAATGCTTCCGGCTGCCGCTGCCGCACCGAGTTTATCAGTAAGGTTACGTGCGCCTGTTGCCTGCGCATTGGCGGCCTGCGCAGCTTTCAAATGGGCTTCCTGGGTTTGCAGTATTTTAGCAGTAACTTCGGTCTGCCCTTTTATGGCCTGCTTTGCCGCCTGATATTGCAAGCGTCCTGCTTCTTCAGCAGATAAACCAAGACGCTTATAAGCATTTTGCGCATTTAATAACTGTTGCGCCAGTTCCGCATTGCCCTGTTTGGTTAAACGGTCCGCAGCCTTTTCGACGGTTTCTGTCTGCTTAATGGCCTGTTGCTTTCGTCCTTCTGCCTGTAAAACAGCACTTGCGGCCTGCTGTGCAGCCTGCATTTCTTCCTGGTAGCGCAGGCGTGCGCTGTTCCTGCCGGTATCATAAAAGCTGTTTACCTTTTGTACCGCCTGTCCTAAAAGGGTTTGTGCCTGATAGGCCGTGTTGGTCGCTGTTGCCACGTTATAAAGGTCGCTGGCAATCTGCCCACCCTTCCATACAGCAAAACCGGCAGCAATAAGTTTAGTGTTATCTGCGGCCACGCCGAAGTATTCCGCACCGAGTTTTAACGCCGGAACTACAACACTGCCAGCAACTTCGCCAATGTCTGCAAGGTCGCTTGCAACGTCAGCGACTTCCTGGCTAAATTCACGCACGCTGTCAATAACAGCCGGGTTTAATTCAAAGCTATCTGATGTAACCAATGCATCTGATATGCCCTGCAAAAATTCTTTATAACGGTTTTGCAAAGGCTCCATACCGATGCTGCCGGTGCGGGTAATCGCCTCATCAATTTGGTCAATTAAACCTCTTAAGGTTTTCGGTGTTTCCGATGATGCGCGTTCGAAGCCCTGCAAGCGGTCCATTAAAAATTTAAACAAACCTTCGCTGCTGTTTTTAGCCGCTTTAATATCAGCGTCTGTTAAGCCCAACGCTGTTGCCAGCGTACTGCTTGCGGGCTGTATGCCGCCTTGTACCAGGTCGCGCAACTCCTGCACGATTTGTGTTCCCTCTAATCCAAGAGATTTTACGGCGTTGACGCCAACCGTTGTTAACTGCTGTATCTGGCTAAGGTCCATCCCAGCGCTAAGCCCGGGTCCGAGTAAGGCTCTAAAAGTATTTACCAATTCTTCACTGGTAGCAGCCGTGCGCAGCGCTTCCGTGTTCATGCGGTCGATAAGGTTTGCCGATATGGCCAGTGCGTCATTCCACTGCAATGCTTCGCCGTTAAGCTGCGTCATGGATGACAGTATACCCGCCATGCCGACGCGGTTGGTTTCCATGTTCATGGAAAAATCCCAGGCCTTTTGCGCAGCTGTGCCTAAAGCGTCTGTAATGCTGTTAATGCCAACCATACCAGCAGCAATGCCTGCACCGGCAGTAAATGCGCTGCTAAAACTTGTTTTCATGCGTTCGGCAGCATTATCCAGCTTGTTCATTTCGCCATAGATGCTTTGAAGGTTTTTGCTCATAGCGTCTATAAGCGATATTTTGACTTTCGTTTCTGCTACGGCCATTAAGCATTGCCCCCTTTCGCCGGTGTAGTTTTCTTTTTATTGTTAAAATGCTTCAAAAACGCTGCTTCCAGCGCTTTCAGCTTGCCATAAATGCCGGGAGTAAATTTTACCCCCAGCACGCCGGCAAGCATTTTTATTTCCGTCCAGTCAAAGCCCATTGCATACACGCCGTCCATTGTAGATGTGTATTTAATGCTGCTGGAGCAGGCGTTAAATAAATCCACCGCCTGCTTATTACCTGGCATTACATCTGGGCTTCGGTAGTCACAGTTCCCGCAGTCGATACTTTCTCCTCGTTGCCGTTGGAGCTTCCGGCAGTCGCGGCAATATCCGCTTCGTTCAAAGTTCCAGTCAACGAGGTCGGCCAGTTTTTTATTTCGTCTTTGCGGATGCCGTTGCTATGAATAAGCGTTGCGTTGAAAATGGCTACAACCTCGCCGGGAGTAAACTGCTTTTTGTCAGCCCCGTAAACGTTGTCCATTACCCACGCTGCGCAGGCGTAAAAATACTCTGTGCTTTTCTCGTCAAGTTCTTTGTGGCTTTCAAGCCATTCTTTTTTAAAGGCTTCAAACAGTTCGTTTTCTTCCCAGTTCATTCCGCGCAGTTCCAAAAGTGTTTCTTTTTCAGCCATAGTTTATTTTCTCCTTTCTTATTCACTCTGCGCATAGCTGGCAGTCTGATTGGTCAACGTTACCTGCACGGATGTGCCTTCCGTTGCGTCATTGTAGTAAGCCGAATAGCTAAGTTCCACCTGAATACCGGCAGGACCGTCAATGCCCGGCGAAGTACGCGCGAACTGTACTTCCGGCAGCAAAATGGCAAGTTTATTGTTTCCGGATGTAAAGGTAAATTCCAGCTTCGTTTCGGTTGCGTTTTCCGCCATTGCAATATAGGTGTCGTCTTTAAAAAACATTGTTAAAGTGCCGCTTACGGTTGCAATGCCTGGGCAAGCTGCCTTACGGTATCCCTGCCCGCCGATAACATAAGTATCGCCGTCAACGCCGAAGTTAATTTCGATAGTAGCTTCCGTCGCCAGTGCAACAGCAGTTCCGCCGATGGAAAGCGCAGCCTGGAAATTATTCACGCGCAGCAGCGGAACACTTACCGGTGCAGACGACATCGCAGTTTCGCCAATGGTTTCTTTTGCGCCCATTATTTCAAGGTTGGCAACAAGTTCGCCGTCGCCGCCAACGGTTAAAGAAAACTGGCTGATTACGCAGCCGTTGCTTTTGGAGTAAACGCCAATGCCGGGAAATGCTTTTTCCATGGTAAAAGACGGCATATCCTCGCCCAATTTATACACGTGGTTATAATAGCCTTCCGGCGTGCCTGCCGATGCAGTAGTGGGATTGCCAAACATAGCTTTCAGCCAGTAGCCAAAAGCGGTTAAATCAAGCGGCACGGCAATGGTGCCGGTATTATCAATATTGCCCAAAATCGGTTGTACCGGATTTCTGTTGCCGGTAATGGTTTCCGGCTGGGTAACGTTCTGCGATACGGCTACAGAGTTGGAATTAAACGGCATTGCCAAAGTTTTGGTGGCAATGTCTTCGCTGTCCTCGCCGTAGGTTTCTTCAAAGCAAATGCGTGTCTGCGTTTTTGCGCCGACACCCCACGGGCAGCCGTGCAGTTGCAGTTTTAATTCAAAATTTTTCTCCACTGTTTTCACTCCTTTTCTTGCGTTTAATAACAAAAAAGTTGCGTTTGATAACAAAAACATTATGTTTGCTGTCAAAAATCTGTAATTTCGCCCATGCCGAGCGTCTGCGGAACTTTCCATGTAGCGGTAATATTACCTGCCCAGTGCGTATTCGTGCTTTCCAGTGCGCCCATAACATCAGCTTCCACAACGTCCGGCGGCTTGCAGCCTTCCTTAAAACCAAACAAGCTGTGCTGCACAAGGTTCATTAATTCGCTTACGCGCTCAAAGCCGCCAGCAATAACAATGCCGCTGTCTGTTTCGCTGTCGTCCTTTTCGCTGACACCACAGCCGAAATTGCACTGGTATTCTGCCGGGTCTTTAATCGTGGTGCCTTCTTTCTTTTTGAAGCCCCACAAAAAGATATACGGCGCATCTTCTTCCGTTGGCAAAAGCCTGTCTGTCGGGTCACCAACAAGAATTGATACATCCTTTCCGAAAGTATCCTGGCAGAAATTTTTAATATCGCCATCATTTTTCAGGTGCTCAGCCAGTTCAACGCCCATTTTTACAAAATTGACATTCTGCATAATTTTCACCCTTATTTATAAACTTTGTACTTGCGGCGCGTTGCTTTTTTGGTAAAGCTGCCGTTTACAATATACTGTTTTACTTTGCCTTCAACGTGCGGCACAATACCGGGGCTTACAATCTGCATAGCAGGCTCATACAATGGACGTGCCGGGTTATGCAGTTCCATTGTGCTCCATTTCAGCGGAACACCGGCTCTGCCCCAGCGCCGCCTTGTACCTGCGGTAACAGCACGTGTAGCACCCTGTTCAAAAATGCGGCCATAAGCTGCCGCCGTGCTGCTTGTCCAACCGATTGCCACGCTGCCGCCGTCAAGGTATTGATAACCGATTGCCCGCTTCATGCGCCCCAGCCATGTTTTCGGCGCTGACGGCACAAGTCTTTTCCTCACCCAGAAGGGTATACGCGGTTTCCATCCCAGGCTGATTTCCGGCACACTCTCTTTAATGCCCTTTTGTACGTACCAGCCCGCACTTTTGGTTGCACTGCGTATAAAGCGTGGGTTGTTTTTAAGCCACTCCAGCAAAAAGGGGCTGATACCGTCGCGGATAGAAATAACGATTGTATCGCTCATCGTCCGAACCCCCTTACCTTTCGTTCGGCTTCCACTGTCACATTTCCGCCGACGCTATCAATAAGGCTTACACGCCGCACAATCCAGCGTTCAGCGTTGTATAAAATAACATCGCCTGCTTCCGGCTTCGGCACATCTTCAAGCATTAAGGTAAACATTGCCGTATCACTTGTTTTGTTAGTGTTCACTGCCGCTGTGCGGTACGCAGCCTTTTCTTCCTGCAAGGTTTCGCCGATTTCTACAATCGCCACAATTTCTTTTCCGTCTTCGGAATTTTGCGGCGTGTAGGTTATGGTTTCACCGAAACGGTTAAGGTTAAAAACAGCATTTTTAATAATTTTTTGGTAGATTGGATTTGCCATTTTTGCCACCTTATTACTGTAAAAAGGTATAAAAAATAGGGGTAGGCAATAAACCACCCCTATTTAATTGTCAAAATATCAGCCTGCGGCACCTGTGGTATCGACATAACCTGTATTGATTTTTACCTGGCAAGTCGCACCGCTGGTTGCAGCGCCTTCACTCCATGCAATGCCCAAGTAGGTATTGCCGCCCGCAGTAGCGGTTACAGTGCCGTCGGATTTTAAGTAAACCTTTGCACCTGCGGTAATAGCAGCCGCGTCAGTTTTAAACTCAAATACACCAACGGTAGTCAGCGCGATAACCTCGCCGTTTTTGCCGCCTACTTCCGCAACGCCTACAATGCCACCGCTAAGGGCGATTACGTCACCGCAAGCAACGTCTGTGGTGCAGGTATAGTCAAATTTATCGCCATTACGGCGTCTGATTGCTCCTTCATTTGCCATAGTTCATTTACCCCCTTTTTTATTTGCCGGCGTTTTTAACAATGCCGGTAGTAGACAAGAGTTTTACGCCGTAGTCAAGATACATACGGTATTTCCAGCCCAAAGTTTCAAAGGAAACCTGGCTTTCAAGGATAGGTGTACGGTTACCGTTCAAGAAGTCAACTTCAACGCCTTCACCCTGCACCTGGTTGCCTAAGAGATACCATGCAGTAGTGCTGATATCGTCCAGTTCCGGGTCATCAACAAGCGTAAGCGCGCCGCGGTAAATATTTACTACACCGCTGTTGCTTGCTTCCGGGTCTGCGGTACTACGCAGAAGCTGTGCCGCAACTGCGGACTGTGTAACCGGCACAACAAGGTAACGCGGCATAATGCGCAGGTAATTTTTGGAAAGGTCGCCCTTTTGTTTGCGCAGCAAAGTCATTGCTTCCGAAAGGGTTGTGGTGCTGATAGCGCCAGCTGTGCCGAGGTTAACGTTTGCGCTGTAAGAGCCGCCTGTCAGTGCTTTATAGGCTTCACGGTTAATAGCCATTGCAAATTTCTGCGCCAACTGATAAGGAATGGTAACAAGCACATCCTGGTCATCATTGATAAATGCCTGGCGAGTGTAGCTGTAAGAACGCCCGTAGGTGTCGAGACGTACAAATTTCTTGCTTTCTTTCAGCTGTGCTTCGGTGAACTCGCCGTTTTCGGGAATTTTCACCGGTTCAGCGTCCAGTCCTACGTTTACAAGATACTGCGGACGGAAGTCACGCAGCTGACCAATGCGCGCCCAAATCTGATAAGTAGGCATAGCGTCCTCGTAGCCTCTTACAAGCGCTGCCTGCGTAGTATCCGCAAGTAAAGCCGGAAGTGCGCCGGTAGTCATTGCACGTTTAAACAATTCTTCCGGTGCCAGGCGCATTACATCACGTTCATCGGCACGGAGCAGCATGTCAATAGCAATGTCACGCATGGACATGTAACGCATTTTTTCAGCGCCGTCGGCAGGTTTTTCGACGTTTAAGCCGTTGCGGAGCAAAATGGCGTCGCGGTATGCAGCGCGCATTTTGTCTTCTTCGGCTGCGCCGAACTGCGGCTTGCCTGCTG
Organism: Phascolarctobacterium sp.; assembly: GCA_003150755.1. Lineage (GTDB taxonomy): Bacteria > Bacillota > Negativicutes > Acidaminococcales > Acidaminococcaceae > Fusicatenibacter_A. The sequence goes on along the minus strand of QAMT01000004.1, from coordinate 282,404 downwards.
TCGGCTGTGCTGCCTGACGTGCGGAAAGAATTTCCAGCACACTGCGGTTAACGGTTTCAATGCTTACATCACTATTCAGCCAGGCTTCGCGCTGCTGGTCTTCAATGCCGAACTGACGGCACAAGCCGTTAATCTGCGCCTGGCGTTCGCGCTCTGCTTTAACTGCCGCCGCACGTTCTTCTTCCACGTTTACGGTGGGTGCAGCAGGCGGGTTAGCAGAAGCAGTAATGCCGGTTGCCGGTACTTCAACGTTTCTCTGCTGTTCTTCGGGATTTTTCTTTTCTTCCATGTTGATACCTCCATTATGATTATTTAAAATTGTTAATAAACTTTCGTCGTCAAACAAACTGCGGCCTACGCCGACGGTTGCGTCTGCCGGTACGGAAACGATACTGATTTCATACACTGCCCAGCGTTCACCAATCCACGCGGGCCCGGTAATGCCGTCTTCCGATACCTGGTTCTTTTCGATAAAGCGCCATTCGTTGACGCGGTAACCTACCGACACACCACGCAGGCTGCCAGACTGCACTTTATTCCAAATGCGCGTGCTTTCGTCGTCATCATCAAATTGGATTTCGGCATAAGCTTTGGTATTTTCAAACCAAATGCGGGTAGGCCTGCCGATAACGGCATCGCGGTTGTGGTTAAACAGCACTGGCATTACTCCAGCCGTAAAGCGGCTAATGTCTGCCGCCTGGTCATTGCAGCGTAAAATTTCCGGGTCGCCCCAAAAATCCGGGCACGGTTCCTCGCTGGCGAATGATAAGGTTACCTTGCGTTCTTCGGCGTTAACACTGTTAATGGTGGCTTCACGCTGGCGCGGCAGCATTTGGCGCTGCTCACGCGGAATTTTCCGCAGTTCATCATTCGTTATTGCTGGCATTGCTTCCCATCACTCCTTCCTGCTGTCCTTCGGCAAGTGCGCCAAGGTCAGCTTTTTCTTTTTTTATCTGCTCGACCGTTTCCGTATAGTCGCGGCCGCTGCGCCCATAAAACTCTTTAAGCGTCATCTGGTAGCTCTCAAGCATAATCTGGTTGGCAAGAGCTTCTTTGTACGGGTCAATCCACGGCATTTTCTGCCCGATAAATTCGTGTTTCAGCCATTGCGGGTTGCTCCAAAAATCATTTGGCACTACATTTGCCGGAATATAACCGCTAAGCACCGCCGCACGGATGACATCTTCAAAAACGCCATCAAGAAAATGCGCTATTAAAAATTGCTGCTCCTTCTCAAACACCTTCCAGTCTTCCAGAAGGTTTTGGCGAGCCGATGAGTAGTTAACCTGGCTGACATCGCGGCTTACCTGCTCGTAAGACAGCCCTTGCCCTGCGGCAACCTTGCGCATAATGGAAAGGTCGAAGGTTTCCAGTTCGCTTGATTGCCCTGCCGGTACAAGTGTTTTAATATCCTGTCCCGGCGCCAGTTCGTTAATGCTGCCGGGCACAATGCGCTTGCCGCCTGCGGCTCTACCGCCGCCACTGCTGCCACCAGCAATACTGCCGCGCCCCACGTTGCCGGAAGCTGTATCGGAATTTGTAATCCACACGGCTATTGCTGCATTGATTTTTTGCTTAAACACCGTCGCTTCAAAAAATTCATCAAGGTCATGCGTTTTATCAATGGCACGGGCCAGCGGCGTTATCTCCCTTACCTGCGTGGCACGTGTTTTTTCCAGCAGGTAATACACACGCCCGGCGTCGACAGGCTCCGTTTCCACCTGCGAAAAGGTTTTAAGGTCATACTTGCGCAGGTAAAACTTAACCGGCCTGCCCACGGCATTTACTTCCACGCCGTCAACAATCGGGTTGCCTGCTGGCGACTGCATCTGCCCGTAGCTGTCTATCTCGTCAACCTCGCGCATTTGCAGCTGGTACGGTATCGCAAACTTTTTATCGTAAGTTTTTACCGCCAGCACACCGCCGTCTACAAGTTTGCGCCGTACAATAAGGTCAAGCATTTCAGCAAGCGAATATTGCCCTGTAACGTCACAGTTCCCCGGCCGGCTCCACTCCTGCCAAACGGTCTCCAAAAGGCTGTTCCATTCTTCGTTGTCCGTTTTTACCTGCAAGTTAAATCCTTTACCCACTACGTTGCGGGTATAAGCATTTAAAATACTGTTGACGACGTCGCTGTTTCGCTCCAAATACCTTGCCTTTGCTCTAAGCTGTGCGCGGCTCGCCTGGTTTAGCGGTTCTGCCCTTCCGTCTACCGGAAACCAGTCCGCCGAATTTCGCCACGGCCTTGCCGCCTCGTAGCCTTCCATAAAACGCAGTTTAATGCGTGCTACGCTGCGTTCTAAAGCTCTTTTCGGGCTAAAAATACCAATAAATTTGTCGATTCGTTCCCCCAAAGTGGGGTTTCTCTGATTTTCCTGCATTGTTTACCCCCTGCCGCAATAAAACATCGGCGTCCCAAAAGTGTTGCCCGCCGCGCTTCCAGCGCTTTCGGCTGCTGAAATCTGGCGTTCCAGGTCGGCTTTTTCCGCCCTTAAAATGCCTAAATCAGCCATTTTATAGCGCCCGTTGCGGGTCTGCACTTCCTGCCCGCCTTGCTTAATAGCGCTTATTGCCTCGTTGGTTTCTTGCAGTTGCTGTTTCAGTTCTTCCAAACTCGCCAATTTCCCAAACTCCCCTTTCTTATAAGCTAAAGCCAGGTTCCGGCAGTGCCATGCCGTCAAATTCTTCTGCCTGCTCCTGCGCCTGCGGCTCATCTTCCTGTAATTGCCGCATGTGCACAAGGTCTGCCACGGCAAAGCTGTACACGGAGCAGTCCAGCCAGTGGTTTTGCTTTGCACTGGTCTTTTTCTCCCAGGTTTCAACCGCCCTGCCGCCTTTGGTTTGAATAACACGGTGTTCCGATGTTATTTGCTCCGCAAATTCGCGGTCGCAGTCAGCATTCAACATCCAACTGCCTTTGCCCATCGGAATTTCCATGCGCATGGCAATTTCGTTTTTATAGGTGTCGGTGTTTACAATCCATAATTGCAGCGGCACCTTGTTTAACTTATCCTTGCGCTCGATATTCGACGGCCTTGCGCGCTGCACTATCGGAGTTGAAGAACCTTTTACCGGTATCGCCACGCGCGGATGCCGCTCGCAGTAATCGTAAATTTCTTCTGTCCGATAGCCGGTATCAATGCCATATACCCAAACTTGCAATTTAGGCTTGCCGTTTTTGTCCGGATACCATGTATCCATAATCTTTTCTATTTCATCAAGCGTCAGCGCCCTGCCGTAAGCAATAGTTTGGCAGGTTACGCCGGGCCCCCAGGCATCAATTTTCCAGTAAAAATAGCCCATCTGCACGTCCACGCCGCCGGTTAACAGCTGCGCCCAGTCAGGCACTACGCCCATCGGCACGTCCGTCTTATGCTGCAACAGCAAATCCGCTTCCATAACGGCGCTTTTGCTCTCCCACGGTTCGCCGAGCCAGGAGTTTACAAAGTTCATAAGTAAAAGCGGGTCATCTTTGCTGCGCATAAACTCCGCTGCCATCTGCCCAAAGGTTACCCAAGGGCTGTAAAGGCTGTTCAACTTAAAAGCCACGCTTTTAGGCTTGCCTTTAATCTCATTTAGCGCTACCCAGCGCCCTTTTTCCATCATCTCCGGCTTGTACTGGTCGGTAATGTGACCGCCGCATGAGCAGCACTCATAATGCGTGTTGTACTGTATTGCGGTTACATCCTCATCAGCGTTAAACCGCACCTGCTTCCATTCCAAAGCCTGATAGTGCCCACAAAACGGGCAAGGCACCTGGTATTCAAAACGCATATCCGCATTTTCCCAAAGCTGCCAAATATTGCCGGTTTTCAATGTCGGGGTTGACCAAAAGAACATTTTGCGTTTGCCCGGCCAGTTTTTAGTACGTTCTTCCGCCAGTTTCAGCGGGGACGCTTCCTTGCTGGCCTGCTTCGGGTACTTATCGATTTCGTCCAGGATGATAACCGGCACGGACCAGCTTGCCAGTTTTGTGGCACTGGCCGCGTTACCGAACTTACAAAAGCCGCCATTAAAGCTAAGCATTAAATCCTTGCTATCCTCGCGGTACTTATCTTTAAAACACTCATTAGTGCGCAAAACCTTTTGCAATCGCTGCGACGAAAAATCCCTCATAGTGTCTTCGTCCGGCAGCACGTACAAAATGCGGCTCGGCTGCTGGTCAATAATATAACCAACAATGTTAATGCCTGCTTCCGTTCCGCCTATCTGCGTCGGCTTCAAAAAAATAACCTTTTCAATGTCATCATCGTTCAGGCAGTCCATAATTTTCGCCAGGTACGGCACAATCGACGTGCGCCACGGTCCCGGTCTGCTTGTTTCCTCGCTTGACATGTAGCGGTATTTATCCGCCCATTCGCTTACTTTTATGCGCTCCGGGGGATTAAATATCTTACAGGCGCGCTTAACGAGTTTTTCGAGGGCGTCCAACTGGCTTTTTAGCAGCTGGTCTTCCGGCGTAATATCTAAACTCGCCGGTGTCTGCGATTGTTTCAAGTGCTTTTCTGATGTGCCCATCAATTACTCTCCTTGCCTGCTGCGCCAGTTCCGGGTACTGGCTGTACATTTCTGCCATAATCAGGTCGCCAATACTTAACATTGATATGCGCAGCGAAGCGAACTTCTCATCTATTACTTGCTCAACAAGCGGAAGCGGTATAAGCTCGCCGCTTTTTTGCTTTAATTCCAATTCAGCCATTTGCGCTTTGGCTTCTTTTAGCCTTGTATCAGCCGTAAGCTTTTGCGCCAGCGTATTAGGACCGCCTTGTACGCCAATCTCACGCCCACGCCACCCGATAACGGCTTTAATGTCATACCAACCGCGCTTTTCTTTTGGGCAGCCCTGCCGCTCCCAAGTACCAACAGTATTTGTCGATACATGCATGATGTCGGCAAGCGTTGACGTGCTGACAATTATTCTGCCGTCCTCGGTTTCCTCGATGCGCTTATTATTTTTTGGGCGTTCCTTCGGTTTTGCCGTCTGCACATCTTTTAAAACAGGGCTATCAGCTTTTGGCTTTGCTTGTGGGCGTTTTTTATTTTCGTTTAATGCATTTGCTTGTGTTTCGTTTTTCATAGGCTCTCAATCCAAATATGGGGCTGTAAATTCAGAGGGCAATTTCAAAAATTTTGATACAAGACTTGACGCGGGGTGCCCGACCATTGATACCGACACCCCCGTCAGAAGGACCCGCGCGGCGTTTTAACTATGGTGTAGCTCCATACTTTGCCGCCCTCCTGCTATTATTGTACAGCAATAGCCTTTGCCTATGGTAGATACTTAACCCCGCAAAAGTATCAACATTGTACCAATTTTATGGGAACACTATTGACCCGCCAATAAATAAAGCCCCGCCAGCCATCAGGCCAGAAGGGCAATAAAAAAGCCCAGGCATTTGCTGGGCTTGGTTGTGATGCTGCTTTATGGCAGCGCTTTATGCTGTTGTACTGCTATTTAGCAGCGGCTTATGCTGTTTTCTCTTTTATCTCTAATGGGTCGCTAACTATTGGCAATTCTAAAAGCATACACGGGTCAAGGTCTACGCATTTGCTTTCGTCACGGTCGCCGGTCATGTCCCAGGCTATCGTGTTATTTATAACTGTCAGCCGGTTTTTAAACTCTTTTAAATCCATCAGCGGCTCAAAAACGGTTCCCGGCTTTAATAAGTGTTTAGCATTATAATAACGCACTGTACCGTCATTACAATAAACATATACGCCAAAATTATCATCCGGCACAACCTGCAACGCTGACGGCATAAAATAACGTCTGTCTAAATCCTGTTTCATATTTACACCCCCTGCAATCAAATAAGCGGGTTTATACGGTTCAGCGGCTTGTGCTGCTTGGCAAGCTCCCAGTTCTGCATAAGCTCGTCGCGATGAATTTCAGCCCACGCCAGCACCATTTTAAGCTGTCTGTTCGGTATAGCCCCGCGCATAATAACGCCCTCTAAAATAGACACTGACGCCTCATGTCCAGCATATTCAACGTGAAAATGCGGCGGGTTATGCTCTGACCAGTTCATAGTAATTTTTATCCCGTAAAACAAGCAAATTTCAGGCATTTATGCGTCCCCCTTTTTTATATCGTTGATAGTCAGCGGAATAGTCATGCCGTTTTTAGTTTTGATTATTATTTCCGCTCCGCAGAAATCGCATATTTTTATTAGTTCGTCAATTTTTTTGACGCCGCGGCTTATTTTCGTGGCCGCCACTTCCGGGCTTGAATTAAACAACGGCGCAAGCTGCCGCCCGCTTAATCCTGCCGAAGTTATAACAGACTTAATTTTTGCGTCTAATTCCATAATCTCGCCCCCTTGGTTACAGTATAAACAAAATTGTTAAAACTGTCAATAAAATTATTTTGATTTTTGCTGTTTTTGTTGATTTTTCTATTGACATTATTAACAAAATTGTTTATAATATAATCAAAGAAAGATATAAAGGAGCTGTTAAAAATGACAAGATATAACGACAGTATCAACGAACTTGTGGAAGCGCTGAAAGTTGAAATTGGATTGCTCGAAACCGCACCAACCGAATGGGCCCGCAACTACGAACATAAAAAATGCAAATTGTTGCAGGAGCGTTTAAACAAAGAGCTTGCCGAATATATCGACTTTTTGAAAGATTGCCAATAAGTTACAAGCCGAAACGCCCGGAAGGGCGTCCGCCGGGAATGGCCGCCCGGCGCTGATGATGGCAGGCCGGAAAGGAGATGAAAAAGAATGAAAAAAGCTGTAAAAAGCCCCATAAAATGGGAAAAGCTGGAAGCACTGAAAGCGCTTCCAGCTCCGGAAATTTTAAGCCGCAAACTTAATTTTTCCGCAAAATAATGTTTGAACCGCTTTAAATAGCGGGCTGGCGGCGGTTGTAACGCCGCCAGTAATTAAATAATAGCACTTAACCAGCCGAAAAGGCAAGTTTTTTAATAAAGGAGATTTTAAAAATGTTGGCAGAAATTACCCGTTTACCGTTTGCAATCGTTTCTAATCCTTATTATCAAAGTTTCGAAGTTACTTTCAGCGAAAAACCGGCGCAGAAAATTATTGACGCGCTGAAATCGCTGAAAATGCGCTGGAACCCGAAAAAGCGCTGCTGGTATGGTTTCCACCCGGAAAACGTAATCCGCGAAGCAATCCAGAGCGCCAGCGAAAACACCGAAACGCCGGCTGGAATCCTTACAGAAGGTTACCTGGGCGCAACCGCTTTTTATGGCAGCAAGTCGCATAAACACCTGTACGGAGCTGACCTTTCCGCAGCAATCAGAACGGATTTTAAGGCGGCAGGCGTTAAAGGCACGGTTCGCTGCTCTACTTACAGCGGCGGTCAATCACTTACCGCAACGCTGACCGCTAGCGCCGCCGATTTTGTACCGTTTGCCGAATATCTGGTCAGCCTGGATGAAGTGGAACTTTGGCGGAACCGTTACGATTTTTGGATTCCGGAACTTGACCGGCGCATAAGCTGCGACGAATACTTTGCTCTGGAAGGTGAAGAACGCAAGCGCGCTTTTGAAGCCTTGGCCCGCTACGAATACGAAGCGCCGCAAAAATACGGCATCTGCGATAAATGGCTGGAACGCTACACAAACCTTTTTACTCCGTCATTTATGCAAACCGTCAAAAAAGCCCTGGCAATCGTGTTGTCTTACCGGTACGACGACAGCAACGGTCAAGTTGATTATTTTGATACCAATTTTTACTATGATTTAAAAATTAAGTTAAAATAGCAAATTTTTAAGCCCCGGCGTTATTCTCCGGGGCTTTTGTGAATTCTACTTTTTACGCTTTTGCCTGCCTAACTGCTTGTTGTTCCGCCCTTGCGCCCAGCATAATACCGGCAAGCAGCGCCAGGCGTGCTATTTTAGCCGGGTTTGTTTCCTGCGTGCATATTACATCAAGCAGGCCGCCGAACTGCTTTTCTATCCCTTCCAGCGTTTCTTTAGATGTATTTATAAGGCTTTGGCAAAATTCATCTGCCACCATAGCTGTTTCCTTCCTTTCGTCATTGCCCAGCAGGTATTCCGGTGTAGTTTTTAATGCGCGGGCCATTTGTTTTATGTGCTTTAGCCTTAAATCCTGACCGCCTGATTCTATTTTGTATATGGATGTGCGCGACCTAAAGCCCAGCACGCCCGCCAGTTCGTCTTGCGATAGGTTCAGCTCCAGCCTGCGCTTTTTTATTCTTTCGCCTACGGTATCCATTTTATTGCCGCCCTTCTAAAATTTCTGCAAATTTGCTTATAGCACATTCATAATAGCGGAAAGTTTCAACCTCTTTGCAGCTATGTTCCGATTTGCTATAAAAATACTTGCCATACTGCGGCGTTTTTAAATTGTACTGATTGGCAATCTGCCCGATTTTCATTGCTGATACTCCCAGCGTTTTGCCTATATCCGTAGCCGAATATGTCACTTCTTTGGCTTCTTCCATCGGTAAAAGCGGTACGCCGGATAATACTTCCGCTGCTTTTTGCTGGCAGATATGCTTGTATTCCGGAATATCAGTTTTTTCAGCAATTTTGCGCAGCTCCGAAGCAATGCGGGCGCGGCTGTTGTTAAGGCGCGCTTCAATTTCCTTTTCCTTCCACTGTGGCAGTGCTTTGCTGTAAGTGCCTGTTTTTCTGATTGCCGGTATTACTTCGTGAGTTATCCAGCGCTTAAAGGCTTTCGCTTCCGGCTTGCGGCTGGAAAGCACAAGATTATATAAGCCGTATTCGTTGACGACTGTTAAATTCTGCTTTCCGCCAGGGGTGTCACTTAAAGTTACACCCTTTTCATCATCGTCAAGTCTGCTTACAGCTTTTCTTGAATTGGTTAAATCAAGCGCTTTACATACATCGGCGGCAACAAACATAATTTCATTATTTTTTACTACCGTTCTGATTTCCCCAAAATCGGCATTTTTGAAAATTTGTAATTCATTGGACACAAAAAATCACCCTTTCTTTTACCCGGAAAGAGTGATATAATAAATTATCATCCTTTCCGGGTGTGTTTTGCTTAAACACTCGCTTTTCTTTCCACGGAGCAGCGGGTGTTTTTATTTTTGCCTTTTTCATCAAACTTGGCAAAAAAGATTTTACTTACTTCTACTGGGTCGGTAATATGCAATATTTCGCATAATTTTTCAACCTCATTCACTTTAAACGGGCGTTTATTTGTAATTTTCAGCCGCAAATTTTTGTAGTTAATGCCTGCCCATTCTGCAATTTTTGCCGGTCTGTATCCGCTTTCTTCAATTTTTGCATCAAGCAATTCTGTGTTTATCATCTTTCTTCCCCCCCTTTCTTATGTAGTCTTTTAGCCCACATTTTAAGCAAAAAAAATTGCAACAATGCGCGCCGGGTCAGTAATGTTCAAAGTATTACAGATAGCTTTTGCTTCCAGAATCGTAAACGGGCGCACGTTGCCCATTTTGCCGGAAAAAGCGTTGTGCGACATACCAACGATTTCAGCTATTTTGGCGATTTTTAGCCCGCTGTCTTTTATTTCCTGCTTCAACAGTTCGCTGTTTACCATATCTTCACCCCCTTCGTCGTCTTTTAGACTACGCTTATATATTAGCATCGAGTAATCTAAAAGTCAACCACTTTTTTAATTATTGTAAAAGTGTTGGCAAAATGTTATACTTGAATTAGAAAAGAGGTGTTAAGTATGGAAAGCATCGGTGCAAGAATAAAGAAACGCAGAGAAGAATTAAATATGACCCAAGCAGAACTTGCCCGCATTTTAGGTTATAAATCGCGTACCTCTATACATAAAATGGAACTAGGCGAACGTGGACTTCCTCAAAAGAAAATTAAACAACTCGCCGAAGCTCTCCACACCACCCCGGAATATATTATGGGCTGGGAAGAAAAGCCCAAGGATGAACTGGACCAAGGCGCTCATAAAATAAAAATAACAAAGAGCGACGGTAAAATAATCGTGTTTGACACTTCCGCCATTGTTAAAGCAATCAATAAAGCTTTGGAGATTTTAAACGAACCAGCCCAAAACAAAGTTCTGGATTATATAAACGATTTAAAAGAAAATAACAAAAATCTACGCAACTTCGTTGAAAATTTACCAAAGAATAAAAAACGTTAACCGGCAGCCGCTGATAAAAGCAGATGCCGGTTTTCTTTTTTATAAATCCGTGCCAAGCCGCATACCTATTTTGCGGCAGATGCCGTTTACAAGCCTGTACATCGTTGTACGGCTGATGTTTAATTTTTCGGCTATAACATCATCGGTCGGTCGTGGCCGCGGATGCCAAAATTTTAAAAATAAAAGCTGTTTTTCTTCGGGCGTCGCATCCTGTTCGGCCGCGGCGATTGCTTCCGTTATTTTTTGCAAAAACTGCACGCGGTCCTGATAGTACATCAATTTTTCGGCCGTGTAATATTCTGCACCGTATGCCGGAAACAATTTGATTTCCGCCAGCTTTTCTTTAATTCGGCTTAATTCTTTGCGGGAACGCTGGTAATTCAAAAGTTCCGCACAGATATATTTTCTTGTTTCCTTGCGCATCTTAATTCCAGCGCCCCTTTCTCAATGATTACTAAAATAAACGGCTGATTGATGTTAAAACCGGGTAAATGTCTTCAACACTGCGGCACACTATATAACGCCCGCCGTGCGCTTCAATGTCGTGTTTAAAAATTTCCTGCCACTCGCTCAGCCGGCCTTTAGGCGTTTTAATCTCCACGTAAATGGTTTCGCCATCTTTTAATGCGGTTAAATCGCTTAACCCTTTATGCGCGCCCATGCCCTGCTGATGCCTGATAACAAACCAACCATCAGCGCGCAGCAAATCGCGCACGCTGTTTTGTATATCGGTTTCCGGGTTACCTTTGCGCGAGCGCATCGCGCCGGAAGTTACCAAAAAATCTTTTTTATTCAACACAATATTCACCTGTTGCTACATTCACTACAACACCCGGTTTTTTAAAGGTTTCTTTTTTTTCAACAATTTGGGTCAACCGTTTTAAATACCATTCTGCTTTTCGTAAATCCTCGGCGCCATTTTTTTCTTTCCAACGCCAGATATATTTAATAACATTCGCTGTACAAACGGCTTCTATTCCGGTTAAATTCGTTGTTGCTGCTTCGATAGCGTCAATACATTCAATCCCGCCCTGGCAATAATGCGCAGGATGATTTATTTTTTCATTTTCCACGTTTACCACCCCTTAACACGATAACGTTTTCGCCAGTCTTGTAATCGTAATCCAAAAATATTTTCTGGATATAAATACAGTCGCAATATTTGTCCCACGCTGCAACCTGCGTTTCCTGGTCAAAATCCTTTAACTTTTCGATAAGTTCAGCAACGGTCATTTTTTAAAGCCTGCCTTCCATTTTTGCTTTAAACATTGCTTTTAAGCGTGCCTGTGGGTCTTCGTCGGCCATTTTAATAGCCTCAACGCATTCCATCAGTGCATTTTTTATATTTACGTTTTCAGGTTTACGCGCTTCTGCTAAAAAAGCACTGTCAAAGTCATAACTGTTAAATTTTATTTTCGTAAGCTCAATTAACGCATTAACCTGCATTTGTAAAAAATATATTTCGTTTAGCAGCGATAACATACGTGCGCTTTGGTCTAAATCTGCAATGTTTAAATGGTTTTTAACAGTTTCTGCGTTCATGTTCTGCCATCTCCTTAAATTGCTACAAAAAACGGTTCTTTTCGCATTTCGCGGTTTCCGAACATCGCCAAAATTTCTTCATCTGTATGTTTTTCATCCAGCCGCGTAGCGTAATACCGGAATTCCGGATTAAACATACTGCGCAGTTGCAAATTGTTTATTAGTCTGCCGTTAACTTCCATTCGCAAAATATATCTTGCCGGGCGCCGCGAACCATATTTATCGTGTTCTTCACATACTATTTTCATGCGTTATCACCTCATCAATAACCCTTGTCCACATTTCGGATTATAATTAGCAAAATTCGGCTCTGCGTTAAATATAATCTTATTATTGCACCACCGCTGCAAATGACGTGTTTCTGCCGGCGCATTGTATTTATCGTAAATCATTACATAAGGGTCATATCCTATTTCTTGCAACTTGTATATACGGTAAAGGTCTTGCGCGTGCGTGCTGTTATAATTTGTCAGCACATAAACCTTTAGTTTATCCTGCCGCAAGCCCCACTTCCCGGCATACTTTGCAAGCACTTTAGGCGTAAAATCATCGTTGGCATTGTCCCATGCAAAATGCAGGATTTTATACCTGCACGCCCTTATAGCTTCCACTTTTTCGTCCGTCAAAAGCCGTGCGTCTAAACCTTGCGTAAAATCTACTTCCGCGCCGGATGCGGCAAGCTGTAACAACAAGACTTTCCAATCACGGCACGCTAAAATATTTGGGTCAAGAAGTTTTATTTTCTTTTGACCGCGCCAAAACTCCGCTAACCCTGCAACTGCCACCGATGCCGTACCTTCCTTGTCGGCTACAATGCAAAAAGGGCATTGGCGTGGGCAGCCTCGTGTTAAATACCCATACGCAGTATCTGTTATTCCATACAGCCCATAATCCGGGTAAACATGTTCGATATGCTCCGGCAAAGTTAAGGCTATATTATAACCAGTACCGCCTTGTATAAGTGTATCTGTTTGATATGCTTGCAGGTCGTCCGGCGTAAAGGTAAAAACCTTTGCCATGTACACTATATCGTAGTGTTCTAAACTATTTGCCCATTCAACAATATCGCCGTGAGCTTTGTGCCATGCCGATATTTTCATCAATGCGAGATTCGGGAAACGATGTCCATCAACATCAACAAGTCCTATTTTCATTTTTTACCACCTCGCTAAAATAGTTCGCTCTGCATATTTACATTGGGCGGCTTTTTGGTTGTTATTTTATCGTACGGGCAACTTTCAATACGCTCTTTGCGGGTTTGAAAATATTCGTTCTGCCTCGCAAGGTAATTATTATCAACTTCTGGCGGCGTTGGCAGATAATATTCTTCCGGCAAATTGCCATCCGGGCATAATTCCCGCAACCGCATTTTATAATAAATAATGTGGTTGCGAGTTAAATTCATGTTTACACCATCAGCCCAAAATGGGTCTTGACATCCATACTACCGCAGATTTTGCCAGTGTTTCAAATCTTGCACTATTTCTTTACGCAACCGTTTTATTTCCTGTTCTGGAGTCGGCGGAATACATTTTTTAGCCATTCTACCACTCTTTCCTGCCCCAACTGCGGCCATGCCATTTATTGGCACGCATACGGTTATTGTACCGGCGTAACTGGTTACCTAATACTTCGGCAGTTAAAGCAGCTTCTTCCAATGCAGCGGTTAAACGTTGCCGCGCGTCTACCAGTTCCGGCGGTTCCGGTTTAAAAAACACGCTGCGCATATTCACGGAAAATTTCGCGCGGGTCGCGCAAACGCACTGGCGCCGCATATTCATTTTCGCTCATTATTTTGGCCAGAATCATTGCTTTATAGTAAAACTCATCTTTCAGCTTTTCCGGAAACAAATTTTTGCCCTTGCCCGGTATAATTTCAACGGTTTTATTTGCCGGTGTCATTTTTATCATCTCCTACCGTAAAATCTATATCCCATTTTTCTTTCAGCAGTTTGCGCGCCTTCACCAGTGCTTCACTTTTTTCACGTGGGAAGTTTTCCAGTTCTTTTACATACAGTTCCATAAAACGGTCAATTCGTGTTTCTTTTTTCTGCATTTTGCCCCAGTGCTCTACAAGCACATTAGCGGCTGCCGCCGCTGTTACGATGATTGCCGCATCGTTATAGGTTTTAATGTCCTGCTGATATTTTTCATCGACGCCTTGCAGCGCTACTTTGGCAATTTTCATCGCCCCGCGCCTAACATCATCGTTGTACTGGCGGCGCTGCAAAACGCTTTTACGTTTAAAACTTCTTGAAATGCTGCTCATAATAATTCACCCTTTCGTTATTCCGCCGCATCGGCGGGCAGGCGCCATATGGATTTAAAAGTCTGCCCGCCACATTCCCCTTTTTGCTTGTATAAAAACCGGGCAAACAGAAAGCATGAAAGGCGATAAGAAAATGCTTTGTGCCGCCCGGTGCGGCGGCTATTTTTTACGCAAATGTTTTTGCCATTTGTAAATGTTTTTGATTTTAGCGTTAACAAAACCGGCATCCTGCAAACGCGCTTTGCCGCACTTGTCGCGCAGTTCATCAGCCTTTTTGCGCCAGCCCAGATATTCTTCGCAGCTGGCGTGGCAGTTTATTTTGCGTTTTGTACAGTGCCTGCATGGCGTTTCGTTAATCATAGTTTTGCTCCCCGTTACAGATAATTTCCAAGTTTTGGCAATTTACATTCAGCCTGCTTTGATTTTTCGTTGGGTTTATCTAATTCATCCCAGTTTTCCCCGTCTTCATCAGCTGGCCGCAATTGTTTTAATGCCTGGCCAGCTGATAAAAGGCCGTCGCTATTTTTGCCCAAAACATATCCGTTCATATCCGCTTCTGTGCGCCGCTTGCAGGCATTTTCATACAGTTGTCTTACCTGTGCTCTAACCGTAGGCATATCTTTTTCAAGCGTCGTACAAAGTGCAATCCACCCAAAAGCCATAGCAGCAGTTTCAATTTCCGGCGTACTGAACACCGGCTTTTTATAAACAAACGCTTCCTGCATTTGTTTTTGAATTTCTGCCCATGCTTCCATCCACGATTTAACTCTTTTGCTTTCGTCAACCGTTTCGATTAAATTTTTTGCCGCTGCCACAATCTCGCTCACGGTAGGCACAAATTTATTTTCAAGAATGATTTTCTTGACCGCTTTTTTTAACACCGGATTAGGAATATCGGCAAGCATTTTAGAATAAATCGCCTGTCTTTGGCTGTCGTTAGACTGCCCGTAAGCTCCGAATAACATGCCGATAATCTGCGTGCGTTCAACTTCGTTGTTATCACAAGTCAATTAAATCGCCCCTTTCAAGAATTTTTAAGGCTTCTTCGGTCGTGGCCTGCACATCATTTTTGTTTTTGCGCTGATTTGTTTGGGCAAAATCCTTAACACCCCCGGTATCAAGAATTTTAGCAATATATTTCCAGGTGCGGGTATGATTAACTCCGTTCTCGCGGGCTTTATCCGTAGCCCGCATAAAATCATATTCAGCGTATTCTCCGGCAAGCTGCATAACCGCTTCTTTTTCAACTGTGTTGCAGAAGGGATGAATAACTTTCTGGTAATAATCCATACAGCGCTTAACACTATCAGCGGGGCTAATCGATTTTTTTACAGCCGGTTTTTGATTTTGTGTTTCTTGTAAAGCGTCGTTTAAGTTTTCCACACTTTCCACGTTAACCTGATTTGAATTTGTGGTTTGCTTTATATTATTCTTTATACCCTTCTTATAATTCTTATATATATAGGTATGTTTGCCGTTCTGTTTGCCCTTTTCTTTGCCCTCTCCGCAGTCCTCGTTCTCGAAAACGCCCTGCTGGTGCGGCTTTTCGGTTTCGTTCTGTTTGCCCTTTTCTTTGCCCTTTTGTTTGCCCTCAAAATCTGCATTTTTGCTTTGGTAGTAATACCACTTCACGATAGTTATTATTTTCCCATCTTTAAGCAAAGTGCTGGCCTTTTCGACTGATATAAAATTCAGTTTTTCAAGGTTTTGTAATGCCATTCGGATTTGCTTCTCCGAAACACGTTTTATGCCACCGACATTGCAGGCTTCCTCAATTTCTTTATTGGTGGTCACAAACTGCCCGGGCATAAGGCAGACAGTCTTTCTACTATACGGCAAGGTTATCTCTGTATTACTCCAGCCAGCCATTCCCAACAGGTTTATTATGACGATTTGCTGGCTGGCGGTAGAAGTCAGCCAGACATCACTTGTAAATATTTTCCTGTAAAGTTTCAGATAGCCGTTCATAATACTGTTGACCGGCACATATCACAGCGCCGGTTCTCTCCTACTTACTTTTTGCCAAAGCATTTTCGCCGCTGCGGTCCTCGAATAGTGATGTTTGAAGCTGTCGCATTGCAGCCCAGCTACCGGCATCAATAAGGTTTGGTATAACGCTGCCTTCCTTGTTCCAGCCGCTTTTTAAATGCGCCATGACTTCCGGAAAGCCTTTGACCGTATAATCACCCAGACTGCCGTCTGCCTTAATTTTGCGCATCTCGTTGTAAAGGTGTACCAGGCACATTTCAATGCTCTGGTCGAATTTCTCGATATTGCCGGCGTGAATTTTGATAATATGTGTAAAATTTTTGCCGGTTAATTGTTTTAAAATTGACTGCCACATTTTGCTGATTGTGGTTACCTCGAAGAACTTCGGCTGTCCTTTAAATTTCGCTTTACTTTCTTTAATCTCCAAAAATAAAATCGTTGCCGGGTTACAGCTAAGGTCATTGCGGTAAATATCAAAAAGTGCTTTCGCTGTTTTGGCCCAATTTTTATTTACTACCGGGAACTTCGTATCGCTTAACTCAGCCACCACAATATCGTCGGTGCTTTGGTCCACATACGCTTTAACACGCTTGTGCCCTTCTTCTTCCGGCTCTCCGCCCATAGCATCCTGTTCTTCATCGGTTAAAAATTCTTCCTGCGGTTCTGCGTTATCGTTACGCAGAGTGTCCATATCTACTATTGGCATTTTTATTCACCGTCCTTAAAGGCCGCACACCGTTACCGGCTTGCCGGTTGCTTCCATTACCGCCCGTTTAAAATACACCGGGTCGGCATTTTTCTGAGAGGTATGCAGCAGATAAATCTTTTTTGTATAACTTAAATCCTGCTTACTTAAAAATTTTAAAAGGTTTTCAAGGCTGAAATGGCTTTTTAAAAGCCTGTTGGCAAGTGCTTTCGGCGTCGTGCCGTTTTCCATGTTCCGCCGCAGCATATCCTCGCAGTAATTGCACTCCAACATCCAGTACGTTACGTTTTTAAACGTATGCGGCACGTTGTAAGTGTCCGTTGCAAACACCAGCCGTTCCCCACCCTGTGCTATGTAAAAGCCCAAAGGTTCGGCAGCGTCATGTTTGGTTTTAAAGGGTAGTACCTTAAAATCACCAATTACAATTTGCTGCATCGCTTCCAGCTTGCAATAATTTTCAGCGGCAATACCCAGCGCGTCAGCCGTCCCTTTTGACATATATGTTTTAACGCCCCGCTTTATCAAAAGTTTGGCTGCAAAGGCGTGGTCGTTGTGTTCGTGGCTGATAAGCACACCGGTCACGCCGGATAGCTTATAACCACATGCCTGCTGTATCTGATGCACTTTTACGCCGGCTTCTATAAGCAGCGTACTGTTACCGCCGGTAAGACGGTAACAGTTGCCTTTGCTGCCGCTGTAATAGCTGTCGATAATCATTTAACCCAGCTGGGCTGTGCCTTTTTAACTGCCTGCGGGGCTTCCTTCTCCACAGGTTTTGCCACCGGCGCAGGTTCCGGCTGCAAAGCTTTCTGCGGCACTTCTGTTTTGGCGTCATCTGTAAAATCAACCATTTTCGGCGCTTCCAGTTCCTTTGTTACCTCGGCGTTCATTTCTGCCTGGTCATCATCAAAGTTATTGCCAACGTATTTCGGGCGTCCGCCGATGTCTTCCAGTTCGTCCGCAGCTTCCATGCCCATCATAATTTCCGGCGCCGTGGTGCGGATTAAAAATGCCGCTGCACGGTATTGAAGCATTAACTGCGGCATGGTCTGCCACTTGCTGCCATTCTTGTTATACCAGCCTTCTTTTTTCGCCATGCCGATGGTGACTGTTGTGCCGACCACCCTGTCGCCGGTTGCCTTTTCGGTAGCGTAAGCAGTGCAGCCCCAATCGTCTGCACCTTCCGTGCCGGTAAATTGATATTTAATGCTGGTAAATCTTCCGCAGCTGTTAAAGCAGCTGATTAAAAATTTACTGCTGAAAGATGGGTTACCGTAAACAATATACATATTCTGCATAATCGCAAACGGGTCTGCGTTCATGCGCTGTGCCATGTTAAGGGCAATAAGCACGTTGGCCGGTTTCTTTTTAAACGTATCCGGAATAATATCCGATGCCGCCAGCTGTGAAGATAATTTCATCAGGCTTTCAAGGCCTCTTGCGTTAAACATGCTAAGTTCATAATTTTCATTGTTTTTTGCAACTTCGTTGGTTACCATTCTTCGCCATCCCTTTCTACTCTCAATTCTGTGTCAACGGCAGAAACTTTTAATAAAATCGTCTGCCCACTTGTCATTAAATCTTTTGTTGACGCTTCGGCGTTATCAATCCAGACAGGATTACTTACGCCATAATGCTGGCTGATTGCCGTTATCAGCTCGCAGCCTACGGCGATTTTCTCGCCGGTGCTAAGGTTTGCATAAGGCGTGCCGTCTTTTACCAACTCGCAGGTTTCGCTGTACCCTTCGTTGGTGCTGTTATAAATAAACAGCTTAAAATCCATACCTGGCAGGATTGCTTTAACGCGCTGCGTTGTAATAACGGCCTTGGCTTCTTCAAATTTTTTAAGCAGGTTTAATTTCAGTGCCAGTTCATCATTTACAACACGCAGGTTTTGCTGCGCTGTTTCAAGTTCTGTTATGCGCGCCCTGTTTGCTTCTGCGGCTTTTATTTCAGCAAGGCGGGCATCTATATCCCTTACCGGCTTTTCGGCTCTCTCAATGGCTTTTTCGGCGTCCTGCAATTTTAACTTCACGTCAATTTGCAGCTCGTCAATTTCGCGGTTAACACATTTAAGGTCTTCGCTTGCTTCAAACCAGTCTTGACGGTTTTCCATCGGCGGCAGGGCCTGCACAGCTTCTTCGCGCTTGCGCATTACTTCACTGCGCTTTGCCGGCATATCCAGTTCGATGGAACTTAACCGCTGCACTTCTTTCATGGCTTCATCGCGGATAACTTCTTCCGCCGCCAGCATTTTAGCTGTTTTCTCTCCTTCCTTGTCGATTTCGTCCAGACGCTCGGCCTTTCTCTGGTTAAATTCCGCAAGCTGCCTTTCGAGCTGTTCCGGCTCATAAGGCCTGTGGCAGCACGGGCAAACCTCGTCAAACACTTCCGCGTCAACAGATTCCCAACTGCCCTGCAATGCTTCCAGCTTTTCTTGCATTTCGCGGATTTTGTTATCGCAGATAATTACCTGCTGGCGGAAGCCTTTAATAGTAGTTGCCGCCGTTGCCGCTTCACTTTCCAGCTTGGCTATTGCTTCATCAAACGGCTTTTTAACTTCGGCAATTTTCGCCCGGCGTTCCATGCGGATTACTTCCAGCCTGGCTTCCAGTGCTTCTGCCTGCGCCTTTTTCTTATCAACCGCAGTACCGGATAATATATCCGCTTTTTCCTGCCTTGCCGCGTCCAGCGGCTTCATAGCAAGTATGCGCTGCGCTTCCAGTTCGGCTTTTACTGCATCGGCGTTATCAACGCTTGCCAAGTTTTTGCGGTTTTCGTTTATCAAAACAACCGTTTTTTCAAGGTCTTTGGTGTTTGCCTTTTGCTGTTGCTGCCAAAGTTTTTTAAGTTCTGCCGCAGTGCGTTTTGCCAGTTCGTCTTTCAGCGGAGCCAGGCTTTCGTTGGTGGCAATAACATCGTCTGCGCTGATGTCGCCCGCAAGCTCCATTAAAATTTCACGCTGCTTGCGCCAGTCCAGCGTCGGGAAGTATTTCGGGTTACTGGTCAGCTTAAACATCTCCGGCTGGATATTGGTTTTAATCCAGGCTTCATACTGTTTGGCCTGCACCGCAAGGTCGTCGATATAAAACGTCGTTTCATTTCCGGTAAAGCGCGGCGTTTCCGTTCCTTTCGGCGTGGTGTATTTTTCTTGCATTACACGGCGCAGCCTTACGATATTGCCGCTCTCAAACTGTAAAATAACTTCCACGTCTACAACTACGTTATGCAGAATTTCACCCTGCTTTTCGGGGTCGAACGGATAAAAACTTAGGTTGCCGCCTTGCGTTCTGTCCTGGCTGTCTTTACCAAACAGGCACCAGCAAAAAGCATCAAACCTTGTTGTTTTGCCGCTGCCGTTAGCGCCGTAAATAGTGGTTACACCGGGCGAAAACTCAACGCCGGAGCGTCCGATGCTTTTAAAATTGTTTATGATAAGTTCGCGTATAATCATTCCAAACGCCCCCTTGCGCCAATCCAGCGGCATAATGCCGGTATATCCTCTTTACGCAGGCTGGCGAAGTTTTCGCCTTCGGCGCGGCAGGCAACTACCGTACCGCACAAAAAGTCGCTGCGGCGCTCAAAAGCCGTAACGCCTTCACGGTCAGCCAAAATAAGGTTGCCTGGCAGCCCGATAATCTTGCCTTCCTCGTTCACCAAAAGCACAATGGCTGGTTCATCGTCTTTATGCGGCAGCATAATAGGTTCAATCCAGCCGCCGACAAGGTTTTGGAACTCCACCAGTTTGTTTTCCATCGTCTGCCAGTAAGGCTTTTGGCCTACCGGGAATACTTTAACTCTGATTAAATTAGCCATATTATCACTCCTTGTGTTATAATATGGGCGAATGGTGCTTATAATCATTCACCCTTTTGACCGTCAGCGGTGCCGCGCTGGCGGCTCTTTCTTTTGCCTGCTTGATGCCGATTTCCAAAGCTGCGCGCAGGATTTTTTCGGTCGCTTCGCCGTCTACCGTGCTTTCGAGCTGGTATAATCTTCTAACCAGGGATTGAAACGCACAGTAAAGGGCTTCGCTGCTTCCACGCATAATACTAATGCTTTGGTACGCATCGACTTTTAAAAAGTCACGTTCCAGCACAACGCACAGTGCAATGTGCCCTTCGTCCGACAAGTCTTTTGCGACCTTTTTAAATGCAGCCACAAGTTTTTCATCAATCATTTTTCTTCTCCTTCCGGAATTACCAGTTCCACCAGCAGCTTATCGCCCGGATAAATTGGCTGCCTTAAATCAAGATTATTCTGCTTCTGGCAGTAGTAAACAATCTCGCGCCAGTCGCGCTCATCGCCGTAAGTTGTCGCCAATTCGCGGCAAATAACGCCAAGCTGGTCGCCCGGCTGCACGGTCACGGGAACATAAATTTTCCTGGACGGCTCCGCCTGCGGCGGAAAGGCAATCATAATAGCGGTTAAAAATACAAGCACAGCGGCAATTAGATAATATTTTTTCATCGCGTTTTTACCCCTTTCGCCATTCTGTTTCTACGCTGGTAACACTCCGGATGGTAATACTCAACGCAGTTATTCTCATCACTCCAAAGTGCGATAAAGTCGCTGTTACGCTGAAACTTCTTTCCACAGAGCGCGCAGCTCCTCGGATTTTTCTTGCGTGTCATCTTCTGCTCTCCTTTCCCACGGCGGTGTTATCGTGCCTTCCTTTATGCCCCATTCCAAAAGCCAGCGGGCAAAAGCCCGGATTTTCTCCGGGTCTTGCAAGGCTTCCAGGTTCTCATAACGGATTTTTAATTCCCTTGGTTTCCTCGGCATTTTCGGCACCTCGCTTTTCTTTCAGCACGTGCAGAATTTTATCGCCCTGTACTTCCACCCAGTCGCCCAGGCGAATATCCTTTGCCTGTAATTCTGCTTTCGTCATACAGCAAACTTCCGGCAGTGCGCCTTCGTCTTCTTCGCAGTAGCAGGCGAACGCTTCGTCTTTAATTCCGGTAACGCTTGCCGCTGCAATCGCTCTTACCTGCATAATGCGTTTAAGCGGCTTTTGCGGTGTAGCTATGAACTCGCCAACAGCTTTAAGCATCGACGGTTTAGCCGGTACTGCCTGGACTTTGCCATCGGCTTTAATTTTCGGCGGAGGATTGGGAATGCCGGGTTTGACGCCTTTTGCTTTAACTGTGGGTATGCCTGCATTGATGTTTTCCGCTTCGATAAATCTCATACGGTAGGTTTGCGGGCTGCCGCTTACGGTCTGCTCCTGATTTTCGTTTACTTCAATTTTTAACAGTTCATTCATGATTGTTTCCTCCTTTTGTTATCTACTTTTAGTAGAGTGCCTTTCCAAAAAAAATATTGTCATAAGAAAAGCCAAGTTCGGCTGCTAATTTTTTGGCTTGTCCTACGGTTGCTTCATCAGGATTTTCTTCTAATTTACGGTACGTTTGAACGTGTATGCCCAGCAAATTAGCCAATTCTTCTTGTGTTTTTTCCCTCAGCAGCCTAGCTTGTTTCAAGGTTATTGTTTCCATTTTTACACCTCCTTGTATGCAACCTTGCTAATATAATAATCTACTTTTAGTAGAATGTCAATAGTAGAAAGTAGACTTATTCCTACTTTTTGTTGATTTGTTTCTACTTTTAGTGTATTATTATAGTGAGGTGAGAACTGTGGGCATTAGTGAAAATATAAAACTATTAAGAGAATGTTATAAATTATCTCAAAAAGAGCTTGCTCAAATAGCAGGTGTTTCTGATAAAGCCGTTTCAACTTGGGAAAACGGAACAAAAGAACCCCGTATGGGAGCGATTCAAAAGATTGCAGACCACTTCGGATTGAAGAAAAGCAACCTTATAGAAGATTACGGTTTAATAGGAGTACTGTACCCGCGCGGAATTATACCGGTTAATCCAACGGCTGAACATTACGACTGGATTGCTGAACGCGGAATAAATCAATATCATTTTGACCCTGAAACAGCAAGGCTGGCTCAGGAATTACGCGACAATCCGCAGTACCGCGCTTTGCTGGATTCAACAAAAAAACTAAAACCGGAAGCTATCGAAGAAGTCAAAAAGTTTATTGATTATCAAATAGCGAAGGAGAAAGGCGGTTTTGATGAGTAGAACTATTTTATATGACCTGCCGCCCGGCATACGCGGTTTTATCCGCGAAGATGAAGACGGCGAACCGGTTTTTATAATCAACTCCCGTTTAACGCGGGAAGCGAATATAGAAACCTACTTACACGAAAAATCTCACCACGAACACGGCGACTTACACAGCCTGCGTTCAGTTGGTGAGATTGAAAAAGAAAGGCATGGATAAAAATGAATAAATCTATATTATTGTTTATCGCCTACTTGCTTTACGTTGTTTTGGTTAAGCATCATATAGACGCTTTGGATTATGTTATATTCACTTGCTACTTTTTAGCTTTTGCGGCAAATTCTTTTGTTAAAAAGCATACTTGCCCATATTGCAAAGAAGAAATTAAAGAAGGCGCTATTATCTGCCCGCATTGCAGAAGCGTATTAAAAAAGGAGAATGATAAAAATGATTGAAGCTATTATTGGCGGCGCTGTTTTGGGTTTAATTCCTGCTTTTATTGCTAAAAATAAAGGACGTAACTTTTGGTTATGGTATTTTTACGGTTTTATGCTTTTTATAGTCGCTCTTATTCACAGCTTGATAATTAAAGATGAAAGCGGTGTTCAATGCCCGGCCTGCAAAGAATGGGTAAAAGAAGATGCCGTCATTTGCAAGCATTGCCATATCAACATTCCGGAATATTATAAAAAATTACAAGCCGAAAATTCCAACAACGCAAAAGACTAACATATAAAAAACAAAAACGCCCGGGGAGCAGCCCGGGCGCATGTAGGCAGTGTTAGCAGCACTGTCTGATGTAATAACCCACACGTCTTGATAGCAGATGTTTTCAAGGGCAAACAGCATATTTGCTTTGCCCTGGCTCGGCTATTACCTTTTTATTATAACACATTGGTTTGCAAAATAAAATATTCCCGTCCGGTGTGTCGTCCAGGCGGGAATAAAAGGAAAGGTTCAAGCGGCGAACCGCAATACCAGGTGCCTATATTATAACGCTTGTTTTTAAGCGAATCAATTATTTTATACTTTTCCGGCAAAATATCAATAAAGCGCTGGAAATTACCGGTAAATTACAAGCAAGTTAAATTTTTCTGCAATAAATCTGCAATAAATTATTCTAATAAAACGGCGCACAAGCCGATTGTTAGAGTATTTATTATAATAATCATCAAAATTTCTGCAATAATTCTGCAATATTATTCTAACTATACTTACAATAAAGGAGCTGTAACACTATGAAACGTGCCGTTATTTACGCCCGCTTTTCCAGCGATAACCAGCGTACCGAAAGTATCGACGCCCAGGTGCGCGCTTGCAAAGAATACTGCAAACGCAAGCAGTACCTTGTTACCAAAGTTTATGCCGACGAAGCTAAGTCCGGCAGAGATGTTGCCAAGCGTGATAGTTATAATCAAATGCTGGCCGACGCTTTAGAAGATAAATTTGACGTTATTGTTTTTCATAAACTCGACCGCAACGCCCGCGACGAATTTAATTATTACACCTTTCAGCACAAGCTGCAAAAGCTGGGCATTGACTATGAATATGCCGTGCAGCCTATCGACAGCACTCCGGAAGGCAGAATGATGGAAGCAATGCTTGTAGGCATGGCAGCCTATTACAGCCGCAACCTGGCAAAGGAAACAAAAAAGGGTTTGAACGAAAACGCATATAAGGCTATGTTTAACGGTGGACAGCCGCCGCTGGGTTATAAGATAGTCGATAAAAAATATGTTATTGAGCCGCGCGAAGCCGAAGCGGTTAAACTTATTTATAAAATGTACCTTGCCGGTAACGGTTACAAGCAGATTGCACTTGAATTAAACAAACGCGGTTTTAAAACCCGCGAAGGCCGCGACTTCGGCAAAAACAGTTTGTATGAAATACTCCGGAACGAAAAGTATATGGGCACATACACTTTTAATAAAACGCAGCGCCGCGAAGGGTTTCCCCGCAACATGCACGCGCCGGAATCGCAGAATGTTATTCGCGTTGAAGACGGCATTCCGGCTATCATTACGGAAGCCGAATTTATAGCGGCAGAAACATTAAGAGAAGAAAACAAACATAGAAGGCACAGTTATAAAAGCCGCGAAGTTTATCTGCTTTCCGGCAAAATTCACTGTGGCATCTGCGGCTGCGCTATGGCCGGGCGCAAATATAGCCCGCGCGGCAAAACTTACGTTTATTATTGCTGTACCGGCAAAGAGCGTCTGCCAGCCTGCAAATGCACTCAAAAACAAATAAGGCGCGACCCGCTGGAAGACTGGATAGTAAGGACAATTAAAGAAAAACTGCTCGCTCCGGAAAGCATAGAGATTATTGCCCGTGAGATGGCAGAAGCCGATGCTAAAACAAACAGCCTGTACAGAAAAGAAAAAGACGCTCTGACCACACAAAAAGTAATGGCCGAGCGCAAACTCGATAATATTTATAAAGTTTTTGAAAACGGCGCAGCCGATGAATACGACATGGAAAGGCTGGCAGCGGCCAAGAAAGAACTGACCGATATTAAACAACGGCTAAAGAAGTTTGAAAATTTTAAAAGCCTGCCGCCGCTATCGGAGAAAGAAATTTTAATGACTTTGCTTGAATTAAAGAAAAAACTTTTATCAAAAGAAGATAAAGAAGCAAAAAAAATATTGATAGATTTGTTCGTTGAACAAGTATCTATCAATCAAGATGATGTATGTGTAACATTTAATACAAAAATGTTCTACATGAGCATGGTGCCGAAGACCGGACTTGAACCGGTACGGGTATCACTACCCGAGGGATTTTAAGTCCCTTGCGTCTGCCAATTCCGCCACTCCGGCAAAATTATGGAGGCGACACCCGGAATCGAACCGGGGATGAAGGTTTTGCAGACCTCTGCCTTACCGCTTGGCTATGTCGCCGTAATATGGAGCGGAAAACGAGGCTCGAACTCGCGACCCCCACCTTGGCAAGGTGGTGCTCTACCACTGAGCTATTTCCGCAAATGGTGCCTCAGCACAGAATCGAACTGTGGACACAAGGATTTTCAGTCCTTTGCTCTACCAACTGAGCTACCGAGGCAATGGCGACCCGGATGGGACTCGAACCCACGACCTCCGCCGTGACAGGGCGGCATTCTAACCAACTGAACCACCGGGCCATAAAAGCTACATGTGATATTATAGGGTATTTACGTCTTTATGTCAAGCCTTTAAGTTAAATTTATTATACTTTATTTAAAATTCAGTAAAAAACTCTCCAGCTTCGCATCCAGCAGGGCTTCCAGCTCCGGCAGGCTTTTGGCGTCAAAGTCCGTAATGTTGTCCGGTTTCAGCGCGTGCTTGGTTTCGGCAAAAAATTCATCGCGGAAGCGGTTATACAAAAACACAAGCTGGTCGCCGGTGGCAAAATCCGTGTAATCCAAAAAAATCACGCTGCCGTTAATATAGTCTATCGCCTGTTCGGGGCGGATAAACAGTTCAAAACGCCCGATTTTCGGCGGCAGCTTTTCGCCGTAACGCCATTCGGGCAGCCCCGTTTCTTCAATAATCACGCCCAGGTTGTGGCGCGTGCGGATGTCGATGTCGTGCACAAGCGAGGGCAGCTTATCCTTAACATGCGCTGCAAAACGGTCGCGGCTGCGGAAAAAATACCTTATGTCGCGGTACTGATGCAGCCCCGCCACCTTTACCGGCACATAGTCAAAAGTTTCGGACGTATATGTTATATCCAGGCGGCAGCGGATAGCGTCGTTGCGGTAAGACGCAATATTCAGCACCAGCCCGTCGATGTCCCTATCCTGGTGCAGCGTAAAGCCGTTAATCTCCGGCGGCAGGCTTTCTAAAAAATCCCAGCCGTCCAGCGCCTCGCGGATTTCTTCTATACTCGGTTCGCTCATAAAATCCTCCGTAAAAATAGTCTGCCCTTATTATACACTATTTCGCCGTTTTGGTTAAGAGATAATCGCGTTTGCCAAGGTATTGCCTGTACCACTGCGCTTTGCCGCGGATAACATTGCCGCCCGGCGCAAGCCCGCCAAAAAGCGGCCTGTCGGGCAAAAACCATAAATCCCAGCGCGTGTCCGGGTCGCCGCTGTGCGGTCCGTAGCCGTCAAACAGCGCAGCCTCGCAGTGCGTGGTTACGGTTAAAAGTTTAATTTCCAGCCCCAGCGTAAAGGTTATCACCGCCACGGTTTTGGCCATCGCCTCAATTTGCAGCTGCGTCGGCGGTTCTTTGCCAAAATCCGTTTCGCTTCCGCGGATGGCGCTTGCACCCGCAGCGCAGCACATTGCTATGCCGATGCTGCCGGTGTTGCGCTGCCAGGTATGCTCTTTGCGCTCCGTAAAATCCTCGCAGGTTATGTACAGCTCGCCGTCACGGCCGATGTTGATATGGTATTCGTCGTACACATCGGCGTAATGCCCCGCCGTCCAGTGCAGATAGATGCGGTTTATTTTGCCGCGGCTTCTGCCGGCCACCTCCGCCAAGCGTTTGTAGTCGATTTCAATCGGGTTTACAACAATCACTTTAACAACTCCTCTCGCCCATATAAACGCCGCAAAACACAAAAAATTAACCATCGCCGCAAAAATATGCGCAAAAATTTTTCAGCATGGTTAATTTTGCCGCCGTAAATCCGTTTATGTGGGTGAGAGTTTCTTTTCTTTTCTCTTTTTTGCCTGTTTTTTCTCTTTATCTTTTCTTTGCCATCTACGTTCTTACCTTGTTCCCAATAAGCCGAAGGCTTATATATTATAATCTACCTTGTTCCCTATACTCTTAAAGTACGTTAGCAGCTAAACCCCCCTGCCCACGCAAAAACAAAGAGAGCAGCCCGAAAGCAGCCCTCTCTGAGAGATTAAAAATTATTTTACTGTATTTGCAGATTAGAACATGAAGTACAGTTCAGTGAAGATAGTCTGTGCATCTTCGTTAGTGGTCTGTGCTTCCATATCCCAGTAGTTAACCATGCCTACGATGTTTTTAGCAAAGGTGTAGCTTACGCCGACATTCCAGCCTTTGTAGCCGTCAGTAAAGTATTCAGCATCGGTGGTCGGCATAATGTAAGCGCTCGGGCTCTGGTCATAGTAGCCTGCATGGATGCCGTAGCTGCCAGGTTCGCTAGCTTCTGCACCTTTCCAGGCCAGGTCAGCCCACCAGCCGTCTTTACCGGCATTGTAGTATTCTTTATCGCCGCGCATGTATTCTGCGCTCAGGGTAAAGTCGCCGAAGCCGTAGCTTGCGCCAACGTTCCAGATTTCTTTATCAAGGTCAGAATTGGTTTTGAAGTAAGCAACATAAGCGTCAACGTCGCCCAGTGCTGCTTCCAAGGTGCCGATGTAAATTCTGTCGTCGCTGTCAAGCAAATGGGTTTCGTCAACTTCTACGCTGTCGTATGCTTTGCCTACTGCTGCGGAAACTTTAATCTTGTCGCCGTAGGATACTTTTGCCATATCCAGGTTAGCATCAAGAATATTGCCGGAGAAAGTTACTTCGTTGTAACGGCCTGCTACAACGTCCAAACCGCCAAGGCGGCCTTCTACGTAAGCACGTGCCAGGCTCAGGTCATCATCGCCGCTTTCGTCGCTGTAAGTCTGTTCATTTTCCAGCATACCGGTGTAGGACCAGTCTTCGTTAACCTGACCGTTTACCCACAGACGGGAACGGAGAATGCCTTCATGGCCGTTTACATCGCCATCAACGTCACGATAAGAAGCACGGATTTCGCCAGTAATTTTTACGTTGTCAGCTTTCTTTTCAAGGTTAGCAACGCGAACGCCAAGGCTGTCCAGTTCGTCAGCAAATTCTGCTGCCAGTTTGTCAACGTTTGCGCCCTTAGCCATTGCTTTTGCTACAATCTGAGCCATTTCATAACGGGTCATCAGTTTGTCGCCGCCGTAGGTGCCGTCAGGATAGCCGTCTACAACGCCTTCTGCTGCCAGTTTGTTAACAGCGTCATAAGCCCAGTGGCCTGCCGGTACGTCACTGAACGGGTTTGCGGCATAAGCGCTTGCGGTTACGCCAAGAGCCATTGCCATTGCGAGAACTAAAGATTTTTTCATTGCGGATTCCTCCCAAAACTTTTTTGAGTTTCAAGCGCCGCCATTTTGAAATCCTTAACGCGAGTTGCCTAGTTTCCTCTGTCAGTTTTTCAGAATGCTTGCGCTTATTTAACTCTTTAGTTAGTATATGCTAATTTTTGTATTTTGGCAACCCCTTTTGTGAAATTTTTAACACAAATAAAAAATACAGCGCCAGTTACTTACACACGCAACACAAATTTACTGTTAGTTTAAAGCCCGTCCGCGTTTCAAGCATAAAAATAACCCCATCTGCAAAAGACGGGGCTGTTGTAAGTATTTTTATTCTACTGTTACGGATTTGGCAAGGTTACGCGGTTTGTCTACATCGCAGCCGCGGGTAAGCGCTGCATAGTAAGCCAAAAGCTGCAAAGGCAGCACCGCCAGCAGCGGAGCAAGGAACTTGCCTGCACGCGGAACGTAAATAACGTGGTCTGCGTATTTGGCAATGCTCTCGTCGCCTTCCAGGGCGATGGCAATAACCATTGCTTCGCGCGCTTTAACCTCCTGCAAATTGCTTACGGTCTTATCGTAAACATCTTCCTGCGTTGCCAGCACAATTACAGGCACGCCCTCAACAATCAGCGCCAGCGTGCCGTGTTTAAGTTCGCCGGCGGCATACGCTTCAGCGTGTATATAAGAAATTTCCTTCAGTTTCAAAGCGCCTTCCAAAGCAACGGCATAGTCAAGGCTGCGTCCCAGGAAGAACGCATCCAGGCAGCTGCCGTAGTTGCGGGCAAACACTTTAATCTGGTCAACATTTTCCAGCATGTCGTGCAGCTGTTCCGGCACTTTATGCAGGCCTTGCGCAAGCT
Source organism: Phascolarctobacterium sp. (assembly GCA_003150755.1). Classification (GTDB taxonomy): domain Bacteria; phylum Bacillota; class Negativicutes; order Acidaminococcales; family Acidaminococcaceae; genus Fusicatenibacter_A. Next base: position 252,851 of record QAMT01000004.1, on the reverse strand, counting down.
CGTCTGCTTTGGCAGCGTCAAGCGTTCCGCGCAGGCGGCCAACGTAAATGGCCAGCATCAGCATAACCAAAAGCTGCGTGGTGTAAGCCTTGGTAGAAGCTACTGCAATTTCCGGCCCGGCATAGGTATAAACAACCTGGTCCGCCTCACGCGCGATGGAAGAACCAACAACATTGGTAACTGCCAAAGTGCGGCTGCCAAGGCGTTTAGCCTCTTTCAGCGCAGCAAGGGTGTCAATGGTTTCGCCGCTCTGGCTGATAACGATGGTCAGGCAGTTGGCGTCAACCAGCGGATTGCGGTAACGGAACTCACTGGCGATATCCACTTCGACAGGGATGCGCGCCAGGTTTTCCAGATAATATTTGCCGACGATACCGGCGTGATAAGCTGTGCCGCAGGCAACAATAAAGATTTTGCTGATGCCGGTAAAATCTTCCGGCGTCCAGCCCAGCTCGGCAAAGTTGATTTCAGTGCCGTTTTCTGCCAGGCGTCCGCGCATGGTGTCTTTAATCGCCTTGGGCTGCTCGTAAATTTCTTTCAGCATAAAATGCTCAAATCCGCCTTTTTCGGCAGCTTCGGCATTCCAGTTAACTTCAAATACTTTTTTGGTAATCGGCGTGCCGTTAATATCCTGCACCCACACGCCCTCTCTGGTAACGGTGGCAATTTCGCCGTCGCTCATAATATAGGTGCGGCGCGTTTTGGCAATAATCGCCGGAATATCGGACGCAATAAAGTTTTCACCTTCGCCCAGGCCGATAATCAGCGGGTTGTCCTTTTTGGTGCAGATAAGTTTGTCAGGCTCTGCCTTGCACATAAATACCAGGCTGTAAGAGCCTTCGATGGTTTTTAAAACTTTTTTGACGGCTTCTTCCATGTCGCCTTCGTAAAAATCGGCAAACAGATGAGCCACAATTTCCGTATCGGTGTCGGATGCAAAATGCTGGCCTTTGGCAATCAGCTGTTCTTTTAACATCAAATAGTTTTCGATAATGCCGTTATGCACAACAACAAAATCGCCGCTTTCGTCCGTATGCGGATGCGAGTTGCGGTCGCTCGGGCGGCCGTGCGTAGCCCAGCGCGTATGTCCGATGCCCATGGTGCCAACCGGCATACTGCCTTCCAGTTTATGGCGCAGCGCATCCAGGCGGCCGACGCATTTTTCTACGCGGATGCCGCTTTTTTCGTAAACAGCAATACCCGCAGAATCATAACCGCGGTACTCCAGCTTGCTCATTCCGTCCAGCAAAAAGGGCGCAGCCTGCGCACTGCCTACGTAACCAACAATACCACACATATATAAAACCTCCTAATGGTTATTCGCCAGTTCTGCCGCAGATGTTTTGTCCCCCATGTTGCCATGGGGCTTTGTCATTCTGCTTGCGGCCCGCAGCCGGCCGGGAGGCACCCGCTGACTGTTCGATAAACCTCCGCCTCGTCTGCCGTGATAACGGCACTTGCGCTTGATGCTGCATACATTTTGTGCCGCACAGGCCTGGCTGTCCCATGCGGCACCTTTGCAGTCACTTTATTTTACTATATTTTTACAATGCGGTCAATGTTAAATCAGCCTAACTCGCGCGTTACTACTTCGCCGATAGCACCGGCAATCTTCTCCAGGCGCTCCTGTACAGGGCCTTCCGCCATAATGCGGATTAAAGGCTCAGTGCCGGATGCACGCACAAGAATCTGGCCGTTGTCGCCAAGTTCTTCCTGGTATTTTTTGATGACTTCTTTAATAGCGTCGTTGTCTTCCCAGCCGTATTTATCCTTAACGCGCACGTTCAAAAGAATCTGCGGGTATTTGGTCATCAGCGCGCCCAGTTCCGACAGGCGTTTGTTGTTTTTAACCATAGCGCCCAGAAGCTGAACCGCAGTTAAAATACCGTCGCCAGTTTTGGCAAATTTGCTGAAAATAATATGGCCGGATTGCTCGCCGCCGATGCTGTAACCGCCGCGCAGCATTTCTTCAAGCACATAACGGTCGCCGACGCTGGTTTTTACGCAGCGCCCGCCGTGTTCAGCCATGGCTTTGTGCAGGCCCACGTTGCTCATAACAGTCGTTACCAGCACGTTGTCGTGCAGCTCGTGTTTCTTCATCAGCTCCAGAGCGCAGATAAGCATAATCTGGTCGCCGTCCAGCGCTTTGCCGTTTTCATCGACAGCAAGGCAGCGGTCTGCGTCGCCGTCGTTGGCAATGCCTACGTCAGCGCCTTCTTCAACAACCTTGGCCTGCAAAGCTTCAAGGTGCGTACTGCCGCAGCCGTTGTTAATGTTAATCCCGTTAGGGTTATTAAAAATAGTAATAACCTGCGCGCCCAAAGTACGCAGAATAACCGGCGCAATCAGGCTGTTGGCGCCGTTGGAGCAGTCCATAACCACCTTCAGGCCGTTCAGCTTGGTCGGCGCGCTGGCAATAATATGGTCAATGTAAAGTTTGTCCATTTCGCCTTCGTTAATTACGCGGCCGACAGAAGAACCGCGCGGGTTTTTGCTGCTGTCGTGTTCTGCCGCAACCATCGCTTCAATCTCGTCCTCAACAGCGTCCGGCAGCTTGTGCCCCGTCTGCGAAAAGAACTTAATGCCGTTATCTTCAAACGGGTTGTGCGAAGCGGAAATTACCGCACCGGCATTAGCGTGCAGTTTGGAAGTAAGATACGAAACCGCCGGCGTCGGGATAACGCCCAGTAAATGCGCATTGCCGCCGGCCGAGCAGATGCCTGCTGCCAGGGCTGCCTCAAGCATAGTGCCGCTAAGGCGTGTATCGCGCCCGATGATGATTTTAGGATTGCGGGTTTCCCTGCCGAAGTAAGCAGCGGCAGCGCGCCCGAGCTTAAACGCCAGCTCCGGTGTAAGCTCTACGTTAGCGACGCCGCGCACGCCGTCAGTACCAAATAAACGAGCCATTATAAAACCTCCATTTATATGTAAAGTTTAAATCTTTTTGCCGCAAGTATTATAGCAGGCTTTAAACAATTTAGCAATATCAAAACGGCGCAAAGCGTGCCATTACAGCATGCGCCACGTGATAACCGTCCAGCGCCGCGCTCATAATGCCGCCAGCGTAGCCCGCGCCTTCGCCGCAGGGGTACAGCCCCTTGTGCGATACGGATTCTTTGTTTTCGCCGCGCATAATGCGCAGGGGTGCGCTGGTTCTTGTTTCAACGCCGGTCAAAAGTGCGCCGCCGTCGTCAAACCCTGCCAGCCGCTGCCCGAAGGCTTTAATGCCGCCGCGCAAAGTTGCCGTTACGTAATCCGGCAGCACGGTGTTCAAATCGCATGCCGTTATGCCTGGGCGGCAGCTTGCATTAACCAGGCTTTCCACGCTGGGCGCAGTGCCGTCAAAAAACGTTTTAAAATTCTGCGCCGGGGCGCGATAATCACTCCCACCTGCCTTAAACGCCAGGCGTTCCCACTTGCGCTGGAACTCCACGCCGTCAAGCGCGTTACGCCCAAAGTCCTCCGGCGTTACGTTAACCACAAGCGCGCTGTTGGCAATGCCGCTGTCGCGTTTGTACATGCTCATGCCGTTGACAACTACGCCGCCTGTTTCGCTGGCCGCGCCGACAACCTGCCCGCCCGGGCACATGCAGAAAGAATACGCTGTGCGCGTGCTTTCGGGCATGTGGTAAACAACGGCATAATCTGCCGCGCCAAGTTTGGGGTGCCCGGCAAACTCGCCGTACTGCGCACGGTCAATCAGATCCTGCGGATGCTCGATGCGCACGCCGATAGCAAACGCTTTCGGCTCAACGGCAACCTTGCGGCTGTCCAGCATGGCGTAAGTATCGCGCGCACTGTGCCCGCACGCCAGCACCACGGCCGGTGCGTAAATTTTTTCTCCGGTTTGCGTAATAACGCCTTTTACCGTGTTTCCTTCAATAATAAAGTCAGCTACGCGCGTTTCAAAACGGATTTCGCCGCCGTAACCGCAAATCATTTTATTTAAGCCGGCCACCATAGCGCGCAGCTTATCCGTACCGACGTGGGGTTTTTGCTCCCACTGGATTTCTTCCGGCGCACCGGCTTGGACAAACAATTTTAAAATATCGTTCATTACAGGGTCATTAACGCGCGTCGTCAGCTTACCGTCGCTGAAAGTACCTGCGCCGCCCTCGCCAAACTGCACATTGCTGTCGGGGTTAAACTCGCCCTTCTGCCAAAAACGCTGCACGTCATCCACACGTGCGGCTATTTTTTTGCCGCGCTCCAACAGTAGTGGTTTGTAGCCGTAGCGCGCCAGTATCAGCGCCGCCACAAGCCCGGCAGGCCCTGCGCCGATAACAATGGGCCGGTCCGTCATTTTTTCCGTACCCATAACAGGCGCAGCAGGCTGCGCCTCGCTAAAGCGCGTCACGTCCCTGTCGCGCAGCAGGCGGTTAATAAAACGCGCCGGTGCGTCCAGCTCTGCCAGCAAGTGGTAGTTGATGACGATGTTGTTTTTGCGCCTTGCATCCACCGCGCGGCGCAGCACCTTAACACCGGCCAGCTCCTGCTTTTTAACGCCCAGCTTGCGGGCAGCCGCTTCACGCAGGCTAAGCTCGCTCGTCAGGACAACTCTTACATTATTTATTCTTAAAAGCATTTATCTCTCCGTCATTCCTCGGTTACAAGTTTTACTTTAACCGTTTTTACATTGCAAAGCACGCGCGGCGGCAGCTCAAGCTCCACATCAGCCGTGCTGTCCGAACGCATACTGCTTAAATCCACCTCTTTGGTATGCAGGGCAACAACAGTGTGCGCCACAGAAGGCTCTGCCAGAATTGTAACTTTAGCAGGCTCTGCTTCGGCCTTAACCAGCGTTTTGCCGTCGGCCAGCGTGCCCGTTGTGCTTACCAGCACCGGCACTTCGGCAGTAATCATCTGGCGCACCAAAGTCGCTTTAATGCTCGCTTCGGCAGGCTCAATCACCAAATCGTGCATCTCCGCACCGGTGTCGCTGATAGCAACCAGATGACTCTGCAATTCAAAATCACGCTGCTTTTCGCTTACATCGACAGGCGCTACAACCTTCACCAGCGCGTCAAGCCTGTGGCCTGCGCCGCGCACCGTAACCGTTTCCGGCTGCACCTCCTGCTTGCTCAAAGCATAATCGTTGGCCGGCAGGCCGATAACCACGGTTTCAACCGGCATGGTTTTCTCTCTGATAGTATCAAGATATACATAAATATTGTTGGGATTTACCTCAACAACCTGGCCTTCGGCAAACTCCGTCTGCACCGGCAGGTACTGCTGCCCGGCATCGCGCCCGCTGCAATCAATGTAGGCGATAACTTCTTTGTCGGTAACGCCGCCCACAACGCTGCGCTGCCCGCTGACACGCACCTTAACCATGTCCGGCGCATTCAGCACAATCATATTTTCGGCAACATTGCGCTGCTGTAATTTAACCACAAAATCACGCTCAACCACAGGGTTCTGCTCGCTCATAACATAAAGCCACAGCCCGCAGGCCACAAGCAGGGTGACTATACGCGGAATCAGATTCTCGCGCTCAAAAAACTGCTTCATTTTTTGTCACCTCTAATTTCACGGATTTTTTCGCGTAATACCTGTTTAAAATCGGCTTTAGGCCGAGTAATGGAAGCCTTTAAAAACTCCTTAACGTCGTCCGCCGTCAGATAACGCTGCAAACTGCCGTTGCGCGCCAGCGAAATCGTGCCGGTTTCCTCGCTGACAACAAGGATAACCGCATCCGACTGCTCGGAAATGCCCAGCGCCGCCCTGTGGCGTGTGCCAAGCTCCTGGCTTAAATTGCGCATCTCCGTCAGCGGCAAAAGGCAGCTGGCTGCTGCAATGCGGTTGCCGCGGATTATTACCGCGCCGTCATGCAGCGGCGTGTCTTTTTCAAAAATGTTCAATAATAAGCTGTCGCTGATAATGCCGTCAATGGCAACGCCTGTTTCGATGCGCTCTTCAAGGCCGATTTCGCGCTCGATGACAATCAGTGCGCCCAGCTTGCGGCGGCTCATTACGATAGCGGCAGAAGTAATGGAGTTTACCATTTCGTCTACCTCAAATTCGTCCAGTTCGCCGTGCTTGCGGAACAAACGCCCGCGGCCAATCTGCTCCAGCGCGCGGCGCAGCTCCGGCTGGAATACTATCGGCAGCGCCACAATAAGTACCGTCATGCTTTTTTCAAGCACCCAGCTGATAACATGCAGATTAAGCCAGCGGCTGATAAACATTATCGCGCCCAGCGTTAAAAGGCCTTTGACCAGCACCGCCGCCCTGGTATTTTTAAGCATCAGATATATTCTGAAAAGAAAATACGCCACCACCAAAATATCTATCACATCAAGGATGCCGATGGTTTTGATGAGGCTGTTGATATTAGTCAGCAAAAACATCACCCATTTCTTAAAAACTGCTACTTTTTATTATAGCAAACCTGCACTTTATATTCCACGCCCGCAGCGCAGATTTTTAAATTTTTTCGCAAAGTTAAAATTTTTCTGCCAAAGCCTGCAAAAACGCTTCGTTATACTTGCCAATTACAGCAAAAAACCTTAAAATATTTACTGGCTAAAAAAATGAAAAGAGGTTATGTGCATGGAAAGAAAAATCATCCAAGTTGAAGAACGCCCGCCCCTTGCGCTGAACATCCCACTCAGCATACAGCATCTGTTTGCAATGTTCGGCTCGACGGTGCTGGTGCCGTTCCTGTTTAACGTAAGCCCTACAACCTGCCTGTTTATGAACGGCCTCGGCACGCTGCTGTACCTGTTCATCACCAAAGGGCGCATCCCGTCTTATCTGGGCTCCAGCTTTGCTTTTATCTCGCCTGTGCTGGCCATTATGGCAACCAGCAGCTACCACGACGCGCAGTCCGGTTTTATCGTGTTCGGCCTTATATTTATTTTGTTTTCCGCACTTATCAAAGCAACCGGCACCGGCTGGATTGACGTTATCTTCCCGCCTGCGTGCATGGGCGCTATTATCGCCGTTATCGGCCTTGAGCTTGCGCCGACCGCTGCCGGCATGGCAGGCCTGACCGGCGAAAACATCAACCCCGACCACATTATCGTTTCTATGTTTACGCTGTGCGTAACGATTATCGGTTCGGTTGCCTTCCGCGGTTTTTTAGCGATTATACCGGTTCTGTTCGGCGTAATCTGCGGCTATCTTCTGGCGCTGTTTATGGGCCTTGTGGACCTCACCCCCGTTATCAACGCTCCGTGGTTCCAGATTCCGCATTTTTACAGCCCTGTGTTCAACCTTGACGCCATTTTAATCATCGCGCCTGCGGCGCTGGTTGTACTGGCAGAACACATCGGCCACCTGGTTGTTACCGGCAACATCGTCGGCCGCAACCTTATCAAAGACCCGGGACTTTCCCGCTCGCTCTTTGCAGACGGCTGCTCCAACATTCTGTCCGGCTTTTTCGGCGCAACGCCTAACACCACTTACGGCGAAAACATCGGCGTTATGGCCATTACCAAGGTTTACAGCGTGTGGGTTATCGGCGGCGCGGCTGTATTTGCCATTCTGCTTTCCTTCGTCGGCAAGCTCAGCGAGCTTATCCACAGCATCCCCGTGCCGGTAATGGGCGGCGTGTGCATCCTGCTGTTCGGCGTTATCGCTGCCAGCGGCCTGCGCGTGCTGGTTGAAAGCAAGGTCGATTACAGCAAATCCTCCAACCTTGTTATGACCGCCGTTATCATGATTATCGGCCTCAGCGGCGCAAAACTCACCTTCGGCACTATCAGCGTACAGGGCATGGTGCTGGCAACGCTGGTTGCAATCGTACTCAGCGTCACCTTTAAAATTCTCGACCGCCTCGGCTTTTTAAACCATATCTAAACTAAAAAATTAAGCAGGTTAACACTAAGTTATCCTGCTTTTTTCATGCCCGCGTATTGTTTTTTATCCGCCCGCGCGGATATAATTAAAGAAAGAACGGAGGCGGTTTTATGGTTAACGAAACTTTAAAAAATTACAGCAAAGAACAGTTAATTGAGCTGATAGAAAATTACTGCAAAAACTGGCTGGCCATGGACGGCGTGTGGTTTCAGTCGGTAGAGCGCAAATACGGCATGGACGAAGCCATGGAACACGACTGCGCCATCTGGGAAAAGTTTACCGCTATCGAAGCGAAGCGCATTAAAGCCTTTTTAAACCTGCCGGAGCACGCCGGTATTGAAGGGCTGAAGCAGGCGTTAAAACTGCGCCTGTATGCCAACATCAACCGCGACGAAATTATTACCGAAGGCAACACCCTTATTTACCGCACTACGGAATGCCGCGTACAGCACGCGCGCAGCAGCAAAGGCATGGAGCTGCACCCCTGCAAGGAAGTTGGCATTATCGAATACGGCGGCTTTGCCAAAACTATCGACAGCCGCTTTACCTGCGAATGTTTAAGCTGCTACCCCGATATTACCGACAGCACCTGCCACTGCGCCTGGAAATTTACTTTGCAGGAGTAAAAATTAAAAGCTTGCAAAAATACCGGTGCGAGTTCACCGGTATTTTTATTTGTACCTAAATAGTGAGCAAAACACGCTGATTTGCAGTGACCAAAAAACAATAAAAATACGCCGAAGCCCATGGCAACGGCGTTCAAATGCTTGGCTCCCCGAGTAGGACTCGAACCTACGACGCCCTGATTAACAGTCAGGTGTTCTACCGGCTGAACTATCGGGGAATTTTATTGACAAAAGATATTATATACTTTTCTTGCTGCGATGTCAAATATTTTTTATCGCGTAAGCTTGTAGATAAGCGCGTTGCAGATGGCAGCGGCTACGTTGCTGCCGCCTTTGCGCCCTACGGCAACGATGTACGGAATACCTGTTTTCATGATGATTTCTTTGGATTCCACAACATTTACAAAGCCTACCGGCACGCCGATAACCAGCGCCGGTTTGATTTTTCCTTCTTTTACAAGCTCGTCAAGGCGTACCAGTGCGGTCGGTGCGTTGCCGACGGCGATAATAACAGGCCCTTCAACGGTGCAGGCTTTTTCCATGCAGGCAGCAGCGCGGGTAGAACCTGCTTCTTTGGCTCTTGCTGCAACATCTGGGTCAGCCATAAAGCAAACTGCCTTGGCGCCCAGTTTAGCCAGCCCCATTTTGTTGATGCCGGTGCAGGCCATATTGGTATCGGTAACAATCGTTGCGCCGTTTTTCAGTGCTTCCAGCGCTTTTTCTACCACGCCTTCGGAAAAGCGCAGGTTGCGTGCGTAATCAAAATCTGCCGATGTATGGATAACACGTTTGACAATGCTTAGTTTTTCGGGGTCAAGCTGGATTTCGCCCAGTTCTTCACCGATAATTTCCATGCTGCGTTTTTCAATATCCGCAGGCAGTACATTTTGTAATTTCATATTAACCTCCTGTTATTTCTCAATCCCTTCGCGCGCCATAATGCCCCTGTCCATAGGATGCTTTACTTTGCGCACTTCCGATACGTAATCGGCAAGCTCTATCAGTTTGGCGGACGGATTGCGCCCGGTCATAACAACTTCTAAGCTTTCCGGTTTGTGCAGCAAAAATTCCGTCAGCCTGTTTTCGTCAAAAACTTTAGCGTTTACAGCGCCGATAACTTCATCAAGCACCAGCAGCGCGTAATTGCCTTTGCTGATTTTGGCCAGCACCCTGTCAAACATCCGGTTGTGCTCGGCCAGTAAAAGCTGTTTTTCTTCAGCGTTCATCTGAAAAGTAAATTTTTTGCTTTCCTTGCCGCGTATCACTTCAATATCGGGCAGTTTAGCCAGCGAATACAGTTCGCCGCTGTCGCGGCTTTTTAAAAACTGCACCAACAGCACTTTGTTGCCGCGCCCTGCACAGCGCACTGCCAGGCCCACGGCAGCAGTGGTTTTACCCTTGCCGTCGCCGCAGTAAATATGTGTTAAACCAAACATTTTAAACCCCGGCCTCTAAAATTTCGTAAACCTTCTGCATGTCGATATTCTTTCTGATGTTATCTGCCAGAATATCGTACTGCTGCTTTTTATAATCGTCAAAGTTGATAACCTTGATGTCGTCGGTGCTCATGCCTTTTTTGGCAAGCAGAGCTTCGACAACGGCAGCCGCAACGCCTTCGCTGTCAAAAATGCCGTGTACATAAGTGCCGTAAACATTCATCACGCCTTCAACATGCTGCGCGCCTTCGGGCATTACGCCGCCTTCTTCATAAATAGGCTGCATCTGCGTCAGCGCATTGTCTTTATCAAATTCGGTTACGCCGGAATGGATTTCGTAGCCGTAAAACTCTTTGCCGCTGAGATTGGCAAAAACGCCCTGCACTTTGCCAAAATGCCCATCAACGCGGATAGTGCGTTTCTTTTCGGCAAAAATTGTTTCAACGTCCAGCAGGCCGATGCCGGCAGTATCGCCGCCTTCTTCCACGCCATACGGGTCGCTGAGGTTTTTGCCCAGCATCTGATAGCCGCCGCAGACGCCGAAAATAACCGTGCCTTTATGCGCATGCTTCTGAATTTCGGCTTCAAAGCCGCTCTGGCGCAGCCATTTAAGGTCGCCGATAGTGTTTTTAGTGCCTGGAATGATAATCATATCCGGATTTTTCAGCTCCTGCACTTTATCTACATAGCGCAGCGATACGCCGGGGATAAGCTCAAACACGTTAAAATCGGTATAGTTGGACATACGCGGAATACGCACAACGGCAATGTCAACCGCTTTAACCTCGGTATGCTCCGTCAGTCGCTCGGAGAGGCTGTCCTCGTCCTCGATATCGACATGCAGCATTGGCACAACGCCGATAACGGGCACGCCGGTTTTATCCTCAATCATCTTTAAACCCGGGCGCAGGATTTCTACATCACCGCGGAATTTATTGATGATAACGCCTTTAACCATGGCGCGTTCTTCCGGCTCCAAAAGCATCAGCGTGCCGTAGATGGAAGCAAACACGCCGCCGCGGTCGATATCCGCCACCAAAAGTACGGGGGCTTTAGCCATTTTGGCCATGCCCATGTTGACGATATCGTCAGTTTTGATGTTGATTTCCGCAGGGCTGCCTGCGCCTTCGATAACAATAATATCGCTTTTATCAGCCAGGCTGTTGAAGGCTTTCATAATATCCGGCACCAGCGTATGCTTCATTTTAAAATATTCTGCCGCTGTCATTGTGCCAATCGGCTCGCCGTTGACGATAACCTGCGAACCGCAGTCGCTGGTCGGTTTCAGCAGAATCGGGTTCATGGCAACATCGGGTTCAATGTTGGCGGCTTCTGCCTGCACAACCTGCGCCCTGCCCATCTCCGCGCCGGTGCGCGTTATAAAAGAGTTAAGGGCCATATTCTGCGATTTGAACGGCGCAACCTTATAGCCGTCCTGGTTGAACACACGGCACAAGCCTGCTGTTACAAGGCTTTTGCCTGCGTTAGACATTGTTCCCTGAACCATTATTGTTTTGGCCACGTTAATCACTCGCTCCCATTAAAAATTTGTGTATATCATGGTAACCGCCTATTAAAGGCGCTTTGTTTTCACTGTTAATTATGGCAGCCACCACCGGCACATTACCGCCGCTGTGCTTGCCTGTAACGCAGCTTGTTACATGGTCGCCGCAGATGAGTATTTTAAGCGGTCCGTCTGCGTTTTGCAGCACCGGACCGATAAAATCCCTATCAATGCGGGCGATAAAATCTGCCTTGCCCTGGTAATCATAACGGTGCGCCGCTTCGTCGCTGCCGTTAAAATGCGTTACAACAAAATCATAATCCTTTAAAAATTCCAGCGTCTTTTGCGCTTTGGCGCTGATGTCGGTGTCGATATCAGCCGTTGTTCCCGAAAGTACCGGCGCAGGCATTTTCAGCGCACGGGCAATGCCGCGCACAATCTCGGCCTTGCACACAGCTGCACCCTTCAGCCCGTGGTGCAAAGCGGCAAACTCGGGCAGCGTCTTGCGCTCCGAAGGCCCCCACGGATATATGCGGTAGCTTACGCCGTCCCTGGCAAAAGGTTTCAGTCTGGCCGCCGTTTCATCTATAAAGGTTTTCAAAAGCAGCGATTTAGTTTTCAAATCACTCAAAAGTTCATCATAACTCTGGCCCATGCTTTCATGCGGCGGCGCAATCCGGCAATCGTGCAGAATACGGCTGTCGTTGTCCAAAATCAAAAGATTGCGGTATTCCGACAGGTGCATAAACTCAATGCCCTGCCACAGCTCATCGCAGATAGCGGCGGCCTTTGCCATTTCATCGGGCGTAAGCCCCATGGCGTTAAAAGATACCAGCCTGCCCACGCTGTCTACCGAAGCCAGGTTGCAGCGCAGTACCATTTCGTATTCTGTAATATCGCGCCCATTGGCTAAAAGCTCAAGATAGGCACGGTTCAGCGGAAAATCCTTCTGCTCCACGCCCAAAAGACGCAAAATGCAGCCCAGGCTTTCGGCCTGAAAATCGCTTCCGCAGATGCTTATTTCGCTATATGTGCCGCGTTCAAGCAATTTATCAATATTCGGATGTATGGCATATTCAAACGGCGTTTTGCCGCCAAGCTGACTTATTGGGTCGTCACCCAGCCCGTCAATTATCACCATCAGTGAATGCATCGTGTACTTCCTTTAAAGCTTTTACAAATCTTAAATTGTCCGCGTGCCTTTTAACGGCAATGCGGTAGTAATTTCCTTCTAAATTATGGTAGTTGGCGCAGCTGCGGACTAAAAAGCCCTTAGCTGCCAGGCGTTCTTTTAAATCTTTTGGCTGCGGCATTTTAAAAAAGATGTAGTTAGCTTCCGAGCCGTAAGTTACAGCCCCCAGCCTGTTCAGCGCCCTTGTCAGATAGCGGCGCTCTTTTGTTATCAGCGCTTTGGCCTTTTCAACGTACTCTGTTTCGTCCAGCGCTGCAAGCCCTGCTTCCTGCGCCGGCGTCGATACGTTCCAGTCCTGCCCGCATTCGTGCAGGCGCTGCACCAAAGCGTTATCTGCCGTAAGGCAATAGCCCAGGCGCAAGCCCGGCATGGCGTAAGTTTTGGTAAACGCCTTTAAAATAACAAGCTGCTTATTATCCTTCAGCAGCGGAATCATGCTGTACGCCTTTTCTTCCGCCACAAAATCCATAAAGCACTCGTCAATTAAAATGCGCGCGCCAAGCTCACTGCATCTGGCAATAAGTCTTTGCAGCAGGTTTCTGTCAATCAGCCTGCCCGTCGGGTTATTGGGGTTGCAGATAACAACCATGTCAGTTTCCGGCGTCAGCAGGTTTAAAATATCTTCCTGCGGCTCAAAGCCGTATTCTTCGCGCAGCGGGTAATAGCTGATGCGGCAGTCCACGCTGCGCAGCGCCTTTTCATAATCGGCAAAGGTAGGCGCCAAAAGCAGCGCATTGTGCGGACGCAGCGCCAGCGCCAGCTTAAACAGAACATCGGCCGCTCCGTTGCTGAAAAATATATAATCCTGCGGCACGGCTAAAAATCCTGCCAGCTTTTCCGTCAGGCGGCGGCAAAACGGGTCGGGGTAATCCACGCAGCCGTCAAGCGATTTTACAATGGCCTTTTTAACGGACTGCGGCAATCCCAACGGATTGATATTTGCCGAATAGTCAACCAGATTTTTTTTACCGCTGGCGGTGTAAACATCGCCGCCGTGCACATAGGTATACATACTTTACTCTCCAATTATAAAAATCTTAACCAAATAAACCAATGAAAAAGTCAAAACGCTTAAAATGCAGGTCATGTACATCAGGCCGTTCATTTTTGCAATATCGTCGGCGTCGGTCTTTTTCAGCTCGTCGCCAATGGTATCCTTCGGCACCCATTTGCCAAAGTAAAAATGCCCGCCGCCCAGCTTAATGCCCAGCGCACCGGCTGCCGCCGATTCCGTCATGGCCGAATTGGGGCTTAAATGATGCCGCCTGTCGCGCTTAAAAATGCGCCATGCGCCTGCTGCATCCATATTAAGGAAATACGCAGCCGCAACCATTAAAAGCCCGGAAATACGCGCCGGTATAAAGTTGGCAATGTCATCCAGCTTGGCTGCGCAGCGCCCGAAATACAGATACTTGTCGTTTTTATAACCAACCATGGAATCCATGGTGTTAATGCCCTTATACAAAAATGCCAGCGGCGCACCGCCGATAAACATGAAAAACAGCGGCGCAATCACGCCGTCCGAAGTGTTTTCGGCAACCGTTTCCACAGCGGCCTTGGCAACTTCTTCTTCGGTCAGTTCTTCGGTATCGCGCCCAACAATCCACGAAAGTTTTTTGCGCGCTTCCGGCAAATCGCCGGCTTTAAGCGCATTGCCAACCTCCATGCTTGCTTCTTTCAGCGAGCGCATGGCAAAAATCTGGTAGAACATAAAGGTTTCGATAATAAATGCCAGTACCGGGCTGTACATTTCTGCAAAATACAAAATAAAATACGGCACGGCAAAAGTTACTGCCAAAACGATTACTACCAGCATAAATCCGCCCATTAAAAGCCCTTCCGGCTTTTCGCCGGTAAAGCGGCGCAGCACCTTTTCGGTTACGCTTATCAGCTTGCCGATAAAGCAAATCGGGTGCGGCAGCCAGCGCGGGTCGCCAAAGATAAAATCCAAAATAAACCCCAAAATAATTGCAGTTAAAAGAACCATGCTACAAACCCTTCATCATCACAATTACTTATCCCTGTAAGCCTCGCAGGCTTTTACAAAATTTACGGCAAACGCCGGGTTGCCCCACAAATGCACGTGCGGATAACCGGCATAAAGGTTCGGCGCAGTATAAACCGCCTCCCAGCTTTTAGTGCCGGACGCTTTGGCAACGGCAAAAGCGTCGCCGTTGTTGGTGCTGTCAGAATAATGGAACTCGTGTCCGTTAATCTTTTCGCCCGCACGGCACAAAAGGTTATCGCGCCTGGCGGTTAACGTAACATAGCCAAAGCGGTTCAGCTTCTGCGTCATGTAGGTTTCGCCTTCTATAACGCCTGCCCAGGCAAATTTTTCGCCGTTTTTATCACGGAAATAATCCATCAGATACATAAAGCCGCCGCATTCCGCCATACACGGCAAACCTGCCGCTACTGCGGATTTAATGCTTTGGCGCATTGCTTCGTTATCTTGCAAAGCTTTGGCGTAAAGTTCAGGATAACCGCCGCCAAGGTACAAGCCGTCGCATTCCGGCAGCAATTTATCCGCCAGCGGGCTGAAATATACCAGCTCTGCGCCCAACGCTTCCAATAGTTCCAGCGCGTCCTGATAATAAAAGCAAAAGGCTTTGTCCTCTGCCACGGCAATTTTTACGCTGCCAACACGCTGCGGCTGCATATCGCTATATTGCAGCGCAGGCGCACCGGAGGCAATTTTCAGCAGCAAATCAAAGTCGATGCTTTTTTCTGCCTGCTCTGCCAGGCGGCTGATAATCTTCTGTAAATCTTCAATCTCGCCTGCCGTAACAAGCCCTAAATGGCGACTTTCAAAATTGCAGTTTTCCATGTGCGGCAAATAGCCAACCAGCGGGATGCCGGTTTCTTTTTCGATTGCCTCTTTATAAAATAGGTAGCTCATCGCCGTTACGTTGTTTAAAACAGCACCGGCAACGCAAACGTCCTTGCGGAAGTTTTTAAAACCTTCAATCATCGCCGCTATGGAAAGCGCCGCGCCCTTGGCGTTGACAACCAAAATAACCGGCGTCTGCGTAAGGCGCGCCAAATCGTAGGCACTGCCTTTCAGCGTTGTGCCCATGCCGTCATAAAAGCCCATTGCGCCTTCCAAAACAGCAGCGTCACAATCCCTGCCGTTTTTGGCCAACAGATATCTTGCCGTTTCCTCCGGCAGCATAAACAAATCAAGATTACGCGATTTAGCGCCGATAACACGCGAATGGAACATCGGGTCGATATAATCCGGGCCGGATTTAAAGGCCGCCGTTTTAAGCCCCTTGTTCATCAGCGCTTTCAGCACCGCGCAGGTTAAAGTTGTTTTGCCGCTGCCGCTGGCAGGTGCAGCCAGCATGAAACGCGGCAAATTCAGTTCTGCCATTTCACTCACCCTTTTTTAACGCCGTCATAATATAAACAGGGTTCTGAGACATCATCAGATTATACGCGCCCAGCTTTTTGGCACGCGCCGCAAATACATTAACAATATCAAGCGCATAAGCATCGTGCGCTTTGTAATACTCTGCTGCTTCAATCAGCGTTTCTACGGTAATAGCGTTAATTACCACACGGCAAGCCGGATTTTTGGCGTAAACGGTATCCAGCATTTTGCAAAGGTTGCCGCCGCTGCCGCCGATAAACACGCAATCCGGCACCGGCATGGCTTCAAGGTTCTCCGAAGCTTCGCCCGGCACAACCGTTAAATTTTCCACGCCGAACAGTGCTTTATTCTTTTCGATAAGCTGCACGGCTTCTTCGTTGCGCTCAAACGCATAAACCATGCCGCGTTTAGCCTGCAAAGCCAGTTCTACCGAGCATGAACCAGTGCCTGCGCCGATGTCGTAAATAACGTCGGTTTCCTGCGGCATCAGTTTGGAAAGCGACACCGCGCGGATTTCCTGCTTCGTCATCGGCACTTTGCTGCGGATAAACAAATCATCACTAAGGCCATGCACATTATGCGGCAGGGCTTTGGCCTCACTATTGATTATCATCATTACAGACAGCGAAGAAAAGCTTTGCTTAGCGCCTTCTTCTGCCGTCATAGAACTTACTTTTTCGTCATCGTAAGAAAGGTTTTCGCCAACGTAAACCGTTACGCCGCCCAGGCCATGCTCACACAGTCTGGCACACAGCGCCTGCGGTGAGTTTTCGCCGCCGGTAAGGGCAAACACCTTTTTATTATGCGCCACGGCTTCGATAAAATTCTGCCTGCGGCCGTGCATACTGATAATTTTGGCATCGTCCCAGCTCATCTCTAAAAGCTGCGCAAAATAAACCAGGCTGCTGATGCCGCAGTAACGCACACATTCGCAGTCCGGCAGTTTGCCGCTGATGGTTTTGGCAAGGCTGAAAAAGCCCACGTCGCCGCTGACCAGCACGCTGACAACATCCTTTTGCGGGTCGGCTTCACTGCAAATCCTGCATATTTCTGCTGTCTTAATGGTGTCATAAACGCGCTTGCCTGACGCAAAATTTGCCAGCATGCGCTTATCGCCAATTAGAACCGTACTCTGTTCTATTGCCTCGCGCGCCGCGCCGGTTAAAAGCTTGGGGTTGCCCGGCCCGATGCCAACGATATTAACCCTTAACATTATTTCACCTTCATTCTGCGGTCTGATAACGCCGTTTTACCAAAGCGGCAATCTCGGCGTAACCGCTGCCATGCTCGTTTTCGCTTCTGGCGATAATTACAAGTTCCGCACCGGCTTCGTGCGCGGCGGCAATTTTTTCTTCAAAGCCGCCGGCCTTGCCGGAATCTTTCGTAACCAGGTATTTAGCGCCGAAATGTTTCAGCATGGCAATGTTTAAATCTTCTTCAAACGGTCCCTGCATGCAGACAATATTGGCAGGCTTATAACCAAGCCCCACCGCCTTTGCAAGCGAGTCCTGCATCGGCAGGATGCGCAGGGCAATGCGCTCTGCATAACCGGGCACCGCCGTAAAATCAGGCAGGTTTTTGCTGCCCGTCGTTAAAAATATCTTTCCTTCGGTATGGCTCAGCACCTCGGCAGCCTCAGCGGCGTCATGCACAACCACAGCGCTGCCGTAGCCTTCTTCCGCCGGGCGCACCAGGCGCAGATACTCCGTACCAGTTGCCGCGCAGGCAGCTTTTACGGTTTGCGTAACAACCGTTGCATAAGGGTGCGTTGCGTCGATAACGCAGTCCGGCTGATGCGTTTTGATAAAATCCTGCATCGCAGCCAGGTCCATGCGCTCCGGCAGCACGTGTACATTGCCGTGCTGTTCAATCAGCCCTGCGCCGTAGGTTGTAGCCACACTTACATAAATTTCAATATCAAGCTGCGCCAGCTCTTTTACAAGGTCCCTGCCCTCGCTGGTGCCGCCGATAATCCAGATACGCCTGTTCACAGCTTGTAGCCTCTGGGCGTAACCAGTTTGCCGTTAATAACCTCAGTCTGCGAGTTGCCGATAATTACGGTCGAGAACATATCAACCTTTTTATCGCGCAGCTCCTGCAAAGTAGTAATTTCGTAGGTTTCGCCTTCGCGGCCGATGTTGCGCACAATGCCTGCCGGTACGTCCGGGCGCTGGTTTTTCAGCATAATGTCGCACGCTTTTTGCAGGTAATCGTGGCGTTTAAAGCTGGAAGGATTATACAGGCAGATGCAAAAATCAGCCTGCGAAGCGCAGTCCAGGCGTTTGGCAATTTTTTCCCACGGGGTAAGCAAATCGCTTAAAGAAATCAGGCAGAAATCGCTGATAAGCGGAGCGCCCAAAACAGCCGCGCCGGAGCAGGCTGCCGTAATGCCGGGCACAACTTCAATTTCCAGTTCCGGATGGTCTGCCGCAACCTGGTACATAATGCCGGCCATGCCGTAAACACCTGCGTCGCCGCTGGAAATCATCGCTACGGTTTTGCCCTTCAGCGCTTCTTCCACAGCCAGGCGGCAGCGGTCAACCTCTTTGCGCATGCCGGTGGTCAAAAACTCCTTGCCTGCAAAATCTTCTTTAATCAAATCTATATAAACATGGTAGCCTGCGATAACGTCACACTGCTCCAAAGTGTGTTTTGCGCGGGCAGTCATCTGCTCCACGCCGCCGGGGCCTAAACCTACAACATAAACTTTCTGCATTTTGCACCATCCTAATTTCAGTTTTCAAAATCTATTGTCAGCGGTTCTTCCGCTATGGCCAGCGTCATGCCGTCGTGCGCCGTCTTTTTAACGGTCAGCCTGCCGCCGCTTGCCAGCACAGCCGCACGCTCGCACACGTTATCAACGCCGGTAACGCTTTTTACAAAATCGCTCGGCGTAAAATCGCCCTTGGCGCTTTGCAGTTCTTCCACACTGTAAAAAGCACCCGAAAGATTATATTTTTCCATAAACTGCAAAAGGCCTTTTTCGTTGGCCTTCAGTTCTGCCGAAGCCACGCTTTTTACGCTGCGCAGGTCATAGCCGTGTTCAGCAAGCTGCGCCAGCACAAAGGTTTCCAGTTTTTCTGCCGGTGTATCACGGCGGCAGCCGATGCCCAGATGCACAATGCGCGGCACCAGGCCAACGGTTACGGTAAACGGCTTTTTGCTGCTGTCTGTGCTTATAGCCATACCGATTTCGCCGCTGTCACACAGCTCTACATTTGCAGGCAGCGCGCCCGCCAGCGGATAATCACTGTAACAGCCCACTTTTTGGCCTGCTACCAGCGCTGCGGCAAACTCTTTGGCCGCGTGCATATCGGTAATTGCCATATCGTTGTTTGCAGCCCATTCATCCACCGCAAACAGCTTGTTTACATCCGTCGCTGTGGTAATAACCGCCTGCGCTTTAAGCTCTGCGGCAAGTTTGCGCGCTAGCTCATTTGCTCCGCCGATATGACCGGAAAGCAGCGAAATTACAAAATTTGCCTGCTCGTCGATAACAAGCACCGCCGGGTCGGTAGTTTTGCTTTTTACATGCGGCGCTATGGTGCGCACGGCAATGCCTGCCGCGCCTACAAACACCAGCACCTCCGCCGTTTTGAAGGCTTCGGCGCAAACCGCCTTGTAATCATCCGCAGCAATCAGTTCATCGCTCGCATCAGCAAATTTGGGCATAGTGTAACACTCGGCATGATACCCAAGGCCCGCCAGAACTTTGCCTGCGGCAGCGCTTAAAAGCCCGCCGCGTTTACTGAAAGAAAACAGAACCGCCTGCATCATTTAACCTCAGGCTTAATGTCCAGCTTGCTGGGGTCAGCTTCGCGGTAGCCATGCGCAAAGGTCGGGTTGTAAAGCTCGCTTCTGTCGTATTCGCTGCCGAGGAAATAACCAACAGTAATCAGTGCGGTTTTGGTAATATTGTATTTTGCCGCCGTTTCGGCGATAGTGCCGACGGTGCAGCGGCAAACTTTTTCATCCGGCCAGGATGCCTTGTAAACAATCGCCGCCGGGGTATCTTCTTTATAGCCGCCTGCAATCAGTTCTTTTTGCAGTTTATCCAGCATGCTGCTGCTTAAAAAGATAACCATAGTTGCATTGTGCGCTGCGTAATCGGCAATTTTCTGCCTGGGCGGCACGGGGGTGCGGCCTTCCATACGGGTAATGATAACCGACTGGCTGACATTCGGCAGGGTGTATTCTGCCTTTAAAGCAGCCGCAGCCGCGCAGAAGGAGCTGACGCCCGGCACAACCTCGTAATCAAGGCCGTAGCTGCGCAAAAGGTCAATCTGCTCACGGTGAGCGCCGTAAATGCTCGGGTCGCCGGTGTGCAGGCGCACAACAAGTTTGCCGCTCTGCGCTGCCGGTACCATCGCTGCAATAACTTCTTCCAGCGTCATTTTGGCGCTGTCCATAATTACGCAGTCCGGTTTTGCATATTTCAAAAGCTCGGGGTTAACCAGCGAGCCGGCGTAAATAATCAAATCGGCCTTTTCCAAAAGTTCCTTGCCTTTCACCGTAATCAAATCAACGGCACCGGGTCCTGCGCCAATAAAATAAATCATTTGTCAAACTCCTTTTCTTTTACCAATATTATAGAAAAATAACTGCTTTTTTCGTCTATTTCATTCAAATCACGGTAAACCTTTTCACCGGGCAGGCCGCAGCGTTCAACCATGGCCGCATGGGTCAGCAGCCCGCGTGCTTTCAGCTCATCGCGCACAGCGGCAATCTGGCTGGCAGATTTCATCAGCACCTTGTTGCCGGGGCCGTCGAGGAATTTACTCGATTCCTTATAACTGCCGGGCAGGATAATAAGCGGTTCGGCCTTTTCGCACAGCGATACGTTAAGTTTTGCTGCAACTGCGCAGAAGCTGGTTACACCTGCAACAAGCTCTGCTTCGTAGCCTGCTTTGAGCACCAGTTTATGCACATAAATGCAGGTTGCATAAACGGTCGGGCAGCCAAGGGTGATGAACACCACGTTTTTGCCCTCGTCCAGCAGTTTTATAATTGCGTCTGCGCCCTCCTGGTGCGCTTTGGCCAGCGCGTCCTTATCCTTCGTCATCGGCATGTAAACAATCAGCTGTTCCTTTTCGTCGATGTTTACCACCTGGTTGACGATGTTTTTCGCCGTCATAATATCGCCGTCGCCCTTGGGCAGCGCCACAACATCGCATTCTTTCAGCAGGCGCACCGCCTTCAGGGTCAAAAGCTCCGGGTCGCCGGGGCCGATGCCCACGCTGTACAATTTACCTCGCATTATCTTCATCCTTCCTTTTCATCTGGTGCAGCTTAATAAGTTCATCAGCATGGGCTGTTTTGCCCAAAATACCATATACATTAGAGAACATCAGCGCGCCGGTTTTTAACTTGCCGTGCACGCGGTGCTGCATATAATAATCTATTTTTTCCGTCACGGCAGGCATAACCTTGTCAAACAGGTTTTCTGCCTTCAGGATTTTAATAACTTCGTCAGTGGTAAGCGCCGCATAGATTTTTTTGCCAACTTCAAGGCTTGCGCCGTTAAACAGCGCCTGCAAGGCAAACAGCTCGGTGCGGCAGTCCGCATACTTGCTGTGCGTATTCATCACGCCCTGCGCCAGCTTAACCAGCTTGCCGCTGTGCCCGATTAAAAGCAGGGTTTCAAAACCCTTGTAAACAGCGTAATCCAAAAGCTCGCCCACAAAATTGCTGCAAGTAACGGCGTTATCAATATCCACCATTAAATTATCGCGCGTAAAATCTTCGCCGTAATTGCCAAAAAATACCAGCAAATCCTTGTTGCCCTTTCCGGCCTGCACGTTAATTTCGGTGTACATTGTTTCAATCAGCGCCGTATCGCTCATCGGCTCTACAATACCGCTGGTGCCCAAAATAGAAATGCCGCCTTCAATGCCAAGGCGCGGGTTAAAAGTTTTGGGCGCAATCTCCACGCCCGCCGGGGCGGATATTACAGCTTTAAGGCTGCCGCTGTAACCGTACTGCGCAGCGGCACCGCTAAGGCTTTGCAAAATCATTTTGCGCGGCACAGGGTTGATGGCCGGGCCGCCGACTGCGCACGCAAGGCCGGGCTTTGTAACCCTGCCGACGCCCTTGCCGCCTTCCAGCAAATGCTCCGGCGCGTCAGTTTTTTCTACCCGCGCATAAATTAAAATGCCGTTGGTGTCGTCCGGGTCGTCGCCGCTGTCTTTCTGAATCGCGCACACCGCATAATCCGGCGTAAACTCAACCTCGCGCGTTTCAAGGTGCAGGCGTATGCCCTTCGGCGTATCAAGCTCCACAGCGTCAACACGCCTGCCGCTTAAAAGCATCTGCGCCGCCGCTTTGGCAGCAGCCGCCGCACAGCTGCCCGTTGTATAGCCGCAGCGCATTTTTTTGCCCTGCGAAAACGTATATTCTTCCATGTAATCCCTTTCCAAATCCGGCAATGCCTGCCAGATAGTATTTTATGCTGATAATAAAAAAGGCTCCTGCCCTACGGCAGAAGTCACAAATAACCAAAGCGCTGCCCTAAGCAGCACCGTTTTGCTCTCTCCATCGCCCGTAGATACAGCCAAAATCAGCCATGCTTCCGGCTTAAAACCGGCGGCGGGACCGCTGCGGGCTTGCACCGCAGTACACAGGCCGATTTATTCACTTACCGTATCATTATAACATACAATTTTTAAAAATCCAATAAAAAATAATCCTCCGCAGCTTAAAACTTGCCCGCCGCAGCCGCCCCTGCTATAATAAAACAGATACAGGAGGAAAACATTATGGACATGAAAGAAATGATAGCGCGCATCAACTTTTTGGCACGCAAAAAACGCACCACCGGCTTAACCGAAGGCGAACTGATAGAACAAAAAGAGCTTTACGCAATGTACCTCGGCAACATCCGCGCGCAGGTAAAACAAAAGCTGGACAGCATTACCTTTGCTGACGGCGAAAAACCGGTGCAGCACTGATGTTTACTTTAGGCCGCGGCAATATTTATTACGAGGACGAAAGCCTGCTCATCATCAATAAACCCGCAGGAATGCTGGTACACCCCACCGTTAAAGAAGACGGCGGCACGCTTTACAACCACGTCAAACGTTATTACGAAAAAAACAATATCGAAAGCGGCCTGCACCCCGTATCGCGGCTCGACCGCAACACCTCCGGCCTTGTCATTTTTGCCAAACAGCCGCGCGTGCAGTTTTTGCTTTCCCAGCAGCAGGTTGTAAAAAAATATCTCGGCATCACGGCAACGCTTCCGCCCGCATTACGCGGATGTATCGAAGCACCCATCGCCCGCAGGGAAGGCAGCATTATTGAACGCTGCGTCAGCGAAAGCGGCAAATACGCCCGCACCGATTACCAGGTGCTGGCGACAAACGGCGGCAAAGCGCTGGTAGAACTTACGCTTTACACCGGGCGCACGCACCAGATTCGCGTACACCTGGCGCACATAGGCTGCCCGCTTTATAACGACAACCTTTACGGCACGCCAGGCCCGCAAAGCCGCCACGCCCTGCACGCCAGCTACTTAAAATTTACCCACCCTGCCGGCGGCAGGATTATAGAAATTTCGTGCGCGCTTCCGGAAGATTTACGCAAAATTATATACTAATTATCAATATAGTATGCTATAATTAACTTATAAAATTCTTGTAAAGGAGTTGTAGCAAATGCCATTAGTAACATCTACTGAAATGTTTAAAAAAGCCTATGAAGGACATTACGCCGTCGGCGCGTTCAATGTCAATAATATGGAAATCATACAGGGCATCGTTTCTGCCGCTCAGGAAGAAAAATCCCCGTTAATTCTTCAGGTATCCGCAGGCGCGCGCAAATACGCCAGCCATATTTATTTGATGAAGCTTGTAGAAGCAGCCGTTGAAGACACCGGCCTGCCCATCTGCCTGCACCTTGACCATGGCGAAGATTTTGAAATCTGCAAAGCCTGCGTTGACGGCGGCTTTACCTCCGTTATGATTGACGGCAGCAAGCACCCGTTTGAAGAAAATATCGAACTTACCAAACGTGTTGTAGATTATGCCCACAATAAAGGCGTTGTTGTAGAAGCAGAACTCGGCCGCCTTGCAGGCGTTGAAGACGCAGTTAAAGTAAATACCAAAGACGCTACCTACACCGACCCTGACCAAGCTGTGGAATTTGTAGAACGTACCGGCGTCGATTCTTTGGCTATCGCTATCGGCACCAGCCACGGCGCTTATAAATTTAAAGGCAAACCGGAACTTGACTTTGCCCGCCTCGAAAAAATCACCAACCTGCTGCCGGGCTTCCCGCTTGTACTGCACGGCGCATCCACCGTTATCCCGCAGTTTGTTGAAGAATGCAACAAATACGGCGGCAAACTGGACGGCGCACAGGGCGTACCGGAAGACATGCTCTTAAAAGCAGGCAAATTCGGCGTATGCAAAATCAACATTGATACCGACCTGCGCCTTGCCATGACGGCATCCATCCGCAAACACCTTTACGAAAACCCAGCTGACTTTGACCCGCGCCAATACTTAAAACCCGCCCGCGAAGCCATTAAACAAATGGTAATCCACAAAATGCGCGACGTACTCAACAGCAGCGGCAAATTATAATTTAAAGCCTTACAGACAGCTACATACTTAAACAAAAAACACTTACAGCAGCGGCATTTGCCAAAACTGTAAGTGTTTTTTATTATTCTTTGCCATTAACAATCAGCGACACTGACGGCTGGCTGATATTGAAAAAGTTTGCCAAAAATATCTGCGACAAATTTTCTTCGTGATACAGCCGGTTAATTTCTGCATTGCGCTCCGCGCGTGATTTAAACGGTTTTACTTTAATAACCTCCCTGCTGATATTAAAACCGTAATCACGTACAACAACAATCTTACGGCTGCCATCCTGGTTTCGTATTTTAAGCTCCCAGGTACGCACTCCGGTACGGCTGCGCGGCATATACAGATAGTATTCCACAGTGCCCTCGCCGGTTATTTCTTTTAAAATAGCTTCATCCAAAGGTATCTGTTCTGTCTGCATTGTTTCACCCATTTCTCTCATGTATTGCAAGTTAATTTTATAATGGGAAAATACTTCCCTATATTTTAACTCTTATTCTATCATAACACAAATTTAAAAATATTAAATAGTATTTTAAAAATTTTGTATCATTTTACAAGAAAATCGTTATTTTATATAAAAAATCTCCGCCATTGTACAAACTGCACCCCGGCGGAGATTTTTATTTAAAGCTTTCCTATTAACTTTTCAGCACCGCCAAAGCGGATTTTTTAATGCAGAGCAGTAACAGCTTATCAGAAGGTCATTTCTGCGCCGCAATACCACATGCGTCCATAATAGTTCATATCTTCAAGTTCTTTATTAAACAAATTATCAACGCCTACAAACGCACGGTATTTATCTCCCCAACGCTTATTAACAACAATATTAAATGTATTGATACTACCATTTGTAAGTCCACTATTCATTGAAGATGAAGAATATCTATAGTCAGAATACCACTTGTTCCAAGCAGTAATATTCCATTCCTTTTTAACAGGTTCCGTCCAGCTTAATTTAAGCATATATGTGTTACGGGCACTATATTCTAATCTTTCACCGGTAGTTTCATCATAAGCATCAAGATAATCATAATTTCCCGATACTACAAATCCATTGCCTAAATCATGCTTAATTTCAAATTCTACGCCTTCATAAGATGCTTCATCGATATTATCCCAAGTTCTATTTCTAGTGCCATCTCCCATTGAAACAGCTTCAATAGCATCTTCTTTTTTATTATTAAAATAAGTTAATTTTGCAGAAGTATCTTTACTGAATTCGTGTTCATAGGAAAGTTCATATCCTTTTGTTTTCTCAGGTTTCAAATCAGGATTTCCATAATATGCAAATGAAGCCGGTCCCATCGAACTAAATAAACCACCATGAGTAAATACACCATACAATTCATCTAAAGATGGTGCACGATAGCCGGTATTATAGCTTGCTTTAAAGCGTGAATTATCTGCAATAAAATAGGTTGCGCCAATACTCGGAGATGTTTCCCCACCAAATTCTTCATGATGGTCATAACGTACAGAAGGTGTTAATAACAATTTATCACTCAAATAAAGTTCATCATGTAAATAAACAGAATATTGATCAGCAGACGCTTGCTCACCGCCAAAGACTGTAGCATCATCTTTTCTATATTCTGCACCTACAACTAACTTATTATTTTCTGAAGTTTTTATAGCATCACGAACTTCAAAATTCCATGATTTATATTCTCTATCGGTATTTGCAGCAGTGGGTGCATCCAAAATGCTATTTTCTCTTTCCATTTCACTGTAGGATGCCGATATACTAAATTCATTATTATCTTTTTTGCCATCATAAGTTAATACTGCCGTTTTCTTTTCTGAATTTAATGCTTTCACACCAGTTGAAGTTGCACCATCGAAACCATCAAATGCATCAAAGTAATAATTCAATTTATCTTTGCTGTAATCCAAATATAAGTTTAATTTATTATCTTCATCCATTTCATAATCAACATCTAAATTGAAATTTTGTTTCGGGCCATAAATTAAACTTTTGCCTGCTTTAGAAGATAAATCACGAATTTTGCTGAAATTCATATCAAAAGCAGCGCTCCATTTTCCCTGTTTACCAGTATCATAACGATAATAGTTACTCATTTCACGAGTACCGGTAGCTGCACCAATAGTAAACGCCTCTTTTTCTGGTTTTCTGGTAATAATATTAATAATACCTGCCTGAGCACCACTACCATAAATTGCAGCATCTGGACCACGCAAAATTTCAATACGTTCAACGTTATTAACATTAATGCGGTCCAAAGTATAAGCATTTTGATTTATAAACGAAAACTGGCCTTCTGATGCATGACGTTTACCATTAACCATAACTAAAACATCATCACCACCACGGATAGTTATAACATCACCATTATATCCAGAATCTCCGTGTATAGATAAACTTGTAGCTAATCTTAGTGCATCTTTTACACTTACTGCTCCAATATTTTCAATTTCTTCGCGCGTAATTACTTCAACGCTGCGGGGATTTTCTTTTTCTGTCAGCTCTGTTCTTGTTGCTGTTACAACATATTCTTCGCCTTCATATTTGCTTAAATTTTCTTCATCAGCTTCTGCCGCATATGCAGAATTCATTGCACATAAGCACACCAGCAAAGCTAATTTTTTGGATACCTTTTTCATTATCTGCACCTCTTTTTCCCAAAATTTTTTACGCTTCCCTCTATATATAACGCAATTTAACCGTTTTTATTTCTTTCCCCCTTTATCCACTTTTATTTTGTTAGTTAGCTTGTGCTAACCAAAGTTTATTTTTTATCCCCTTCCCATTACGGGAAGGGGTTGTAAACAGATTTTTATAGGTTTTTACAAGCGCGTTTTGCCGCAGAACGTTATGCTTACGGCACGCCTGCAATTTTATCCGGCCAGGCCGTTAAATAAGCCTTTGATAGTACAGCTCTATTGCTTCAAGCAGATAGTCCGCGCCTTTTTCGCCCATAAAGGGCAGGTGGGTTGCTATCTGGCTGCCGTTAATAAACGGAGCGCTGATGCGCACGGTTGTGTTAGTGCCGTCGCACTGCATAAGGGCAATATCATCTGCCAGCACCAGTGTGTTTTTGGCGTTTTTAAAAATCTCCAGCCAGTCTTTTTCTTCGCTGTAATATTTAATGCTTTCGTCAGCGTCTTTAATATTTTTCAGCGAGTGGCTGCAAATTTTGACCGTTACTTTTATGCCGGCTTCTTCCAGAAAGCCTGCTATGCCGCAAACTGCGTCATAATCGCCTTTGACAATGGCCTGTGGGCGTTTTTTCATGCCGCCCATCATGGCGTACATGCCCAGCATGCCAAAGCTGCGGGTTTTGCCGCCCAGCCTTGCCATCATGTCCATATTTGGCATTTTGGCCAGCACATTGCCAACCTGGCGGAAAAATTCAAATGTCTTTTTATAGCCATAGGGCACGCAGTATATATAAGGCGTGCCGTATTTTTCTTTAAGATATTCTGCCGCGGGCACAGCTTCGCTGCAAAGCACAATATTGATTGCCGCCGCGCCCATTTTGGCAACTTCACCGGCGGAGGTTTCGCAGCACAGGCAGGCGTTGCATTTCAGCCCGTAGGCTTCATTCAGCATGTTTTTGATTTCCCACACATCGGACACCATGCGGTAACGCCCCATGGACGCGCCGATGATGTTATAACTGTCAGCGTCTTTTTCCGGCGCTTCGCCGGTGAGTTTTTCGGCAATCAGCTTATAGGCGTCGGCTATCCCCAGGCTGTAATCGCCTTTAAAGCCGCCTTCGCTGAAGGGTATGAGTTTGGCTTTGACTTCTTTTTGCATGTAGTTGCACACGCCTTTGATGTCCGTGCCGATAACGGCGGCGATGGAAGATGCCACTACAAAAATTACTTCCGGTTCGTAACTTGCGTCAAGCTCGGTGATGGCGTTTTCCAGGCGGGTTACATCGCCCATAACAACGTCGTCCTCACTCATGTGGGTAGTAAACAGGCGCTGCTCAAACTCCATGCCCAGCGTGCCGTACAGCCCCATGCTGAAATGCGTTGTGCCTGCCGGACCGTATTCCAATATTACGCTGCCTTTAACGGCAAGCAGGCTCCAGATAACCGCCATGCGGTCGGACGGTGTTGGTAAATATCTGCATAAGCTCATAATCCCGCCTCTTTTCTGTAAATTTTTGCTTCTGCCGTTGCCGCTTTAAGCTGTTTTAAAAGGTATTCCGTTACTTCAAAGCCCAGCATGCTGCCTGCCCTGTCGCTGTGTACAATGGCAATTCCTTTTTTGCGCAGGCGCGCGCCGAATTCGTGCCCCAGGTACAAATAAGGGTGCAGCTCGTCATAAATATATTGCAGCGGTGCGATATTGGCTGATTTGCAAACCAGCGGGTCGCAGGTTTTGATGATTTCTTTGGCGTAATGCGCTTCTTCTTCGCTGTAACGCCCGGTCTGGATAATCTGCGGCACCATGCCGAGTTCAGTAAGGAAGCTGTTCATTTCCATGCAGTAGTAAGGCGTGTTGCCGTAAATATAGGTTATGCCGTTAAGTTCGCCGCGGCTTTCTTCCGTGCATTTTACGGCAGAAGCGTACAGGGTTTCAACTTCATCCGGCAGGGGCACGTTAAGATAGCTGAACAGCTCTTTATAACTTTCGTAAATTTTGGCAGGGCGCACAAATTTATTGAAATGCACATAGGGAATGCCGAAGCGGGTCTGCATTTTTTTGGCAAGCGGCAGGGCGATGTCGTTGACAACTATGTTGACGCACGCCGCTGCTGCTTTTTTGATTTCTGCAACCGTTGTGCCTGCCGGCAGCTGCATGCCGATTTTTACGCCCGCGACGGTCAGCAGGCGGTACAGCTCGGTGCTGTTAAAATCGCCCATGCGCTGGCCCAGCACATTTACGGTGTCGTTCTTATCGCATTTTTCCATCATGTCAAGGCAGGCGGTAATGGTGCGCTCCAGTCCGGGCAGATGGTCCTCGCATTTAAAATGCTCGGTATGCACCGCCATAACCGGCACATTGTACATATCGCTTAATTCATCGGCAATAGCGTCATAGTCGTCGCCGATGATTTCTACCACGCAGGTGGTAACCAAAAATACACATTCGGGCTTGTATTCTGCCATAATCTCTTTAAACGCGCTGTGCATTTTGGGCGTGCTGCCAAAAGTTACGTCGTGCCCATCCAGGACCACGGAAACGCAGCGCCCGCCGGGGCCGCCAAAACGCTCGGAATGCAGCGTCATGCTTTTGGTATAGTACGCACATTCGTCAGTGCCGATAACCACCAAAAGCGCGCCTTTAATGCCGCCAACTGCCATAGCCGCGCCCATCAGCGGGCAGTGCGTGCCCGGAAACAGCGCCTGCGTAAGCTGCGGCACGTCCTTGATTGTTTCAATGCTGCTCAGCGGCTTTAATTTGCCAAGCAGCGCCTTTGCATCTATGCTCATAAATTCTCCTTTATATAATTTCCTTAAAGGCCAGCACCGGCTTGGTGCGCCCGGGTATTTTGATAATTTCGCAATCTACGCTGTAAACTTCGCGCAGCATTTTGGCCGTAATAACTTCTTCGGGCAGGCCTTCGCTGTATTTATGCCCGTTTTTGATAACGATAATCCTGTCGCTGACTTCCAGCGCCTGCCCCAAATCGTGCAGCACCATCACAACGCCGATGCCGTTTTCGCGGTTCAGCTTTTTTACAAGGCGCATCGTTTCCTGCTGATGCGCAATGTCAAGGTACGTCGTCGGCTCGTCCAGAAAAAGTATCTCCGGCTGCTGCGCCAGTACCGTTGCAATCCACACGCGCTGCGATTCGCCGCCGCTGCACTCGGTAATAAACTTGTCGCGCAGGCTCCATGTGCCGGTTGCACGCATTGCCCATTCCACAACGGCCATATCTTCATCGCTGGCACGCTGGTACCATTTTTGGTACGGCACGCGCCCGAAGGCTATTAAATCACGCACCTTAAAATCAGGCGGGGCGCTGTGGTTTTGCGGCAGTACGCCGATTTTCCTGGCCAGTGTGCGGCTGTCGATAGTGCGCAAATCTTCGCCGCCGATATAAACCGCGCCGCCAATATAGCGCAAAAGCCGTGTCAGCGCCTTCAGCACCGTTGATTTACCGCTGCCGTTAGGGCCGATGATGGTTGTTATTTCGCCGCTTTTAACGGTTATGTCAAGCTCCGGCACAACGATGCGCCCGTCGTAGCCGATAACGAGTTTCTCTCCTTTAACCTCCACTTACTCTGCCCTTCTTTCTCAGCATGTATAAAAAGAACGGTCCGCCGGTTGCCGCCATAACAATGCCGACCGGAATTTCCATGCCGGTAATCATCGTACGCCCCAGCGTATCGGCCGCTAAAAGCATTACCGCTCCCAGCAGCGTGCTTACCGGCAAAAGCGCGCGGTAATCGCTGCCGACCAGCATGCGCGCAATGTGCGGCACAACCAGGCCGATAAAGCCAATCATACCTGCAACGGCAACCGTTGCCGCCGCTAAAAATGCGCCCACTGCCGAAAGCAGGATACGCACCACGCTTACGTTTACGCCAAGGCTTCGGGCAACATCGTCGCCCAGCTGCAAAATATTGGCGCTTTTAATGCAGCAAAACGCCAAAACCAGCCCCAGTAAAGCATAAGCTGTTATAACGTAAACTTCATCCCAGCTGCCGCCCGACAGGCTGCCGTTCATAAACGCCAGCACGTTAGAAAGGTTATCGCTGTTAAGCATTTGCAGAAACGAAGTGTACGCCCCCAGCACGGTGTTGATGGCCACGCCCGAAAGGATGATGCGCACCGGGTCAACCCCGCCGCGCCACGCCAAAACGTAAATCAGCACGCAGGCCAGCGCCGCGCCGCCAAAAGCAAACAGCGGCACCGCAGATAACATGGCCGGGTACAGCAAAAGCACCGTTGTCGCCGCCGTTGCCGCCCCCGCCGATACGCCGATAATGCCCGGGTCCGCCAGGGGGTTGCGCATAACGGCCTGCAAAAGCGCACCGGCAACCGCCAGGCACGCGCCAACTTCCATCGCCATCACCAGCCGAGGCAGGCGCAGGTTTACGACAACCACGCGCGCAGGGCCTTCGCCGCCGTAAAACAAAACATTTATAATCTGTTCCAGCGAATAATCCGCGCTCCCCGCCGTCAGCGCCGCAAGGCACAGCACAGCAAGCAGCACCGCCAGCACCAGGCACGCCGCGCCGGTTTTAAATAAACTCATTGTTTTCATGGCTTACAAATCACGCGCCTCCAGCATGTCCATCAGTGCATTAAGCTGGTCAACCACGTTAATGCCGCTGCTGGCAACGTAGCTTATGGGCAGGTACAGCACTTTGCCCTCGCGGATTGCCCTGAACTGCTGCCAGTATTCCGGATTTTTGGCAAAGTCATCTTCCATCAGCTTCTGGTGTTCCTCTGCCGTGGGCGAGCCGCCAACGCTTAAAATAAGGTCCGGGTCATAACTAAGAGCCTGTTCGCGGTCCAACAGCACCAGGCGGCTTTCATCGTTTTTGTAAACATTTTCGTAGCCCAAAAGCGCGGCCATGCTGCCCAGCGTTCCGCCGTCAGTCTGTATAAAGTGGCGCGGCGGCGCGGATTGCAGCACCATCACCTTTTTACCGGCGTTTGCGCTGCGTTTTTCAGCCATGCGGCTTTCGAGCTTGGCAAAACGCTCTTTAATCGCGTCAGCACCTTTGTTATCCTTCCCAAAAGCGTTTATTAAAATATCTGTCAGTTCTTTAACAGACTGGTAAGTAACAACGTGGCCTGCATCGACATAATAAACCGGGATATTTTCTTTTTCTAAAATTTTGCCGTAGCTGTCTTTGGCGTGATAGCCTATAATTACGAGGTCAGGCTCCAGCGCAACGATGGATTCAATATCAAAATTATCGTTCATCGCCACATTAAGCTGCTGCGCGTTTTCAGCCAGGCCCTCCGGCCAGGAAAACATTTTGTTCTGCGGCACAGCAACCTGCGCAATGCCCATTTCGTAAAGCGCAAGCACCGGCGTATGTGCCAGCGATACCACGCGCTCTGGCTTTTTATCAAGCACAACAGGCTCGGTAAAGCCTAATTTTTTTAAAGTGTCTGTGTATTCAAGCGTAATTTTGCCGCTGTCTGTGCCGCCCTGCTGCGTTTTTTCGCCGCCGCAGCCTGCTATGGCAGCCACTATAAACAGCGACAGCACCAAAAGTAAAAGCTTTTTCATCGCGCTCCCCCTATTCATCCTCACTCAGTGCCAGCACGCGCTCTGCCAGCTCGTTATAAACGGCAACCATCGGCGAATCCTTCACAAATTCACTTACCGTGCCGCCAAGGTTTTCGGCAGTTTGTATATCGGCGCTGCGCGGAACGTACAGCACAACCTGCGTTTCGATTTCTTCTGCGGCTTTCTGTACAAGTTCCTGTTCGTTTTCGATGTTTTTGGCATTTAAAATGATGCCTTTGAGCCTTGCATAACCGCGCCTGCCAAAGTTTTTAATGGCCTGTGCGATATTATTGGCAGCGTACAGAGCCATCATCTCGCCGGACGAAACGATGAACACTTCGCGCGCATAGCCGCCGCGTATCGGCATGGCAAAGCCGCCGCACACAACGTCGCCCAGCACGTCATAAATTACCATGTCAGGCTTGTAAACTTCAAAGGCGCGCAGTTCTTCCAGTTTTTCAAACGCCGAAATTATACCGCGCCCGGCACAGCCGAGGCCCGGCGTAGGGCCGCCTGCTTCCACGCACAGCACGCCGCCGAAGCCTTCAAACACAATGTCTTTCAGTTCCAGGCTGTCGCCTTTGGCTTTAAGCTGCTCCAGCACCGTCGGTATGCGTTTGCCGCCCATCAGGTTCTTGGTAGAATCGCTTTTCGGGTCGCAGCCAACCTGCATTACCTTGTAGCCTTTAAGCGCCAGCGCGGCAGACAGGTTGGAAGTAGTCGTTGATTTGCCGATGCCGCCTTTTCCGTAAATTGCAATTTTTCTCATTGATTAGCTCCTTGTATTTTAATGGTTTAAGTTAAATCGTATGGGTAAATCCCAGTAGCAGCGCACTATCTGCCCTGCCGCGTTTTTAGCCGGTGTAAACTTCCAGCGGCGGCAGGCGTTTACAGCTGCGTTATCCAGCGGGCGGCTGCCGCTTGACGCCATCACCGCAACATCTTCCACCGTGCCGTCGGTACCGATTAAAAGGCGCAGGCGCACAACGCCGTCCACATTGGTAAGGCGCTGGCTTTCGGGATAAACAGGGCTGACGCTGCGCACAACGCGCGGCGGAACTGCCGGATTGGTTGCAATACCGTCGCCGAAGCCGCTGCCAACGCCGCGACCGTGCCCGCTGCCTATACCACCGCCGCTGCCGCTGCCTTTGCCCGGTCCTGTGCCGCTGCCCGTACCGGTTCCGTGCCCTGTGCCCTGACCTCCGCCGCTGCCGGTCGCGCCTTTTACGGCTGCCGCTTTAGCAGCGCTCTTTTTTACCTGAGCAGGACGGAGCTGCGGTTTTGGTTCTTCCTTTTTGCCCTGTTCGGTAATGGCGTCGGGTTCTTCGTCAGCCGCAGGCGCTGCTTCCTGCAGCTCAGCTTCAACAGCTTCCGCGCCGCCCTGTCCGCCTCCGCCGCCACCGCCGCCGAGCATCATAACTTCGGTTACGCCGCTGTCGGCGCGCACGGTCTGAAACACGCCCGCAAACGCCAGCAGCAAAAACACGGCTATGTGCACAGCAATAGAACCGGCAAAACCTATTTTTTCGCGTTTAATCTTTTTCATTGCCCGTTACCGCCGGCAGCCAGGCCAAAGCGCGTAATGCCTGCGCCCTTCAGGCTGTCCACCAGTTCAATCACACGTCCGTAATCAACATTTTCATCGGCGCGGATAATAACAGCCGTGTTGGCATTATTTTTCTTTTCCATGGCTGCCGCTAAAAGCAGGCTTTCTTTATCCGTTGCCGCATCCCCCAGATACAGGCTGCCGTCTTCCTTCAGCGTCACCGCAAAGGTAGAAGCCGTATCCACTGTGCTGCTTTCCGCCTTGGGCAGCCTGACCGGTATTGTTTTCAAATCCACCATATACATCGTCGAAAGCATAAAAAATACCAGCAGAAAAAACATAATGTCAATCATCGGTATTATCATCAGCTCCGGCTTGCCAAGGTCACGCGGGTTACGCAGCCTCATAAAGCCTCACCCCTTGTTTTGTCCTCCAGCAAAGCCGAAAAGCACTGCTCCATATTCGTAATAATCGTATCCATGCGGTGCGCAAAATAAGAATGTACGCACAGCGCCAGTATCGCCACGCAAAGGCCGGTTGCCGTTGCAATCAGCGCTTCGCCGATGCCGCCTGTAATCGCCATGGGCGCGCCTTCTTCAAGGTCAAAAATGCTGAACGAATTTATCATGCCGCAGATAGTTCCTAAAAGCCCCAACAGCGGCGCCATGGTAACAATTATGCTTAAATAATTAAGGTTGCTGCGCAGCTTTGCAATAATTATACCGCTGCGTGTTTCCAGATACGCACGGCACTGATTGCAGCAGCAAAACTTTCCGGCCTCTGCCATCAGCTGGGCGCAGTGCCCTTTGTGGCAGCAGGCAAATTCGCAGGCTTCGCCGCTTTTGCGCTCCGCCAGCAGGCGGCAGTATTCATCGGCAAACATATTGCCCGAATCCACCTCGCGGTAATACAAAAAACGCTCGATGCCGATAGCTACAACGGCAACGGAGCATAATAACAGCGGCCACATTACATAGCCGCCTTTGTAAAAATAATCAACAGCAGAACTTATTGCTTCCATGCTTTCCTCCTTTGGGTCACTAAAAATAAAATAGCACAGCTTTTGGTTAGCTTTTGCTAACTTAACTGTGCTAATTATCTTACACTTTCACTTTTTTGTCAAGAATAAAGTTAGTCATTGCTAACTTTATTTTCACTAATGTTGTAAAGACGGTAATACAAACCCTTGCGCGCCAGCAATTCTTCATGCGTGCCCATTTCGGCAATGCGCCCGCCATCAAGCACAACTATCTTGCTGGCACCGCGCACGGTAGAAAGCCTGTGCGCTATAATAACGGTCGTCCTGCCCTCTGCCAGGCGTTCCAGCGCGCCCTGAATCTGCTTTTCCGTCTTGTTGTCCAGCGACGAAGTAGCCTCGTCCAAAATGACAATGGGCGGATTTTTTAAAAAGATACGTGCAATGGCAATGCGCTGTTTTTGCCCGCCGGAAAGCTTAACCCCGCGTTCGCCGATTTCCGTCGCGTATTTTTGCGGCAGGCGCTCAATAAAGCCGTCTGCGGAAGCAAGGCACGCCGCCTTTTTAATGTCTTCTGCGTCCGCGTTGTTTTCTCCGTAAGCGATGTTATACGCCACGGATTCTGAAAACAAAAATACATCCTGCTGCACAAGGCCCATCTGCCTGCGCAGCTCCTGCTGTTTGTAGCGCCTTATATCCACGCCGTCCAGTAAAATACTGCCTTCTGTAACGTCATAAAAGCGCAGCAGCAAATTGGCAACCGTGGTTTTGCCAGCGCCAGTTTCGCCAACAAACGCTACTGTTTCACCCGGCTCTATAACAAGGTTTAAATTTTTAATAACCTGCGTGCCGTTGCCATAGCCAAAAGATACATTTTTAAACTCAATCCTGCCTTTAATGCTGCGGCAGCTTACAGCGTCCGGCGCATCAACAAGCGCAGGCTGCTCGCGCATCAGCTCGTCAAAACGCGCAAACCCGGCCATGCCGCGCTGGTAAATTTCGGTAAACGCCGTCAAACGCAAAAGCGGCTTCATAAAAAGGCCGATGTACAAAAAGAACGCCACAAAATCGCTGACAGCCATTTGCCCGCGGATTACAAGATACCCGCCCACGCACATCACCAAAAGGTTGGTAAAATTGGTAAAAAAGCCCATACTGCCCATAAAATGCGCCAGTATTTTGAACGAATCCTTCCTGGCAGCCAGGTAATAATCGCTGACGGCGTCAAAAGCGCGCAGCTCCTTATCCTCAACGGCAAAGGCTTTCGTCAGGCGGATGCCGCTTAAACTTTCCTCCGCTTTGGCGGTAACATCGCCGCTTTTTTTGCGGAACGCCTTGAATGACTGCTTCATACGCCAGTTAATGTAGATGGTGTGAATGGTTTTGATAACCAAAAGCAGCGTCACAAGTAGCCCCAGGCGCGGATTTATCCAGAACAGCAGCGCAATCGTGCCCACCATGCTGAACGTACAGACGATAACGTCGCTCGGCGCACGGAACGCCAGCTCGCTGATTTCAGAAATATCGGCGGTAAGCCGCGCTAAAAGCTGGCCGGTTTTGCTGTTGTCAAAAAAACTGAAGCTCATCTGCTGCAAATGGCAAAACAAATCGCGGCGCATAGCATTTTCAATCTGCGTGCCCATTACATGCCCGTAATACTGCATCAAATATTGCAGCGCGTAGTTTGTAAGGTACAACGCCAGCAATACGCCTGCCCACAAAAACAATTCATCCGCCGCGTGCTGCGGAATGGCAATGTTCATCAAGTGCCGCACAATCAGCGGAAACAGCAGCTCCATCCCTGCCGTAAAGAACGAACCGGCAATAATAAGCGCCAGTAAAACTTTATGTGGTTTATAATATTTAAAAAACATACTCAGCAAATTATTCACCCTTTATTTTAGTTAGCTTACGCTTACTTACTTTACAGTATTTTCATCTTTTTGACAAGAGGAAATTTAAAAATCCAAACAGATAAAAAAATAACCTAAGCCGTTTTTCAGCTTAGGTTTATATGTTTTACAATTTTTTAATTGTGTGGGTCAATGTGGTAGCGCTAAAGCGCAACTACCCGTCCTATATATTCAAGCCGGTGTTCAGTCGCTTTTTTATCAAGCAGCACTCGGCATTGTTCGGCATAAAGTAAAACGCCCCGCCTTCCGGCAGGGCATTTTACTAACTGAAAACCAATGAACGCAAGTAATTATATCATGCGCTGTTGGATTTCTGCAATGCTCTTTTTACTTGCTCTTTATTTGCGTCAACCACAAGTTTAATACCTTTCCTTCCGGTGCATCCGGGTCTTGCATGTATGCTTTGGCCATTTTAGCGTATGTATTGGAATCGTTTCCGATCACCTGCGCAAAATCACTATACAGCATGTTCATCACATAATACCAATCGGCTTTGTGTACAATACCGTATTGGTCCGCGATTTGGCTTGTCTGCTCGATAGTCCAATGTTCACCGGCACTTCCGTCCACGTTACGCATTTTGCCTACGGCCATTCTTGCAAGTTTTTCATCAAAATGCGGGCCGTATGCTACGCAGTGCATTTTATAAACAGTTGCCCAAAATTCTTCCGGGCAATAATGTTTAATTTTTTCTACTGCGTCGCAGACTATTTCTTTTAATTCTTCTTCTTTTTCGGCATTGCCGCTAACTGCTTTTATAAATTCTTTATATCTGTGCAGCATTGTTCCCACCGCCTTACGCTAATTTAACAACAGCAATATTGGCGTTGGTTACAGTTCCTGCTTCTGTCAGTTGTACCTGCAAGCTGGCAGTGTTGTCGATAACGCACGGGCAGCTTTTTAGTACGCGGATAAGCGTGGTAAATGCCACATGTGCAGTATCTCCCGCTACGCCGGTAATGGTAGCTTCTGCGCCCGGCACAACTTCACCGTTGTTTACAAGCTGCAAAGTTATAGGGTCGGCAGCCGTCGGCGTTATATCTGCGTTAACGCTCACTTGATATAAGCCGTGGTTGATGATATTGACGCTGGTGCTTCCGGCGACGTGCTGAATGCTGCAACCGGTATGCAGCCTATTCGTGTCAAAGTTTAAAAATTCATTAGCAGCAAGTGTTTGCGCTGCTGTATTCACAGCGTTTAAAGCTGATTTTTGGTATGCACAATACATAGTTAAACATCTCCTTTGATAAAAGGTAGGGCGGTAAATTACCGCCCTACCTTTTAATTAGCAACCACAATTACCGCAACCATAGGCATTATTAGTTGCCGCCGCGTAAGGGCTGCAAGTAATGTATGCGGGCTGAGGGAACGGACGCAAAGCGCCTACAAGTGCTGCGCTCTGCGCCTGCTGGCTGAGCTGGAAGTTCGCCGTCATTAAGTCACGGTCACGGTCAGCAAGTTTGTCGCGCAGTTCCTGCATTACGTTGTGATTAATCAGCGCGCGTGTAGCCTCGCCTTCTGCGTGGATAGCAGAAGTAATTTCGCAGGTATTTTTGTAGTTTTCTGCACGTACTGCGTCAATGTTGCGGTTAGTTTCGCAGCAGCACTGCTGAGCAGCAAAACGGTTTTCGGCAATCTGACTGCCGAGGTTATAGCGGCTCTCTAACACTTCACGCTGGGTGTTGTTAAAACCTTGCAGCATGTTGGTATTGGTAGTGTAAAAACCGTCGCACAAACCGTTCTGAACGCCGCGAATCCCATTTTTAAGGTCGTTAAAATCGAACTCACTTGCCATCTGGTCGCGGGTCATGCTGCCGTTTGCAAAGGTGGCCGCAGTGTCAAGCCCGAAGCCGTTGCGGTTCCAGCCATTCCAACCGCCGCCCATCAGAGCAAATAAAACAAAAATCCACATCCAGTTGCCGCAGCCAAAGCCGTCGCCATAGGCATAACCGTTGCGGTTCACGTCAATTACCGGCACAATGCCGTTTCCGTCCATTGTCATAATAATCACCTCGTTAATAAAATTTATCTAAAGCCTGACTTTCGTCACAGCTTTAAACCGAACTGTCCTACAAATTGATTAAGTTGGGTATCACTCATGCCTCGTGCTTTTGCAACATTGCGAATAATTTGCTGTACTTCCGCCGGGCTTTTCCCTTGTACCATTTGCATTGTGCGGCCAAACGTCGGATTATCGCCGAACATCTGCTGCATAAACGCCTGTGGATTAGCCTTGCTGCCCATCATTTGTAATATTTGCGCCGGGTTGAACATTGCCACTCACTCCTTTTAACGCTGCCTCTAACTGCTCTACACGTTGTTGCAGCGCAGCAAAAGCAGAATTTTCTACATATACCGGTTGCTGCTGCGTGCCGTTATTCGTTAGCTGATATACTTCAAAAACCGGATTGCCATTAAGGTCTAAACTTTTAACATAAATTTTGCGCTCCGCAGGGCAGGGAAAATAGCTTGCGCTGCCGTCAAAATCTATCTGCGCCGCGCGGGCTTCGTCTATACTCGTAACCACGCGGCCTTTAATTCCGCCGTACTGAATTGCCTGTTGCGGCGGGGCATACATTTGCTGCTGCCTCCGCATTTGTTCCAACCGTTCATTCATAGCTATCATCGCCGGGTCGGGCGGTAAGGGCCTGTAATTAGGATAATTCGGATACATTGTTCTCACCTCTTACTTATAGTTTGCAATAAATTCTTGCTGATAAACTCTTGATAAACGGTGTAATTTCCGTGCGAAAACCCTAAAAAGGGCATAAAAAATAAGGCTGCCATTTTCTGACAGCCTTAAATCTATGTTATAACATTTGGTCTAATATTCTATTTACCGCTTTATATGCCGTTGCAATCTCTTTCTCTACTGTTTTTGTAGATATGTTTAGCTGCATAGCAATCTGATAATTCATAAGCCCCTGCACGAATCGCATTTCCGCTATTTGCATTTGGCGCGGCGTTATCTTTGCTTCCTCAAGGACTGAATAAAAAGAGCGCCTAGACGACTGGACAAGCCAGTCGCGGGCGCTTTTGTTGTTGGTGTTCATAGCTTCACCTTTATTTTTGTTTTGAATTTTTGCTGGCAATGCCGGTTGTCTGATTCATCAAAATTACATTGCCGCTTCCGCGCGTCAATGCTTCATCAAGATTGTCCTTG
The DNA here is from genome assembly GCA_003150755.1 of Phascolarctobacterium sp. GTDB lineage: Bacteria > Bacillota > Negativicutes > Acidaminococcales > Acidaminococcaceae > Fusicatenibacter_A. Next base: position 212,560 of record QAMT01000004.1, on the reverse strand, counting down.
TGCATTGTTCCACGCGCTCCGCCGCCTTTGCGCACTTTGCGCACAACGGTATATGCTCCATCACTTTTTATTTTCACCATTTACATCAACTCCATTGTTGTTCACTGTAAAATTATCAACTTTTTCATTGAACTGACCGGTACTTGTGTTTACCTTGCTATTTTCAAACCCACCATAATTTTCGACTTGCACTTCATATCCTGCCAAGTAGTACAAGAACCCCCCCACAGTACACAACCAGCATATTGCAAGGGCAATCAAAGCATAAGTAAGTTTTTTAATAGTGTCGCGGTAACCAGTCAGACACATAGTGACAATCGCGTCATTGTTTTTATCTTCGCTCATATTATACACTCCACAAATTAAGATACTTAAATTATATCATTTTACGGCAGCATATAACAAGCCCGCTGCAACAATATAAGCAATATTCCGCTGTCGTTCAAGGGTTCGTTCCCTTGATTGCATTGCGTTGCTTAATTCCTGCAATGATTTGTTGGCAATTTTTAATTGCTCGCTCTGCTGTGTCAAGGTCGTTTCCTGCGCTTGTAGCTGCGCTTGCAGCGTTTTTAACTGCTGCTTCGCTTCGCTCAACGCTGTCAGCGACGCTGCCAGTTGTTTGTTTAATTCCGCCGAGTTGTTCTTGCAGCTTTGTATTGCTGTCTGTGCTGTCTGCAATTCCGCCTCTAACGTCGCTAATTCCTGCGCTGATATTACTATCTCCTGTTTCGTTGTTTCCGCCGCTCCACAATGCGCAGGCGACGCAAAGAACGCATACAACAAGCAAAGCAATATAAATCCTACTTCTAAATTGAGAGTTTTTTTCATCTTCTGTTTCTACCTCTTGCAACGTAACAGTTTTTTTATCTTCCATTTTTACCTCATTTAAAGCAAAACACAAAAATACAGCACGTTCCCCAAAAGCGAAAGCGCGGTCAGCGCTTTGTAAAGAATGAGTTCTCGTTTTATGCTTTTGATTTTAAACAATATATCATCAACAATAAACTTGTCGCACTCAAAATTACGCAGTCCCCTGTCGCAGTAATAGTCTTTTGGCAGCACTTCGTCTTGTATGCGTTTTAATTGTTTTTGTAGCTCCCTGCGATATTGTCTTTCTGATATCATGATATCGTGTGTCCTTTCCTTTTTTATTCTCCTTTCACGCAGAGGTTTTCCCATTTTTTATAAACGTCAACATAGGTTTCGTTTTTGTCGCCGTTGTGGGTTACTTCATAATAAACGCCGTCGGGAACGGTCGTGCTTAAAAGTGCTTTCCAGTTTTGCAGCGTTTTGCAGAACCATACAACATATACATCATCAACGCCAATTAGCACGCCGTCTGTTTTATCGACGTGGCTGTTAAAATAATCAGCAATAATTTGTTTAGCTTTTTCCTGCATGGCTATCTCTCCTTTTATATAATCCAGTGTTTTTATAATGCCAATTTTATTGCGTTATAAAACTCGGCGTTTTTATAACATCATTTTCGTGACGTCAAGTATTTCTTTTTAAAGATATTATTTTCTTAAATATTAAGCAAAATACTAAAATGCCGCTAATACCGTCATATTTAGCGCATACGCCGTTTTTACTTCGCGTGCAGCACTTTATATTCACTGCGTTTCAAAACAAGCGTATGCGTTAAATCTAAAGACGGTTTTCAACTCGCAAGTTTTGCTTGCAAGTTAAAACACGCCGCCTGCAATGCAGCCGACGATAATTGCAATTACAATACCGGCACAAATAGCAAGTTTTGTTTTATCCATTATATTTCACCTCCTTTCACTGAAATAAAATGCGGATTCCCGCAAAAATTTTCAACACTTTCCAAAACGGAAACAGTTAAAGGCCGTTGCTTTCCCACCATATAGCTTTGCCGCGGATAACGTCGCCGCCAGGTTTTAAAACTCCGTCGCCGGGAATATCCGGCAGGCTCCACAAGTCCCAGCGTTCACAAGTGGTAGACGGCCCATATCCGTCAAGTTCCGCCGCTTCGCAGTGCGTCATAACATTGTCGCTGTTAATTTGCAACCCCAGTTCTTCGCACAACACGGCAACTACTTTAGCCATAGCGTCAATTTGTTTTTCTGTCGGCGGCTGGCTTCCGAAGTCGATATTGTCAGCAGAATATGCAATCGCGCCGGCGCAGCAACACATGGCAACGCCTACGGCATTGCTGTTCCTGTGCCATGTGTGGGATTTTAATTCTGTGAGGTCGCGGCCGCTTGCAATAATGCTGCCGTCGCTGTCGATATTGATATGGTATTCATCAGAGTAATTACCATAATTGCCCGCCGTCCAGTGCAGATAGATTTTATCAATGCAGCCTTTAGCCTCGTGGGCCATTTCTCTAATTACATTAAGAGTAACTTTTCTCATTCGCCGTTTCCTTCTTCCTTTGTTTTGCTTTCGCTATCTTCCAGCACGTCCGGCACGCCGTTTCCGTCGTTGTCCACAAACCCTTTGCCTATCAGCAAAATAGCGCTCGTGAATTGTGCGCCAACTAAAACAGTTAAAAACTGTATTAGTGTAGTTATTTCTGCTTTGCCGCTGGCGTACCAGTTATAGCAAAAAGCAATGTTAAAAAGCAGGATTTCTACTGCAAGCACAAGAGCATAATACACAATGGCTTTTGTGCCGATGCTCGCCGGTATTTTTTGTACCGTCTTTGATAAAAGCTCTTTTATTTTCTCAAGCATGTGCTATCTCCTCTGTTACTACCGGTACGGCATTCTATCATATTCTGTTGCAGTTTATCCACATCAGCTTTAAGGTCTTTATAAAATCCAAACAGCGTTTTTATCTGCTGCGCGAATTTTATTCTATCCTCGCGGCTCTCCTGCAATTCCAGCGTCAATTTTTCAATCGCTTCACTGTTACGGTCGAGTGCCGCGTGCGACGCTTCGTTATCTGCTTCGATTTTCTCTTTAATGGCTTCAATCTTTACGTTCTGCGGCTTGCTAAAAAGCCATACGCAGCAAAAGGTCGCAGCACTAAAGAGTGCTGTCATAATTTCATATTCCAATTTGGCACCGCCTTTATTGTTATATTTCCCCTGCGTTGCCCCTGCTTTTTGTTTATAAATAAAAGAGGCTTATTAAAAGCCTCTTTTATCGTTTGTGATTATTCAAATTGTCTGCCAAAGCGGGCGTTAGCCTTTCTGGCAACATTCTTGATATACTCTTTCTTCCTGTCGATTCTTGCGCGCTTCGCTTCCGGTGACATGCGCGGGTTAACCGTTATTTCTCTAATATCCTTTTGCGCTTCGCTGATAAGTTTACCGGCTGCACGCACTCCTTTAACAGCCGCCGTCGGTTTTCCTTTTTTGCCATAACCGGCGTGCTGCTCATTGGCCTTGTGCAGCATTTCGTAAAAGTCGTCAAGGCTGCGATTCTGAATATTTTGGTTAACGGTAAAGTCACGCAGGAACGGCATTTCAGAAATTTTCTTATATGGCATATTTTGCTTATCGTCAGCAAGCCAGTCAAACTGCTGTACCAAAAGCATACCCATTGTGCCGGTGTAACCTCTGATAGTGTTATCAATTTTTACCGGCGATAGTCCGGCCACGCCGCCGATAGTACGCGCCGCCGCCGAAGTGTTGGGTGTGTATTGCAATTCGTCCGGCAGATTTTGTAGACGCTGCGGGGTTATGCTATGCCCTCGGAAAAAGCTGTAATTTGCCTGCCATTCAATGATAGGCAAGAATATTGTCGGCATAACGTTCGGCGCGATATTGCCGCCAAAAACCTTTGCCCAGTTTTTGATTGCTGCCGGGTCGTCGTTAAGTGCCTGGTCAAGTGCTGCTTCAATGCCGCTGCCAAAAAGAATACCGGCTTCCTGCGGTTTCGGTATTCTGATTCCGCCCGGCAAGCACCAGCACGTTGCTTTGATTTCCGGGTTTAATTCTCTGTACCAGTCCTCGTCGTGGTTCAGCGCCCACAAGGCCAGTGACGGCAGGATTATATACATAGCAAGTTTTGTGCTTGTGCCCACCGGGTCTTGTTTCAGCAAGCGGACCATTTTGTCGCTGCCCTGTATAACAGCATTAAAGAACGGTACAATCTGATTAACCTTTTCGCCCTGTACGCCGCTGCGGCTAAAGTCTAATGTCAACTCACGCGCCGCCTGCGCGGCTTCTTCAAGGCTTGCGCCTTTTTTGCGGGCTTTTATGAATTCGCCCATACGGCTGCTGCTTTCGATAAACTCGCTGGCGAATGCCGGATATTTCATAATCGCGCGCCATATATCAGCCGCGCCGTATTCGCTGAACGGCTTGCCGCCTGCCATTTCGTCAAGGCTTTTTACAATCTGTTCGCTGCTGCTGTAAAAATTGAACTGCGTAACGCCTGCCGTTTTGAAGTCTGCACGCAGGCGCGGGTCACGCGCCAAAGCATAAGCGCCACGGATTGTATCAACAATCGGAACGAATCCGTTTTTAGAGGATACGCCCGCAAAAATGGTATCGCGGATAAGGTTGCGGATTATGAATGACGGAGAAGTCGTTGCGCCTGCGCGCAAAAGTCTTGCTGCGTTACGCGCTATCCCCAGTACAAAGCCTGCTGCCGGTAAATTGTAACCGGCAATAGGGCTGTATAATTCCTGCGTTGTTTTGTATGCCTGCTTTTTGCCGTTGTACATAACAGTAAATACGCAGTTATTCGGGTCGGCTGTCGTTCCTTCCGTCTTTTGTATTACAGCGTCAAGGCCGCCTTTTTCTGCCATTTCTACTGCAAGCTGCCCTACTTTGTTACGTTCAGCGCGGTTGCACATAACCGCCACGGCTTTAATCGTGCTTTCCAGCGGATTAAGTACGTTGCGGCTGCTGCCTTCAATGCTTATTCTTTTCAGCGGATTGCTTACGTTGCCTATGCCGCGCCCGCCGTTGCTCAGTCCATTTATAAAATTATCTGCTGCTGCCGTATCGCTAAAGTCGCGCATTAGCGGACAGTAATATTTATATTTGGTATTAAGCAGTTTGTGGGTTTCGCCGCTGATAAGTCCGGCATCTTCCATAACCGTCAACATATTGTCATTAAACTGATAGTACATGCTGGCGGCCTTTTTAAATTCCGGCGGCGCATTTTTGATAACGCTTTCAATGTCAGCTTGCGTTAAACCTTTCGGTAATAAGTACGGTTTGTATTCCGGCTTTTTGCCTACTGTTTTAAGCGGTTCTTCCAGCGTCTTGTGAGTTACAAGCCAATCAGCACGCATTTTCTCACGCGGGTCAGGGCCGGTTTTGCCGTTATCGCTCCACTTCCTATAAGCACGGTTCAGAGCTTTTTGGAAGTTTTCCCATTCTTGATGGATTGCTTCCTGCGGCGGTACGCCGATTGCTCCGTTAGCTTCCCAGCGTTCGCGCGCTGCCTTGCGCTGTTCCCACTCTTTAACGCGCTGCGTGTATTCTGCGTCATGTAGCAAAAGCATTTCATTCAAGCGGGCGCAGCCAAGATAAGTGCCAAAAGCGTCTATCCAGTTTTTAAAGCCCCCACGTTTTAAATACTGCGGATGTGCCTTATCCATTTTGTTGCGGTCAACAAAATGGAGTACCATTTGCAGTGTTACGTTGTGCGGAAGTTTTTTGTTTTTCAAGCGCTCGTTGACGGCTCTGACGCTGTTGGCGTCGCCTTCGATTAAAGCGTTCGCCAAGCCCGCTGCCGTTGCCGGTAGGGTCTGCGCGCGATTGTAAACACTTTTGTCGCCTTCTGTTTTAATGCCGGTAGTCATTTCGATAGCCTCGTCAAGTCCGTGCAGGCTGTCGTTTTTGTCTACCCATTCAACATAAAGGTTTTTGCGTTTATCCTGCACCCAGTCTTTAACGCTCTGCCAAGTCGTTTTGCGTTCGGTGTTGGTAAATGCCTGTGCCGCTTTCTGTTCCGGTGTAGTGTTTTCTTCGGCAGAATAACGTGCGCTGCTGCTCGTTCTGTTCTGCCTTTGCTGCTGCCATACTTCGCCGCTTGCAACGCGCCTCATGACGCTATGCGCGTCGTCTATACCGGTAAGCAGCTTTTTGAGGGAGTGCAGCATATCCTGCATTTTATTGTAGAGCTTGCCAAAAAGCGTGCCGCTGCGACGCGCTCTCGCTGCCTTCCACTCAACATATCCGTCCGCTATCACTTCATCAATGTTTTTGCTGCTGGCTTTTGCTTCTTTATCAGCGTGTTTTAACAGCGCGCTGCGCTCTTTGTCGGTCAGTGCCAAGTCCATTGCCGCGTGCATTACTTCGTGGTCTGCTGTGCCGGATTTCCCGGTGCGCGATAAGCTCAATACGCCGTCTATGTAGTCGGTGTCTATCGTCTGCCAACTACCTGCGATATTAAGATTGCTGCTGGTCAGTGCGTGTTCGGTGCGGGCGCGTGCTACTTCTGCATCGTTTACAATCAGCCTGTCGGCAATATTGATTTTAAAGCACGCTTTGTTCGGCATTTCTGCTATAATTTCGCCGCTGTCATTAAATTTAAAATCAGCATTTGGCAAAGCTGCTTGAAGTTCCGCAAACAAGTCTTCATAGCTTCGCGTCTCGGCAGCCGTGTCTTCTGCTGAATATCTCACAGCTCGTTCGTTAAAACGTGCTGGCATGTCAATATTTTCTATTGCGTCGAATAATTCTTCCGTACTTTCCATTCGGCTAAAATCAAGTCGTTTAAAACTTACATTTTCAAGACGTTTGCCGAAGTGTTTGTCGATAATTAAAATCTTTGTTCCAACTTTTGTGCCCGCTCTTTCAAACGCGCTTCCCGGTAAAATAATTTCGCCGCGTAAATATGCTTCTTTGCTGTCGTCGCTTTCAAACCATTTTGCCAGCCGCTTCTCCATGCTTGGCCCATTCGGAACGATAGCTATTACGCGCCCGTCGTGGCGTAAATGTTTGAAGGCCTTTTCTAAATGCTCCATTGCCGTCTTTCCGCCAGTTCCAAAAGGCGGATTCATGACAACAGCGTCAAATTTATTTATAGTGTTATATCCCTCGAACATTCCTTCAATAAGGCGTGCGTTATCTGTATTCATTGCTGCTATCGGCGCAAGTTCACTGCTCGGCTCGATAATAACATTTTCCGTGTTTGGGCTGAAAAATCTGCTGATTGCACCGTGGCCTGCGCTTGGCTCTAATACTTTATCACCATCTTTAAGTCCGGCCCATTCAACCATTTTGTATCCAACCGGTTCAGGTGTCGCAAAATAGTCTATGCCTTCTTTGCCTTTGTTGCGGCTATTCTTTTTTTGCGTTGCATAATATAGCGCTTTTGCCCTTTCAAAGTCGCTCATATCTTCAAGAACTCCACGGTCAGCCTCTTTACCGCCTACATCTTCACCGGGAGCGCCGGGCTTTCTTTGCTCCCATGTGCCGTCAAAAGTTTCTGTAAATGCGTTTATAAAGCTGTCGCGCAGGCCTCTTGCTTTGCTCCCCATTGCAAGGTTTTCTGCCGTGCTTGCCCTGCCTGCTATCGTTGTAGCAAATAGATATTTTTCAATATTCGTTCCGGTACTCAAATAGCGGATAATGGCATTGCTCATACTGCCCTGACGATATATGCGGCCTTCTATTTGTATCGCGTAACTCGGTCTTTTGGGAATGCCAATGTTAATCAGCACTCGCTGATATTTGCCTGTTGTGTCGTGCAAACTAATGCCAGCGTTCCCTGCGTCGGACTGCACCATTATCAAATTTTTGCCGCTGTTGTCGTCATTAAATAAGCGAACATATTCGTTCCTTCGTGTTTTGGGAACATCTCCGTTGAACAGCATAACATCTTCCCCGAAAGCCTTCTCAATAATGGCAATAGGAGATTGCAAGCCGTTCAGGTTTAAATTTACAAGGTCGGGGCGCTCTTTTTTGAACTGTTGGTATTCACTTTCAGCTATACTTCGTTCTTCAAAAGCGTTGCTCCCTTTAATGTTGCTAACATTCAGTTTGAAAGGGTGTTGCAGGTCGCGCAGTTTTTTAGCGTCGTGAAACAATGCAACTTTTTTGCCTTGTTTTAAGTATTGTTTAATAATTGGAATTGATTCGCGCGCCTTTATGCTCTCGATTAAATAATTGCGTTGGCGGCTCCCAAACTGTTTGTTAAGAATGTCGTATAAGTGACTGTAACGGTTCCGGTTTTTAAAAAGCCAGTCAAAGCCTTCATCAATCTTTTTGCCAATGCCTTGGTTTACAAGGATAAAGCCACGGTTATAGTCTTTGTCTATTTCTAATTCCCTGCCACTTAATGCACCTGTTTTCTTTAACCACTCGTGGAAATTCACTTCCATTACCCGGTTGTCAACCTGCGCGTCCGGGCGCGTAAGTTTGTTGTATCTCATACGGTAGCCAAAGTGCTGCATCATAAACTCCTGCTGTGCATTGGCCACATTATAACCACCGCTTTTTTTGTCGCCGCTGTATTCAAACAAGTAACCCTCGGCATAGTCCACGTCTTTGTCATACGCAAAAGGTGTAGCTGATAAAAATACCGTTTTCGGCTTATCTTCTTTCGGTATTTCTTCCCATTTTTTTATGGCCTCTTGACGCGCGCCTGCGTTTTCTTGGTGTAGCTTCATGTATTTTTGGCGTGCGTCTTCAAGACGTTTGCTAAGTTCTGCCGGAATGTTTGCATGCTGTTTTTCGTATGCGTCGGTTTCTTTATCCAATCTGCGGTATTCTTCCCGCGCCGCTTTTTCTTCGGGCGTTGCTACTAAGATATCCGCTCTTTTTTCAAACCCGCGATTGTGGTAAGTCATTGCACGCAGACGGTTTAACGCTTCGGTCGGGTTTCCTTGTTCATTATTCATCAAATTATGCGCTTCGTCGGCTATGATTAAATCCCAGTTTCTGCCCACAAGAGCGTCGTTCGCCTGCGCGTTGGCGTATGTAGTAATAACTGCGCCTGTTCCAGCGTCGGCAGTGCTTTCCAGCGGCGTAAGTTTAATGTCAAAGAATTTATCAGCGGCTTCTACCCATTGCTTATTTACAGCTGCACTCGGCGAGATAACCAGTATGTTATCTTTGCCTTTGAGCTCCATTTCTTTGGCAATGCCCAAGCCGCTAAAAGTTTTGCCGGTGCCGGTGCCGTTGGTAAACATAACGCCAGTAGCGTTATTGTCAATAAGCCGGGTTTCCGCAAAAACAACATCTTCTTTTTGGCCCTGTGTCAAAAAAGGCAGGTCGGCTGCAACTTTCTGCAACTTCTCTGCCTTTTGTTTTTCATTTTCACTTGTCGCTTGTTTTACCGTTTGAGTGGCTTCATTAGCTCGTCCGTCTGCAATAGCTTTAATAGACTTTCCAGTTGTTGTTCCGTTAGCATTGGGTTTTCCTGTGTAGCTATCAACAACGCTTCCCGATAATCCAGCACTTCCGGTATCACGTTCGTCAGTTCCGGATAATTCGCTCTCGCTTCTGCTAACATCAACCGTTCTGCCAGCAACGGTCCTACTGTCAGGTACGTCATTATTACTGCTATCTCTTCGCCCTTCGCTTCCAGCCTCTCCGCTTCTTTGTCCATCTCCGCTGTCGGGTCGGCTTTCAGTAGAAGTTCGCCCATTTTGGTCGCCGGTTCTGTTTGTGTTATTTTCTTGAGAATTGCTTTCGGCATTGTGAATAACATCGCTGTTGCCTCCTTCGCTTTGCGTCGTTGTGTCGCCTGCTTCTTGTTTAGATTGTACCACATTTTCCGGTACATAACCAATGCTTTCAGCAAAAGCCATTGCTTCCGGCGTCTGTTTTGCGTACCATAACTGATTCCTTGTTGACCAGCGATAGCGCGCATTTTTTAGCCCACGGCGTACTTCTTCCGGAGGCTTGCTGGCGAATTTAATTTCAATGCCGTTCTGTTCTTCGTTCAGATTAAAAGTTGCTTCCGGCATATCAGCAAGCATTTGCTGGCGCGCTTCTTCCTGCTCGCGGCGTTCCCGTTCTTCTTCTTTGGCTTTCTCTACGCTGCGTTTAGCGTCCTCGACTTTGCCGTCTACCCAGTCATTTGCAAACTGCCTGCGTCCTTCGGCGGTTTTAAAACTAAGCTGCGTAAGCGGGATTTGTTTTTCAATGCCGTATTTTTCCCACATGCCGTCCGGCATACGGCGTGCAAAATATTCGCCGTCTGGGTGACGCAGATTGTACTGCGTCCTTGTGCCCTCGTCGGTTATCCAGCTTTCCTCGCTTGCGCTGAAAATTTCCGGTATGCCTTCTCTGTCACCATTTACTACTTTGCGCTGTGCCGTGTCTACGCTTTTATCAGCCTTCTGCGGCGTTTTTTCTTCCTGCGCAGGGGTTTGCTTTGTCTCGTTGTCTTGCTGCTGTTCTGCCTGTGTTCTGCCGCCGTCAGGGGTATTAGCTTTGTTTGCTGTCGGTGCTTTTTGGAAGTTTTTGCCTTTGTTAATTATGAAACGGCGCATAAGGTCGTCGGCAAGCATATTTACCCTGCGCATTGGCACGTCCGTTCCTTCTATGGCGTCAAAATATTGTTTTGCTTTATTTTTGTCCAAGTCAGCTTTTAAATCGTCGAAGTTTCCCCATTCGTTTATGTTGCTTTCGTTGCGGTTAGAATTTACAAGAGCATTGAGTTTATTTACATTCAGCCCGAAAGTATCAGCGAACTCTTTTACTGTATCGCTTACGGCAGCCTCTTTACTTTGTGTTTCAGCACCAGCCCCATTTCCACTTGTTTGCTCGTTATCCGTTTTGACTTTTTCATTCTCCTGTGTTACATTAGAGCTAACAGGAACAGCTTCTTCCCCAGCGCGACGAGAACGTGTAGTCGCGCTGGCGGTAGCATCGTCGGCATCGTAAACTGCCCCGGTTGCATTAGGAGCTGTTCTTTTTTCGTATTGTTCGTTATTCCACGCGGTAACAAGCCATGTTTTGCGGTCGCCGTCTTTATACAGAGATAAAACAACCGACTTTTTACCGTGGGCGATTGTAACCCTATCCCCCAAAGGCGCTTCCTGCTTTTTGGCAATTTCGCCTTTGGCTATAATTTCCGGTATGTCATTTACAATTTCAGCTCCTGAATTTTCGTGTTTTTGCAAAATGTGGCTAATTCCGTAACCGCCTTTAAAATTATTGCCGCGTCCCGGCGTTCCCCATACAAAAGCAATGTCTCCAACATCATCGCGGTACATAGCATTTTCTACGTCCTTATGTGTGTCAATAACCCTCTGTAATGCTTTTTTGCCGTTACTGATATTTTCTTCAACGCTAACGGTTTTTTTATTTACCTCGTTTTCAGTTTCGGCGCTCTGGCTTTCTTCGCTGCTTTCCCCGGCTTGCTGGCTTTCTTGAGGTTCGGGGTTTTGATTGTTATATTCCTCACTGACCGTGTTCTCGCCATTTCTTATGCCTCCATTCGGCTCTCTCAAAAATTTTCTTTCGAGTTCATCATAAATTTCAAGATAGCTATCCAGCTCGTTAAGGCTGGCTTCATTTTCTTTGAAGTAGCTTTCGTTCTCTTGTGTTACTTCCCAGCCCGGCAAGCCATAAGAATTTCTGCCGGTATATACTTCGCGTGCAATATCAAGCAGTTCCCGTTTTGTCGGTTTTCTTTTATGCGCGGCATAAAAGTCCTGATACCACTTTGCATTTTGGCTCATGCGCGTTCTGCGCCCGCCCTCGCGTCCGGAAATAAGCGCCACGCCGTTGCCCATGCCTTCGCGTAACTGGTCAAGAATAGGTTCGAGCGTCTGTTCGATACCTTCCCTTGTAGCTCTGATTTCGCGGCGTACTGCGTCAATCGGGGCTTCATCACTGCTGCGGAAGTATTCTTCTGCGGCCTGTGCTGTTTCCGCTCTTTCTTGCGCACGCTGCACGCGGTCTTTTTCCGCTTGCCTTTCTTCTGCTTCGCGTAACATTTTGCGGGCTGCTTCTGCTTGTGCTTCATCATTTTGTACTTGCAGCCTGTCAATGTGACGGTTTAAAAGCACGCGCTGCACTTCGGGGCGCAGTCCGCTGAATGTACGCCTTGCAGAATGGTCGCCGGTCATAGCGCGTTGGGTAAGGTTTTCAAGCCGCCTGTTATTTAAAACATCATTGGCCGTTTCCTGTTCGCGGCGCGCTTTCGTTCTCTGCATTAACTCGTGGAACGACGGCGTGCTCTCGCCCATAAAGCGGCGGCGACGGCCTGCCATTTCCTGCGCTACGCGCTGGTTTTCTAAAGCAAGTTCGTCTGCGCGGCGGTTTAACTCCTGTCGTCTTGCTCTGTCCAAAGCCGGTGTTTGCATTGCAATAGCAGGGTTATAGCTTGTTCCGGTCGTGCCAAGGCGAAGTCCATTATACAGCCTGCGCGCTCTTGTTTGCTGCGTCGGTGCTTGCCATGCTGCTTCGCTTGCGTCCAGCGCTTCGTCGATTAAGCTGTTATAATCATCTGCCGCGCTGCGTGCTTCTGCTCTGCTGTACGCAGGTTCTTTTGGCTGTGTCGCCGTGTTGTAGTCCTCTGCTTCTGCCGCGGCTATATCCTCAACTCTAAAGCCGCGCGCCGGTGTTGCGGCGGTCGCTTCCGGCATTGGTACACCAACGTCCGGCAGTTCTGCGTTGCTGCTTTCTGCGTCGTCGGCATAATAGCTGCGCAAAGAAGAATCGCCACGTCCCATGCGTGCCATTACGCTATCGGCATATTCATTGATAGAAGGCTCGTTTCCATTGCCTTGCTTCCTGTTAAGTGCTTCGTCGCTATAATTAAGTGCGCCTTCGCCGCCATACCAAGCGATTGCCGCGCCGCGCGCTCCATATTTGTCATAATACTGACCGAGTTTAAAACGGGCTACAATCTCTTGATTTTCAGGGGTCATTTCAGCATCGCGGCCAAGTCCGGCTTCTTCTGCCCAGCTCGGCCAGTTACCCGGCATAATCTGATATTTCCCACTTGCTCCGGTACGTTCGTTTACAGCGTTATAATTGCCGCCGCTTTCCTGTCCGGCGATAGCGTCGATAAATGCTTGCTTTTCGTCGCGTTCCGGTTGTTCTTGTCCTTCTTGCTGCTCCTGTTGGTTTGCTGCTCTCCTGCTTTGCATATAAGCGCCGCCTGTGCCGCCAAGTCCGCCCAAAACTGCGCCGGTCACGCCGCCGGTTCTTGCGCTTGTTTCGGCTTCCTGCCAGTCAACCGGTCTACCCATTGCAAGGTCGCCAATCGCGCTTTGCATACCTTCCTCAAAATAGTTAGTTGCGCCGCCGCCAGCCGCGCCAAGCGCGCCGCGTTTAGCAATCTCGCCAACACTCATGCGTCCCGGAGTGTTTCTCAAAAGTCCCAAAACTCTGCTTGCGCCATAAGATTGAATTAAGTTAGAAAGGCCAAGTCCGCCAATATTTAAGGCTGCCGCCCTGTTGGCAATCTCCTGAATTTCATCTTCGCTGTACCCGGCTTCTCTAAGTTCCGGCACAAGGTTGCCGCCCTCTGATACTGCTTCTAAAGGCGTTTGCGCCACGTTGCCTACAACGACTTTGCCGAGAGGGCTGTTCCATAGTTTTGCTGCCCACGGTAATGCCCTGCCTACTGCCGCCGCGCCTGCTGCCAGTGGGGAATTTGCAACCGCCGCCGCTGCCGCTGCCGTTTCTGCGCCAAGTGCCAATCCGCTGCCAACGGTATTGCCAACGTCATAGCGTAAGCCCTGCGGGTCTTGCAGATAATCAAGGCTCAATTCCGGCCCGTCGGTAAATTTTGTGCGGGCATTATCGCGTGCAATGCCTTCAAAATAATCTGCGGCTTTACCTAAAGTTTCGCCGCCGAAAGGCGAATTTACCTCGCCAAAGCGTGCCTGTCCGCCCAGTACCCCAGCAATGCCGGAAGTTACCCCGGAGAAAAATCCGGGGTCATCTTCATTACCGGCATCGTTTTGCAGGTTGTACCGGCGCACGGCTTGTTGATATGGCGTTTCTTCTGCACCAAAGCCGCTAAAAGCGTTTTGCGTGCCTGTTCGCTGTGTAGTATTGTTCTTGATGTTAAAACCTGCAAAAGCATTTGCCATAGTTATACCGCCTTTTTACTATCCGTTATTTTGCCAAAAATAAGGCAAGCCGTTACTGCCTCTGTTTAATTCGCCAATACGCGCGCCAAGTCGCAGTACCCCTTCACTTCCGAGTTCGTTTAACCAATGCGGCAGTCCGTTACTGTCCTGCACAAGCATTGGCGACGTGGGTTCAGGAGCGGGCGCTGGCGCTGCTTCTTGCTGTTGCTCCGTGCTTGTTTGCTGCGGTCTTGCGCTTGTGTTGTTATTGCTGCCGCCGCCAGCTCCAAGGTGTTCTACAACCGCTCTGTAAAGGCTGCTGTTCTCGTCGTACCCCAGCGTGCCAAGCTGCGTTCTAAGGTCTGCCAAAATTTCTTCGTCAGTCATTCCTTGTTCTCTTGCCGCGTCAGCCATTGCAAAAAGCTGTCCTTCTGCATTATTCACATTAGCCTGCGGGAGATTCCCGCCGCCATAAGTGGCGTTAAGCGCCTGCTGCTTATAGTTATACAACCTATTGTAGTCTGCTTGTTCTGCTGGTGTAAGCGTTTCTCCCATTGAGATTCTTTCGTCGTATGCCGCAAGCTGGTCATTGGCGTATTTAAAATCCTCGCTGCTCAGCAAACTCTTTTGTGTGCCTGTTCTGCTGCCACTTCCGCCTCTTGTGCCGCCAAGAATATAGCGCATAGCTTCGTTGTAGCTCATGCCGTTGTATCTTGCAAGCTGTTCGGCTCTCGCCCTTAATTCGCGTTCTTTTGCTTCTGCGTCGATTTCTCGCCTGCGCGCATAGCTTTCGTCGTTGGCTATGCGGTCTGCATTCTTTTGTTGCGTGTTGTATAAGTCGGCAGGCGATACCATACCGCTCATAAGAACCTTTGCTGTTTCCGGGTCGTATTCACGCAGGCGCAAAATATCTTCAAAGGCCTGCGCATAATTCGGCGGCACTGCTACTCCGTCGGCGTTGGTATATCCGTACAGATTGTCGGTTATACCGGGCAGTAAGGTTTCCCTTGCTCTGCGTGCCGCTTCTCGCTGCAATTCCGGTAAGCGGGCGTTTATTACTTCGTCGTTAAGCCCCGCTTCTTTGGCTCTGCGTACAAAATCATCGACGGAGAATAAAGGGTTTGCGTTTGCGCTGCCAATATTTCCAAGCTGCCTTATCTGCTCTTGCTGCTGTATGCGGTTGAGCGCTGCGTCAATATTATTTCCTTCTGTTCCCGGTATATTACCGGTAATACTTGCGGCAATCTGTTGCGGGCTTGCGCCGCCCATAACTACGTCATTTGTTAATTGCTGCTGGCGCGGTGTTAGCGCTCCTGCTCCGGGCGTTACAGTATTGGCTGCCATACCATTATTGGCATTGTTGCCCATTGCAGCAATTTCCGCGATTTGAGCTGCGTCGCTGTTTCCTTCGCCGCCATTGCCGCCCGTCATATCAGCAATTATGTTGTCCGCCTGTTCGGTTTGTCGTTTCTTTGCGTTCGTCGCCCACATCGTTCCATAAGCGTTGCCTAAAGCCATGCCAATCTGAAACGCGGGGCTGCTATAAACGCCGCCGCTGTTGAATATTCCTCTTGCCATTTTTTAAGCACCACCTATTATAAGAAATTCCAGAATCCGCTATTGCCTGCAAGGCCGGTTGCTACGCCGCCAAGGAATCCGCCAAAGCCGCCGCTGTTTGTGTTATAGCTCTGTTTGGAAACGCTTGTGCCGTATTTGCCTGCAATATTGCCAAGAACATTATTGCCGCTCTGCGCAAGGCCTAAGCTGGCATTCCACAAGTTGAGCGCCGGCTGCTGCGCTGCTTCTTGCGCCGCCGCGCTGGTCGTGATACCCGCTGTGGCGTTGCCGATTTGCTGTGCCGCAAGCTGGCTCTGCGTGGATATAGCATTGTTGTAATTCTGTGCTGCTGCGTCCGTGACGTTTTCAGAGATATCGTCAATGGCCGCATTGGCAACGCTGCTGTTTACAACGCCTCTATTAGCAAGCTCGTTCATCACGTTGCCAACGGTTCCTTTAACATCGTTAGATATACTCTGCTGGAAATTCTTGTTGTAGCTGCTCGGTACTATGCCTTGCTGCAAGTCAGATATAATATTGTTGGCGTTAGCAATCTGCTGCTGTGCCTCGTTGTTCATCTGCCCATAATCAGCCTGCACTGTGCCGTAACTATCCCACAATAAATCTCCTGCGTTTTGGTTCAATTTAATTACATTCGGGAAGAACGCTTCCTGATACTTTAACTGCTGTGCAAGGAGCGCGCGTTCTTCCGCAGAAGGCGTGTAGGTGTTGTACGTTGTACTACTTCCGCCGCCTTTGAATAGCTGCAGGTTGAATTTAAAAAAGCTCGTCATTTTGTTACCTCACTCACAACATAATAAGCATTACATTGTTTTTCTTCGTCCCACCATGCAGGCCAACAAAAAAAGCGCTTCCCTAAGTGGTTCACGCCTTCAATCTTTAGTCCGTTGTGCCTTTCCGGTTGAACGGTTTTCTTTTGTATTTTGCCGCCCATAAGCCGCAGGTATGGAATAATACGCCGCGTGCATATAGTGACAAGGTACGGTATGCCGTTGTCCCTGCAAATTTCAACGCCTTTTTCGTACCAATATTTGCCGTCGCCGCAGGTTTCGTAAATATAAAGCCTGCTGCGTTCCGGGTTTACTTTGTACTGTGCATATCCCTTTTTAGGGTCGTACAGTGTAGTATAGCCCGGTGGGCAAATGTGTTTGTCCCCTGTCTTTTTTTCATAAAACTTTACCCATTCTTCAAAGGTCATAATCTCACGCGCCTTTCAGCTCCGTGTAAAGCCGTCAAGCCTCTATGTAGGTTACTTCCTTGTATGGCAAGTCTGCCCACGCGGTTACACCGTCGCCGATTTTTACAAGCGGCTTTGCTCCGCGCGTGTCTACGGCTACTTGTCCGTCTTGCAGCACAATAGTTTGTTCTGCTGCGTCTGCCGGTAGTGTTATTGCAAGCACGTCGCCGCAGGCGCTTATCTCCCCCTGCAAGTTGTTGCCGGTGTTAATCTCGCCGGTAAGTTTTATTTCATCGCTGCACTCGGCAGCGCTGATAGTAATTTCCGTACTCATTTTGCGATACCTTCTTCAATGGTAAAGGTACTGGGCATTACTACTGTATAAACCTTGCCTTCTGCTGTCGTGAGTTTAACGCCGTATTTATACATGCCTGTTTCAAGGTTTTTAGTGTCGGCCGCTGCGATTGTGGCCACAAGTTTAGTGGTAGTGCCTTCGCCGTCTGTGTTTTCTACACTCACTTTCTCGAAGGTTTTGGTGATAATTTCCGGCTGTTCTTCCAGCGATTTTTCCAGCCCCTCTTTTTTGACATACAGCTTTACAACGTCGCCGTCTGCCGGGGTATATACTTCGCCGTCCGCTGTGCTGATTTCAATATTGATTTTGCAATCGTCGCCGCGCGTCATGGTGATGTTGTTCTGAAATGCGTTAATCATGCCTGTTCACCTTCGCCTACAATCTCGTTATATTCTTCCAGTGTCAGTGTGCCTTTTTCAACACGCTGTGCAAGCTGTTCTCCGGTCAATTTGCCTGCTTCGTAAAGACGTTTGATACTCTCTGCTACTGCACGCATGTTACAGCACTCCTTCCTCGATAAGTTCCAATGTGTACTCATCTACAATTTCTGCTTCGCGTTTAATTTCCATATCGTTTACCGCTTCGCGCGTGCCGTATTCCACGGCGCTCATAATGCGTTCTTCATATTGGTAAACGGTATTGCCTTCGGCAGTCTGCTTTGTTGTGACGTTTCTGCGCACAAGCACTCTGCCGTTAGATAATTCAACTACAAGGGCGGGCTGTTCGTTGCTCTCTGCTGTTCTCCACATACCTTGTCTCTCCTTCCTTATCTCTCCTTTGGATTTTGGCGCGGCAGGCTCTTAAACTCACATTATTTGCAATGTATTTTTTAAAAGCTGCGCGCGTATTGGTATGTTTAAACTGTCCTGCGTAACTTATCATTTTGCGCGCGTCGTAAATAGTCAGCTTATGCTTTTTGCCGATTCGCTTCGCCGTCCGGCAGGCTCTTAAAAACGCTGCCGAGTTCATCGTTCTTTTCTCCCGCGTAAACACTATGCCGATAAAAGTAATTTTCTGCTTATCCGTTTTGTGGATAGCCGGTTCACGCTTTAACGATAACCGGCGCGCTGCCAAAAAGTCTTTAACGTATGCTATGGCGCGTTTAATGCGTCTTTTGTTGCTGTCCATGATGAGAATATCGTCAACGTATCTGACTGCAACAGCAACGCCGCAGATTTCCTTCAAGGCGTGGTCGAGCGGGTTTAATAGGATATTCGCTATCCAAGGGCTCGTATAAAAGCCGATAGGTACGCCGCCGCGCCTTATGCTGCCGTCCGGCATGCGCACTTTATTGGCACGCAGGATTTTGGCAAATAATAGCAGCGTCTTTTTGTCGCGTATGGTTTTTCTTAACTCCCGCCACGCATACAGCGGTGAGATATTATCAAAAAACTTTTTGACGTCCAGCTTTGCAAAATACTTTGTTTTCTTTCTATCCTGCAATTCTTTGCTTATGTATTTTGCTGCAAACTCGCGTCCCCTGCCGGGTACGCTGCCGCAGCTATACCGGTAAAATTTACGGATAAAAAGCGGCGCACATACGCGCATAACGCTGTGATGTACTACCTGCTCCCGGATAAACTGTGGGCATACGATAATGCGCTTTTTAAGCGCTATGCCGTCGTTTATCTCGCGGGCATTGTGCAGCGGTACCGGCTGCCACGTTCCGGCTTTAAGCTGTGCTGATATGATAGTGGCAACCGCCGCCGGGTTTTCCAGCGCACGGCGCACGCTATATTTACTGCGCTTGCCTTTAGCGGCTTTTCTTATCGCCGCTTCGATATTCGCAGGGTCTGTTATTTTATCAAACAAATTGTTATATGTTTTCATAATCTCTTATGGCCTCACGGACGTTATGCTTGCGCTTACTGGCCCGTGCTTTTTGCGGCATCTATTTTCTTCCTTGTTAGGATGCGGAAAAGGGTAGGCATTGAGTGTCAAACAAATTTACCATAAATAGGGAAGCCCCGTTGTTCCAGTTCGAGTTCGAGGGAGCGTTGTTCGCGTTGAAGGCAAACAAGCCCGCATTAGCGCCGTTATTCACGCTACCGCCGAGTAAGAGCAATCAGAGCAAAGCGCCGTCCCAGTCCCTTAAATTTATTTAATTTACGTCAAACATTATTAGCTGCTCCGCAGCGCGGGGAGAGCGAACCTCTCCCCAGCCCCCTCTCTAAAAAGATTTATAAGAGAGGGAAGCCCCGCTGTCCCAGTACGAGGCCGAGGGAGCGATGATCGCGTGGAAGGCAAACAAGCCCGCAGAAGCGCCGTCAGCCACGCCACCGCCGAGAAAGAGCTGCGTTGTGCCGGTTGCACTCCAAGCAGCGTCGCAGTAGTACGTGGTGCTGCTCGCTCCACTCACCGTAACAGGTGCGGTAACGCATTTCTCGTTGCCGCTGATTTCTTTGATGTAGCTTTCACTTGCAGAAGGCACATCAACGCCGGTATCAATGTAGCCGTTGCCGGTACGGTTATAGCCGGTAACGGTAGAGCCGTCAACCGTGCTGTTCGTGAGTTTTACCCATACACGGCGGTTAATGCACATCAAGCCGTTAGGCCTGCGCCAACGATGTCCCCACCAGTTCTCCATACCAAAGTATTTGGTGTTGACGGCATTGGTCGATTGATGGCCGTAAAACATACCTTTGGCGTTGGCCGTGCCGATGTTGTTGGTTAAAGCACTCGAGCTGCTGCCGGGGTTATAGCCGCAGGCAACCTGCATGTTAAGGCGCTCGAAAAAGAGTATGCCGAGCATTTGCAGTAATTGCTCGTCTGCCCATACAGTAGTATTCCAGCCGGTGCCGTTGGCCGTGGCGTATGTTGCCTCGTTCTCCGCTGTTGTGCTGGCAGTAGGCTTTGTGCCGGTAGACATGCTGCGCATTTTGCCGCTCGATACATAGCCCTCATATATTGGCATGTAAAAGTGGTCGCCGTATTCGCCGTCGGACTTTTTGCAGGAATAGCATTCATAGTCGTCGTCGTATTTTTCAGAGCAAAAATACATATATAGGCGCGTGCCTACTTTTTCGACTTTAGTAAATACCGGACACCATTCCATCATGGCGTTGCCGTTGTATTCCAAGTCGGTAACGTCGCTGGCTGTAACGCCGTCGGCTTTTTTCGTGTAGTCGTCCGGGTCGAGGTAGTAGTCAACCGAACCGTCGGCTTTGAGCATGCACGGTTTCGGGAGCATTTGTACGTTCTTCCAGCCGCCCCAGTAAAAGCTATCCGCGTCGAAGTCCATATACGGACGGTCGAAGAAGTAGTTATCAAAGCCGCCAATTTTGTGTACGCAGGTTTCTTCGTCGGGGTCTGTGGTATCAACGTAAATGGCATAATGCCAAAAGCCGAAACGGTTTAATTCGTTATCAGAATACGGGCCGTTTTTAGCTTTTGGGAACGCGCGGTAATACCAGTTAGCCGGGCTGGCCTGCGTGTCGCTGTACGGTTCGTCGGCGTATTTGTTGCGCTCCGTAACCGCTACAACAATCGTGCCGTCGTCCACGTTTTCCGGATAGCTGCCTTGTTTTTTGACAATTACAGTCTTTTCCCATTGTGTTAAAACGCTGCCGTCTACAATGCTGTCGTCCGGGTCGCTCCACCACAATTTAACTGTGCTGCCTTCTTTTTCAATCTTGCGCGCTTTGACCGGGTTGGTTGCAATGCTCGAAACATTGCTGTTAATCCAAGTGGTATTGGCAAGTTCTTTCCACGCACTCCATGTGCCGTTGATATGAGTTCTAACATATACTGCCGGTTCGCTCGCGTTAGCCGTGGTGATAACCTGCTTAACCTGTACGGTATTGTCAAAGGTTGCGTCCGGTTTGTTGTTACGGTAAACATCAAGGAAGAACGGTTCACTTACCGGGCAGTTAGTCAAGCCCTGTGCAACGCTGCTTTCGCTGCATTGATAGCGCCCTTCCAAAGTAAGCGTGTTTAAATCCGTGCTGGCCGTAACGCTGTTGCCTGCCAGCCGTTTAATTTTGTAGCTTTCTTCTTCGCCCTTCGCGTTTTTTACGGTCAGCTCGTCATTGCTAAAGCTAACTTCTGTAATGCTGTCCTCCGGGCTGCTGATAAGTTTGTAGCTGTTGTTTTCTTGCAGTAAATAAATTTCAGCAATGCTCTCGCCGTCGGTCGTCGGCTTTAACCACAAAAGAGGTTTTGTAACCGTCACGCCGTCCGGCTGCGTTGCCGTAAACTGCATGATATGCAAGTCCCTGTAAATTGTGCCATTGTAGTCTGCAATCGTGCGTCCATCAAAATAAATTACAAGTGACTTGCCGCTGCCTATGGCATTAGATTTCGGCTCATTTACAAAGCCGCCTTGCGACGCTCTGAATACCAACACTTCGCCGTCGTCCAGCGACTCCGTGATGATAGGTTTACCCGCCACTTTACCGGCGTTGCCGGTCGTGTCGCAGGAAATTGCGCCGGTTTCGCTGTTTACAATAGGCACAAGTTTGTTTGTGAGTTTTTGTTTATTTGCGTCATAGACAAGCGCCTGATTGTCTGCAAAGCTGCCTGTTACTTCGATAGCCGTGTTGGCAATTTTCCCGGCGTTGCCGGTAATATCAATGCCAAAAGCTCCGCCTTCTTCTTCCGGAAAGTTAATATCCGCTTTGGTTAAAAAGCCGGCTTCTTTTAGCCCGAAGTATTTGGCTGCGCTGCCAAGTAACAGCCACTCGTCATTATCTGCGTTTCTGATATATATTTTCCCGGTATCGTCAATTTTAATCTGAAACGGCTCCGGGTCGTCGTCGCCTGCGTTGTTGGTACGCAGGTCGTTAAGCAATTCGTAAATGCGTTCAATCTCATCTACATAGCATTGCCCAAGTTCGTGAATCGTGCCGCGTCGCGGACTGAAATCAAAAGGAAATTTAGCGGACCATTTACTCATTGTTATACCTCTACTACATCATATTTAATACCATTCAGAATAAATTTGCTGCCCTTGCCTTGTAGCTTTAGCGTCAGCGCCTTGTTGCGATAGCGTATGCGTTCATCGCGCACAACATAGCCGTCGAAGTCCAGTACATAATCGCCGTTGCCGTACACGTATTCCCAGTTATCATATACAAAAACGTCGCTGTTGACGTATACAATCCTGTGGTTTACGTTGCCGCCTTTGTTTACGTATTCTTTGTTTCCGTATACCAAGCCCCAGTTTTCGTATACATAATCCGCCATATTGTACGCCAGCTTTGACGGCAAAGGTATTTTAACGTCGCCAATATAAAGCGCGGTATCGCTGCCGCTGACCGCATAGCCGGTGCAGGCGAAAGCCACGCGCTTTACCAAAAAATCATAATGGCTGATTTGCGTTTTGCCTTGCAGGGTGTATTCAAGATAGTCGTCCTCGTCGCTAAAGCTGCTGCTATCCAGTATATCAATGCCGTTTTCTTTGATAATGTAAACATCTTCGTTCACGCTCACCACGTCCACGACATTGGCATTGAACTGGCGCTTAAAAAAGGCGTTGCAGTTTAAATCCAAAAATAGCACAATGCCGCCGTTGCCGATAATCCATATTTGATTAAGCGGCGGAACATAGCGCATTTTAGCGTCAAGCGGCAGCATTCGTATCTCGTCGCGCACATTTTCGCCCAAGCTATTGGCGCGCATACTGCCGTATTCCTGCGTCGTCACAATGGCGCGTATGGTTTTTTCGCCAAGAATGCAGGTTGTGTTAACCACATTGCAATACCCATTCGGGCCGCGGCAGTCAACTTCGCGTGCAATCTCGCTTATGCTCCAGTCCGGATATTCGCCGGAAAGTCTAAACAGCATGCCGTTATCCTTAATGATAAGAATATCGCTTGACAGGTTTACCATGCCAATAATCTTGCCGCCAGCCTTATACCCAGCTTCTACCCATACGGAGGCGGAAGGGTCGTCGCTATCTTCCGTCCAGTTTTCTTCGTCGCCCACGCCGCTGTATCTGACGTTTTCGTCGTCAAACACAAGTACGCGGCCGCTGCGAACATAACAGCCCTTGCACATATCCGGCGACGTGCTTATCGTTTTCATCTGAAAGCCGTCCAGATATTGCAGGTGTCCGCCGCTGGCAACAAGTAAGCCGTCCTCCCATAAAGCCGTCACGGGCGGCAGGTCGCCGCTTAACGTGCCTATCTGTTTAACGTCTTGCATATTTTTGGTACTGAATATAGCTTTGTTGTCGCCGAAAAGAACGAGGTGGCCATTAAGCCTGTCATAAGCCGCCGCTTTGAATTTATACTCTGCGTCAGTAGGAGCGCGGTAAATTTTGCGCGTGCCGTCAACCGTCTTTAGCAAGCCGGTGGTAGACTGCACTTCAAAGTTTATACTTTGCACAAGCTGATTGGCTGCAATCTGTTCTTCCGTGGTTGATGTATTAAGCCCGCCGGTAAAATCACTAAGGGCAACTACCTGCTGATTCGCGTGTTTAGATGATAAGCGCATAGTTTATTCACCTGCCCGCTTGTTTAGTAATAACCTTCAACCACATGAGCTTTCGGCGCGTATCGTTGTAATTTGTTGGCGACGTTGCTGTTAATCGTGCTGATAAGCTGCGTTTCCGCGCTTTGGTCAAACTCGTCTATCAGGGATAGGCGCGTCGCCGTGTATTCTATCACTTCATCGCAGAAGTCGTCCGGAAACGGCAGGCTGCTTTCAATTTCCAATTCTTCCGCCGCCTTAATTGCAAGTATCTCGTATTTGCAGGCGGTGTTCGGTATCGGATATACTTCAATGCTGCCTATGCCGGTAGGCACAAACTGTTCCGGCTCTCCTTTAACTTCCGTGTCCTTTATGCCGTGCCGGGAAGATAAATGCAGTCTGCGTCCTTTGCAGCGCACATCAATATAGCGTACCGGTAAAAAAGGTAGCGTGATGGCGTTTTCGCCGCTGGACAGTTCGCCTGTTACCTTCGGTTCGCACATAATTTCCGGCATTTCGTCGATAAACACGTTGCGTATCAAGCGTACAGCGTCGTTAATAATCAGCAAAATGTCGTCGTCGGTAAAGCGATAAGCATTTTCGTCGGTGATTTTAATGCGTACTCGCTCAATAACATTTCTAATATCCATATTTTTCACCTACATAAAACAAAAGGGCAGCCGGTTAAAGCTGCCCTTGTTTTGTTTTTGGGGGAATGAATAAGCTAATGATTAGTCAGCAGCAGACGCGGTGATAACCTGTACTACTGCGAAGTCTTTTTCGTTGAATACGGATTTAGCTACACCAAGGATAGCGCCGGTAGCAAAGCCCACTTTGTTGCCATAGTCGAAAGTTTTTTCGTTCCATTCGGCTTCCTGTGCAATGCCTTTAATGCCTGCCTGGCAGCCCAAAAGCAGAGCGTGGCCAAGATAGCCTTTAACGGAAGTAACCTCCGCGCCGGTCTGAGTGCGGCTAAGGTTTTCGTATTCATACAGTGCTACGCCGTCCCATATGCCCAG
Organism: Phascolarctobacterium sp.; assembly: GCA_003150755.1. Taxonomy (GTDB): domain Bacteria; phylum Bacillota; class Negativicutes; order Acidaminococcales; family Acidaminococcaceae; genus Fusicatenibacter_A. Next base: position 188,106 of record QAMT01000004.1, on the reverse strand, counting down.
CATGCCGGTGAAAATCGGGTTCTTACTGCCGCGTTCTGCGCAGTTTTCCTGCGCTGCAATCCAGCGGTCGTCGTTTTTCAGGTCGCGTGCCTGATACGGGTCAACGAGCATGATGTAATATTCTTTACCGTCAACAGGAATGCGACGGATTTTAGGTTCGGAAAGGCGTGCAAGGCGCGCTGCCTGAGAGATAAGGTCAGTGGTCAGCACGTCGGTTGCTGCAACGGCGGCTTCGGAAGTTTTGCCACCTGCATAAATGGTGTGTTCGGTGGAAGGGTCGGTGGTCAGAGCGTCAACGGTCATCTGCTCTACCTTTTCTTTCATCCACAATTTCAGGCCGTCTTTAGCTGCTTGACGCAGGTCAAGGGCGGTTTTCTGTTCTTCCATTTTGCCTTTAAGACGCACGGCGTGACGGATTTGGTCAACAGTTACCGTGCAGTCGTAAAGCTGCAACTGTTCCTCGTTGCCTTCCAGAGTGTTATCACCGGTAACGCCAGCGCCGGTCAAACGCATTACCAAAGGAACGGTAATTTTGTCGCCCGCTTCTTTTTTTAGGTCGGTTTTAACCTGAATGATATTGTTAGAGCCTTCGCCGGTGAATTTAGAGAAAAAGTTGTCGCGTTCTGCTTCTTTCCAGAGCTGCTTTGCCCACGCTTTATGTACGAGATTGGTAGGCACGGTAGTATCTGTAAAGAGCTGCAACATAAATTTAAAGTGATTAGACATCTTATATCCTTTCCGCGTCGGAAAATCTTTATCTAAGTCTGCCTTGCAATACAGCCTTTTGTTCGGCTTCGGTGAGTTTATCCCAGCCGCCGGGCGTGGCTAAAATTTCTTGCAGTTTCTCAACCGTAAGGACTTTGTCGTTGCCTATGCCGCCGTTTAACTCCGGTGCTTTCGGCAGATTTTTGACGCTGTTCATTTTGGTAATGTTGCGCTGCGCCGTCGGATTCGCGGCGGCGTTAGCTGCTGCCTTCTGCTGCTCATAGAGCTTGTTGGCGCTATCGAAGTATTCGTTAATCAAATACATATCCTGATAAGTGCCACGTCTATTTTGCAGGCGCGCAAAGGCTTCTTTCAAAATGCCTTGCGTGCGTTGAGGTAGCGTTTCAAAGTGTTTCTCGCCAATAAAGCCCCAGCGTTCCTGCACGTCGTCGTATGCGCCCAGCTTCTTGCCCAGCGCGTCAAACTCTGCGGTAGTATCGCTGACTTGTTTTGCAAACGCGGCTCTATCAGCTTGATATTGCTGTACTTCTTTGCGGATATTCCGCATTTCTTCGGCGACAATGTTGTTGTATGCAACTTTGATTTCCGGTTTGTCGCTATAATCGAGATTTTCCACGTCGTCGTCGGTAAGGTTGAGCTTTGCTTTTGCGCGGCTAATGGCCATTTGAGCAATGCGCTCAATCTGCTTAGCGGTAAATTCGCCAGTACCGGCGGCGGACTGCTGCTGTGCTGCCGGGGGCTGCTGGTTCGGAACATTAGTTGCCGGTAGCTGCGGTTGCTGCGCGAAGGGCGGTACATTGCTTGCCGCCGGTGCAGGGGAGGCCGGGGGCTGCTGCTGTCTGCCTTCGAGCGCTTTCAGCTTTTCTTCCAGTTCCTTGTTCTTCGCTTCTGCCGCCTTGCGGCGCTCGTTGAGCTGTTTAAAACGCATATATGGAATGCTATTGCCTTCCGGTACGTCGTCGTATTCGTCCGTTCCGCCTTCGGGCGCGGATTTTGTAGCAGCGTCAGTCGCGCCTTCCGTTCCACCGTCTACATGTTTGTTATCGCTGTCAGCGTCAGCGTTGCCGGTGTCGTCGCCTTGACTATCGTTGTCGCCGCCTCTTTCTTCTTCGCCGCCGTTATTGAGTTCGGCAGCAATTTCATTTGCGATGTCCGGGTCAATGCCGGGAATTTCCAATCCGTCAAAAAGTTGCAAGTTAAAAATAAACATCATTGTCTAAACACTCCTTCATTTAACGCCTGTCGGCGGATAATCGACCGTGTCGCCGTCGTCGCGAATATAAAAAAGCAACCGTTTTATGCAAATACCTTATTATTTAAAGGTATTGTATAATTCGATTGCTTTTAATACGTTCTCTAATTGTACCGAGCCGTAAGGCGGCACGCCTGTTGCGTCTAAAATTCTTTCCGCAACCTGCAAACCCTTCTCCCTCACTCTCATAGCAAGTTTTTCATGCTCCGTGATTTCAGTGCCGCTGTCTTTGGCTACTGCCTCTACAAGCGGCGTTTCCTTTGTTTCTACTGTTTTAGCGGCGCTGATACGCCTTGTCTTTGTTGCTGCGGTTGTTTTTGCTTCTGCCATTTTGTTTGCCTCCTATTATTTTTTATAATACCGGCTGCCCTGTTTCGGCTAATCCGTTAATAGCTGCCTGCGTAAGCGGGCGTTGCGCCTGCGGCGTTGGCTGCTGCTGCGGCGGCGTTAAGCCGCCTGCTGCCATAAGCTGCGCGGCAACCTGCGGCGGGATTCCGCCTTGCTGCTGCTGCGGCTGTCCGCCCATCGGTATGCCCATAGCGGCGGCGTATTGCTGCACGCTCCACTCCATAAATGCGTCGGCATACTCTTTCGGGAAAATACCGGCTTCGGCTGCAAGTTTAAGCTGCAAGGGGAGCTGCAAGTCTTTGTACGCCATGCTGCGCGATAGTTTTTTCTGCTTCTCGATTTCCATTTGCATTTGCATTTGCTGCTGCTGTGCCTGCGCCGCCTGCTGCTGTTGCTGCTGTAAGCGTCGTTTGATTTCTTCTTTTTGCGGCACATCGGAAAGGTCGAGCAGAATATCCAGTACCATATTGCCGTTAATGCCCAGCTTGCCGCAAGCGTCAACCAAGCTCCAAAACTGCGCCGTGCGCTGCGTTGCCGTTGCCGGGGTATCGGCAATAACAATATCAAACTCACCGGCTGACAAGTCGTTTAGCGTGCGCCTGATAGGCATTAAGGTATTGGGGTCAATGCTTTGCACCTGCTGATTGACTGTTATAAAGTTAAACTGACCGTCCGGGCCAATGATACGGTATGTTTTTTCTTCGGTGTAAAACTGCGGGATAATGCCCGGCGCGCCGCGCCTTCCCCACAAAAGCGTCGCTATAACTTCTTTAGAGTAGCGCAGGTTATCAAACAAGCTGGCAATATGCGTGATTGCCTGTTTTTGCTTTAGCTCAATCGCCCTGCCGCTTTGCAGGCTACTAATGTCCGTGCCCATCAGCGCTTCGTTAATGCCGCTGATAGTGGGCATTTCCTGCATTGCTTCCTGTACTGCGTTGATAGCGCCTACCGGCATAGCCTGCGGCGCGTCAAGCCGCTGTATGCGTCCACCGGTCAAAGCGCCGGGGGCTACATGTAGAATCGCGCCCGGTTTTGTGGCGTTGTTTCTAAAGTCACTCTCCTGCTCGTTGGTCAGCGCGCCTTCCTCTGTTATCCAGCCGCCGTTACTCTGCGTATTGAGAATATGCAATTCCTGACTGCGTCGCTTATTGATTTCTCGCTGCGGGTCTTTCAGGTCGCGCACAATACCGGCAGGCATATCGTCGTCGCCCATGTAATAGCAAACAAAAGGCACGAACGGAAATTCGCCGTGTTGGTACGGGCTTTCTTTGGCTTCCAGCACCACGTTATCAAAAAAGCTCATCAGCATTACTTTGGTAACGGTAATATCGTGCGAATCAACCACGATTAGCGGCGCTATCGCTAATTGCTCCGGCGATAACTCTGCCACGACTTCGCCGGTATCCAAGGTGTAGAGCGTTTTTGTTTCTGTTGTTTTGTACCAACATTCGGCAAAGCGGATTTTCTTTGTTTCGTATTGATACCAAAGTTTGGAATTTTCTTCGTTGCTTTCTTTTTCTTCGGACAGGTAGCGCTGCATTTGCGCTTCTATTTCTTCCTTGTGTTCCGGGTAAAGCGCCGCCAGCGCTTCTTTATCTACCCAGCGGGCGCGCACAAGGTACTTCATATCGCGGAAATACTTATCGCGGCTCTCCGGGTCTATGTAAATATCGAAAGGTGATACGCGGCGCACGAATGCGTCGCCGTCCATAATCTCCCAGTTCCATTTATAGCCAACTTCAAACCAGCCGATGCCGCCGGTAACGCCGTCCATAAACACGTCGCTTTCTTCATAGTTGTAATGGCTGCGGTCCATTATGTACTTAGTAACGCCTTTGCGCACCTGCGCCAGCTGCATATCGTCGTTGGTACGCGGCAGGAAGTCAATATCATACCGGTTAAGCCGCTGATACCCGCTCAACACGTTAAGCAGCGGTTTAATTCGATTGATAGTAATAGCAGGCCTGCCGCTATCTTCCAGCGTTCTCTTGTCGGCGTTGCGCCATTGCCTGCCTTCATAAAAGTTTCTGTCCTCGCGCGCTTCTTCGCGCCAGTCTTGCGCCGCGTCTACCGCGTCAGAAAACCATTTCTTAAATTTAAAAAGCTCCGGATTGTCAGCGATTATTACATCTTCTCTGTCCGGAGTCCTCACATATTGCATTTCTGTTACTTCGTTCATTCTTCGTTCACCTGCCCTTGCTCCGGCAGTAACCGTCGCCGTCGTCGGCAAAGCACTGCGGGAATTGCTCTTTAACCTGCCGTACGCCTTCTGCCGCACTCTCTACAATACCGGCGGCCACGTCGTTATACCGGCAGGCGAATATCAATTCACCGGGCCGCGCTGCAATTACCTGCGTATCCTTCGTGTAATTCAGGCAGCCCCATAGTGCAGACTGCGCCAGCACGCTCACCATTCCGCACACCGGATTAAAGCCGCCAGCGTCGCCGGTGGGCTGTGCCGGTGCGTGGCCGGTAACGCTCATCTGTATTGTTTTGGCTTTGGAGTTAACCTCATAAGTAAATCTAATCATATCGTTACATACCCCATACACTCGTCGCCCGGCGGCGGCTGTTGATGTCGTGCCAGCCGTCCATGTCGTAAGCGTCGCGCTTTTTCGGGCGCTGCGGCGTGTAAGGCCTGCTCATGCAGCCGTACCCAAGCGCGTCTATCGCGTGGTCCTCGCCGTTTGTATCGTATTTTTCCGGCATATTCTTATCGTGAGTAATGTCCGGCAAGGTTCTAATTAGGTGATAGCAGGTGTTAAAGATGTATAATGCCGGTATCTGCTTGCCATCCGCGTCCTTGTAGCCTTCAAGTCGCAGGCGGATTTCTTCGCCAACCTGTTCACGGCCTTTGACGGAAGGATTGAACGGCATACATTTATTGGCTATCAGCACATTATTGATTTCTTCCGCTATGCTCGGCGCGCCGGGGTCTTGCCTGTTCCAGCACGCATTATCAAGCACGCCATACTGTATCAGCGATTTGTCGCTCTTTTCTGCGTCGGCAATTTTCTGCGCAACCTGCCTGCTGCTTTCCTTTGTGCCAACATTCGGCTTGCCGCCGTAACCATACAGTTCCCGGTAAATATACATCTTGCCGTCATAGTCAACCGCTCCCCAAAGAACGGCGTAAGGGTGATAGCTTCCCCAGTCAGCCATTCTAAAACGCAGCCAGCCGTCCGGTACTTTAAAAGGCTTGACGACGTGCAGCGCCTCACGCCAATTATTAAAGTATTGACCGCCCAAAAGTCCCCATTCGCCAAGAGCATAAACGCGATAGCCTTCCGGGTCACGCAGCCTGCGGCGCTCCATGCGCTCTTTGTACTGCGGGTCGATAAACAGGTTGTCCTTAAACGTGCTGCTGTGCGCCAGCACGTTTGGGTCAGGCGCGTCAAAAAACTTGCTCTTGAGCCAGTGCGTCGCGCTCACCGGGTTAAACGTCGCTATAATCTGATAGTACAGATTCGGGTTAGACAGCTTACCACGCAGGCGGTCGTCGAGAATATCAAAATCTTCTTCCGTCAGTTCCGTCGCTTCCTCTACCCATATCCACGTTATCTTGCCTTCGTCGGCGGTGATGGACTTAACTTTTTCGCGCTGCTTGTCGTCCTTCATGCCGCGGAAAATCACGCTGTTACCGGTAATTTTGCAGACAAGGCGCAGCGGGCTGTTGGTTACGCTCCAATAACGCTCCCATTCCGCGCCGAAGATTGTGTAAATCGCTTTTTTCAGCTCTGCAAAAGTGCTGTCGCGGTTACTTTCATCAATCTTTCTGACGCAAAGCAGATTCGCGCCTTTGTTGCGCGGGTCGGACAGCTTTAGTGTTAAGGCGTTGGCCACGTTAACACTTTTGCCGCTGCCTGCGCTGCCTTTCATTATCACATAGCGTTTCCGGCTTTCGTTAACCGCCCGGAAGGCCGGATTAAAATATACCCGGCTTTCCTTTTTAACCGTCATTGCTGCCGCCGCCTTCTTCGTCTGCGTCGTCGTCCTCGTCGGGCGGCGCGCCGTAAACCGGCTGTATCGTTAATTGGAATCCGCCGCCGGTAGCCGTCGTTCCGTCGGCGCGTTTACCGGCATTGACAATTTTATCTAAAGCATTAGCCGCCTTAATGCGGTCAGCCATACCAACGTCAAGCCCGAAAGCGTCTTTTTCTTCGCCGCGCATAACGCGCGTATAAAAGCGCAAAACTTCCTTGCCGTCGGCAATATCCGGCGCTTCGTCCCAGCCGTACACCTGCCGCATATACTCCAAAATCTTGGGGTTTCTTCGGTTCTCGCTGCCCGTCGTCGCCCACGTTCCTTCGTTGCCTTTATATCCGGCAAGTTCAGCGGCTTTAGTTCCGTTGCCGCCGGTATCAACAAAATACTTCGCCCACAATTTCTGCTTGTCAGTAATTATAGGCAAAGCAGTTTTCCCTTTTTCTTTATCCGGCACGCTGCCCACCGCCTTTCCGCTGCTTTTTCTTATCCAGCGCCGCCGCAAGCACTTTTATAATTTCTACTTCGCTAAAGGTTTCTAAAACCGGTACTTTCGCAAAGGGCTGCTGCTGCGGGTCTTTCGGCTTTTTATCCGGAAAACGGCGGTTATATTCTTCCGCCGGTATGTTTTCGTTAAGCACCAACAGCGTTACCGGCTTATTGAGTTTCGCGCTAAAAACCTGCTTCCGGTCAATCAGATAGATGTTGCCGCGTGCAGCGTGCGCCTTGCATAACATGTTGATTTTTCCTGCGAATTTACCCATTTTAGCACCTCCGGTGCCGTCCCCGGCGTCCTTGCGGCAAAAGCCGCCTCCATATTTGCCTTGTGAGCCGTTTTTCCGGCAGGGTCCATATATTTATACCTGCTGTTTTGCTCTTAAATCCTGATTAAAGCGGTTCTTTACCCATTCCGGCAAAATCTCATCAAGGTCTTTTTTGAAGATAAAATAGAGATTATAGTTTAGCCATTTGCCATTAAAAAAGTAAATTGGATTGATGTAATACTGCGTTTCAAAGGTTTTGCCAATCTGCACTTTGACACGGCCAACGACGCGCATATCAATCATTTTGCGCAAAAAGGCAACCGCCTGCCGCTGGCTGATATTTAAGTACCGGGCGATTCTCTCAACGCCCATCGGCTTTACCACGTTGCCGCTGCGATAACAGATAAGGTTGCTGCCCTTATGCGTCATTAGCGACAGCCGGTATACCCTTGCTGTTTCCGTTTCTGACAGCTCCGTCGGCAAACCATAGCCTTTATAGCTCTTAACCGCCTCTCGGTTGCACCAAAAGAGATAACCGTTATCGTCATCAAAGTACGTAACAGTGCGGCTGGAGCGGCTTATAATCTCGCCATTCTCGTCTACTTGCTGCTGTAAAAAGCGTCTTACTTTAGTCAATTAAAATGTACCCCCAGTTACGCGATTTTTTACACTTTTTGCGTATAAAGCAAAAACGCCGCAAACACAGTGTTTATCGGCGTTTTGGGGATTTTTTCTATAAAAATTTGCTCAAACCTTTATATATATAATATATAAACCTTTGAGCAAAACTCGTTTTCCGGCAGCTCCGCCTCTCACAACAGAGCTGCCTATATATCTTAGGAGGCCCATTCCTCTGGCTGGAATGGCGTTTTGAGAAGCAGGCGTTGAAAGGAGTTGGAAAGCCGCCTGCTTGTACAAAATTTATGTAGTCGCGTTGCCGCGATTACTGCATTTTTGTCACTTGCAACCTTGCATTTTTGTCACTTGCATTTGACAATTTTGTACTTGTGTATAAGTATGTGGATAAGTAAAGGTTGTTTCTTTTTTTCGGAAACAACCACTTGTGCAAATAAAAAGGCAGATAACCGCTAAAGCTATCTGCCTGATATGTATTAAATTAAATGTGCGGCAAAGGATTTCTCGGCTTTATGCCTACTGGCTTTTGCCAACCCAGCCGCACAATCCGCGGGCGCTTGCTGCGTGGCTCGGCACTTGTCCGGACAGCGGGCGGCTTACTGCACGCAGCTCAAACATCATATGCCTTGCCGCTGATTGGATTGGCTCAACACATCTTGCCTGCGCCTTGCAGGCCAGCAATGGCATAAAAATAAGCGATAACCTTTTATTACAGCTATCGCTATTATATATTATAGTATATATAAAAACGGTACTATGGTATAGTACCGTTTTGTGAACTCTTTGTGAATTATTTCTTCTCTACCAACCAACGTGTTCTATCTGCGTATTTATTCCAATATGTTACGCAGGCTTCATAATCGCCTTCATAATGGCTATAACCGCCTATCACCTCGCCGTCTTCGTTGTATTCTTCAGCGTCAACGACGTTTTTAAATCCCCAGCTTTCCATTTCTGCGTCAACCTCTCCGTGTCCTTCCACAGCATCTTCCTCTGCCATTCTGATTGTTTCACGGATAAATTCTTCCTCGTTCTCGAAGATGTGTTCCTGCCAGTCCTCGCCGTATTCCTTATACACTCTAATCATTTGCTATTCCTCCTTATACCTTCTCTATCGTTATACGCCCGCCGTCGAATCTCATTGTTACTTCCCTGCTGTCCTGCGTTATTCCCATTGCGTTTATCCACGCTGTCGGCAGTGCCAGTTTGTAGGTTAAAGCACCCTTGCTGGCGTTGCCGCCCGGCTTGTTAAAGATGATTTTGGCTTTGCGTTCTTCCGTGACCGGCGTATCAATCCACTCAACGTGGTAAACATCAAAGTCCAGCGGGTTGCGGTCTTGCGCTCTCCAAAATGCCTCTGTAAGTTGCTCGTCGGTGTACGGCTCTATGATAATCTCGCCGTCGTCGTCAAACCTGTCATACTCTCTAAGCTGTTCGCAAAGCAGCTCTGCAATTCTTCCGGCGGTGAGGCTATCCTCGTCCATCAGCTCCCGCAGGCAATCCGCCTGCGTCCTTCCTTCGTATTCCTTGCCAGCGATTTTCAATAACATTACAATCATCCTTTCATTTCTTGTTACGTGTATTATAGCATATTCGTAACGAATATGTCAAGAAAAAATTTAAGCCCCGCTTTTGCAGGGCTTGTGGTTAGTAGCAAGGATTTGGTTTGTCAAGTTCCCATTCCTCGTTAAACTGTTTTTCGTGCGCTTCGGCGTACTCTTCAAAGAATTTCTGTTCGCTGCAAGGTGATAATTTGTCGTGCAGGCTTTCGCGGAGTTCGTCGTCCATCATCATTACTGCTACATCATAATCAATCTTTACACCATAGCTGTTAACAACCTTCATTTTCCGTTCCTCCTTCTCACCATTCCATTTCGCAATCTTCAATCCAAAACTCTTCTCCGTCAAGGTCTTTGTAGCTGCCGTCGTTCTCGTCGCAGGTTGTGAGGTCGATTCCTACGAGTTCCAGTGCTTCTTCTAATGTCATGCTGCGGTTCGTGATAACCTCTGCTAATACTTTGTTGTTCGCTGTGTTGATAACCTTCATTTTCATTTCCTCCTCGCTGTACGCTGTTGGCGTATCCTTTATCTTGTCTATATTATACCTATTCGTTACGAATATGTCAACACCTTTTTTATATTTTTTTAAAATTTTCTAAAGTTGGCATATTATATCTTTCTCCGCGTTTAGCGTCGTACTTCCATTTTGCCAACGCTGTGCGGTAACGACGCCACATCTGTTGGCATTCGTCGCTGCATGTTTTCCGGCGCGCGTTTGTAGGCGTAAATGCTTTCCCGCATATAATACATTTAGTATCATAATATTTTCTGCGCTTCCATTCTCGTACCTTGTCGGGATTTTTCGCGCGCTGTTCGGCTGCATATTCTTTGCCGCGTTCCCGGTCTTTCTTTTTGATTTCTTCGGCGGCACACTCCGGACAATACTTTTGTTTTCCAGATTCTACTATGTATTCCTTTCCACAAGCGGCGCAAACGTCTATGCTGCCAATAGGCCTGCGCGTTCCTCTACGTTTCTGTTCACGGTCGCGTTCCCTTCTGATTTTAAGGCGGCATTCCGGGCAATATTTTGCGCTCGGCCCGCCCAAAAACTTAATGCCGCAAACAGTACACGTCCGTTCCGCCATATTGGTAATAGTGCGCGGCCTTCGGGCGTTGTTCTCGATTTTCGGTATCGCTGCCTGCAATTCTTTTTCCGCCTTTTGCTCTCTTATCTCTTTTAATATATCAGCTTTTATTTTGTCGGCTCGCTCCTGCCTCGGCTTGAAATATTTATCTTCTGCATATTTGCGTGCGGAAGCTGCTTCTTGCAGAGTGTCATACTCGCCAAGGCCAATCTGTTTGCGATTAACGGTAATGTACGCTCGATATGCAACCTTCCCATCTTTTTTTATGCTGCGGCAAACGCCGGTAACTCCGGTGGAAGAATTTTTATTGATGTTTTTTCTGAAATAGGTTAAAGTCAATCCTTCGTTGTGCGCAGCGTCTTTAATTATTTGGCCAATCTCCAACGAATCAGCTACGGTTGCAGGGTCTCGATTTTCGGTGCGTTTGCAGCCACAAGACAACGTTCTTCCGGCTTTCAACGCGGCTATTCTTATAACACGACGTGTTCCGCAAACACATTCGCACAATGCGCTAAGGGTATCAACAATATCTATAATCGTCCAGTACCCAAACTTCGCGCCAATAAATTCTTTTTTTAATTCAGCAAGCTTTCTTGCAGCTCTACATTTTCCGCAAGATTTACTTCGCCCACTTCTTAATGTCATCTTAAAAACAGGTCGTTCCGTGCCGCAAGAGCAACGGCAAAGCACCTTAAACTCGTCGATTGGCGCTATAACCGTCCATTCACCATACTGCGCGCCGATTTTTATCGCTTTGCCATAGCAACCGCAAGACTTTGTATGACCTTGAACGAGATTATATTTAGAAACTTCTTTTATATTCCCACAGGTGCAACGGCAAAGTGCTTTTTCTTTGTTCAGGTCTTTAATTACCGTCCACTCTCCATATATATCGCCCACGGACACAGTTTTGCGTTCTCTCATATCAACCCCAACTGACGCGCAAAAAGTAGGCGCAAATAGTCGGCGCAGGTTCTACCGCCGCTGCACCAGCCTTCAACCGTCCTTACCGGTATGCAGAATTTTTCGGCAAACTGTGGCTGTGTGCCTACTAATCCGATAATCTCTCTGATATCCATGTGTGCCACTCTGTGGATTTTGGTTAAGGTATTTACCACTTCGCCAGCGTCGCGGCTTATCTCGTCAAACCAATCAGGATAGCCATATTCGCCGATGTACAAGTCTAAGTTCGGCTGTTCCAGCGCGTTCAGCCATAAATGGTTAAATAATTTATCAGTCATAATAACGCCTCCTCAAAAAACGAATACGCTATTAGCGTACTTTTATATTATTGTAGTACGTCAATAGCGTATTTGTCAATGATTTTTAATGCCGCGGCGCTATTACTCCCATGCCGATAGCAACGCCTTCCGCAAATTTGCAGATATTAGATAACATCGTAAAAAAGCGCGGCTTATTTATTTTTAACGCAGAGCATATCTCCTGCCGCGTTTTGTTCTCGCGGTAGCGCATTACCATAATGCGGCCGCTGACGCTGCCTGCGAAGTATTCCCGCGTGTATTCTGCCACTTTTAGCCATCGCTCTGGGTGCCGCAGCGTTACGCTGTTGCGCCTGCCGCAGATTGCCGGGCCATATTCTACCACGACCGTCGGCACGTCAAGCACGTTGCGTATCGCGTTTTGTGCCGTCGGGTCTGATATGCGGCAGTGTCCGCTGCTCCCGCCGCCGGTTTTCGGTAGGCAGCCGTCTTGCCGCCGCTCAAAAACAGCTTTTCTAATTTCCGATTCGTTGCTCAAAACAAATTCTATCAGTTCTTTGTTCGTCATCACGCCCTACCCTCCCGGCCTTTTCGGTTATAAAATTTCTTCTTCTTTGAGCCACGTCCGCGTGCCGTCGTTAAATTCCACAAGGTACTCTATACTAACGATAGGCCTTGCGCCTACGACGTTCGCTTTGTCTTTAACAAGCGTTCCGTTTGCAGCTCTGCGCCATTCTTCCTTCGTTAAATGCTTCTCACCTCGCACTTTGGTCTTGTCAACTTCGACGCGGTCGCCGATTGCGTATTTAAGGTTTTTGTGGCATTTGAGTTCCATTGCGTTTTTCCTCCGTCAGCATATTGTGCAGGTAGTTTTCGTACCATACGGCCTTTTCGATATCCTCTTTGCCGTTCTTTAAAGCCGCTCGAAAGCGGTACTTAAAGATATTGCAACGGCAAAAGGCTTTAACGGCGGCATCACCAAAAAGCCAGCGCATAATATCTATGCACTCGTTCGGCCCGTTGTGCGTGTAGTGTGTGGGGCTGTTAACCATATCTTTCGGCATTGGCTTTAATTTGCCTTCGTTCTCGCCCTTTAGCTCCGGCTCCGGTGGCTCCGGTTCTTTTGCCCATGCGCTCGGCGGCAGGCCGAACATACCATATTGGCGCGTGCCTACTTTGATTAAATCTTCGTCAGCGATAATGCTTTCCTTTTTCATTGTGACGGCTATGTTGCTCGGCTGTATTTTGAGTACATATTCTTTGCAGCCGTTTATTGCAGCAAAAACTTTAGCTTCCAGATATACCTTGTCGCCTTCTTTAAATTTCCGTTCCATGTTTATTCACCTTCCAATCAGAATGGTATCTCTTCGTCATAATTTACGCTGCTGCCAAAGCTATCCATTGGCGACGCTTGCCCGCTGTTTCGAGCTGCTACACCCGCGCCTGCTTCGTTGCCTGGCTGGTAGCCTTTGCGCTCTACAAATTCTGCACTGTTAGCAATAACTTCGGTAACATAACGCTTACTGCCGTCTTTAGCGTCATAGCTGCGAATCTGTAAACGTCCCTCCACGAGCAGCCTATGGCCTTTGTGTACGCTGTTGCCAACAACCTCGGCGATTTTACCCCATACAACGACGTTGATAAAATCCGCTTCCCTCTGTCCGTCTTGATTAGCAAAAGGCCTGTCAACCGCAAGCGTAAACTGGCATACAACCTTACCGGTAGTGGTGTATCTTATTTCCGGGTCGCGCGTCAGGCGGCCCATTAAAATAATCTTATTCACGGTAATTCCTCCAGCACTTTTGCAAAATCATTCGGCTTTTCTTTTGCAAGATTCACGAGGTCGTCGCCAGCGGCAATGGCTAATTGTCCGCGCGCTATAACCACAAGTGCGCGTTTTAAAACTTCCGCGTCGTCGGTAAGGTCTTTTAGCCTTGTTTTAGTTGCAGTTTCGCGCCAGTTTTCTTTGACGAGGATATTTGCTGCGTCTACCGCCATTTGTCCCAAAAGCTCCGTGCCTCTCATTACGCCTTGCAGGCAAAGCACGCCTTTCTGCAAGTTCGTTACCTGTTTTTGCAATACCTGTTTTTGCAATTTTTCATCGCTGATGTTATTCATTTGTCAACATCTCCTTTATTTGTACTTCCGTGTACGGTTCTTCGCCGTACACCTTGCGGACGCTGCACGACACTATCTGCTTGTCGTCCGCGTATATAACGCCGCTCATCGCGTCCGTTATTAACTTAAAAATGTTATCGCAGTCCGGTTTTTTCGTTGGCCGCACGCCGCCCTCCAACGCTGCTTTTTTCCATTTTTTGGGCTTGCTTTTTGGCACGCTCAACACGGCTGTTATCTCGACGCTCAATGCTTTGTCCGTATAATTCCAGCCTTGCCTTTTGGCTGCGTCAGTAGCGATATACCGGATAAACGCTTTCTGATTCCGGCTTTTTGCCGGGTCTACTGCCTGCGCGTAACCGCCGCGCGTTGTAAAGCGCGGGCGGCCTTGTGCGCACGGTTCGCCGGGTACGGTAAATTTTAATTTATTCATGTCTGCCCTCACTGCTTAAAACTTAATTCTATGTCTAACGCATCGCATATTTTTATGAGTGTGCTAACGCGGCAATCATGCCCCTTAAACACATTTTTTATAGTGTTTACTCCGATGCCCGCAAAGCCTGCAAAAACGTCATCGCTTATTTTCCTATCGTCCAGCCTTTTAAATATTTCAAGGCGTAAGGCGTTAATGGTTTTCTTGTTATTCATTGCCATTACGTTCTCTATCCTCTAATAGTTTCTTAAAGTTCTTTACCTGTTGTTCAATGGTTTCTTTCATAACAAAATAGTTGTGTTCAGCAATCCTTAAATGCTCAATAATCTCTTTCTTTGTCATTGACATTAAGGTTCTGTCGGATAAAGGTTTATACATTACTCATCCCTCGTTTCTCTTTTCGTACTCATCATAGTATTTTTTCAGCTTCGCCATCAGTTCGCCGCTTTCGGTAGCTTCTTCTGCTTCTTGTTTTGTGTGGTAACAGTTTCCGGCGCTAAAAAATACTAAATCAATCAAACTGCCAGTCCACCCAATCCCCCACACACTGTTGTCGTCAACAACATAATAATACATATCTCCATTTTTCGGTTTCCACGGCGGCAGCGCGATTTCGTATGTGCCTGTTAGCAGGCCACCTAAAAAGGTACTTTCTTCCCAATCATCATCATCCGCTTCTTTAAACATCAATCCGTGTTCTGTCAGCTTGTATAACGGCGGCGTACTTCTGCCATTAAACATTTTAATTCTAAAAGGTTCTTCCATTTTTACGCCCAACATTTGGGCTACTTGCTGCATATAATTTGCCATATTATTGCACCTTCTTTGCTCCATAAGCATCCGCCCAGCGCTGCACGCCGCTTAATAATGCGTCTGCGCTTATCTCCCGCGGGTATGCGCAATATACTTCGCGCCAATCATTTACCCGCCCTTTGTTGTTTGCTTTAAAAATCATAAGTTCCGGTCGGTTGTCCACATCTGATAAATCGGCAAACCAGTTTTTGCCGTCTTCTGTCTGTATGTGTCCCATAACGCCGCCTGTAAACTCATTACGATGCAAGCAGTTTATAATTTTAAATTTCATTTTTCTTCACCTCGTTGCATTAAAAAGTAAATTGGTACGAGTTGGTACAAGAATTGGTACAAGATACATCTATCAATCATTCCCATTTGCATTTACTTCGCCATACTCGTCGTAGTATTTTTTCATCTTCGCCAGCAGTTTGCCGTTTTCTCTGGCTTTCAGTGCTGCTTTTTTAGTCCGAAAACAATTCCCGGCATAAAAGTATGTTAAGTCGAATGCATCACCACTCCATTGATTGGCAATAATGTTTTGATTGAAGTAAACACAGTAATATTTATCTCCGTTTTTCGGCTTCCACTGCAATTTGACAATTTGCGCTTCGCCGGTTAAAAGCTCCGCTAATCCACTGTTGGAAAGTGTTGCTCCGGATTTTATCCAAACAATGCCATGTTCTGTAAATTTATAACAGTATTCATTGTTTCCGTGCCCACCTTTGATTTTAAATTCCTCACCCAGTTCAACGCCCAACATTTTTGCAACCTGTTTCATGTAGTTCATAATTCAAACCTCGCTTTCTGCTCTTCTACCTTTTCCGGCGGTACGCCGTGTACGTTTTCAAGGTCGCTCTTAACAATAATCTCAACCACTTTGTAAACGTACTTTTCAGCTAATTGCAGGTACGGCTCCACCTCCCAACGTCGGGTAAAGGTATTGTGCACCGCTATCTCTTCCGCACCGAGCATCATATACCACTGGACTTGCTCTTTGCACCACTCGTGCGCTTCTTTTAGCTTTTCGGGGTTGAATTTATATTTTCCGTTTTTGCAAAAATAGTCGTCAGCTGCGAAGGCGCAAGGCGTTATTTTATTTGCCAGCGTGCTTTTACCGCTGCCGCTTGCGCCGCGGATTATATATAATACTTTAGGGTCTGTTGCCATTTGTTATACCTCCTCATCAGCTATGCCCTGCATAACATACAGCGCACACGGCAGGGCTATGCCGTTGCCCCACATTTTGTATTCTGCGCTGTCACTGTGCAGTGCGTTATACCATTTGAGCATTTGCTCTTTGCTGTATTCTTTGACTATTTTGCCGTTAATCTTGGCGCGAGTGTTGCGCACATTCAGCCAGAATTGATATTCTTCATCGGTAAAATCTTCTTTTTTATCCGGCTGACCCCATTTATCGGGGAAACCTTGCAGCCTGGCGCACTCCGTAGGTGTTAAGCGCCGTACTATGTAACGCACATTTACGGCGTGCGGACCACGCGCAACCAATGTCGGGTAAGTGCCGTCGTCGTATATTTGCGGGTCAAACTTTGCGTTTCGGCCTTGGTTTAAATATGCACGGTCTAATACAATAGGCTGTTCGTGGTTACAGTTTAAAGTTGGGCTTTTATCCCGGCTAATTTCAGCATTTGCCTGCCCTGTTGCCATGCAGTACACAACCGCTGGGCGGTCTATCGTGTTTAACGTATAACTTGCGTCTTCCGTCCAGCCTTTGCCGTTACAGCCGGCCGTTAAGGCTCTATCTATGCCGTTGCCTTGTAGGCAGTAAACCGGGCTTTGCTCAACAACAAACGGCGTTAAACAATTTTCTTTTCCCGTTCTATCATCTGCTCCAGCGCCATTTTCAACATTGGCGGCAGTTCCTTGCCCCGGCGTTCCGCCCTTCGCAAAATGCCCTCGCACGCCTTCGCGCTCAAATAATATTTCTGCAGCGCGTCCACCTCTAAAATCTGCGACAAGGTAGATTCGACGGCGACGCTGGGGCACTCCCCAGTATTGAGCGTCAAAAACTCTGTACGCAAGGGACCATTCACTTCCGCTGTAACTGTCGGCGTAGCTCCACCCCCCCGACGGAACACAAGGCATAACGGCGTCCGGTTCCGCGATTTTAACAAACTCGTCAAGCACGGTTCTAAAGTCTTCGCCTTTGTTGCTGCTAAAGGCTCCGGGTACGTTTTCCCAAATAGCGTATCTTGGGTAAATTCCATTTGTTTTTGCCCTCATTTCTTTTATTATTCTGATAGCTTCCATAAACAAGCCGCTGCGCGTCGTCTCTGCATCGCCGTTGGCTTCGTGCTTTAGTCCTTTTCTTTGTCCTGCCACGCTTAAATCCTGGCACGGGCTGCCAAAGGTGATTATATCTACCGGCTCTATCTCCGCGCCGTTTATTTTTGATACATCGCCTAAATGGCACATTTTCGGAAAGCGGCTCTTTGTCACCGCTATTGGGTACGGTTCAATCTCCGCCGCCATCACCGGCGTTATGCCGCACATGCTCGCCGCCAGCGGGAAGCCACCGCTGCCGTCAAATAGGCTTAACAGTTTCATCTTCCAGCCTCCGGTAACGCTTTAACATTGCCAATTTTAACAAGTCCAGCGCCTGCGTTTTTCAACGCCGCTGCTATCTCGCCGCGCGAATCGCCGATAACGAAAGTGTTAATGCTCTTATCCGTGTAGCGCTTGCAAAGATTGTCGTAAATTCGCCGTACCTGCGCGTGCGCCGTGCTGTAATTGCTGCTGTCGCAGTAACGCAGATTATTTAATCCGTATGTCTTAACGGCCAGAGCGATAAGCGGATGGCTAAAGATTGGCTTTTCACTACTGCGTGCTGCTGCGTCAATCTCTGCCCACGCTTCCTGCCAGTCAGGTAGGCGGGCTTCCGTTCCCTGTACTTCGGCGGCTATGCTCTTTGCCGCTGCTATAATTTCGGCGATTGATGGCAGGAACTGCTTTTCAAGAATCAGCCGCTTTGCCGCTTTGCTAAGCAGAGTTACCGGCATTTCTTCCAGCATTTTAGCGTAAATAACTATCCGGTTCGCGTCGTCTGCCTTGCCAAAAGCTCCGAAAAGCATTGCCAAAATTTGGCTTCGTTGCTCCGTATCGTTGTTATAAGTCAATTACGCCGCCTCCTTCCAGCGCGCGCTGCACAACCGCTGCTGCTGCTGCAACGTCGTTTTTCTTTCGTTCTGCCGCTCTTCCTGCGCCAATGCCCGCCGGTGCTGCTGGCGGCTTGCTTTCCCACTCGTCCCCGGCGGCAATCCCGCGCGCCACGGCCTGCACATAAGCAAAGCTACGTTTGTTCCGTTCCAGTGCCTTATCGAGCGCTTTACGGTATGCAACAATTCCGCATTCCTCTACAAGCGCGGTTATCTTTTCTGCCAAAATTGCTGACGGTAAACCAAGGCTATTGCTCCAAAGCCCAACCGCCTCTTTGTTTATTGCCAGTTCTTCGCCTTTGCCGTCGGCGGCTACGTCTTTTAACTGTGTATCTAACTGTTTGTTATTAACTGTTGTAGTATTATTTATATATATATTATTACTATTACATTTGACATTTTTGTCACATGCAGTTTCTAATTTTGTCGTATCCGATGTGACAATTTTGTCACATGCAATATGGCAATTTTGTAAGTTGAGCATTTCGATAGCTTCGTCGGTAAGAGAGTACCACAACGTCCTGTTTCGTAAGTCCGTGCCAAAATTGCCGCTCAGAATCAGCCCGGCATTTTTCAATTTATCAAGCGCGTATCTGATTTTGCGTTCGTTCATGTACGGAAACAGCTTGCTCAATGCTTTCAGGCTGTTGTAGGTCCAATAGCGGCCGTCGTGATAGTTCTGTTCGTTGGCGGCGTTTTTCTGTACCCAAAAGGCTATGTAATTCAAAAGTATTGCTTCTTCGATTCCATACTGTTCAGCGATTTTCACGTCGAATGAATGTACCACTTTGCTCACCACCTTGTTACGGCTAAAGGGCGGTTATTCGCCGCCCTGTCCGTTTACTGCTGTTATTTCTTGCGAATGATAAAGATTTCAACGCTGCCGTCGTTGATTTTATCAATCATTTTTCTTAAATCAGTCGGGGTAACGTCCGGCTTTTCCGTACCGTCGGGAGCAACGCTTTCTGCTTCGGGATTCGCTTTGGGCGCTGCCTTCGGCATTACTCTGGGGTTTGCATTTTTAAACAATTCGTTTTGCAAACGAACGACGATGTCGGCGTGGATTTTTGCTATTGCGGCAGCAAACATCATATTGCCGTAACCGTTTTTATTCAGCGTTTCTTCGCTCCACTCACGCGCCACTCTGCTCGTTATTGCGTTAAATTCCTTATCTGTGATAGTGATTTGCTTTTCCATGCTCATGCCTCCATATTTTCGTTTTCAGCGTTTTTAATCTCGTCCGCGTTAAATTCATCATCTGCAAACAATTCGCCGGTCTGTGGGTCAACTCTGCGTCCGTCGGGAGTATTTTCCGTTGCCGGTTCATCTGCTGCTGCCGGTAACTGTTCTGCTGCCGTGTCGATTGTCTGAACATCTTCGTCGTCAAATTCGCCTTTGGCGATAGCTTCTGCCGCACGTAGCGTGCTTGCGTCTGCCGTCTGATAGTCGATTGACATAATACCCCACTTGCCAATCAGTTTGCGGATTACCGTTTTGCGGGCCATTGCGTCGAAGTCCTCGCGCCAGCCTTTACCCATGTACTTGCCTTTGCGGTTCTTTTCCTCGTGGCGGCGGATTTCTTTCAGGCTCATGTAGATGAATTTTTCCATGCCGTTAATCAGTCTAAAAAATCCGCAGTAGCCAATAATTTCTCGCTTCTCGCGCTCGTCCTCATCTTCGATAAATTCAATCTCTATATCTTCGGTTAAGCGGTTGTAGTGCTTTAACTCACCTTCGCGCACATCAACGACATTCAGCTTTTTATAAACGCCGGTACGCATTGCCAGCTGATACATGCCTTTATAGCCCATAATAAATTGAGCTTCGTAAATGCCGCCTTTGTTGTTATTTTTGAACGGTACAATGTAGGCATATCCTAAGCCAGGGTCTACCGGCAAGTCATACGTCGCAGCACGCAAGCCTGCCTGAATAATCGTCATTGGTGCTTGCTGAAACGCCAGTTTCAAATTGCCGTCGGCGTTTACAAGACTAACAAGGCTGCCAGTGAATTGCGCCGCGCGCTTGCCCAAAAGCTCGTTAATCCTGCCGCGAATACCTTCGCTGTCCAACAATTCGTTCATCACAAGTGCTATGCTTTTTTGCTTCGCTTGTGTTGCCACTTCGTTTTTGTTCTGTTGTCTTGCTGCTACAATGCCGCCATTGCTTTTTATGTTTGCCATAATTATTTTGCCTCCTTAACAGTGAATCTGCGTGTCGTTCCGCCAGCCCCAAGGTACTGCGCGTACACTCCGGGATAATCTTCTTCAAAGCGTTTTTTGTCAAAACGCCCGGCCGTTTTAACGGTCGTCCAGTTTAAGATGTAGCGGCCAGCCTGCGCCGCTTCGTGGTCGCCCATTGCAGCTTTTAAACGGTTTTCCGCTTCAACTTGCTGCTTTTCCAATTCCTTAACCGTGGCTTTAATGTCCAATATTTTTGCCGCCAGCTCGTTAGCGTCGTCAACGCCGTCAAGGTTCAGCACTTCTTTAACGCCGCCTTTGAATCGTTCCGTTAAAGCCGCTGCACAATTCTTGCTGCCGTCCGCCGGTGGCATTTCGCCGCCCTGCACGTTCGTCTGCCAAAACTCTTTGGCCGCTTCTCTTAATGCAGCAATGTCTTGTTCATTGCGGGCAACCTCTTTCCATACAAATTTGTTGCCGCCAATCAGGCAGGCAATGTACCATTTATCCGCGCCGGTAACTCCCATATACCATTGGCACTGGCAGTAGTAAGCGTCCGGGATATTGTCGCCTTCCCACTCATCACGGTTAAAAGCATTCGTGGTCTTGCATTCCAGCCCGGCATTTTCGCCAACCACCACGCGGTCAACATTCGCAAAAAAGTACGGTACTTCCTCGTCTTGCAACATGCCGCGCTTCGTTACCTTCTTACCGGTAAGCTCGCTAAACCTGTCAGCTACGGCCTGTTCTAAAACCGTTCCCCAATAAACACATTCGTTGTCGCTCAAGTTCTCCTGCTCGGCTGCGCCGGTCTTTTCAAGCCACAATTCAAACGGGCTTTTAAACCTGCTCATTCCTACGATAACGGCTGCTTCGCTGCCGCCGATTCCTTTGCTGCGCGCTTCCAGCCAGTTGTCACGGTTTGCCATTTCGGCAACGGTCATAATCAGTTTCCCTTTCATACTTCTTCCTCCTTAATCTTTCCAAGTGCTATATCTTCAAAGTAGCGCTCAATCGCTTTGTTGACGGCGCTTGTGGTGATTTTAAACATCTTGCCGATTGCAACGGTCGTCATGCCCTCGTGCTGCAATTTGATGTATTCCTTCGCTTTTCTCGCGCGCCTTAACGCAACTTCCTTGTAGCGCGCTTCTGACCATGTCTGTCTTTTGCTGCGCGGTTCGTGTTTCTCGCATTCCGGGTGTGCTGCAATATATTTTCTCATGCAGCTCTCCCTGCAAAAAAACACTACGCTGCTGCCTGCACGCAGTTTGAACGGATAATCCGCCATATCCGGTATGCGCCGTTCCCGCCCGCAGGTCGGACATTTTTTAAAAAGCTGGTCAAGGCTTGATACCTTGCGGCGCACATCGCGGAAGTTTATAAGTTCATCTCTAAATGCAACCATTGATAAGCGCCTCCTGAATATGCTATAATATAAAGCGCAATACTTTTCATGTTTGTTTTGGTTTTTGCTCAATTACACCAACAAACTTGTACCTTGCCGTTGGGTATCGTCCAATACTCAACGGCATTTTTCTTTTTCAAGCTGCTTGCCGCGCTCAACAAGCAGCTCAACGATAAGTTTGTCGCCGGGTCTGATTGGCTCGCGTGTGTTCAGCTTATTTTGCTTTTGCACAAAATAGACTATTTCGCGCCAGTCGCGCTCGTCGCCATAAGTGGCGGCCAGTTCCCGGCAGATAATACCGAGCGTGTCGCCGGCGTGAACAGTTACTGGCACATAGATTTTTTCCGACGGCTCTGCTGGTGGCGGATAAAGCGCCATAACCGCCAGCATAATTAAAGCGATTCCGGCTACAATGCAATACTTTTTCATGCTTCTGCTCTCCTTTCTTTGGCCTTTTCGGCTTCGATAAAACGCTTTAATCTGATTGCCCACCAAAGGTTATAAACTCTATTGGCTTCGGTACGGTTAAAGCCGTCCTCGTGCCGTTCCAGCACGTTGCCTTTCAGGTCAACTACAACTCTCATGTTTTCACCTCCTTAACCCGCTGTACGCGGGTTTTATTTTCCGGTCAACGCTTCTTCATAATTGCGTATTTTCGACAACGAGATTTTAAAAATGTCTGCAAGTTTTGCAGCAGTAGATATGTTTAAATCTTTTTGATATGTTCCCATCTCTAAACGAGAGTAGGTGTTTTGATTGATTCCTAATTTTTCTGCTACTTCTGCTTGCGTAAGTGCTTTTGCTAAGCGTAGTTCTTTCAACCAAGTTCGCATTTTATCCCACCTTTCTATCCCGTTTTGGTATATTATACCGCTTCGGGATTATTGTGTCAACCATTTTGGGATAAAGATATTTACTTTTATCCCATTTAAGGATACTATAATAGCAAGGGGGCGATTGAATGCTTTCGAGATTAACGGAGTTAAGAAAAGCAAAAGGAATAAATCAAATAGAATTAGCCAAAGAGCTTAATGTTAATCAAAATACTATTTCACGCTGGGAAAAGGGGGAACGTGACCCTAATCCTGATATGCTAAAAACGATTGCTGCATATTTTAATGTCAGTGTTGATTACCTTTTGGGAGAAGACACTCACTTCCAAAATAAAAAAATCCCCAAGGATTTAAAGAAAATCCTTGAGGAGGAAGAAGTTACCCTTAACGGTCGTATGGTTTCAGAAGAAGAAAAGGAACAAATGCTCCGCATTTTAGAGGCATTATATTATGACGCGAAAGATAAAAACAAAAAAGGAAAATAGTTATGGCATACAATATACCGCTTCGTATAAAAAATTTAATACGCAAAGCCGGTTCTGCGAATCCTTGCGATATTGCAGCTTGTCTCAAAATAACTATTTATCCCTACCCACTTTCCGGGCATACTAACGGCTTTTGGCGGCGCGTACTGCGTCGCAAATACATTGTTGTTAATAGCAATTTGGATGAATGGCAGCAAAAAGCTGTTATTGGACACGAATTAGGGCACATAATACTACACCCAAAATATAAGCATTTTTGCCTTGATAGCCGTACTTATTTTTGCAGCAAACGGCACGAAAATGAAGCGGATACTTTTTCACTTGAGTTATTAAAGCAGGCTTGTCCCGATGTAGATACACATTATATCAATTTGTTTTTAAAGGAAGGTTGGAAGTGATGAAATTTAATCCATCTACAATGTTTCTTGTATTAAAGGAGTGTGGTTTTTGTGACTAAAACATTAAAAGTTATAACTGTTTTGTTGTTAGTGCTTTGTTTGCCACTTCAAATTTCTGCACAAGAGCGTTGGTCACGTGTTCCGTCAACAACACCTTCTATGGAAATTTATATTGACAAGCAGTCTTTGATATTTGAAACAGATAACAACAGTTATTCTAAAACATATAATCATAAATTCGTTACAGCATGGGTAGTTTATGACGATTACCAGCAAGGGGTTACATTAAAAACTTACGCAAAATATAATTTAACGAATAGCTCTTTTAAATTTTTGACAATATGTAGATATACTATTGAGGGCGAATTACTCGACTACATGACTACACCGGATGTTAATTATTCTTTTATTCCTCCGGAAAGCAACGGCGAAAACGTGTTAACTACTTTGTGGATATATTGGCTTATGCACCGTGACGGCTTGATTTGAATTTTCTCACAATTATTAGAATAATTCTTGTGATAATTGCAACTACACTTTTTTATTATAATAAAAAAGCCGCTCTTTATAGAGCGGCAATATTTAAAACCTATAAGCAAACATATGTTTAGAAAGGATAGATAACATGAGAGCTGCATTGTACGCGCGTTATTCATCAGACAACCAAAGAACGGAAAGTATTACAGCGCAGTTACGTTGCAGCAAAGAATACTGTGCGCGGAAGCATTATAGCATAGTCAAGATATATAAGGACGAAGCCATCAGCGGAACTTCCGTTGCCGGTCGTGCCGGATTCCAGCAGATGATTTTAGAATCCGCCGATGATATTTTTGATGTGGTTATTTTCCACAAAATTGACCGTAACGCGCGCAACGAGATAGACTACTATACCAATGTGGACAGGCTTGTTAAAAACGGCGTAACCTACGAATACAGCGCCGAGGGTATAGACGTAAGTACAGCCAACGGCAAACTGACCGAAGGTATTAAGGTAGCCGTCGCCGCGTGGTATAGCCGTAACCTTTCGCTTGAAATAAAGAAAGGCAAAAAAGAAACAGCACTACAAGGCAAGCATAACGGCGGTACAGCTCCGCTGGGCTATGATGTTGTCGGCGGCAAGTATGTTATAAACGATTTTGAGGCACGCGCCGTTAAACAAATATTTACTATGCGCGCCGCCGGTTGCGGCTACGGTAAAATAATAGACTGGCTGAACGATAACGGCTATAAAAGTAAACGCGGCAATGCCTTTGGCAAAAACAGTCTGCATGACATTTTAGTAAATAAAAAATACATAGGCGTTTTGCTTCACAACAAGACAACAAAACACAACAGCCACGCGCTTAATGTGGATTGTATCGAAGTCGAAAACGCGCTGCCTGCTATCATTGATAAAGAACTGTTCTATCAGGTACAGTCAATGCTGCGCAAAAATACCGGCGGTAAAAATTCTGCGAAAGTAAACTATGCGCTTACCGGCAAAGTGTTTTGTGCCTGCGGCGGAGCTATGTACGGTTATACTTCCGGCTGCGGCAAAAACCAGTATCATCATTACGTTTGTAAAAACAAAACTTACAAACGCTCTGGCTGTAACTCTCCCCGCTTAAAAAAAGAAGAATTGGAAAACATTGTATTCCAGCAGCTCAAAAGAGAATTGATTTCAAGCCGTGATGAGATTTTGGCGCATTTTAAACAACTCAACAAAAATGATGAAATAAAAAAGCAGCTCAAAGCATTAAAACGTGAAATGCAAAAAAGGCAGCAAAAGTTTTCTCGCCTGCTTGACTTGTATGCGGAAACCGGCGATGCCGCCGTTGCTGATAAATACAAAGAGGCAAAGCGCGAATATGCTGCCATAAAAAAAGAATGCGCCGCTTTGGAAGTTACCCAAAACGGCGTGAATATCAAAGATGTTGAACGATATTTAGATTATTTGTCATCTTCCACATTCGACATTGAAGATAAAAAACAACTTTTTGATATTTTTGTTGAACGGATATTAGTAAAAGATAATAATATTGAAATAAACTTTAAAGTTGAAATATATAGCACGGTGGTAGCGCTAACGGGAATCGAACCCGTGATTTCGCCTTGAGAGGGCGACGTCTTAGCCTCTTGACCATAGCGCCGTAAAAAAATGGCTCCGGGACTAGGACTCGAACCCAGACAAAATGATCCAGAGTCATTTGTGCTACCATTACACTATCCCGGAGTATCTTTCGTGTTCTCCTGAACACAAGAGTTATTATAATACAGCTTTATCTAAATTGCAAGTGTTTTTTATAAAATTTTTATAATTTTTTTCGGCAGCAAAAATCAGGTTAATTTTTTATCAGCGCAAGCTTAATAGCCAAGGTTTTCGCCGACAAGGATTACTTTAATTCTCGGCTGTTTAGCGTTCATAACGCTGCCCTTGCGGGTGGTTAAAATAAAGTTGCAGATGCTGTCGGGCGCAACGCAGTTATAGCAGTGCCCGTTATTTTTGCAAGGCGGGTTAAAGCTGGCAAAGCGCTGCACGTTGATAGGCGCAGCATAGTTGCGCGCACGTGCCACAGCATCCTCGTAGCTTTTAACTACTTTGTTGATGCCGGCAATGACGATAACGCTTTTAGGGCCAAACACCATTGCTGCCACACGGTTGCCGGTGCCGTCGATATTTACCATTACGCCGTCCTCAGTCATGGCGTTGGTGCTCATCAAAAAGGTGTCGCAGGTCAGCGCCCTGCGCAGAAGCTCCATTTTCTCCTCCGGGTTTTTGGCTGTGTCGCGGTCGATAACATTGTAACCCTGCGTCCTCAAAACGTCCAGCAGGCCAATTTCTTCAAGCGTCATGCCGCCGCCCCACGAAACGCACTGCTGTTTGTCGATAAGGCTCAGCGCCTTGTCCAGCGCTTCTTCCTTCGTCGGGCAATAGTAAGCCTCAAACGCGCGGCGCTGCAAATTTTTTACTACTCTTTGTGCCAAAGCATCTGTGCGCAATTCAAACGGTGTTTTCTCCATCTTTATTCCCTCCCTGCGCTTTAAATTAGTGCTTATAAAATCAATCGACAACTTCGCCGATATAAACCTCGTCCTCGCCGTCAATTTCGCTTAAAACAACTTCAATCGTTTCTTTCTGCGAAGTCGGCACGTTTTTGCCTACATAATCCGCACGGATAGGCAGTTCCTTATGCCCGCGGTCAACTAAAACAGCCAGCTGAATGGTTTTAGGTCTGCCCATGTCGATAACGGCGTCCAGCGCAGCGCGGATAGTGCGGCCGGTGTATAAAACATCATCAACTAAAATAACATGCTTGCCGCTGATGTCAAAGTTAATATCGGTGCCATGCACCACAGGGTTGTAGCCCAGCGTGGAAAGGTCGTCGCGGTACAGGGTAATGTCCAGCATGCCGACGGTAATTTCGCAGTTTTCAATCGCGCCTACTTCGGCAGCAATGCGCTGCGCCAGGGGCACGCCGCGTGTGCGGATACCGACGATAACAACGTCATCGACGCCTTTGTTTTTTTCGATAATTTCGTGCGCAATGCGTACCAGCGCCCTGCGGATAGCTTCGCTGTCCATAATTACGTTTTTCTTAACAATGTTTCCCATTATTTTCACCCCAAATTTAAAATTGACCGTTGTGCAAACGGGTAATTATTTTGTGCATGTCCTCCGGCAGCGGCGCTTCAAACTTCATGCGCTCGCCCGTGCGGGGATGCGTAAACTCCAGCGTGTGCGAGTGCAGCGCCTGCCCTTTAATGGCAAACGGCGTTTTCATCGGCGAATACTTCGGGTCGCCTACCAGCGGATAGCCAAGGTATTCCATGTGGACGCGGATTTGGTGCGTGCGCCCCGTGCGCAGTTTGCAGCGCACCACGGTGTATTTGCCGAAGCGCTCCAGCACCTCGTAATCTGTCACAGCGTCGCGCCCGCCCTCTTTTACAACTGCCATTTTTTTACGGTCGTTTTTGTCGCGGGCAATCTGCGTTTCAATCGTGCCGCTGTCGGTTTTAATATTGCCGCGCACCACAGCAAGGTAAGTGCGCACGGCGGTTTTGCTCTGTATCTGCTGCGACAGCGAAATATGCGCCGCATCGTTTTTGGCAACAATCATAATGCCGCTGGTGTCCTTATCCAGGCGGTGTACAATGCCCGGGCGGATAGCACTGTTAATGCCCGAAAGGTTCCGGCAGTGGTACAAAAGCGCATTGACCAGCGTGCCGGTGTAATTGCCCGGCGCAGGGTGCACAACCATGCCGCGCGCCTTGTTCAGCACTACAACATCGTCGTCTTCATAAATTATGTCAAGCGGTATATTCTCCGGCACGGCCTCAATCGGCTCCGGTTCGGGAATATCGACGGTAATCACATCGCCTGCGCGCACTTTGTAATTGGCTTTCAGCATTTTTTCGCCGCGTTTTACGCGGCCATCTTCCAGCAATTTTTGCATATTGCTGCGCGATACGCCGAGTTTAGCCGCCAAAAACACGTCCGCCCTTGCGCCTGCGTCGTCCACACCGGCAGTTACCGTTTCTAAGCCCGCTTCAATTCCGTCTTCAGTAAATTCCATATTATCAATCCAACTCCAATACAAATTGCAATATCTGCTATGTTAAAAATCGGCCAGATGCGGAAATCAAAAAAATCAATTACCACGCCCTGCCGCGCCCGGTCGATAAGGTTGCCTATGGCGCCGCCTAAAAAGAGCCCTGCGCCTGCCTTAACCTCCAGCGGCGAAGCAAGGATTTCCTTGCGCGCCCAGATAATAAGCCCGATAACCGCCACGGCAATGGCGATAAAAAACAGGCGGTTATGCGCAAACATGCCAAACGCCGCACCGGGGTTTAAAATATACGTTAAATGAAAAATATTTTCGATAATGGAAATGCTCTCGCCCAACGCCATGTTTTCCACCACTATGTATTTGGAAAACTGGTCTATAATTACTACCGCAAGCGGCAGCACAAAAAGCCACATAGTTTCACCTTTGCTGTTTATTTATAGATATATGCTTATTATAAACTACCTTTAAATTATTTTCAATCGTGCATAAAATTACAAAAGCCCGCTGTCATAGCGGCAGCGGGCAGTAAGTTTAAAATTAGAATATGATTTTGTTTGCGATAACGAGGCGCTGAATCTGGTTGGTACCTTCGTAAATCTGCATAATTTTTGCGTCGCGCATCATTTTTTCTACCGGATATTCACGGCTGTAACCATAACCGCCCATAATCTGTACGGCGTTGGTGGTTACTTCCATAGCAGTATCGGCTGCATAGCATTTTGCCATAGCAGCTTCTTTGCTGAATTCCATGCCCTGGTCACGCATCCAGCAGGCTTTGTAAACCAAAAGGCGTGCAGCTTCAACGCGCATTGCCATATCGGCAATCATGCTCTGAATCATCTGGAAAGAAGCAATCGGCTGGCCGAACTGTTTTCTTTCTTTAGAATATTTAACTGCGCAGTCAAGTGCAGCCTGTGCCAGGCCTACGGAAACAGCGCCTACAAACGGGCGTGCGTTATCAAGGGTGTTCATCGCAATGCGGAAGCCCTCGCCTTCGCGGCCTACGCGGTTAGCTTCAGGGATTACAACGTCCTGCAGAATCAGTTCGCAGGTATTGGACGGGCGGATGCCCATTTTGTCTTCTTTTTTGCCAACGGAAAATCCCGGAGTGCCTTTCGGTACGATAAACGCGGTCAAGCCGCGGATACCGCCGGTTTTACGGGTGTTTGCAAACACAAGGTAAGTATCTGCAACGCCGCCATTGGTGATGAATGCTTTAGCGCCGTTAAGGGTGTAAGTACCTGCTTCCTTATCCTTTACTGCGGAAGTGGAAACAGCGCCTGCATCAGAGCCTGCACCAGGTTCGGTAAGTGCAAAAGCAGCAAGTTTGCCTTCGTTAAGAAGGTCGCAGTGTGCTTTTTTCTGTTCTTCGGTGCCGGCAAGCAAAATCGGATAGGACGCA
Source organism: Phascolarctobacterium sp. (assembly GCA_003150755.1). Taxonomy (GTDB): domain Bacteria; phylum Bacillota; class Negativicutes; order Acidaminococcales; family Acidaminococcaceae; genus Fusicatenibacter_A. The sequence continues at coordinate 158,768 of QAMT01000004.1, read as the reverse complement.
AGAGAATTTGCAGCGATAGAAGTAGCAACACCTGCGCAGCCTTTGCCGAGTTCTTCATAAATAAGGGCCACAGTTACGCTGTCAAGGCCCATTCCGCCGTATTCCTCAGGAACTACGACATTCAAAAGGCCCATGTCGGCAGCTTTTTCCATCAGGCCTTCTCTGGCATGGTTTTCTCTGTCCATTTCTGCAGCATAAGGGGTAATTTCTTTGGCAACAAATTCCCTTACCATCTCCTGCAGTTCAAGTTGTTCTTCTGTTAAAGCAAATTCCATTTTGTCCTCCTTATGTTAAAAGCTGTGGCTTTTTTTGACATTACACTTTCAGTATTGTACCACAAAATTCTTTTTTGCTCAACAACTTTTAACAAAGTTATCAAAATTTTTACTAAAAGATTATCAGTGATGGAACAATCTCAGACCGGTAAACGCCATGGCGATGCCGAAGCGGTCGCAGGTTTCGATAACATTATCGTCGCGGATGCTGCCGCCGGCCTGGGCAATATATTCAACGCCGCTGCGCTGGGCACGCTCGATATTGTCGCCGAACGGGAAGAATGCGTCGCTGCCGAGCGATACACCTTTAAGCTGGGCAACCCAGGCTTTTTTCTCCTCGCGGGTCAGCGGTTCCGGTTTTTCGGTAAAGAAGTTTTCCCAAACGCCGTCTGCCAGCACATCTTCATAATCGTCGGAGATGTAAACGTCGATGGTGTTGTCGCGGTCCGGGCGGCGGATGCTGTCTTTAAACGACAGTGCCAAAACTTTCGGGTTCTGGCGCAGCCACCAGATATCGGCTTTATTGCCGGCAAGGCGTGTGCAATGCACGCGGGACTGCTGGCCTGCGCCGATGCCGATTGCCTGGCCGTCTTTAACATAGCATACGGAGTTGGACTGCGTGTATTTTAAGGTAATAAGTGCAATCAGAAGGTCGCGCACAGCGTTTTCGGGGATTTCTTTATTTTTGGTCGGGCGGTTTACCAAAAGGTTTGCCGTAATTTTGGCTTCGTTGCGCTCCTGTTCAAAGGTAACGCCAAAAACCTGCTTGGTTTCCAAAAGTTCCGGTTTGTAATCCGGGTCGATTTTAATAATATTGTAGGTTCCTTTGCGTTTGCCTTTCAAAACTTCCAGTGCTTCGTCGGTGTAGCCGGGTGCAATAACGCCGTCAGAAACCTCGCGCGCCAGCATTTTGGCGGTTTGCAGGTCGCACACATCGCTGAGTGCTACAAAATCGCCATAGCTGGACATCCTGTCTGCGCCGCGTGCGCGTGCATAAGCGTTAGCCAGCGGGCTGAGTTCAAGGTCATCTACATAATAAATTTTTTTGAGGGTATCGCTTAAAGGCAGGCCAACTGCTGCGCCTGCGGGGCTTACATGTTTGAAGGAAGCAGCGGCGGGCAGGCCGGTTGCTTCTTTCAGCTCTTTAACAAGCTGCCAGCTGTTGAATGCGTCCAAAAAGTTAATATATCCGGGTCGGCCGTTTAAAACTTCGATAGGAAGTTCGCCGTCCTTCATGTAAATACGTGCCTGTTTCTGGTTAGGGTTGCAGCCATACTTTAATTGCAGTTCCTTCACGTTAATTCCTCCCTGTAAATTAAAAATGCCGGCACTTTCCGGGTAAAATCTGCCCAGACGGTCGGCGTTAATCCGGCCATACTCCATGTGGTTATCCCACTTCCGTCAGTTATATGGCCTTTATAGTTAAATTATATATTTGTAGGTGGTGTTTGTCAAATTATGTTACAATATATAAAGCAGCAATTAAAAGGAAGTGTTAGTTATGGAATGTTATGTTTGCCCGCACCGCTGCGGCGTTGACCGCCCTGCCGATATGCACGCGGAAGGTATCTTCGGCTCGTGCCATTGCGGCATTAAACCCATTGTAGCCCGCGCCGCCCTGCATTTTTGGGAAGAGCCCTGCATCAGCGGCGAAAAAGGCAGCGGTACCGTGTTTTTCAGCGGCTGCAACCTGCACTGCGTTTTCTGCCAGAACTACGAAATCAGCAGCCTTAATAAAGGTAAGGAAATTACCGTCCAACGCCTGCGCGAAATTTATTTTGAACTTATCGCGCAGGGCGCAAATAATATAAACCTTGTAACTCCTACCCATTTTACGCACGCCATTTTAGAAAGCCTTAAAGAGCCCCTGCCTGTACCGGTTGTTTATAATACCAGCGGCTTTGAAACACTGGACACGCTGCGCAAATTAAAAGGCAAAGTGCAGATATGGCTGCCGGATTTAAAATACAGCGACGACCTTGCCGCCATTAAATACAGCAATGCGCCCAGTTATTTCCGCATCGCCACAGATGCCATTAAAGAAATGTTCAAACAGGTCGGGCCTTATAAACTTGACGGTAACGGCATTATGCAAAGCGGCGTTATCATCCGCCACCTGTTAATGCCGGGCATGGTCCAGAACACCAAAGGCGTTATCGACTGGGTTGCAAAAAACTTTAAACCGGGCGAAGTTATGTTCAGCCTGATGCACCAGTATGTTCCCTGCGGGCGTGCCGCCGATTACCCCGAAATCAACCGCCGCGTTACGGATGAGGAATATGCCGAAGTTGAAAAATACCTGTTTGACAGCGGTATCGAGGACGGCTTTGTGCAGGAGGACGAATCTGCCTGCGAAGATTTCATTCCCAAATTTGACGGAACTGGCGTGTAATACTTTTTGTTTTGCCTACATATAAAATAAATCCCTGAAAGCTCACTGCTTCAGGGATTTTTGTTTTAGAGATGGTTATTTTTCTGCGTTTGCGCCAGCCTGCTGCTTTTGCCTGCGCTTTTCTTCTTCCAATTTTTTAAAGGCTTCGCGCTCTTTGCAAAGTTCTTCGTAAAGGTCAAGGCCACTCCAGGTGCGGTTGTTTTCGGTCAGCATGGCTTTCAGGTCAATGCGTCCCACACCGACCCGCTGCAATGCAGTTAAAAACTTTTGCAGTTTATCCGCGCCAAAGCCGTGCAGCAAAAGCATTTCTTCTGCCATAGGCTCGTTATCATCTTTAGCGGGTTTCAGCTCTACGCCATCCACGCCCAAAAGCGCACCCAGCGGCTGGTGGTAATCCTCCTGCCCCACGCTTTTAAAGCGGATATTCATCATCATGCAGACCATTTTCGTCATTTCGGCTTTCTTGCCGTTAAAATTATAAAGCAATGCACAGCTTATCATAGTGTTCTCCTTTAACTTCAATAATTAAACTAATTATAACTTAAAAACGTCTGTAACGCAAAAACCGGCTGCCGAAGCAACCGGTTTTTTTATAATCCAAATTATTTTTTTACAAGCACGGTGCGGATATGCAGCTCGCGGAGTTGTTTTTCTTCAACATCGTTAGGAGCCTGGCACATCAAATCGTTAGCGCTCTGGGTTTTCGGGAAGGCAATTACATCGCGGATGGAATCGCGTTTTGCCATAATCATTACCAGGCGGTCAAGGCCGAAGGCCAGTCCTCCGTGCGGGGGAGCACCGTATTCAAACGCGCCCATCATAAAGCCGAATTTTTCAACAGCCTGTTCTTCGCTGAGGCCAATGGCATGGAATACAGCGTCCTGTACTTCGCGTCTGTGGATACGGATAGAGCCGCCGCCGATTTCAGTGCCGTTAAGCACCATGTCATAGGCTTTGGCATATACTTTGCCCGGCTCGGTAGCAAGCAGCGGAATATCTTCTTCACGCGGAGAGGTGAACGGATGGTGCATTGCAACATAGCGTTTTTCTTCTTCGCTGTATTCAAACATCGGGAAGTCAACAACCCAAGTAAAGGCCAGTTTGTTTTCGTCGATAAGGCCGCGGCGTTTGGCCATTTCGATACGCAGTGCGCCAAGTGCAGCAGCAACAACAGAAGGTTTATCGGCAACAAACAGCAGCAGGTCGCCCGGTTCTGCCGCAGCAGTTTTAAGAATATTAGCCAGGTATTCTTCGCTGAAGAATTTGGCAATCGGGGATTTTACGCTGCCGTCCGGCTGAATCTGCATCCAGGCAAGGCCTTTGGCACCGTAAATGGCAACAAAATCAACCAGCCCGTCAAGTTCGCGGCGCGGAATAGCTGCATCGCCTTTAACGTTAATGGCTTTAACAATGCCGCCTTTATTGATAATATCGTTAAATACTTTAAATTCGCTGCCTTTAACGGCTTCGGTCATATTGATAAGTTCCATGCCGAAACGCAGGTCAGGCTTATCGCTGCCGTATTTGTCCATAGCTTCATCCCAGGTCATACGCTGGAATTTTTCCGGCAGGTCAACGCCAAGAGCGCCTTTAAATACGTGGCGGATTAAACCTTCGGTCATATCCATAATATCGTCAGCATCAACAAAGCTCATTTCAATGTCAAGCTGGGTAAATTCCGGCTGGCGGTCGGCGCGCAGGTCTTCATCGCGGAAGCAGCGTACAATCTGGAAGTAACGCTCCATACCGGCAACCATTAAAAGCTGTTTAAAAATCTGCGGTGACTGCGGCAGAGCATAGAACTTGCCGGGGTTTACACGGCTCGGAACAAGGTAGTCGCGTGCGCCTTCCGGAGTGCTCTTAGTCAGCATCGGGGTTTCAATTTCACAGAAATCATGGTTATCCATGTAATCGCGCATCAGTTTGGTAACTTTGTGGCGCAGCATCAGGTTGCGCTGCATTTCCGGGCGGCGCAGGTCAAGATAACGGTATTTCAGGCGCAGGTTTTCGTCAACGTCGATGCCGTCCTGAATGTAAAACGGCGGAGTTTTGGCGCTGTTTAAAACATCAAGCTCTTTGGCTACAACTTCAACCTCGCCGGTTGCCAGGTTGGGGTTGATGGTTTCATCGCTGCGCAGGCGTACAACGCCATGCACCTTAATAACATACTCGCTGCGGATAGCTTCGGCAGTGGCAAAATCCTTGCCGGCGTGGTCGGGGTCAACCACAACCTGCACAATGCCGCTGCGGTCGCGTAGGTCAACAAAAATCAGTCCGCCGTGGTCGCGCCTTTTGGCAACCCAGCCGCAAAGCACAACTTCTTTTTCGTTGTCGGCTTTGCCAAGCGTTCCGCAATAATGATTGCGTTTCAAATTACTCATACTTTTGCACCTCTGTTTGTAAAATTGTTACTATATCATTAGCAGGTATTTCTTTCTGCGTGCTCTCTGCCATGTTCTTCAGCGTTACAGCGCCGCGCGCCAGTTCATCATCGCCAAAAATTACGGCAAACTTGGCGTTCAGGCGGCCTGCCTGCTTCATCTGCGCTTTCATGCTGCGCCCCAAAAAGTCAAACTCGGTTTTTAAACCGGCCTGCCTTGCGGCGATGGCTGTTTTAAAGGCAGCTTCAAAATTATCCTGGTTGGGGCAGACGATAAAGGCATCCATGCTTTCTTTATGCTCCGGCAAGAGGTTCTGGCTTTCGAGCGCCAGCAAAATGCGTTCCATACCCATTGCAAAACCGATACCGGAAACATCCTGGCCGCCGATTTCCTTAACCAGCCCGTCATAACGCCCGCCGCCGCAAACTGCGCTTTGCGCGCCCAGCGGCACATACTGGATTTCAAACGCGGTTTTGGTGTAATAATCAAGCCCGCGCACCAGCGTATTGTCAACCTCAAAATCAACACCGGCAGCCGTCAGCAGCTTTTTAACGCCTTCAAAATGTGTACGGCATTCTTCGCACAGGCATTCTTCCAGGCTCGGCGCACCGGTAGCCAGCTCGTGGTCGTGCGGCACTTTGCAGTCCAGCAGCCTCAGCGGGTTGCGCTCAAAGCGCGATTTGCAGTCGCTGCACATACCGTCCAGATGCGGGCGGAAGTAATCCTGCAATTTCTGTCTGTGCTGCGGGCGGCATTTGGAGCAGCCCACGGAATTGATTTTTAAATGCAGGTCTTTCAGTCCCAGTTCTTTTAAAATGGTAACTGCAAGCAAAATTGCTTCTGCGTCGATAGCAGGGCTTTCTACGCCCAAAGCCTCGATGCCGAACTGATGGAACTGGCGGTAACGCCCGGCCTGCGGGCGGTCGTACCTGAACATCGGCCCGATGTAATAAAGTTTGCACGGTGCAGGCTCGGCATATAATTTATGCTCGCAGAACGCGCGCACTGCCGACGCCGTATTTTCCGGGCGCAGGGTAATGCTTCTGCCGCCGCGGTCGGCAAAGGTATACATTTCCTTTTCCACAACGTCCGTCGTATCGCCAATGCCGCGCTTAAAAAGCTCGGTATGCTCAAACACCGGCGTGCGGATTTCTTTATAGCCAAATTGCGCACAGATGCGGCGCATGGCTGCTTCTACATACCGCCAGTTTTCAATCTCTGACGGCAGTATATCTTTTGTGCCTCTTGGCGCAGTAGTAAGCAAGCTGATTCCTCCTCACTGCCTTCTACGGCTTTATCATTCGTAAATTTACATACTTAGTAATTGTACCACAAAAACAGCGGTTTATTCAACACCAACGGCAAAAAGTTTAAGCTGCTGCGTAAAAATAAAGTAAAAAATAAAAATACGGCCCGTAAAAGCCGTAAATTTATTTTTGCCGGCGCTCGTCAAACTGCGCGGGAGTAGCCTCCTCCTCCACTTCGTCGCTGCTGTGCCACAGTTCTTTGTAAAGCACGCGGTACACAGCCGCCACCGGCACGGCAAACAGCATGCCCAAAATGCCGTACAGCTTGGCACCGATAAGCAGGCTTAAAATTAAAATTACCGGATGCAAATCAATTTTTTTGCCGATAATTCGCGGCATCAGGACATTGGCATCAAACTGGTAAAACACAAGGTAAAACAGCGCCACATAAAATGCAGACTGCGGGCTTTGCGAATACGCAATAAACACAGCAGGCACTGCGCCGACAAGCGGCCCTACCACCGGCACCATCTCCGCCAGGATGGCAAGCAGCCCAAAAACCAGCGGGTAATGAATACCCAAAAGCGTTGTGCCTACGGCAATGCAAAAACCGGCAATCAGGCTCAGGCGCGCCAGCCCCTGAATGTAGCTGCTCAGCGTAACGCCGATTTCATCAATAATATACGCTACACGCGGCTGCGCATCATAGCTGAAAAAGTTAATCAGCATGCTGCGCAAATCACGCCAGTCCTTCAAAAAGTAAAATGCTAAAAACGGCACTACAATCAGCCCGACAAGGTTGGTAATAATATCCAGCGTCGATTTGAGCAAATTACGCAGTACCGCCGCTACAAAACCCATCAGCCAGCTGGTAATGTAATCAAAAAGGCTTTCGATATTATGCGGCAGCTTCGGGTAATTGGAAGGGTCCTCCAGCAGCCAGTCGAAGCTGGCAGCGTTCATTTTAACGGTGTAATCCGGTATTTTACCGACCAGGTTGTTAATCTGCCCGAACAGCGGCAAAATAATAAAACTTACCGCAAAAAATACAATCAGCCCAAAGGCTACAAAAGCCATTAAAATTGTTACCACGCGCGACAGATGGATTGTGCCGCGCCCCAGCGTAATTTTGCCAAACAGCTTGGTAACCGGGTGCAGCAAAAACGCCAGGCCTATGGCAAGCAGTATCGGCAGCAAAAAATTGCCCAGCAGATACAAAATAAACGATATAAGCGCCGCTACGGTTACTTTAAAAGCGGTGCTGTTTCGTAAGCTTTTAAAATCTTTAATCATATAATGTTATAAATCATTGCAGAAACGGATTTCTGCGTCTCTCCCATCCTACCGTGGTAGATGGCCCGTGGCCGGGCAAAAGCTTTACGTTGTCGTCAAGCGGCAAAATTTTATCCTTGATTGACTGTAAAAGCTGCTTGTACGAGCCGCCGGGAAAATCCGTCCTGCCGATAGATTCGGCAAAAACCGTATCGCCGCAAAACACCACGTCGCCCGTCATAATGCAAACGCCGCCCGGTGTGTGCCCCGGCGTTGCCATAATTTTAAATTTTATGCCGGCAGCTTCCACTTCGTCGCCATCGGCAAAAAATTTATCGGCCGTTGCCGGAGAATACTTATCTCCCATAAAGGCAGCAAGGCTTTTGCTGGGGTCGTTTAAAAGCGGCGCGTCAGCTTCGCTGATATAAATTGGCGCGCCTGTACGGGCTTTAACGTCGCCCAGCGCCATGATATGGTCGCCGTGGCCGTGCGTTAAAAAGATAGCGTCTACAACGGCGTTTTCTTTTTCCAACGCCGCCATAATGCGGTCAGCGTTGCCGCCCGGGTCGATAACGACGGCGTGATGCGTTTTTTCGTTAATTACAATATAGCAGTTGGTGGCAATAGCGCCAACTTCCATAGCAAGTATTTTCATTTAGTTCCTCCTGTCAGGCGTGGCTGTGTACGGTTGAAGCAACCAGGCGTTCCACGCTGTAAACGCCCTTCATGCGTTTAATTTTATTCATAATATTATCAAGCTGTTCCAGGTTGCTGATATCCAGCCCCATTGTAATAGTAGCCAATTTATTTTTATCGGTGCGGCAGTTCAGTGCATTGATATTCAGCTTGGCTTCGCTGGTAACCTGCATAATATCGGCCATCATGCCGGGACGGTTATCAGCAGTGATAAGAATATTGACTTTATAAACAGAGTCCGTTGCAATATCCCACGATACATCAATCAAACGGCTCTGCTCCGCCGGGTTGTTGCTCAAAACATTGGGGCAATCCCTGCGGTGAACGGATATGCCGCTGCCGCGCGTAATATAGCCGATAACCGGGTCGCCCGGAATCGGGTTGCAGCAGCGCGCCAGCTTAACCATAATGCCTTCCTCGCCTTTTACAAGGATGCCGTGGCTGTTTTTAGCCTTGCTGCGGCGCGGTTTAAGTTCTGCCAAGAGCTGCGACAGGTCTTTGTTGGTATTGAGCTTCTGTTCTTTTTTGTACAGCTCAACCAGCCTGCTCATAACATTGTTAAGCGTTATGCCGCCGTAGCCGATGCTGGCGTACAGCGAATCTTCACTATCCAGGCGTACTGCCGTGGCAACAGCCTTAACCTTGTCCGCTTTAAGCAGCACCTTAATATCATAGCCAAGGCGCTTGGTTTCTTTTTCAAGCATTTCGCGGCCTTTGACGATGTTTTCTTCGCGGCGCTCTTTTTTAAACCACGAACGGATTTTGTTGCGCGTGTCAGAAGAACCGACAATATTCATCCAGTCGCGGCTCGGGCCCGTGGCCTGTTTGGACGTAATAACCTCGACGATATCGCCGTTGCTCAGCTTGTAATCAAGCGGCACAATACGCCCGTTAACCTTAGCACCTACGCAGCGGTTGCCGACATCCGTATGAATACGGTACGCAAAGTCAATCGGCACAGAGCCAACCGGCAGGTCAATAACGTCGCCGCGCGGGGTAAATACAAACACTTCGTCGCTGAACACGTCCATTTTAACGGTGTTCACAAAATCGCGCGAATCGCTCATATCCTTGTGCCATTCCAAAAGCTGGCGCAGCCAGGAGAGCTTAGCTTCAAAGTCCTTATCGCCGCCGGACGGCATATTGCTCTTGCCGCCGCTTTCTTTATAGCGCCAGTGTGCAGCGATACCGTATTCGGAAATGCGGTGCATTTCAAATGTACGTATCTGAATTTCCAGAGGCTGGCCGTTGTGGTAAACAACAGTAGTATGCAGCGACTGGTACATATTGGATTTCGGCACGGCGATATAATCCTTTACGCGGCCCGGTATAGGACGCCACAGGCTGTGTACAACGCCCAATGTGCCGTAGCAGTCCGCAACGCTGTTTACCAGCACACGGATTGCCAGAAGGTCGTAAATTTCGCTTAATTCTTTATGGTCACGCTGCATTTTTTTGTAAATGCTGTAAAAATTCTTCGGGCGGCCCTGAATTTCGCATTCAATGTGCTGCTCGTCCAGATGCTGCTTGATTTCCGCCATTGCCTCGTGAATCATGGCTTCCCTCTCGCGGCGTTTTACCTTAACCTGCTCTACCAGGTTATAGTAAATCTCCGGCTCCATATAACGGAAGGCCAAATCCTCCAGCTCCCATTTAATGGTATAAATACCAAGGCGGTGAGCCAGCGGCGCATAAACCTCCATCGTTTCGCGCGAGATGGAATGCTGTTTGTGCACCGGCATGTATTTCATGGTGCGCATGTTGTGCAGGCGGTCGGCCAGCTTAATCATAATAACGCGGATGTCCTTGGCCATAGCCAAAAACATTTTGCGGTAATTTTCAATCTGCTGGTCTTCCTTGCTGATGTATTCGATTTTACCCAATTTGGTAACACCGTCAACAAGGTCAGCCACCTTAACGCCGAACATTTCCGTAAGCTGCTGCAAGGTAACGTCGGTATCTTCAACAACATCGTGCAAAAAGGCGGCTGCCAAAGTAGTTTCATCCATGTGCAAATCCGCCAGTATCGTCGCCACGCCCAGCGGATGGATTATATACGGCTCACCGGATTTACGGCGCTGATTGGCGTGCGCTTTGGCTGCAACGTCATACGCCTTATGGACGAAGGCCACCTGCTTTTCATCCAGATATTTTTTTATCATTTCAAAGAAGCCGTCTACCGTAACTTCATGAATCTCCGGCATAAAACCACATCCTTACCCAATCAAATTCCGCGCCCGCCGGCAATCTGCTGCGGCGTAACAAGCATATTGGCGCGGTACTGCCTGTAAATCCTCCGGCCGGTTTCTTCGGCCTGTTTAAAAGCAGGAGAATTTTCCAGATTATTTTTCTTTACAGCCGGCAGCATACTTACTTTACCCCCGCTGCGGCTGATAAAATCAAGTTCTTCAAACACGGTCAGGTAAACCTCCTGCATACCGCAGGCGGCCATCAGCTCTGCTTCGTCCTCCACAACCTGCGTTTTCAGGCGGGCTGCCATTTTTTTATAGGCTTCCGCCAGATGCAGCCTGTTGGGAAAGCGTTTAAACAAAGCCTCCACCGCATTATCGTAATCATTATTATTATACAACAGAAACAGCGTGCAACCAATACCATCCGCAAGTAAAGCGGCGGCAGCTTCGGCAACATCCGTTTCCGGCAGGTCATAAAATACTATTGCTGCGGCCTTATCCGTGCTGCCGTATTCGCGCACGGCGTTTTCGCTGCACAAAGCAGCTTCCAAAAAGGCCTGTTTATTATTAACATACACCAAAATATCGTTTTCCGTCTGCATAAGGCCTTTTAAAAAGGCCGCCTTGTCAAGAGCTTCGCGGCGGTAATCATACACCGTCAGCTTCTGCGCAAAATCAACCACCTGCAAATTTACGCTTTCGCGGTCCTGCCATACGTTAATTTTTGGCATAAACACCAGGTCGGCTTCCGCGCCGTTATACATGCAGGGATAATTTTCCGCACCGCCCCACATCAGGCACTGGTAAGCCTGCCCGCCGTAAAGAGCGCTGAAACGCAGGTGCGTGTTTTCCGCACCGAAAATTTTGGCATAACGCACTGCTGCGCCCTTAAAAGCAAACAGCGGCGCCGGATTGCTGCTGCCGTAAGGCTCAAGCAGCTTCAGCTCGTTTAAAAGCGGTATATCCAAAACATAGTTTTTATCAACCAGCATATCCACGTTCAGCACCGGCAGATAATCCTCCGGCTTTAAGGTGTCTGCAACTGTCTGCGTAAAGCGGCGTTTAAACTCTGCTATGTTGGCTGTTTTTATCGTCAGCCCCGCCGCCTGATGATGCCCGCCGAACTGCACTAAAAGTTCGCGGTTGGCATCAATGGCTTTATACAAATCAAGGCGCGGAATGCTGCGGCAGCTGCCCTTAGCGACATCGCCGTCGATGCTGATAAGTATCGCAGGCAAATGGTATTTATCCACCAGGCGCGAAGCCACAATGCCGATAACGCCAGCGTGCCAGCCTTCTTTAGCCAGCACAATCGCCGTGCTGATATGCTCCTGCTTAGCCAGCATGGCTTCCGCTTCCAAAAATATATCGCGGCTTATTTTCTGGCGCAGCGCATTTTCTTCGTTCAGCGCTTCGGCAATTTCAGCTGCGCGCGCTTTGTCCTGCGCAGTTAAAAGCTCCACCGCCAGCTGTGCATGCTCCAAACGTCCGACTGCGTTCAGCCGCGGTGCCAGAATAAAGCCAATGTTTTCAGAAGTTATGTCCTTTTCCGGGCAGCGGCTTTTTTCCATCAAGGCCTTCAGGCCGATGTTCTGCGTCGTTTCCATCTTCTTTAAGCCCATTTTTACCAGCGCGCGGTTTTCGCCCCATAGCGGCACAATATCCGCCACCGTGCCCAAAGCGACAAACTCCGTATTTTTGTCCCACAAAGGCTCATCCGCATGGCGGTATTTATAAAGCGCCTGGCACAGCTTAAAGGCCACACCGACACCGCTTAAATGCTCAAACGGATAATTGCAGTCCTTCTGATGCGGGTTCACCAGCGCATAAGCCTTGGGCAGAACCTCCGGCGGCGTATGGTGGTCAGTAACTACGATATCAAGCCCCGGCGGCGCACCGGCAATCTCCTTCACTGCGCTGATGCCGCAGTCTACCGTAACTATAAGCGTCGTGCCCGCAGTGTGCAGGCTGTTCAGCGCTTCAATATTAAGCCCATAACCCTCGCTTTTGCGCTCCGGTATATAGGTGTTGACATCCGCCCCGCAATCCTTTAAAAACAAATATAAAAGCGAGCTGGCGCTGATGCCGTCCACATCGTAATCTCCGTAAACGGTAATGCGCTCTTTGCCGTCGATAGCCTGCCAGATACGCTGCACCGATTTTTCCATATCCTTCATTAAAAACGGGTCGTGAAAAGGCTCATCACTGCCGTACAAAAATTCGCGCGCCGCGGCAGCGTCCGTAATGCCGCGGTTCAGCAAAATGCCCGCTACTAAAGGGGAAACACCGGTCTCTACCCCAAGCTGCCCGGCTTTTTCTTTATTAAATTCGTTAAACTGCCAAATCTTATGTTTTTTCATTAAGCTTTAGTTTCTTCCGTTGGATTATTTAAAGCATCATTGCGCTGATTGTGCATCAGCATCTGTTTTTCTTCTTTTAATTTGGCATTTTCTTTTTTCAGCTGGTCAATCTCAAATTTAAGGCTTTTGTCATACAAATAATGCTTTGCTTTCAGCATCAGCGTAAAAAAGCCCATTGCCGTTGCACCCAAAAGCGCTGCCCCCAAAATAACCACTACCAGGCTTGTCTGATACGTCCACATCAAAAAGCCTACGGTAACATCAGCAGCGTTTTGCACAGCAAAAACGGCAACCACAATACTGATTACCAAAGTAAAAAACAAATATGGCATAACATCATCTCCCATAAAAAATTTCAATAACCCTATAAATTAGTATAATTCGCCTAAACTAACCAAAATACCTGCAAAAACAAAAAGTATTGCGCAAAAAATTGTGCAATACTTTTAAGAAGTTATGTAAAATACAAAAACTGCCATTGTGTAACCAATTCTTTATACCAAAACCCGGAACTGCCAAAGCAATTCCGGGTTTATTGTTAGTGTTTATCAAACTTTATTCACTTATGCTTAGCAGCCAATTACCAGGCCAGGTCTTCGGTTTCGGCGCGGCCTTTGCCGGTAAGTGCGTCCAGCATGATGCGCTGTTCAATCTGCGCTGCCAGTTTTTTGGTAAATTTAACGGTATCCGGGTTTACGGACATGCTGTCGATGCCGCTCTTGATGAGGAATTCGCAGAACTCCGGATATACGCTCGGCGCCTGGCCGCAGATAGATACGGTCTTGCCGTCTTTATGCGCAACTTCGATAAGGTGGCGGATTGCACGGCGTACTGCCAGATTGCGTTCATCATAGATGTGGGATACGGTGTCGTTGTCGCGGTCGCAGCCCAAAATCAGCATGGTCAGGTCGTTGGAGCCGATGGAATAACCGTCAACAAATTTGTTGAACTGGTCTGCCAGAATGATGTTGGAAGGAATTTCAGCCATCAGCCATACTTTAAAGTCTTTGCTGCGCGCAAGGCCTTCGCCTGCCATAATAGCAGTTACTTTTTCGGCTTCTTCAACATTGCGGCAGAACGGAATCATTACGTTAAGGTTTTTAAGGCCGAATTCTTCGCGTACTTTTCGTACTGCACGGCATTCCAGTTTAAATGCTTCTACGTATTTCGGGTCATAGTAGCGGGAAGCGCCGCGCCAGCCAAGCAGTGCGGAAGGTTCATACGGCTCAAATTCGTCGCCGCCTTTAAGGTCGCGGTATTCGCTGGATTTAAAATCGCTGAAGCGCAGGGTTACCGGACGCGGAGCCATTGCCTGGCAAACCTGGCGGATGCCTTCGGCAAGTTGGTCAACAACTTTTTCCGGATGGCCGGTTTTGATAAGATACAGCGGATGCTCGTGGATATAAGTGGTCCAGATAAATTCTTCGCGCATCAGGCCGATGCCGTCGCAGGGCAGTGCAGAATATTTTTCTGCCAGGTCCGGGTCACCCAGGTTCATGTAAATCTTAGTGCCGGTCGGCGGGAAGTATTCAGCAACCGGTGCAGCAGCCTGTGCCTGTGCTTCCGGTTTCTTTTCTTCAAGGATGCCTTCATATACAACGCCGTGGGTTGCGTCAACGGTTACATCAATGCCGTTGGGCACGGTGGTGGTTGCAGCTTCGCCGCGGCTCTTGGTGCCTACGATACACGGAATGCCAAGCTCACGGCTTACAATGGAAGCATGGCAGGTCATTCCGCCGCTGTCGGTAACGATAGCTTTGGCTTTCTTCATGGCCGGTACCCAGTCAGGAGCGGTCATTTCGGTTACAAGGATTTCGCCTTCTTTAAACTCGTCGATATGGGACGGATCGAGAATAACGTGCGTGCGGCCGGATACAAGGCCCGGGCTTGCAGGCAGGCCTTTAACGATAACTTTGCGGTCGGTAGTGGTTGCTTTAACCTCGGCCTGCGGTTTTTTCTCTTTATTGCGGCGGCTCCATACGGTTTCGGGGCGGGCTTGCAAAATCCAGATTTTGTTATTGCGTGCGTCGATGCCCCATTCCATATCCATATAGCAGCCGTAGTGTGCTTCAATTTTTTTAGCGTAACCGGCAAGTTCTAAAATCTGCTCGTCGGTAAGGGTCTGTACGTTGCGTTCTTCTTCCGGTACAGGCTGTTCTTCGCAGTCGCCGCCTTCTTTGCGGACAAGCATAACATCCTGTTCGTTTACGCAGCGGTCAACAATTTTATTTTCGGCTTTGGATACCGTGTAGTTATCCGGGGTAACGGTGCCCTGTACAACATATTCGCCAAGGCCGAAAGCAGCTTCGATAAGGATGTTGCTGTCGTCGCCGGTAGCAACGTTTACGGTAAACATAACGCCGGCAGCTTTGGAGAATACCATCATCTGGATAACAGCGCTGAGCGCTACTTCGATATGGTCAAAGCCTTGTTTTTCACGGTAGTAAACGGCACGGTCGGTAAAGCAGGAAGCATAGCATTCCTTTACTTTGGCGATAATGTTTTCTGCACCTTTTACGTTAAGGTAAGTATCCTGCTGTCCTGCAAAGCTGGCGTCCGGCAGGTCTTCGGCAGTTGCGCTGCTGCGTACTGCAACATAAGGTTCAGCCTCGCCCACTTTTTTGCCAAGTTCTTCATAAGCGGCGGCAATGGCAGCTTTTAAATCTTCAGGCATTTCCTCTGCCATGATTGCATCGCGCAGGCGTGCGCTTACATCACGGAGCTGAGCGCTGTTTTCAACGTCGGTAAGGTCTGCCAGGATAGCCTGCATTTTTTCTTTCAGGCCGCTTTTTTCAATAAAGTATCTATAAGCATAGGCAGTAGTTGCAAAACCATACGGTACAGGCACATCAGTTTTAGAAGTCATTTCACCAAGAGATGAGGATTTGCCGCCAACGATGGCAACGTCGCCTCTTTCCATTTGCTCGAACCAGAGAAGAAATTCTTTTTCCTTATTCATGTCCGTTACTCCTTTTGTGTTATACTCTAAAGGTTGTTACACCTTTAATATAGTGTATACTATATCACATTTATACGCGATATTCAAGTGCTTTTAACAAACGGTTAAAATATTTTACAAAAGCCCGCCATAATAATGACGGGCTTAAGTTTTAAAAAGTTATATAGTTATTTTTTGTTGTTGCGGCTCCACAGATAGCCGATAACCATTAAAACAACGCCTGCAACGTCAGTGTACAGGCCCGGGTCGATAAGGCCGAGGCCGCCGACGAAGAACAATACGCGCTGCAGCATATTCAGGTGGCGGGTAAAGTAACCGCCCATGGCTGCCGCTACGCCAACCATACCGAGGATAGCCGTGCAGCAGGAGAAGATTACGCCGAACGGTGTTGCGTTAATCATCAGGATTTCAGGCGAAAGTACAAAAATGTACGGAATGATGAAAGCCGCAATCGCCAGTTTGGAAGCGTTGATGCCGGTACGCAGCGGGTCGCCGCCGGAAATACCGGAACCGGCATAAGCTGCCAGCGCAACCGGAGGTGTAATATCGGCTACAATGCCGAAATAGAATACGAACATATGCGCTGCAAGCACAGGCACATCCATCTGGATAAGGGCCGGTGCAGCAATGGTAGAGGTAATTACATAGTTAGCGGTTGTCGGTACGCCCATGCCAAGGATAAGGGAAGTCAGCATGGTAAATACCATTGCCGGCATCAGATGCCCGCCTGCCAGGTCGAGCAGTGCAGTTGCCATTTTAAGGCCAACACCGGTTTTGGTAACAACGCCGATGATAATACCCGCGGTAGCGCAGGCAATCAATACGCCGAGGATGCCTTTGGAACCGTTAATCATGCCGTTTACAAAATCCTTAAAGGTAATGCGGGTAGATTTGCGCAGGCAGGAGCTGGCAATCGCCATAACAATGCCGACCAGAGCCGCACGCATCGGGGTATAACCGCTGGTAAGGAAGTAAATAATAGCAATAAGAGGAATTATCAAATGACCTCTTTCAAGAAAGATGGAGCTGTAACTCGGCATTTCGTCGCGGCTCATGCCTTTCAGGCCAAGCTTTTTGGCTTCAAAATGTACGCCCAGCCAAATGCCGGTAAAGTACAGGATAGCCGGGATAACGCCCGCTTTAACAACTTCCATATAAGGAACGCCTACAAATTCTGCCATCAAAAAGGCTGCCGCGCCCATTACAGGA
This sequence comes from Phascolarctobacterium sp., assembly GCA_003150755.1. Lineage (GTDB taxonomy): Bacteria > Bacillota > Negativicutes > Acidaminococcales > Acidaminococcaceae > Fusicatenibacter_A. The sequence continues at coordinate 141,785 of QAMT01000004.1, read as the reverse complement.
GGCATCAGCTGGCCGCCGGTAGAAGCCGCCGCTTCAACTGCGCCTGCAAAATCTTTGCCGTAGCCCAGTTTTTTCATCATCGGAATGGTGAACGAGCCGCTGCCTACTACGTTAGCAACAGAGCTGCCGGATACCGTGCCTTCCAAAGCACTGGAGATAACGGCTACCTTTGCCGGGCCGCCGGATGCCCAACCGGCAATCGCGTTGGAAATATCAATAAAGAATTTGCCAAGGCCGGTGGTTTCCAGATAAGCGCCGAACAAAATAAACAGATAAATAAAAGTTGAAGATACGCCCATCGGAGTACCGAAAATACCCTCGGTGGTGTAATACAGATAGTTTACAAGTTCGTGCAGGCCCAGTCCGCGGTGAGCGATAATGCCCGGAAGCATACGCCCGAACAGGCCGTACAGAATGAACAGGATGGCAATGGTAATCATCGGCCAGCCTACAACGCGGCGTGCGCCTTCAATTACTAAAAGCGTACCGATAAGGGCTATGATATAGTCCGTTTCGTTGTTCATACCGGCACGCAGTACCAAATCGTGGTAGAAGACTACAATGTACATTGACACGGCTACGCCCACAATGGCAAAACCAACGTCAATCAGATTCATCTCTTTACGCGACCAGGACTGGCGCATAGGATAAAGCAAAAATACCAGCGCAAAGCCAAAAGCCAGATGCACAGCCCTTTGCAGCTGAGCGTCCAGAATACCGAAGGCCGCTGTATAAACCTGGAAAATACAGAAAACAATACAGATTGCATTGATAACGGTATTCCAAAAACCTGTCAGTTCCCTTTTATCGGATTCTTTATCATATTTTCTCAGAATTTCTTCAGCCGATAGCTGGGCTTTTTCGATTTCGTCCATAACTTCGTGCTTTAAATCCATAGATTCCACCTCGCAATATAAAAATTAAATTACTCCAGCCAATACCGGTAACGCGGCTCTGCTTTAATGGTAAGCAGCGTTCCGTGCCCAAACAGCTCACACAAATCATATACCGTTCCATCGTGCAGTATTTTTGGGCTTGCCTGCACTGCGGGCCGCATATTTATTACTTTATAAGGCCGGTTAAGGGTTAATTTAAAATGCCCGTCAGGCAGCGCTTCAAACTTGCCCTCTGACGCAGAAAACGGAAAACCGCACCCCTGCGACTGGTATATCGTATGCGTCAGCACCATGTCATCCGTGCCGTTGACCGTAAAATAATCACGCCACAGCGTAAGCTCGTAAGAGTGTTTAAACTCCATCTGCCACTTTCCGCCGGGCTGCACGGCAAAGCACTGTTTTGCGCCGCGCTCCGGCAAAAGCGCCACCACAAGCTGCGTGGCGTACCAGTAAAATGCGCCCAGCGCGATGACAAGAATACCGCCGATAAAAACCGTATATAATTTAGATACACCCCGGTTACCGAGCACAAACGGTGACCGGGGCGTCTCTTTAAACCACATTATTTTTCTTTAAAGAATTTTTCAGCGCCTGCGTTAACAGGAATGGACATGCCGTCCATAGCGCTTTCTTTAGTAATTACGTTAGCTGCGGAATGAGCTGCTTTCAGACGGTCGAGGTTGGTGTAGATAGCTTTGGTTACAGCATAACCGGTATCTGCATCCATTTTGTCGGTAACAGCAAGCATGCAGCGTACTGCAACTGCGGAGCAGTCAGCAGCCTGTTTGTTATAGGTATTGGCAGCAATATTTACTTTGGTGTAGAACGGATATTTTGCAATCAAAGCGTCAGCTTTATCCGGAGCAACCGGCAGCAGAACTACATCGTTCTGAGTTGCAATATCCTGAATAGCTGCGGTCGGATGGCCGGCAGTTACAAATGCAACGTCAACGTTGCCGTCTTTCAGTGCGCTGGAAGCTTCAGCGAAGGAAAGATACTGAACATTGATATCGTCATAGGTAATGCCATATTCGGTAAGAATCTGGCGGGCGTTAGCTTCGGTGCCGGAACCCGGTGCGCCTACTGCAACGCGTTTGCCTTTAACCTGGGAAAGGTCGGTAATGCCGGTTTCGGCAAGGGTTACAATCTGAACGGTTTCAGGATAAAGGGTTGCCAGGCCGTAAAGGTTGGTAACTTTTTTGTCTTTGAACATTTCTGTTCCGTTTACTGCATAATAAGCGTTGTCGTTCTGAATAAATGCGATGTCAACCTGTCCCTGCTGCAGCATATTGATGTTGGCAATGGATGCGCCAGTTGCCTGGGCAGAAGCATTGCAGCCCGGGATATTTTTGTTAAGGATATCCGCGATAGCGCCGCCGAGCGGATAATAAGTGCCGGCAGTACCACCGGTAGCGATGTTGATGAATTTCTGTGCCGGAGCTTTTCCTCCAGCGTTGTCTTCACTGCCGCCGCAGCCTGACACAAGCACAGCAAATAACATCATCGACATTAGAAAGGCAAGTAGTTTTTTCATAGTTTTCCCCCCTGTAAATTAGTGAACGAATATCCTTCTCAAAAGTAAACAGGTATTACGTCACATGATTATGGTGTATATTTCGCTGTTTTTTCACAATTTCCTGCAAACTTGTATTTATTTTTAACAATTTACCGTTGTATACACGTATACTTTTTTAATATTCTTTAATAAACCAGGCATTATGCAAAGTTTTGCAAAAAAACTGTAACTATGTTATCATTATTAAAGAAAAAATTGTAAGCATTACAAACTTATTGATTAAAGGATGTGTTATAAATGGTAAACAACAATGCTTATACTCTCAGACTTGCCAAAACGCTGTTTGAAAACATTTATGCAGCGCAGGTTTTAAACGATAACAAGGACGTTATCGGCAAGCTGCGCATTATGCCCTGCCTGCCGGTTGACAGAAGCCTGGTGCCTGCCGACGCTCCGGAAGTAAGCCCGTTTCTGCTTGTTATCGTCGATGACGCCGACATCAACAAAGACAACCTCATCGACTTTGAAGAACGTGTTTCCTACGCGCTTTTAAAACGTTTCTCTACCGAAACAGTAGCTTTTGCACACTGCCAGTTCTATTATCCTTCCCCGGCTTTCATTTTTGAACAGCCCGGCGCAACCGATACCCCTATAACCGATACTCCGGTAATGTAAGCACAAAAAATTAAGCATCCGCCCAAGGCGTTTTGCCCCAGGCAGATGCTTTTTTATTTTGCGTTTTAATATTTATTGCAGTAAATGCGCGGTATACGCGGGCTGAACAGGCAGGAAATTTCGTTGGGATGCGTGCCGGAAAGTTTGGCGATTTCATCAACGGTAATTTCTTCGCTGCCCTGCTTGCCGATAAGCACAACTTCATCGCCAATTTTAACATCTGTTTCGTGCCCCAGCTCAATCATAATCTGGTCCATGCACACACGTCCGGCAATTTTATAGCGCCTGCCGCCGATAAGCACTTCGCCCACGTTGGACAGGCAGCGCGGATAGCCGTCCGCATAACCGATGGGCACCGTGCCAATCCACATATCTTCGGCGCATTTGTAGGTTGCGCCATAGCCGACGGTATCGCCTGCTTTTACGCGGTGTACATGCACCACGCGGCTGAACAGCCCCAGGCAGCTTTCAAAATGCGGCAGCTTTGCAGCCTGTTCGCGCGTTTCGGCGTGGCCCTCCGGCATATAGCCATAAATAATCTGACCCGGGCGCACAGCGTTATAGTACGACTCCGGAAAGTACAGCGTTGTTGAGCTGTTGGCAGCCGTAAAAATGTATTTTTCTGGGTTCGGGATTTTGGCAACCATATTGGCAAAAAGCCCCATCTGGCGTTTTACGTGCGCGTGGCTTTCGCCGTCGGCGCAGGCATAATGCGTAAAAAAGCCGTGTACGCATAAATGCGGGTACTGCTCAAGGCTCTGCAAAAAGGCAGGCCCGTTTTCCGTCTTGACGCCGATGCGGTTCATGCCGCTGTCTACGGCAATCATCACGTTGGCAGTTTTGCCAAGTTCGGCTGCTTTTTTATCAAGCAGCGCTAAATCTGTGGATTCGCAGACCGGGATAATGCAGTCCGCCTCAAAGGCGTCGTCAAATTCGTCCGGCATCAAAAGCCCCAAAAGGTAAATCGGGCAGGTAATCCCGGCAGCGCGCAGCTCCTGCGCCTCGCTTGTTACGGCAACGGCCATGGCCGCATAGCCTTCCTCAACAGCCAGGCGCGCAACCTGCACAGCACCATAGCCATAGGCGTTGGCCTTTACAATGGCAACAGTTTCCGTCTTTTGCGGCACCAACTGGCGCACAGCGCGCAGATTATGCCTTAAAGCGTCCTGGTATATTTTTAAATACGTCGTTCTCATTGGCGTTAAAACCTTCCTGACTTTGAGCCTGATTCAGGCCGTTTTAATTAAATCTCTATAATTATAATACATTTTTTACAAAATTGCTGTATTTTCTGCAAAATTTTTTGAATTTTACATAAAATAAAAGCTGCACCGGCAGGATTCATCCCATCGGTACAGCTCTTATTTTTTACATTACAACTGCTTCGCCGCGGTGGCGTTTATAGATAACTGCGGCTATAATCAGCAGCACGCACCCGCCGATAATAAAAAGAATGTTCAGCGGCAAAAAAGTAGCAATCGCACCGCCGACCAGCGGGCCAATCATCGAGCCGAACTGCTGCGCCGAAAACAGCATGCCGAATACGCGCCCGCGGTGCGTGCGCTCCGTTTTGTTGGCCAAAATGGCGCTTATCGAAGGATGGATGCCTGCAAAGAACAGCCCCACCGTAAAATTAAGCACCGCAAACAGCATCAGAGAATCCGGAACCGACTGCAAAATCATTACAATGCCCGCACCGACGCTTGATAACGACAGCGACAGGTAAAAGCCCCTGTTCTGCCCGAAGCGTCCCCAGAACGGCGCTGTCATGGCACTGGCAATGCCCACCAGCGAGAACACCAGCCCGGCAATAAAAATAATATTGTCCGTACCGTCGTAAAGTTCTTCAACATACAGGCTGATAATCGGCTGAATCAGAAGTATTACCATCTGCACAATGCCCGAGCAGATAAGCGCTTCGCGTATCGGGGCATTTTTTAAAAGCGCGGTTGCAGGCTCTTTGTCCACGTCGTCCTTAGCGGCAGTGCTGCCGGGCGGCTCCGGAATGTAGAACCAAAAGACCAGTGTAATCATAAACAGCACAGCGCCGCCCAGGTAAAACGAAGTGCGCATGCCGAACATCGACGCCAGCGCGCCGCCAATCAGCGGGCCGATAACGTTACCGGCCGTTAAGCCGGACTGTAATATACCAAGGCTCATACCAAGCTTGCCAACAGGTACCGACGACGTAGCAATCGCAAGGCACACCGACCACAAACCGGCCGCAAAGCCCTGCAGAATACGCACGCCAACCATCTGCTCCGGGCTTGTAACAAGGCCGCCCAAAAGGTACGAAAGCGCCAGCCCCAAGCCGCTGCGGATAGCCATCGGCTTTTTGCCGTGCTTATCGGCCATTTTGCCCCAGATAGGCGCCATGATGCCGCCGATTAAAAACGTAACCGAAAATACCACGCCGGACCACATTTTTACGTCGCTCTGCGGCACGCCCAGTTCGCGGATAAGGTACATCGGCAAAAAAGGTATCAGCATAGTATAGCTTGCCGACATAAAAACAACATTAGCAGTTAAAATCGCCAGAATTATTTTCCAGTTTTTCATTCTTGCTCCCAAATAGCAAAGCCGCCGTATAAGCGGCGGCCTGCCTGTAAAAGTAAATTATTATTTGTTGCCTACCTCGGCTTCTACCCTTGCCAGGATAAAGCATAAATCGGATAAACGGTTCAGTGCAATAAGTGCCTGCTGGTTGACCGGCTCTTCTTCAGCCAGACGCAGCGCACAGCGTTCTGCCCTGCGGGTAGTAGTGCGGGCAATATCAAGCGCCGCAGCGCCAAGCGTGTCGCCGGGGATAATGAAATGGCCCAGCGGCTCAAGCATTGCGTCATATTTATCAATTGTGCTTTCCAGCATTTTAACGTGTTCCTCTTTAATGTACGGTTCAGGCAGATTCATGCTTGCAATATCGGCCATCAGCGACATTAAAAGCTGCTGGACTTTTAAAATAGTCCCCTTTACGTCCTGCCTTGTAACTGTTGCACGCGCCAGCCCCAGCGCCGAAGTAATCTCGTCCACCGTGCCGTAAGCCTCAACGCGCAGGCTGTGCTTACTTACGCGCTCGCCCGTGTAAAGGCCCGTAGTGCCTTTATCGCCTGTTCTTGTATAAACCGCTGCTTTTGTCATGCTGCCACCATCCTTTCGGAACAAACGCCGTTCAAATCAATAAATTTCTTCAGGTTTGAAGAAGTTGTTAATTTCGCGTGCTGCGGATTCTTCGCTGTCGCTGCCGTGAACAATGTTTTCACCGATGGACAGTGCAAAATCGCCGCGGATGGAGCCCGGAACGGATTCCAGCGGGTTGGTTGCGCCCATCAGGCCGCGTACTGCTTTAATAGCGTTTTCACCGGAAATTACCATAGCTGCAACCGGGCCGGAGGTGATGAAATCAACCAGTTCGCCGAAGAAGGGTTTGCCTTCATGTTCTGCATAATGGAATTTAGCCTGTGCTTCGGTCATTTTAACAAGTTTCAGTGCGGAAACTTTCAGGCCGCGGCGTTCAAAACGGGAAATAATTTCACCGATAAGATTTTTTCTTACTCCGTCAGGTTTTACAAGTACGAGTGTCTGCTGCATTAAAAATCGCTCCTATTCTTCTTTGTTTTAATTTTATACTAAATCGTTAAACGATTTTAGCCCTTTAAAAGCTGCTGGTACTTTTTGCTGTCCAGCTTTTCAACCATTGCGGTGATAAGCTCAACCGCGCCTTCATAATCATCCAGGTGGATGATGGACTGATGGCTGTGGATATAGCGCGTCGGGATACTGAAAGTAAGCGTCAGTACGCCGTCGCCGTGCAGATGGATGCGTCCGCCGTCAGTAGCGCCGCCTTCAGAGATGCTGATTTGCGTCGGGATTTTCAAATCCTTGGCAACCTTAGCTGCAAAATCGCGCAAAGCGGTGTTAGGAATCATGCCCGCATCAAAAATGGTAATGGCAATGCCGCCGCCGATTTTGGCCGGTGCAACGTCGTCTGCAACGCCGGGTGTGCCGCCTGCCACGCAGGTATCAATAACAAAAGCAACATCAGGTTTCAGCAAATTAACGCTAGTCTGTGCGCCGCGCAGGCCAACTTCCTCCTGCACGGTAGCCACGCCATAAACGGTGTTGGGGTGTTTTTTAGCGGCAAGGTTATCCATAACATCAGCCATAACAGCGCAGCCGATACGGTTATCCCAGGCTTTGCCAAGTAAGGTTTTGCTGTCAGCCATAACTGCCATCTGTGCATAAGGCGTAACCGGGCAGCCTTCAAAAACGCCCAGTTTGCGCGCTTCTTTTTCATCGGCAGCGCCGATATCAATATACATGTCGCGTTTCTGCACTACCTTGGTGCGTTCTTCCGGCGTTAAAATGTGGGGCGGCTTACTGCCGATAACGCCCACAAGGTCGCCTTTAGCGCCGTGTATGGTAACACGCTGGCCAAGCATAACCTGCTCCCACCAGCCGCCAAGGCAGACAAATTTCAAAAATCCTTCTTTGGTAATATGCTTAACCATAAAGCCGATTTCGTCCATGTGGCTTGCCAGCATGATTTTGGGCGCGCCTTCTTCTTCGGCGGCGCTGGTAAATACCACGCTGCCCAGTTTATCATAGCTTACTTCGGCTTTACCGGCCAGGCGCTCCTGCAAAAGCTCCTTCATCGGTGCTTCAAAACCCGAAACTGCATTGGTTTCGGAATATCTTCTCAGCCATTCCAGCTTGGTTTTTTTATCCATTTTCAGTTGCGACCTCCGTGTTTTCTCATTTCGGCTGCCTGTTCACGCAGGCGTGCTACACGCTCTTCCGTGCTGGGGTGCGTGCTGAACATCTGCTGCATATTGCGCGCACTAAACGGGCAGATGATGAACATGTGCGCCGTTGCGGCAGTTGCGCCGGGCATCGTGCGGCGCTGTGCGTAAGCGTCAATCTTCAAAAGCGCGTCAGCCAGTGCGTCCGGGTCGCCGCTCAGTTCGCCGCCGCCTTCATCGGCCAGGTATTCGCGCGAGCGGGATACCGCCATCTGAATAAGCGCTGCGGCAATCGGGGCTAAAATCATAACAAGCAGCGTCACAATAAAGTTGCCGCCGTTATTGCCCTCGTCGTCCTGGTGTCCGCCGCCAAGGAACATGCCCCACTGCGCTATGGTGGTAATAATGCCTGCCATAGTTGCGGCAATGGTGCTGATTAAAATGTCATTGTGTTTAACGTGGCTCAGCTCATGGCCCAAAACGCCTGCAATCTCGCGTTTGTCAAGCACATCGTACAGCGCCGTGGTAACGGCAACGGCAGCGTGCTCGGGGTTACGGCCGGTTGCAAAAGCATTCGGCACCGGGCTGTCGATAATATAAACCTTCGGCATCGGCAAATTGCCGCGGCGTGCCAGCTCCTGCACCATTTTATATAATGCCGGTGCAGACTGCGCATCAACCTCGCGGGCATTGTAATGCCTCAGCACCATTTTATCGCTGTTCCAGTAAGCAAAAAAGTTCATGACCACAGAAAACGTAAGCATAATTACCATGCCCTGCAAGCCGCCGAAATAATCGCCGACAAGCACTAAAAGCACGGTCAGTGCGGTCATCAAAAAAGCTGTTTTCATAATAGGTTGTGTCCTCCTTCATAATAAAACAAAACATTACAAAACATTTAAGGCAAAGCCCTATAAAATATTATAACAATTTAAAGATTAATTTTCAAATACTGTAAGTGTTATTAGTGTAAAACTTCTGTGACAGGAACCAGCTTCAGACCCGACGCCTTTACCTCGCTGATAACCTGCTCCCAGGCATTGACGGTATGTGGGCGCGCATGGCAGATAGCAATGGCGCTGCCGTATTTATCGGCAATAGCCGCCGCCTGCCAGATTTTTTTGATAATCTCGGCTTCATCTGTGCTGTTGTCCAAAAAGATGTTGTTGCGCCCTGTTGGCACGCCCATGTTTGCTGCCAGCTTATCGCCCAGCGACTTGGCGTAGGTGTTGCTGTCTACAAAAAACAGCCCCTGGCGTTTCAGTTCCTTTAAAACGGCGCGCATCGTGCGTTCGTCGCTCGTTGCTTTGCTGCCCTGGTGGTTGTTTACGCCGCTGATGCCCGGCAGGCTGTCCACCATTTCGCGCGTCAGCTGCATAATGCGTTTATCGTCCATGCTGGTCAGCACCGTGCTTTTGCCCTCGCTCATCGCAGAAGGGTCCATCGGCTCCATCGGCAGATGCAGCATGGCAACCTGCCCGCCGCCGTTAATTACATGCAGCGAATCACTGCTGTAATCGCGGTACGGGATAATGGCAAAGCTAAAAGGCGCATGCAGGTTTACAAGGCGCTGCACAAGGTCAATGTCATAGCCGCAGTCGTCGATAATTACCGCCAGTTTGCCGTGATGGCTGCGTTTGGTTACAGTTTCTTTTTTAATGTCCTTATCAGGCTTATCCAGATTAAGGTTGTGATAAAAATAAACCGTGTCCGTTACAAATTCTTTCGTGCCCTCACCGGCTTTGGTACTGATGGCAATATCAAGCCTTACGGCATCCCAATCGTTGTAGGTGGTTTCTTCAAGGCGGACGGTTTTCAGCTTGCTGCCGTCAAGTTTGCCGCCCAGCCAGTTAGCAGCGTCGCGCAGCTCCGTCGCAGGCGGCACGCCGATGGCAAGTTCGCGCTTGTTCCAGATTACTTCCGTGCCGGATGCCTGTTTTTGTTTCTGCTCCGCGCGTCCGTTATCAGTCAGCTGCCAGTTATCGCGAGTCAGCAAAATATCGTCCACAGCCTTCTGCGCCGATTTTGATTCCTCCAAAAGCTCAATCTGCGCAGGGCCAGTAATGCCGGTATCTTCAATATCCTTTTCGGCACGCGAGGCCGCATAATATATGCCTGCTGCCACAGCGGCAATAAGCACCACTGCCAGCAAAATCACCGTAAACCAGTTGGAAGATTTTTTGCTTCTTCCCCTTTTAGCCATGTTGTTCCTCCTTTATGCACGCGGATGCGCTTTAGCGTAAATATCGCGCAGGCGCTTGTTGGTTAAATGCGTATAAATCTGCGTCGTCGAAATATCAGAATGTCCTAACAGCTCCTGCACACTGCGCAAATCAGCGCCGTTGTCCAAAAGATGCGTGGCAAACGAATGGCGCAGGATATGCGGCGTCAGCGTCTTATTGATGTGCGCTTCCTTGCCGTAAGTGCGGATAATCTGCCAGAAACGCTGGCGCGTCAGCTCGTGCCCGCCCTGTGCCAGAAACACAATGTTGGTAGGCCTGTCCTCATGCGTAAGCATTGGGCGGATTTCATCAAGGTACTTCTGCAAAAAGCCCGCAGCGGCAGAGCCGAGCGGTATTATGCGCTCCTTGGAGCCCTTGCCGAAAGCTATAATGTACTTCATGTTAAGGTCAACGCGCTCCAGCGTCAGGTTAATAAGCTCCGAAACGCGCATACCTGTTGCGTATAAAACTTCCAGCATCGTGCGGTCGCGGAATCCCTCTGCCGTCGCCGTATCCGGCTGGTTCAAAAGGCGCAGCACCTCGTCCTCGCTCAAAACGCGCGGCAGCCTGATGCCCTTTGTGCCTGCCTCAACAACCTCCGCCGGGTTAGCGTCCATATAACCTTCCGCCGTCATAAAACGGTAAAACGCCTTAACCGCCGCCAGCTTGCGGGCAATGGTTGCAGCAGCCATGCCCTTTTCCTTAAGCTGCGTCATGTAATCCGTTATCTGGCTGCGTTCAACAGCAGTCAGGCTGTCTGCACTCTTAAAGCCCAAAGCCTTCACAAACAGGCGCAAATCACGCTCATACGCCTGCCGGGTATTCGGCGAAAGCCCCAGTTCCACCGTTAAATATTCTAAAAAAAGCTGCATTTTGGTTGCCATAAAAATACCCTATATAAAGAAAAACAACGCCGCAGCGCCGTTTTTCTCTGCTTTATAAATTATTGCTCGCGTTTTTCCGGCTGCATAATAGTAATGTTGGCCGCCGGAGAAATTGTAGAAATGGCATGTTTATAAACAAGCTGCTGTTTGCCTTCATTTTCTATAATAACAGTAAAATTATCAAAGCCGCGAACCAGGCCCCTGATCTGGAAGCCGTTTACAAGATAGATAATTACGCCAAGATTTTCCTTTCTTACATGGTTTAAAAAGCTGTCCTGCAAATTCATTGCCGGTTTTGCATTGTTATTCATAACGTTGCCTCCCTAATTTGTGACATACATACTGCCTAAATTGTACAACAAATTGCACCTTTCAGCAAGTACATAAATTCCATTATAAAAAAATAATCCGTCTGCCAAAGCAAATGGATTATTCTTTCACCAAAATTTTTCTTTGCGCTTACGCGGATTTTACCCATACGTAAGTTTAACACCCTGCGCTTACACCAGCCACGCCGGAATATACCATAACCCATCCGCTACCGGTAAAAGGTCATCTGCAAAACAGATTATGCCGCCTTCGCCAATTTGTATTTTAGCGTCGTTCTTTACCGGCTCTAAAATGCCAAAAGTTTTTACCGCTTTTTGCGGATAGGCACTTTTTTTAATTGCTACCGGATATGCCGTACCGTTTTCGTAAATGATGAGTTCTAGCTCTTTACCGTTAAAGTTTTTTAAGTAATATAGCGGCGGTATTATGCCTTTGTTGGCATAACTTTTGTAGATTTCCGTCACTGCCCAGGTTTCAAAAAATTCGCCGCCCATTGCTCCCATCTCTAAAGCTTCGGCATTGCTCCAGCGCGTTAAATACGCTGCAAGCCCTGTGTCAAAAAAATACAGCTTGGGCGCTTTTACTATGTATTTACTGCCCGGCGGCATAAACGGCTGCAGCAGATAGATAATGCCCGCTGCTTCCAGTATTTTTATCCATTGCTTCGCTGTCGGCGCGCTGACTTCTGCCGCTTTGGCAAGTTCGGCATAGTTTATCATTTTGCCTGTCTGCCCTGCTGCCGCACATAGAAAGCGAAAGTACAGCATTTCATCGTTTACCTGCAATAGCTTCATTACATCGCGCTGCAAAAAGGTTTGCACATAGCTTGCGTAATAGCTTTGCCAGTCCTGTTCACCGCCGTTATAAAGCGCCGGCATACTTCCCTGCCAAATCAGCCTATATATTTCTTTCAGGCTTTGTTTGCGGGCGTGGTTTACGCGGTATAAAAGCTGTTCAGAACCCGGCAAAAACGGCGCACTATAACTGCTGCCGTTAATTTCACCGGCAGTAAGCCCCTGCAAGTCAACAACGCCTACGCGCCCTGCAAGGCTTTCTGTAACGCCCTGCATCAGCGGCAAACGCTGCGAGCCTGTCAGCCAGATATCGCCGTTCTGCCCTTCCGTATCGGCATAAATTTTAATGTAGCTTAAAAGCTGAGGCGCGTACTGGATTTCATCAATTAGCAGCGGCGGAGTATAACGCTGCAAAAACAGTGCTGGGTCGCTGAGCGCAAGGCTGCGCACCGCTAAATCATCCAGCGTAACGTAAGTGCGGTTATTACCAGCAAGATGCTTAAGCAGCGTTGTTTTGCCAACCTGCCGCGCGCCTGTTAATAGCAGCACCTTAAACTGCCCCGATATTCTTTTTATCGTTTCTTCAATATTGCGTGTTATGTACATGGAAACCTCAACCTGCAACTATTTTTAGTTGCTTTGCTGTTTATATTATGCTAAACTAAAATTACAGAAAGGAGTTTTAGTTTGGGCCAAAAAGAAAAACTAATTAAACGTTTAAAATCCAAGCCAAAAGATTTTACTTTTGAAGAAGCTGAAACCTTATTAAAATATTTTGATTACATACGCTCGGATAAAGGAAAAACAAGTGGTTCACGGGTTATATTTACCAATAAAAACCGTGCTTCCATTTTGCTGCATAAACCGCATCCGCGCAAAGAATTGCTTGCCTATCAAGTAAAGCAGCTTATAGAAGTTTTAAGTCAGGAGGGATTACTGTGAACAACATCATGCAGTATAAAGGCTATATTGGCAGCGTAGAATTTTCGGAAGAAGATGAAGTTTTTTACGGTAAAGTTTTAGGTATCCGCAGCCTGATTTCTTATGAAGGCACTACCGCCAAAGAACTTATTGCAGATTTTCATAATGCTGTTGATGATTATCTTGAATTATGCAAACAAAATAATACCGAACCAGAAAAAGCCTATAAAGGAAGCTTTAACGTAAGAATTTCTCCCGAATTGCATAAAGAAGCTGTAATCTGCGCTGCTTCAAAACAAATAAGCCTTAACAGCTTTGTAGAAAAAGCATTAAAAAATGCCGTTGCGGCGATATTATAAAAATAAAATATCCAACCTCACTTTTAAAAGTGAGGTTATTTTTTTGCCATTTTTAACATAAGCTTATTAAGCAAATAACGGCATTCCTGACGGTTTTTAAACACAGCAAACCACAACGACAAAGTAATAACCACGCATAAAACCATGCCTGCAATAAAATTAAGCAGAGTAACTTTATCGAATAAATTACTGTATAAAACTTTGCTTAAAACAGCAGCCAATAAGGCAACAACCGTAAACTTAAAATAATCTATAAAATAATCTTTTAGTTTAATATCTATCCCATTATTAAAAAGCACATAAGGCTCTACCCAAAATGATGTAAATATTGTACTTAAAATAAGCCCCATCGGTATTCCTATCATTCCTGTCTTACTTTGCAATACAACTGCAGAAACAACAAATATTAAACCTTCTGCTATCGGCTTAAATCGATCCTGCCAATATAAACCACTTGCCTCTCTAAAAACTAAAACTCCCCTTCTCATATAATTTAAATAAAAGTTAATTATCAGCAATGTTACTATATTATTATCAAATAAAAAATCTTGACCAAGCCATAATTTTATTAATGGATTTAGTAAAACATAAAATCCACTGCAAATTACTGCACTTTGCAAACCTATAACAAATTGCACCAATTTAAAAATTTTTATTTTTTCTTTTTTCCCTTCTTCTATTAATAAGTTGCCTATATTAGCAGTTATAGCGCCAAACATATTAACAGCAAAATTATTAACAGCAAACAAAACCATAAAATAATTACTATATAATGCCACCGCTTTTAGTCCAATAAATTTAGATATAATTAAATTAGGAGAAGCTGTAACAAAAATTGTTCCAATTCTATGCATTATTAACGCTTTGATATTTTTTATAATTCCCTGCTTAATTTCATATAGAACAATGTTATTAGCATTACATTTCTGCAAAAAAGGAAATAACTTTTCAGCTTTTCTCCCAACACAGTAATTTTCAATTACTGTTATTACTAACATTAAAAATAAATATACAAAATAACTTTCAAATAATATTAAAGCTATAATTTGCAAAACAGATAAAATTACTTGAAAAATCATTTTATATTCATTGTTTATATACTGTTTTTGATAAGCAATAATTAGATCTCTTTTATATGCAAAAAAATAACTAACACCCATATTTATTACAAAAATTATATAATAAATATTCAATTCTTCTATTTGTGAATCCTTTATAAACCAATCCAAGCATGGTGTTATAGCTAAGCCACAAACGATAATTAAAAAGCCAACTATATTATAAAGTTTTTTATACAATGACATTATAGCAATTATTGTTTTTTTATTATCATCAGCGATTGGTTTGTATAAGCTAAAAACAATAGCCTGTCCTATTCCAAGTTCCGCAAAAGATAATAATGCTAAAACATTAGACAACAAACCATTTACGCCCAAAAACTCAACAGGTAAAGATTTTACAAAAAAGAACCTTACAATAAATTTTAATAAATTACTACTAATATAAAATAACAAAGCATATATTAGATTTTTTTGAACTAAAATCGACCTGTTTTTGCCCATAATTCTTTATTAATTGTAAAAAGTTTTTTTGTAAAACTTAATAATTTTTAAGCGTATGTAAAAAATAAAAAAGAATGTTCTACTGCTATAATTAAACCATGTTAATTTTAATTTACTTTTAAAATTTAAAAAATGAAATGCATCCTCTCTATCTGCAATTATTTTTTTGATACTTGCTATTTCATCATTATATTTTTTTCTTTCCTTTTCAGTTATCGAAGATAATTTTACACAAGTATTATCGCAAGCAAGTAATGTTAAAACTTTACATTTCATTAACAAATCTGCATAATATTCCTTTATTTGTTCTTCCTGTACAATCCTGCTTTTTATTAAATCAAAACTATTCTTATTAAACTTTTGTTGAGTAATTGAACCTAAATGCTGAACATAATAATATTTAGCTTCAGGCAAACTTTTTACACTATTCGCCGACATAAATAATTTAATAATTATCATATTGTCTTCATTGATATAACCAACTGGAAATCTAATATCTTTCCAAAGATTTCTATCAAATAATTTATTACAAAATGAAGAAGTTAAATTATGTTTTGTTTTTTTACGATAGTTATAAACTTGAATTTGCAAATCTATATATGCTTCTAAAGCTTTAATATTATTAAAACTTTTTATATCTATATCACAGAAACCCTTCTGTATTGAAAATTTGTTTACATCACTAATCCCACAAGCTACTATTCCTTCATAAACCCTATTTTTATACAAATATTCATACATATCTTCTGCGATGTAGTCATCACCATCAACAAAGCCTATATAATTTCCTGTAGATATATCAATACCTGCGTTTCTTGCTGAACTTAATCCACCATTTTCTTTATGTATAACCTTTATTCTATTATCCATGGCGGCATATTCATCACATATTTCACCAGAAGAATCTGTACTTCCATCATCAACTAAAATAATTTCTAAATTTTTATAAGTTTGATTTAGAAGGGATTCTATACATTTTTTTAAATATTTTTCAACATTATATACAGGAACAATTACACTTAATAGTTCATTATCTTTCATTAGTACCTCATGAAAATATTATTTATACTTTCTTAACATTTGTAATATTCCAGCTGTATCATCACCAAATAAACTTCTTCCTGTTGCAAATTGAGGTAACCAAATACTTCCATCATAAGTATTTGCTTCTACAACTACAATATTGTTATTTTCATCAATTGTAATATCCCAATGAATAATGCCTAAATATGGAATATTAGCATGCAGCAATTTAACAGACTCTAAAATCCTTTTATACTGCGGAATTAAATAATCATTAAACACTACCTTTGTATCCGGATGACAGCTAAATTTTTCTTGAAATTCTGTAAAAGCATACGGCATTAATTCTCCGCTCTCTTTAACGCCAACAGAAATCCCCCCCGCATGTACATTATCTAAATAATTTTTGTCTTTTCCCAATCTTAATGCTACCGGGCATAAATTTATTTTGTCATTCCATATATAGCTTATAACCCTAAAAGTATTAACACCATATGGATATAAATCTTTCAAAACTTTATGATTTTTTATAATTTCTTGTATTGAAAAATTGCCATTATAAATTTTTTTCAATACGTTAATTGATATTTTTTCTGTACGAATTTTTTTACAGCCATTTCCACTGCATGTTCCTATGCTTGGTTTTACAAAAACCTCATTATAATTTTTTAAGATATCAAGAGCTATCTCTTCATTTATTATATTATAATGCTCATCTCTTAATAAGCCATTGACACAGCTAACTAATAATTTAGGAGTTACTACGCCATTAATATTTTGACAAATTAATGGAAGCAAATTTTTATCCTCTAAAGCATATTTATATCTTTCTGTATTCCAAATCCTCTCCAGCAAAGAACTATATAAAAAATCTGGAAAGTATTTTTCATCAAAATTGCCTGTAAACGATGTATATAATTGATGCCAATTATATGGAATCTTTTCTCCCCAATTTTTAAGATAAAATTTATCAATAGCTCGTTTTTGCTCATCAGTAAGTTTAGCATACAGATTTTTGCGTTTTTTATTGCGTACTTTTTTTATTTCGTATAATTTTATTACATTCCGTTCAACATGTTCACTTAAAGATGTTAAATTATTTTTAATCTTTCTATATGCTATATATAACCCTAATCCCATTTTATCACCTACTTTGATAATTTTCTGTTGGTAAAACAAGATAACTTCCTAAAATATAATCCCATTCAACCGGTTTAAAAGCTTCAAAACCATTACTATCAAAAAATGTTAATTCCGAAAAATAAATTTTGTTTTTAACAATAAAAAAATCGACTCTTACATGTGGAAATTTTGCTGATAATTTTTTTGATAAATCTTTTAAAATTTCAATACTTTCAGAGATATCAATTTTTTCTAATGAATTTTTTGCTTTTTGCGTAAACGGCAATAAATTAAGATTCATATCATAATAATTCATTTTCACTTCAACAATTCTATCTTTACAAACCAATAAAACTTTTGGTTCGCCATTAAAGCAATAAAATTTATAATCTGTTATATTTTCATCTAATAACTTTTCACAAATAATTTTAGGTTTAATATTTTTATATACCCACTCACCAGTAATATAATAATAATTTTTTGTTAGCCATTTTTTTTAATTGGGCTTTAATTTTATTTATTTCTAATTTTTTCTTATCATTACAAATTATTACTTCTCCTGACGCATGATTCGTTTTTAATACAAATTTATCTGGCAGTTTATCAAAATCAATCTCATCAGGAGAATTATATATCCCATAAACAGGTGTTAAATATTCAGCCCCAATAACTTTTTCTACAAAATCTCTTACTGCTACTTTATCTGCACACTTTTCCATCAAAGGGTCCCTATAATAGCATTTTAACCATTGTAATTTTTCATTAAAACTTTTTGGGTTTTCTAAATTTAATTCATATCCAACACATGCTTTAAAATCATGTTTTAATAATCCTACATAGTTATACTTTATCATTAAATATCTATATATTGATTTTATATCATTATATATCTTACTTTCTTTTGGTATAATATATTTTAAATTATATAAAGTTTTTATAATATTCATTCTATCTCCAGTTATTTCTTATTTAAAAATCTTACATAATCAAAATCATCTAAATATCGTTTATAAGATAACCTTTTAAAGTTTGATAATATGCCAACTTCATTTTTATTTTTAAACGCCTTTATCTGAAACGAGCATTTAATTTCTTTACATTCTTTTGCAGTAAATATAACTTTATTTTTTAATGGAAGTTTATCAAATTCTTTAATTTGTTCATAATTTATTCCATCTCTATCAGTCCAAATAAAAAACAGATTATTAAAATTAACTCTTTGCGCGCGTTTATTCCATTTTTCTTCTGCTTCTTCAAAAGATTTATAATGCATAAACTGAATTTTAACGTCATCTAATATGCCAACTGGCCATTTTAAATTTGAATCATCAACTTGTAATAATTTTAATGATAAATAATATTTTAAATTTTTTATAAATTTTAAAAAATCATCAGGATAAAAAAATAGATTAATTGTAGGAGAATAAAATTTAAGTCCTAAATCATGATAAATAAATCCTCCGTTACAATTGCTAGCAATTATACTTGGAGTTTTATTTTTTAATTTGAATTTATTTGGTAATATTATAAAAAAATATCTTAAGTATTTTCTTAAAATTTTCATTAATCTTATAAGCATTTTTATATTTCAACCAATCCTAAATACTTTTTATGAATTTTGAATTTTAATACTGTGCTAAATCTGTTCCTAAAATAACCTGAAGATATAAGTAAATAAATTAATTCAAATGATGCATTCAAATAATTTCTATTTTTTAAATTATTTTGAAGTTTCTTTAATATTGTTCTTTTTTGCATTAAATTTTTAGTGTAAGTTATATCAAAATATTTTTTTGTTTCTAAATATTTTTTATAATTATTTTCACTATAAGAATCTTTATTATTATTTTTGCGTTCTTTATACAACAGTTTAATATAATTCATTGTCAAAACTTGTAATAAACGCTTTGCGGAAGTTGTACTAGTATTTCTAATTCTATATTTTAATAATTTTTCTGGTATCATATAAAAATTACAACCGAAAGTTAACATTCTCAACCATAAATCATAATCTTGTGCACACGGAAAGTTTCTATAGCCACCTAATTTATTAAAAATATCTTTTTTCATCATTACTGTAGGATGATGTATTGTATTCCAAATAGGTAGTAATCCTCTCAATTGATATTTGGATAAATAAGAAAAATTTCTATTTAACAGATTAGATTTTTCATCTATAAAATAAAAATTACTGCAAATTAAATCTACTTCCGAATTATTTGAAAATATATTTATTTGATTTTCAAAACGTTCTGGCATAGCAATATCATCTGCATCCATTCTTGCTAAATATTCACCTTTAGCTATTTTAGCTGCTTTATTCATGGACATAGCCAGTCCTATGTTTTTTTCATTTTCTATTATTTTTATTCTGTTATCTTTACTTGCAAATCTATTTAACATTAATTTCAAATTAATATTATTAGGATTATCATTAACTATAATAAATTCAAAATTTTTATAAGACTGATTTAAAATAGAATCAACAGACTCTTTCAGTTCCCTCTCTGATTCATTATAAACACTCATCAAAACACTTATTTGGCACATAATTTTTCCTTTTATTTAGAATTATTTTAATAATTTTATTTCTTTTATTATGGTATTCTCTATGAAATATTCACAATTTTTCTTAAAAATAAAATTTACTTTATTTAACAAATCTTTACAGTTAATCTTTCTGTTATTAGCTATATATTGTACATTAACAAAAGTATCAAAAACTTCATGGCATACTGGCAAATCGGTTGTTACTAATGGTATTCCAAAAGTTGCCATTTCACAAGCCATAACACCTTGCGCATCAGTACGTGTTGGCATTAATGCACATCTAGACTTATTTAACAAATCAATCATTTCATTATGCCTTAGATTTTTATTCATCCAACAAACATTTTTAGATTTTTGATTATATTTAAAAAATTTACCTCTACCAACTATTAAAAATTTATAGTTTGGATTATCTTCAGCAATTTTATTTACTACATCAATACAATATTTAGACCCATCCATATTTGACCTAATAGTTATAAAGTCATAAATCTTTTTAACATCGGTATTATACTGTTCTATTTCAAAAATTTGACCTACACTATTATATGTAATTTCATATCTTCCGGATAATTCTTTCCTATCAATTTTCACCCATTTTTCAAATTCATTTAGCATCCATTTGCTAACAAATATGAAATTTGATTTTTTTAGATTTAATAAAAAATAATAATGCCATACTTTAAGTTTAATAATATCGTATATATCTCTTAAATATTCTAAAAATAAATTATGTGATATATAACTATAAGGCTTAGGATAAACTTTATTACATCTTAAAACTTCATGACCATGAAAAAAGAAAATATATTTTTGAAAATATTTTCCATACTGAAGCAAAAATACTAAATGCTGTCTTAAATTTGGAGCATGACTAATTAGTAAATTAAAATTATTTTTTTCTGTCTGATATGTTTTTAAGGTAATTACTCTTATTCCATCAATTTCATAGTTTTCTTTAGCAGCAAAATTAAGTACGGTAACAGTAATGCCAAACTTTAAATATTCAACATTTCTTGTGTGTACATATTGCAAGCTAACTTTTCCTGCATTATTCGGATAATCTGTAGTAATGACCAAAATTTTATTCATTATGTTGCTCTCAATCCCTAAAAAACAAATCTTTTGTATATACCTTGCCTTTTACATCAAGCAGTTCTTTAGCCATTCTGTTAGCTACTATTACATCACTGCTTGCTTTAAATTCATATAAATCTTTCAATACTTTAGAGCCGAAAAACTGTTCTTCTTTCATTGCCGGCTCATAAACTATTACTTCTATCCCCTTGGCTTTAAGGCGTTTCATTATCCCTTGTATAGATGAATGCCTGAAGTTGTCACTGTCATGCTTCATCGTAAGGCGGTAAATTCCCACAACTTTTGGCTGTTTTTCTATTATCCGTTCTGCAATAAAGTCTTTTCGTGTCCTGTTAGCTTCTACTATTGCTGTTATTATATTGTTAGGTACATTAGCATAGTTTGCCAGAAGCTGTTTGGTATCTTTAGGCAGGCAATACCCGCCATAACCAAAGGATGGGTTGTTATAAAAATCACCTATTCTTGGGTCAAGGCACACGCCTTTTATTATTTGTTCTGTATTTAACCCTTTTATTTCTGCATAGGTATCAAGTTCGTTAAAGAAGGATACTCGCATGGCAAGATAGGTGTTAGCAAATAGCTTTATTGCTTCTGCCTCTGTGGTATGCACAAATAATGTTGCTATATCTTTCTTTATTGCCCCTTCTTTTAGCATATCTACAAAAGTTTCTGCTTTTGCGCTTAGTTCTTGCGTGCAGTTTTTGGGCAGGCCTACTATAATGCGTGAAGGATAGAGGTTATCATATAGCGCTTTACCTTCCCTTAAAAATTCCGGCGTAAATAAAATATTTGGAAGTTCTGTATATTTTTTGCTAATGGCTTCTGTATAGCCAACAGGTACGGTTGATTTTATTATTACCGTTGCCTTTTTATTTACTTTTGCTATAATATCCAGCACTGCTTCTTTGGAAGATGTATCAAAATAGTTTTTATCCGTGTCATAGTTTGTTGGTGTAGAGATTACTATATAATCAGCATCACTATAAGCTTTTTCTGCATCGGTTGTAGCTGTTAAATGCAGTTCTTTTTCTTTTAAATATGTTTCTATTTCTTTATCAACAATAGGTGATTTTTTATTATTTATAAGACTTACTTTTTCTTTGATAATATCAACTGCTGTAACTTCGTTATGCTGCGCTAACAGTATTGCATTGCTTAATCCTACGTATCCTGTTCCGGCTATTGCTATGTTCATTAGGTCTATCTGCTCCTTATTTTTGATAATAATGTTTATACCAATCGGCAAAGTTTTTTAAACCTTCTTCGATGCTTGTTTCCGGCTTAAAACTAAAGTCATTTTCAATATCGCTAATATCAGCAAAAGTCTGATATACATCGCCGGGCTGCATTGGCAAATATTCTTTTTTAGCTGTTTTGCCAATACATTTTTCTAATGTTTCTATAAAATACAATAATTTTATAGGCTTATTGTTACCGATGTTATAAATTTTATAGGGGTCTTCTCCTTTCGGAGCTTTATTTATAACAAGTTCAATTCCATGTACTATGTCATCAATATATGTAAAATCTCTCAGCATATCACCATTATTAAAAATTTTTATAGGTTCATCAGCATATATTTTGTTTGTAAAGCTGAAATATGCCATATCCGGCCTTCCCCACGGACCATATACTGTAAAAAAATCTAAGTCCAGTCACTGGTATTTTATATAGATGGGCATAAGTAAACGCCATCAATTCGTCAGATTTTTTTGTTGCAGCATATAAACTGATAGGACGGTCAACATTATCTGTTACTGCAAATGGCGTTTTTTCCTGATTTCCATAAACAGATGAACTGGAAGCAAAAACCAAATGTTTGACCGGATTATAGCGGCATGCTTCTAAAATATTAAAAAATCCAACGATATTAGAATTTATATAAGAACGCGGATTTTCTATACTATAACGCACGCCTGCCTGAGCCGCCAGATTTACAACAATATCAAATTTAAATTTTTTGAAAATGTCATTGATAACATTTTCATACGCTATATCTCCTTCTACAAATTCAAAATTATGAAATCCGTTTAATTCTTTCAATCTATCTTTCTTTAAATTAATGTCATAATAGTTATTTAAATTATCTATGCCAATTACGTTGCAATCTTCAGACAAAAGCTTTTTTGCAAGATGATACCCAATAAACCCTGCACAACCTGTAATTAAAATATTTTTTCTCATAAATATTCACTCTCGCATAATTTTGATTTTATAAATAGTGTTTTTTTACTGCATGTATTGCGTAACAGATAAAGCAATAAACACTTTTAATTAACCCTAATTCTTCATATTCACGGTATAGCTTCCAATGCCGTTTTATTGCTTTAAATCTATTATGGCTTATTGAGCCTTCTACCCTGCGGTACTCGGCAAGGTTTTCCTGTAATCCATAAGCTTCAAAGCCCCTCTTCATCAAGAGCCACCAGGTTAAATGGTCTTGCCCTGCACGGACTAATGGCATTTGAAAATTACCGGTTTGCTTTCTATCCACTATTACTGTTAAGCAGCCTATAATTGTATTTTTCAGGCTTTGTTCATAGCTTAACGATTCAGGTACTTTTATTACCCGCAAAGGTTCATCTGCTTTTTGCTTTAAATACTGATAAGCTGTAAACGTAAACGCATATCCGTTTTGCTGCATAAACTTTAACTGCTTTTGCAGTTTTTCTTTTTTCCAAAGGTCGTCGCTGTCTAAAAATGCTATATATCTGCCTTTGGCGTTTTGGATTGCTGTATTGCGTGCTATTGCTGCACCGCTGTTTTCAGTTAGGTTTATCAGCTTTATGCGTTTATCTTTAACTGCATAGCTTTGCACTATTTTGGCAGTATTATCTGTGCTGCAATCGTTTGCTATCAGCATTTCCCAGTTGGGATAGGTTTGGGCAAGCACGCTTTCGATTGTTTCTGCAATGTATTTTTCTGCGTTATATGCCGGGGTTATTATGGATACTAAGTTATTTTGATAATTGTTAGTTTCACTTTTGTTACCTTTACTTTTATTCTGCGCTGTATTTAATTGCTGTATATTATTTTTGCTTACAGTCAATTTTTACTTTACCCCTTCGGTGCTTTCTTTAGTGATGAGCACTTTTAATGTTTGCAGCATTATGGTTAGGTCGTTGATGACGCTTACGTTTTGAATATAGATAAGGTCATAGACGAGTTTATCGTAAGCAGTGGTGTTGTATTTGCCTGCTATTTGCGCAAGGCCTGTTATGCCCGGTTTTACGTTATGGCGGTAGGCGTATTCCGGCTTTTCTTTGATGAATTGTTCTACAAAGAACGGTCTTTCAGGCCTTGGCCCTACTATGCTCATTTCACCTTTCAGTACATTTATCAGCTGCGGAAGCTCGTCCAGGCGTGTTGCACGCATAAAGCGTCCGAATTTTGTAATGCGCGGGTCATTTTCCCCGGCAAGCACAGGGCCTGTTTTTGCTTCGGCATCCTGCCTCATGCTGCGGAATTTATGTACTTTAAATTCTTTGCCGAAACGCCCTACCCTTACCTGGCTGTAGATTACAGGACCAGGACTATCGAGTTTTACTATTATTGCCGTTATAAGCATTACCGGCAAAAGTATTATAAGTGCTGCAAGCGCTACAATAATATCCAGCGTTCTTTTTAATATGCGTTGCTCTAAAGTAAGGCGCATGCGCGATACCCTTTGTGTCGGCAAGTCGTCAATCTGCCATAAGTACATCTTGTTGCAGCTTATCTCATACAGCGTAGGCACTAACACTACCATTTTCATTTTTTCGTTAGCCAATCTTAAAAGCTGTTCTTTATGTTCTACCGGTATGCTTTCGCCGATAAGGATAATGTCTGCCTGTTCTATCGCTTTTATGTTTTCTGCATGGTTACTGGGTGCGCCCAGTTTTATGCCGCTTTTTTCCAGCCCGTAGGTTTTACGGATTTTTTCTGTAAGTTTTTGCTGTTCTTTTTTATCGGCTGCTATAAAAATACAAGGCACTGGCAGGTGCTTTACTTCTACCTGGTGCATTACGTACTGCCACAAAGCAAGCAAAATAAAGCCAAAGACTGCGGAATAGATTATTACATAGCGTGAATATTCAAATTCGCGCATAAAAAAGGTTACTGCCATAGCGGCGATAAAAATATTGGCTACGGCTACAATGAGGTTCAAAAATATCTCGGACAATCTTTTGCGTACAAGGCTGAAAAGACCGTAAATGTTAAAGAAGAAAATTAAAAATACTGACAGCAGCACCGTAAGGCGCAGGTGGAAATCTATCTGGAGTAATCTTATGGAGCTGCTTTGCATATAAATTGCTATGAACGTAGCAATCTGGATGCAGATAAGGTCGCCCAAAATGAGGAGCAGTTTGCGGAATATGTGGTTCAACACAGCACGTTCTTTCTTGTGATTTTTAACTAAAGCTTAATTTAATAATATAATTTTACCACACCTTTACCCCCCCGCAAGACATTTCAGTTGGCGTGTGACAAACTTTTACTGGTCTTGTGGAAACTTTTCCCTACCGGCCAGTTTGCGCGGCGGCGCTGGCAGCGGTAACCCGCTTGTTACATGATGCGTAACAGTTTCTTTACTACTTTACGCTTCCTGAACAAGGGCATAAAAAAACGCCATCACTCAAAGTGATGACGTTTTTTATAATTTATCTTACTTAAAACGCATGTTCTACTTATCCTATAATTTTATTAAGCAGATTATTATTATCTGCCATATATTTTCTTACAAAATCAATAAAAACCTTTGTTGCATTAATCTTTTTAGTATAGTCTTTATAAATAATCCAAGACGCTCGTTCAAGATAGCTGCCATCTTTTTTCAATAATCCGATTTCGTAAAAATCATAATTTTCTTTATTGTTGGTTGCCGGTAAAATAGAAAATCCTAAATTTCTTTTTACCATTTCGCGGCAAGCGCTCGAATCGTTAATATGCATTATTATATTAGGAGGCGTATCATAATTATCATACCACCAGGTAAATACGTCGCGTTCTAAAGATTCATCTGTTTCGTACATTATATAAGGAAGCTTAGGCAAATCCTTTAAATTGATTTTTTCTTTTGCAACAAGAGTAATAGGCCTTACATTCAATAAATGAGAATTACACCTTAAATTATAATTGCCTCTTATTATTGCAACCTGCACTTCATCTTTCATCAATTTATCAATGCAAATGCTGCTTAAATCTGTTTTTAAATAAATCGAAATCAAAGGATATTTTTTTCTGAATTCGCAAAGAATATCCGGTATCATTTCTCTTATAAAGGCTGGTGAAACAGCTACACTTACGACGCCTCTTATTTCTTCGTCCATTGATGAAACGACATTCATAACATCGTTATATTTTTTTAGCATTTCATCAGCATAAGCACAAACAATGCTGCCTTCACTTGTAAATTCAATTCCTCTGGAGGTACGTACTATAAGCGGAGTATGAAATTCCTGTTCCAGCATTTTTATACGGTAAGTCAAAGCCGGCTGAGTTATAAAAAGTTTTTCGGCTGTTGATGTAATTTTCTTTTCTTTAGCTAAAGTTTTTAATATTACCCAATCTGTATAATCCATTCTGCTTACCTCCCTTCCGGATAATTATTTTACCTTAAAATTATTATACTATCAATTTCACGCTATATATTTAAAAATTTTTAAATATATAGCGTGAATAACAATAGTATCTTTTTATCTTGCCATAAATAAAACAGTAGTAGCTATTAAACCCGCAATCATAGCAGGAGCGTTTCTTTTGGTAAATGCAATCGGGTCTTTAGTACCGGTAAGGCCCATACATACAAATACAACACCAGCTATCGGCGACATTGTTCTGCCAAGGCAGCCGGTAAAAGCAGCCATACCGCCCAAATCAACAGGTTTTATGCCAAAAGAGGCGGCATAAGGCGTAACCGACTGGTTAAAAGCAACAGAAGCCGCATCGCCGCTGCCGCAAATAACTGCTAATAGGAAGGGGCCAATAGAACCGGTAATTTTTGCTATTGACGGATTAGAGGACATTAAATCAAGCATTTGCTGCAAAAGCCCTGTAACCTGTATGCCCGCAACAAATACAGCCGAACAGATAATTATCGCATAAATATTAGTAATGCCTTTGCCAAAGCCTTCCCAATAAGCTATTGAAATTTTGGCAGGGTTTGTTTTTGTAACTATGCACAATGCAAATACACCAATTAACATGCAATGAAGTATACTCAACACTTTTAACTGGGGGATGATATCCATATTGCCTAAAATTATCAAAGTTAACGGCAGTAAAGGTGTAAGGGCATAAACGTAATTTAGTTTAAATGCTTTGTCTGCTGCTTTTTCTTCTTCTGTCATCGGGCGGACATAGCCTTTATATTCTTTTAAATAATACGCTACGGCTGTTTCTACAACAATAACTACAAATGCTACTGCCAAAACTATAAAAAAGTGGTTACCTACAATAGCAGCAGGCTGCTCGCCTGTCGCATCGGCAACTACCGCAATCTGATGAAAGCCAGGATTCAGCATTGTTGCGCCGAAGGTTCCGCAGAACAAAATAGAACCAACCATTACAGGAGCAACACCCGCGCCCATTAAAATAGGAGCTAAAACAGGCCCTACTGAGGCTACGCATCCTGCCGCACTCGGTACGGAAATATGTACAAACGCAGTTACCAAAATTCCGCCAGGCACGAGAAAAATAGGTTTGACTTTTTTCAGAACATCGGAAAGCATATGTACCAAGTGCTGGTCGCATTTGGTGTAGGTCATTACATAAGCAAAAGCCATTGAACCGGCAATAGTTTCAATAACTTTGGCACCGGCAATGGATTTAGATAACGCATTAAACCCTGCCATAGGGTTCATTGCCATCAAGCACATTGCCATTCCGGAAACCAAAAGCACCATTCTTGCTTCATATCGTTTGGCTAAAGCATAAATAGTTAAAATGATTACTAAGACTGCGAACCACATAATCATAATTAACAACCTCTTTTAAGTTAAAGATAGTATCCTATAAAATCAATCCATTTCAAATTCTTTGAAAAAAGTACGGACTTTAGCCTGTTTAGCCAGCAAAGCATCTATTTTCTCTTTTGTCAGGCCAAGCCCGCTGAATATTTCTCTATTGTTTTCACCTAAAATAGGTGAACCTTTGGTAAGCTCTACTGGATTATGCATAAATTTTAAAGGAGAACCGGGAAGCTGATATGTACCGGCCGTTTTATGTGTTACTGTCGCTATCATGCCTCTGGCTTTGATGCTTTCATTTTCGCAAGCCTGATCGATAGAATTAATAGTTGCGCACGGAACTCCGGCTTTATCGCAGGCAGCAATTAAATCCGCAGTTAACCAGTTTCTGGTATGATTACGTACTATTTCGTGGCATGCTTCTTTATTTATCAAGCGGACTTCATCGTTGCAAAAACGCGGGTCATCAATATATTCGCGGCAGTCAAGAACTTCGCATAATTTTGCATATAAGTTTGTTCTTGCGCATGCAATAACAAGACGTCCGTCTTTAGTCGGGAAGTCATCCCAAGGTACATCCTGCGGATGTTCATTGCCAATCCTTTGTGCAACCGGCCCTCCGCATAAATATTGGGTAACAGGATTGTTACATACAGCAAACATTGTATCCAGCATGGCAACGTCAAGATAATTTCCTTCCCCGGTTTTTTCTCTGTTAAGAAGCATAGCTACGGTTCCATAAGCTGCTTCGACCCCAGAAAAAATATCTGCAATAGAAGCGCCTGCACGCACCGGTTTGCCGTTGCGTTCACCGGTAATGCTCATAAAACCACTCATGGCCTCAGCAATTATATCAAAAGCGCCTTTGCTTTTATATGGTCCGTATTGCCCAAAACCTGAAATAGAAGTATAAACAATTTTAGGATTAATTTTTATAACATCCTGATAAGAAACACCCATGCGCGCAGTTACTCCCGGTCTGAAATTCTCTACTACTACATCGGCTGTTTCAATAAGTTTCATTAAAATTTCATGGTCTTCAGGATCTTTAGCGTTTAAAGTTACACTTTTTTTACCGCGCATCAATCCCAAATCTACTGTTCTTTCGCCGCCTTTATAAGGGCCGCTGCCTTTTTTCTTATCAGGCCTTTCTATACGGATAACCTCAGCACCCAAATCTGCCAATAACCTTGTGCAGGTAGGCCCTGACACAAAACTTGTAAAATCAACGACACGGTAACCACTCAATAAGCCCATAATAACACGCTCCTTTATAAATTTTGATAAATGGGGTCACAATGGTATATTGCCATGTTTTTTCCATGGTAATTTTTGATTTTTGTCTTTTAATGATTCCAAGGCATTTATCAATTCAGTTCTTGTATTTTCCGGATGAATTATACGGTCAGCGTAACCACGGCGCGCAGCAGCTAACGGTGTTGCAAATTTTTCTTCGTATTCAGCTATTTTTTCAGCGCGTGTAGCTTCAGGATTATCGGAAGCAGCAATTTCTTTTCTGAATATAATATTTGCGGCTCCGGCAGCACCCATAACTGCAATTTCGGCTGAAGGCCACAAGAAAAGATAATCTGCATGCAGTTCTTTTGAACACATAGCATTTTGAGCCCCGCCATAAGCTTTGCGCAAAACAATAGTAATTTTAGGAACTGTAGCTTCAGAATAAGCATACAAAAGCTTAGCACCATGACGGATAATGCCGTTCTTTTCCTGGTAAGTGCCAGGCAAATACCCCGGCACATCAACTAATGATATTACCGGTATATTAAAGCAATCGCAAAAACGGACAAAACGGGCCGCTTTATCTGAAGCATTGATATCCAGGCAGCCGGCCATGCATTGTGGCTGATTTGCAATAATGCCAACGCTGTTTCCGTCGAGGCGGGCAAATCCTATTACAATATTTTGTGCAAACAGTGGCTGTATTTCAAAAAATGAATTTTGGTCAAAAATAACATTTATGACATGCCTTATATCATACCCGTGGCTGCCGTCAGCAGGCACAATATCAAGCAGGCTTTCCTGCATCTGGCCTGGTTCTGCATCAGCGTACCGCTGAGGTTTAGAAACATTATTTGACGGCAAATAGCTTAGCAGGCATTTAATAATATCAAAACATTCTGTTTCATTGGCAGCTAAAAAATGTGCGCTGCCGCTGTTTTGATTTTGAGTCAATGCACCGCCTAATTCTTCTTCTGTAACATCTTCATTTAAAGCTGTTTTGCAGACTTTCGGACCGGTAACAAACATATGGCTTATTTTATCAACCATTATTACAAAATCGGTCAGCGCAGGCGAATATACAGCACCGCCGGCACATGGTCCGGCTATTACAGAAATCTGCGGCACTACGCCCGACATTAAGGTATTTCTGTAAAAAATTTCGCCATAAGCATGTTTGGCATCAACGCCTTCCTGAATTCTCCCGCCGCCGCTATCATGAATTGCTATAACCGGTCTTTTGTTTTCTAATGCCAAATCTAAAATTTTACATATTTTTTTCGACGTCATTTCTCCCATTGTTCCGCCGAATACAGTAAAATCATCTACATATATGTAAACTAACTCGCCGTTGATTTTTCCATAACCTGTTACAACACCATCCCCAGGCCCTTCTTTTTTATCCATGCCAAAATTATGGCAATTATGTTCAACATATCTGTCTATTTCAACAAAAGAACCGGGATCAAGCAGTGCTTTTATTCTTTCACGGGCAAAAAGGCGTCCTTTAGAATGTTGCTTTTCGATTTGTTTTTGACCACCGCCAAGCTCATATTTTTTATCATCTTCAAAGAATTTTTCGCACACTTCATGCATGGTAACCATAGCATTCCCTCCTTATTTTCCTTGTTGTTTTAATTGTAAATTAAAATAATTTCAGTTTCTAATTCAATATATTTTTATTAGTTCATAAAAAATTTTTATATTTTAAACGTATATCAAAAAATTTTTAATATATAATTTTTTAATATAAAAAAAGAGCACTGCTAACATTTCTATTAGCAATGCTCTAAAATTAAGTTATTTTAAATTTTCTATTTCCTGTAATTTACAATTTCCGGATTCATGTCGTGATAATGCAGGCGCTTTCTGGCAACTTCTTCCCACTCTGTGCCCGGTTTGCCGTAGTTGGCGTATGGGTCGATGGAAAGTCCGCCGCGAGGGGTAAATTTACCCCAAACTTCTATATATTTGGGTTCCATCAGTTTGATTAAATCCTTCATAATAATATTTACGCAGTCTTCGTGAAAATCGCCGTGATTGCGGAAGCTGAACAGATACAGCTTTAACGATTTGCTTTCTACCAGTTTCATATCCGGAACGTAAGAAATATAAATCGTTGCAAAATCGGGCTGCCCTGTCATCGGGCAAAGGCTGGTAAATTCCGGGCAGTTGAATTTTACAAAATAATCGTTGCCGGGGTGCTTATTAACGAAGCTTTCCAGCACCTGCGGCGCATAATCGGTAGGATAATCGGTTTTGTGGCCCAAAAGGCCGACGCCTTTTAATTCTTCTTGTGTACGTCCTGAAGTCATTTTTATTTCCTTTCTGCCGCGATATTAACGGCAAATGTTTTTTCAAGCGCGGTAACTAATGCCATACCGGCAATGCCGCAAACAAACTGGCCAACAAGCAATGTAGAAACCAGCACTAAATAAGGAATATCCAGCAATACGGACAGCCATACCGGCACGCCCAGCCCCGGTACAAGCGTTATCGCCATTAAAATGCACCAGTTGCCGCAGCCGCGTCTTTTTAAAGCTGCAATCAAATATGTTGTTACAACGCCGACGATGCCGCCGCCAATCATGTCCAAAGGCCCAAGCCCGCCCATAATGGTGTTGCTGATAATATTAGCAAGGCCAAACGGCAAAATCAAAAACGGAAAAATAGCGCTTAAACTATACATGGCCGTTGCAATGCGCACCTGATATTGCCCGAAGGCAAAGCTTTGCGTGCAAAGCATAATAGCGATATAAAGCGCTATGCACATGCCTGCGATAGTAATTTTTTGTGTGTTTGAATATTCTTTCATCTTTTTACCTCTCATATTCCAACGGGTCTGTTACGCCGTTTGCTAAAAACGCATTTTTCCTGTCGATGCAGGTGCCACACCTGCCGCACGGTTTATCGCCGCCGCAGTAGCAGCTCCACGTCAGCTCGTAAGGCACGTTCAGCGCAAGCCCGGTTTTTACAATATCTTTTTTGCTGCAATTTACAAACGGCGCTTCAAGCTGCAATTTACGCCCGCTGCCGATGTAAATGCCTTCATTCATCTTATTGTTAAAATCAACGCTGCAATCTGGGTAAGCATTGCCAGTCGCGTCATCCGCGTGAGCGCCGTAATAAACAACGCTGCAACCCTGCGCCAGCGCGATGCTTGCCGCCACTGAAAGAAACACGCCGTTGCGGAATGGCACATAGGTGGAAACCGTATCACCGTGGCACTCTGCAACCTGTTCGGCATAGGATTTTTGCGGCACTGCTTCATCCGATTGTTTTAACAGCGAGCAGTTGCTGTAACTAAAAACCGGCGTTAAATCAAGCTTTAAAAGCTCAACTCCGTAATAATCTGCAATCTTCTGCGCCGATTCCAACTCTTTGCTGTGCTTTTGCCCGTAATACATGGCCAGCGCGATAACGTCGTTATATTTTTCTTTGGCAAGCGCCAGGCAGGTTGTGCTATCCACGCCGCCGCTTAGTAATACCAGTGCTTTCACTTACACCCTCCGTAAAATAAAAAATCCGCCTGGCTACAGACGGATTGCATAACAATATAACTGCCGCAAAATCGGCAATCGCCCGTAGTTTTATTTATAGACAGGATGGTCACGAACTGTCTGTTATTAAATTACCTTAAATAGTATAACCAAAAAGTATAGTTTTGGCAAGCAAAATTTTTCAGTAACTTTGGCAAACCAAAAAGCAAAAGAAAAACACCCGGGCAAGCCGGGCGGAAATAAAATTACAATAAAAATTTATGTAAGAGGAATTTCTGTTTTATTCTCTGTTTTTAGGTATAACAAAAGTTATCGTTGTGCCTTTGCCAAGCTCGCTTTCCAGTTCTACGCGGCCTTTATGGTACAAAACGCCGTGCTTAACGATGGAAAGCCCAAGGCCGGTACCGCCGGTCTCTTTATTATGGCTCTTATCAGCGCGGTAAAAGCGTTCAAAAACACGCTCACGGTCTGCCGCGCCGATGCCGATACCGGTATCGCTGACGCTGACGGTGGCTTCTTCCGCACCATCCTGCACCTTAACAGTAACGCTGCCGTTATCCTTATTGTATTTAATCGAATTATCAACAAGGTTATACAGCACTTCGCTTAAAACGGAATGTACGCCGCAGACAACAGCATCACCGCCGCTAACATCAAGCGTAACGCCTTTATTTTGCGCTTTGTGCTTTAAGCGGATAATGACGGATTGTGCCAAAGCATACAGATTAACATTTTCAAAATCACCGACGGATTTATTTTCATCCAGGCGCGAAAGCTCCATGATGTTCTGAATCAGCTCAATCATGTTTTCCGCTTCGGCGTGGATACGCTCCAAAAAGCGCTGCTTGTCTTCATCTTTAACAAGGCCGTTTTTCATAATTTCGGCATAGCCAAGAATTGATTGCAGCGGTGTTTTCAACTCGTGCGACACATTAGCGCTGAACTCGCGGCGCAGACGCTCGGATGCAGTTTTTTCGGTGACATCGTAAATCAAAATTACGCTGCCGCTGCCGTTAACGCTGCTGCCCGAAAGCTGGTAAAACCTTCCGTCTTTTTCGTACAGCCCTTCACCTGAGCCATCAGCAGAAACTTTTTTCAAAAGGTCCTGCACTTCCTGCGCCCGGTCGATGCTTAAAATATTTTTGCCAATAACATTCTGCCGGCTGAAGCCGAAAATTTTAGCGGCGCTTTCGTTGATGAACAGCACATTGTGATGCCCGTTTAAAAGCACCATGCCTTCGCTCATATTATTTGTAATAATCGAAAGCTCTTCCTGCTTGCTGCGCAGCTTTGCAAGGTTTTTGCTAAGCTGGCGCTGCTGCTTGGCAATGCGCGTCAAAAACGGCGCCAGTTCATCATAGGTGTCATTATCAAGCGGCTCGTCAAGATTAACCATATCAAGAGGCGCAACCAGTTTTTTGGTAAGCCTGCGCGCCACAATGCTTGCCAAAAACGCTACCAAAATTACTATCACCAGCATAAACGGCAGCATTTGCGTAAATGAATTGTAAATGCTGTCAATCGTGCGGGCAAGGCGTAAAATTTTACCGTCTTCCAAGCGCACGGCATAGTAATAGGTAGTTTTGTCAAGCGTGTCCGAGAAGCGTTCTTCCTCGCCGGAGCCTTTGGCCGCAGCTTCCATAACTTCCTGGCGCATGGCATGGTTTTCCAGCGTATTGGCTTCGGCCTGATTATCAAACAGTACCTTGCCGTCTGGCTCGATAATTGTAACGCGCACATCGCCGCCGTTTTCAGCAGCAATTTTGTTTAAATAATCATTGCCGCCGCTTTGCAGCCCCATGCTGATATAGCGCGCTTCCTGGCGCAGCTCCTTTTTTGTTTCGTTAAAATAATCCTGCGAAACAACAAAAGTTATCAAAAGAGAAGCCAGCAGCACTGCCATTGCGGCAAGTGCTACCAGCGCATGGAAAATTTTATTTTTCATGGTCCGCACCTATGCGGTAGCCAACCCCGCGTACAGTTTCAATTACCGTGCTGGCAGGGCCGAGCTTCTGGCGGAGTGTACGGATGTGGACATCGACGGTACGGGTTTCACCGGCAAAATCATAGCCCCAGATATCAGTAAGGAGCTGTTCGCGGGTAAATACCTGCCCCGGGCGTTCCATCAGTTTGTGCAGCACTTCAAATTCCTTGTAAGTAAGCACAATTTCTTCGCCGTTAACAAAAACCATGTGGCGGGCAAGGTCCATTTTAATG
This sequence comes from Phascolarctobacterium sp., assembly GCA_003150755.1. Lineage (GTDB taxonomy): Bacteria > Bacillota > Negativicutes > Acidaminococcales > Acidaminococcaceae > Fusicatenibacter_A. The sequence continues at coordinate 107,191 of QAMT01000004.1, read as the reverse complement.
GCGCCCGTAGTCAGTTCATTGGATTTATCCTCTTTGATATAACGGCGCAGCACCGCTTTAACACGCGATACCATTTCCATCATACCGAAAGGTTTGGCAATATAATCGTCTGCCCCGCTGTCAAGCCCCATAACTTTGTCGAACTCCGAACCTTTGGCAGTTGCCATAATAACAGGGATGTCCGCAGTGCGCTTGTCACGGCGCAGGCGTTTAAGCACTGCCATACCGTCCTCGCCCGGCAGCATGATGTCAAGAATAATCAGCTGCGGCAAAACGGTTTCCAGCGCTTTAAAAAGGTCTTCGCTGGTTTCCAGCCCAAGGGCCGGAAAGCCGGTAGACTTTAAGGTATAAACCTCAAGTTCGCGGATATTAGGATCGTCCTCCACGCAAAATATCATGTATACTGTCCTCCTCAAGCGTACCGGTTATCATAAACAATACCCATTGGGAAATGTTTACGGCATGGTCGCCAACTTTTTCAAAGTATTTGGCAATCATCAGGTAGTCGATAGCCTGTTCGCCGCTGTCCTGGGAATTGCGGATAATCTGGATAAGCTCGCGTTTAGACTGGGCAAACAGCTCGTCAACCTGATCGTCGTCACGTTCAACCTGCTGTGCCGTACGGATATCGCTTTTTACAAAAGCATCCAAAGTGTTGGATACCATTTTTTTAGTTACAGCAGCCATTTGTTTAAGAATGGTAGTGTCATAATCCATTCTTAAATTATCCTGGCTTAAAATTTCGGCAATGTTGCCTGCAACTTCGCCGATACGGCGCATATCGGTTACAATTTTCAGTGCAGAAGAAATCTGGCGCAGGTCAGAAGCTACCGGCTGCTGTTTCAGCAAAAGGTTAATGCAGATATTCTCCAGTTCCCTTTCTTTTTCCTCTGTTTTTTTACTTAAGATAATAATATCTCTCGATACTTCGTCACTCGGATTATCAAGCGCAGCCGCAACTTTTTCCAAAGCGTTTTCGCATAAGGTGCCCATAACAATAAGCTCGGTATTGAGCTGTTCCATCTGAGCCATAAATCTGCTTCTTACCATCAGCCGAACCTCCCTGTAATGTAATCTTCGGTCTTTTTCTCTTTAGGATTGCTGAACAATGTTTCAGTATCGTTAAATTCTATAACCTCACCCAAAAGGAAGAATGCCGTTTTGTCAGAAATACGCACTGCCTGCTGCATATTGTGCGTAACTATAACAATAGTATAATTCTGTTTCAGCTCAACTGCAAGGTCTTCTATTTTTAAAGTAGAAATCGGGTCGAGCGCAGAAGTAGGTTCGTCCATCAAAAGCACTTCTGGCTGAACTGCAAGGGCCCTTGCAATGCACAGGCGCTGCTGCTGGCCGCCGGAAAAACCAAGCGCGCTTTTATCAAGACGGTCTTTAACTTCGTCCCAGATTGCTGCTTTGCGCAGAGAGTCTTCAACAATGTCATCCAGCTTGCTTTTGCTGTGGATGCCGTGGGTTCTCGGTCCGAAAGCAATGTTGTCATAAACGCTCATCGGGAACGGATTCGGTTTTTGGAATACCATGCCGACACGTTTGCGCAGCATGTTTACATCGTCGTTAAGGTAAATATCGTTGCCGTTTAAAAGAACTTTACCGGTAACGCGGCAGCCTTCTACAAGGTCGTTCATACGGTTAAGGCAACGCAGCAAAGTAGATTTGCCGCAGCCGGAAGGCCCGATGAAGGCAGTGATTTCTTTTTCGCGGATATGCATGTTGATATCCTTCAAAGCGTGAAATTCGCTGTAATATAAATCGAGGTGTTCTATAGTAATTTTATCTTCCATCTCAGTTCCCTTTCATCAATTTACGTGCTAAATAAGAAGAAACAGCGTTGATTGCTATTACAATTACAACCAGGACAACCGCTGTTGCATAAGCCTGTTTCATAAACAAACCTTCGCTGGCGAGTACATACATGTGAACCGCCAAAGTACGGCCGGATGAGAATACATCGTGCGGCAGCGCTGCAACAGTACCGGAAGTGTACATAAGTGCTGCTGTTTCACCGACGATACGACCGATGCCGAGGATTACGCCTGCCAGGATACCGGGGATTGCCGACGGCAGAACGATGGCAAATACTGTACGCAGCTTGCCTGCGCCCAAACCGTAGCTGCCTTCGCGGTAGCTGTCCGGAATAGCCTTTAAAGCTTCCTCAGTAGTACGCATAATCAGCGGCAAAATCATAATCGCAACCGTGCAGGAACCAGCCAGAAGCGAATAGCTCCATTTTAAATAGGTTACGAAGAACAGCATACCGAACAAGCCGTAAACGATGGACGGGATACCGGACAAGGTATCTGCCGTAACCCTTACCACGCCGACAATTTTATTATCGCGGCTTGCGTATTCAACAAGGTAAATCGCTGCAAAAATACCAAGCGGCGTGGCAATTGCCAATGCCAGAAGCACCATGATAATGGTATCAACCAACGCCGGGAACAGCGAAACATTTTGAGTGTTATATTCAAGCGCAAACAAATCAAGGTTGATATTAGGAATGCCCTGCAATAAAATGTAGCCCAGCAAAAAGGCCAGCGACAGGAATGTAACTATTGCAGAAACAAATACGCAGACAAGTAAAGCGATGGACATGGGGTCGCGCCCATATCTGTACAGCGCTTTGCTGAGTGAACTTCCATTCATTGCTGTACCACCTTACCCTTCAGATACGAGAACGTCAAATTGATAATAAGAATGAAAATAAACAGCACAACCGCCGTTGCAATAAGTGCATCACGGTGCATATCGGCAGCGTAGCCCATTTCGATAACGATGTTGGTCGTCATGGTACGCACGCCTTCAAGCAGGCCCTGCGGCATACGTGCCTGATTGCCTGCAACCATGATTACTGCCATGGTTTCGCCGACTGCACGGCCAAGGCCGAGGATGATTGCTGCCATAATACCGGATTTAGCTGCCGGAACGATTGTAAAGAATACGCTGCGGACATGGCCTGCGCCAAGTGCCAGCGCGCCTTCATAATAACTGTTGGGCACTGCCCTTAAAGCTGCTTCGGCAACGCTGATAAGTGTCGGCAGAATCATCATGCCCAAAAGCAAAGACGCCGTCAGCATGCTGCTGCCCGTACCGCCGATGTTATCGCGGATAAACGGAACCATTACCACCAAACCGAAAAAGCCATATACTACGGAAGGAATACCGGCCAGAAGTTCTACCGCTGGTTTTAAAAATTTATACAGGCTGTCCGGGCAAAAACGCGCCATAAAAACAGCCGTTAAAATACCGATAGGCACACCTACTACTATCGCACCAAAAGTAACATAGGCACTGCCAAGAATCATCGGCAGGATGCCGTACAAATCATTGTTAGGCCTCCATGTTTCGCCAAAGAAAAAGTTTGTAACGCCTATTTTAGCTATTGTCGGCAGGCCGTTGCCAAACAGGAACACGCAAATCATTGCAACCAGTGCAATGGATGCGCAAGCCGCCGCCAGAAAGACCAGGCGCATTATTTCCTCTTTACCTTTTTTCATAAACCCTCACAATTTCCATCAATAATTTTAGCCATTTATAATTAACGGTTGCCTGCATAGGCAACCGTTAAAATTTGTTATATCGTTTGTATCAGATTGTTATTACAGTTTGTTCCATTCGGTTGCTTTACCGGTGAAGATATCTGCAACCTGAGCTTTGGTAAGGTTATCAACCTTGTTAGCTTTGTTAACAACAACTGCAATACCGTCGGTAGCGATTACAGTATTTTTAACGCCTGCGTCAAGTTCGCTCTGTTTCAGTTCGCGGGAAGCCATGCCGATATCGCATACACCGTTGATAGCGGACTGAACACCGGTGGTGGAGTCGCTCTGCTGAACTTCGATGTTAACATCCGGATTCAGTTTTACATAAGCTTCTTTAAGTTTTTCCATAACAGGGGTTACGGAAGAAGAACCAGCAACAACGATTTTGCCGCTCTGTTTGCTGCCTTTGTAAGCTTCAGCTTTGTCGCTGCCGATGTAGCCGTTAGCAGAAACAACATCCTGGCCTTCTTTGGACATAATGAAGTTGATGAAGTCCTGAGCAACCGGGCTGATGCCTTCTTTGGTAACAATGTTGAACGGACGGGCTACTTTGTAAGTGCCGCTCTTAATGTTAGCTGCGCTTGCTTCTGCACCGTCAATTTTCAGAGCTTTAACGGTATCGTTCAAAGAACCGAGGGAAATATAGCCGATAGCATCTTTGTTGCCGGCAACGGTAGTCATCATAACAGCGGTGCTGTTGGTGATGGAAGCATCCTGAGTAGTCATATCAACTTTTTTGCCGTCGTCACCTTTCTTTTCGATGCCGAACAGTTCGATGAATGCGCCGCGGGTGCCGCTGCCGTCTTCACGGGAGATTACAACAATTTTGCCGCCAGCTGCAGGAGCTGCTGCTTCTTCTTTTTTCTCGCCGCCGCAGCCGGTGAATACAGCTGCACTCATAACTGCCAACATAACGCCTGCAATAAGTTTTTTGTTCATTTTCATGATTTAACAAGCCTCCAGATTTTTGATTTGCTTTTTTTGCTTTATTAACTAGCTATGAGTAAATAATACTGACATAACATTAAATCTATTAGCAGGTAAATGTTAAATCTATGTAAAACGGCTCAAAAAATTTTGCCGTTTTATATAACAAACATTACAGTTTTGGGCAAATTTTACTGCGGCTTACGCCGGATTTTCAACATCAGGCAAAACTATTAACATCAATATAAATATGTGTTAAACTGTAAGCAGCAAATAATAACGGAGTGATAATATGCCGCAGGCAGATAACAAAAACCCCAAAAATACCCTGCCCCGCCTGTTGACGGATGACGACGTAAAAACGCTGGAAGCCTTCAACGAAGGCTATCAGGGTTATTTTTGGAAAATGCTGGACTATCTTAATAAATTTGTAGCCAAAGGCGTGGAAGAAGGACGCTTTACGGAAAAGCAGGCGCAAGAGGACATAGAACTGGCGCTGTGGTTTGGCTATGCCTACAACAACCTTGACATCTACCCAGCTTATTACAGAACCCTGGTGCAGATGAAGCCATCTGAAAAAAATGCACACGGCTGCGGCGCCTGGTACTACCGTTACTCCGTTGCGCTTATGTACTGCGGCAAACTTAACGCCGCCCGCCAATATGCCGAACAAGCCGTAACCGAAGACCCATCCTATCCATGGGGCTGGCTGCAAGCCGCCAAACTGCGCTACCATTTCGGCGATAAAGACGGCGCACAGGCTGCCATCGCCAAAGGGCTGGAACTTGAACCCGACAACTACGAATTTTTGACACTGCGCAAAGAAATAAGCCTTGGCTATACGCTGGAACAGCTTGAATACCACTGGATAGGCCCGGAAGAAGACAAACGCCTGCACGAAGGGCTTGACCAGGACGCCGACGACAAACAGCGCGCCATTGCCGGCATCGTTACCGACCACGAAAACCTTGCGCGCATCAAAGCACTGTTTAAATTTCAGGGCTGGGACGCCGACGCCCCATTCTGCCACGGCATTGTTACCTTTAACCAGTTTCAGCTGCAAATGCTCTTCCGCATGAACGAAGCCGCGCTTTCCAAACTTGATTACAACTGGCTGAAAAAGCAGCGCGACACCATCGCCATGCACTATGTACAGCGCCCCTGCGGCAGCGGCATTTGCCAGCTTGTATTTATCGGCATCAACCTTGATTACAGCATCGACCTGGTTTATTATGATTTAGAAACCGAAAAACACTACGAAATAAGCACACCAAAAAACGGGGATTTATCCTCCGAAGCAATCCTGAGTATGGATTTTGCTGACGAAACAATTGACAGAAATCGGTTAAATTAAAAATACCCTATGATGCACAACGAACTTGAACTGCACCATAGGGTATTTGTGTTTTTGTTATTTTTTCTTTTTGCCGAGATAAGCGGCTTTGATTTCCGGATTTTCGAGAAGCTCTGCGCCCGTGCCGGACATGGTGATTTTGCCGGTTTCGAGTACGTAGGCGCGGTGGGCAATTTTCAGCGCCATGTTGGCGTTCTGTTCAATCAAAAGCACCGTCATGCCTTTGGAATTGATGTACTGGATGATGCTGAAAATATCTTTGATAATCAGCGGCGCAAGGCCGAGCGACGGTTCGTCCATCATTAAAAGCTGCGGACGCGAAAGCAGCGCCCTGCCTACTGCCAACATCTGCTGTTCGCCGCCGGAGAGCGTGCCCGCCATCTGCCAGCTGCGCTCCTGTAAACGCGGAAACATTTCGTACACCCAGTCAATATCCTTCTGGATGCCTTCTTTATCGCTGCGCATGTAAGCGCCAATCTGCAAGTTTTCAAGCACTGTAAGGTTGGGGAACACCCTGCGCCCTTCCGGTACCAGCGTCAGGCCTTTTTTTACAATCTGCTGCGAGTTGAGCCCGGTGATGTTATCGCCTTCGTAAACAATTTTGCCGCTTTTAGGCTTTACAAGGCCGACAATGCTGCGCAAAAGCGTACTTTTGCCTGCGCCGTTAGCGCCGATAAGCGTTACAATTTCGCCTTTGGGCACTTCCAGCGAAATCCCTTTCAAGGCTTCAATGCCGCCGTAGGATACGACAAGATTTTCTACTTTAAGCATCTTCATCCACCCCCAGGTAAGCATCAATAACCCTTTGGTTATTCTGAATTTCGTCCGGCGTGCCTTCGGCAATGGTAATGCCAAATTCTAGAACGTAAATGCGGTCGGATATTTCCATTACCAAATCCATGTGATGTTCTATCATAAAAATGGTAAGATTGTATTCTTTATGAATCTGGCGGATAAATTCCGTCAGTTCTTCGGTTTCTTTCGGGTTCATGCCGGCGGCCGGTTCGTCCAGCAGCAAAAGGCGCGGTTTGGTTGCCAGCGCGCGCACAATTTCCAGGCGGCGCTGTTTGCCGTAAGGCAGGCTGGAGGCTTTTTCGTTGCGCACATCCCACAGGCATACTTCCTGCAAAAGTTTTTCGGTGCTGCGGTGCATCTGCTTAACTTCGTTCATATACCAGGGCAAATGCAGCGTTGCCGATAAAAAGTCAGATTTTAAATGCAGGTGGTTGGCAATCAGCACGTTTTCATAAACGCTCAAATCTTTAAACAGCCTGATATTCTGAAAGGTACGGGCAATGCCAAGTTTGGCAATGTCGCTCGGCAGCTTACCGGTAATATCAATCTGCTCACCGGCAGCGTCGGTGTAAAGCACTTTGCCTTCCGTCGGTGTATAAACGCCGGTAATCATATTAAAGGCAGTGGTTTTACCCGCGCCGTTAGGGCCGATAAGGGCAATTATTTCGTGGTCGTTGATTTCGATATTTAAGTTATGCACGGCAATTACGCCGCCGAACTGCATGGTGATGGCGTTGGTTTTTAAAATCATTGCGCTGCCCCCTTCCGCTTAATAAAGCCAAGAGGATTTTTGACAAAGTCAATAGCTTTCTGCCAGGTAAACTCGCGCGTGCCCATAATGCCATGCCGCCAGAACAATACGCAAACCATCAGCAGCACAGAGAAAATAACCATGCGGAAACCAGGGCGGAACAGCGGGATATCAACGCCGAACAGCATTAAAGGTTCATCAAAGAAACGCAGGTATTCGAGCCCTGCCGTTACGATAATTGCGCCCAACATACTGCCGGTGATGCTGCCCATGCCGCCCAGCACGATAATGAGCAGGAAGTTATAAGTCAGCGTAAACAAAAAGTTTTTCGGGTCAACCGTGCCCAGCAATGCGCCGTACAGGCCGCCGCCGATTCCGGCAAAAAAGGCGCTGACCATAAAGGCCAGGTTTTTATGCCAGAACAGGTTAATGCCCATGGCTTCTGCTGCAATTTCGTCCTCGCGGATTGCCTTAAACGCCCTGCCATAAGAAGAATTTACAAGCAAAGTAATAAATGCAAAGCAGATAACAGTAACAAGGAAAATATAACGCACGTCGTTAAGCGGCGGAATATCTTTAATGCCCAGTGCGCCGTTGGTAATGCTCTGCGCGTTGGTAATCCAGATGCGGATAATTTCGGAAAAGCCCAGCGTCGTTACGGCAAGGTAGTCGCCGCGCAAACGCAGCACCGGCGTGCCGATACAAAAGGCAAACAGCGCTGCCAGTGCGCCGCCAAGCAAAAGCGCTCCGCCAAGCGGCAGTTCAATATCCGCAATAAGCGGGTTCATCGGCACTGCATAAAAAACATTTTCGCGGAACTCGACCGGTACGGTAAAAATGCCTACGGTGTAAGCGCCGATAGCCATAAAGCCTGCCTGCCCCAACGAAAACTGGCCGACAAAGCCGTTGGTAAGGTTCATGGAAAGGCCGATAATGGCATAAACCAGGCACAGATTAACAATTCTGCGGATATAAGAGTCCATTTCCTCCTGAACGAAAAACGCAATGCCGAAAAGGACAATTATGCCGAGTATAGTAAGAATAATATCTCTCTTTTTCATAATCACACCTTCTCCGTTGTTTTTTCGCCCAAAAGGCCAGTAGGTTTATAAAACAGAATAACAATAAGCACGATAAATGCAAACGCATCGCGGTAACCGCTTAAATCCGGGAAGAAGGCGACGATTAAAATTTCGCCAAGGCCCAGGATAAAGCCGCCGAGCACTGCGCCCTTGATGTTGCCGATACCACCGATAACTGCGGCAATGAAGCATTTAAGGCCGGGCATAACACCCATCATCGGCGTAATGCCCGGGTAGCGGATGCCGTACATAATAGCGCCGATTGCAGCCAGCGCCGAACCTATAATAAAGGTAATGGAAATAATGTTATCAATATTGATGCCCATTACCCTGGCAATTTCGTAGTCTTTGGAAACGGCGCGCATTGCCATGCCGGTTTTGGTGTGGTTGACAATGTGCAGCAGCACAAACAGGCTGATAATTGTTACCACCGGTATAACAAGGCAGATGGCCTGGATTTCCAGCCCGCCGACGCTGATGTTCTGCGACAGCAAAGGCACATCCGGAAAACGCATCGGGCGGCCGCTGAACAGGTAGTTGGCAAGGTTTTCGAGCAAAAACGATGCGCCGATTGCAGATATAAGAATTGAATTTTTAGGCGCTTCGCGAAGCGGGCGGTAAGCGCTGCGCTCGATTAAAACGCCGAGTATCGCTGTTAAGATAATTGTTATAATAAAGGTAAAATACCACGGGATATGAAAGGCGGTAATACCAAAAAATGCAAAATAACATGCCATCATTACAATGTCGCCGTGGGCAAAGTTAATCATCAGCAAAATGCCGTATACCATGGTATAGCCGATAGCTATCAGCGCATACAGGCTGCCGAGCGATATTCCGTTGACCATGTGCTGCGCAAAGCTCAGCGCCGACATGTTGGCAATAGCGTCAAAAAACTCCATAAGGGCACCTCATAACTAAAAAACTGCTCCCTTCCCTCAAAGGAAGGGAGCACCTTTTATTATTTAAAAATCACTTAGCTTCTACATAATCCTTAAAGGTAAATTTGCCGTCTTTAACGGTTTTGATAACTACGCCCTTAATCGGGTCGCCGTTTTCGTCAAGCGTAGTCATGCCGGTTACACATTCAAGGTCTTTGGTTGCGGCAATCGCATCGCGGATTTTAACGGTATCGGTTGCAGTGCCAGCTTTTTCAATGCCGTTAACAGCAATCAGGTAAGCGTCGTAAGCCATCGCAGTAAGTGCGGAAGGCTCGCCTTTGTATTCCTGAGTGTAAGCATCAAGGAATTTTTTAGCTTCTTCGGTACTTGCTTTTTCACGGTCAAACGCGGTGGAAAGTGCAACGCCTTCAACATCTTTGCCGCCTACGTCAATAAATTCCTGGGTTTCCCAGGTATCGCCGCCCATAAACGGAGCTTCGATGCCGAGCTGGCGTGCCTGTTTAACCAAAAGTGCAGATTCGGTAAAGTTGCCCGGTGCAAATACAGCATCCGGATTGAGAGCTTTGATGTTGGTCAGGATAGCGGTAAAGTCTTTGTCGCCGGTCTGATAGTTGGCAACATCGACGATGCTGTTTTCATTGCCGGTAAGTTTAACAAACTCTTCGCGGAAGAATTTTGCCAGGCCTACGGAATAGTCATTGGAAACTTCCTGTACGATTGCTACATTTTTATAGCCGTTCTGGTGTGCATATTCTGCCATTACTTTTCCCTGGAACGGGTCGATAAAGCAGGCACGGAAGTAATAATCGTTGTTGGCGGTTACCTGCGGGTTGGTGCAGCTTGTGCCAACGGCAGGAACTTTGTTTTCTTTAACTATATTGCCGGCAGCCATAGAAAGGGAAGAGCCATAAGAGCCGACAATTACGCTTACTTTGTCCTTTTCAATCAGGCGTGCCGCAACGGAAGCAGCTTCAGCCTTGTCGGATTTGTTATCGGCAACAACCAGTTCAACCTTTTTGCCCAAAACTTCCGGGTGCAGCTTGTTGGCCAGCTTAATGCCGCGCAGCTCCAGCTCGCCGCCTGCTGCGTTATCGCCTGTCAGCGGCAGGAACACGCCAACTTTTACCACGTTGGAATCAGCAGCTTTTTCTTCGCCGCCGCAGCCTGCCAGTAAACCGGTGGCTAATGCCGATACTGCAAGTAATGATAATATCTTTTTAAATTTCACTTTGCATCTACCCCTTCTTAACTGTTATGTACAGTTTTGTAATAATCTTGTGTTTGATTATAACATTAAAGTACATTTGTGACAAGATTGTAAAGAAGGCGTAAATTTTTACATTATTTAAGTTTTAAAAACGCATTTTATGTAAATTTGTTGCTTTAAACAAGTGTACATTTTCGGTTTTATTTTATTTTTGTTTTTATGAAATGCACTTTAAGCGAAGCCGTTTTTGGACACGTCCTTTTGGAAAGGACAGGCACTTGTAAGATTTTTTAAAAATTTTTATGTATACATGTATTTTTTTGTAGTTTTTTATATTTTTAGTTATCGGGCTGCAAAATTGTAAAGATATTGCGGTTTACTTTTATCAGCCCGTCTTTTTGCATTTTACTTATCTCGTTACTGAGCGCGCTGCGGTCAACATGCAGGTAATCAGCAAGCTGCTGGCGGTTAAAGGGAATCGCTGCTGTATTGCCGCCGCTGCATAAAGCCAGGTAGCACAAATAAGCAAGCAGCCTTTCGCGTATCGTTTTATACGATGTATAAAGCATGCGCCGCGAAAGCTGCAAATTCCGCTGCGCCATAATCATCAACAGATTTTTAATCAGCTTTTGGCGGTATGGGCTGCTATCCGCACCGGCGGCAACAATTTGCGCTGCGCTGATAAAAAGCACCGCCGAATTTTTGGCTGCTACCGCGTTGACCAGCATCGGCGCATTACCGGCGCAGGCATAGGCTTCGGCAAAAACATCGCCCGCTTCCAGATAATTGACAATGCTTTTGCGCCCCCAGAAATCGTCAAACTCAATCTGCACTCCGCCGCTTAAAACAATGCCGATTTCCCGGGCAACGGTTCCGGCGCGCAAAATAACGCTGTCTTTGTCAAAGTTTTTTGTTTTGGCTTCAAGCGCTGTCAGCGCCGCTTGTATTTCCGCTTCCGTCAAGCCTTTAAAAAGCGCCGACGATTTTAAAACATCATATTCCATAAGCCGCTCCTTTTGTTGTTATAACAACATATTTTCTATGGAAATTATATTATAATATAAACAGCAAAACAAGTATGGAGAACCGGAGGAAAATATGTTACGCAAAATTATTGAAATCAACGAAGAACTTTGCAACGGCTGCGGCAAATGCGCTGCGGCCTGCCACGAAGGCGCTATCGACATGGTCAACGGCAAGGCGCGCCTTTTGCGCGATGACTACTGCGACGGGCTGGGCGACTGCCTGCCGGTTTGCCCCACCGGCGCAATTAAATTTGTAATGCGCGAAGCAGAAGCCTATGACGAAGCCGCCGTACAGCGAAATAAACAAAAAGCCGCAGGCGCCTGCCCGGGCATGATGGCAAGGGCGCTCGGCGCTAACAGCCAGTCAGAACTTAAACAGTGGCCGGTGCAGATTAAACTTGCACCCGTCAACGCGCCGTATTTTAAGAATGCCAGCCTTTTAATCGCTGCCGACTGCACGGCTTATGCCTATGCCAATTTTCACCGCGATTTTATCGCCGGGCGCACGGTGCTTATCGGCTGCACAAAGCTTGATTTTACCGATTACAGCGAAAAGCTGGCAGAAATTTTTAAGCAAAACGATATTAAGGATATTACCGTAGTGCGCATGCAGGTGCCCTGCTGCGGCGGTATGGAATACGCCGTCAAAACCGCGCTTGAAAAATGCGGCAAAGATATTCCGCTGAAAGTAACAGTGCTTTCGCTGCAAGGCGAAATTCTGCAATAAAAATAAACATCCCCAACCGGACGGATTAACCGCTGGCTGAGGATGTTTTTTATATTATATTTAATGAAGGGAATTAGCGTAGTTTACTGCACTTACAGCGTTGGGCGCGTAAAAATCTGCGCCGATGCTGTCGGCATAATCCTGCGTCAGCACCGCGCCGCCGCAGACAATTTTAAAGCTGCCCGCCGCACGCAGCGCTTTGATGGTTTCTTCCATTGCACCGACAGTCGTCGTCATCAAGGCCGAAAGGCCAACAACGGCGGCATTATGTTTAACGGCGGCTTCCGTAATTTTTTCAGGCGGCACGTCCTTGCCCAAATCAATTACCTGGTAGCCGTAGTTTTCAAACAGTACCTTGACAATATTTTTGCCGATATCGTGAATATCGCCTTTAACGGTTGCCAGGACGACTTTAATGCCGTTGCTCTGGCTGCCGCCTTCTGCCGCCATTTTATCACGGATAACGTTAAACGCCGCTTTGGCTGCTTCGGCGCTCATCAAAAGCTGCGGCAAAAACAGCGTATGTTTTTCAAAGCCATTGCCAACATAATCCAGCGCCGGAATCATTTCGCTGTTGATAATCTCCAGCGGCTGCTTTTGTGCAAGCTGGACTTTAACGGCTTTTTCGCTCTGCTCGCGCAGGCCTTTAACAATCGCGTCATATAAGGTGTATTCCGCCGTTTGCGGCTGCGCTGCTTTGGGCTGCGCACTGTCTGCAAATCTTGCCACATAATCTTTGCAGCCCTCGTCCAATCCGCTTAACGCGCCGTAAGCATAATAAGCCCCCATCATCGCCGCGCTCTGCGGATTGATGATAGCGCAGCTTAAGCCGGCTTCCATAGCCAGCACAAAAAAGGCGCTGTTTACGGCATCGCGCGCAGGCAGGCCGAAGGAAATGTTAGATACGCCCATAACTGTTTTAATGCCGCGTTTGGTCAGCTCGCGCAGCACCTGCAAATCCGTTTTGGCGTTATCGCCGCCGGTACTGATTGTAAGCGCCAGCGGGTCTACAATAATGTTGCGCTTGGCAATGCCGTATTCCGCCGCGCGGGCAATAATTTTTTCGGCAATAGCAATGCGCCCTTCCGCCTCAGCGGGGATGCCGCTGTCATCCAGCGTAAGCGCCACAACCGCCGCGCCGTACTTTTTAACCAGCGGCAGCACTTTGGCAAGGCTTTCTTCCTTACCGCAAACGGAGTTCAGCAGCGGTTTGCCGTTGTACAAGCGCATGCTGCCTGCCATAGCTTCGTAATTGGATGTATCAATCTGCAACGGCACGGAGGTAATCGCCTGCAAACGCTGCACGGCTTCCGCGCTGACGGCAGGTTCTTCAATGCCAGGCACGCCGACGTTGACATCAAGTATCGCTGCGCCGCTGTCAATCTGCTCCAAGCCTAAACGGCAGATATAATCGTAATCGCCGTCTAAAATAGCCTGTTTCAAACGCGGTTTGCCGGTCGGGTTAATGCGCTCGCCGATAATTACCGGCTTCTTGCCGATAACAACTGCACTGCCGTAAGCAGCGACGGCGGTTAAATCACATTCGCGCGTCTGCGGCACGATATTGCGGCATTTGGCAGCCAGCGCGGCAATATGCGCAGGCGTTGTGCCGCAGCAGCCGCCCATAATTGCCAGCACGCCGTTTTGAGCCATTTCGTACATCAAAGCGGCAAATTCGTCCGCATCCACATCAAACACAGTTTTGCCGTCCACTTCTTTCGGCAGCCCGGCATTAGGATTCAGCACCGCAGGCAGCGGCGTTGCAGCCAAAAGCTGGGGCAGCAGCTTCTGCATCTGCGCCGGTCCCAGCCCGCAGTTAAAGCCGATAGCGTCCGCGCCAAGGCCTTCCAGCATAATGGCGGCAGCAGTAATGTCGCCGCCGGTAAGCAGTTTGCCGTCCTCGTCCAGCGTCATAGTGCAGACAACCGGCAAATCACTGTTTTCCTTCGCCGCCAAAAGCGCCGCTTTCATCTCGTAGGTATCACTCATCGTTTCAATCAAAATCAAATCCGCACCGGCAGCTACGCCCGCACGGACAATTTCTGCATAAATGCTCACAGCTTCTTCAAACGGCAAATCGCCGTAAGGCGCAAGCAGTTTACCGATGGGTCCCAAATCAAGCGCTACAAAACTGCCCGGTTTGGCTAAGCAGGCTTTTTGGGCAATTTTTACAGCCTGCGTTATAACATCCGCCGTTTTAATATCAGTACCGGCAAATTTCAGGCGGTTGGCGCCAAAAGTATTGGTTTTTATAATATCCGCACCGGCGTTTAAATAAGCAGTGTGGATTTTTTCTACCTCATCAGCGTGGGTAAAGTTCCACAGCTCCGGCAGCTCACCGGGTTTCAGCCCGGCAGCTTGCAGCATAGTGCCCATTGCGCCGTCAAAAAAAAGTGTTTTTTTACCAAGTAAATCTTTAAAAAGCATATTATTCCTCACAATTTATTTTTTATAAACGCAGTTAGCGTTATTTTCGCAGGTTTCGCAGCTGCTTTGCTGTTTTTCGCAGGTTTCTGTAATGCCAATAACAGCCGTTACGGATTTTACCGGCGCGAGCATGCCGCCTGCCGTTACCGTAAGGCCAATGCGTTTGGGCGCGTCCAGCATCGCCAAAAGCCGCTGCTGGTCGGCAAGGCTCCAATCCGCATAGCCTGGCGAAAAGCGCAGTTTAAAATGCAGCCCGCCGTATTCTGCGCTGATTTTTTCTTCCGTTTCGTCGCAGTAACTTTCTATCAGCGCTGCACACACAGCCTGCCCGGCAGCGCCTTCGGCAATGTTGGCAACAGCCATGCGCCTCAGCGCGATATCAACCTTCGGCCCGAGTGTAGCCGCAAGCAGCACAGCACGGGTGCAGCCTTTGATATGCGCCGCCAGTTTGGCGCTTTTAAAATATTCGCCGCCCAAAAGCACGCCGTTTGCATCGGTGCGGCAGTCCAATACGCGGTACACACTGCGCGCCTGCACCTCGTTGCGCAGTTTTAAATATGCCAGGTCCGCCAGCACGCCCGCCCTTTCATCTCCGGCACGCCCGCCCATATAGCGGACGGCTTCTTTGCGGTCGTACTTCATTTTACAATCTCCGACAGGTTTTTCATAATGCCGCGGAGAATTTCGGGCTTATTCATTGTATAAACATGAATGTTTTTAAAGCCGTTGGCAATCAGGTCGATAATCTGCCCCAGGGCATAAGCAATGCCGGCCTGCATCAGTGCCTGCGGGTCATCGGCAAAACGCTCGACAATGGCGCGGTAATGCGGCGGCAGTTTGGTTCCGCTCAGCTCGCAGATACGGTTAATCTGCTTAGCGTTGGTTACAGGCATAATGCCTGCCACTACCGGCACATCAATGCCGTTGCGCAAAAGCCTGTACATATAATTGTACATAATATTGTTGTCAAAGCACATCTGCGCTACCAAAAATTCGCAGCCAGCATCAATTTTCTTTTTGGTGTGTTCAATATCCTTGTCCAGCGAACCGGCTTCCGGATGGCCTTCCGGATAGCACGCGCCGCCGATGCAGAAATCGCCGGAAGCCGAAATTTTACGCATCAAATCGCTGGCATGGGCAAAATCGCGCACGCCATTTGTTACAGCGTCGCCGCGCAGGGCAAGCACGTTCTGGATGCCGTTAGCACGGAAATTTGCCAACATACCGTCAATCTTGGCTTCTGTTGCGTCGATGCAGGTTAAATGTGCCAGCGCCGGAATATTATGCTCCTCAACGGACTTGGCAATAGCGACCGTCTGCCCGGCAGATGTGCCGCCTGCACCGTAGGTAACGCTTATAAAATGCGGCTTGATAACAGCAATTTCATCAACTATTTTTAATGCGTTCTGCAATTCCGAACCAGCCTTGGGCGGAAACAGCTCGCAGGAAATACAGGGTTTATCACTTTTTAACAGTTCTGATATTTTCATACAATAATCTCCCTCATTATACAATGTATTATCTATTGTACTACATTCACATCTTTTTTGCCATAGAGTTACACTTTTTATTTTAATTTGCAGTTAAAGAAATTATAATATCACAACAAATAAGCCAAAGGGATAAGCTTTTAAAACAGCAGTAACCCTTTGGCTTTTTGTATTTTATTTTTTGCTTTGTAATACTTTATTATTGCTTACATACTTATTTTACTCATGTTCATTCTTTGTAACCAAAGAACGAACCAAGAAAGTTTTTGCGGCTAAAAATTTTTAACGCAGCATTTTAGTAACCAATAAAAATTTCCTCGGAAACTCGCTTTGCTCAAACATCCGGGAAATTTTTATTGCTTTTCAGCTAATACTGCTAAATTTTTAATGCCGCCTATAACACTGTATACCACTTTATTTCTGCTTATTTGGGTCAGAAATAATACCACGGCTAAAACACATTATAGCATCATTTCTTATCCGGCAAAGCCGCCAAAGCGCGCATGGCAAGTGCATAACCCATAAACCCAAGCCCGCAAATCTGCCCCAGGCAAGCCGGAGCCGTTACCGATTTATGGCGGAACTCCTCACGCGCATGCACATTGCTTAAATGGACTTCAATAGCAGGCAACGCCACACCCTTCAGCGCGTCCAGAATTGCTACGCTGTAATGCGTGTACGCCGCAGGGTTAATAACAATGCCGTCGTATTTACCGTAAGCGTTCTGAATAAAGGTAACAATTTCGCCTTCGTAATTGCTCTGGCAAATATCGGCATTAACGCCGATTTCTTCAGCCTGCTGCAAAATAAATGCGCATAAATCTGTGTAATCCTGCGCACCGTAAACATTTTTTTCGCGAATGCCCAGCAAATTGATGTTAGGCCCGTTAATAACAAGAATATTTTTCATTTTTTCATCTCCCCGGCAATTTGTAAAAGCTGCTGCAAGGCTGCTTCCACGCCGTTTACGTTCTGCACTGTGTAAGCGGCATATTTTTTATATAAAGCAAGGCGCTCGTTATAAAGTTCAAAAACACGCTGCGTCCCTGCTGCTAACAGCGGTCGCGTTTTTATTTCCACATCGCTGACGATATCTTCCGGCGGCCGGTCGATGAAAACAATGCAGGAAGTTTTCTGATACGCCTGCATGCTGCCGTCACGCTTGACAACGCCGCCGCCAGCCGCAATAACGCAGCCGTTTTTTTGCGCAAGGTATTCCGCCGTGCGCTGCTCCGCCTCGCGGAACACATCTTCGCCCTGAGCAAAAAATTCTTTGATTGTATAAGGCTCGCGCGCTTCCAAAACATCGTCAGCGTCGTAAAAATCCGCCCCCAGGCGCAGGGCCAGCATTTTGCCGAGCGTAGTTTTGCCGCTGCCAGGCATACCGATTAAAACTATATTTTTCATGGCTTCTGCTCCAGGCGCTGCGTAATTTTTACTGCCAAATCCGTACCAAGAGTGCGCCCCTGCCAGATTTCCTGCGCCGCTACTGCCTGCGCAGCCAGCATCAAAAGCCCGTTAACTGCTTTTTTGCCTTCTATTTTGGCAATACGCAAAAACTCGGTTTCCGCAGGATTGTAAATTAAATCTACGGCAGCGGCAAAATTTTTAACCGCATCTGCGCCAACGGGGCTGACACCTGTTTTAGGGAACATGCCCACCGGCGTGCAGTTAATGATAATATCGCCTGTTTCCTGCGGCAATTCATTATAGCCAAGGCAGCGCACCTTAACGCCGCGGCAGATGTTCAAAACATCCTGCGGTATTTCCTTAGGCTTGCGCGATACTAAAAGCACTTCGGCAAGGCCGCGTTTTACAAGATACTGCAAAACAGCACGTGATGCGCCGCCGATGCCCAGCACCGCCGCTTTTTTGCCGCGTGCTTCGATGCCGTTATATTCCAGCATCATGCCAAAACCGAGCCAGTCGGTATTATAGCCGCAGCTGTGCCCGTTTTTGAAATCTATTGTGTTCACTGCGCCGATGGCCGCCGCTTCCGGCGCAATGCTGTCCAAAAACGGCATTACTTCTATTTTATGCGGTATGGTTACGTTAACGCCGTTATAATGTGCTGCTATCTGCGGCAGCTCCGTCCCCAGCGCTTCCTGCGGCAGTTCAATCAGCTTATAATCGGCCTCAAAGCCAAGTTCTTCAAAAATAATCTGATGAATCTGCGGCGAAAGGCTGTGCCCCAGTTTAGCGCCCAGTAATGCAAAATGCTGCATAAATCATCTCTCCTGCTTCATATCACTGCGATAGTTGCCTAAAATTTTAAAATACGCGCAGTTTTCTTTTAACATACGCACGGTTTCCTGTACGTTGGTATCAGCCAGATTGCCCATCAAATCAATATGGAAAAAATATTCCCACGATTTTCCTTCAATCGGGCGCGATTCCAGATTGGTCAGGTTCAGGCCGCTGTGGTAAAAATAGCCCAGCACGCGGTACAGCGAACCCGGTTCGTGCTTAACGGCAATGACCAGTGTAATTTTATCTGCGTCGGCGCTGTGTTCCGGCTGGTTGGCAATAATAATAAAACGTGTGGTGTTGTTGCCGTTGTAATTGATGTTGGCAGCCAGTATTTGCAGTCCGTACAGTTCTGCCGCCTGTTTGCCTGCCACCGCGGCCAGATGCAGATTGCCGCTTTCCTTAACAGCTTCCGCACTTTTAGAGGTGCTGTAATAGGGCACCAGCTTCATCTGCGGATATTCCGCAAAAAACTCCTTGCACTGGGCAAAGCCCTGCGGATGCGAATAAACTTCGGTAATGCCGCTGAGCGCTGCGCCAGGCAGCGCCATTAAGTTATGTTCTATCTTGACGCATTTTTCGCCGGTAATGGAACAGCCGTAATGGCGCAGCAGGTCATAAACTTCGGTAATGCCGCCGGTGGAAGAATTTTCTACCGGCAGTACGCCGTAGCGGATTTCTCCGTTTTTAACGGCTTTTACAACATCTTCAAACACGCCGTAATAGTGGCGGTTGATATTTTTACCGGCAAAATATTCTTCCATCGCCTTATGGCTGTACGAGCCTTCCACGCCGAAACAGCCGACATCAAAGTCCGGCCCTGCGGCTGCGGCGCTTTGCAGCTGTTCTTCTTCCAGATTGCGGGCAATCGCCATAATGCTTTCCATTAAATCTGCTGCTGCCGGTGCGTATGCTTTATTCTGCAAACGTCCCTGCGCTTTTTCGATAACCTTCAATTCACGCGCACGGTCACGCACGGGCAGGTTATTTGCTTTTTTATATTCTGCCACTTTCAGCACCGCGTCAAGGCGGCGTTCAAAGGCATTTATCAAAATACCGTCCGCTTCGTCAATTTCGCGGCGGATTGCTTCCAAATCAAGTTTTTCTGTCATTTTATCTCTCCCCGGCAAGCAGCATATCTAAAATTACCCACGCCGCTACACCTTCAATTACCGGCACTGCACGCTGCACAATGCAGGGGTCGTGCCGCCCGGTAATTACCAGCTCCGTATTTTCACCGGCTGCGGTATCCACGGTTTTTTGCGGTTTGGCAATGCTGGGCGTAGGTTTTATTGCCGTCTTAAAGCACACCGGCATACCATTAGTAATGCCGCCGGTAATGCCGCCGTTGTTATTGGTATAGGTTTTTACCTTGCCGTCATCATAATACATCTGGTCGTTGGCTTCGCTGCCTTTCATTTCCGTAAGCGCAAAGCCCGTGCCAAACTCAAGCCCTTTAACCGCCGGTACACTGAACAAAGCGTGCGCCAGGCGGCTTTCCAGCGAATCAAAAAACGGGTCGCCAACGCCTGCGGGCAGATTAACCGCCACACATTCAATTACGCCGCCGACAGAATCACAAACCGCCTTAGCGGCAAGGATTTTTTGCTGCATGGCTTCACCCGCTGCATCATCCAGCACGGGAAAAGTTTTAGCCGCCAAAGCCTGAAAAACCTGCGGCGCTTCGCCGAGCGGATTGAATTTTTTATCCTGCACACCGGCAACGGCAGCGATATGCGCGCCCACATAAATGCCGCGCTGCGCCAAAAGCTGTTTGGCCAGTGCCCCCATGAACACCAAAGGCGCTGTCAGCCGTCCGGAAAAGTGCCCGCCGCCGCGGTAATCGTTAAAGCCCTTGTATTTTACTTTGCCGCTGTAATCGGCATGGCCGGGACGCATAACATTTTGCAGCTTGCTGTAATCGCCGGAATGCTGGTCGCTGTTGGGAATCAGCACGCACAGGGGGGTGCCGGTTGTTTTGCCTTCAAAAAATCCGCTTTGGATGATAAAAGCATCTTTTTCCTGCCGCGCAGTCGCCAGCTTGCTTTTACCCGGCGCGCGGCGCTGCATTTCTGCTTTTACTGCGTCCATGTCCGGCGCAAAACCCGGCGGCAAACCGTCAATAACGCAGCCGATTGCCAGCCCGTGCGATTCGCCGAAAATTGTCATTTTTATTTTTTCGCCAAAAGTTGCCGTCATAAGTTTTCTCCCTGCATTATCCTGCCGCCCAGCATTGCAAAATCCTGCCAGAAAGTAGGATACGATTTTTTTACGCTCTCGCTGCCGCCGATAATTACCGGCCCGCGGCACATAAGGCTTGCCACAGCCATGCTCATAGCAATACGGTGGTCGTTCCACGCCGATACACTGCCGCCTAACAAGCCCTGCGGCTTGCCTTTAACGACAAGGCTTTCTGCCTGTTCGGTTACGTCCGCCCCCAGCTTGTTCAGCCCGGCGGCAATCGCGTGCAGGCGGTCGCACTCCTTAATACGCAAACGCCCGGCGTTGATAATCTTCGTTGTGCCCTCGGCCACAGCCGCCGCCACCGTCAGAACTGGTATAATGTCCGGGCAGTCGGCAGCGTCGATGATAGTTCCGTGCAGCATACTTGTTACAGCCTGCAAGCCGCCGTCTGTCCGGGTAATATTGCCGCCCATTGCCGTTAAAATATCTTTAACGACCCTGTCGCCCTGCAAGGATGTTTCTTCCGCGCCGCCGCAGACAATATCGCCGTTAAGGCAGCCCGCTACAAGCCAGAACGCTGCCTGCGACCAATCGCCTTCTACATCTGCATTGCCGCTTTGGTATTTTTGCCCGCCAGGCACGATAAAGCGTTGATAATTGTTGTTGGTTACCTCAATGCCGTATTTGGCAAGCGCCGACAGCGTTAAATCAATATAGCTCTGCGATTCCAGCGGTGTAGTAATGATGATTTCTGAATCGCCTTCCAGCAAAGGCAGCGCAAACAGCAGCCCAGAAAGAAACTGCGAGCTGACATTACCCGGCAGTTTAAATTCACCGCTGCGCAGCCTGCCTTCAACCGTTACCGGCAAGCCCTGCGCCGGGCTGTATTTTATGCCCTGCAAATCAAAAATATCGTAATACGGCTTTAGCGGCCGCTCGCCCAAACGCCCTGCCCCGCTAAAAGTTACAGGCGCGCCGCACAGTGCGCCAAGCGGCAGCAAAAACCGCAGGGTCGAGCCGGATTCGCCGCAATCGCATACAGCGCCGGTTGCTTTTACGCCGCCCGTGCCGTAAATTTTTACAGCGCTGCGCCCTTTAAATTTACTTGCTGTCAGCTCCGATTTAACGCCAAGCGCATTTAAACAACGCAGCGTCGCTGCAATGTCATCCGACATGCTGATATTGTCAATCACGCTGATGCCCTGCGCCAGTGCCGCGCAGATAATCTCGCGGTGCCCCATGCTTTTGGAGGACGGCACATTAACCGTGCCTGCCAGCCTGCCGGGCTGTATCTTTACCTTTGCCATAGTCAACTCCGTTTAACATAATCCGGCAGCGCCTGCAAAGCTGTTTTCTGCAAAAAACTGCTGCCGATTTCTTTTAAAATAATCAGCGTAATGCTGCTGCCGCTTTTCTTTTTGTCCATGCCGATGCCGCCAAGTAACTCCTGTTCCGTGTAAGGCGCATCCACCGGCAGGTTATATTTTTTCAGCACGCGGCAGATTTCTTCTGCCGTGCCGGGTTTGGTCAGCCTCAGGCGCTCCGTCTGCCTGGTTAAAAGCGCCATGCCGATGCCGACCGCTTCGCCGTGCGTATAAGTTGTATAGCCGCAGCATTTTTCTACCGCATGGCCGATAGTATGCCCAAAATTCAGCACCATGCGCTCGCCGGTATCAAACTCGTCATGCTCCACAATTTCTGCCTTAATGGCGCAGCAGCGCTCTACAATGCCGCCTATATTTGCCAAAAGTTCCTCATCATCGCGCATGGCGGCAATTTTATCAAACAGCGCCCTGTCGCGGATGCAGCCGTATTTAATCGCTTCTGCCAGCCCGTCGTGCAAAAAGCGCACCGGCAAAGTCCTTAAAAGCTCCGTATCTATCAAAACCAGCTTGGGCTGATAAAAATTGCCGACGAGGTTTTTGCCGGCAGGCAAATCCACCGCTACCTTGCCGCCAACACTGCTGTCAATCTGCGCCAGCAGGGATGTGGGCACCTGCACGTAATCCACCCCGCGCAAAAAGGTTGCCGCCGCAAAGCCGCCCAAATCGCCGGTAACGCCCCCGCCTAAAGCCACTACCAAATCACTGCGGGTTATACCGGCCGCTGCAAGCTGGTCATAAATGTGTGCAAGTTCCGCCAGGCATTTGCTTTTTTCGCCTGCGGGGAACACAATGCGCGTTACTTTAAAGCCGCTGGCTGAAAGCGATTGTTGGAGCCTATCGCCGTACAGCGCATCCACATTGCTGTCGCTGATTATAGCCGCGCGCTGCGCTTTGCTGATACTGCGGATTTTTGCGCCCGCCTCCTGCAAAAGCCCGGCGGCAATTTCTATCTGATAGGATTTTACACCTAAATTAACATTGATGATACTCATAAAACGATGTCCTTCCTGTGGCAGGCTGCCGCATGTAAAAATTTTTGCAGGCCTTCGCGGTCGTTATCAGCTATCAGCTGGCGCATGGTTTCAAGCTGCTGTTTAAAATTATCCAGCTCTTGCAGTACGTTTTCGCCGTTTTGCAAAAATAAATCGCTCCACAGCACCGGGTTAATATCGGCAATACGCGTTACATCGCGGAAACCGCCGCCGATAAACCAGCAGCTTTTGCCGCTGTACCTGTCGCTGTTAACCAGCATTACCGCCAGTGCGTGCGGCAAATTGCTGGTGTAGGCAATTATTTTGTCGTGTTCTTCCGGTGTAATTTCTGCCACATGGGCGCAGCCCAAAGCCAGCGCAAAGTTTTTCAGCCAGTTTATCGCCTGTGTGGTATTGGCGGGCGTAGGCACCACAATATAATTAGCGCCGTCAAAAACCTCTGCCTGCGACATTGCATAACCGCTGCCCTGCCGCCCTGCCATCGGGTGCCCCGAAATAAACTCCGCTCCCTCCGGCATCAGCTTCTGCGCTTCGTAGGGCAAATCTGCCTTGCGCCCGGCTACATCCGTCACCAGCGCGCCGGGTTTGATAAAAGGCGCTGCCTGGCGTAAAAACTCTGCCACCGCATCGGGATAAACGCAGCAGATAATTACATCCGCCTGTGACAGATATGCGCCGGCGCTTTGGTAAAAGCCGTCGATAACACCATCTGCCAGCGCAGTTTTTAAAACCTGTTTGTCCGTATCCACGCCGATAATGCTTTTCACGCCCAGCCGCCGCAGGGCTTTGGCGTATGAACCGCCCATCAGCCCCAGGCCCACAACGGCAAAGCATTGTTCCTGCAATTTATTGCTAAAGCCTGCTTCCACAATTTTCACTCCTTCTATCCTTCCATCCTGCAATTATGTTATGGCTTACAGCTCTCTGCCTACGATTTTGGCAATGCCGCTCAGTTCGCCCATCAGGCGTGCAAAGCGTTCAGGCTTCAGCGATTGCGCACCGTCGCACAAAGCGTGTTCCGGGTCGTTGTGTACTTCGATGATAAGACCATCTGCACCGGCAGCGACAGCAGCTTTAGCCATAGGCTCAACCATCCACCACATGCCGGAAGCATGGCTCGGGTCTACGATAACCGGCAGGTGGCTTAATTTTTTAACCGCCGGGATAGCGCTTAAATCCAGAGTGTTGCGGGTGTAGGTTTCAAAAGTGCGGATGCCGCGTTCGCACAAAATTACATTGTCGTTGCCGCCTGCCATGATGTATTCGGCAGCCATCAGCCATTCTTCAATCGTTGCGGAAAGGCCGCGTTTTAAAAGTACCGGCACGTTAGTTCTGCCAAGTTCCTTCAAAAGTTCAAAGTTCTGCATATTGCGCGCGCCAACCTGAATCAGGTCAACGTCTTCAACAAAGCGTTCCAGCATTCTGGCGGACATAATTTCCGTTACAATCGGCAGCCCTGTTTCTTTGCGGGCGATTTTCAAAAGGTCCAGCCCTTCTTCTTTCAAACCCTGGAAGGAGTACGGAGAAGTGCGGGGTTTGAATGCGCCGCCGCGCAGCATGCTTGCGCCTGCCAGTTTAACAGATTTAGCCACGCTGACAATCTGCTGCTCGGTTTCGACAGAACACGGGCCTGCAATAACCGTCAGCTTACGCCCGCCTACCTTAACGCCGCTTACATCAATAACGCTGTCTTCCGGATGGAAGCTGCGGTTGGCACGTTTAAACGGCTCCTGCACGCGCATTACCTTGTCAACACATTCGTTGACTTTCAGCATGTTCATATCAAGCGCACTTGTGTCGCCAATAACGCCTAAAATTGTCTGCCCGCTGCCGACAATTTCATTAATCTGAAAGCCTCTGCCTTCAAGATTTGCCTTAATTTTTTTCCATTCCTGTTCCGGCGTACCGGGTTTCATTACAATTACCATGTTTCTCTCTCCTTTAAGATTATTTTAATTTTTGGATAAACTTATAAAAAAAATCAGGCCTCGTAATAAGAAGCCTGATTAAAAAGCTTATTTGTTTTACAGCTTTGTGCTGCAATATCGGCATCTGTTTACGGTGTTGCTGCTATGAGATTTTACGCATGCAAAACGGCCAGCGCTAAAGTAAAAATAGCCCTGGCTAAAGCCGAAAAAGTATGCACTTTTATTTTGCTGCCAAATCTGTTCCATTACTACACACACCTTAAAAATTATTTGATGTTGTCATTTTAACCTGCCTGCAAACATGCGTCAAGCAAAAATACAAATTTTGCCAAAAATATTTTTTGTACGTTACTTTTTGTAAACAATGTTACAGCTGCAATAACGCCGTTATGCCGCGATACAGTGCCGTACCTGCGCCAAACACCACAAAAATGCGTGTAAGCCCTACAAATAAGCGTTGATTAATTTTATGGAAACAACGCTCGCCCAACCACATGCCTAAAAGCAGCGGCAGTGCAGCATAAAGTGCCAGTTTCATTAAATCAGCACTGATGAAATTTCCGGCGGCAAGCAATGATGCCATCGTGCCGATACTGCCAAAGGCAAAAATCCAGCACATATTGGCTCGCGTTACTACCTTGCCGCGCCCTTCTGCCAAAAAATATAACGCTACCGGCGGTCCGCTTATGCTTGTCACGGCAGCGGAAAAACCACTTATAAAACCTGCTGTAATACGCCCAGCTGTTTGATTTTTTATATTTATTTTAAACTGCCTGCCCATAAAAAATATTGTTGCAAGCAGCATTATGCCAAGTAAAACTTGCAGCCAGGCCGGCGGTATAACATTCAGAACATAACTGCCGGGCAAGCTGCCCATAAAACTTCCGGCAACAGTTACAAGAACCGTCCGCCACTCAAAATCCCTGCGTGTATTCCAAAGCGCTGCAACCTTGGCAAGAAATGTTCCAAAAATGATAAATACTACCGTTTCTTTTGCCCCCAATACAGGCATTAATAACGGAACAGCTACCAGAGAAAGTGTAAAACCGGTAATGGCAAAAAAGAAAGAGGCAATAAAAACGCTTATCGCAACATAAATTATAATATTTAAGTCCGCCATTTTTATCACCCTTCCGCTTTATGTTTTCTGTTAAAATCACTTCTGTAATAACACCGTTATGCCGCTGTACAGCGCCATGCACGCGCCAATAACCACAAAAATCTGCGTCAGCCTTATAAATAAATGCTGGTTAATTTTGTGAAAGAAATGTTCTCCCAGCACTGTTTCCTCATACCCTAAAAAAGCATTAAAAAGGCACTGCTACCAGCAAAAGCCAAAGCCGGTAACAGTGCTGAACAGCAACGCCCAAGATACACTTATTGATACAACGGCAATAAGCAAAGCGTTTATTATTTTTTGTTGTCCTTATTATCGTCCAAAAGAATCGTCCAGCCTTCTTCCTGGCGGATAAGGCCCTGGCGCAGCAGCCTGCCTAAAGCACGTTTAAAAGCCGCCTTGCTGATGCCGAACTTTTCTTTAATAATTTCCATCGGCGTATCGTCGCAGTAAGGCATCTTGCCGCCGCGTTTTTTCAAAAACGCCAGAATGTCTTCAGCGTCGGCTACCATGGCGTGTTCTTTCTGCTGGCGCATGGAAAGGTTCAGCCTGCCGTCCTCGCGGATATAGGCCACACGCGCGGTAATTTCCTGCCCGAAATCCAGCCTGCCGCCAGGTACTTCGCTGCGGTGCAGAAAGCCCAGAAAGCGCTGATTTGTAAAGATAAAAAAGCCTTCCGGCAAAATATTATAAACCGTGCCGGTAACAGTATCGCCAACCTTTATTCCTTCGGCAGGTTTGCTGGCCTTCTGCATTTCTTTTTCCACGCGCATGCTTACTGCCTGGCGTCCTGTTTTATCACGGTACAGCTTAACCCATACAAGCTGCCCCGGCGATACGTGCCCGCGCATCTGGCTGTAAGGCAAAAATACGCCGCGCTCTGCGCCGATATCGACAAAACCGCCGTCGCGCGTAACGCTGAGCACCTTGACATAGCCAAGCTGCCCTTCACGCATTTTCGGCAGCTTCATGCTGGCGGTAAGGCGTCCGTGCGGGTCAAGGTACAGATAAACCTTTACGCTGTCGCCTACCTTGACTTCGCCGCTCTGCTGCAATTTATGCAGTAAAATATCATCGTCCGTATTGCCTGTCCCTGCGTCCAGAAATACGCCCATTTCCGAGGCGCGCACTGCTTTCAGCGTTACTACGTCGCCGGGACGGTACTTGGCAGACGGTTTTATATTATTCATTTTCTTCCTCCGCAAAGCTTTCAGAAGGAGCATCTGCCCACAGCTGCTCAAGATTATAGAAATCGCGGTCAGCCTCTAAAAAGATATGAGCCACGCAGTCGCCGTAATCCATCAAAATCCAGCGTCCTTCGGCATAACCTTCCGTATGGGACGGCAAAATACCGTCTTCGGCCAGTTTATCCTCGATATTATCGGCAATAGCCTTAACCAGCGTTACGTTGTTGGCGCTGGCAATTACAAAATAATCTGTCAGCGGGGAAAGGTTTTCCATGTTCAAAAGCAGAATATCCTTTGCCTTTTTGTCAGATGCTGCGGCAGCGATTTTATGCGCTACCTGCTGGGGGGTAAAATTCATTGTTCAGCCTCCTTTGCTGTTTCGTTATTATTTTCTGTATCTTCGTTATCCCGTTTCATATAGGGAATACCCAGTTCGTCAAGCGTTCTTTCAACCTGCTCCGGCGTAGTGCGCCAATAGCTTATGCCGTCTTCGGGCGAATCGTAAAAATCGCCGTACAGCATACAGCTTTTAAGGTTCTGGTCGCCAAAAAGCTTAAAAGTGTTGGCAGCCTTTATCATTGTCATGGTATCCATGTCAGTTTCCACATGGCGGTCAACTGTCGAAAACAGTGCCGGTATTTTGGTAACGGTATCAATATTAAAAATCTGCGCCGCCAGTGCCATCATAAATTTCTGCTGGCGCTGCACGCGGCCTATATCGCCAAGTTCGTCCTTGCGGAAACGCACATACTGCCCGGCCAGCTCGCCGTTTAAATGCTGGTAGCCGTGCTTGATGTCAATAACAAGGTCGGCATATGGGTCTTCGTAGTACATATCCTTATCGACATATAAATCAACGCCGCCGATAAGGTCGATGGATTCTTTGAACGCACGCCAGTCCACCAGTACATAATAATGTATCGGCACGCGCAAAAGATTGGCCACCGTCTGCTTGGCAAGCATTACGCCGCCGTAGGCATAAGCCGCATTGATTTTATCATAGCCCTTGTGCCCGGGTATCTGCACCATTGTATCACGCGGCATTGATACCAGCGCCACTTCGTTGTTATCGGGGTCAAAACTTGCCAGCATCATGGCATCGGTGCGCTTCGGCTCGCTTTCCGCCGCCTCGCTGTCGCCGTCATCTATGCCCAGCAGCAAAACATTGATGCGCTGGTTTAACAGTGCATCTGCCGCAATTTTGCTGTCCGCGCCGACAACCTCTACCTTCGGCGGGGCAATCAGGTTATCATAGCACCACACTGCGCCCCAAAATCCCGCTGTAACAAGGCCTGCAAGCAGGACAATTACAAACACCAGCCTGCCCCATCTCAGCTTGCGCTTATGCCGCGGCCGCTGCGGAACTTTCTCTTCTTCCAAAGCTATACAACTCTCCTAACAGCAGTTTATTTTTTCAGTTTTACCAGCAGCTGATTATAACCGAAAATGCAATCCGGATGAATCAGCAGCTTGTTATCAAGCAAATAAGAAATTGTGTTGGCGTAAGATTTTACCATAGCCTTTTCCAAATCATCAAAGCAGGCCTTACGCAGCTTTTCCACGCCGTCAAAATCGCGTCCCGGTTCAATCAGGTCTGCCAGGTAAACTACCATGTCAAGCGCAGTCATATCCGGCGCGCCGGTACTGTGCAGGCGGATAGCCTCCAAAATTTCCGGGTCGGTAACACCGTATTTATGTTCTGCAAAATATGCGCCTAACTTTGCATGCAGCAAAATAGGCTGGCGGCGCTCTACATAGTCAACCTCAAGCCCAAGTTCTTCCGCTTTGGCAACCTGCTGGTCTGTCGGCACTTCGCGCCCGCAGTCGTGCAGCAGGGAAGCAATGGCAATCTTTTCCTTCTCCATGCCGTAATGCTCTGCCATTTTCAGCGCCGTTTCATATACTCCTAAAGAATGTTTAAAACGCTTCGGCGGCAACGCCTCCTGCAAAAGCGTTTTCATTTCGTCAATAGTAAGCATGCCTGCTCCTTCCTACCGGTTAACGGTATAAACCCTTTTGCAAAATATAATCGCGCACAGCCTCCGGCACCATGCCGTCAATGGCTGCGCCGTTTTTCACGCGCTCGCGGATGTCTGTTGACGATACGGCAAGCTCCGGCATCTTCAGAAGCAATATTTTTTCTTCGCCCAAACCGCCGAAATCCTCGCAGGCCCTGGCAAAAGCTTCGGCATAACCCGGCCTTGCTACGGCAACAAAAGTAACCTCCTGCAAAAGCCCGTAAATATTGTGCCAGGTATTAAGCTGCGGCACAGAATCCGCACCGACGATAAAATAAAGCTCATAATCCGGATACTGCTTTTTCAGCTCCAGCACCGTATCGTAAGTATAGGAAATGCCGCTGCGCTTTATCTCCACATCGCTCACCGCAAAATGAGGGCAGTCCTTAACCGCCAGTTCCGTCATGCGGTAGCGGTCTGCGGCTGTGGCAAATTCCATGCCGATTTTATGCGGAGCGATATAGGCCGGCACAAACAGCACCTTGTCAAGGTTGAGCGTGCGGTAAACAAATTCCGCGCTGCTTAAATGGCCCTTATGTATAGGGTCGAACGACCCGCCGATAATGCCCAGCTTTTTTACTGTCACAGCTGCTTTCCTCCAAAATAAAACATATCTATCAAGTAATTATATCACATCTCGGCAAAAAATTGAGCCATTTTCTCCAATATCAGGATAATTATTGCAAAAAAAATTAAGGCCTTTAACCGGTCTTTAATATCAAAAACAGTTTTAGGCCTTCTAAGATATTCATAGAAGGCCGCTAAAACTTCTTTATATGTGGTTTTATGTTTATTGCCGTTATTCATAACGCAATGCCTCAATCGGGTCAAGCAGCGCCGCTTTGCGCGCCGGGTAAATGCCGAAAAACAGGCCGATGCCGACGGAAAACAGCACGGCGATTAAAATTACCGGCACGGAAATTATCGTCATCCACCCTGCAAAATAGCTGATGGCATAAGACGCACCGACGCCCAGGAGTACGCCCAGCGTACCGCCGACAATGCCGATAACCATTGCTTCAATCAAAAACTGCAAAAGTATATTGTCATACGTTGCGCCAAGCGCCTTGCGGATACCTATTTCGCGCGTGCGTTCCGTTACCGATACCAGCATAATGTTCATAATGCCGATGCCGCCGACCAGAAGGCTGATAGCTGCAATGCAGCCAAGCAGCATGGTAATCGTGTTGGCGGTTTCCATCATCGTATCCATCAACGCCGCCAGGTTACGCACGGTAAAATCATCATAATCATTGTCCTGGATTTTATGGCGTACACGCAAAAGCGCTTCTACATCTGCCTGTACCTGGTCGATAACATTTTCGTTTTCAGCCTGAATCGTAATACGGCTGATATAGGTAATGCCCATCATGCGGTTCTGCGCCGTCGTCAGCGGGATAAACACAACGTCATCCTGGTCCTGCCCGCTGGAGGACTGGCCCATAGCCTGCAAAACTCCGACTACCTTAAACGGGGCTTTATTGATGCGCACGGTTTTGCCAACAGCGTCGCCGTCAGGAAACAGGTTTTCTACAATCGTCTGGCCGATAACACAAACGCGGTCGCGGCTCGTCAGGTCGCGCTGCGTAAGGTTGCGCCCATCTTCAAGCGTATAATTTCTGATATCAAGAATATTCGGCGTTGTACCTTCAACATTTGCCGTCCAGTTCTGGTTGCCGGCAACAAGCTGGTAGCTGCGCGATACCGCAGGGGCAACGTGGGCAATGCCGTCAATCTGCCTTTCGATGGCTTCAGCATCCTCCGCCGTCAGGCGTGCGCCTTCGCCCATTGGCAAACGCGCGCCGCTCGGTGTGCGCCCGCCGCTCATTACAATCAAAAGGTTACTGCCCAGGCTGGAAATATTGCTTTTAATCTGCTCTTTTACGCCAAAGCCCAGGCTGACCATGGCAATTACCGCGCCGACGCCGATGATGATGCCCAAAAGTGTCAGGAATGTACGCAGCTTGTTGCTGAACATGCCATCCAGCGCCATTTTGATAGATTCGTTAAACATCAGCGTCACCTCCACTCGTCGCTGACGAGCTTGCCGTCGCGCATAACCAGAATACGTTTGGTCTGCTCGGCAATATCCGGTTCGTGCGTAACCATAACAATGGTTTTGCCTTCGTCATTCATCGCTTTAAAAATATCCATAATTTCATAGCTGGATTTTGTATCAAGGTTGCCGGTCGGTTCATCCGCCATAATAATAGCCGGATTATTGACCAGCGCGCGGGCAATAGCCACACGCTGACGCTGGCCGCCGCTCATCTCGTTGGGCTTGTGGTCAAGCCTGTTGCCAAGTCCTACGGCATCAAGCGCCTTAGCTGCCCGTTCCATGCGTTCTTCCTCGGCCACACCGGCATATACCAGCGGCAAGGCTACATTTACCTGCGCCGTCAGCTTCGGCAGCAGGTTAAAGTTCTGAAACACAAAGCCTATCTCCGCATTGCGGGTATGCGCCAGCTCGTTATCGTCGTAACCGGCAATATCGCGCCCGCGCAGAAAATAATGCCCGCTGGTAGGCCTGTCCAGGCAGCCTAAAATGTTCATCATTGTAGATTTGCCGCTGCCGGAAGGACCCATAATCGATGTGAACTCACTTTCGCCAATGCTGGTATTAACATGGTCCAGCGCATGCACGATGCTGTCGCCCATTACATATGATTTTACTATGTCTACAAGCCTGATTATTTCTGCCATGTCCTGCCTCTTTCACGGCCTGTTAAATCGGCCCTCTCATATTGTTCTGCTGCGTTGCGCGCTGTTTTACCAGCAGCACGTCGCCTTCTTTGATATCGCCCGTAACAGCAATATTTTCTTCACCTGTCAGGCCAACTTTCACGTCAACATCGCGCGATGTTTTGGCCTTTTCGTCATAAACTTTTACATAACTGCGCCCATCCTCATAATAAATGCAGTTGGAAGGCACCATCAATGTATTGTCAAGCTGTTCAATAATAATATTCGTTCTTGCAGTCATCGTCGGCAGCAGTTTGCCTTCGGGGTTGGCAACATCAACATAAACAGTGTAATAAATTACATTGTCTTCCGTCACCGCAGAGCGCGAAATCAAACGCACCGTACCGGTAAAGGTTTCTTCCGGATAAGCATCGACGGTAAATTCAACAGTCTGCCCTACTTTAACACGGCCGATATCGGATTCATCCACCAAGGTATCAATCTGCATATCATCAAGGTTTGCCACCGACATAATTACCTGCGGCTCGCTGATACCGGAGCTGATAGTTTGTCCGACCGGAGTAGGTTCGCCGATAATATAACCGGAAATCGGGGAAGTAATAACGGTATCGTTCACATCAGAAACGGCCTGGTCGTAGTTAGCTTTCGCCACGATATAATCAGATTCCGCCAGGTCAAAATCGCTCTGCGAAATAGCGCCCTGCGCCAGAAGCGCCGTATAACGGTTATAGGTTAAAAGCGCATTGTCAAGGCGTGCCTTCATCTGGCGTGCCGTTGCCTCAAGCGCAGTGCTGTCAAGCCTTACAAGCACCTGCCCTGCATCGACATGCTGGTTTTCTTCTACCAGCACTTCTACAATGCGGCCAGTAATTTTAGAGCTTATATCGACGTTATCTACCGCGCTCAGGCTGCCCGTCGCCGAAATGCTGTCTTTCAGCGTGCCGTATTCAACCTTTGCCGTTTTAACAGTTGTTTCAACCTGCGTAATGCTTTGATAGTAAGAATACCCGGCATAGCAGATTGCAGCAAGAATAACCAGAAAACCAATTACGTATTTATTGTTCTTGATAAATTTCATCGCTGTACCCCTCCTGATAATCTGATTAGCTTTCACTAATTAGATTATAACATTTTCGTCCTTGTTGTTAAATATATATTACACATAAACTATGTCAAATTTATGGCGGTTTACAAATTATTTTTGTAACATAAAATGGCGCTTTAAGTCTAAAAGTGTTATACTAAAAATATAAAGCTGATAATGGGAGGCTGACCGACATGAAAAAAACTACCTGGATCTTTCTGCTTATCTTAGCCTTTATTGCCTACTGCCTGCTGCGTAAAAAACGCAAGGACGAAGAAACCGTTAATGAAAACTGAACGCCGTCCGTTAATTGATGTTCTGCGCGGCGCAGCGCTGATAAATATGTTTGTTTACCACGTCCTGTGGAATATGGATAATCTTTTCGGGCAAAGCATCAAGTGGCTGCACACGCCGCCTGCTTATTTATGGCAGCAAAGCGTTGCGGCGCTGTTTATTTTGCTTTCGGGATTTTGCTGGGCGCTGTCGCATAAACATTTAAAGCGCAGCCTTGTTGTTTTGGGCTGCGCCTTTTTTATTTTTGCCGTTACTTATTTTTTTGACGGGCATAATATCATCAGCTTCGGCGTTTTAGCATTCATGGGCAGCGCCATGCTGCTAATGCTGCCGCTAAAAAAATTGCTCCGTTTTATTTCGCCCTGGGGCGGATTAACGGCAAGCCTTGTTTTGTTTTTTGCTTTAAAAAATATCATACACGGCTATATCGGCTTTGCCGGTTGGCAGTGCGCACTTCCGCAAACTTTGTACGCCAATTATTTTACGGCATGGCTCGGCCTGCCGCCTGATAATTTTCACTCGGCAGATTATTTTCCCATTCTGCCGTGGTTGTTTATTTACACCGCCGGTTATTTTATCTGCCGCCTTTGCGCAGGCTCTATAAATAAAGCTGCTGTTTTTAATTTTGATGTAAAACCGCTTTCATTTTTAGGACGCCATTCACTGGCAGCGTATATGCTGCACCAGCCTGTAATTTACGGAGTTATGCTGGTATGGTATAGAATATTAAACTAAAATCATAACTACCAAAGATTGTACTATTACAATAGCTCAAAAATGCGGCTAAAATCAAAACACTATACTCTGAAAGTCCGGCAGCACAGCCAGGACGGAACCGGATGAGCCGCAGCATTTTTGCGCTGTTGCCATAGTATGAATCTTCGGTGCTGAATTTAACATTAATAATACAAAATCATACGCCAAACGCACAAAACCGGGCCTGCTTATGCAGCACCCGGTTTTAATTTCGTCTGTTCAGTTTTTAACTAACTGCGCTAAATTATTATTTCTTTTCTTCGCTGCCCTGTTCATTTGCCGGCTGAGGCGGAACAATGGCAATGTTTAACAGCAGCGGTTTTTCGTTGTTAACGGCAAAATCAGCAATAACCATCATAACTTTGTCGCCTTCAAAGCCTGCGCCGAAAACCAAACGGTCAAGGCCCGGGCGTTTAATAACCTGAACAAGCTGTTTTTCTTTATAAGCGCCCAAATCTTTAGTAATGCTTGCTTTGTATTCATTGAATTTTGTTTCATCAAAATTAGCTTTCATATCGTCGCTTAAAATCGAAGAAACATTCTTATAAGAAGATGCGCCCAAAAACTGGTCAACCATTTTTGCTTCCGCATCCAGTACGCTGCCATCGCTGGCAAAGCAAGCGGAAGATACGCACATTACAAGCATCATCACAATCAGTAAAATTTTTTTCATCAAAGAACCTCCCTTAAATTTATCTTTACCTATTATAGCACAAAAAAAGCAGGCGAAAACATTTTTCACCTGCTTTTCACATATTTTTTATAAACCTTTTTCGATTCTTTCCATGGCTTCAATGGTGTTTTCCCTGCTGCCGAAAGCGGTCAGACGGAAATAGCCTTCGCCCATAGCGCCGAAACCTGCTCCCGGAGTGCCGACAACTGCCAGTTTTTCCAGCAGGTAATCAAAAAACTCCCAAGAACCCATACCGTTGGGGCACTGCATCCAAATGTACGGGGAATGGGTACCGCCGTAGAATTTAATGCCTTTCTTGGTCAGCGCTTCTGCCATAATACGCGCGTTTTCCTTATAAAAGGCCAGCATTTCACGGCACTGTTTCTGGCCTTCTTCGCTGAAAACAGCTTCTGCGCCACGCTGAATAATGTAAGGCACGCCGTTGAATTTAGTGGTCTGACGGCGCAGCCACATTTTGTTCAGTGACATTTCCTGTCCGTCTTTGGTTTTGCGTACCAAATCATGCGGCACAATGGTATAGCCGCAGCGGGTGCCGGTAAAGCCAGCAGTTTTAGAGAGCGAACACAGTTCAATAGCGCATTTTTTAGCGCCTTCAATGGCAAAAATGCTGCGCGGAATACTCGGGTCGCTGATGAAAGCTTCATAAGCTGCATCATATAAAATAACAGCATCATTTTTCAGTGCATAAGCAACCCATTTTTCCAGCTGTTCTTTGGTGTAAACAGCGCCGGTCGGGTTATTCGGCGAGCACAGATAAATAATATCTGCCTTTACGCTGTCATCAGGCA
The DNA here is from genome assembly GCA_003150755.1 of Phascolarctobacterium sp. Taxonomy (GTDB): domain Bacteria; phylum Bacillota; class Negativicutes; order Acidaminococcales; family Acidaminococcaceae; genus Fusicatenibacter_A. The sequence continues at coordinate 71,567 of QAMT01000004.1, read as the reverse complement.
TCGGCAAAAAGTCATTTTCAGGGTTGCCCTGCATATAAATAATTTTGCGTCCGCGCATAACATTGGTATCGAGGTAAACCGGATAAACCGGGTCCGGAATCAGAATTACATTGTCGTTGCTGAAAATATCAGTCATGTTGCCGCAATCGCTTTTAGCGCCGTCGCTGATGAAAATTTCATCGCTGGCAACCTCTACGCCGAAACTTGCATAATATTTTGCAATGGCTTCATGCAGAAAATCATAGCCCTGCTCCGGTCCATAACCGCGGAAGGTTTCCTTAACACCCATCTCAGCAACAGCCTTTTGCATTGCTTCGATAACAGCAGGCGCCAACGGCAGTGTTACGTCGCCGATACCCATTTTTATAATTTTCTTTTCGGGATGCGCCGCCGTAAATTCTGCCACCTTATGCGCGATTTGCGAAAACAGGTAGCTTTCTTTCAAATTGCAATAATTTTGGTTTACTAATGCCATGTTGTAAATTCCCCCATTGATTAAAATATTATAAAAATTATTTGGAAACTATTTCATCCGGAATATCAATTACTCCGTCGAAAACTAAAGTAGCAGGGCCTTTTAAAATAACGCTGTCATTTTTGCAGTAGGTTACTTTAAGTTCGCCGCCCTTAGCGATAACCGTCAGTTCTTCATCACGCTTACCGGCGTTGTTTAAGGTTACGCAGGCAACCGCAACTGCACAGGCACCCGTGCCGCAGGCCCAGGTTTCGCCGCTGCCGCGTTCCCATACGCGGAATTTAACGGTATTTTTGTCGATAACCTGTACAAATTCGGTATTAACGCCTTCAGGGAACAGTTTGTGATGCTCAAACAAAGGCCCTAATTTTTCAAGGTCAAGGCTGTCCACATCTTCAACAAAGGTTACAAAATGCGGGTTGCCCATTGATACTGCCGTGCCGTTGTAAACAACGTCTTCGGCAATTACAAGGCCCTGGTCAACAAACACAAAATGGTCGCTTATCATCGGAATATCCGTACATTTGAAAACAGGCTTGCCCATATCGACAGATGCTTCTGCAACCTTGCCGTCTTTTAAAGTAACGTCAATGGTTTTAATGCCGGATAAAGTTTCTATGGTAAAGGTGGTTTTATCGGTTAAGCCTTTATCGTAAACATATTTTGCCACGCAGCGGATGCCGTTGCCGCACATTTTGCCTTCGGAAGCATCGGCGTTGAACATACGCATCCTGAAATCAGCTTTATCGGACGGCATGATTAAAATAAGCCCGTCAGAACCTATGCCGAAACGCCTGTGGCTTACATATTCGCTGACTGCGCCCGGATTGGGCACTTCTTTTTCCATGCAGTTTACATATACATAGTCATTGCCGCAGCCGTGCATTTTGGAGAATTCCAGTTTCATCTTCATTCCTCCCGTTTAACCGGTTATACCGTAAATATCCTTAAGTAAAAACGGCGTCACACAAAACGCCGCGTCCTCATTAAAGTATACTATGAGGCAAAAATACAGTCAACTTTAATAAATGGTTTTTTCTGCCTTATCTGCAAACTTTTTAAATGTTGCAATGGTTTTGTCACGCTCTTGCTGTTCCAGCTCAAGCACCTGTACATCACGGCAGCCGCCTTCGATAAATTTATAAATAAAATCATCACGGAAGCCAATATCGGCCGCATCCTTAGCCGTATTGCCGTAATAAACCTTTTTAATGTTGGACCAGATTGATGCAGAAAGGCACATCGGGCACGGATAACATGATGTGTAAAGCTCGCAGCCGGTCAGGTCAAATGTTTTAAGGTTCTGGCAGGCGTTGCGGATAGCCTGCATTTCTGCATGGCAGGTAGGGTCATTGTTTTTTAAAACTTCGTTATGCCCAGTTCCGACAATTTTGCCGTCTTTAACAATAACAGCGCCAAACGGGCCTCCGTCGCCGGTAATAATATTTTTTTCGGCTTCTTCAACCGCTTTCAGCATAAATTCCTGCATATATGTATTTTCCTCCGTTTTTGCGTTTTCTTCTGCCTGGCAGATATTAACCAAACCAAGCAGAAGTAACAGTATTGCCAAAAATTTTTTCATGCGCTCACCTCTGCCGTTTAATTGCCGCGCCCGATAAATTTGGCTTTCATAATTTTTTTATATGCTTCAACGCCCGGCTGGTCAAAGGCATCGACGTTGGCCAGTTCGCCTTCATAAGCCACGCTGAGCATCAAGAAGTAAAACAGCTCGCCCAGATGGTAAGCGTTCATCTCCGGTAAAACATAACGTGCATTAAAACGGTTATCACTGTTCAGCGCTTCTGCATTGGAATCCAGTGCCATAGCCAGCGCGTCGTTCATTTTCAGTCCGTTATACTTTTTAAAGGCTGGTTCGTCAAACGGCATACCAAGCACAACATCACCCGGCATATTTTTTATCTGCAAAAACTGCACCACTTTGTTGCGGATGCCGTCCTGGTGCAGCTGCGTCTGCGCGTGCATATCCGTTGTGCCGACGGCAGGCACCGGCGTGCGTCCGTAATAAACTGTTTCGCCGCTGCGGTTCTTTCTTTTGCCAAGCGATTCGGCCAATAGCTGCACATACCACTGCCCCAGTGAGCCGAGGCGCTCGCCGTAGCCCATAAACACTTCAATATGGCAGCCGTATTTTGCTGCCGCAATATATTTCAGCGCCGCATTCATCAGCGCCGGGTTTTCATAAATGTTTTGCGTGCGGCAGGCAGCTTCCATATTACCGGCACCGCTTAAAAGCTCCTCCACATTCATGCCGATAGCAGCAGCCGTAACAAGCCCCGGGTCAGTCAGCACGCTGAAACGCCCGCCGATGCCGTTTTTGATATCGAAGCAGCGCCAGCCGTGCTTTTCTGCCAGTGCATAAAGCGGCGAGCCAGCTTCCGGATTACGGTCGGTAACGGCAGTAACCTCGGTATCAAACATAACACTTTTACCGCAGGCTTCGTAAAAATAAATAAACGAAGCCAGTGTTTCCATTGTCGAGCCTGATTTGGAAATCGGCACCAGCATAACCTTAAAGCGTTTTTTCTTAGGCCAGGCATGTACCGACCAGTAACGCAGCTCGTTCATAATTTCTTCGCACTGACCTGCATCCAGATTATTGCCCGAGAAATAAATACGCGGATAGCCGCTGCGGCGTTTTTCGCCCATCGAGTTCCAGCTTGGCCCTGCGCCGATATCAAACAACACCTTGTTGCCAAGGTACGAACCGCCGACGCCGAGGAACACTACCGCATCGACATTAGCGCGCAGATAGTCGCCAAAATCCTTCAGCTTTTGCAGCGATACCGGCGTGTTTGGATTGCCGTTTTTTATCTCCGGCAGGCGGGTAAAATACACCGGCTCCGGCGTTCCGTCCTTGGAAAGATGGTTAAACGCCGTACCGCTGGCGCGCATTTCATTAATGGCAGCATCCGCCCTGCGCATCTGCGCCTCCAATTCAAGCAGGTCGCTTTCCTGTAACCTGCCTGTGCCAAACATATTCGTATAATCAAAAGTAAAGCCACTGTTTAAAACAAGCTTCTCCGGGATATTCACGAACTCACCGTCCATAAATTATTTTTGCGCCACACGCACTTCAAACATACGCTGCCACGGCAGATTGAATTTATAGCCGTCAACAGTTTTTTCCGTCATCAGCGGCGCAGCGATTGTTTTAATTTCCTTGCTGATAAGATTTTCGGCTGCAACAAGCTGTTCACTGTTCAAGCCGCTGTTAGGCCAGTGGTTAGGCCAGATAAGTTCTGCCGAAACTTTCATGCGCACATTAGCCTGATAAGCCCAGTCATCAAGATAACGGATATTAAGCAGATTATCTTTCTCCGCCTCCGTCATTTCCGGTGCCAAAAGCCCCTGTGCAAGCGCAAAGCCGACAGTATTTCCCGCTGTATTCCAGCCGCCGTAAGCAGCCACACTGTAAGCCTTGCCGCTGGCAAACAATTCTTTTACCAAAGCGTTGTCGGCACCATTGCCGTAAGCAATGTCGGCAACTGCCACCGGTTTATCCTGTTTGGCAAAATAATCCAGCTTACGCATAAAACGTTCCTGCTGCTCTGTAACCGTGCCGTTATTAACAGGCGACGACGCATCCAGCGTTATGCCGTCGGCAGGAGTGTTTACCAAAAGCACCATATCTGCACGGTGCAGATGTTTGGTAGGCCAGCCGCCAACTGCATGGATATGTTCTTTAACGCTTACTTCAACCGTGTCATCCTCGTAAGAGGGAATAGTATCTTTACCCTTGCCATCGCCATAAGCAGCAAAAACAAACGGAATTTCATAGCTTAAACGGTTGGCAGCCCTGTTTAGGAGCACCATGCCAAGCTGGTCGGCACCGGCAAAAAAGCGGATGCGTTCTTTGGGTAATTCCCTGACGAGAATATCCATTTTGCGCGCTTCTTTATGCGCCTGGGAATAAGGCGCGGTATCATCGCGGCCTATCAGCATATAATCAAAGTCGCCGCTTTCCACACCATGCAGTAAAATTTCCGTCATTTCAATATTCAATGCGCGGCGTTTCATATTATCAGCACGCACTTCAGGCGGAATCTCCTTAAGCAGGCGTTTTAAAGTTTTACGCTCGCCCCTTGTAATTTCCTTTAAATCTTCTCTGTCTTCAAGTTCGCCAACCTGAAAAATACGGCTGCCCCACTGCGCATAATAGGGAGGTTCTACCGGTGCAGCGCTGGCACGCGGCGAACGCATAATTGTTGTAAAAACATAAACAAGCGGATTGCCGCCTAAGTCTTTTAAATTTACAAGGCGTTTGGCACGTTCTTCCAAAACGGAACGTTCAATATGGTGCGTGCGCGAATCCACCAGCCCGCCATACAAAAGTGCATCCGAAGAAACAATTACCGCATTGGCAAGCGGCGCACGTTCAGCCAGCCACGCATACAACTTATCCGGGTCTCCGCTGTGTACGTTGGAAGCAATATATTCTTCCGGCGGCGTTTCTACATTCCAGCCGGCAGCCGCCATGCTGTTAACAGAATATTCCAGAGATACCGGTCTGTTATCCAGCGGCACAAATAAAATAGTACCCCTGCCGGCAGCAGCGGCAGTACTCAAAGCCGTTATAAACAAAGCAAAGCACATAAAAGCTAATAATTTTCGTAACATTGGCAAAATCCTTTCGGGGTTTATATAAAAAATCTCCTGCTATAAAATTCTACAAGCAATAAAAAATTCCTTTTGTAAAATTTCATGAGCAGGAGAAAATCCTTTAATGTTTTACTATTTGCCTAAATTAAAACGGCTTAAGAAATCTTTGGTACGCTGGTTTTTAGGCGCAGAGAAAATTTCTTCCGGACTGCTGTCTTCGGCAATAACACCCTGGTCAATGAAAATTACACGTGAAGAAACGTCACGCGCAAAAGCCATTTCGTGCGTTACAATAACCATTGTCAGCCCTTCATCAGCCAGTTCTTTCATAACAGCCAGAACCTCGCCTACCATTTCCGGGTCCAGCGCAGAGGTAGGTTCATCCATCAAAAGAACTTCCGGCTGCAATGCCAGGGCGCGGGCAATCGCCACACGCTGCTTCTGACCGCCGGAAAGCTGGTGCGGTTTAGCATTGATATAACTCGACATACCGACATGTTCCAGATATTTCATCGCCATGCTGCGTGCAGTTTCCTTATCTTTGCCCAGGACCTTTACCTGCCCTACCATGCAGTTTTCCAGCACCGTCATATTATTGAACAGATTAAACTGCTGAAACACCATGCCGACTTTGGTACGGTACATGGCAAGGTTTTTAAAAGTTTCCAGCACGTTTTTGCCGCGGTAAGCTATAACGCCGCCTGTCGGCTGCTCCAAAAAGTTTACGCAGCGGATAAGAGTGGATTTGCCGCTGCCGGAAGGACCGATAATACAAACCACATCGCCTTTATTTACATCAAAGCTGATGCCTTTTAAGATTTCGCGTTCACCAAACTGTTTTTTCAAATCCTGAACGGACAACAGCAATTCTTTTTCTGCCATTTCTGTTACCGTCCTTTCTTATTAGTTACCTGAAAATGGCCGCACGGATCAGCCATCGGGTCATATTCCACCAGCTGATAATCCTTCGGGCCGTCCATTTTGCTTTCCAGCCAGCGCAGGATGCGGGAAGCCGTAAAGGTCATAATAAAGTAAATAATGCAGGTAATGAAGAAAATTTCAAAATATCTGTAATATACGCCCGCAGCCGACTTGGAAGCAAAATACAGCTCGGTTACGGAAATTACATTCAATACAGAAGTATCTTTAATATTGATAATCAGGTTGTTGCCAATCTGCGGCATGATGTTGCGCAGGGCCTGCGGCAAAACAACATAACGCATCGTCTGGAAATGGTCCATACCGATAGCAACGGCAGCTTCGCGCTGTCCTTCGTCGATAGATTCAATGCCGCCGCGCACGGTTTCTGCCATATAAGCACCGGTATTAATGGAAACAACAAGAAAACCGGCAAACATTGCCGACATATCAATATCAAACAGGCTCATCGCACCATAATATACAACCATTGCCTGTACTATCATTGGTGTACCGCGAAAGATTTCTACATAAGAAGTTAAAACTGCTTTTACCCCTTTGATAAATGAATTTTTAAAGCAGCCTGCGTTGGGGTCTTCCGGTATCGTCTGAACAATACCGACCGCAAGGCCGATTACGCAGCCGATAAAAGTACCGACCAGTGCCAACAGCAAAGTAACGCCTGCACCCTGAATCAGTACGCCGCCGTATTCATTAAGTAAAAATACTACCCACGAAAAGAAAGAATCGGGCATAGTAGCCATAGTTTACCACCTAACATTCAGTCATTTGTCTTAATAAAATAAATATGGAAATAAGGGGACGGCTTGTGCCGGCCCCTTAACAAACAAAATTCAAGCTATTATTTTGCCAACGGTTGTTTCTGGATAGCTTCATCCATCATTTTGTCAAAGTCAGCAGGAGTCATTTTCTCAAGAACAGCATCCATAGCATCTTTCAGTTCTTTGTTGCCTTTTTTGATTGCAATGCCGATTTCAACATCTTCTTTGGAAGTTTTGAAACCTTTGTCTTCAGGGAACTGGAGAACTGTCAGTTCGGGGTTAGCATAAGCAGCTGCTTTAGCAGTCGGGATATCGGTAACAATCAGGTTGCATTTTCCGGAGGTCAGTGCAACAATCATGCCAGGTACGTTATCAATAGCAGGCAGTTTGTTAACTTCCGGAACCTGGTCAATCTGGTCGTACCAGATTGTATTGAGCTGGCTGGTTGCAGTTGCGCCGCGCAGTTCTTCAACACTGGTTGCTTTAGCCTGCGGGGTGTCTTTTCTAACCAAAGCTACAACGTTTGCATAATAATACGGTTTGGTAAAATCAACGGACTGTTTACGTTCGGAAGTGATGGACATGCCGGCGATAGCAGCGTCAATTTTGCCGCTTACAACTGCCGGAGCAAGGCCGTCCCATTCAATTTTCTGGATTTCGAGCTCTGCGCCCATGGAATCAGCCAGTTTTTTAGCCATCATTACGTCATAGCCGTAAGCGTATTCATCAGTACCGGCGATTTTAACAGCGCCGCCCTCAGAAGAAGTCTGGGACCAGTTGTACGGAGCGTATGCACATTCCATGCCAACTTTCAGGACTTTTTTATCGCTTTTTCCGTCGCCGCCGCAGCCTGCGGTGAAAATCATAGAGGCTGCCATTACACCGGCAACTGCGCACAAAGCTAATTTTCTTAAATTCATATCAAACAGCACCTTCCTATAAAAATTAAAGCTACAGTGTTAATTTTACCTTTTGATTACAAATATGTCAATTATGTAAAAGCATTTTTACATATTTTATCTGTTATTTTACGTAATTATTCATGGTATTGTCTTTGAGGACAACGTCATGTGCGCCGCCTTCAACGATGGAAGTTGCAGATACAAGGGTAAGTTTTGCCTTAGCCTGCAATTCAGGAATATTCAGCGCGCCGCAGTTGCACATGGTAGAACGGACCTTGTTAAGGGTCAGTGTTACGTTGTCTTTCAGGCTGCCTGCATACGGAACATAAGAGTCAACGCCTTCTTCAAAGGACAGTTTCTGAGCGCCGCCCAGGTCATAACGCTGCCAGTTGCGGGCACGGTTGCTGCCTTCGCCCCAGTATTCTTTCATGTAGTTGCCGTTGATGTTTACTTTGTTGGTCGGGCTTTCGTCGAAACGGGCAAAGTAACGGCCCAGCATCAAAAAGTCTGCACCCATAGCCAGCGCCAGAGTCATATGGTAATCGTAAACAATACCGCCGTCAGAGCAGATAGGCACATAAATGCCGGTTTCTTTATAATATTCGTCGCGTGCTTTGGCAACTTCAATAACAGCTGTTGCCTGGCCGCGGCCAATGCCTTTCTGTTCGCGGGTAATGCAGATAGAGCCGCCGCCGATGCCGACTTTAACAAAGTCTGCGCCGCATTCAGCCAGGAAGCGGAACCCTGCTGCATCGACAACATTGCCTGCGCCTACTTTTACGGTATCGCCGTAATGTTCACGAATCCAGGCCAAGGTAATTTTCTGCCATTCGCTGTAACCTTCGGAGGAATCAATGCATAGTACGTCAACGCCTGCGTTAACCAGTGCCGGTACACGTTCTGCATAGTCGCGGGTGTTGATGCCAGCGCCTACGATATGGCGTTTTTTGTTATCCAGCAATTCAAGCGGATATTCCTTATGGGTTGCATAGTCTTTGCGGAATACCATATACAGCAGGCGGCCTTCATCGTCGATAATCGGCAATGTGTTCAGTTTGTTATCCCAGATGATGTCGTTTGCTTCCTGCAAAGTGGTTTCTGCACCGGCAACAATCATTTCGCTGATTGGGGTCATGAACTCTTTAACCTTGGTGTTAAGGTCCATACGGCTTACGCGGTAGTCACGGCTGGTAACAATGCCTTCAAGTTTGCCGTTTACAGTGCCGTCGCTGGTTACTGCAACAGTGCTGTGGCCGGTTTTTTCTTTCAAAGCAAGGATATCTGCCAGGGTGCTGTCCGGGCGGATGTTGGAATCGCTGCTTACAAAACCTGCACGGTGGGTTTTAACCCTTTCAACCATTGCAGCTTCGTCTTCGATAGACTGGGAACCGTAAATAAAGGAAATGCCGCCTTCTTTAGAAAGGGCAACAGCCATTTTATCGTCGGATACGGACTGCATGATAGCGGAAACCAGAGGAATGTTCATAGTAATAGCCGGTTCTTCGCCTTTTTTGAATTTAACCAGCGGAGTTCTCAGGTCTACATTGGCAGGAATGCATTCGCTGGAAGAATAACCGGGGACTAAAAGATATTCACTAAAAGTATGTGCGGGTTCGTCGTAATAAAATGCCATTTTCATCCATCCTTTGCTTAAATTTTTATTATTTTTTATTTATTAACTGGGTATATAAAATGTCCCCGCTGGTGCAGGGACAAATTTTTACTTTTTCAATGCGCGCCAGGCGATATCCTTGCGGTACTGCATATCCGTAAAGCTGATAAGGCTTACTGCTTTATAGGCGCGTTCCTGCGCTTCAGCAATATCCTTGCCGCTGGCAGTTACGCCAAGCACACGCCCGCCTGCCGTTACCACGCAGCCGTCGCTGATTTTCGTTCCGGCATGGAATACAACGGTATCCGGCAGCGCGCCAGCTTTATCCAAACCGCTGATAGGATAGCCGTTTTTGTAGCTTTCGGGATAACCGCCGGAAGCCAGTACAACGCAAACCGCTGCTTTATCCTTCCAGCCAATGTCAACTTTATCAAGCCCGCCGGTTGCGCAGGCCAGCATAATTTCTGCCAGGTCGCCATCCAACAGCGGCAGCACAACCTGCGTTTCCGGGTCGCCGAAGCGGCAGTTGAATTCTACAACTTTCACTTCATCGCCGCAAACCATCAGGCCAGCATACAGGCAGCCTTTATACGGCATGCCTTCTGCTTTCATTGCTGCAACAACGGGTTTTAAAATCTTTTCCACAGCGCGCAGGCGCAGAATATCATTCAGTACCGGTGCCGGTGCATAAGTGCCCATGCCGCCGGTGTTGGGTCCTTTATCGCCGTCAAAAGCGCGTTTGTGGTCCTGGGAGGCAATCATCGGCACGATATGCTCGCCGTCGGTAAATGCCAGAAGCGATGCTTCCTCGCCCTGCATAAATTCTTCGATGACAACGCGTGCGCCAGCGCCGCCGAATTTATGCTGCTCGCCCATCATTTCGTCAATGGCTTCCAGCGCTTCTGCTTCCGTCATGGCAACCACAACGCCTTTACCGGCTGCAAGACCGTCTGCCTTGATAACAATCGGTGCGCCTTTTTCCTTAACATAGGCTTTGGCAGTTTCAATATCCTCGCAAACCTTAAAGAAGGCCGTCGGGATATTATATTTAGCCATTAAATTTTTGGCAAAAGCCTTACTGCCCTCTAACTGTGCCGCTGCTTTGGAAGGGCCGAACACAGCCAGACCGCGTGCGGCAAATACATCGGCAAGGCCGGCAACCAATGTTGCTTCCGGCCCGACAACAGTCATGTCAATACCGTGTTCTTCGGCAAAATCTGCCACGCCGTCAAGGTTATTCAAATCAAGTTCTGTACATTCGCATTTTTCCACAGCGGCAATGCCGGGGTTGCCGGGAGCCGCATAAATTTTTTCAACCTGTGCGCTCTGGGCCAGCTTCCACGCCAGTGCATGTTCACGTCCGCCGCCGCCAATAAGTAATATCTGCATAATGCTTCTCCTTATTTGCCTTCGGCAAGCTGCTTGGTCAGATAAGCGCTGATGGCAGCATCATATTCGGAGGTATGGGTAAACGCTTCTTTAGCCAGTGTTTTGCGGGTTACAATGTCGGCGTCGCCGTACTGCTGCAACATGGCAATCAGGCTGCTGTAACGTGCCGGGTTGGTAATAATGATAACATCGCGGAAGTTTTTAGCCGCCGCCCTTACCATAGCCGGGCCGCCGATATCAATATTTTCGATTGCTTCGGCTTCGGTTACGCCGGGTTTGGCAATCGTTTCTTTAAACGGATAGAGGTTAACAACAACAAGGTCAATCGGTTTAATGCCGTGCTCTTCCATGGCTTTAACATGTTCCGGATTGCTGCGTACAGCAAGGATGCCGCCATGGATTTTCGGATTCAGCGTTTTAACCCTGCCGTCCATAATTTCCGGAAAGCCGGTTACATCGCTGACATAAGTTACGGGGATGCCTGCTTCCTGCAAAGCTTTCATCGTACCGCCGGTAGAAATAATTTCTACGCCGATTTCATGCAAGAATTGTGCCAGTTTAACAATACCAGTTTTGTCAGATACGCTTAAAAGCGCTCTTTTTATTCTCATCTTCATTCACCTCACTGCCGGAAGCACCCTGACGTGTCTTCCTTCTATTTGCAGCCTGCCTTCGCTCCACAAACGTACAGCTTCGGGCAAAGCTTTATGTTCCTGTTCCAAAATCCTGTCTGCCAAGGTGTCGTGCGTATCATCGTCCAGCACCGACACTGCTTTTTGCAGGATAATCGGGCCGCTGTCCGTGCCCTCATCTACAAAATGCACCGTGCAGCCGGCAATTTTTACGCCGTATTCCAGCGCCTGCCCCTGGCCGTCAAGACCGGGAAAGCTTGGTAAAAGTGCCGGATGGATATTGACAATCTGATGATGCCAGCGACCGACAAACGCCGGGCTTAAAATGCGCATAAAACCCGCCAGCACAACCAGTTCTGCACCGGCATCTTCCAGCGCAGCAGTAATTTTGTTTTCAAATTCTTCTTTGGATGCACATGCCTTGCGCTCTACGGCAACAGTTTTAATACCGGCCTTTTGGGCACGTTCCAAGGCAAAAGCATCTTTTTTATCGCTGATAACAACGGTAATTTCTACATTAAGCGTACCTGCGGCAATCTCGTCCATCAGGGCCTGCAAATTGCTGCCCCTGCCGCTTACAAGTACGCCGATTCTGCGTTTATTCACCAAAAACGCCGCCTTTCAGCACAGCCTTGCCGCTGCCTTCTACAATTTTACCAAGTTCATAGAAGGTTTCACCGGCATTTTTCAGGTGTTCGCGTACAGCGTCCGCTTCTTCCGGAGCTACTACCAGCACCATGCCTACGCCCATGTTAAAGGTGCGGTACATTTCGTGCCAGTCAACATTGCCCCACTCCTGCAATTTTTTGAATACAACAGGCACTTCCCACGCACCGGCGTTAACGTCGGCGTCGCAGTCAGCAGGCAAAATACGCGGAATATTATCGTAAAAACCGCCGCCGGTAATATGCACCATGCCGTGCAGATTGAATTTTTCAATCAGCGGCAGGCATACGCGCGGATAAAGGCGGGTCGGTTTCAAAAGTTCTTCGCCAAGAGTAGTGCCAAATTCCGGCACCGGAGTATCCATGGTAAAGCCCATTACGTCAAAGCAGATTTTGCGAACCAGCGTAAAACCGTTGGAATGTACACCGGCAGAAGGCAGGCCCAAAAGCACATCGCCCAGTTTTACCTTTTCGCCGGTGATCATTTTGCTTTTTTCTACAACGCCTACGCAGAAACCTGCGATATCGTATTCATCCTTGCCGTACAAGTCGCTCATTTCAGCGGTTTCGCCGCCGATAAGCGCACAGCCGGATTCCTTGCAGGCACCGGCAACGCCTTTGACAATCTGCGCAACCTTTTCTGCCTTTAATGTTTCGATAGCAATATAATCGAGGAAGAACAGCGGTTCAGCGCCCTGCACAAGAATATCGTTTACGCACATGGCAACGGCATCCTGGCCGATGGTATCGTGCTTATCTGCCATAAAAGCCAGTTTCAGCTTAGTCCCTACACCGTCGGTGCCGCTTACCAATACAGGCTCTTTGTATTTGCCGCTGTTTAAAGCAAACAAACCGCCAAAGCCGCCAATGTCACCGATAACTTCGGGACGGTAAGTAGCCTGCACACTTGCTTTCATCAGTTCAACTGCTTTGTTGCCGGCATCAATATCCACACCGGCATCCGCATAAGTAAGTTGTTTTTTGGTTTCTTCGCTCATCATCGTCCTCCTTGTATCAGCCTTCGTTTTCAAAAATATATTTTGAACCCTGCCTGAGGGTTTCTTCCGCATTGTCCGGGTAATTGGCATTAAAGCAAGCGTAGCACATGCCTTCGGGGTCCATGCAGTCCAGCGAACGCTTCAGCCCTTCGAGGGAAATATAATGCAAGGAATCCGCGCCGATGTACTGGCGGATTTCTTCTTCCGTATGGGTAGAAGCAATCAGCTCCTTGCGCACGCTGGTATCAATGCCGTAATAGCACGGGTCTGTTACCGGCGGCGAGCTGATGCACATATGCACTTCACGCGCGCCTGCATCTTTCAGGAGTTTTACTATCTTGCCGCTGGTTGTGCCGCGCACAATGCTGTCGTCTACAACTACAACGGATTTGCCTTTGATAACGCTTTCAACCGGGTTCAGTTTAAGCCTTACGGCGTTAAGGCGCTGTTTTTGGGTAGGCTGGATAAACGTTCTGCCTACATAGCGGTTTTTGGTCAAACCTTCCATAAACGGCACGCCGGATTCAAGGCTGTAACCAACTGCCGCTGCTGTACCGGAGTCCGGCACGGAAATGACAATATCAGCCTTGATATTTTTGGTTTCTTTGGCCAGTTCGCGGCCCATATTGATACGCGCCTGGTAAACCGACTGCTTGTCGATAACGCTGTCGGTACGCGCGAAATAAACATATTCAAATACGCAGTGCGCACGTTTGGCAGGCATTACTTCTGCCCAACGGCTGCTTTTCGGCTCATCGTGGTCATTTTCAAACACCAGCATTTCACCCGGCTCAACATCGCGTACAAACTCTGCGCCTACAAGGTCAAACGCGCAGGATTCGGAAGCAACTACCCAGCCGCCGTCCATTCTGCCGATTGCCAGCGGACGGAAGCCGTACTGGTCGCGCACGGCGATAAGTTTATTGTCAGTCATAACCAAAATGCCGAATGCGCCTTTAATGGTATTGGCAGCTTCTGCAACACGTTCTTCAATCGTTTTTTTGCGGCTGCGTGCAATAAGGCTTACCACAACTTCGGTGTCAACCGTAGTCTGGAATACCGCGCCTTCCAGCGACAGGCGTTTGCGCAGCTCTGCCGCGTTGGTAAGGTTGCCGTTATGCGCCAGTGCCAGGTTGCCGCCGTCAAAATATACGCGCAGCGGCTGAATATTGTAAGCCATGCTGCTGCCGGTGGTAGAATAGCGCACATGCCCGATGGCGATATGCCCTTCCAATCCGCTCACGCCGCCTTTAAAAACATCGGCCACAAGACCCATGCCTTTCTGCACCGCCATATGCGTGCCGTCAGTCGCGGCAATGCCGCAGCTTTCCTGGCCGCGGTGCTGCAAGGCATACAAGCCCCAGTAGGTATTCAGCGCCACATCGTCGCTGTGCGAATAAATACCGAACACGCCGCATTCTTCATGCATTTTGTCATCAGTAAAATCAATGCCAGACATTCTTTACTCCTTTTCTGCTGCCAGATTACTGTTCAGAAGCGCGGAGTGCAGCCAGCTTTTCGCCTTTGGCTTTAACTTCCGCTTTCATCTTTTCACGGTCTTCGGCAAGCTTCTCAACCAGTTCCGGGTATTTGGTAGCCAAAATCTGCACAGCAAAAAGCGCTGCATTTTTAGCGCCGTTAATTGCCATGGTTGCTACCGGAATACCGGACGGCATCTGTACAAAGCTCAAAAGGGAATCCATTCCGTTTAAAGGAGTGGCGTTAATGGGTATGCCGATTACCGGCAGCGTGGTAAAAGCTGCAATAACGCCGCCGAGATGAGCTGCTGCGCCTGCTGCGGCAATGATTACCTCAACGCCGCGGCTGCGTGCGCCTGCCGCAAACTCATGCACCATCTCAGGGGTGCGGTGTGCCGATGCAACCATAACTTCTACTTCAACGCCAAAACTTTTTAAAGTTTTTTCTGCCGGTTCAAGCACCGGCCAGTCAGAATTGCTGCCCATAATAATAGCGACTTTCATTATCCCACTGCCTTTCGGTAAAAAATAAAGCCCGGTTCTAAAAATTCATTGTGCTGTTCAACCAACTACAATTCATCCGGGCGTCTTTACAAAAAATATTATTATCTTATTTTACCAACAGCCGCCCATTGTGTCAATAAATTTACACATTTTTGCTGTTATTTGCTTTTTTCGGTTTCATAGGGCCAGGAGCTCATGCTGCCTTCAAGGCTCTGCACATTGGTATAACCCTTGGCGCGCAGCATAGTTTCAGCTTCGTAGCCGCGCAGGTCAATCTGGCAGCTGCAAACAAGCTTGGCTTCCTTATCCGGCAATACCTCGCCGCATTCTGCACGCACTTTATCCAGCGGCAGGTTGATAATATTGGCGCAGCCAGCAATATGGCGCGCTTTAAATTCGCCCGGCGTGCGCACATCCACCAGTGTATAATCCTTATCGCCGCGCAGGTCTTTAAATTTTTTGGGGTTAATGCTGCGCAGGCGCCCTTCAATTTTATTAAGCAGCACATTGGCAGCCGTGGCAATGTTGTCAATCGGCCCGTTAAACGGCGGCGCATAGCCGATATCAAATTCGCTCAAATCCTCCAGCGTTGCGCCCATGCTGATTGCTGCAACCAGCGTATCAATGCGTTTATCCACGCTCTGGCCGATAGCCTGCGCGCCGATAACCTTATGCGTCTTGCGGTCGGCAAACATCTTCAGCACAATGCTGCCAGCGCCCGGCATATACGCCAGACGGTCGTTGCCCGGCACAACAACGCTTTCAAAATCAATACCGGCAGCAGCGGCAGTACGTTCATTAAGACCGGTGCTGCCTGCTTCCATGCCAGGCATACGGCATAAACCCGTGCCCAAAACGCCCGGATATTTAACCATATCGCCGCAAATATTATCGGCAATTACGCGCCCATGTTTATTGGCGGTGCTGCCCATCGGCGCAAAAATTTTCGCTCCGCTCACACGGTGAGTATTTTCCGCACAATCGCCGCCGGCATAAATGCACGGGTCACTCGTCTGCAAATATTCATTGACGGCAATAGCCCCGCTCGGGCCAATCTCAAGCCCTGCCGCGCGTGCCAGCTCTACATTGGGGCGCACGCCCACAGCCACAATAACCAGCTGCGCCGGAATAGTACTTTTATCCGTTTTAACAGCAGTTACACGCTCAGTGCCGTCAAAAGCGACTGTTTTTTCACCCAGGCACAGATTTATACCGGCTGCCGCAACCGGTTTAGCAGCCAGCTGGGCCATTTCCAAATCAAGCATCTGCGGCAAAATGCGGTCCTGCATCTCAACAACGCTTACCTTAACGCCGAGGCTGTTAAATGCTTCCGCCAGCTCCATGCCGATAAAACCGGCACCGACAATAACCACATCAGTTACATTGTTGGCTGTAATTTCTTCCTTAACTTTTAAAACTTCCCATGGAAACCAGAAGTTATGGATACCAGCCAGGTCCGCACCGGGTATGGGCAAGCGCACCGGCGTTGCACCAGTGCCAAGCACCAAAACATCATACGGCATTTCTGTAACTGTGCCGCTTGTTTTATCCAGCACCGCAACTGTTTTTGCAGCCCGGTTAATTTTTTGCGCCTCATGGCGGATTAAAACATCAATGCCTTTGACATTTTTAAAATATTCCACATCGCGCGCAATGCCCTGCGGCGTATGCGTAAATTCATCAAAACTTTTTACCTCATCGCTGATGTAATACGGAAAACCGCACGCACCATAACTTACCAGCTCACCGCGCTCAATAACGGTAATCTGCGCGTCCTTATCCCTGCGGCGCAGGCGTGCAGCCGTTTTCATACCGGCAGCCACCCCGCCGATAATCAAAACCTTCTTGCTCATATACCCAAACCTCCTCCGTGCAAAATATCTTACCTATATTTATATTATATAACAAAAATCCAAAAGCCACAGCAAATAACGGGGAATATACTGGTATTTTTTATTTAAATTACTGCTTTGTATTTAGTTCTATTCTTTTATTTACGGTTTTAGTCATGTTACTTTTTATAACTAAAAAGTAACCAAAAAGTTTTTGCGGCGGGCGGATTTTTAACGCAATAATTCAGTTTAAAAACTGCAAAAATACGAGATTCGCTGCGCTCAAACACGATTTTTGCAGTTTTTCTTAACAAATATTACTAAAATCCGACGCCGCTTTTGCCGTGTGTCGTACTTTTTGCGTTTTTATTTCAGTTTTATGCACAATGTACGTTTCTATTACTGCTTTAAAATGTACGATAACATTGCAACCAAGCTATAAAAGTAATACAGTACGAATTTGAGTGGAGCGCGACATTTCAAAAATAGGCGAGAGTTTTATATAAAAAGGCACTTGGAGCAACAGCCGAGGACTGTTTGAGTTTGCGCAGCAAACGAGTTCCGCAGGCGCGGAAAGTGCCATACTCATTCGATACCGAGCCGTTAAGTTTTTAATGGAGCGGGAGTTTTCTTGCTTCGTTCTTTTGCTCCGTCAAAAGAATGAAGATGAACGGGTAAGTAAATAAAGAAAAATAAAACTATATTCAAAGCGCAAAACCCAAAACAAAAAATAAAAAAGCGTACTACACATTTTTGTGTAATACGCTTTGGTTAAACTTTCTTATGCTTCGCTGAACTGGTCTTTGCCAACGCCGCAGAGCGGGCAAACCCAGTCTTCCGGAACATCTTCCCAGGCGGTGCCTGCTGCAACGCCGTTATCCGGGTCACCTACTTCGGGGTCATAAATGTAACCGCAGATATTGCATACCCATTTTGCCATAATTTCCATCTCCTTTATTTTAATTTTATTACAGCCGTTACTGCTTATGCGCTTATTATAGCACACTTTATTCTAAAAGAAAATAATTATTGAAAATGTTTCAATTTTTTAACACTTCTGCTTTTTCAGGCAAATCCATACGGAAAAAGTCGTATATTTTCTGCGCCGCAGGATAATTCATGCTTTCGGTATCGGCCAGTTCTTCTACGCTGGCGGCTTTAATCGCGTCAATCGACTTGAACTTAAGCCACAGCGCCTGACGCCGTTTCGGGCCAATGCCTTCTATATGGTCGAGCACAGAACGCAGATTGCGTTTGCAGCGCAGTTTGCGGTGATAAGTTATCGCAAAGCGGTGCGCTTCATCGCGGATACGCTGAATTAAATGCAGCGAGGCCGATTCGCGGTCGAGCATAATGCTTTCGTGTCTGCCTTCGGTAAAAATTTCTTCTTCGCGCTTGGCAAGGCCGATAACCGGCAGTTCGTGCAGCCCCAAGCCGCGAATAACCTCCAGCGCGCTGCTAAGCTGGCCTTTGCCGCCGTCGATAACAACCAAGCTCGGCAAATCCTCGTAATCCTTATAGCGGCGGTACACAACCTCCTGCATGGATTTAAAATCGTCCGGTTTGCCTTCTGCACTGACGATTTTATATTTGCGGTAATCCTTTTTGCTGGGCTTACCGTTGCGGAACACAACCATAGAAGCAACTGTTTCGCTGCCCTGCGTATGTGAAATATCAAAGCAGTCCATGCGTTCCAGCGGGTCGGGCAGGTTCAGCGCGCGCTGCAATTCTTCTGCCGCTTCTTCATCAGTTTTTAAGCTGATTTTGCCTTTACGCAGGCGTTCTTCCAGCAATTTGCCGGCGTTTTCGTCCGCCAGCTGCAAAAGCTCGCGCTTGGTGCCGCGCTGCGGGCGTATAAGCTCTACCTTGCGCCCGGCCTTATCGCTGAGCCATTCTGTCAGAACCGCCATTTCTTCCGCTTCCGGCAAATCCGGCAGCAGAATTTCGCGCGGCACAAACGAGGCTTCGTTGTAATACTGCTTGACAAACGCCGTCAATACCTCCTGCATGCTGTCGCCGCCATCCGGCAGAAAGAAATTATCGCGCCCGATAAGTTTGCCGCTGCGCACAAAAAATATTTGCAGGCAGATGCCGGTTGCATCTTTTGCATAGCCGACAACGTCCATATCGCCGCCGTTGGTAACAGCCTTCTGCTGCTCATCCAGCCGTTTTACGGCAGCCAGTTGGTCGCGCAGACGCGCCGCTTCCTCAAAGGCATAGTTTTCGGCGGCTTCCTGCATGCGCTGTTTTAAGTCTTTTTCCAGCTCGGCTGTGCGCCCGTCCAGCACCATGCACACACTGCGTATCATCGCGCCGTACTCCGCCTTGCTCACCAGCCCGGCACAAGGCGCCAGGCAGCGTTTGATATGGTATTGCAGGCAAGGGCGTTCCTGATTCATTTTGCGGCAGGTGCGCAGCGGAAACATACTCCGCAGCAGCTTAACCGCCGCGTGCATAGCCCCGGCATCGGCGTAAGGCCCGTAATATTTGCTGCCGTCGCGCACAAGGCGGCGCGTAACATAAATACGCGGAAAGTCCTCCGCCATTGTTACCTTTAAATAAGGATAAGTTTTATCGTCCTTCAGCATAATGTTATAGCGGGGACGGTATTTTTTGATGAGGTTGCACTCTAAAATAAGAGCTTCCACTTCGCTGTCGGTAACGATGGTTTCAATTTCGGCAACTTTGCTGACCAGCGCTTTGACTTTAACCGTATGCGATGCCAGATTGCGGAAGTAGCTGCGCACGCGGTTTTTAAGCACTACTGCTTTGCCGACGTAAATAACCTTGCCGTGTTCATCGTGCATCAGGTACACACCGGGTTTATCGGGCAGCACCGCCAGCGCTTTGGCTATGTTTTCGTTCATTGATACCACCCGTTGTCCTTAGCCTGCTGCAAAACAAGCTTTACATACTGGCCCGTGTAGGATTTTTTTACCTTTGCCAGTTCTTCCGGCGTGCCGCAGGCAACCAGCGTGCCGCCTTTATCGCCGCCTTCCGGGCCAAGGTCAATCAAATAATCTGCCGTTTTGATAACATCAAGATTGTGTTCGATAACAACAACGCTGTCACCGCCTTCCACAAGGCGCTGCAAAACATCCAGCAGCTTATGCACATCGGCAATGTGCAGCCCTGTTGTCGGTTCATCCAGAATATACAGCGTTTTGCCAGTGCTGCGGCGGCTGAGTTCGGTTGCCAGTTTAACGCGCTGCGCTTCGCCGCCGCTCAGCGTCGTTGCCGCCTGCCCCAGGTGGATATACCCAAGGCCGACATCCTCCAGCACCTGCAACTTGCGGGCAATACGCGGCAGGTTTTTAAAAAATTCGCACGCTTCCGTTACCGTCATGTCCAGTACTTCGGCAATGCTCTTGCCCTTGTAATGCACTTCCAGCGTATCGCGGTTGTAGCGCGCGCCGTGGCACACTTCGCAGGGCACATAAACATCCGGCAAAAAGTTCATTTCTATTTTGTTCATGCCATCGCCGCGGCAGGCTTCGCAGCGCCCGCCCTTAACATTAAAGCTGAAACGCCCCGGCTTGTAGCCGCGCATTTTGGCTTCATTGGTCTGGCTGAACAGCTCGCGGATAAAATCAAACACGCCTGTATAGGTTGCCGGGTTGCTGCGCGGTGTTCTGCCTATCGGCGACTGGTCGATATTGATAATTTTGTCGATATTTTCAAGCCCGCGGATTTCCTTATGCTCCGCCGGGCGCAGGCGTGCGCCGTGCAGTTTAGCCGCCAGCGCATTATATAAAATATCGTTAATCAGCGTTGATTTGCCGCTGCCGGAAACGCCGGTAACAACAGTAAACACTCCCAAAGGTATTTTTACATCTATATTTTTAAGGTTATTGGCTTTGGCGCCAAGGATTTCTATATAACGCCCATCACATTCGCGGCGTTTTTTCGGTACAGGTATAAACTTGCGCCCGCTTAAATACTGGCCGGTTACGGAATTTTCCACCAGCTTGATTTCTTCCGCCGTACCCTGCGCCACCACATTGCCGCCGTTTTCACCGGCACCGGGGCCGATATCAATAATCTGGTCAGCAGCATACATGGTTTCTTCGTCGTGCTCAACTACAAGCAGCGTGTTGCCCAAATCGCGCAGATGCTGCAATGTTGCCAGCAGCCTGCTGTTATCACGCTGGTGCAGGCCGATGGAAGGTTCATCCAGAATATACAGCACACCGACAAGGCCGCTGCCTATCTGAGTTGCCAGGCGTATGCGCTGCGCTTCGCCGCCGCTCAGCGTGCCTGCCGCACGGTCAAGCGTAAGGTAATCAAGGCCAACGTCATTCAAAAAACGCAGGCGCGCCAGTATCTCTTTTAAAACCTGGCGGGCAATAATTTTCTGGCGCTCCGTAAGGTCAAGCGTTTCAAAAAAGTTAATGGCATCGCGCACCGTCAGCGCCGTAACCTGGCAAATGTTTTTGCCGCCGACAAGAATTGCCAGCACCTCGGGCTTTAAGCGCGCACCGTGGCACACCGGGCAGGGTGTGCTGGTCATAAAGCTTTCAATATCAAGACGCATACGCTCGCTAAAAGCCTCGCGGTGACGGCGGCGCAGTAGCGGTATAATACCCTCAAACGGCGTGTTGTGCTTTTTAACTTCGCCCTGCAAATTTTCATACCAAAAAGTAAATTTCTGCTCGCCGCTGCCGTACCACAAAATATCCTGTATTTCCTTCGGCAGGTCGTTCCAAACTGTATCAAGCGAATAACCGTAATGCGTCAGAACCGCCGTCAGTTGTTTCATATGGTACGCTTCCTGATTGGTAGAAAGCGCAGCAATAACGCCTTCGTCAAATGTTTTGCTGCCGTCGGGTATAATCAGCGATTTATCAAGTTCCATATTCATGCCAAGGCCCGTGCAGGCCGGGCACGCCCCCATCGGGTTGTTAAAGGAAAACAGGCGCGGCTCAATCTCCGGCAGGCTGATGCCGCATTCGCTGCACGCAAAATTTTCGCTGAACAGTTCGGTTTCACCGCCGATAATATTGATTTCGACAAGCCCTTCGGCAAGCTTCAGCGCAGTTTCTACAGAATCCGTCAGGCGCTGGGTAATGCCGTCGCGCACAGCAAGGCGGTCGATAACGACGGACAGGCTGTGCTTTTTATTTTTTTCCAGCTTGATTTCTTCATCCAGCGTGCGCACTTCGCCATCTACAAACATACGCACATAACCGGCCTTGCGCATCTGGTCCATAACCTTAACGTGTTCGCCCTTGCGCCCGCGCACCAACGGCGCCATAACCATAAACTTGGTGCCCTGCGGCATAGCCAGCACACGGTCAACAATCTGCTGAACCGTCTGGCGTTCAATCAGCCGCCCGCATTTAGGGCAGTGCGGCTCGCCGATGCGGGCAAACAAAAGCCTTAAATAATCGTAAATCTCCGTTACCGTACCGACGGTAGAACGAGGGTTGCGGCTGGTAGTTTTCTGGTCGATGGAAATTGCCGGGCTTAGGCCCTCGATATAATCAACATCCGGCTTGTCCATCTGCCCCAAAAACTGGCGCGCGTAGGCCGACAGCGACTCCACATAGCGGCGCTGCCCTTCGGCGTAAATGGTATCAAACGCCAGCGAAGATTTGCCGCTGCCGCTTAAACCAGTAATAACCACCAGCTTGTCGCGCGGTATTTCTACGGTGATATTTTTTAAATTATGCTGTCTTGCCCCTTTTACTATAATCTGGTCTTTCATGTTATCC
Organism: Phascolarctobacterium sp.; assembly: GCA_003150755.1. Classification (GTDB taxonomy): domain Bacteria; phylum Bacillota; class Negativicutes; order Acidaminococcales; family Acidaminococcaceae; genus Fusicatenibacter_A. The sequence continues at coordinate 49,046 of QAMT01000004.1, read as the reverse complement.
TCTGTTTTTGCGTTTCTTAGGCACTAATTTTTCGCCCAGCAGGCCTTTGGTTACAATCAGCCTGTCACGCAGCTCGGCCGCACGTTCAAAGTCAAGCTCTTTGGCGGCTGCCGCCATTTCTTTCTCCAGCGTGCGGGCCAGTTTTTCAATTTCTTTAACACTGCGTTTTTTCAGTGCCTTTTCACTGTAATCGTTAATTTCCGTTTCTTCGGCAACCTTGGTCAGCTTAATCAGCTGCCGCTGCTCCTTGTAAACGGTTTTCGGCGTAATGCCGTGTTCTTTATTGTAAGCCGCCTGTTTTTCGCGGCGGCGCTCCGTTTCGTCAATCGCGCGCTGCATCGAATCCGTAATGCGGTCAGCATACATAATTACGCGCCCGTGCTCGTTGCGGGCCGCGCGGCCAATCGTCTGAATCATCGAGGTATCGCTGCGCAAAAAACCTTCCTTATCGGCGTCAAGTATTGCAATCAGCGAAACTTCCGGCAGGTCCAGCCCTTCGCGCAGAAGGTTGATGCCTACCAGCACATCAAACTTGCCGCTGCGCAAATCGTCAATAATCGCACCGCGCTCAATCGTAGCAATTTCTGAATGCAGATAGCGCACGCGCACGCCTGCCGTTTTTAAATAATCCGTCAAATCCTCCGCCATGCGCTTGGTCAGCGTTGTTACCAGCGTGCGTTCACCGGCGGCAGTTACTTTATTTATCTCCGTCAAAAGGTCGTCAATCTGCCCCTTAATCGGGCGGATTTCAATTTTCGGGTCCAAAAGCCCCGTCGGGCGGATAATCTGTTCCACAATTTTATCTGCGTGCTCCAGCTCGTATTTGGCTGGTGTTGCCGATACGTAAATTGCCTGCTTGATTTGCGACTGGAACTCGTCGAAAGTCAGCGGGCGGTTATCAAACGCCGAAGGCAGGCGGAAGCCATGCTCTACCAGCATTTCCTTGCGCGAGCGGTCGCCTGCGTACATGGCGCGTATCTGCGGCAGCGTAACGTGCGATTCGTCCACTACAAGCAAAAAGTCCTCCGGAAAATAATTAACCAGCGTAAACGGTGCTTCACCCGCTTTACGCCCCGCCAGATGGCGCGAATAGTTTTCGATGCCTGAGCAGTAGCCCATCTCGTTCATCATTTCCAAATCGTAATTGGTGCGCTGCTCCAGGCGCTGGGCCTCCAGCAGCTTGTTATGCGATTCGAGATATGCCAGCCGCTCTTTTAATTCTACTTTAATATCTTCCATCGCGCGTTCAAGGTTTTCGCGCGACGTTACATAGTGCGACGCCGGAAAAATAGCCACATGCGTGCGCTGCGCCAGGATTTCTCCAGTCAGCACGTCTATCTCCAAAATGCGTTCCACTTCATCATCAAACATTTCTATGCGCACGGCTTTTTCGTTATATCCGGCCGGAATAACCTCAATCACATCGCCGCGCACGCGGAAAGTACCACGCTGAAAAGCAACGTCGTTGCGGTCATACTGAATTTCTACCAGCTTACGCAAAATCGCCTGGCGGTCAATAATCTGCCCCGTCCTCAGCGAAAGCACCATATCGTAGTATTCCTGCGGCGCGCCCAAACCGTAAATACACGAAACACTGGCTACAATAATAACGTCGCGGCGCTCAAACAGCGCGCTGGTTGCCGAGTGGCGCAGCTTATCTATTTCATCATTGATGGAAGCGTCCTTTTCAATATAGGTATCGCTCTGCGGTATATAAGCCTCCGGCTGATAATAATCGTAGTAAGATACAAAGTATTCCACCGCATTATCGGGAAAGAAGGCTTTCAGCTCGCTGGCAAGCTGGGCTGCCAGAGTTTTGTTGTGCGCAATAACCAGCGTCGGCTTGCGCACACGGTTGATAACCTGCGCAATGGTATAGGTTTTGCCCGTACCGGTCGCCCCCAGCAAAACCTGGGTACGCAGCCCTTGCTCCACGCCCTCTGCCAGCGCTTCAATCGCCTGCGGCTGGTCGCCAGCCGGTTCAAACGGCGCTTTAATTTTAAAATCCATAGTTAACGCCTCACAGCATTATTTCAAAATCAAACCTACTGGGCAGTGGTCGCTGCCCATAATTTCCGGGTAAATCAGCGCATCAGCAATTTCATCCTGCAATTTCTGCGATACCAGAAAATAGTCAATGCGCCAGCCAACATTCTTTTCGCGCGCTTTAAACATATAAGACCACCATGTATAAGCGCCTTCTTTATCCGGATACAGATAACGGTAAGAATCCACAAAGCCGGACTGCAAAAGTTCTTCCATTTTAGCGCGTTCTTCATTGGTAAATCCGGCGTTGCCGACATTGTTTTTGGCGTTTTTGATGTCGATAAAATTGCGTGCCACGTTCATATCGCCGCAAATCAGCACCGGCTTTTTGGCATTAAGCTCGCCCACATAATTGCGGAAGGCGTCCTCCCACGTTACGCGGTAGGGCAAACGCGCCAAATCACGCTGGGCGTTGGGCACATAAACATTAACAAGGTAAAATTTATCGTACTCCGCGCAGATAATGCGGCCTTCCTTGTCGTGTTCTTCAATGCCCATGTCATACGTTACGCTGATTGGCTCGGTTTTGCTGAAAATTGCCGTGCCGCTGTAACCTTTTTTCTCCGCACTGTTCCAGTATTCAAAATAACCCGGAAACTCAAAATTCGCCTGCTCGCGCTGCATTTTTGTTTCCTGCACGCAAAAAACATCGGCGTCCACGCTGTCCATAAAATCTTTAAAACCTTTATTCATACAAGCCCTCAGGCCGTTAACATTCCACGAAACCAATTTCATCAGTATCATCACTTCCTGTTCTTTTGTTTGTAAAAATTATCTAATAGTATAATTATATCATTTTTAAATTCGCTTTTAAAGCGATAACAGCAAACCGCTGTTGACAAATTTGTAAAAAATCACTCTACCAATACCATGCCGAAAATATCGAGTTTGGTTATCGGGCCAGTTACAACGTCCATGGCAAAGCCATTATCGCGCGCCAGCGCAAAAACGTCGATGCCGCAGGCTTCCAGCGACGGGCGTGCTTTAGTAGGATTTACGCAGTGCTGCAAATTGCATTTTTCGCACAAACGGCAGCGTCCTGCTTTTAACGAAAAAGCCTTATAATGATTCATCAAAAAGGCTTCGCGCTCCAGCTCCAGCAAAATGTGCAAAAGTTCATTGCTAAGCTGTAAATCGGCGCGTTCAAAATCAGCCGGGCCGGTTTGGTCAAGCTGCATGGTGTACTGCACAATAATGCCTTTTTTGTATTCGCTTAAAAAGCGCTGCGTTGTTTCGTAATCGGGCGCGTAAGGCGGGCAGCACAGTGTTTTGCCGTAATTGGGGCAGCCAAACTGGCATTTCCAGCGCGTCCACGAGCCTGTTTTTACTGTTGCCACATCTACAACTTTCGCTGCGCTTGCGCCGCCGGCAATGGCTTTATCTATAAGTTTCTGCAAATCTTCGTCTAATTTCTCCATAAAAAATCCCTCCTGCAAGCTTCTTCATAAAAATATTGTAAGCACTTCTATCAACAAAAACAAGTAAAATGCTTTGTTAACATTCTATAAGTTCTTCCAGCCCACGCTGCCCAAGCCCGGCGCAAAAATCAGCAAAAAGCTCCAAAGCGCCGCCAAAAATTTTATCTTTATGATAAATAATAACAAAACGCCTTGCCAGTTCTTTATCTTTAACATTGATAAGCGCCAGCCGTCGTTCTGCCAATTCTTTTTTTACCAAAAAGACGGACATCACCGCAAGGCCCATTTTATGCAGTACCGCCTGCTTTACGGAAGCCGTACTGTTGCACACGCAGTCAAATTTCAGGTTCAAGCCTTTTTTAGCGCAAAAATTTTTCAGCAGCGTATCCGTGCCGCTGCCTGCTTCGCGTCCTACAAAAATTTCCTTTTGCAAATCTTTAAGCCAAAGGCTTTGCCCAGCCAGCGGATGCCCGGCCCAGCAAACAACGCTAATTTCATCCTTTAAAAAGGGCAGATATTTAAAATACGGCAGGCAATGCGTTTCCGGAATAATTGCCAAATCAAGCATACCGTTTAAAATTTTTTCTTCAAGCGTTTTGGTATTGGTTATTTCGGCAGTAACGTGTATGCCGGCATTTTTTCGCTTGAACCTGCTTATAAGCGGAAACAGCAGGCTGACGCCGACCGTGTTGCAGCATCCGATATTAAGCGTCATCGGCGCATCCGTCATGGCTGCGTTCATTCTTTCGATGCTTTTTAACACCTGCGAAGATAAATACAGCAATTCTTCGCCCGCAGGCGTTAAATACAGCGCATGGTTAAGGCGTTCAAACAGACGCACGCCATATTCCTTTTCCAGCGCCGTAACCGCCTGGCTGACCGATGACTGCGAAATCATCAGCGCCTGCGCCGCTTTGCTCATATTCATATAGCGGCATACTTCGGCAAAAATTTCCAGATAGCGTATGGTCATATCAAACCTCCGGTATAAGTAATCACTTATTATAATAACACTATATTCATATTTTTCAATAATATAAAAATGTGCTAAACTTTGGGAAAACGTCAAAAACGGAGGTTTATGATGAATATTTTTCTAATTCTGGCGCTTGCCATGCTGATAATAATTTTGCTGCTGCGCCGCCATGTACCAATCGGCCCGGCTATCCTAACAGCAGGCTTTTTTATCTGGGCCTGTTCCGCGCCGAAATTTTCTTATCTTGTTTCGGCATTAACCGAAACTTTTACGGCTTACCGCACTTACGATTTAATTTTTGCCTTATATTTTGTAATGTGCCTGGAAATTGAACTGCGCACCGGCGGCATTTTGGATGACCTTGTTCTATCCCTGCACCGGCTTTTAAAAAGCCCGCGTTTAACACTTGCCATTATGCCTGCATTTTTAGGCCTTTTGCCATCGCTTGGCGGCGCGCGTTTTTCTGCACCGATTGTAGAAATGACCGCCAAAGGCCTGGGGCTTACGGCAGAACATAAAGCAAATATCAATTTTTGGTTCCGTCATATATTTGAATTTTCCAGCCCGATTATACCGGGAATGTTAATGGCGTGCAGCATTGCCAACATCCCTTTCAGTCAGCTTTTGCTGCATCTGGCCTGGGTAACGCCGCTCTTTTTCGCCATCGGCTGGCTGGTGTTAATGCGCAAAATAAAAATCCTGCCTTTGCAGGATAAAAAAAGCTCCCGCATCAATGTCATGCAGGAGCTTCGTAATATTGCTTTTGCCATTGCACCGGTGGCAGCAAACTTTATTTTAATAACCGTATTTGATTTTACTGCTGCGGCGGCCATGGCGTTAGTAGTTTTTGTAACTATTTTTGTTTTGCGTTTTACAAACCACGTGCTTAATATAAAGGAAGTATTCGGCGGTGCATGCGATTTAAAAATGCTGCTTAATATCGTTTGTATTTTTTACTTTATCCAAATTTTAACAGATACCGGCGTTTTGCAGCTTATAGTAAGCGAATTTCAAAAATCGCCTTTACCGGCACCGGCGATAGTAGCAGCGGTTTCTTTTATTATCGGCGTGCTGACAGGCATGTCGCAGGGTCATGTCGCCATTGTAATGCCGGTTGTTGCGGCCATGTCACCTGGCAACTTAACCCTGGCAGGCATTGCCATGGTCTTTGGCGTCGCCGGGCAAATGCTTACGCCTACGCACATGTGCCTTATTGTAACCCTGGATTATTTTAAAGCCAATTATTTTAAAATGCTGCCCCAGCTTTGCCTGATGTCGGCATTACTGCTTGCAATTTTTAGCATTGTTACGTATTTTAACGGGTGAAATAAAAAGCTTGTTAAATAAACTGACACACAAAATTTTATGAGTTTCATCAATCAAGTTATTTTTATACAATTAAAAGCACCTGTGTAGTATTTTCTATATACAAAAAGCACCGCTAAGCTGTTAAACTTAACGGTGCAAATTTTTATACCTGTATGTATTTAACTATTACAGAGCAGCTTTAGCGGTTTCAACCAGTTTTGCAAATGCAGCTGCATCGAAAATAGCCATGTCTGCCAGAACCTTGCGGTCAAGCTGAATGCCAGCTTTGGTAAGGCCGCAGATAAAGCGGCTGTAGCTCATGCCATTAGCGCGGGTTGCAGCGTTGATACGTGCAATCCACAAACGGCGGAACTCACGTTTTTTAGCGCGGCGGTCGCGGCGTGCATAGCTCAAAGCTTTCATTACAGTTTCGTTAGCTTTTTTGAACTGTAAATGTTTAGCTCCGCGATAGCCTTTAGCCAGTTTTAAAATGTGTTTATGACGGCGGTGTGCAGTTACACCAACTTTAATTCTTGCCATTGGTAATTTCCTCCCTTAATCCCTCAATTATGCGTACGGCAGCATTTTAACTACGCGTTCATGGTCAGTTTTATGCACTAAAGTAGCTTTACGCAGATTTCTCTTGCGGGCAGGAGATTTTTTCTCCAGGATATGGCTCTTATAGCCTTTAGCACGTTTAAATTCACCGGAAGCAGTTTTTTTGAAACGTTTTGCAGCGGCTCTGCGGGTTTTCATTTTTAACTTCATTTAAAAAATCCTCCTTATTTACTCGGTTTCGGCGCAACTATCATAATCATGTTTTTGCCTTCCAGTTTGGGCTGTCTTTCAACAACTGCCGTGTCTTTCAGCTGGGCAGCCATCTTATTCAAAAGCACTTCGCCCAGTTCCGGGTGCGAAAGCTCGCGGCCGCGGAACATAATGGTAACTTTAACTTTGTCGCCATCTTCTAAGAAACGCACCGCATTTTTAAACTTAACGTTAAAGTCGTGTTCTTCAATGCCGGGGCGCAGCTTAACTTCTTTAATGTCAAAGGTTTTCTGTTTCTTACGAGATTCCTTTTCGCGTTTCTGCTGCTCGTAACGGTACTTGCCGTAATCCATAATCCGGCACACAGGCGGTTTGGCAGTAGGTGCAATCTCCACCAGGTCAAGATGTTTTTCATAAGCAAGCTGCTGAGCATCGCGGCCGGACATAATGCCGAGCTGTTCGCCGTCGCTGCCGATAACGCGCACTTCACGTGCCCGAATTTCTTCATTGATACGCAAGTTTTCCTTAGCTATGACAAGTCACCTCCAAAAAATTTCAGTCAAAAGAAAAAGCGGGCAGAACAAATCCACCCGCATAAGTTCATATCCAACCCTGTCGAGCTTAGCTGCAAGGTGAGAAGCGAGCGGCTTCTACTTTGTTACCCAAGTATAATAACATAAACTTGCAGCCTTGTCAACAGATTGTTTTATTATTTTCTTGCGCCAAGCTGGCCATCCAGAATAAACAGGCCGCCTACATGGTCGCCAATCATTTCCAGCTTTTCTACAATTTCAGAAGCGCTTGCTTCTTCTTCTACCTGCTCATCAATGAACCATTTCAGATGGCTCTGTGCAGCATAATCTTTTTCGTCCAAAGCTACTTCATACATATTATGGATGCGGGAAGTAACATATTTTTCGTGTTCCAGAACTTTTTTAAACAGTTCCAGCGGAGTGCCGTAATCAGCAGCAGGCATTTCAATAGCCAAAAGTTCCGGTTTTTCACCGCAGTCCTGCATAAACTCAATCAGTTTAAAAGCGTGTTCGCGTTCTTCTTCATACTGTGCTTTCAGCCAGTGCGCCATGCCTTTAAAGTTTTTAGCTTCCATATCAAGGCTCATTGCCAGATACATATATGCGGAATACAGTTCTGCCTGAACCTGCTCGTTAAATGCTTTGTATACTTTCTTTTTCATAATTTATTCCTCCTTATTTTAAAGGCCCTAACCTTTTTTGATGATTTAAGTATAACACATCCAAAACAGTTAATCAATAATAATTATCTATTTTATTTGTAAAATATTTGTGATTATTTCAAAACAACAAAAAAAGGGTTCTTTAACAAATCTTGGGGTCTAGGTAAAATCTAGATTCCAGGATTTTTTCTTTTATAAAAAAATTAAAGCATAAAAGTCAGAAATCCTGTAAAATAATAGTTGACGAGACAATTAAATTACACTAATCCCAGATCAAGGAAAGGAATCTCTGCACTTTTATGCTTACTTGCAATTATAGCCGAAATATACCCTTTTTTAAAGAGTTTATCCTAAAAAATTTTAAAGAAAATTTAAACGGTTCTTTCTCTGCTTATCTTGAAATGCCCAAAACAGAGCATGTCTGCCCGCATTGCGGCCATCCAACTTCTTTTATCAAAGATTACCGCATTCAAATAGTTAAAGATGCCCAAATCTTTGGTAAGGATTTATACATTCATCTGCGTAAGCGCCGTTATCTATGCAGGCATTGCGGTCATTCTTTTACTGAAACCAATCCCCTTGTACAAAGATACCAGCATTTTACCACTAGGTTCTATGCCCAAGTATATAAAGAATTTCAAACTTTACAATCGTTTAAAGCTATTTCTAACAGGTTTGGTATTTCTACTACAAGCACAATAAGATGGTTCGACAAGATTGCCTATGGACTTCCTGTATTGCCTGAATGCTTCAGTATTGATGAATTCAGGGGTAATGCTAATAATGAAAAATTCCAGTGTAATGTGACTGACCCTGTCAGGCATAAAGTCCTTGATATACTTCCCAAAAGGAATGTTGAAAGCCTGTGCCGGCACTTCTGTCAGTATCCTATAGAAGAACGGAACCTGGTCAAAAATGTAGTTATGGATTTAAGTACCACTTTCAGGTCAGCAGTCCATACCCTATTCCCTAACGCTACCATAACGGCAGATAAATTCCATGTTATCCGTCTTGTAGTATGGAGCATGGAAAGCGTAAGGAAGCGCGTCCAGAAACAATTCCACAAAGCGCGGCGCAAATGGTTTAAACGCAGCAAAGCCATATTGTCTGCGCCGGAGTATAAATTGGCAATCGAAGACAAGCTTGTACTGAACCGAATGCTGGCAGCGTCACATGAACTGGATAAAGCACATTTATTAAAAGAAAGGTTCTACAGCATATTTAAAGAAAGCACTATCCATGGAGCCAAAAAGAAATTACAGGACTGGCTCTTTCTGGCAGAACAATTCAATCTTCCTGAATTCAAACATTGCATCACTACTTTTACTAAGTGGAGCAGCGAGATTAGCAGCATTGTAGAAACCAATGTTACCAATGGTTATACCGAAGGAACGAACAACAAAATAAAAGTTTTAAAACGTATTAGCTTTGGTGTAAGGAATTTTGAACGCTTCAGGAACAGGATTCTTTATTTATGCTCTTAAAATAAAATGAATAAGAATTTAATATTTAGGAACATCTCAAATAAAAGTACAAAAGCGTTCCGGGGGGGCACTGCTCAAGATCAAGAACAATTTGAACTTAATTTACAGCTCCATGCAGGAGTAAGTAACCCCTATACATTTAAAATAACTAAGAATTACAAAGCAAGTGCTGACACAAAGGCAGCAATCCCTCCATATACAGAAAAATCCTGGACTACACCGGGAACATATACCTGGAGTGTACCGAATGGAGTAAGTAAAATTAAAGTAGAAATAGCTGGAGCTGGTGGTGGTGGAGATATAAGATACTATGATGCAGGTTCTGAATCAATGAAGTATGGAGCTAATGGTGGTTCAGGCGCTTTAATAATTCAAACAGTTACAATTAAAAACTATCTTTTAACTGCCAGCATTATTGTTGGATGCGGTGGTCGTGGCTATAATAACGGAAATACTACTATTACTGACGGAGAAAATTCAGCTTTTAAAATTAAAGAAGAAGGTATAGATATAACAGCAATGGGTGGAAAACGAGGTAAAGAAGGCAGTGTTGGCACTTCTTATGGAAATGGTGGTAGTGGTGGCTCCGGTGGCTATCGTTCGTCTGAAAATGGAAATAATGGTTGGGTTAAAATAGCATACGGAGAAGGAATAGAATAAAAAAATAAATAACCATAGTATATAATTTATAATCTTATACTATGGTTATCTTAAAAATTTAAATTTAAAATTACTACTTTATTTAGGGATAACCCCAAGAAAAGTTATAGAACCAAAAAAAGAGCGTAAAGACTATCTCATCTTTACGCTCTTAATTTCAATTGGTGGGCCCAGTAGGGTTCGAACCTACGACCAATCGGTTATGAGCCGATGGCTCTACCACTGAGCTATAGGCCCAAGCTATTGGCTTTTAGCCAACAGTAATATTTTACTAAAGTTAGTATATCTTGTCAACTATTCCAGAAAATCTTTCAGGCGTTTACTGCGGCTTGGATGCCTTAACTTCCGCAGGGCTTTGGCTTCAATCTGGCGGATGCGCTCGCGCGTTACGCCAAAATGCTGGCCAACTTCTTCAAGCGTGCGACTGCGTCCGTCCTCAAGTCCAAAACGCAGTTCCAGCACTTTTTTCTCGCGCATGGTCAAGGTCTCCAAAACTTCGTCCAGCTGCTCACGCAAAAGCGTAAACGATGCTGCGTCAGCCGGCGCCGGTGCGTCGTGATCCTCAATAAAATCGCCCAGATGCGAATCTTCTTCTTCACCAATAGGCGTTTCAAGCGATACAGGTTCCTGCGCAATTTTCATAATCTCGCGCACGCGGTCTACCGTTGTATCCATTTCCTTAGCAATTTCTTCCGGGGTCGGTTCACGGCCCAGCTCCTGCAAAAGCTGACGCGATACACGGATAAGTTTGTTGATTGTTTCAACCATATGCACCGGTATACGGATTGTGCGTGCCTGGTCGGCAATAGCGCGGGTAATGGCCTGACGAATCCACCACGTTGCATAGGTACTGAATTTAAAGCCTTTATTATAGTCAAATTTTTCTACTGCTTTGATAAGGCCCAGGTTGCCTTCCTGAATCAAATCCAAAAACAGCATGCCGCGCCCGACATAACGTTTGGCAATACTTACAACAAGACGCAGGTTAGCTTCCGACAGGCAGCGTTTTGCGTCTTCGCCCTGTTCGTAAACTTCTTCCAGCAGCTTTTTGTAATCTTCTTCAAGCGCCAGATATTCATCAAACACCTTGCTGTCGGTTTCTTCCGGCAAACGGCGTTTAATTTCTTCCAAAATCGTTTTCAAGTCAAACAGCGCGTGGATTTCCTTGTCACTGGTATGCACATCGGGCATAACCTTTTCGCTGCCTTCGATAACGATATGCTCGTCCTGCAAAAGCTTATGCAGGCGCAGGCATTCATCACGGGTAAAATCGGCAACCAGCGCCGTATATTCTTCCAAAGTGCAGGGATGCCCGCTTTTTTGTTTGTTTTCAATATATTCCAGCGCTTTATGTATGCTGCGCAAACTGCAAATTTGTTTTTCATCAGCAATAAGCTCGTGCGCTTTCTTAATCAGCTCAGGCGTGCTGTCCTTGCCGCTGTATACAGGCGCAACAACGCCGTGCCTTGTGCCGTGCAGCAGGCGGTAAGCCTGTTTGCCCTTGTCCATGCGTTTGGCAAGTTTAACTTCGTCCTCGCCAACCAAAAGCGGCACTCGGCCGATTTCTTTAAGATACATGCGTACCGGGTCATCAATGCTGACGCCTTCCGGCACGCTCATATTGGCAAGCTCTGCCTCGTTTATTTCCTCTGCTTCGCTGACAGCTTCCGGCTCCAGGTCAATATCATCGTTAGCGTCATCCACCACGTCAATACCCTTCTGGGCAATCAGCTCATACATATTGTCCATATCGTCGGCGCTCATGTCTTCAGCGTTCTGCATAGAATCCATAATTTCACGATAAGTGAGAACACCGCCATGTGATTTTCCTTTAGACAATAATTCCTCAACCTGTTCGGACGGTATTTTTGTATTAGCCATGGTGTTCCCTCCCTTCGTGATAAACTGCTTTAACCATTTCAATACAAATTTTTAATCGCATCTTTTATCTTCTGGCTTTCTGCAAGCTCCTGCAAAAAGCGGCTGTCCCCCAAACGTTCATATTCATCGGCAAGCATCCTGTGTTTTTCGTACAGTGCCTCCAGCCTGCCCTTATTCATCGTGCGGATGCAGTCTGCAATGAGTTTTTCCTCATCGCCCGGCTGTACGTTTTTTGCCATAATGGCAGCAAATTCTGCCGCTGCCTGCGGATTAAGGCTTCTGAAAAGTTCCGCCGGCACATCGCCGTCAGGCGACTTTACAAGCTGCTCTGCAAGGGCTGTATAAATTTCTTCATGCTCCGGCGACTGGAATCCGGCTTGTTCTATCTTATCCCTGTACAGCAAAAGCAGCCGCAAATTTTTGGCAAGTATATTCAAAAGCTGGCGTTCAGCTTCATCCTCCGCCCCTTTAACGCGCACCGCCTGCGGCTGCGGCACTTGTGCCTGCACGCGCCTGCCGTTTTTACGGGCAAGCTTGCGGTACTCGCTTACAATAAGGCTTTCATCTATGGTCAAAAGTTGGGCCAGCCTTCTGATGTGGCCGGCAACCTCGATGTCATTTTTACATTCTAACAGGAATGGTAGTATATTCGACACCGCTTCTACTTTTCCTGCTAAATTTGAAACATTATTTTGTGCTATCGTCTGCCGCATCTGAAAATCAATGCCGTCAGACGCATTTTTTATAAGCTCCAGATACGCATCTGTGCCATGCTTGCGCACAAATTCGTCCGGGTCTTTGCCGTCAGGCACGGCCAGCACCCTAACTTTAAGCCCTGCGCCGCGAGCTATGCTTACGGCCCTTACATCGGCCCGCAGGCCTGCTTCGTCGCTGTCATACGAGAACACAACCTCATCGCACACGCGCGCCAAAAGTTTTGCCTGTTCTGCCGAAAACGCCGTGCCCATCGAAGCCACTGCCCAGTCAATACCGGCAGCGTGCAGGCTGATGGCGTCCATATAACCTTCTACAATAATTGCCTGCCGCCGTTTTTTGATTTCTTTAAAAGCAGCATGCAAACCAAACAGCAAAGTGCGTTTATTAAACCATTCTGTTTCGGCGGTATTCATGTATTTGGCAGTATCGGTGTTCTGCTCCAGCGTGCGCCCGCCAAAGCCAACAACATGCCCGCGCGCATCCTCAATCGGTATCATTACGCGCCCGCGGAACTTATCATACGCTCCGTTTCTGCCTCTTACTGCAAGCCCAGCCTTTATCAAAAGCTCCGGCTTACAGCCGCGTTTGCCAAGCGCTTTTACAAGCGATGTATAAACCGGCAGCGATACGCCGATAGAAAATTTTTCGATTATGGCCGGGGTTATGCCCCTCCCGGCAAGGTATCTCTGCGCTATCTTGCCGTACTCGCTTTTTGCCAGGCAGGCCTGGTAAAAGCGGGTTGCCAGCTCGTTAGCGGCAATGATTTCTTTAGCTTCTTTTTCGCGTTCAATTTCCTGCTTTGTCTTTTCGCGCTCCGGGATAGGGATGCCAAGTTTGTTGGCCAGTATTTTCAGCGCTTCCTGAAAAGTGCAGTTTTCTTCCTTCATAATAAAGGTAAAAACATCGCCCCCGGCATGGCAGCCAAAGCAATAAAAAAAGTTTTTATCAGGCGACACCGAAAAGGACGGTGTTTTTTCGCCATGAAACGGGCAGCAGCCCCAATAACTGCTGCCGCGCTTTTTCAGCGGTACATATTCCGAAACTATCTCGACGATATTTGCCTGTGAGCGGACCTGCTCTTTAAAATCATCAAACATACTGCTCATTTGCCTTGCTCCCGTCACTTTAAATATCATCTGCTTTATTTATATTCAATATCTAATTTAAAAATCCTCTTTTTTATTAAATATAATTTATTTTTAACTACATTATATAACAGGCAAAAAATACCGGCTGAACTGCTGAACTGCCGCCGCGTCAGTCATGCTTGCCACAAAATCAACCACGGCCTGCTCCTTGCCGAAAATTTTTGCGGCTTCGGCGTATTCGCGCGGCAGCATTTCCGGATGCTTCATATATAAATCAAGCAGCGTGGTTACAACGTGTTCCGCCTTGCGGTGTTCCTGCGTCAGTTCCGGCGAGCAGTAAACATAATCAAACATAAAGCAGCGGAACTCGTCCATTGCTTCTTCATAATATTTTTCCATCACAATCTGCGGCTTGCCTAAAGAATTTTCTACCACGTTGCGCACAAGTATATCCAGAATCTGGCTCGGCTTGGTACCAAGGCGCATAGCTACAATGCCCGGCAGCTTATCCGGTCCGATAATACCAACCTTGCAGCCGTCGTCAAAATCGTGGCACAAATAAGCAATGCGGTCGCAGCGGCGCACAATCTGCCCTTCCAGCGTTTTGGGCTGAGTATCGCCGGTGTGGTTTACAATAGCGTCCTGCACGTTCAGCGTAAGGTTAAGCCCGCGCCCATCGCGCCCATAGTATTTTACTACGCGCAGGCTCTGCTCATTATGTTTAAAATGCCCGGTATAAGCGTTAATGGCGCGCTCGCCCGCATGGCCAAACGGCGTATGGCCAAGGTCGTGCCCCAGGGCAGCAGCCTCCGTCAAATCCTCGTTTAAACGCAGTGCACGGGCAATGGTCCTGGCAATCTGCGATACCTCCATGCTGTGCGTAAGGCGCGTGCGGTAATGGTCGCCCGGGTTTAAGTACACCTGCGTTTTGTGCTTCAGCTTGCGGAAGGCCATACTGTGGATAATCCTGTCCCTGTCGCGCTGGTAAGCAGTGCGCAGCTCATCCGGCTCATCGTACTTTTCGCGCATAGCGGCAGAACTTTTCTGCGCCCATGGCGCCAAAAATTTTTCTTCAGCAGCTTCGTATATTTCCCTTATACTCATTGTGTTTCACCTTTATTTCACTTAATCCGCCTTGCCGCACGCAGCGCCAAAGTCTATAATAATAGTATATTCTTTAAATACCGAGGTTTTTAAAATGAAAAAAATTATCGCAATTGTTTTTATGCTGGTTTTTATGCTGGTTCCGTCCGCGCTGGCCTCCCAGCCCGCTATCAGCAGCGACAGCCAAACCTTTAACCCCTTTACGGGAGTTTACGATTTACAGGGCCACGTTCATGTGGATTTGGGCGACCGCGTTATCGACGGCGACGCTGCCCAGGTATATCTGTACGAACTTAAAGTAACCGCGCAGGGCAACATCAGCCTGACGGACAAGCCCAGCGGCATCCACTTCGACTGCGACCGCGTCGAAGTTATCGGCAGTGAACGCACAGCCTATGTAACCGGCAACATGGTGTTTACGCAGGACGACCTGCGCATTACCGCCGATACCGGCAGTTTTAACTGGAAAACCAAAAACGCCGTTTTCAGCGGCAGCGTAAGCGTTAACGGCACACCGCAGCAAGGCGATGTAACCTATAACGTGCGCGATAAAAAATTTTTATAACAGCCTAAATAACCCCCGTAGCAAGCGGGGGTTATTTTTATATGTGCCTGTTTCTGTTTTTTTGTACGTAATCAAGTATAATGCCGGCCGTTTCTTCAATAGCGCGGTTAGATACATTGATAATTTTGCAGTGCACGCGGCGCATAATTGCCTTGGCATATTCCAGCTCCTCGCTGATGCGCCTTACATCGGCATAATTGGCGCCGTCGCTGAGCCCCATGGTTTTAAGGCGCTCGCTGCGGATTTCGTTCAGCTTGAACGGGTCAATCAAAAGGCCGATAATTTTATGCGGCGGAACCTTAAACAATTCCTCCGGCGGGGCAATCTCCGGAACCAAAGGCACGTTGGCAACTTTAAGCTGCTTATGCGCAAGGTACATGCTAAGCGGGGTTTTACTGGTGCGGCTTACGCCGATAAGCACAACATCCGCCTTTAACAGACCCAGCGGGTTTTTGCCGTCGTCATATTTAACGGCAAACTCAATAGCCTCAACGCGCTTGAAATATTCGTGGTCCAGCGCGTGGATAAGACCGGCCTGGTTTTTCGGCAAAAGGCCAGATGTTTTTTCGATAGCCTTCAGCATAGGCCCTAAAACATCAACAACCTCCACATCCAGCTCCATTGCTTTTTGCATGATATGTTCCCGCAGCTCCGGCGAAACAATCGTGTAGCATACAATCGCGCCGCTGTCTTTTGCTTCCTCAAGTATTTTTTCCACCTGCTGCGCATCCTTAATGTACGGCACGCGGATAACGTCAAATTTTTCCTGCACAAACTGGCTGGTTGTAGCCTTTACAACCGATTCTGCCGTTTCGCCGATAGAATCGGACAAAGCATAAATAACCGGTGTCTTAACTATGATAATTGCCCCCTTTGCCTTCTGCCAAATCCACCAGCAGACGCGTAAAATTCGTTTTAGTAATCCTGCCCACAACCTCATAGCTGCGGCTGCCCTCTTCTATGCAGCGCACAACCGGCAGACAGTCAATCTCATTATCAATAATCTTTCTGGCCGCTGCGGCAACGGAATCCTCCGGCGTTACCACAATAAGCTTGGAAAGCGGCGTCATCACCATCACAACCGGCACCTCACGCAGGTCGTAATTGTTATTGATGGCAGCCTTCAGCAAATCCTTGCGCGAAACAACGCCAACAAGCAGCCCGGCATCGTCGATGACGAACACCGTGCCCACATCCTCCAGAAACATCGTTATAACAGCCTCATAGGCACTTTTATCGTGGCTTACGGCAACCGGCACAGACTGCAAATCGCGCACACAAATACCGGAAATTTCTTCCATCAGCATCCCCAAAGTATTTTTACCGGTAAAAAAATACCCAACCTTAGGCCTTGCATCAAGAATACCGCCCATAACCAGTATCGCAAGGTCACTGCGCAAAGCAGCGCGTGTAACATTAAGGCGTTCTGCAATATGTTCACCCGTAATCGGCCCGTCCTGTCTTACTATCTCAGCTATACGCTTTTGCCTTGTACTTAAAGAAATTGTTCTCATCCCCTTCTGCCGTCCCAAAATAGCACATATATTAATAGTATACGCTACTTATCTTAAAAATCCTCTTTCCGGTCATATATTTTTTTAAGATTTATCACAGATTGTACACTTTTGCAAACTCTTTGCAACATAATGGCGAATACTAAAGATACATGCTATAATATTTGCAAGACACAAAATAAAGGAGTGCATAAAATGAAAAAAATACTCGCAGCAGCGCTTTGTATTCTGGCAATCAGCGGCAGCGCACTTGCCCAAAGCGTACCTAAAGAACTGCAAATGACCGGCACCGTAACCGAAAGCACCGGCAGCATGGTTACCATAAAAAATGATAATAAACCGTTTGACAGTGTTGCCCTGCATATTACTGATGATACCTTTGTAATCCAGAACGGCACCGGTTACTATCTTGACGGTTTTGACGTAAAAAAAGACGATAAAGCCAAAGCCTGGTACGGACCGATGCTGACCCGCAGCCTGCCGCCGCAAGGCAAGGCTGACGCTATTATTGCAGGCGAAGCAGCAGATAAACCTACCTTTACTTATTTTAACATCGGCAAAGTAGAACCGCAGGACGACGGCAGCGTGCGCGTGCTTAACGTAAACGAAACGCAGTATGTTACTATTTCCCCACAGGTTTACCCTGATGCAGCAGAGCTTAAAGCAGGCGACAAAATGCTGTTATGGTATGAATTTACTACCATGAGCCTGCCCGGACAGGCAACAGCAACCAAAGCCGTATTGTTAAAACACGGCCTTGCAGATATTAACATCAGCACCACCGCCGGTGTAATTGCCACCAACGGCAAAGAACTGGCAGACGTAAAATTAATCAGCAAAAACAACACCCTGTATGTGCCTCTGCGCCAGGTTGCCGAAGCACTTGGCTACACCGTAACGTGGAACAGCGACGCCCAAACGGCAGTTGTTTACAATGGACCGCGCAGTGCAGTCTGCACTATCGGCAGCTACGATTACGGCCAGCAGCGCATGCGTGTTAAACTACTGTACGCGCCGGAACTCATCGACGGCGTAACCATGGTACCGGTAGAAATGCTGGACTATGTAATGGGATACAGCGTAAGAATAATTGCCAGCCATGTTTGATGAAAGGTGAATAAATAAAATAACAAAACTCCCTTCAATGATTAACACATTGGAGGGAGTTTTTGTTGTTTAATCAATTAAAATTAATGAAATTTTTCAACACTTTCAGCAGCCATATAATAATTACTATCTTCTACAACATTGTAAGTATAATTAGGCTTATTATTTTCTTGTACATATTCATAATTATCAGTCCACATTTCGCATTGGCTGATAACAGTTTTTACAGCATCCTCCATGCCTTCCGGCGGATATTTATATTTTTTTAAAAGACGTTTAACAAGCCTTCGCATACCAGCACGTGCAGATTCTTTTTTCTCCCAGTCTATCGTCCTGTTTTTGCGTAACTGTTCTGTTAATTCTTTTGTCAAAGTAACAAGTTCGTTATTTTTATAAAAATCTTTTATTGCCTGTGGCTTTGTCAATGCATCATAAAAAGCCATTTCTTCATTATTCAAACCTAACTTTTTACCTTCAGCATTGGCCTTAGCAATTTCATCAGCAAGTTTTAATAACTCGTTTATTACTTCTTCGTTACTAATCATACCATTTAAGTAACGGCGCATAGCACTATTGATAATATCTGAAAATTTTTCAGATTTAACTAAATTAGTGCGCCTATAAACAGTTACCTGCTCTGCAATAATTTTCTTTAGTAACTCAACCGCTAAATTTTTTTCTTTCATTTTAGAAATTTCCTCTAAAAATTTAGGGTCAAAAATAGAAAATTCAGCTTTAACATCTGAAAATAAATTAATAACGCCTTCACTTTTAATGCTTTGCTTCAACAATTCATTAATTCTATTGTTAATATCTGATAAATTTAATTTTCTTC
Organism: Phascolarctobacterium sp.; assembly: GCA_003150755.1. Classification (GTDB taxonomy): domain Bacteria; phylum Bacillota; class Negativicutes; order Acidaminococcales; family Acidaminococcaceae; genus Fusicatenibacter_A. Next base: position 30,380 of record QAMT01000004.1, on the reverse strand, counting down.
CAATTCCTCCTACCGTTATTCTAACAAGCATTGTACGCAACGCTTCAAAAAAAGCTGCTTCTATTCTTAAATTTTCATCAACAATGCTGCTACACAAAGATAAAGCTTGTCTAAGCAATAAAGCTTCTTTTAAATAAACATTTTGTATTTTTTCTTTTTCTTCTTTATCATACTCAGCAACAGATTTTCCTATAATAAAATTAACAGCCCCTGAAATAATTTTACTTCTTTCTAAATCATTACCGCTGATAAAATTAGAATAGTCAAAACCATACAACAAATCACGGCATATTGATAATTTTTCTAAAAACTGCGGATATGCAACTTTTCTTATATCCATATCGCCATAATTTTTTCTATCACGTTTTGTGTAATCATTCATTGCCTGTTTTAAAGCAGATGCTATACCTATATAATCAACTATCAAACCGCCTTCCTTATTTTTAAAAACACGGTTTACACGAGCAATAGCCTGCATTAAATTATGTCCAGCCATTGGCTTAAACACATACATAGTTGCCAAAGAAGGTACATCAAATCCAGTAAGCCACATATCTACAACTATAGCAATTTTTAAAGGTGATTTATTATCTTTAAATTTAACGGCAAGTTCATCGCGGTATTTTTTATTGCCTATTATTTTGTTCCATTCTTCCGGATCTTTATTACTTTTTGTCATTACTACTGCAACTTTTTCTGTCCATTCCGACCGCAACTCTAAAATTTTCTCATAAATTTTCATCGCAATTTTGCGCGAATAAGCTACAATTAATGCTTTGCCAGTTAGTAAATTTGCCCTGTTATTTTCATAATGCTCAATAATATCCCTCACAAGAGAATCTATCGTAGTATCAGCACCTAAAATTGCTTCCATTTGTCCTAATTCTTTTTTGCTCTTTTCAATCACATAAGGATCTGCATTTTGCGCCATAATGTCATATTCTGCATCAATTTTTTGCAAAGTTTCCTGATCAAGTTTCAAATGAATAACTCTGCTTTCATAAAACACAGGACGCGTTGCGCCATCTTCAACCGCCTGCGTCATATCATAAATATCTATATAATCACCAAAAACTTCCCGTGTATTTCTATCTTTAACAGAAATAGGCGTACCTGTAAAACCAATATACGTCGCATTAGGTAAACTATTACGAATTATACGTGCAGTCCCAATTACAGTTTTTACCTGATAATTACCAGTTTCATCTTTTTTAACAACAACTTTTTCAGTAAGACCGTACTGTCCACGGTGCGCTTCATCCGCCATGACAATAATATTATTACGTTCAGAAAGCGGCTCATCACTTTCTTCAAACTTTTGCATAGTAGTAAAAATAATACCGTTAACCTTCCTACCACACAAAAGTTCTTGTAAATTTTTTCTGCTCTCTGCTTGTTCTGGTTCCTGCCTTAAAAAGGAAGCACAACGTACAAACTGCCCAAAAAGCTGGTCATCCAAATCATTTCTATCAGTTAACACGACAATAGTAGGACTTTGCAAAGCTTTTTGCAAATAATGAGCATAAAATACCATAGAAAGTGATTTACCGCTTCCTTGCGTATGCCAAAAAACACCACCCTTACCATCAGTTTTTGTTGCATGTATAGTTGAAGCAATAGCTTTTTTCACTGCAAAATACTGATGATAGGCTGCCAAAATTTTAAAAGTATTATTAGTCTCTATATTAAAACAAATAAAATTCTTAATTATATCTAATAATCTTGTTTTATCAAAAATACCTTCAAAAAAAGTATCAAAACTTGCATACTGCGTATTTTCATAATTACCGTCTTTAGTTTTCCATTCCATAAATCTATCTAAACCAGAAGTTATTGTCCCTGCTCTGGTTTCGCTCATATCACTAATAACGCAAATAGCATTATAAATAAACATAGATGGTATTTCATGCATATAATTACGCAACTGATTATATGCTTCTTCTATGCCGGTTTCTTCACGTGAAGGTGATTTTAATTCCATTATTACTAGTGGTAAACCATTAATAAAAACTACAATATCTGCACGTTTTTCTGATTTTTCGACAAAAGTCCATTGATTCATTACCGTAAAATCATTTTTATTAAGATTATCATAATCAATCAAATAAACAATGCCTGAACATTCTTTATTTTTATCATAATACTTAACAGGTATACCGTTCTGAATATAATTCATAAAAACAATATTTTTATCAAGCAATGAACCATTATCAAAATTACGCAGTTTATATAAAGCATTTTGAATAGCATCATCATTCATTTTAGGATTTATTTTATGCAGTGAGCTTATTAAAACATCATCATAAAACGGACTTCTATAATCCCTCTCAAGTTCCGGTGCATAAATATACTGATATCCTAAAGTTTCTGTGAAAATTTGAATAACAGCATTTTCATAACTTGCTTCCGTATAATATCCTGCCATAATTATCACCTTACTTTAAAAAATTAAATCCAGTTAACTTTGCAATCATTCCTTGTTTTGCCAATTAAAATTACAGCGCCATAACGATAACCATATTCTTTTTTTAATCCTTTAATTTTATTTATATCATTATTTTGATCGCGATTCCACCATGTTTTAAATTCTAAAACTAATAAATTATTTTCATTCGTACCACGTTTGTGCAGAATTAAATCCGGTATAACAGGTTTTCCAGCCAATCTCTTACAATCATATATATCACGATTATACTCTATATCTAAATCATATTCAGAAAAAAATTTTAATCTACATTCTTCAAAATAAATTCCAAACCTAGAAACTATACTTCTTTCAGAAACATGATACTTGTTTTTACTTTTATCTTCTTCATTAACACATCTAATTAGATGTGAATCATTTTTATACAATTTATCTATTGCTTCATCTATATAATTTTTTAAGGACTTTTCATTAAAAGTATTCATCATATACCTCGCAATCCAAAAAACGATAATTTACAGCAACAAGCGCAAGCTTTATATCACTTGATGTTTGTTTCTTTTGACAGTGTTCCAATAAATCAGCTTAATTATTCTGAACTCGGGCCGATACCAACGGGATGGATGGTTAAGCCTTTATCTAAAGTAACTACTTCCATAAGGGAAAAAGTAAAAGATAATGACTATAAAGTCTTATCCGCCATAAATACAGGACAACTCAAATTATCAGAAGAATATTTTACTAAACAAGTCTTTAGTAAAAGCATTAAAAACTATATTGTTGTAGAACCGTTTGATTTTGCCTATAATCCAGCAAGAATAAATATTGGTTCCATTGGTATAAATAACATCGGCTTCACGTGCTGTGTTAGTCCAGTTTATGTAGTAATTCGTACTGAACCAGAATATCATTTCTTTTTTGATTTTTTCATCAAATCACGCCGCTTCTCAGAGGAAGTTAAGACAAGAGCATCTGGATCGGTACGACAGTCATTAAGTTATGATGAGTTTGGGAAAATAAAGGTTGCTTATCCACCAATAGAGGTAATTAGACAGTTTAACAAAAAATACGAAGTACTGCTGATGACTATGAAACTCCTCAAACGCGAAAACGAACAGTTAGTCTCAACTAGAGATACCCTGCTTTTAAAGCTGATGTCTGGCAAGATTGATGTATCAAATATCCAACTCTAAACCACTAAATTATCGTTTATTATTTGATTGACTCGAATTTTTTCATCAATTGAATAAAGTACTTTTACTAAAAAATCTTGCTGTTCTCTAGACGGTAAATCTATTTCCATATCTCCCAATGTTTGTGCATTAATATTTCCACGTGTACTACCATTATTATATGTATTTATCCAATTCCAATATAATTTTGATTGACAATAATATTTTATAAATAAAGGATTAACTTTTTTAGAATCTATAGAAAATTTAATTAAAAATCCAGCATAAACTAATTCTCCATCCCTAATATCATAAAAATAATTTCTACCTGTACTTGCCCCAGTACGTGCAAATACAATATCATTAGGTTTTAAAATATATTTAAAAGCATTTGGCGAGTCTACACCCATTAATTTATTTTTATTTAATGTTCCATTGTCATTTATATCTGTAATTCTTAAATATGTATAAAGATTTTTTTCTTTTTTTACAGCAGGTGCTGAAATACCATAATGTCCAGCACCATCAACTGTCAATTCTTTCAAATATTTCATCTCAACCAACCCTATCCAATATATTTTTTATGTGCTAATTTTACATTACTTTGCTTAACCATCGCATACTGTAATGTTGTATCAATTCTTTGATGCCCTAACAGCCTTTGTAGCTGTTCTATCGGCATCCCTTTATCAATAGCCATTGTTGCAAGTGTTCTTCTGAATTTATGAGGGTGTACACGTGTTATATTAAGCCTTTTTCCCATTTCACGTAAACGTACTTCAATCCCGCCTATATTTAATCTTTTATATGGTGATTTTAAAGAAACAAACAGGGCATTATTATTATCGGTACGGCTATTAAGATAGTTTTTTAAATGTATTTTTGTTCTGGCATCAAAATAAACAATTCTTTCTTTGCTACCTTTGCCGAAAACAACACATTCACGCTCTGTGAAATTAATATCTTCAATATTTAAAAGCACCAATTCTCCAACACGCATACCAGTTGAAGCAAGCATATCAATCAATGCTAAATCCCTTAAATTAGTGCAACTATCACGCATTAATTCTAAAGATTCATCTGTATACGTTTCTTTTATTATAGTTGCTGATTTTACTTTATGTATTCTTCTAACAGGACTTTTTAAAATATAATCTTCATCTTCAAGCCATGAAAAAAAGCTTGATAAAATGCGTCTGATATTATCTATTGTAATTTTGCTGGAATTTTTCTTTTGCTGATATACTGTTAGATAATTTCTTAAATCATCTGTAGTAATTCTGTCAATTTTTTTGTTAATACCTTCAAGCATTTTTAATATTGTTGCCTGATAGTATTTCAAAGATTTTTCAGAACAACCCTCTACACGTTTAGAAGCTAAAAAATTTTGAATAAGTTTATAATCAGAAATTTGCTGCGATTTCTCAGCAATATTTTTTTCTGTTATTTCCACATTATTACAAACAAATTCTAATACTTTTACTAGTTGTGCCATTTGTGAATTATTTAAAAATGGCAGCATATTTTGTACTACATCATTAATAAAATTTTGTTTCATTTTCATTCTCCTTAATATAAAAATTAAAAAGAACGAATGCAACGGCAGTTCTTAATATTATCTCCTGCCGTTGATAGGAGTAAATAACTTTTATTTTACAAACGATAATTTAGTAGCTTAAATATTGATATTAGAAACATCAATTTTACCAGACATTAACTTTGGTATTAATAAATCTATTACTTTTTTTAATTTAATATTTTCGCTCAAATTATTAATTATTATTTCGAATACCGGAGAAAAATTTTTATTAAACTTTTCGATTGCATCTGCTTGTAAAATTACACAAGGAGTACTCATTATATCTGATGGACTGATATTGGATTGGGCACTGCCTTGTCCACGATTAATAATTTCTGAAATAACATCTTGTTGTTTAAGCGTGCAATATATGTATGGAAGTCTATTTACAGGATTATCTCCAAGGAAAAATTTACCTACACGCTGATTAACTAAAAGTACTTTAGTGGTTTTTGGAACAATAGAAAATTTTCCTATAGTTGCGCCAGTCATTGCTATTAAAAGATCTCCACCTTTTACATTAAAGTCTTTAGCTAATAGCTTTTTATCCTCTGAAACAAAAGAACAATTTGATAAGTCAAGATAATCTTGTTTTATTGAAGCAATTTTTACTACTGGTATACCAGTGTTTTGCCACCATTTACTTTTAAATGCAAATCCAGATTTAATAGTACAGTAATCACCAATGTAACCGTTTTTATTTTTGTTTTCAGTTAGCATAGAGTAAAATTCTATAGTTTGTTCAAGTAAATTATCGTTTATTAAATTATTAATTCTAATTTTTTCATCAATTGCATTTAAAATATATGCAATTCTTTTTTGATTTTCTATATTAGGTACAACTAACTCAATCTCATTTAACACACCTTGTTGTACTCTTTGTCTGCCAGAAGAACCTACCATAGAATTTATTGCTATTTTTCTAAATTCTGGACTTATTGATAAATAATAAATAAACTGCGAATTACTTATTCCTTTTCTAGCTCTTAAAACAATAAATTCAGTCGATCCAAATCCAATTTCATTTTCGTTTAAAAAATCAATATAAGCTGTTTTACCATTTTCTAAACACGGAGTAATTCTTGCCATAATTGTATCTTCATTCTGGAACTTACTACCTCCAGTATATTCCATATTACTAAATTCTTTAATATACTTTGAATGCGCTTTCACATTTTCCATTGAAACTTTCTTAGCAATTTGACCTTTTTTTAAATTTAATTTAGGATTAAATTCAATAAAATCTTTTGCTAAAATTGATTTCCATTCATATTTCATATCCTATTGCCTCTAAATTTTTTCTTATTTCTTCTTCCAATTTATGAGATTCTTTAAATAAATCTGATAATTCCGAAGTTAATCGTTTCATTTTTTCATCAAATGGTTCCCCATCATCTTCTTGTTCTTCAATACCTACATAGCGCCCGGGGGTAAGAATGTAATCCTGTTTAGCAATATCTTCTGTAGTAACAACAGCACAAAAACCTTTTTTATTTTCTAAAGTACCATTTTCATAATGATTATAAGTATCAGCAAGTTTTTTTATTTCTTCTTCACTAAGTTCACGTAATTTACGTGTAACCATTGTCCCCATTTTACGAGCATCTATAAATAAAGTTTTTTGTTTCTGTTTTTTATTTTTAGATAAGAACCACAACGAAACTGGAATTTGAGTTGTATAAAAAAGCTGTGTCGGCATTGCTATAATACAATCAATCAAATCATCTTCGATAATATTTTTACGAATTTCGCCTTCACCACCTGATTGTGAAGAAAGCGAACCGTTTGCCAATACCATGCCAATGCGTCCATTGGGAGCTAAATGCCAAATCATATGCTGCAACCATGCAAAGTTAGCATTGCCAGCAGGTGGTATTCCATATACCCAGCGTTGATCATCTTTTAATTTATCTGCTCCCCAGTCAGAAAGATTAAAAGGCGGATTAGCTAAAATATAATCAGCTTTTAAAGTTTTATGGCAATCTTTAAAAAATGTATCTGCATTAAATTCACCTAAATTAGCTTCAATACCGCGTATAGCCAAATTCATTTGTGCCATTTTCCACGTTGTAGGGTTGGAATCTTGCCCAAAAACAGATATATTATTTATATTACCGCCATGGTTTTCTATAAATTTAGCGGATTGTACAAACATACCACCAGAACCACAGCAAGGGTCATAAACGCGCCCATTAAATGGCTGCAATATTTCAACCAGCGTTCTTACGACACAAGAAGGAGTATAAAATTCTCCGGCTAATTTACCTTCTTGTTCTGCAAATTTAGCAAGACAGTATTCATAGGTACGTCCAAGTATATCTTTTTCGTTACCATGCTCAGACATTTTGATATTGGTAAATAAATCTACAACATTTCCTAAACGCCTTTTATCAAGTTCTGGTCTGGCAAAGTTTTTAGGCAAAATATCTTTTAATCGTTTATTCGCTTTTTCTATACTTTTCATGGCATTATCTATAACAACGCCAATTTCTTCAGTATGGGCAGCAGCAGCTATTTTATCCCAACGTGCATCAGCAGGCACAAAGAAAATATTTTCAGAAGTATATTCATCAATATCTTCTTCAAATCCTTCGCCTTCTTCAACTAACTTTTTATATTTTTCTTCAAATCTGTCTGAAATATATTTCAAAAAAATTAAACCTAAAACTACGGATTTATATTCAGAAGCGTCAATATTACCACGTAATACGCAAGCAGCATCCCAAATTTTTTTTTCAAAACCTATATCACTGGTATTAACTTTCGGCATAATATACCTCCAAAAAATATTCTATCTATATCTTATCAAATTTTGTAAAACTTTTAAATAGCAAAAAGCATTAGGAAAACTATTATAATCCTAATGCTTTAAATTAATAACATATTATTTTATTTTTACTTAATATAAAATTTTTACTTCTCCTACTCAACCTTTTTAAAACAGCTTTTAGGCTGGTGGCAGATTGGGCAGGTAAAGTCGTCAGGCTCTTTGGTAAGGTCGCCTTCGTAAATGTAGCCGCAAACGCTGCAAACCCATTTTTCGCCGGTGGTTTCAACCGTTTCTTCCTGATAGGTCGGCGCGTTTTTAGGCGCTTTGCCTTTTATTACATCGTGATAGTATTTATAAGTCATCGGCATGCAATCGCCCAGCACTTCGGCGTCGGTTACGCGCGCCAAAATTACAAAATGTGTTTCCATTTCGTATTTGCCAAGCACCTCGGCGGTAATATAGCCGCAAGTTTTATCGGTTATCACCGGCAGGTTGTTTTTCATTTGCCAGTTAAAACCGCAGTCTGTAAATTTATCGGTATCGCGTCCGGAACAGAAGCCAAGCCGGGCAATTACATTTTGCGGAGTAAACTCTGACAGGATTGTTAAAGCAAATTTGCCTGCTTTTTCAAGCACGGTATAGGTGTAGTTATCCTTATTGACGCTGATGGCAATAGTAGGATTTTGGCTTGTTACCTGCACTGCGGTGTTGATAATGCAGCCGGTTGGCCTTGCGCCGTCCATTACCGTTAAAGCATACATACCGTAAGAGATTTTCCATAAAACTGATTTGTCCATACTTAACCCTCCATTCTCCATAAAGTCAGCGCGATGATTATAAATTTATTTTACCACAACCATGTCTTTGCCGAGCATGGGCAGCCTGTTGCCGCGAAGGTCGTATTTATAAAGGTCAAGCCGTTCTATGTCGGCCTTTTCGACAGGCAGGCCAAGGTTATACTGCTGGTTTAAGGTGTTGATTAAATCAACGGCTTTCATGCTGCCGTTAGGCGTTATGCGGCAGCTGAAGGTTAATACAAGTTCGCCGCCGTTTTGCTGCGTCTCGATATGAGGTATAAAAAATTTAACGTCAATTTCTTTGACTTTGGTTTTTGCTTTAGGCGCCGCTTTGGCATAAATAATGCTTGGCGCTGCGTTGTAGGAGTTAACCGCTTCGCCCACCGGTTTATCATACGGCAGGGTTACGCGGTAATCTGCGCCGCCAGCTTCCGACATCAGCGCGGGGGCGTTAGTCGCTGTTACGTCCGCCGCCAAAATGCGGATACCGCGGGGCAGCGCTTTTTGCATTTTTGCCACTGCTTCTTCCGGTGTCATTGGTTCTGCCAGTTCAATTTCGCAAAATTCGGCGTAGCTTACAACGCCTACGCCCAGGGCAGATGCCAGCGAAAATTTTAAGTGCGGGTTAAAGCCTTCGCTGTATGCGGCAGGCAGCTTGGCCCTGCGGATAGCGCGCTCGATGGTACGCAGGTATTCCAGGTGGGATATAAACCTTATGCTTTTATCTTTAGTTATTTTTAATCTCAGCTTCATGTTGTTAACCTTCCACTTTAACTTGTACGCCCAGCTTCTGGCAAACGCCGCAGCCTGTGCAGCTGCCGCGGCGGCAATCGTGCGTCAGCTCGCCGCGCTGTGCTTTTTTATATTCGTTGCGCAAAAATGCACGCGATACCGCAGGCTGTACATGTTCCCACGGAAATACTTCATTTTCGCCGCGCTCACGCGCGATATAAAAGTCTTTGTCAAGCCTGCAGTCTGCCAGTGCCTGCATCCAGCGGTCATAATCGAAATGTTCGCTCCAGCCGTCAAATTTAGCGCCGCGCTGCCATGCCAGGTACAACGCTTTGCCCAGGCGCCTGTCGCCGCGTGCAAATACGGCTTCCATAATGCTGGTTTGCGGGTCGTGATACTGGAAGGTAATATTTTTAACCTTCAGCGCATCTTTTAATAAAAACTGCTTGCGGCGCAGCTCGTCCATGCTGTTCTGTGCGCTCCACTGAAACGGCGTGTACGGTTTGGGCACAAAGCTGCTGGCGCTTACAGTAACTTTGCAGCCGCCTTTGCCGGTAATTTCGCGGTATTTGTACTGCACTTTTTTAGCAAGGTCGGCAATAGCCAGCACGTCCTCATCGGTTTCGCCGGGCAGGCCTATCATAAAGTACAGTTTTACGGTGCTCCAGCCGGATTTAAAGGCTGCGCCGACGGCGTTCATCAAATCTTCTTCGGTTACGCCTTTGTTGATAACGTCGCGCATACGCTGGCTGCCTGCTTCCGGAGCAAAGGTAAGGCCGCTTTTGCGTACTGCCTGCACTTCTTTGGCAAGGTCAACGGAAAAACTGTCGATGCGCAAAGACGGCAGCGACACGCTCACGCGCTCGTCCTTAAATTCTGCAATCATATCATGAATCATCGGCGCAAGGCAGGTATAATCCGCTGTGCTGAGCGATACCAGCGAAATTTCATTGTAGCCGGTGTTATCAACAAGCTGGCGCGCCAGTGCCTTTAAAACTTCGGGGTGGCGTTCACGCACAGGGCGGTAAACCATACCGGCGTGGCAAAAACGGCAGCCGCGCGTACAGCCGCGGAAAACTTCCAGCATTATGCGGTCATGCACAATTTCGCCAAACGGCACAACCGGCGCTGTCGGAAAGTCCACATCGTTCAAATCGGCAATAACGCGTTTTTCGATGCTTTCAGGTGCGCCTTCATGCACCGGCACAACCTCTTTAACGGTGTTGTCGCTGTTGTATTCTACTTTATAAAAGCTGGGCACATAAATGCCCTTAATCGTTACGGCGCGTTCTAAAAAGCCAAGGCGTCCGCCGGGGCGGCCCTGTTTTTTCCAATCGCGGTAAGCGTTTAAAAGCTCTACCAAAACTTCTTCGCCTTCGCCGATAATGGCAAGGTCAAACACATCTGCCAGCGGCTCGGGGTTATATACGCACGGCCCGCCGACAACCACAAACGGGTCATCCTCGCCGCGCTCTGCTGCCAGCACGGGCACTTTGCCCAAATCCAGCATATTTAAAATATTGCTGTATGCCAGTTCATATTGCAGGGTAAAGCCTACAAAATCAAAATCGTGCAGCACTTTACCGGTTTCCAGGCTGCGCAGCGGAATATCATGCCCGCGCATTTCGGCTTCCATATCGGTCCACGGCGCGCAGACGCGCTCTGCCGCCAGGCCCTGCTGTTTATTTACAATATGGTACAAAATTTTAAAGCCCAGATAGCTCATGCCAATTTCGTACACATCCGGAAAGGCCAGTGCAATGCTTACCTCGGTTTCTTCCGGCGTTTTTACAATGCTGCCGAATTCGTCACCGGTATAGCGGGCAGGCTTGGCCACGCTGCTTAAAATATCTATCGTCAGGTCTTTGTTCACGTTCTTCCTCCTCAAAATTGCAGCTGCTGCTTGCGCAGACGTATATTAAGCAATAACCCCACCAAAAACATATTTGTCGTCAATGAGCTTACGCCATAACTTAAAAACGGCAGCGGTATGCCAGTTACCGGCATTATGCCGGCCGTCATGCCGATATTGACAAACATGTGGAAGGTAAACATAAAAGTGATGCCTACCGCCAGCAGTGTGCCAAAATCGTCCTCGGCATTGAGCGCAATGGTCAGCCCGCGCCAGATAATGATGCCGTACAGCAAAAGTATTACAACAACGCCGATAAAGCCAAACTCCTCGCCTGCGACGGCAAAAACAAAGTCCGTATGGTTTTCGGGCAAAAAGTTCAGCTGGCTCTGCGTACCGGCAAACCAACCCTTGCCTGTCAACAGGCCGCTGCCAATGGCAATTTTAGACTGGATTACATGGTAGCCAGCGCCGAAGGGGTCAAGCTCAGGGTTTAAAAACACGCGGATACGGTTCTTCTGATATTCTTTCAGTATCATCCAAAAGACAGGCAGCAGCACTACAAACGCGCCGCTCAGCATCCCCAGCCAGCGCATTTTAAAGCCGCTCATAATCAGCATGCCCAGCGCAATAACCGCAAACACCAGCGCCGTGCCAAGGTCCGGCTGGCGCATTACCAGCACAAACGGCACAAACACATAGGCTATGGCAGGCAAATAATCCGTAAAATCAGAATAAAGCTCTGCCCTTTTGGCTAAAAACGCCGCCAGGCACACAATAATTATCGCTTTGGCAAATTCCGAAGGCTGAATCGTTACCGGGCCAATCTGAATCCATCTTTGCGCGCCCAGCTGCGAGTGCCCCAGAAACATTACCGCCAGCAGCAAAAGTAAATTAAAAATGTACAAAGGCTTGGCAATCTGCTGCAACAGGCGGTAATCAAAGCGCAGGCAAAAAATTACCAAAAGCACGTTAATGCCCACAAAAATGCTCTGGCGCTGAACGTGCCACGCCTTGCCCGTCGCCACAGCGTAAGAATGCGTAGCGCTGGCAATCAGCATCAGCCCGATGCCGATAAGCGCAAACACCGCAAACACCAGCCACCAGTCTATATTACGCAAATATCTGTTAAGCTGCATACTGCCTCCGTCACTCGGCAGCCGGGGCATTGCTTACAAAGCCCTCCTGCCTGAACCATTCTTCAAAAACTTTATATACAATCGGGCCTGAAGCCAGCGTGCCGAAGCTGCCCTGCTCTACAATGCAGGCTACAACAAGTTCGGGGTTATCGGCCGGGCCGTAAGCTACAAACAGGCCATGGTCACGCCCGTGCGGATTTTCGGCCGTACCGGTTTTTGCAGCAATCTGCTTGGGCAGATTAGCAAAGTACGATGCCGTACCGCCTTCCTCGGCTACGCCTTCCAGCGCTTTTTGTATCAGCCGCAGGGTGTGCAGCGATACGCCGATATTCCTTGCAGGCTTATGCTCTAATTTTTTGTAAACGCTGCCGTCGTTGTTCAGCAGGCTTTCTACCAGATACGGCGGATGATATACGCCGTCAGAAGCGACGCAGCTCATCACCATTGCAAGCTGCAATGGCGTTGCCAGGTTAATGCCCTGCCCGATAGCGGCGTTAAAGGTATCGCCCAGCATCCAGCTTTCACCGGGGAAAATCTTCTTTTTATTTTCCGGTGTCGGCAAAAGGCCGCTCAATTCGCCTTCCAGTTCAATGCCTGTCGGCGAACCGATGCCGAATTTTTTGGCAAATTCTACAATATTATCTATACCGAGGCGGTTGCCCATCTCATAAAAATATACGTTATCCGATTTGCGCAGCGCTTCATGAAAGTTCAGCCATCCAAGCGCTTCGCCGCCGGCATTGCCCATCGGCACCAGCCAGTGTTTGCCGCTGTCAAAAATAAGCTCGTCCGGTGTTACCTTACCCAGTTCCAGCGCAGCCGCGCCGGTTACAATTTTAAACGGCGAGCCCGGCGGGTATTCGCCGCCGATAACCTTATTGCCCATCGGATAGTTAGGGTCGTTGTTGATTAAATTCCAGTCCTTTTCACTGATGCCATGCACAAACAGATTAGGGTCAAAGGCCGGGCGGCTTACCATAGCGCGCACTGCGCCCGTTTTCGGGTCCAGCGCAACAATCGCCGCCGCACGCGCGTCCGGCGCAATACCGGAAGAACGCAGATAAGCCAGATGCTCATCCACGGCTTTTTCCATTACCTGCTGCAAATCTTTATCTATCGTCAGCTGCAAACTTTTGCCGGGTATCGGGTCAATCTGCCCCAGTTGTTTGACAACATTGCCGCCGACGTCCACTTCTTCGTCATAACTGCCGTCGATGCCGCGCACATACTTGTCGAAAGTTTTTTCCAGCCCGAACTTGCCTACAACGCTGCCCACCGGCATATCCTTGTAGGAGCCCTGCGTAATATCGTACTGGCTTACCTCACCAACATAGCCAATGGCATGCACGGCCAGCTCTTTATACAAATAATTGCGCACCGGCTGAATTTCAATCATCACACCGGGCAGCTCGTTTTTCTTTTCTTCCAGCTTGGTCAGCATTTCCGGGGTAATATCGCTTTTAAGGCGCGTCGGTTCGTAGCTATCGCTGTTTTCTTCCAGGCGTTTGCGCATTTCCGCAACCGGCATGCCGATAATCTCGGACAGCGAGCGCAAAATTTCCTCGTCATAGGGATTATTCTGCCTGCGCAGCGCAACAACATAGCCCGGCAGGTTATTTACCAGTTCCACGCCGTCCTTATCGTAAAAAATGCCGCGCGGCGCTGTAACCTTAGTGCGGCGCAAACGGTTGCCGTCAGCCTGCTCGCCGTAAAAATCACCCTTAAAAAGCTGCAAATAGGCCATGCGTCCCAAAAGCACAAGTATAATGCACACGGCCGCAATCAGCATGGCTTCTAACCGGTTTGCATATCTTTTGTTCAGCATTGCCAAAACTCCTTCAAAACAAGCCTACATATCCTTATGCCAGTGTTCTATAAAAAGGCACAGTTTATATACAGGCACCACAAACACAATATTGCCCAGGCAATAAGCCAGGCTTTCCTGTAAATAGGCGGCCAAAAAATCCATATCCGCAAGCGGTGTCATAAACAGCGCCACAAAGAAAAACAGCATGCGTATGCCTGCTGTTATCACCAGTGCTGCGGTTATATGGTAGGCAAAATGTTCTTTAAAAACCTGCTCTTTGATATAACCGGTTACAAAGCCTACCGCACTGCGCGTTATGGTATGAAAACCAAACACAGCCCCGTTCAGCAAATCGTACATCAGCCCGGCAGCGCCGCCGATAGCCGCGCCTGTCTGCGCGCCGTAAATCATCGCCATAGCATACACATAAAGCAGCACCAGGTCAAACTTAAACCAGGCAGGCTGCCCCACCGTCAGCTGAATGCCAAACAGCAGCAAATAAACTATAAAAAACATCAGCTTTTTCATTTTCCGTTACCGTCCTGCTGATGCCAGATAACCACAAATACTTCTTCTATGCCGTTTTTAACAGCGGCAGGTTCTACCGTGGCATTGCGCAAAAGCCCGGCCGCATCAAGACTGCTGTCTTTTACTGTACCGATAACAATGCCTGCCGGATGGTTTTCGCTGTAACCGCTGGTTACAATTACATCGCCCGGCAAAACCTCTGCTTCACGCGGCAAATGTTCCATCAAAAGCGGTACGGAATTACTGCCGCGTCCTGTCACAATGCCCACCGCGCGCGAATTGGCACGTAAAATGCGCGCACCGACATTGCAGCGCATGCTTGTTACAAGTTTAACCTTGGATGAAGACGAATACGCTTCGTCGATAAGGCCAACAAGCCCCTCCACCGTTACAACCGCCATATCCTGCTGCACGCCGTCCTCCGTGCCCTTGTCGATATAAATACTGTCGCGCAAATCGCCAGGCACACGCCCAAGCACCCTGGCAACAGCCAACTGCTGGTCAGGATTAGCATTTTTATAATTCAAAAGCTGACGCAGGCGCTGGTTTTCAGCGTAAATTTCCGCCATGGCAAGATTGGCATAGCGCAGCTCGTTAATTTCATTTTGCAGTTGTTCGTTTTCCTGCTGCAAGGTCTCGACAGTAGTCATGGCTTTGCCGGTATTGTCAACCCAGCCGCCGACGGTGTTTTCTGCCGCCGCAAAAGGCGTAATAACAGCCGTCACCGCACTGCTGACGCCCGGAAAACGCAGAGGGTCATGCAGCGCCATGGCAAACATCGCCACAAGCACTGCCGCTGCCAGCCCTATGCTCAAATACTTCTTGTTCACACGCTATTCCTTCAGTCAGTACTATTAGAGGCCATAAAGCCTTTTTTATAAACGTCAACATTTTCAACGGCAAGGCCCGTACCCAAAGCAACGCAGCTCAGCGCGTCGTCAGACACATACACCGGCATACCGGTATCCCTGCTCATAATACGGTCCAGGTTGCGCAAAAGCGAGCTGCCGCCCGTCATAACAACGCCCCTGTCCATAATGTCCGCAGCCAGTTCAGGCGGGGTACGTTCCAGTGTGTTTCTTACAGCGTCCAAAATATTCGTTACAGGCTCATCCAAAGCCTCGCAAATCTGGTTGCTGTTAATCGTAATATTCTTCGGCAGGCCGCTTAAAAGGTCGCGTCCGCGGATTTCCATTTCCTCCGGAGTTTCCAAAGGCATTGCCGTGCCGATGTTGATTTTTACTTCTTCAGCAGTGCGCTCGCCGATAAGCAAATTAAAAGTTTTGCGGATATAACGTACAATAGCGTCATCCATAGCATCGCCGCCGGTGCGGATGGATTTGCTTACTACAATGCCGCCCAGCGAAATTACTGCAACCTCGCAGGTACCGCCGCCGATATCGACAACCATGCTGCCGGTAGCTTCCTGTACCGGCAGGCCTGCGCCGATAGCCGCTGCCATCGGTTCTTCAATAAGATATGCTTCACGCGCGCCTGCCTGCACCGTAGCGTCGATAACGGCACGCTTTTCAACCTCCGTAACGCCGGAAGGTACGCCAACAACAATGCGCGGGCGCACCAGCGAATTTTTGCCGATAGCTTTTTTGATAAAAAATTTCAGCATCGACTGAGTAATATCAAAATCGGCAATAACGCCGTCTTTCATCGGGCGGATAGCAATAATATGCCCCGGAGTACGCCCAATCATCTGCTTGGCCTCCGCCCCGATTGCCAGAACTTCGTTATTTGCTTTATCAACAGCCACAACAGAAGGTTCGCGGATAATAATGCCCTTGCCCTTTACATGCACCAGCGTATTGGCCGTACCAAGGTCAATGCCCATGTCATGCGAAAATTTATTGAAAAAACCAAACATTATTTACACCTCATTCATCCAAATAACCATTTTCTCTAAAACTGAAATATCTGCCGTCACCGATAATAATATGATCCAGAAGCGGTATGCCCATCACAGCGCCGCTTGCCTTTAATGCTTCCGTCAGTTTGCGGTCCTCAAGGCTCGGCGCAGGGTCACCCGAAGGATGGTTATGCGCCGCCAGCACACATGCCGCACTGTGCAGCATTGCCGGTGCAAACACTTCGCGCGGATGCACAACGGCAGAATTAAGCGAACCTTCCGAAACCTGCTGGCATTTCAGCAGCTGGTTTTTGCTGTCCAAAAGCAGCACTACAAACCGTTCGCGCCGCTCATAGCGCATACGCGGCATTAAATAGCTTACGCAAGCCTCCGGCGATGACAGCTTGATTTTCTTCTGCGGGTCAGCGCCCGCCACACGCCTGCCCAGCTCCACTGCGGCCAGTATTGTTGCCGCCTTGGCCGGGCCAAGCCCTTTTATTTTAGATAGGTCGGCCACACTGCGCGCCTGCGCGATATTACTGTAAAAGCCGTTACCATCCGTCAGCTCGCGGGCAATATCCAATGCAGAACGCTCCGTTGTACCCGTCCTTATTAAAATTGCCAATAATTCCGAATTACTTAAAACGCCCGGGCCATGTTCAATCAGCTTCTCGCGCGGCCTGTCATCTGCCGGCAAAAGCATCATCTTGTTGTGGCTCAAAAAATAATCACCCTCTCAACAAATGCAGCCTTTAAACAGTAAGCACGGCTTCACCGCCTGTTTAAAATACTTCAATCTATTATATCAAATTTTTCTGCTTATGTGTATATATTGGCTTATTTCTGCAAAAAATTTCACAAAATAAAAGCCTTATAAACAAAAACTGCCTGTTTTAAAGCAGGCAGCGTTAAAATCCATATCAATCTTTTCTTTTTCTTTCAAAATCAAGCTCAAACCACCTGCGGCGGCATCCCGGCAGCTTTTTCCAGCCGTCTACGGCAAGCTCTAAAACAACCTTATCAACCAAATCACGGTATTTTTTAGAAGTCTGCTCCGGTCCGTCATAAGAAAAGCCGCTCACTTTAAACCGCTCAGACTGATAAATAATTTCTCCATTATCCGTTATAGCTTTAAAGCGGTTGCGGGTATTGCCAAAAAGCGACCAGCCGGATTCTTCTTCCACCAATTCCAGGCGGCAGTGCTCAACAACCTCTTTTTCCGGTTCCTTCGCAGCGGTCTCTCCTGCAGCAGGCTGGCGTTTTCCGCAAGCACTGCAAAAAACAGAATCATCAGGCAGTTCATGCCCACAATAAACACAATACATACTTGCCACCCTCTTTATTTATCAGCAGCTTTACCTGTTTCTTTTCCGCCATTATCAGAAGCTGCTTTTTCTTCTGCCTCAATCTGTTCCAAAGGTTTTTCCAAAATCTGAGATTCAGCTTTTTGTACAATATTTTTATTATTAACAATAACGCCTTCTTTAACAAGCATGTTAAAGTCAGCCATTTCTTCCGGCACATTTACGCGGTTCGGCATCTTTTCAGACAAAGCGTCTATAACCTGTTTGGAAGCCTTAAAATAAATACGCACATTGGCTTCGCTGCCGCCTTCAAACTGTCTGCGCCATGCCAGTGTCCAAAGCGTGCGGGCATCAAGTGCAGAATTAAGCCTGTAAGAATAGCGGAATTTAATAGTGCGCATCAGCTTAGGCTGATAACTGAAAATACCGGCAATTTCACGGTAAGGGATTTCATAAACTTTAGTCGTGCCAAAAACTGTATGTTTAACAATCTTTAAAAACTTTCTTTCAACATAAATATCATAAGTAGGTTTGCAGCGCAAATATACAATCCAGGCAATCATTGCATAAAAGAACAATGCCACCGGGTCAAGCACGCCAAAATAATAATAACGGACTATATTAACAACAAATAGTGCTATACAGAAAAGTGCTACAATAGTGTACACGATAGTATATTTTTTATTGCGTTTGGTTGTATCAACAGCTAAGCTCATCAAACAGCCTCCTAAAAATTATTTATACTTAACGCTACTATTATACAGCAAAAAAGGGTGGGAAACAAGTTCCCATCCTCGATATCAATAAAATTTTAAGTTGGATTGATTGAGAATATTAAACTGCTGCTACTTCATGAAGTTTTGCAATTTCAGCGTCATCAAAGCCGAATTCTTTCAGAACTTCATCAGTGTGCTGTCCAAGAATCGGTGCCGGTTTTTCTACACCGCAAGGCATTTCGGAGAATTTGATAGGTACACCGGGGATTTTCATCTTGCCGGCAGTCGGATGTTCAACTTCTACGATCATGTCACGGAAGTTAACCTGCGGGTCGTTTACAACCTTATCAATGGTATTGATAGGTGCGCACGGAATTGCAGCTGCTTCCAGTTTTTCCAGCCAATGTTCAATGGTATCGGTTACGAAAATGCTGTCCAGAATTTCTTTCAGGGCAGGTTCGTTATTGGTTCTGTCTGCGTTGGTAATAAAGCGCGGATCTTCAACGAGTTCCGGTCTATTAATCAAATCACAAAGCTTTTTCCAAAGTCTGTCGTTGCCAGCGCCAACGATTAACAGGCCATCGCTTGCAGTAAAGGATTCGAACGGGGTAATGGAAGGATGACGGTTTCCGAGAGGAACCGGATTTACACCATTTACGAAATAACGGCTTACTGCATTTTCAAGGATTGCTACCTGGCAGTCCAGCATGGATACGTCAATTTCCTGGCCTACGCCGCTAACTTCACGTTTGTAAAGAGCAGTGGTGATACCTGTTGCAAGGAAGATACCTGCAATAATATCGCCTACGGAAGCGCCTACACGGCAGAAGGTTTTTTCGTCCGGGCCGGTGATGCTCATGATACCACCCATAGCTTGTACAACTACGTCATAAGCAGGTTTCATGGTGTAAGGACCGGTCTGTCCGAAGCCGGAGCAGGATGCATAAATAATTTTCGGGTTGATTTCTTTAAGTACGGAATAATCAAGGCCGAATTTTTTCATGGTGCCGGGTTTGAAGTTTTCAACTACAACGTCAGCTTTTTTAACCATTTCCTTGAAAACTTTTTTAGCTTCTTCAGATTTGAAGTTCATGGTCATGGAACGTTTGTTACGGTTCAAGCTCATGAAGTACGCGCTTTCTTTCCCGATAAAAGGTCCGTAAGCGCGGCTGTCGTCGCCTACTTTCGGCTGCTCGATGTGGATTACGTTAGCACCCATATCAGCAAGCATCATAGCAGCGTAAGGGCCGGACAATACACGAGTGAGGTCCAGAACAACTACATTTTCCAAAGGTTTCATTATCATTTTCCTCCTGTTTGTAAAAAACTCTCTGATTTAACAATAAAGCATGTGCCCTACTGCCAACCAGCCAAACAATATTTATTCTGTGAGAGCCGCACAGATAAAATATTACTCATTTATTCTACCAAATTAAGATGAATAATGCAAACTATAAACGTAATTTTTTGTAAATAGTTTGTAAGTTATCTGTAATTAATTAAAATGCAGGTACGGACAAGCCGTACCTGCAAAATCCGAAATCTCAGTTCTAAATTAATCAGAAACCAAGCAGTCCGAAGAATACATAGCATACGATACCGGAAACGATGGACATGGAAAGACCCCAAATCAAAAGTTTACGGAACAGAACGCCTTTGTCTTCTTCTTCACCGGCAGACGCAATGCACAGAGCGCCCAAAGTGGAAAGCGGAGAAGTATCTACCAGATGAGAACCTACGTCGATTGCAGAAATGATACCAACAGGGTCACCGCCGGTCAATTCAACAAGACCAGGAGTCATCGGCAGGAACATCGGCATTACTACACCAGAGGAGCTGGAGTATGCGGAAATTACAGCCGGTACAAATGCAGTCCAGAAGCAGATTGTGGTCGGGCCAGCTACGGATGCCATTACTTCTACCAGGAAGTTCAGGCCGCCGGCTTTATCCATAACGTCAATCAATACGGATACGCCGCAAACCATCATGATTACGGACCAAGGCATTACTTTAACAGCTGCTTTGGAATCGCCATAACCGGTAAGCATAAGTACGATTGAAAGTACGAAGGAGATAGAACCTACGTTGGAAAGCATGTTGGTGATATATTTCGGGAATACGCCTTTCATACCAGGCAGGCCAGGAACAACTACGAGGATGATCAGGATAGCAACGATTACGAGAGTAGTAATCTGTGCTTTGTTGAACGGTTCCGGTTTCGGAGCGAGTTCATCAATATCAAGGTCAGCGCCGCGCTGTTCGCGGATCCATTTCAAACCGCCCATTACAAAGAAGCCGCCGATATTAACGAAGCCTTGTGCAAGTTCGGAGTTGAAGTGAATTTTCCAGGCAAGAGTATTGAGGTAATCCGGAGACAAACCAAGTTCCGGAGCCATTTTAGCAATCAAGCCGTTAGAAATGATACCGGTAGGAGCAAACGGAGAGAATGCTGCACCGTTGCAGGCACCTACAACCAAAAGGGTCATAAGGAATGCCGGCATTTTAACTTTAGATGCGATTGCCATAGATACAGGAGCCATCAATGCGCAGCCTGCGATGTTACCAGGACCGATAGTGGTAACAAAAGTAGAAAGTACATAAATGATTAAAGGAACAAGGGCAGTATTGCCTTTGCAGGCACGAATGGAATAAGCAGTAAGTTTTTCCATTGTGCCGTTGGTCTGCGCCATACCAAAAAGGAAGGTTACGCCGACCAGGATCATGAACAGGCTAAGCGGAAAAGCATTCATAATTTTCGTTGCAGCAAGGTCACTGAAGACACCGCCAACGATAATACCAAAAGCGATACCGAGGAAGCCTACGTTCAAGTCTTCGTTAACGCAGCTGATACCTACGAGGATAACCAGTGCGAGAATGGACACTAATGCAGGAAGTGAAATATCCATAATCAAGTTCCTCCTATTCTGTAAATCAGACCGGAGTTAGAAACTGGACATTTGCACTTAAGCAAAATACCATTCTAAAATAGACTATATTTAGATTTTTGCGTTTTAACTTAGCTTAACTATTCTGTTATTAGAAGCCAAGCAGACCGAAGAATACATAGCATACGATACCGGAAACGATGGACATGGAAAGACCCCAAATCAAAAGTTTACGGAACAGAACGCCTTTGTCTTCTTCTTCACCGGCAGACGCAATGCACAGAGCGCCCAAGGTGGAAAGCGGTGAAGTATCTACCAGGTGGGAACCTACATCGATTGCAGAAATGATAGCGATCGGATCGCCGCCAGTCAATTCAACAAGACCAGGAGTCATCGGCAGGAACATCGGCATTACTACACCAGAGGAGCTGGAATATGCGGAAATAACTGCCGGTACAAATGCAGTCCAGAAGCAGATTGTGGTCGGGCCAGCTACGGATGCCATTACTTCTACCAGGAAGTTCAGGCCGCCGGCTTTATCCATAACGTCAATCAATACGGATACGCCGCAAACCATCATGATTACGGACCAAGGCATTACTTTAACAGCTGCTTTGGAATCGCCATAACCGGTAAGCATAAGTACGATTGAAAGTACGAAAGAGATAGAACCTACGTTGGAAAGCATATTGGTGATGTATTTCGGAAGAGTACCTTTAACGCCAGGCAGGCCAGGAACTACAACCAAGAGGATAAGGATGAATACGAGCAGCAGAGTGGTTTTCTGTGCAGCGTTGAACGGTTCCGGTTTCGGAGCGAGTTCATCAATATCCAAGGAAGCGCCGCGCTGTTCGCGGATCCATTTCAAACCGCCCATTACAAAGAAGCCGCCGATATTAACGAAGCCTTGTGCAATAGTGGAGTTGAAGTGAATTTTCCAAGCTAAAGTGTTGAGGTAATCAGCAGGAATGCCGAGTTCCGGAGCACATTTAGCGATGATGCCGTTAGAAATGATACCGGTAGGAGCAAACGGAGAGAATGCTGCACCGTTGCAGGCACCTACAACAAGCAAGGTCATAAGGAATGCCGGCATTCTAACTTTAGAAGCGATAGCCATAGCTACCGGAGCCATCAATGCGCAGCCAGCGATGTTGCCAGGGCCGATGGTGGTGATAAAGGTAGAAAGAATGTAGATAATGATAGGAACAAGGGCAGTGTTGCCTTTGCAAGCACGAATAGAATAAGCTGTAAGTTTTTCCATTGTGCCGTTGGTCTGCGCCATACCAAAAAGGAAGGTTACGCCGACCAGGATCATGAACAGGCTAAGCGGGAAAGCGTTCATAACTTTGGATGCCGGAGTACCAGCAAATATGCCGCCTACGATAATACCAAAAGCAATACCGAGGAAGCCTACGTTCAGATCTTCATTAACGCAGCTGATACCTACGAGGATAACCAGCGCGAGAATGGACACTAATGCAGGAAGTGAAATATCCATAATTAAGTTCCTCCTATTTGTTCAAGGTAAGACGGAACCGGAAATCGGATATTTACACTTAAGCAAAATACCATTCTAAAAATAGCGAACTATTTTAGATTGCGTTAGCAAACGTTCGCATTACACTTCTTGTTCTTCTTACAATCCAAGTACACCGAAGAATACAAAGCACACGATACCGGAAACGATAGACATGGAAAGGCCCCAAATCAAGAGTTTACGGAAGAGGACGCCTTTGTCTTCATACTCAGGAGCAGCTGCAATGCAGAGTGCGCCCAAAGTGGAAAGCGGAGAAGTATCTACCAGGTGGGAACCTACGTTGATAGCGGAGATGATGGAGATAGCGTCGCCACCAGTCAATTCTACCAAACCAGGAGTCATCGGCAGGAACATCGGCATGATTACGCCAGAGGAGCTGGAGTAAGCCGAAAGAATAGCCGGTACGAAGGAAGCCCAGAAGCAAATGGTAGTCGGACCGGCAACGGAAGACATAATCTGAACAAGGAAGTTCAGGCCGCCGGATTTATCCATTACGTCGATAAGTACGGATACACCGCAAACCATCATGATTACGGACCAAGGCATTACTTTAACAGCAGCTTTGGAATCGCCGTAACCGGTGAGCATGAGTACAATGGAAAGTACGAAGGAAATAGAACCTACGTTAGAAAGCATGTTGGTGAGCATTTTCGGCAAAGTGCCTTTAATACCAGGCAGGCCAGGAACTACTACCAAAAGAACGAGGATAGCAACCATCAGCAAAGTGGTGGTCTGAGCAGCGTTGAACGGTTCCGGTTTCGGAGCCAATTCGTCGATGTCAAGAGAAGCGCCTCTCTGTTCTTTCAGCCATTTAGCACCGCCCATTACCATAAAGCCTACTACGGTAACGAAACCTTGTGCAAGAGTGGATTTGAAGTAAACCATCCATGCGATTGCATCAAGTTCGTCTGCTGCAATGCCGAGTTCAGGAGCAACTTTAGCGATGATGCCGTTGGAGATGATGCCGGTCGGAGCAAACGGAGAGAATGCAGCGGCGTTACAAGCACCTACAACAAGCAGGGTCATCAAGAATGCAGGCATTTTTACGCGGCCTGCAATTGCCATTGCTACCGGAGCCATCAAAGCGCAGCCGGCAATGTTGCCAGGGCCGATGGTGGTCAAGAAGTCGGAAAGCAGGAAGATAATGATAGGAATTAAAGCGGTGTTGCCTTTGCAGACACGAATGGAATAAGCAGTGAGTTTTTCCATAGTGCCGTTGGTTTGTGCCATACCGAAAAGGAATGTTACACCAACCAAAATCATAAACAGGCTAAGCGGGAAAGCACCCATGATTTTGCTTGCCGGAGTATCACCGAATATACCGCCAACAATAATACCGAATGCAATACCGAGGAAGCCTACGTTAAGATCCTCATTTACGCAGGAAATACCTACAAGAATGATTAATGCGAGGATGGACATTAAAGCAGGAAGTGAAATATCCAATTTCGTCACTCCAATCTTCATAAATTAGCCTTTACAGGCTAAACATAATAATGCCGTTAAGTTATTAGCTTGACGGCTTAGCGCTATATCGGGCGGGTTGCCCCGCCCAATAGTCACGCTGTAAAACTAAGTTAATTAATATCTTAAGTTTGTTGCCCTATTGTTATTATTAATCTTCGTCAGCCGGGAAAGCTTTATGAAGAGCTTTGGTCAAGAAAATGAACAAAGCAATAACAATGAACATGGTCGGCAGAGATACGCACATCAGAATGACGGCTTTTTCAGTTGCACCCATTATTACACCTCCAAAAATATTTCGAAAGAAATCACACTACTAGTAAAGTTACGTTAAATTCAGATTACCATTATGCTCCAAGAGCAGGAATCATAGCGAGTACCAGACCACCTGCAACTACGGAAGCAACCTGACCAGCAACGTTTACGCCGATAGCATGTTGGATAATGAAGTTAGTCGGGTCTTCTTTCAAAGCCATTTTAGCGATTACACGGCCGGACATCGGGAATGCGGAAATGCCGCAAGCACCGATCATCGGGTTGATTTTCTTAGTGCTGAACATATTCAATATTTTAGCGAAGAGAACGCCGCCAACGGTATCGAATACGAATGCAACAGCGCCAAGGCACATAATCATGAGAACCTGTACGTTCAGGAAGCGTTCAGCAGTCATGGTGCCGCCTACGGTAATACCAAGCATAAGGGTTACCAGGTTGGACAGTTCGTTCTGAGCGCAGTTGGACAGGTTGTCAACAACACCGGATTCTTTAAGAACGTTACCGAACATAAGAGCACCGATAAGAGCTACGGACATCGGGGATACAACGCCAGCAACAATTACGATCATGATCGGGAACAAGAATTTAGTGGTCTGAGAAACAGGTTCTTCGTTTTCAAAGCCCATACGGATTTTACGTTCGTTCTGAGTAGTAACAGCTTTGATAACAGGCGGTTGAATAACCGGAACCAAAGACATATAGCAGTAAGCAGCTACGGACAGAGGTCCAAGGAGTTCTACTGCATAACGGCTTGCTACATAAATGGTGGTCGGGCCGTCAGCTGCACCGATGATACCGATAGCGGAAGCATGCGGGAAGGAGAAGCCTAAGAAAGTAGCACCAATAGCGGTAGCGAAGATACCGAACTGAGCTGCTGCTGCAAACAGCATAACGGACGGACGGCGAATCAACGGAGCGAAGTCGCACATTGCGCCGATAGCAATAAAGATAAGTACAGGGAACAGTTCGTTTGCGATACCTGCGTTATACAGGGTAAGCAACCAGCCTTCAGCACCCGGTTCGTCGGATACTGCGGAAGAATGCGGAATGTTAGCCAGGATAGCACCGAAGCCAATCGGGAGAAGCAGTGCAGGTTCGTAGTCGTATTTAACTGCGAGCCAAATCAGGATGCCACCGATAATCCACATAATGATATGAGTATAGCTAAGACCAAGAATACCCTTTAAAAGCTCATCTAACCAAGGGTATTGAGCGATTAATGCGTCCATTATTTAACCTCCAAAATTCAATTGCTTTCCTATAACTTCAATAGTTAGCAATGCCGGTAAGCCGTGCCTGCCGGCACGCTAAATTTAAAATTGAAGAATTGAAGGAAATTAGCCGATAACAGCCATGGTCTGGCCAGGTTTTACGTTTTCGTTAACGTCTACGTTGATGGATTTAACGGTGCCGTCAACAGGAGAAGCAATTTCGTTCTGCATTTTCATAGCTTCGAGCATGAGAACTACGTCGCCTTTTTTAACTACGTCGCCAGCTTTAGCAACGATTTTGCTTACTTTACCAGGCATAGGAGCATTCAGCGGGGTGTCGCCAGCTGCTACTACAGCCGGAGCCGGAGCTGCTGCCGGAGCCGGTGCGGGAGCCGGAGCAGGAGCTGCTACCGGAGCCGGAGCGGGTGCTGCTGCAGGAGCAGGAGCTGCTGCAACAGGAGCTGCTACAACGCCTTCTTCTGCAACTTCAACAGTGTAAGCTACACCATTAACGTTAACTTTGAATTTTCTCATTTGAAATTCCTCCATTTCACTTTTTTGAAAAATTTTATTATCGTGCGGCAGGTAATGGACGCCTGCCGCAGTCAAATCAGAAAATTAATAGCATTCCTGTCTTTTGTTCATCAAAGACAGACGGCCAGTTTGAGCCCAAAGCGTACTCGGTTTTTTAATACGTACTACAGCTACGCCGCCACCAGCATGCTGGATAGCTGCTGCCATTGCTGCAATCACTTCATCGTCGTTCATAACCATGCTGATTGCACCGCTGATAGCTGCAATTACTTCGGGGGGAGTACCGGCAGGAACTGCAGGAGCCGGAGCTGCTGCTACCGGAGCCGGGGCTGCAGCTTTAGGAGCTTCTTTTTTCTTCTTGCTGCCGCCAAATAATCCAAAAAATCCCATTACGATTTCCCCTTTCTATGCATTAGAGCGGAATGTTACCATGTTTCTTAGCCGGACGGCTTTCACGTTTGGATTCCAGCATCTGCAATGCATTGATAATGGTCGGGCGGGAATCTTTCGGTTGAATTACGAGATCAACCATGCCACGTTTTGCAGCCTGATACGGGGTTGCAAAGTTTTCAATGTATTCTGCAGTTTTAGCTTCAACATCAGGATCTTTACGGAAGATGATGTTAGCTGCGCCAGCAGGACCCATAACTGCGATTTCAGCAGTCGGCCAAGCAATTACCTGGTCAGCGCCAAGTTCCTGAGAGCACATTGCGAGGTAAGAACCGCCGTAAGCTTTACGGGTAATCAAGGTGATTTTAGGTACGGTTGCTTCAGAGTATGCATAGAGCATCTTAGCGCCGTGACGGATGATGCCGCCGTATTCTTGGTTGGTGCCCGGCAGGAAGCCCGGTACGTCAACCAGGTTCAACAGAGGAATGTTGAAAGCGTCGCAGAAGCGAATGAAGCGGGAAGATTTGTCAGATGCATTGATGTCAAGGCAACCTGCCATAACTTTCGGCTGGTTAGCAATAATACCTACGGTCTGGCCATCCATACGAGCGAAGCAGGTAATGATGTTCATTGCGTAGTATTGCTGGGATTCATAGAATTCACCGTTATCAACGATGCTCTTGATAACATCTTTCATATCATAAGGATGGTTGGAGTTATCAGGAATCAAAGTGTTCAGTGCTTCGTCGGTACGGGTCGGGGAGTCACCGGTTTCAATAATCGGTGCGCCTTCCATGTTGTTGGACGGAAGGAAGCTGAGCAGATAACGGATTTGTTTAATGCAGTCTTCGTCGTTTTCAGCAGCAAAGTGAGCAACACCGGAAGTCTGGTTGTGGGTCATAGCGCCACCGAGTTCTTCCTGGGTAACTTCTTCGCCGGTAACAGATTTAACAACTGCCGGGCCGGTAATGAACATTTTGGAAGTGTTCTTTACCATGTAGATGAAGTCGGTCAGAGCCGGGCTGTAAACAGCGCCGCCTGCGGAAGGACCCATGATAGCGGAGATCTGAGGAATAACACCGGATGCGCTGGTGTTTTCGAAGAAGATCTTGCCATAGCCGCCCAGAGCGTCAACTGCTTCCTGGATACGAGCGCCGCCGGAATCGTTCAGGCCAACGCACGGAGCACCCATTTTGAGAGCAAGGCGCTGTACTTTAACGATTTTGTTTGCATGCATTTCGCCAAGGGAGCCGCCTTCAACGGTGAAGTCCTGAGCGAATACATAAACCAGACGGCCGTCAACAGTGCCGTAACCGGTGGTTACACCTTCGCCCGGGAGTTCTTTTTTATCCTGGCCGAAGTTGGTGCAACGATGGCTTACAAAGCGATCCAGTTCAACGAAGCTACCTTCGTCAAGTAATAATGCGATTCTCTCACGTGCAGTCAGTTTACCGCTTGCATGCTGTTTAGCTACTTTCTTTTCGCCGCCAGCTGCGATAATATGCTCGGAGAGTTTGAGCATTTTCTCAATTCTTTCTTGAGTAGACAAATCTTACACCTCCATATAATTGGGGAGAACTTATTTATACATACAGGCGGGCGTAGTAAATGCGCCCGTCTGCCATGTATCAAAAGAATTGTTGCCGCTTAAAAGCAGCTGTAATTTCCGTTTAAGCGGAAATTATTTTTTTGCAGGAGCGCAGAGCTCAAGCAGAATGCCAACAGATTTCGGATGAACGAAAGCAATGTCCATTCCGCCAGCGCCGCCACGAGGAGCTTTGTCGATCATGATGCCGCCTTTTTCCTGTACACCAGCGATAGCAGCTTCGATGTCGTCAACACGGAGAGCCATGTGCTGGATGCCCTGGCCGTTTTTAGCAATGTATTTGCCGATCGGGCCATCGTTGTTTTCGGTAATATCTACGAGAAGCTCAAGCAGGGTTTCGCCGCAAGGAATGAATACGGTTTTTACGCCCTGTTCGGGAACCGGTTCTTCACCAGTGCATTCCAGACCGAGAACTTCGGTGTAGAATTTTTTGGATACATCCAAATCTTTGCAGGCAATACCTACATGGTCAACACAAATTACTTTGAACATTTTTAATTCCTCCTTAAAGAATTATTTGGTGGTTTTATTTTAAAACTTTACCAACAATGTCATTAACTACAGAGTACGGCTCAATTTCGCGTGCCTGCAGTTTTTCTACCAAGGATTCAAAATCATTGGTATTTACTACATTTTTGTCGATGTAGCGGTTAACTTTATCGTTAAGCATCGCGGTAACCTCATTTTTAATGCGGGCTTTACGGATTTTAACGATTTCGCCGCTTTCGAACAGATATTTTTTGTGATCCTCAATGGAATCAACTACTGCTTCTATACCTTCACCCTTGCTGGCAATGGTCCGGTTGATCGGCGGACGCCAGCTAACATGTTCGGGATTTAATTCCAACATCATTTCAATCTCTATGTTAAGCTTATCTGTGCCCTCACGATCTGCTTTATTAATTGTGAACAAGTCACCGATCTCAAGTATACCTGCTTTAATAGCCTGGATATCATCACCCATGCCGGGGATTACAACAACCATGGTAGTATCAGCAGTTTTTACAATGTCAACTTCGGACTGGCCTACGCCTACGGTTTCGATAATAATGATATCAAAGCCAAATGCGTCCATCAGTTTAACTGCATCGCCTGCTTTTTGTGATAAGCCGCCCAAGCTGCCTCTGGTAGCCATAGAACGGACAAAAATGCCTTCGTCAGAAGACAAATCCAACATTCTGATACGGTCGCCGAGGATAGCGCCGCCAGAGAACGGACTGGTAGGGTCAACTGCAATAATGCCAACAGTTTTGCCGCGTTTGCGGAATTCTTTGGCAAGTTTATCGGTCAAAGTACTTTTGCCAGCACCCGGAGGTCCGGTTATACCGATGACATAAGCATTGCCGGTGTGGGGATATAAAGCCGTCATAATTTCAACGGCATTGTCATACTCGTTTTCAACGGCCGTAATTGCTTTGGCCAGTGCTAAACGGTTGTGGTTTAATACGCCTTCAACAATGTTCAAATTTCACACCGCCTTGTTGAGGTCTGATAAAAATTTATAGGTTGCAAGGCGGACGAGCCGCCTTGCAAATTTTTAAGACCTAATTATTTTACGTGTTCGTTGATGAAGTCAACAATTTTGCTGGTCGGGGTGCCAGGAGTGAATACTTCGGCAATGCCAGCAGCTTTCAGGCCCGGGATGTCGGCTTCAGGAATTACGCCGCCGCCGATAACCAGAACGTCGTTCAGGCCTTTTTCTTTCAAAAGTTCTACAACTTTCGGGAAAAGGGTGTTATGAGCGCCGGAGAGCAGGCTCAGAGCAACAACTTTAACGTCGTCCTGCAAAGCAGATGTG
>QAMT01000001.1 GCA_003150755.1 Phascolarctobacterium sp. | reverse complement strand
TTTGGCTGTCGCATCGCCGGCAGTAGGGAGCGGGCGTACATGCCCATGCCGGACGATGCGCAGGATTGGTACCGCAGCGTGCTGGACGACGACGGCGTGGTACGCAACAGCGTTGCGCGCATAGAAGACGGCGTGCTGCACATAGAACAGGGTCCCTTGGTGGGGCAAGAGGCCCGCGTTAAAAAGATCGACCGTCATAAACGCTGGTGCCTGGTAGACGTGGGCGAGGGTGACTCCACATTTAGGGAGCTACTACCGCTCGACGTTCCCAGCAAAACGTAAGGGAGACGTTGTTCCGGCTGTTCGTTCGCATTTTTGAATTTACCGATTGGGGGATCCCTGGGGAACGGGGACGTAAGTTTGACTATGGCTGCTAAAGAAGTAACAGAGAGCTGTGTATCTGTGGGGGACGCACTGGCTATTAAAGAGATTAAACCGAGCGGTACGCTTGGCTACCGCTTTATTAAGAGGCTGTTTGACCTTGTATTCAGTCTTTTGATGAGCGTACTACTGCTTATCCCTATCGCTATTGCGTGCGCACTCATTAGCCTTGAATCGCCCGGCAGCCCCATATATACGCAAGAGCGCGTCGGCAAAGGCGGAAGGACTATCAAGATTTTCAAGCTTCGTAGTATGGTCGCCGATGCGGGTGATGTGCAGAAGTATTTGAGTCCTGAGCAGCTACATCAGTGGGAAGTCGAACGCAAAGTCGACGATGATCCCCGCATTACCAAGATTGGTCAATTCATTCGTAAATGCTCTATCGATGAGATGCCTCAGTTTCTCAATGTGCTGAACGGCGATCTTTCAGTCATTGGCCCCCGTCCCATTACAAGGGATGAGCTTGAGCAGCATTTTTCGGATGAAGAAAAGGCTGAACTGCTCTCAGTTCAGCCTGGAATTACTGGACTTTGGCAAGCGACTGATCGCAATGAAGTGACCTTTGAGAGTGGTCTGAGGCAAAAGATAGAACTTCGCTACGTTCAGAATCGCTGCTTCCGTATGGACTGGAAATGCTTCGCTGGCACTTTTGGTGCCATGTTTGGAAAACGTAAAAGTGGAAGGTAGACAATTGTCGTCACAGAAGGATATTACGGTTGCTGTTGCAGCTCATAAGCCGTATTGCATGCCGAATGATAAGTGTTATCTCCCTCTTCACGTTGGGGCAGATTTGCATCCGGAAGTTTGTTTGGACATGCAGCAGGATAACCTGGGGGATAATATCTCTCAAAAAAACGCTTCTTATTCTGAGCTTACTGGGATGTACTGGCTTTGGAAGAATTGTAGTTCCTTTTATAAGGGCTTGGTACACTACAGGCGGCATTTTAAAACCATTGATCCGTCAAAGGCAAAATCCAAAAATCCTTTTGATCTAATTGCGAGTAGCGAGGATTTTAAGGAAGTATTTGACTCAACAAATTCACAGGTAATCGTTCCCAAAGCTCGTAACTATTATATCGATACCGTTGAGGCGCACTATCGTCATACTCTTCCGGGTGAACAGCTAGATGCAACGCGAGCGGCACTTAATTGTTATTGCCCCAAATATATTCCCGCCTTCGAACGTGAAATGTCTGGCACCAAAGCTCATATGTTTAACATGTTCGTTGCTGAAGGTGCTGTATTTAACGCTTATTGCGAGTGGCTCTTCTTTGTGCTCGAGAAAATAGAAAGTTCTTTGGATTCAACAGAATACGATGCGTTCAATGCTCGATGGCCTGGTCGCATCAGCGAGATGTTACTAGATACCTGGTTGTCGACAAATGACATCAAGTTGGCAGAAATGCCTACCATCAGCCCGGAACCAGTTGACTGGATTGCTAAGGGTAGCGGTTTTTTGGCAGCCAAGTTTTTTGCCAAAAAATATAAACGTAGTTTTTAGGTCGGATAATTAATAATGGGTTTATCAACTTTTGAATTGTTTAAACATATAAAGAACACAAACTCAACAATCGAGCTGACGGGAGATTCACTCTGCTCGCTTCAAAATGTTCTTAAAATGATGCTTCAAGATTTTCAGGTTGCTGCAGATAAAGCTGAAGCTCGATGGACCTTAAGTGGCGGCACCTGCCTCGGGTCTCTTCGCCATCATGGGTTTATTCCATGGGACGATGATATTGACATCAATTTGATTCATGATGATTTGACAAAGTTTGTTGATGCCATCAATTCTTTATTCCCAGGTAAATACACCATTCAAATTCCTGGTTTGACCGATGGTTATGATTTGGGCTTTGCGAGAATGCGTCTTAACGGCACCATTGTCCGAAACAGAGATGATATCGGTCTTCCTAGTTCGAGTTGCGGCGCTTATATCGATATTTTTCTACTCGAAAGTGTTCCAGATAATTTTATTTGCCGCGGAATTCATGGCTTTATATCTATGGCTCTGGGGTTCTGCTATTCGTGTCGTCGCTTTGAGGCGCATGCAGATTTATATAACTCTTTGGTTGCCGGCAACGAATCTGCCTTAAAAGTCTTTAAGCGTAAGGAAATGATCGGGAAGTTGTTTTCTTTCTACACCCCTGAAAAATGGGTGGCGCTTTGGAATCGATGGAATTCCAAGTATCGCAATAGTAGCAGTAAGTACATTTCAATACCGACTGGACGCAAACACTATTTTGGTGAGCTGTATAGTCGCGATGCATTTTTTCCAACAGAGCCGGGTGAGTTTGAAGGACTTCTGCTTCCAGTGCCCAATGATTTCAAGGTTTATATGGAAGCGCTTTATGGGCCCGATTACATGACGCCACCGCCATTAGAGGACCGAGAAGTACATGTTGTCTATGAGTTTGATTTAGGAAAGTACTCAAATATCGAGAGTGAGGATTTGTAAAAATGAACGTTGCAATTGTAATCGCTGGCGGCGTCGGTTCTCGTATGGGCCAGCAAATCCCCAAACAGTTTATTAATGTGCGCGATAAGCCTGTTTTAATATATACACTTGAGGCATTCCAGGCGCATCCGCAGGTCGAGGCTATTGAAGTTGTTTGTATCGATGGCTGGGAAGACATTCTCAAAGCATATGCAAAGCAGTTTGGTATTTCTAAATTAAAATGGGTTGTTAAAGGTGGAAAGACTGGTCAGGAGTCTATTCGCAATGGCGTATATGGGCTCGAGGGAATTCTGTCTAATGATGACATTGCTATTATTCACGATGGTGTGAGACCGATGTTGGATTCGGACGTGATTACCGACGTGATTCGTGTTTGCCAAAAATATGGTAATGCTGTTACAAGCTTGCCTTATAACGAACAAATATTTGTTGTTAATCAAGACGATGAATCAACTACCGACAAATTTATTCCGAGAGAGACTCTTCGTCGTGTTTCTACTCCGCAGGCATATCGCTACGGTAATTTATTGAAATCCTATAAGAAGGCTTTTGCTGAGGGTATTGGTATTTACGGTTCGCATTACACCAATACGATGATGGTTGAGCTTGGTGAAACTCTACATTTTGCTGCTGGTTCGGATAAGAATATTAAGCTAACTACCCCTGAGAACCTCGACACTTTCCGCGCTTATTTAGCCACTTCAGGATGTAGGGATTAAAAGTAGGGTATTTCTAATGAATAGACTCGAATCTAACATATACATCTCAGAGCTAGATTCAATTTGTAGCCAAGATCTCCCATGGGAAAAACTTGCAGGGAAGACCCTTTCTCTTTCTGGCGCTACTGGAATGATAGGCTCATTTCTCATTGACGTTATTATGAGGAAAAATAGAATAAATCACCTTGGTTGTCGCATCCTTGCTATCGGTAGAAGTGAGGAGAAAGCTCGTGCCAGGTTGCCTTATTTTGATAATGCTTTATTTAAATTTGAGGAGATGGATATTACCGAAAGAGGGGTAATGCCGTCAGGTCCTTCAGATTTTGTTATCCACCTTGCTAGCTCTACGCATCCACGTCAATATGCGAGTAACCCTATCGGCACTATTTGCTCAAATGTTGACGGACTTCATAATTTGCTTGAGTATTCCTCAGAACACGGTGCAAGATTGCTTTTCGCCTCTTCTGTTGAGGTGTATGGAGAAAACCGTGGAGATGTTGAACGATTTGACGAGGAGTATTGTGGATATATTGACTGCAATACTCTTCGCGCCTGCTATACAGAGTCGAAACGTCTTGGCGAGACTATGTGCCAGGCTTACCGTTCACAGAAATCTGTTGAAACTGTTATTGCTCGCATAGCCCGAGTATACGGACCAACTCTACTTCCCGATGATTCTAAGGCGCTCTCTCAGTTTATGCATAAGGCGCTTTGTCACCAAAATGTGGTGCTTAAGAGTAGTGGAACTCAACACTTTTCATATTTACATGTTGCAGATGCTGTTTCCGGATTGCTTTACGCGCTGCTACTTGGTGTAGATGGCGAAGCATATAACCTTGCTGACCCTTCATCGGATGTCACCTTACGTGATCTGGCAATGATGGTTGCTTCAGCTGGAAACGTTGAAGTTGTTTTTGATTTGCCAGATGCTGAGGAAGCAGCAGGGTACTCAAAAGCTTCGATTGCGCTCATGGACGGTAGCAAAATGAGAGAACTTGGATGGATTCCATTTAAGGGAATAAAAGATGGTGTGGCTGAGACGCTTTCCGTTCTTCAAAACTTGGAGGCGGAATGAGGAGCGCAAAGCTCGATATACAATCTAATCTAAATGGAGATGACAAAGATCCTCTTGTTTCGATTGTTGTTCCCGTCTTTAACGCCCCGGTTAAAGCGCTTGAGAGATGCCTCTTGTCGTTATTTAATCAAAGTTACTCTAATGTTGAATTCATTATCGTTGATGATGGAAGCGATGATGAGTGTTTAACCGTTGAGCAGAGACTTGTATCGGGGGAGGCTCGTGCGCGAATTGTTAAGGGAGGCCATAAAGGCGTATCACACGCTAGAAATATCGGAATCCACGAAGCTCAGGGTGAATGGGTTGCTTTTTCTGATTCTGACGATGAATTGAATCCTTTGTTTATTAATCAGGCTCTCCAGATTGCATTGGGAGAGAATGTCGATCTTGTCTGTGGTGGTGTTGCCCATCTATTTCTCGGTGATTCTCCGAACGACGGCTGCGATGCAGGCGACTATTGGATTCTTGATGAGTCTCGTGAATTGATGGCGGCAAAATTTCAAATGCTTGGACATGCTAAGTATTGCTTCGACTCTTTGCCTGATTTTAATGGTCGTGGACCTGTTGCAAAACTCTATCGTGCTGATCTTCTTGAGGCCCTGCGTTTTGAAGAGGATATTCCTATCGGTGAAGATACGCTCTTTAATTACCGGTTTATTGAAAAATGTAAAACGATGGCAATCGCTTCTAATGTCTGGTATTGGTATTACCAATACAAGGGGTCTGCTGTTCATTCGATTGAGGTTGATCCATGGGAGCGCTCCATTACGGGAATCATGTCAACATGTTCATTAGAAGATGAACAGGTGCCATTTATTTCACGATGTGCTTTTTTAACCACCCAAGGTATTGAGAATTTTGTTCGAAACTCAGGTCTGATTGGGGCAAAAAAATCGAGTGTGCAGCTTCTTTCCTTTGCTTCCGATCAGGGGTGTTTTTCTGAGCATTGTTTCGAAGGTTACTGTCTTTCTCTCTGGCTTCAAGTATTCACGATTCTTTGTAAAAAAGGTTTCTTTACCTTTGCCTATCTATTTTGGGGATTAAGAACTGTAGTCAAAGACCACCTAGCGGGGAAAGTTCTAATTGATAAGGACACGCATTAATGAGTGACATTGGAATAAATGGAAAAACAGGCAATGCTGCCTCCGTTATTGGATGCATGAGCATAGGGGAGTTTGTATTCTACCTTGCTTACGCCTTGTATTTTTTCAGCTGCATTCTCGATCGAACGACATTCGTTGAATTTCTCTTTATTCCGGTTTCACTTTTGTCAAATATTCTCAGCCTGGCAATTCTTTGCCTTTTGATTTTTAAATTTATTCTTCAAAAGGCTTCTGTAAATGGCTGGCTAATGGCAGCACTTGTCGTTCTTGTTGGCTTTGTTTCATGGAGGAATTCGCAGGAAGGATGGTTATTTTGGCTTGCTCTCTTTATTGTCTGCTCTGAGGGCGTCAAATTGAATAAACTTGCGTTTATTTCACTTGTCCTGTCGATCATGATTCTAGTCATTGCGCCATTGTTTGCTGTCTCGGGTATTATTGAAAATCTAATTCTAATTCGCTCAGGTATTGCTCGTCAGTCGTTGGGCTTTACTCACCCTAATATTTTCGGCATGTATGTTATTCTCGCGTGCACATCAATTTCTGTTCTGCGATTTGGAAAAACCCCTTTGTTCCAATCAATGCTGCTTATATCTGCTGCCATTCTAATTTTGGTTGTGTCGGATTCAAGATCAACAGCAATTCTTGCTGTTTTCCAAGTTTTACTATTGTTTGTTTTCTACAAAGTGGAAAACAAACGTTTAAGAAGAATCATTTCGATAAGTTTTGTTATCGCCGTTGTTTTGATTGTTTTCATTAGCTTTTATTTTATGGTCAACTATAACCCAGCTCGCTCAATAGATTCAGTTTTGAATAACCTTTTATCGGGAAGATTGAGATTGGCTCATGGCTATTATCAGATGAAGGGTCTCTCGCTATTTGGTACAAATTATATTGATAGTCCTGTAATCTATTGGGAAAATGGAAAACCGTACCATTTCGTCGTTGATAACGCGTACTGCCATTTGATTTTGCGTTACGCTATTATTCCGTCTGCCTTATTTATAATTGGACTATTTTCACTTTTAATTAAAATGGTTCGCCAAAATCAATGGGACTCACTCTTGTTCGGTATTGTTTTAATGTCGGTATACGGTCTTACCGAAACTTTGGGTGTTCGCATCGAATGTAATTATTTTCTTTTTGCAATCGGACCCGAGCTTCTCTTTTCTCTATCCAAAGTCGATAAGAGGGAAGTCGGTTTTCAAAAATATGCTGGAGTGCCGCATGAGTAGTATCGTGACGCGAAAAACCGATGTGATATGGAATTACATTGGGACAATAGTTTCGATGGCAAGTGGTTTCATCCTTCTTCCGTTGCTTATGCGCTTTCTCTCTGATGAGGAATTGGGACTTTGGTATGTCTACATTGCTCTCTCTAATTTCGCCATGCTCTTTGAGTTTGGTTTTAATCCAACGTTTGCGCGAAATATCGTATATGTAGTGAGTGGTGCCCGCCGTCTTTCCGTTAAGGGGTGTGATAAGGAATCAGTTGAAGATGGCATCGATTGGCATCTTTTGAACACGGTAATTAAGGCTTCCAAAGTTATATACGCGATTCTTGCGGTCGTTGTGTTGCTTCTGCTTTCTACGGCTGGCTCAGCTTATATTTTCTTTGTTGCTTCGAATATGAATCCTGCTGACGTTTGGCTTTCATGGGCACTCTTCTGTGTTTCAATTTTCCTTAATCTCTATTTTCTTTGGTCGATCACGGTATTAAGAGGATACGGAGATATTGCTGGAGAAAATAAGGCGGTCGTAATTGGTAGAGTAGGACAGCTCTTTATCAGTGGCGTTTTGCTCGTTGCGGGCTTTGGGCTTGTTGGCGCATCTATTGGGTTTCTTATGAATGCTGTGCTTCTTAGGGTTTCTGCCTTAATTATGCTTAGGAAACATCGAGAGATCGAAGATGGACGACGTTCGGATAAGTTGTCGGTAAACTTCTCTTCAATTCAGGATATTTTTTCGACCATTTTCCATGTCGCATGGCGTGATGGCTTGGTTCAGCTTTCTCTTTATGCTTCCACTCAAGCCATGAGTATTTTGAGTTCCATATTTCTTGGCCTATCCGAGACGGGCACCTATTCTATTCTGCTGCAGTTTGCAAATGCAATTTATAATTTTGCATCTACGTATCCAAAGTCTTTTTATCCTGCGATGCAGTCAGCTTATGCGGAGGGTGAATCTGGTAAACAGAGGAAATTTGTATCGACTGGGATTGTAGGTTACTGGATGCTGTTTATGCTTGGAACCGCTGGGGTCTGTGTTGTTATTTTTCCTCTCTTGCCATTATTCAAGCCTGGCATCGATATTGACTATGCTTTGTTTCTTGTAATGTGTTTGTATGTGGGGCTTCTTCAGCAGCATTCTATTTTTTGCAATTACATTATCAGCATGAACGAGATTCCTTATATGTGGGGATATATTATTGCATCCATTATTGGCTGCGCTCTTGTGTGTCTGTTTTCTGGTCTTTTTGGTATGGGGGCTTGGGGCATCATATTGGGCCAGGGAATTTCCCAGCTAGCCTATAACAATTGGAAATGGCCTGTGTACCTATGCAAGAAACTGGGAAGCTCTTATCACGAGATTATCAAAGAGGGCGTTCAATTGTGGATTACTAAATTTGTTAGCCGTTTTAGTAGATCGCGGGCATAGCGAAACTCTATTAAATTCAGTCCGGCTTTTGCCATCTTCATATTTTATTTCACTCTATTTGCATGAATGGGTTGGGCATCGGCGACGGTCGGTGCCCTGCTTTTTTCGAACAGAAACGTCGACTCAACTGTTGTAAATAATGGGGATGCAGATCTGTTCTAGCATCCCCATTAATAAATTTATATTGATTGACGCGATGACTCTCGAATGGTTAACTACGCCTCTGTCGGCTCCACGCCCAGCTCGTTGCGGACGAGCTCGAAGGCGGCGGCGATGGCCTTGTCCATGTCGTAGTACTTGTAGCCGCCCAGACGTCCGGCAAAGACCACGTCGCCCTCCTGTGCCGCCAGCTCCTCGTACTGCTTGTAGAGGGCCTCGTTCCTGGCGTCGTTGATGGGGTAGTAGGGCTCGTCGCCGGGCTTCCAGTCGGCCGGGTACTCGCGCGTGATGACGGTCTTGTCCTGCGTGCCGAACTCGAAGTGCTTGTGCTCGATGACGCGGGTGTAGGGGACCTCGCGCTCGGTGTAGTTGACCACGGCCACGCCCTGGTGGTCGGCCTCGTCGAGGGTCTCGGTCTCGAAACGCAGGCTGCGGTACTCGAGCGTGCCCAGCTTGAAGTCGTAGAACGCGTCGATGGGGCCGCAGTAGATCGTCTTGGCGGCGATGTCGGGCTCGGCGGCGGCCAGCTCCTTGTACTCCACGCCGCAGCGGACCTCGACGCCCTCGAGCATGTTGGCGACCATCTTGGTGTAGCCGCCCATGGGGATGCCCTGGTAGCGGTCGTTGAAGTAGTTGTTGTCGTAGGTGAAGCGGCAGGGGAGGCGCTTGATGATGCTCGCGGGCAGGTCCTTGCAGTCACGGCCCCACTGCTTCTCGGTGTAGCCCTTCACGAGCGTCTCGAAGATGTCGCGGCCGACGAGCGACAGCGCCTGCTCCTCGAGGTTCTGCGGCTCTCCGATGTTCTCTGCGGCCACCTGCTCGGCGATCTTGGCGCGGGCGTCCGCTGGCGTGACGACGCCCGGCCACATCTTGGCGAAGGTGTTCATGTTGAAGGGCATGTTGTACATGCTGCCGCGGAAGTTGGCTACCGGCGAGTTGACGTAGTTGTTGAACTCGGCGAAGCGGTTGACGTAGTCCCAGACGTCCTTCATGGAGGTGTGGAAGATGTGCGCGCCGTAGCGGTGGACCTGGATGCCCTCGACGTCCTCGGTGTAGACGTTGCCGGCGATGTGGTCGCGGCGGTCGATGACCAGGACCGACTTGCCGGCGCGCCTGGCGGCGTTGGCGAAGACGGCGCCCGAGAGGCCGGCACCGACGACGAGGTAATCGTACTGGGACATGGATGAACTCCTTTTGATTTGGTGTTGGGTGGGGTTAGCGGAACAAGTGCAGCTGATCGATTAATGTTGCTGGGTTAGTTTCGATTTCATAAATGTAGCTGATGATGCCTGTCTGGATTTAATTTGTGCTGAAGCCACTTTCAGCCTTGTTGGCATTACCGGTTGTATCAGCGGCTTATGCCTGGTACGCAGCGGTTTCCGAGGCTGAATTGCTTCCGCTGTGGCTGCTATGGGCATAGTCGCGCTGACCATGGACGTGCACGCGATCGCGCAGAGCAGGTAGCAAAGTGTCGTTTCATAGCGGAGCCTCTCGGTGAGCAGCCAATAGGGTCCGAAGGCAGCTCCAGGCCAGCACTCCGCACATATTTTGTTAGGGTATATTTTACGGGAACCCCAGTCAACAACAGCGAGCTTGCTGGGGGATGTTGGGGAGTGGGGCGGATGGCGGCTTGGGCTTTGTTCCCACGGCGTTGTGCTGCGTTCTGGGATGTCTATGCGTGCTGCGGCAGCTTCAGTTTGAGCCCGTCTTGTGTTTTCTCGAGACTCGACACAGGAATCTTCCAAGAAAAGTCTGTGAGGCTGCTGCCAAGGTCCAGCTCTGCGTGGCCGTATTCTTCGATTATGCATCCAGGGTGCTTGGCGTCTGGCTCGAGGTGGTGCTCGACCGATTGTGACCCGATGACTCGATACTCTCGCTGGTAAGCGTACTTTGGCGTTTTGATAAGTAGATTGCAGGCCGTGCCCTGGAGCATCTCCCCGATGAGCTTTGGTCCGGGGACGCCATAGGAGATGGCGCCGTGGGCATATATGCTCCCGCCGTCGACGATGTGGCTGTCGGCAAGCCGCGCGAAGCTGTCGTACCGCACGATGCCGATCCATCCGTCCGCGCATCCGAACTCCCGGATCATGCGCTTCGGGATTTGGACAGAACTGTCAACGATGTCGTTCTCGCGGACCGTGTACATGCAGTAGATGGGCAGACAGTAATTTCCGTAGAGGCGTGCCCCGGGAGCCATGGACGCCTCGAGCGGGTCGCCCTGTTCGCCAAGCAGTCTATGATAGTAGCCGGCTGCGTTCATATAGAGACGCCCGTTCAGCAGGTCTTCGATGTACGCCACTTTGGGTGCGAACTTGAGTAGATATGCGATGCCGTCGTTGGGCGTGGCGTGTCCTTTCTTGGGTAGTGATATCTCGGACCGCCTTGTGCGGCCAGGTTCTTTGCTACCAAGGTAAGGGCTCCTAGCGGGATCCTTGTGCGGGAGTGGTGCGGGTCGCTGGTGTTGCTCGGGGGTTGTGATCGCTCTCGGCGCCGGGGGGGGGTGCATGTCTGTGGAGCGTTCCGGGGGTTGTTTCCGGGCAGGGGAGTGTCGGCTGCCGTCAGCTAATAACGAATTTGGGGCGAGCTCACAATTGAGGCTGTCCTGCGCAACCTCAGCGGGGCTTCGTTCCTCAGACGCGTGTTGGAAGTGGTGCCGTGTGATTGGGCCTCGCTGTAGTGCCAACCGTTGCGGGCATTGATGCGGGATTTCTGTCAAAGAGATTCTTATTCGTTCTGGTTTGCCTGATGTATGAGGCTCAAGTAGTCCAGGTATTCGTGTCGTGTTCTGTAGGTATGACCGAATTAGCTGAAACAAAGGCCGAACCGTCCTCATCTAGACTCCGAGCCTCGGTTTTCAAGGGCCGACCCCGGATGATGCGGCGTCTCTGCGAGTTGGCGTATCCGGTCGTTTTGACAAAAGCCAATACGATTTGCCAAGGAACGGATTGCCAATCAGGTTCTTAGTTGGGGGCGTAGCGTCCCCTGATCGCATAGATGAAGTAAATTGGAAACTGGCAATAGCCGAAGGTGACCGTGCTGCTCACCAAGGATGTTCCCAGCGGGTTGCCTTTAATTGCATATTGCGGCGCGTTGCCATATTCGGCCTGTCGGCATAACGGTTGCCGGGTTTTGGGCTATTGTTTTCCATGATTTTACGTTGACCTTCTTCCTGGTGTTTCGGCAGGGGTAAGGACGCTTTGTGGAGGCGATTATATGTCTGATGTTAAGAAACAGCACTACGTGCCGCGTTTTTATCTGAAGTCGTTTACTAATCAAGATGGCTTTCTTTATGCGGTGAAGCGTGAGCCAAGTGGTTTGGGTCGCATATTTCAAACTAAACCGGAAGGCATTTGTTTCGAGAAGTACCTTCATGAGGTAAAGAGACGGACCCCAATAGATAGGGAGCGATTTATTGAACAGGGGTCTGCTGAAAAGGCATTAAGCAAGATGGAGAATGACCTTGCGTACGATTACAGACTGCTTATAGAGCATTTGGATGCCGGCGTGTTTTCTGACACTGATGAGACCTGTGAGCTGCTCGAACGTCTTATACTTCTCATTTCGTTATTACTCGTAAGGAGCCCAAAATATCTCAAGAGGGTAAGAAGTAATGCTGCATCCTACGCGGTTGAGTTGGAAGCAGAAGGATTCCTTACTGAAGCTGATCGAAAAGAGATGGACGCCGAGGGTTTTGGCGAGGAGTTTGAATCGATTGTAGAGCTTGCTATTCAGGACGCTGCCTTGTTTAAGTTCTGTGAGGGAGCCCCGCTTCATTCGCTGGTTTCTTTGATGCTTAGAATGGATTGCGGCTTTTTCGTGGCGCCTGAGGGGTCAGAGTTTATAACCTCGTCGTTGCCCATCTTTCCTGAGTGGTCGGACATTCAGGAAAGCGATCCCTACAGCATCTACTTTCCGTTGAGCCCTCGATATGGAGTGGTCTTAAAGCAGAGATCAGAGAATGACCGCTTGGTGAGTATTTCCCACATTGATGGCTCCGCAGTCGATGTGTTCAATCGCGCGCTTATGTATGGAAATGACTCCTGGGATTTCCTTATCGCAAGAGACCGCGAGTGCTTTGAGTTGCTTGTGAAGGAATGACGGGCCGCGCGATCTTAGCCACACGGCCCACTTTGATTGCATTGTGAATGGTGTTGCAGGCGCGGAGGTGCAAGGTCCCTGATTTAAGCGGCGGCTCTTGCCTCAGCTCAATTCCGCTCGTATCACTTCCCGCCGTGCGTTATCGGCAGTTCGGAACTGGTCGTAACTTCCGAATTCAAGGGATTTGTATAAGGATGCATCGATGTCGAACACGTAATTGTGTCCTGGCACCGAGACGGTGACGGATGCGAAGCGCCGCGAGTAATCGCGGGATTGTATTTCCATTTTCAAGAGTGCTTCGCGAAGCATTTCCTCGTCAGCAAGAATAGTTGACCTGACAAACAGCTCATTTCTTCTAAAGATTTCATAATCGTCGGAGTTGAGTCTCTCCAGTTTTTTGTTAAGGGCTTTATAAACCAGCTCGAACGAA
The DNA here is from genome assembly GCA_003150755.1 of Phascolarctobacterium sp. GTDB lineage: Bacteria > Bacillota > Negativicutes > Acidaminococcales > Acidaminococcaceae > Fusicatenibacter_A. The sequence continues at coordinate 983 of QAMT01000001.1, read as the reverse complement.
TCAGTGCCCCTTGGACCAAACAGAATTCCGCTTTCATAATGCGCGCCGCACTGTTCGATCCGTTCGATTTGGCGTTTTCTCCAAGATTGGTCATCGATGAATGCGAGCCTCGAGTAAAGAGATTCAGCCTCTCTGCTTTCTCGTGATTGGGAATCTGTCACCTCGATGCCCAGAGAACGTGTCCTATCGATCAGATCTGGCTTGTCGCTGTAAGTCAGATTTCCATATTTGTTGCTATCGATAAACTGCAGAACGTGTCTTGCATAGCATTCCCAGATATCGATTTTGGTCCTATCTGGGAGTGGCTTGTCGTAATATACGCTATCGATGTGACTGTCCAAACCGCTCACCTCTGTTATTCGAATTCCTGGCTTTATGTTTTCCTTAATGAGGTTCTAGAGAATCTGTATCCATTCTTTCCGTTTCGCTGCGGATCTAATCGATTTGGCGAAGAGATATAACTCAGGGGTCAACTTGTTTGAGCTGCGTGATGCTTTCAATCGTGTCTTCAAGGTTATCGGGGCGAAGCTTGGGTTCGCATGTCGTAAATACACCGGCGCAAGCTGCGAATGTTTTTGGAATCTCTGATTCTTGGACGTAGGTTGCCTTTATTCAAACTGGCGTTTTGGCGCTACGCTTGCGCAAGCATTTTCAGCGCGGTAGTTTTTCGGTGTAGGAAGGTGATTGACCATCGCTGAAACGTTCAATCCCAAAAGCATCATCGTCACGGGCGGCTGCGGCTTCATCGGCAGCAACTTCGTGCACTACGTGGTCAACAGCCACCCCGGGGTGCACGTCACCGTCCTGGACAAGCTGACCTACGCCGGCAACCCCGAGAACATCGTCGGGCTGCCCGCGGGCCGCGTTGAGCTCGTCGTGGGCGACATCTGCGACGCGGAGCTACTCGATAGGATCGTCCCGGGCCACGACGCGATCGTGCACTACGCCGCCGAGAGCCACAACGACAACTCCATCGCCGACCC
>QAMT01000014.1 GCA_003150755.1 Phascolarctobacterium sp. | reverse complement strand
CTAAATCTTGCAAAGGTACAAAGCGTGCCGGGGAAAAAACAGTTTGTAGAAAAAGTTGGAGATTATACAGTACTGACTACCAGTATTAACTATGCATCTACAAGAGATCTGATGTTGAAACGACTGATGGATATTGCCGGAGGGCTGGTAGGATGTTTGATTACCGGAATCTTATTTATATTTGTTGCTCCAGCAATTTACATAGCATCACCGGGACCGATTTTCTTTGCACAGGAACGTGTAGGAAAGAATGGAAAGAGATTCAAAATGTATAAGTTCCGAAGCATGTATATGGATGCAGAAGAACGTAAGGCTGAACTGATGAAAGATAACAAACTGGGTGATGAAAAGATGTTCAAATTGGATTTTGACCCACGAGTTATTGGAAATAAGATTCTTCCAGATGGAGCACATAAGACTGGAATCGGTGATTTTATCAGACGAACAAGTTTAGATGAATTTCCGCAATTCTTTAACGTATTACGTGGCGATATGTCGATTATAGGTACTCGCCCACCCCTTATTTCTGAAACAAATTTGTATGAGCTTCACCATCGTGCAAGATTGGCAATTAAGCCTGGAATCACTGGCATGTGGCAGGTAAGCGGACGAAGTGATATTACCGATTTTGAAGAAGTCGTTCGTCTTGATAAAGAGTATATCACAAATTGGAACATTGGGCTAGATATAAAAATATTACTGAAGACAATATTGGTTGTATTTAGAAAAGATGGTTCTATGTAGTTGAGGATAAAACTATACAGCTTGTTAAAAACAAGCTGTATAGAAAAATAAATTAGATAAGTTATAAATATAATAAAAAGGAGAATTAAAATGATTATTACAAAAACACCTTTTAGAATGTCCTTTTTTGGTGGAGGAACCGATATGCCATCATTTTTTCGGGAAAATGGAGGTTCCGTGTTATCAACAACATTTGACAAATATTGTTATGTAAATGTACGCCATTTACCACGCTTTTTTGATTATTCAACGGAACTTTCTTATTCAAAAACAGAAAGAGTAACTAAAATAGAAGATATTCAGCATCCGGCAATCAAAAATGCAATGAAGTTTTTGGATATGCATGAAATTCGTTTAACATATGAGGCTGATTTACCTGCTCGTTCTGGCTTGGGAACAAGTAGTTCTTTTGCAGTAGGTATGTTAAATGCTTTTTATGCTTTAAAAGGAAAATATGCTGATAAGAAAAAACTGGCAGATGAAGCAATTTATTTGGAAAGAGAGCTTTGTCAGGAAGCTGGTGGTTGGCAAGACCAGATAGCAGCATCATTTGGAGGTTTTAATCGTATTAACTTTACAGATGAAGGCTATGATGTGCTTCCGTTAATTATTTCGCCAGAAAGAAAAAAACAACTTAATCAGAATTTGATGATGTTTTTTACTGGTTTTACACGTTTTTCATCAGATGTTCAGAAAGCAAATGCAGCAGGAAAAGTAGACAAGACAGCACAGCTTAAAGAAATGCTTTCTTTAGTAGATGATGCGGAAAAGGTATTAACAGATAAAACAGTCGATTTAGATGAATTTGGAAGAATGTTAGATCATACATGGAAATTAAAAAGACAAACTGGAAATGCAGTTTCTACAAGCAATATAGATATTCTGTATGAAAAAGGAATCAAAGCTGGTGCATTAGGAGGAAAATTACTTGGTGCAGGCGGAGGCGGTTTCTTAGTATTTTATGTACAACCAGAAAAACAAGCAGAAGTTAGAGAAGCAATGAAAGAATTGATGTATATTCCATTTTCTTTTGAAGATGGAGGAACAAGGGTTATTCATTACACTCCAGAATCATATGAACCATTAGTGTAAGGAGAAATAAAACATGAAAGTTGTAATTATGGCGGGTGGAAAGGGAACAAGAATTTCTTCAGTTGCCAGTGATATTCCAAAACCTATGATCAAAATTGAAGGTAAACCTGTTTTAGAACATGAAATTGAATGTTTAAGAGATCAAGGATTTAAAGATATTATTCTCACTGTGAGCCATTTGGGTAATATAATAATGGATTATTTTGGTGATGGAAGTGGTATTTCACCAGTAACAGGTAAAAGTTTTGGAGTGAATATTGAATACTATTTTGAAAAAGAGCCATTAGGAAATGCAGGAGCTTTATTCAAGATTAAAGATAAGCTGACAGAAGATTTTCTACTTTTAAATGCAGATGCTATGTTTGATGTGGACTTTAATCGTTTTGTTGAATTCCATAAATCCCATGGTGGACTGGTTACTTTATTTACTCATCCTAATAGTCATCCATATGATAGTGGACTGATTATAGCAAATGAAAATGGTATTGTACAGAAGTGGCTGGCAAAAGAAGATGAAAGACCATTGTATTATAAAAATAGAGTAAACGCTGGCCTTCATGTGATGTCACCGAAAATTTTGAAACAAAATATTGATACTCCTAAAATTGATTTAGATAGACAGCTTTTAAAACCTTTATCTGGAACAGGCAAAATGTTTTGCTATGACAGCCCGGAATATGTAAAAGATATGGGAACACCAGATAGATACTATGCAGTATGTGAAGATTTTAAAGCCGGACATGTACAGGGAAAAAATTTAAAGAATAAGCAGAAAGCAATTTTCCTTGATAGAGATGGGACAATTAACAAATATGTTGGATTTTTAAGAAATATTAATGAATTTGAATTGATTGATGGAGTATCCAAGGCGATCAAAAAAATGAACGAATCTGGATATTTAACAATTGTTGTAACAAACCAGCCAGTAATTGCTCGTGGTGAAGTGAGTTTTGATGAATTAGATGAAATTCATAATAAGATGGAAACTTTATTGGGCAAAGATGGAGCATATATAGACGGTCTTTATTATTGTCCACACCATCCGCATAAAGGATATGAAGGAGAAAGACCTGAATTAAAAATAGAGTGTGAATGTAGAAAACCGAAGCCAGGGATGCTTATGAAAGCAGCAGAAGATTTTAATGTGGATTTAGAGAAATCTTGGATGATAGGTGACGGTGAAAATGATGTTTTGGCAGGAAAAAATGCTGGATGTAAAACAGTATTAATTGGAAATCAGGATTATCAACAGGATTATACAGTCTCATCATTAAAAGAGTTTGTAGATAGAATGTTGTAATTGGTAAAAAAAGGAGTTTTAGAGCAATGAGAAAACTAGAAGAAAGATTACAGAAACATATTGATTTATTAGTAGAAAGATACCCTGCATTAAAAAGTATTGAACAGTCTATTATTGATGCGTATTTAGTCATGGAAGAATGCTATGAAAACGGCGGGAAATTGTTAATTGCAGGAAATGGTGGTTCAGCAGCAGACTCAGAGCATATAGCTGGTGAATTGATGAAAAGATTTAAAACTCCTCGTCCGGTTAAAAAAGAATTTGCAGATAAACTTATTGCGATTGATCCAGAGAGAGGAACTCAACTTGCAAATAATCTGGAATGTTCATTAATGGCGATTCCATTAGTGGCACATGAAGCGTTAACTACAGCATATATTAATGATGTTGATGGTTTAGGTGTATTTGCACAGCAGTTATTTGGATTTGGAAAAGAAGGAGATGTATTCTTGGGAATTTCAACCTCTGGAAATAGTAAAAATGTGTTGCCTGCTACTGTAGTTGCACGTGCTTTGGGTATTAAGGTTATCGGTCTTACTGGAGCAAAAGGAGGAGAATTAGCTGAAGTAGCGGATGTTGCTGTCAAAGCTCCAGAAACAGAAACATATATGGTTCAGGAGTTTCATTTACCAATATATCATTGTTGGTGTTTAATGCTTGAAGATAAATTTTTTGGGGAAAATTAAAGGAATAAAAATGAAAAAACAGAGATTACTTAATACATATGTTAATAATCTAAGCATGAGTGAGACTATTAGTGAGATAGAGAAAATGATTGCTTGTGAAAAAAAAAGTTATATTGTTGCAATTAATGTTGATGTTGTTATGAAAATAGAACATGATCCTTATTTGAAAAAAATTACTGACAATGCGGATATGGTGTTGGTAGATGGAAAACCTTTGATATGGGTTTCAAAAATACATAAGAATCCTGTAAAAGCAAAAATATCAGGTTCAGATTTGGTCCCATTATTATGTGCAGAAGCCGCACATAATGGATATTCTATGTTTATTATTGGCGGAAAAGAAGGAATAGCAGAAAAAGCAAAAATACGACTGGAAGAACAATATCCAGCTATAAATATTGTTGGAACATATGCTCCTCCATTTGGTTTTGAGAATAATCCAAAAGAATTAGATAAAATTAATAATATGATTTCTGAAAAGAGACCTGATTTATTAATTGCATGTTTTGGGTGTCCTAAACAGGAAAAATGGATTTATGAAAATTATCAAAAATATGATGCAAAGGTTTCGATTTGTGCAGGAGCAACAGTTGATTTTTTGGCTGGAAATGTTAATAGGGCACCTAAGTGGATGAGTGAACATGGATTAGAGTGGTTTTATCGTTTCTTGCAGGAACCAAAGCGAATGTTTAAAAGATATTTTATAGATGATGTAAAAATATTATCATTGATTTTTAAATATAAGAAATAGAACCTTATTTAGTTAATGTATGAATGTAGATTAAAAAAACACAGGAGCAAGTAAAATGAAACACGAAAATAAAGAAAAAGTACTCATGTGTTGTTCAGAATTATCAGTTAAAGGTGGCATGGTATCTGTAGTAAAAAATTACTTGAACTACCCTGACTGGGACAACTATGAAATCGTATATATACCAACGCATACAGAAAAAAATAAAATTATTGTTGCTGCATATTTTGCAATTGCATATATAAAGATTTTATGTACTGTATTAACAAAAAATATCAAAATTGCACACTTACATACAGCAGAAAGAGGAAGTTTTTTTAGAAAAGTAATATTAGTCAGAACATTAAAAAAATTAGGTGTAAAAACGATTATGCATCATCATGCAGCTGAATTTGAAGAATTTTATGCACAGCTATCAGACTCTAAAAAGAAATATGTAAAAGAAACTCTGGAAATGACAGATTTGAATATTGTATTAAGCAAAAGGCTTGTTTCTATGATAACAAGTAAGGCACCTAATGCAAAAGTTGATGTGCTATATAATGCTGTCCCAACGTATAAAGATAATCCACGAAATAAAGAAGCTAAAAATGTTTTGTTTTTGGGTAGGTTAGGAAAAAGAAAAGGAACATACGATCTATTAAATGCTATTAAAAATATAGAAGAAGATTTGCCAAAAGATGTGAAATTTTATCTATGTGGAGATGGAGATATTGAAGGAATAAATAAAGAAATTGATAAATTAAATATTTCTAAATGGATTGCACATGTTGGATGGATTGATTCAAATGAAAAAAAAGAAATATATAATACTATAGCGATTAATGTACTTCCTTCTTACAATGAAGGGTTACCAATGTCTATATTAGAGACTATGGCATATGGAATTCCGAGTATTACGACTAATATTGCTTCTATTCCAGAAGTTGTAGTAGATGGAGGTAATGGTTTTTTAATTGATCCTGGTAATATAAAGGCATTATCCGAGAGACTAAAAAAACTACTGAATGATAAGATGTTGTGTGAAAAAATGGGAGAACAGGCATATGAATTGATTACAAAAAACTTTGGCTTATCTGTACATATTTCCCGTCTAAAACAAATGTATGCGAAAGTGTTGGAAAATCAGAGATGATTGTGAGATGGATAAGAGTGTAAAAGAGCATTAAATTATAAAACGTGTAAGAGAAAATTTTTCAGGAAAAATGGTAAAGGGAAAAACATATAGACGCATTAAATATGTGTTAAATTTCTTTAAAAAGGATAGGAGATATTAAAATGAATAAGAAGATAGGCGTATGCTGTGTTTTTGATCATAGAAACTATGGAAGTATGCTTCAAACTTTAGCAACAATAGAAAAATTGGAGCAGATGGGATATGATTATGAAATAATACATTATACCAAGAAACTAACATTAGATTTATTATTAAGATCATTAGATAGAATTCCAGAAGAAATAAAGACAAGAGTTCATAGTATGAATAAGAATAAAAAAATGGATACTTATCCAGAAATTAAAGATTCAATAAAAATAAGAAATAGTTATTTTGATAATTTTAGAAAGTCTAGATTTACAAAAGTATCTAAGCCATATCATACTTTTAAAGAACTTCAAATTGCAACGGAAAATTACAGTGCAGTTTTGGTTGGGAGTGATCAATTATGGGTTCCAAAGGGATATTCAACTGGTTTTTTTAATTTGCTTTTTGTACCAGAAAAGGTTCCTAAATTGGCATATGCTACAAGCTTTGGAGTAAGTGAGATTCCCCAAAACAAGAAAAAAGTTGCAAAATATTTTTTGGATAGAATGGATTATATAAGTGTAAGAGAGCTTAGGGCTTCTGAAATGATAGAAGAATTAACTGGTAGAAAAGTTCCAACAGTAGTTGATCCTACTATCCTTTTTACTGGAGAAGAGTGGAAAGAAATAATTAAAGAAAAAAAAATTATTAAAGATGAGAAATATATTTTCTGTTATTTTTTGGGAAATAATCCAGAACAACGTTTAGAGGTGGAAAAACTTAAGAAGGCAACAGGATATAAGATTGTTTTTATTCCACATTTAGATGAGTTTATTGAATCTGATATTAAGTTTGGTGATGAGCAATTATATAAAGTTGGACCAGAAGAATTCGTAAATTTAATTAGAAATGCAGAATATGTTTGTACAGATTCTTTTCATGGAAGCGTGTTTTCTATTTTAAATCATAAAAAATTTGTGACGTTTAATAGATTTAAAACTTCCGATACAAATTCACGTAATTCACGTATCGACAGTCTATTGAAACAAACTGGTTTAATGCAAAGACGTTATGCAGGAGATTTAATTAAGCAGATCGAAAAAAACATTAATTATGATGAAGTTGAAAGTCGTTTAACAAAAATGAGAGAGAAATCGGAAATATATTTAGAGACAGCATTAAAGAGTATTGATAAGTAATCGGGAGAAACTTCTATGTTACTGATAAGAGATAAAAAGAATTGTTGTGGATGCACTGCATGTTATACTATATGTCCCAAATCCGCTATTCAGATGAAAGAGGATGAAGAAGGTTTCTTATATCCAATAATTTCAACTGAACAATGTATTAATTGTGGATTATGTAAAAAAATATGCCCTATGATAAATAGCATAAATGCTTCTGATGAAAAAAAAACTATGCAAATCGGAATTCAAAATAAAGATTTAGAGCAGCGAATGGAAAGTACTGCTGGAGGGGCATTTTCTCTAATTGCAGAGTATGTTATAGAAAATCATGGATATGTTTATGGAGCTGGTTGGAAGAATGGGTTAGTAGTTCATAAAGAAGTATGTAATAAAGAAGGTTTGAGGGAATTACGTGGTTCAAAGTATGTACAGAGTAGCCTGAAGGAAACTTTTGGGGATATTAGAAAAAAACTAAAGTTAGGAAAACTGGTGTTATTTGTTGGAACTCCATGTCAAGTAAATGCTTTACATAGAATCACCGGAAATGATGAAAATTTAATTTTAATTGATTTACTCTGCCTTGGAGTGTCATCACCAGAAATTTTTAATTCATGGATTCAATATTTGAAAAAAAAATATAAGTCAAATGTACAAAATGTAGAATTTAGAAATAAACGATTTGGATATGCGACAACAAATGTTCGTATCAATTTCGAGAATAATCAAAAATTAGAGCAAAAATACGATTCTAAATCGTATAGCCAAACATTTTTTTTAGGATACAATGTTAGACCTTCTTGTTATGAATGTAAATTTAGAACATTTCCGAGGGTAAGTGATTTTACTATTGGAGATTTTATTGAAATAGGGATGTATTCAAAAAGTCTTGATGATGACAAAGGAACTACTTTAACATATGTTCATACTAATAAGGCAAGAAATATATTAAATGAAATAAAAAGTAAATTTGATGTAATAGAAATTGAAAATAATAGATCGTCTGTGGTGGGGGGTAAAGAAAAACAAATTCAGATTCCAAGTAATAGAAAGCAATTTTTTAAGGATTATAGTTTATTAGAGTGGAATGATTTTATACATAAATATGTACCAAATACATGGAAGAGTAAAATGGCAAATGTTGGGCGTATATTGATTGGATATATGCCGTTTAGTCATATATTATTTAAGCTAATTAGGAAGAAAAAAAATGCTTCTTTTAGAAAAAATATAGAAAAAATTAATAGAGATACATAGAATATTAGGAGAAGAAAATGAGAAAAAAAATTAAAGTTTTACAGGTGGCTCCATTAGGAGCTGGTGGAGTAACTAGTTTAATTTTGAATATTGCAGAAAAAATAGATAATGAAAAAGTGCAGTTTGATTATCTTACTTTCTATGATAGAAAGGAATTTAATGAAGATCGTGCTAAAGCTTTGGGTGGAAAAAAATATGTTGTTCCGATTGATCATTATAAAAATCCATTAATAAGATCATTATTTAAGTTTTTTTATGCAATTAAAGTTATTCATTCTTCAGAAGCTGACATTATTCATATAAATGGTTCTAAACCATATGACGTGTTGGTAGGAGTATCGGCAAAATTGGCAGGTGTCAATACAGTTTTTTTTCATTCTCATAATTCATCTATGGATAATGAAAATGGGATAAAAAAGATTATAATGGATTTATTTAAAAAACTAATTCCTATTATTTCTGATTATAATTTGGCCTGTTCAGATTTGGCTGCACAGTTTATGTTTCCATCTCAGATACTAAAGGAAAAAAAATTTACAGTAATAAAAAATGCAATAGATGTTGAAAAATATAGATTTTCTGAAGAAGTACGTTCAGAATACAGAAAAAAACTTAACGTTGAGAATAATTTAGTTATTGGACATATTGGACGATTTATGCCACAAAAGAATCACAAATTTTTGATAGACATTTTTTCAGAAATTTATAAAAAGCGTTCCGATGCAATACTTATTCTAATTGGTAATGGAGAGTTATTTGATAACGTAAAGCAGTATGTTGAAAAAAAGCAGTTAAGCAAAGTGGTTCGTTTTTATGGAACTACCAACGAAGTGCCACAAATTTTACAGGCAATGGATTGTTTTTTATTTCCATCCTTTTTTGAAGGACTGCCAGTTGTTGGAGTAGAAGTTCAGGCATCTGGTTTGCCTTTTGTATTAACTGATACAATTACAAAAGAGGTCAATTTTTCTGATTTAGTAAATTATTTATCTCTTGAGGATGAACCAGAAAAGTGGGCTGATTGTGTCATCAAATGTTCTGAGCTAAAAAGAAACCGCTCAGAATATCCAGAGATAGTTAAAAAAGCAGGTTTTGATATTTCTGAAGAAACTAAAAAACTAACTAGTTTATACGAGAAGTATGCAAAAAAGTAAGTAAGAAGGGATAGATAAAAGATATGAAAGAAGATGTTATGTATATTTCACGTAGATTTGAGACAAATATATGTGCTACGATTCATTTAAAGGCTTTACAAGAATTATATAAGGAAAATTTGTATATTGTTGATTTAAGAACAGAGGGGATAAAGAAGATAAGTGATAGACGAATTAATTTAGGAGTTATGTCTAAGAAAGAAAAAGTTCTTCGAACCCTTGAATTAAATACATGGTATTTGACAAATGAAAGAATAAATACAATTTGCAACATTATAGAAAGAAAAAATATAAAAAAGATATTTATTGATGAATCAGCATTTGGAAAATTAGTCCGTAAAATCAAAAAAAAATTTCCAGAGGTAGTAGTTGTTACTTTTTATCATGATATTGGAAAAATATTATATTCACAGTGGTTAAAGAATAAAGGAATAAAATATCTACCAGATTATATTGGAAGTATGTATGGAGAAAAATTAAATCAAAAATATTCTGATTGTAATCTAGTTTTAAATCAGAGAGATTATAAAGTATTTGAAAAAGTATATCATAAAAAGCCAGAAGGATTGCTCCCAGCAGCGGTAGAAGAACCAGATTTTTCATTGATTAAAGCAGTTGAGTTTGATTTTTCTAAAAAAGGGGATAAAGATAGATATATTTTGTTTGTAGGATCTAAATATTATCCTAATATTGTTGGACTGAGTTGGTTCGTAAAAAATGTTTTTTTAAATTTATCAGATAAGTTTAAGTTGATTGTAATTGGTCGGGGGATGGAATGTGTTAGAGAAGATTATAAAGACAATAATAGAATTTTTATCGTTGGTGGAGTGAAATTTTTAGCCCCATTTTATAACAATGCAGATATTGTGATTGCTCCATTGTTTGATGGTGGAGGTATGAAACAAAAAACAGCAGAAGCATTAGCTTATGGAAAAACTTTCGTTGGTACAAAAGAAAGTTTATATGGATACGAAGATGCTTTGCAGGTCAATCATAATGGGGAAAAAATTGTGTTTAGTGAGGATAGTGCAGAAGAGCAAGTTAAAATATTTGAGCTGATAGATAAAAAAAATTTATATGGTAGATATAAGGAATTGACAGACTTGTTTAAAGATAATTATTCTAAGGATGCGATAAAAAATAGGCTTTTGGAGATATTAAAATGAGTATCGTAGATAATAAAAATGTAGAGGATAGATATGTTATACAGATTTTACGTGCGATAGCAATTTGCTTGGTTGTTTTTCATCATTCAGTAAATGCATTGAATTTGCCGGAATATATGAATGTATCTGTCCAAATTATTAATAAAATCCATGTAAATATTTTTTTTGTTATATCAGGATTTTTATTTGAGAAGAAAAAGATTTTATATATCCAAAATAGTGCAAAAAAATTTGTACAAAAGAAATTTATTCAGTTGATAATTCCTTATTTTGTTTTTTCAGAATTATTTTCAATATTTATTTATGTAGGATATAAAATACCTCGAATAGCATCCTTGATGTCAAATTTTGGCACTAAAAAGAAGTTTATTGAGACAATAATTGATGTTATGCTTTTTAGAAATATGTATTTTGAGTCATTATGGTTCGTGTATACATTATTTATAATTTTTATATTAAATTATATTCTCTCAAAAAGTAAGTTAGATTATGTAAATGGAATAACCTTGATTTGCATTTCTATTATAACGGTGATTATTAAAGCTAATGTTGGAGATGGTTTGTGGTATATTTTAAATAAGACAATTACATATTTTGTCTGGTTTTATTTGGGCAGGTTTCTACAAAAAAATGGACGAAGAGATTGGTTTGTATTTTTTCAAAATAAAACTGTTAAAGCCATGTCGTTAATAATATTAGTAACATGCATAATAAGATATTCTGTGGTCGACTTAAAAAAGTATATGAATTTTTGGGAAAGAGCATATTATATTCAGATTGAAAATTATTTAATTGCACTTAGTTCAATAGTTTTGATATATTCAATAAGTTTATATTTAAATAAAAAGTGCCAGAACATATATAAGTTAGGAGATTATTCATATAACATATATTTATTACACAATCCATGGATTGTTTCAACAGTTTCCCTTGTGTTAAAAAAAGTTTGTAATTATTGGATAGTTGATTTGATTACAGTGTTTGTATTGTCAATTTTAATTCCATGTATAGTTTCAAGTTTTATGAAAAAATATTTCAATACCATGTATTGTGTTATTTTTGGCAAGGGAGTGGGCTTGAGAGAGCTTAAATGGAAAAGATTGAAGAAAGGCGGATTATTGTAATGAAAATAAAGAAAAATATTTTTCATTGGGGAATAATATTATTTATGTTTTCTTTTTATGCCTATACTTCAATGGGAATAGATTATGCTATTAAATTTTATTATTCACATAAAGACACTTGGTTGTATTTATGTATAATTATTTTATTGGTATTATACTTTTTTAAGCAAAAACTGAAATTTATAAATTATGACAAGTTTGATATAGGAATTTTATGTATGTTGCTTGTTATGTTTATATGGAATAATCAAGATTTTGTTCATGGAGAATATAGAAGGATTATTCAGTATGTTGGAGTTATACTGCTGTATTTTGTGTTAAAACAGTCATGTGATTGGTTCGGTATAATTTTTAAAATTTGGAGTTTTGTTGGTACACTTTATGCATTAGGAACAATATGGGTATATTTAATGCCTTCAGCATATAAAAATATAATATATCCAATGTATAAGAATATTATGGTACATGATTTATGGAAGTTTTATCAAGATGGGTGTATATCAGGTATAACAGCACATTATACAACAAATGGAATTTATTTACAGGTGGGGGCGGGAGTTTTAGCATGTATGATTTTTTTACACGAAAAGAATGAAAAAGTTTCATGGTTACGATATTTACAGTTTGTAATAGTAATGTTTGCTTTATTGATTACTGGAAAACGTGCACATTTGTTTTTTGGGGTCGCAGCATTTCTGATAGTATACTACATTTACAATATAAATAAAAAATGGAAAAGAATAGTAAAAATAATATTTGGTATATTAGTAGCGATTCTTATACTTGGAATTTTATCTCAGTTTGTTCCACAAACAATGTCTGCAATTAATCGTATGATTGCAGGAGTAGAAAGTGGAGATGTTTCAAATGGTAGAGATAAGATGCAATTAATAGCAATGGTTGCTTTTATGGCTAATCCATTATTTGGAAATGGATGGGATTGGTTTCCATATAATAATCCATTATATGGAGGTGGAGATTTTGCACATAATGTATATAAACAATTGTTATGTGATGTTGGTTTAGTAGGAACCATTATTTTTATTTCGGTATTTGTTATGTGTATTTTTAGAGCAATTAAATTATTAAAAGATGCTCGTTTACAAAGGATTATTTTGTCACGTGAAGAAGTTCTTTTTGTATCAATAGCGTTATATCATCAATTTTTCTTCCTCATGTATTGTACAAGTGGAAATCCATTATATGATTTTAATTGCTATTATACATTTTTTGTATCAGTGGCATTGATAGAAGCGATTAAATATTTTTCGAAGAAAAGAATGAAAAGAGGTACTATATGAAGATAGGAATATTAACTTGGTATTTTGGTATAAATTATGGTGCAAGGGCACATTCCTTAGCATTATACCAAACAGTTAGGAATCTAGGGTATGATTGTGAATTTATACAATATACATCTAGTAATACAATAAAAAAAGAGTTTTATACATGTACAGCTATTGAACATAGACATAAACATCCAATTCAAACAATGAGTGGATTAGTTAAAATGCATAAGTTTAATCAGCAAAAAAAACAGTATCCGGTCAGTAAAAAAGTATATACCGCAGAAGAAATAGATGCATTAGGATATGATTTGATAATTTTAGGAAGTGATGAGATAATCAATAGTAATCATAGTTTATACAATGATATTTACTATGGAGTTGGATTAAAAAACACACCGTATATTATGTATGCTGTAAGTGCAGGAACGGTAGATCAGGATACTAAGTTATCAAAGGCAATTGATGAAGCATTAAGTAATTGTAAATGTATTTCAGTTAGAGATCATAATACGGCACAATTGATAGAAAATAATACAAAAATAAAACCGAAAATTGTATTAGATCCAACTTTACTTTATGATTTTCCTGTTGGTGAACCTTTGCTTAAGGAAAAATATATGTTGATATACTCATTTGGCTTTTTGGAATCGTATAAGGAAGAATTAATAAAGTTATCCAAGGAAAAGGGACTGAGAATGGTCTGTGTTGGGAGAAGAAGTGAATGGGCAGAAAAGTCTATAATGAACGCAAATTTAGATGAGTGGCTTAACTATTATAGATATGCGTCTTTGATTGTTACAGATTCTTATCATGGATTTATTTTTGCAATAAAGAATCATAAAAATTATATTTTAATAGCTAAGGATGATAAAACAAATAAGATAGATGGATTATTAAATTTGACTGGCACGAATAAAACATATTGGAATACGCAAAGAGATATTGTTGATTATTACGAGGAGATGATTGATTATGATAAAGTATATGAGAATTTGAATATCCATAGACAAGCTTCTCTTGAGTATTTGTCAACAGCAATAACAAAGTAAGGAAGAACAGAAAAAAGAGGATAAAATGATAGTATTTATATTTTTTATAGTTTTATTTTTTTATATTTTATTTTTACTTTTAATATGTAGAGTATATGCAGGATACAGGAAAAAAAAAGATGCAAAAAGATTTTTAACCGAGAACAATATGGTGATTAAAAATACCGAACAAGATGTTACGCAGCCTTATTTACAAAAAAGTATTATTAAAACTTGGCTATCTAAGATAAGAAGTATAAGCGAACCATATTTATATGGTTTAGTTAGGTATATGTCTATATGGATTGGTAAGGTTCCATCACATAGAATCAGAAAATTTCTACTAAGAAATTGTTTATTGATGAAAATACATCCAGAGGCAATTATTTATGGTGGATTTGAGATTCGCTCTCCATGGAATATTAAACTGGGGAGAGTTGTTATTGGAGTAGGGGCACTTTTGGATGGAAGAAATGGAATCGTTATGGAGGATGATGTGTGTTTGGCACAAAATGTAATGATTTTTACTGAACAGCATGATTTGAACGATGAATTTTTTAGATGTAATGATAAGGGAGGAATGGTTAATATTAAAGACCATGCATGGATTAGTTCTAGAAGCACAATCTTACCTAGAGTGACCGTTGGTTCAGGAGCAGTACTTGCTTGTGGAGCAATTGCAACCAAAGATTTAGAGCCTTATGGAGTTTATGCCGGAATCCCTGCAAAAAAAGTATCTGATAGGAATAATAACTTGAAGTATAGTTTGGGAAAAAATAATAGTTTTTGACATTTTTATTAAGGAGCTAATGATGAATGATAATAATATAAAAAATGCATTTAAAGCTGGAATTTGGTATACTATTTCAACATTGCTTGTAAAATCAATTTCAATAATATCAACGCCATTATACACAAGATTAATGTCGACTGCGGACTATGGAATATCTGCGACATTTAATACATGGTACGCTTTATTATTTATAATATGTTCACTTAATGTTGGTTATAGTATTGGACGGGCTAAAATAGATTTTAAAGATGATTTTGATAATTATATAGGAGCATTGCAAATTATTTGTGCATGTATTACCTCCATTTTATTTGGAATTATATTTCTGTTTTTTCCGCAAATGAAATCACTAATAGGATTAGACAAAACAGCTGTAATTTGTTTATACATATATGTATTGTTTGGTACTGTAGTATCAATATATCAGGGAAAATATAGATTTTTATATCAATATAAGCAGAATATTGTAATATCGGTATTTATTTCAATAGCGACAGTTATTTTCTCCTTGTTATTTATAGTAATTTTACCACAAAAATATATGGGAAAAATAGTTGGTACAACATTACCAATGCTTATTTTAGGTATAATGTTTTGGATAGTAGCAATAAAGAATAAAACGCTATCAATAAAAAAGGAATATTATACTTATGCTTTGGCCTTTTCTATACCACTAATAGTTCATTCGTTGTCTATTTATGTTTTAGGTCAATCTGATCGTCTTATGATTAAATATTTTTGTGGGGATCATTTTGTTGGAATTTATAGTCTTATATATCAGTATGCAATTCTGATTACACTTATAACTAATTCTATAAACCAAGCATGGAATCCATGGTTTCATGATAACTATGCACTGAAAAATTATGAACTTATAAAGGAAAAAGTAATTCCATTAATAGCATTTGGATGTTATATTGGAATAGGATGTATTGCAGTCGCCCCAGAAGCTATAAAAATTTTAGGCGGGGAGCAATATATGTCTGGTTTACAAGCAGTTT
The DNA here is from genome assembly GCA_003150755.1 of Phascolarctobacterium sp. Classification (GTDB taxonomy): domain Bacteria; phylum Bacillota; class Negativicutes; order Acidaminococcales; family Acidaminococcaceae; genus Fusicatenibacter_A. The sequence continues at coordinate 654 of QAMT01000014.1, read as the reverse complement.
TACCGATAGCATTAGGAGTAGTAATAGAATTTGTATACACACAATATGTAATAATTGAAATGCATCTGAAAAAGACAACTTATGTATCTATTGGTACAGTCGTTGCGGCGATAATTAATGTTTTGTTAAATTATTTATGTATTCCAAGATTTGGTTATATTGCGGCAGCATATACAACTTTGGTAAGTTATTTTATGTTGTTGATGATGCATCATTTTATTAGTAGAAAAGTTTTGGGAGTTCATATATATAAGGATAAATTAATATATGCAATGCTTACTATTACTGTATTAACAGGAATTATATTATCAAATTTATATTATCATATATTTATTAGATATATAATAATAGTAGGAATTTCAGTTGTATTTCTTGTATACAATAAAGAATTTATAATTGATAAAATAAGGAGAAAATCCAGATGACTATGTTAGGTATGTTATATAAAAATGCAAATTACGCTCAAACGGAATGCCAGTTCCGCTACTGCGGAACTGCTATTCCATTTTTAACGGTACGAAGTACCGCTAGATGATATCATTCTGTTTCACGCATATTTATACCGTTCATTTCCAGACGATATGTATGATGTTTATCTGTGATTCGTGTAAGGCACGCATCAGCGTAGGTATTATCAGCAAACATATCAAACCA
>QAMT01000005.1 GCA_003150755.1 Phascolarctobacterium sp. | reverse complement strand
GAGCTGGGTTCAGAACGTCGTGAGACAGTTCGGTCCCTATCCATCGCGGGCGCAAGAGATTTGAAGGGGTCTGCTCCTAGTACGAGAGGACCGGAGTGGACGGACCGCTGGTGTACCAGTTATTCCGCCAGGAGTACAGCTGGGTAGCTACGTCCGGACTGGATAAACGCTGAAAGCATCTAAGCGTGAAGCCATCCTTAAGATGAGATCTCTCACAGAGCAATCTGGTAAGACACCTTAAAGAAGATGAGGTAGATAGGCCGGGAGTGTAAGTGTAGCAATATATTGAGCTGACCGGTACTAATATGTCGAGGGCTTGACTTTGGAGTTTCTTCTATATAGCTTTGAGGGTTCGCCTCAGAAAAGGAAAAAGATATATATCCGGTGGTAATGGCTAAGGGGGTCCACCTGTTCCCATCCCGAACACAGAAGTTAAGCCCTTAAACGTCGAAAGTACTTGGCTGGAAGCGGCCCGGGAGGATAGATAGCTGCCGGTTGGATAAATAGCCCATACCTACAAGGTATGGGTTATTTGTCTTTCTGTATTTTTATCTATTCAACAAATTTTTAATCCGTTCTTTTTCAATATTACTTATTTATGCTACAATAAATAATATATTATTAATATTATTTTTATGGAGTAAGCTATGTATAAAATTCTTTTTATCTGTCTTGGTAATATTTGCCGCTCGCCAATGGCAGAGTTTTTATTAAAAGATATGGTAAAAAAGCGTGGTATAGCAGATAATTTTTATATTGCTTCTGCGGCGACAAGCAGTTATGAAATTGGTAATTCTGTACATCGCGGTACTCGTACTAAACTTGCCGAGTATGGTATTAGTGTTGGTAGGAAAACAGCAGTGCAGCTTACTAAAGCGGATTACGATATATATGATTATCTGATTGGGATGGACTCCGGTAATATTCACGATATTTTGCGTATTATTGGCAGTGACCCCAAGCATAAGGTTTATAAGCTTTTGCAGTTTGCCTGCAGCGACAGAAATATTGCTGACCCATGGTATACAGGTAATTTTGATGTTACTTATGACGATATTTATGAAGGGTGCAATGCATTGCTGAACTTTTTGGAAACCAAAAAAACATTTAGTTAGTGGCAGAACATATTATTTGTTATATTTTTAACATATTCTCAAACGTTTTGATAATATTATTTAATTCACTCGTAAAATAAAAAAATTTAAATTTTTAATTATAACATTGACTTAGCCTTGCTTATGCAGGGCTTTTTTATTGAGCATTTTTCTTAAAATGTTATAATAGTAATATTGAAAGAAGGTGCCGTAATGAAAATTATAGATGCGCATATGCATTATTTTAATGTTGATGGTTTTAAAGAGGTTGCCGCCCGTGCGGGATATGAAAATACATCTGCTTGCTGGCAGCAGATTTGTGAAGATAATAATATTGTTTTCAGCGTCGCTATGGGAAATACTGAAGATGTGCCAAGCTGCTTTGGCGGTATCAGCCCACGGCTGATTGATTTGAACGCGCCGTTTGATGATGTTGTTTACAGCCAGCCTGCTAATATCGGCTATTGCCTGGGTGTAAAAAGCGAGCTTATTACCTTGGAAAATGCAGAAAAAACGGCAATGGAATTTGAATATTATGCTAAAAAGCCGCAATGTGTCGGTATAAAAATATATCCTGGTTACAGGCCTGTTTATGTTTATGATAAACGTCATTGGCCGTTGTTTGAACTGGCGCGCGCTTATGATTTGCCGGTTGCCGTACACACGGGCGATACTGCTTCTTCGGATGCCAGGCTGCGATATGCCCATCCGTTGACAGTTGATGAAGCTGCGGTTGATTTTCCGGATGTTAAATTTGTTATCTGCCATTGCGGCAATCCCTGGTTTGCCGATGCAACTGAGGTAGCAGCCAAAAATCCGAATGTGTATATTGATTTGTCCGGGCTTTTGGAAGGTATTCCTGGCGCCGGTTTTTATGACAGGCAGAAGGCTTATTTTGACTATCTTTCCATGTGGCTGAATTATATGGGCCGTTGGGATAAGATAATGTACGGCAGTGACTGGCCGTTGGTAAATATCAGTGATTATATCGCTATTTTAAGCCGCGTTGTTCCAGAAGAGCATCACGAAAAGTTCTTTTATGATAACGCATTGCATGTTTACGGCCGTATTAAAAATTTATTGTCTTTAAGTTAACGTATCTTATATAAAAGGTTGACGCAAAACGCTGCCAATAATATAATAGTTAGGTAAATATATTTGGTTTGAGGTTGTTATGCAAAATTTGATTGAAATAAAAAATTTAAAACATGTTTATACCGATACGGACGGCAATGAGATTAAGGCGCTGGACGGTGTAAGCCTCAGTATTGCGCGCGGCGAATTTGTAGCTGTTATCGGCGCAAACGGCAGCGGCAAATCAACACTGGCGCGCCATTTGAATGCTTTGCTTTTGCCAAGCGAAGGCAAGTGCATTGTTGCCGGCATGGATACTGCTGACGCTGATAATTTATGGAAAATCCGCCAGCATGTCGGTATGGTTTTTCAGAATCCTGATAATCAGATTGTGGCAGCGATTGTTGAAGAAGATGTGGCCTTCGGGCCGGAAAATATCGGCGTGCCGCCTAAAGAAATACGCACCCGTGTAGATAATGCGCTGGCTGCCGTTGGCATGACCGAGTACGCCAGACATGCGCCGCATTTGCTTAGCGGCGGGCAAAAACAGCGCGTGGCGATTGCTGGCGTTTTGGCACTGGAGCCTGACTGCATTGTGCTGGATGAACCAACGGCGATGCTCGACCCACGAGGGCGCAGCGAAATAGTCAGTACGGTAAAAAAGCTGAACCGCGAAAAGAAAATTACCGTGGTTTATATTACGCATTATATGGAAGAAGCTATGCAGGCTGACCGCATAATCGCCATGGAGCAGGGTAAAATAAAAATGGAGGGTACACCTGAAGAAATTTTTGCCCGCGTTAACGAGCTGCACGCTATGGGGCTGGAAACGCCGGTAGCGGCGCAGGTTGCCTTTGATTTGCGCCAGAAGGGCGTAAAATTACCGCAGGGAATTATCAGCGATGAAAGACTGACGGAGGAATTATGCCGATAATTTTAGAAAATGTTTCATTTACATATATGAAGGGTACGCCTTATGAAAAGACGGCTTTGCATGACATCAGCCTGAAAATAAATAAAGGTGAGTTTGTGGCTGTTATCGGGCATACCGGCAGCGGTAAATCCACGTTAGTGCAGCATTTAAGTGGGCTTTTGCATCCGCATACAGGTACGGTAACGGTAGACGGCGTTAATTTAAACGCCAAAAATGCCGATGCTAAAAAAGCGCGTAATTCAGTCGGCATGGTATTTCAGTATCCGGAGCATCAGATTTTTGCCGAAACTGTATATGAGGATATTGCCTTTGGCCCGCGTAATAAAGGACTTTTACCTGACGATGTTGACCGCGCCGTGCGTGATGCCATGGCTTTTGTAGGGCTTGATTTTGACAGTTTTGCCCAGCGTTCCCCTTTCCGCTTAAGCGGAGGGCAGATGCGCCGCGTAGCCATTGCCGGTGTAATTGCCATGGAACCGGATTACCTTATTTTGGACGAGCCTTCGGCGGGACTGGATCCGCGTTCTCGCGATGCCGTATTTAAAGAAGTTATGGCTTTGTATAAAAAACGCGGTATTGCTGTTATTTTGGTTACGCATAATATGGAGGAGGCAGCCCGTTATGCCTCACGCCTGCTGGTTATTTCAGGCGGCAGAATAATTTTGGACGGTGTGCCGCACTATATTTTTATCAATCATAAAGATGAGCTTTTAGCGGCTTCGATGGATGTGCCGCCTCTGTATAAGCTGGCCGAATGCCTGCGCGGGCATGGTTTGCCGGTAGAGAGCACGCCGGAAATGCCGGCTTTGGAAAAACAGATTATGGAATTGAGGAGGGCAAAGCATGCTGACTGATATTACTTTAGGGCAGTATTATCCCGGTGATTCCATCATCCATAAGCTTGACCCGCGCGCTAAAATTCTGGCGACGCTGCTGTTTATTGCTGCCATATTTTTTGCGGGCAGTATGCTTTCTTACGGCGTATTGGCATTGTTTGTCGCTTTGGTAATAGCACTTTCGCGCCTGCCGGTGCTGATGGTGCTGCGCAGCGTAAAACCGTTGTGGATAATTATTGTGCTGACGATGTTTATTCATGCCTTTACCGGCGAGGGCAAGGATGTTTTGTATCAGTACAGCTTTTTGCGCCTTACAACGGAAGGCGTTATTATGGGCGTAAAAATGTCGCTGCGGCTTGTGTTTTTACTTTTGATTTCTTCTATTTTAACTTTTACCACCTCGCCGATTGTGCTGACTGACGGCATTGAAGCGCTGCTGCGTCCGTTTAAATGTATCGGCGTGCCTGCGCATGAACTGGCGATGATGATGACGATTGCCCTGCGGTTTATACCAACTTTAATTGAAGAAACTGACCGTATCATTAAAGCGCAAACTGCCCGCGGTGCGGATTTTGACAGCGGCAACCTGCTTCAGCGTGCCAAAAACATGCTGCCGATACTTGTGCCGCTCTTTATCAGCGCTTTCCGCCGTGCGGATGAACTTGCAATAGCGATGGAAGCACGCTGCTACCGCGGTGGCGAAGGGCGTACACGTTTGCACGAACTGGTTTATAAAGCAAGGGATTTTATTGCCCTGGCAATAATCGTTGTATTGATTGCGGTGCTGGCTGTAATGCGCTGGGGGCTTGGCTTATGAGGAAGATGAAGCTTACCGTTGCCTACGATGGCAGCGCATACCACGGCTTTCAGCGTCAGCCGCGTGATTTGACGGTGCAGCAGGTGCTGGAAGAAGCATTGACGCGCATTATGGGTGAAGCTATCACTATTGCTGGTTCCGGCAGGACGGATAGTGGGGTGCATGCTAGAGGGCAGGCCGTGTCATTTGCAACTTCGTGCCCGATACCGGCTGCCAACATAAAAAAAGCAATGAACAGCATTCTGCCGCCGGATATTACCGTTGTATCATCGGAAGAAGCAGAAGCTGGTTTTCACGCGCGTTACAGTGCCAAATGGAAGCGTTACTGTTACCGCATCGTTTTAAATAACGGGTATGACCCGTTTATCCGCAATTATGCGTGGCAAATGCAAAATACTGTGCTTGATGTAAAACTGATGAATGAAGCAGCAGCTTTGCTTTTAGGTACGCATGATTTTTCGTTTTTCCGCTCCAGCGGCAGCGTACAGACTTCGCCTGTCAAAACAATTTATAAAGCCTTTTGGAAAGAAGAAACGCCGGGCAATTTGTTTTTTACAGTTGAAGGCGACGGCTTTTTGTACCGCATGGTGCGCAATATTGTGTGGAATTTAACTGAAGTCGGCCTTGGCAGAAAAACTGTGGCGCGTTTTAAAGAGGAGCTTGACAGCGCCGAGAGGCATTTTAAAATATCGCCCGCTCCGCCGCAGGGGCTTTACCTTGATTATGTAGGTTACAGCGATATTTACCCCAAAAAAGCGATAATTTAGCTTGACAAACGCTATACTGATGTATAAAATATATATACGTGATTTTGTGACGTATCTTATTAGCCCCAAGAGAAGTTAACAAATCGCACTGAACAGGAAATAATTTAGGAGGGACATAAGGATGAAATCTTTTATGGCTAACCCGTCCAACATCGAACGCAAATGGTACGTTGTTGACGCAGCTGATAAAACTCTCGGCCGTCTTGCCGCAGAAGTAGCAAAAATCCTTCGTGGAAAACACAAACCGACTTTCACTCCGCATATGGATACCGGAGATCATGTAATCGTAATCAATGCAGATAAAGTAGTTCTGACCGGCAAAAAACTCGTTCAGAAAACTTATTTCCGTCACAGCGGTTATCTTGGCGGCACCAGCTTCACTACCGCAGGCGAAATGCTCGCTAAAAACCCTGTAAGAATGGTTGAACTTGCTGTTAAAGGCATGATTCCGCATAACCGTCTCGGCAGCAGAATCTTTACCAAACTGCATGTATATGCGGGTGCTGAACATCCGCATGCAGCACAGAAACCCGAAGTTCTTGAAATTAACGTAAGATAATAACCGGAGGAGGAAACGTAAATGGCAGTAGTTACTTATAATGCGACCGGCCGTCGCAAATCTTCAGTTGCACGCGTTCGCCTGGTTCCGGGTGAAGGTAAAATCATTATCAACCAGCGTGAGCTTGACGATTATTTTGGACTGAAAACTTTGGAACTTATTGTAAATCAGCCGCTTGAACTCACCGAAACTAAAGGCAAATACGATGTACTCGTAAATGTTATCGGCGGTGGCTTCTCCGGCCAGGCAGGCGCAATCCGTCACGGCATTGCACGTGCTCTTTTAAAAGTTGACGAAGAATTCCGCCCGGCTCTTAAAAAAGCAGGTTACCTTACTCGTGACCCGCGTGAAAAAGAACGCCGTAAATATGGCTTGAAGAAGGCTCGTAAAGCAAGCCAGTTCTCCAAACGCTAATATTTGGATACAGCTTAAAATTAAAATCCCGTCTGTTAAAACAGGCGGGATTTTTTATTTGGAAAAGCCTATAAATTTTAAAAATAAAAACGCAGTAAATTAAAGGTCAAAAGTGCGGATTAAGTAGCTTACACCGGCCATGACAATCAGATAAATTACCATATAAAATAAAACCTTAAACATAATCTTGATAGCTTTATCATAAGTGGTCATGGTTTCCTTGGCTGTTTTTTTCGGTTTTTTGTAATCCAGCTTTACTAAATCATTATCATAATTTTCCATGTATTAACCCTCCTTATGTAATGCTTTCCATTACTTATATTATAAACTAAATTTTTGCAGATAGCCACCTTAAATTAAAAAGTATTTCACATAAGCTTTGCTTTTATAAAGCAGGAGTGGTTTAAAACAAGTCGAAATTAAATTATTATAAGATAAATGAGATGAATTATTTGGAGGTAGGATTATGAAAAACTATGCCGCAGAGGATGAAATATTATATCATGTCGGGTTATCCCGGCAAATGCTTAAAGGGGCAGAATACGCACTGCTGCCGGGCGACCCGGGCAGGGTTGAAGCGCTGGCTAAGGCGGTTGGCCCGGCGCAGTATTTAAACACGCACCGCGAATATACAAGCTGGCTGGCCGAGGTTGAAGGCAAAAATGTCTTGGTTTGCTCTACCGGTATGGGCGGGCCGTCAGTCGCTATCGGCCTGGAGGAACTGGCGCGTTTGGGCGTAAAAAACTTTATCCGCGTCGGCACAACCGGCTCGATACAGGAAAAAGTTAATCTTGGTGATGTTATTATCAATAATGCCGCTGTACGTTTAGAGGGCACTTCTACCCATTATGCGCCGGTAAATTTTCCGGCGGTAGCATCGCTTAAGCTGACCAATGCTTTGGTTTACGCTGCTGAAGAACTTGATATTCCGCATCATGTAGGTATTTCCGTATCTTCGGATACTTTTTGGCCGGGGCAGGAACGTTACGACAGCTTTACCGGCTATGTGTGCAACGACCTGCGTGGGACATTAAAGGAATGGCAGCAGCTTGGGGCGCTTAACTATGAAATGGAAACAGCCGCGTTATTTGTAGTGGCACAGGCTTTTGGGCTTAACGCTGCTTCTATCTGCGGCGTTATTGCCAAACGCACTGAAAGCGAAAGTGTTGCGCCGCCGGAGGTGTACCAGCAGGCGTCAGAGCGTTTTGGCGCAGTAGTTAACCATGCTTTACATGTGCTCTTGAGGGGGGAATAATTATGGCAAGGGCAATAATTCTTTTGCTTGATTCGTTCGGTATCGGTCACGCGGCTGATGCGGAACGTTTTGGAGATAAGGGCGCGGATACACTGGGGCATATCTGCGAATGGATGGCAGCCAACCGTAAAAATGACGACGGCAGCCCCAAATTTTTATATCTGCCCAATCTGTCAGTGATGGGGCTTGAAAAAGCCTCTGAACTTAGCCGCGGTAAAAGCCTTGCGCACAGCATAGCGCAGACGGGTGCGGCGGTGAAGGGGGCTTATACCTATGCGCAGGAAGTCAGCCGCGGTAAAGATACGCTGAGCGGCCATTGGGAAATGATGGGCGTTCCAGTTGACTTTGAGTGGGGTTATTTTCCCAACAAGCCTAAATGCTTTCCGCAGGAGCTGATTGACGCTATTATCAGCGAAGGCAAGCTGCCTGGAGTGCTGGGCGAAAAGCATGCCAGCGGCACGGAAATAATTAAGGAGCTGGGCGAGGAGCATATAAAAACCGGCAAGCCGATACTTTATACCAGCGCCGACAGCGTTTTGCAGATTGCCGCGCACGAAGAAGCCTTCGGGCTGGAGCGTTTGTATGATTTGTGCAAAATCTGCTACAAGCTGGTTAAGCCTTACCGCATAGCGCGTATTATTGCGCGCCCGTTTGTCGGCACCTGTGCCGCTGATTTTGTGCGTACAGGCAACAGGCATGATTACGCTGTACCTGCACCGGAACCTACGCTATTGGATAAACTGACGGAATCAGGCGGCAATGTGTATGCCGTCGGCAAAATTGCCGATATTTTTGCACACCGCGGCATAACCAAGCATTATCCCGCTGCCGGGCTGGAGGCGATTTTTAACGCAACAAAAAATGCTGTGGCCGACGCGCCGGATAATACGCTGGTGTTCAGTAATTTTGTTGATTTTGATTCTTCTTACGGGCATAGGCGCAATGCCCTTGGCTATGGCGAAGCGCTGGAATATTTTGACAGCCGCCTGCCGGAAATTTTAGCTATGCTGGGCAAAGATGATTTACTTTTGGTAACTGCCGACCACGGCTGCGACCCGACATGGAAGGGCAGCGACCATACGCGCGAGCATATACCCGTGCTGTTTTACGGCAATGGCATCAAACCGCAGCAGCTTGCGCCGATGCCGACGTTCAGCTGCATCGGGCAGACGATTGCTGAATTTTTAGGCCTGCCGCCGCTGGCGCATGGTACGGCGGTTTGCTTAAAATAGATGAGGGGTGAAATTATGAAAAAGCTGAATATCTTTATGCTTATTGCCTTTATCTGCTGCGCCTTTATCGGCGTAACGCCGAGGGCTTATGCAGATTTTGCCGAGCAGCCTGCAACACTGGTTGTGTTTGACCGCAGCGGCAATGTTACCCAAAAGGTTTACCGCATCTGGCGTGAGCCGGTAAGATGGGCTTATCATTTTCCGGATTTTAAAATGGTGGATAATGCAACTGCCAAAGCTGTCGCTGCCGAAAAAATTTTTACACCCAATGGCAAAGTAAAAATTGACGCTGCCGTAATGCAGAGCATTGCCGAAGAAGCACAGCTTGAAGCTTTGGTGCTGGTAATGGTGGACGATTTGGATTCTTATATGGTTAACCGTTTCTTCGGTTTCCGCAGCGATTTTGACGATACTTACATTGAAACTATCGCCAACGCGGATATTTATGTGTACAGGCATGACGGCAACCGTTTTTCGGAAAAGGAAATTTTTGAGCGCGATATAGAGCCGATGGGCAATGAGAAAGACCCGGTGGATATTATGAAATGGGCAATCTGCAAACAGGTGAACCTGATGGAAGGACGCCCGATTATCGAGTGATGCTACAAAATATTGCGGTTGCTTGCAGCACATAATACAATATTTTGTAGAAAAGCCTTTACAAATAATTGTTATTGTTTTATAATAAGCTCATGAAACATATTTGAGGAGTGAGCTTTATGACATACGAAATGGACGGTATTAAAGTTAATTGCGCAGACGGAATCAGCAAGGAGGAAGCTGCGATTTATTTAAAAGACCAGCTGCAGGTAAAACCGCACGAAACTTTGCTTTCGATGGATTTAAGCCTGAATGGCGATAATGTTGTGGTAAAACCGCATTATGATACCATTGTAAGGGTTCGCCGCATTACCGGTTACCTCAGCACGCTGCCGCGCTTTAATGACGCTAAAAAAGCGGAAGTTGCCGACCGCGTATGCCATTTGCACTGATATAAACAATTTGCCTTCCGGTTTAAGCCGGAAGGCTTTTTTATTTTGCCGCAGTATTGTATAATATTTAAAAAACTACAAAGGAGCAGCTTATGCGCGAATACACAAAAATATATATTACACCTAAAGGAGAGCGTGCCGCAAGAGGGGGGCACCCCTGGGTATACGCCGACGAAATTACCGATATTGAAGGCAGCTATGCCAACGGCGACCTGGTGGACGTTGTAACCGGCAAGGGCAAATACCTTGGCACCGGTTTTATTAACGACAACAGCAAAATTAAGGTAAGGATAATTTCTACCAATACCAATGATAAATTTGACGATGCTTTCTGGCAGCGCCGTTTGCAGTATGCTATTGATTACCGCCGCACGGTTATGCCGGGCGACGACTTTAAATGCTGCCGTTTGATTTTCGGCGAGGCGGATATGTTCCCAGGCCTTACGGTAGACCGTTTTAACGATATTTTGGTAACGCAGACTCTGTCGCTGGGCATTGAAATGCGCAAACAGCAGATTTTTACCAAACTGCTGGAATTACTGCGCAGCCAGGGCGAAAATATCCGCGGCATTTACGAGCGCAATGATGTAAAAATACGAGAGCTGGAAGGCATGACAGAAAATAAGGGGTGGTTTATGCCGGAAACCGTTGCCGGTAAAAACCCCGTAACGGAGATTGTGGAAAACGGCATCCGTTACAGCGTCGATGTAGAAAACGGGCAGAAAACGGGCTTTTTCCTCGACCAGAAGTACAACCGCCAGGCCGTGGCACGCATTGCCCGCGGCAAGCACGTGCTTGATTGCTTTACCCATACCGGTGCGTTTGCACTCAATGCGGCGGCAGGCGGCGCAGCGTCCGTAACGGCGGTGGATGTATCTGCTGAAGCAGTGCGCATGACCGGCATCAACGCCGAAAAAAACGGTTTTAAAGATATTGTAAAACCGCTGGAAGCCAACGTGTTTGACCTGCTGACCAGGCTGGCAGAGGAAAAATCCCACGCTTATGATTTTATTATTCTCGACCCGCCTGCCTTTACCAAATCCGGCAGCACGGTTAAAAATGCTATTCGCGGCTATAAAGAAATTAACTTAAAAGCAATGAAACTTCTGCCGCGCGGCGGCTATCTGGCAACCTGCTCCTGTTCGCATTTTATGAAGGAAGAATATTTTGTGCAAATGCTTAAGGACGCGGCGCGTGATGCCAGCGTCAGCCTGCGCCAGATTGAAGCGCGCCAACAGTCGCCGGACCATCCTGTTTTGTGGAACGTGCCGGAAACCTACTATTTAAAATTTTATATTTTCCAGGTTGTGTAAGAGGGGATTGTTATGGAAGAAAATCTGCGTAAACTGATGCTGGCTATGATTGTGTATAATAACGGCGATGCCAAACGCATTCAGCATTTTATCAAAGTTCATGCGCTGGCAAAACTTATCGGCGAAGAAGAAAAAATGGACGCGCAGGCGTTATATATTTTAGAAGCCGCTGCACTGACGCATGATATCGGCATCCGCAACAGCGAGAAAAAATACGGTACCTGCACCGGTAAGCAGCAGGAGCTGGAAGGACCGCCGGAAGCAGAAAAACTGCTGCGCAGCCTTGGCTTTGATGGCGGCGTTGTAAACCGCGTGTGCTGGCTGGTTGCGCACCACCATACATATAACAACATTGATGCTTTGGATTACCGGATTTTGGTGGAAGCAGATTTTTTGGTAAACCTGTATGAGGACGGCGCAACAACAGATGCGGTAAAAATTGCGTATGAGCGAATTTTTAAAACGGAAGCAGGCAGAAAAATCTGCCGCGTAATGTACGGACTGCCGGAGTAAAGCGGATGTGTGTTAAATACATAACGCTTTTTCTGCCGCCAAATAGACATTTTTAGTTAAATTTATTTAAAACCTGTACAAAATTAACTAAATAGTGTATCATAATTAGTAACTATTATTTTAGGGAGGCTTAATCCAATGAGCAAAGCTGAGCAATTTGACAAATTTTTAGTAGACAATAAAATTACCTGTTTCGCAAGAGAAGCAGTAGACAACGAACTGCATACCGTTGTTTACCGCGCACATATGGAAGTAAGCGGGCAGATGCTGCCGACAATGGTTGTAACCGATGACAGCATTTACACCATGATTCAGGTGCGCGTGGCCGCAGCCGTAATTAACGATGAAAATAAAAAGGCTGTGCTGGAACACATCAATGCCTTGAATGGTAAATTTAAAGTATTCAAATATTATCTCAGCGATAACGGCGATATCTGCCTGGACAGCTGCCTGACCGATACTGAAGAAAGCTTCGACCCGAGGCTTGTACACACCGTTATTGATGTAATTTTAAGGCATCTGACAGAAGAATACCCCAACCTGATGAGCCTTGTGTGGGCTAAATAAGGGGTATAAATAGGAGTTGGTTATATGGATCCTCTTGGGTCTGTGCTTGAGTGTATTATTGTTTTAGTCCTTATTTTATTGAATGGTTTACTGTCGATGCTGGAAATGGCGGTGGTGTCTTCGCGCAAAAGCCGCCTGGAACAGCTGGCAGAGGAAGGCAGCAAAAGTGCTGCGTATATATCCAGGCTGGCCGAAGAGCCTACGGTGTTTTTATCCACCGTGCAGATAGGCATTTCGCTCGTCGGCATCGGCACAGGCGTATACAGCGGCGCAATGCTGGCTGCACCGCTTGAGGTGCTGCTGCGCAAAATACCGTTTATGGTGCCTTACGCAGCGTTTGTATCGTACACTGCAGTAGTTGTGCTTGTAACTTATTTAAGCCTTATCCTTGGCGAACTGCTGCCTAAAAAACTGGCGCTTAACAATCCCGAAAAGGTCGCCATGTTTTTTGCAAGGTTCATCAAAACCTTAATCATGCTTTTCCGCCCGCTGACAATCTTTTTAAGCGTATCTACCACGGTGCTGCTGCGTGTTATCGGCGTAAAGCCGAATGATGAACCGCCGGTAACGGAAGAAGAAGTGCGCGTTTTGATTGAACAGGGGCGCGAGCACGGCGTGTTTGACGACCGCGAGCAGATGATGATTGAAAACGTCTTTGCGCTTGATGATTTGCGCGTCAGCGAGATTATGACCCCGCGCACCAAGATTGAGTGGCTGGATTTGAACGACTCGTCAGATGTGCAATTTTCTGAAATGTCAGAAAAGATGTACTCCTGCTTTGTTGTTGCCGAAAATGACCTGGAGCATGTATCGGGCATTGTTTATACCAAAAAGGTATTTGCTTCGTGGCTGCACGGCGGCGAGCGCGATTTGCGCAAGTATATCCAGCAGCCGCTGTACGTGCCGGAAGCCATGCACACGCAGACACTGCTTGATATGTTCAAGGTAAAGCGCATCAAGGTGGCGCTGGTTATGGACGAATTTGGCGGCCTGGCAGGCATGGTAACGCTGAGGGACGTTATCGAACATCTGGTAGGCGATTTGCCTTCGTATGACGAAGATGTCAAACAGGAAATCGTCCAGCGAGATGATGGCAGTTGGCTGGTTGACGGCATGCTGCCGGTAAGCGAGTTTAAGGATTATTTTGAGTTTGAGGAACTGCCGTTTGAGGAGAAAAACGGTTATAACACCGTTGCCGGTTTTGTGGTAACAAATATCGGGCATATCCCGGAAGCGGGCAACTACTTTGTGTGGGAAGGCTACCGTTTTGAGGTTATAGATATGGACGGCACGCGCGTGGATAAGGTTTTGGTTACGCAGCTGCCTCAGGAAGAAACGGAAGCTGAAGATGATGATTTATAAAATGGCAACGAAGCCATGATGATGGGAGGAGTCGCAATTGGTACTTTTTATTGTAGTGGCAAGCGCGCTGATTTTATTGGCTGCGTATTTTACCTATGGTAAGTTTCTTGCAAATACTGTTTTTAAACTTGATGACAGAAATCCCGTGCCTTCCGTAGAAATGGAAGACGGTGTGGACTATGTGCCTGCTAAAAAAGGCATGCTGCTGGGCCAGCACTTTTCGGCCATTGCAGCGGCAGGCCCTATTAACGGGCCTATCCTTGCTGCGGTAATTTATGGCTGGGCGCCTGCGCTGTTATGGGTAATTCTGGGCTGTATTTTTATCGGCGGCATTCACGATATGGGCAGCTTGGTTGCTTCTGTGCGCCATAAGGCCAAATCCATTACCGAAGTTGTGCGTCTTAACGTATCGCAGCGCGCGTGGATTTTGTTTATGATATTTGTATGGATTACGCTTGTTTACGTTATTGTAGCGTTTACCGATATTACCGCGTCGAGCTTTGTCGGCAACGTAACGCTCGAAAACGGCGAGGTTGTTTCCGGCGCAGGCATTGCAAGCTCGTCTGCCATGTATCTGGCACTGCCGATTGTTATGGGCCTTTTAATGCGCTTCGGCGGATTGAAAGAAGGCTTGGCAGTGTGCATCTTCCTGCCGCTTGTTGGCGTTGCTATCTGGGCCGGCCAGTCCATTCCGCTGAGCCTGCCTGTTGCTGACCCTGCTACGGCGCAGAAGGTTTGGGGCGTACTTATTTTGGTTTACTGCCTGGTTGCGGCTATGATGCCGATGTGGCTGTTATTGCAGCCGCGCGGCGCACTGGGCGGATACTTCCTGTATATTGCCCTCGTTGTTGCCGCTATCGGTATTATGTTCGGCGGTTACGAAATCAACTATCCTGCTTTCACCAATCTTAATCCTGACGGCAGCCTGGGCGAGCATTTCTGGACGCCGATGTTCCCGATACTGTTTATTACCATCGCCTGCGGCGCGTGCTCCGGTTTCCATGCACTTGTTTCTTCCGGCACCAGCAGCAAGCAGCTGGCTAAGGAAACCGACGCTACTGCTATCGGCTACGGCGCAATGCTGCTTGAAGGCATGGTTGCAGTTGTATCCATTGTTTGCGTAATGATTCTGGCAAAAGATTCCGAACTTATCACCAAAGCGCCGAACTTTATTTACGCTATGGGCATCGGCAGCTTTATGGAACTTATCGGTATTCCGGCTGCTTTCGGCATCAGCTTTGGCCTGATGGCGTTTACAACCTTTGTTTATGATACACTTGATGTCTGCACCCGCCTGGGCCGTTATGTTATCGAAGAACTTACCGGCTGGCGCGATATGAAAGGTAAAATCCTCGGTACGGCGCTTACTTCCGCAGTGCCTATCTTCTTTATCTTCCAGACTATGACGGACGCCAAAGGCAATGTTATCCCAGCGTGGAAAACCTTCTGGAACACCTTTGGTGCATCCAACCAGCTTTTGGCGGCGCTGGCGCTGATTGGCATCAGCATCTGGCTGTACAACACCCGCCGCAATTCCAAAGTTTGGATGGCAGCCTGCATTCCGGCAGTGCTGATGTTCTTCATGTCCAACTGGGCATTGTTCTTAAGCATTTATGACGGCTGGGTACTCGGTCTTGGTCATCCCGCAGTGCCGGTTGTTTCCGTAATCCTTGTTATTCTTTCCGTACTGGTAGCGGTAGAAACGATTTATTCTGTAAGTAAATCCAAAGCCAGCATTCAAAAACAGGATTAACGCTCTTGACAGAAAAACGCTGATTATTTATAATAATTTGTAACAGCTGAAAAATTTTCACCTTAAAGACTGTGAAGGGAATAAGATAAACCCTAAAGCCTTCAGAGAACTGCCGGTTGGTGCAAGGCAGCGGCTAAAGTTTATGTATAGCTCATCCCGGAGTTGCCAGCCTGATATGTAGGGCCGGACGTGTGGCAGCGTTATGAAGCCGGGCCTTGTTAGAGGCTGCTGAGGGCCGCTGCGGCGGCTGAATTAGGGTGGTACCGCGTGGAATTATTCCCCGCCCCTATGCTTTATTGTAGGGAGCGGGGATTTTTGTTTCTCCGCTCAGAAAAAAGAACGGAGGTTATTTAAAATGCAGCATGCCAACAAAAAGTACATCCCTTTTACACCTGTAAAAATGACAAACCGCGAATGGCCGGACAAGGTTATTACTAAAGCGCCGGTCTGGTGCAGCGTCGATTTGCGCGACGGCAACCAGGCCCTGGTTACGCCTATGCAGCTTGATGAGAAACTGCTCTTATTTAAAACACTGGTTGATATCGGCTTTAAAGAAATTGAAGTAGGTTTTCCGTCTGCATCCGATACGGAATATGAAATTCTGCGTACTTTGATTGAAGGCAATTACATTCCGGACGATGTTACCGTGCAGGTTTTGGTTCAGGCCCGCCCCGAACTTATCAAAAAAACTTTTGAAGCCGTAAAAGGCGCTAAAAACGTTATTATACATTTTTACAATTCTACCAGCACTTTGCAGCGCAAGGTTGTATTTAAAAAGGATATGGACGGCATCGTGGATATCGCCGTTGAAGGCGCACGCCTTATCCGCCAGCTTACGGAAGAAGAAGTTGCCAAAAGCGGCATGAATATCCGCTATGAATATTCTCCGGAAAGCTTTACCGGTACGGAAATTGATTTTTCCATCCGCATCTGCGAAGAAGTTATGCGCGAACTGGGCGCAACCAAAGAAAACCCGGTAATTTTAAACCTGCCCTCTACTGTGGAAATGTCTACGCCTAACACCTATGCCGACCAGATTGAATATTTCTGCAAGCATCTGCATAACCGCGAAGCGGCGATTGTCAGCATCCATCCGCATAACGACCGCGGTACGGCAGTTGCATCGGCAGAACTTGCCATTATGGCAGGCGCAGAGCGTGTTGAAGGCACATTGTTCGGCAACGGCGAGCGTACCGGCAACCTGGACCTTGTGACTGTTGCGCTGAATATGTTTACGCAGGGCGTTGACCCGGAGCTTGACTTTACCAATATTCTGGAAATCAAAAAAGTTTACGAACAATGCACCAAAATGCACGTGCACGAACGCCAGCCCTATGCAGGCGAACTGGCCTTTACCGCCTTTTCCGGTTCACATCAGGATGCTATCCGCAAAGGCTTTGAATATATGGAAACTTCTGAAACTCCGTATTGGGAAGTTCCGTACCTGCCTATCAACCCGGCGGACATCAACCGCGAATACGAACCTGTTATCCGTATTAACAGCCAGTCAGGCAAGGGCGGCGCAGCCTTTGTGCTGGAGCATGCCTGCGGTTACCGCCTGCCGAAAGAAATGCATCCGGAATTTGGCGCAATCGTCAAAGCGGCCAGCGATGCTTACGGCGACGAACTGAAAGAAGACCAGATTGTAGAACTGTTCAATAAAGAATATCTTGACTTTAAAGGCAAATATACCTTGCTGCAGCACCGTTTTACGGAACTGCGCGAGCTGGACGGCACGACAGAAACGCGCTTTGAGGGCTACATTAACGACAGCGGCGCAATCAAAATGATTGTCGGCAGCGGCAATGGCCCGATTGACAGCTTCTTCCAGGCAATCTCCAGCATCGGCGTTACAGGCTACGAATTTGTAAACTACCACGAACACGCAATTAGCCGCGGCAGTGACGCGCTTGGTATTTGCTATATCGAACTGAAAGTACCCGGCAACGGACATATCTTCGGCGTCGGCATCAACAGCAATATCAACGTGGCAGCAATTCAGGGCATCCTTTGCGCCATCAACCGCGCTGAAGCATATCACGGCCAGGAGCAGTAAAAATTTTTATCAAACAATTAAATAAAAATTTTTAATAGTGCCTCTTTGCATATTTTGTGCAAAGAGGCTTTTTGCTGTGCCGCGTATTTTACCAATGAACTGGTGTGTGGTATAATATACTATTATAGTGATTTACGAAAGGTGACGTTATGGCAGATAAATTTTTAGTAATAGATGGCAGCAGCCTTATTCACCGTGCGTTTTTTGCGCTGCCGCAGCTTACAACAAAAAGCGGCGTGCATACGGGCGCTGTGTACGGCTTTTGCAATATGCTTTTGCGCCTGTTGGCGGATGTTCAGCCTAAATGGCTGGCGGTAGCGTTTGATAAGAGCCGCAAAACTTTCCGCACAGAGATGTATGCTGATTATAAAGGCCAGCGCAAGCCAACGCCGAGTGAGCTTTCGGAACAGTTTCCGCTGGCGCGCAAGGTGCTTGAGGCAATGGATATTGCTGTGCTGGAACTTGATAATTACGAGGCAGACGATATTATAGGCACTTTTGCCGTGCATGCTCCGCAGGAGGCTGACGTTATCATCGTAACCGGCGACCGCGATGAATTACAGCTTTTGGACGCGCGCACAAGCGTATATTTTACCAAACGCGGCATTTCTGACCTTAAAATTTATACGCCCGAAGTCTTTGCGGAAGATTACGAAGGCCTTGCGCCCAAACAGCTTATTGACCTTAAAGGCCTGATGGGCGATAATTCGGATAATATTCCCGGTATTCCTGGCGTCGGCCCTAAAACTGCGCTAAAGCTGATTGGCGAATACGGTACGGTAGAAAACGTGCTGGAAAACGCGGATAAAATCAGCGGCAAGGCCTTGCGCGAAAAAATTTTGAACAATAAAGAATCGGCGCTGCTTTCTAAAAAGTTGGCAACTATTTTTACTGATGTGCCGGTTGATACGGATTTGAAAAATTACGAACTGCGAGCCTTAAAGCCGGAAGCACGCACACTTTTGCAGGATTTGGAATTCCGCAATATGTATGACCGCTTTAATGCCGTTATGGGTGCGCCGGACGGCGATTTCAGCCTGTTTGGCGAAGAAATTGAAGAAAAACCGGAAGCATTGCCGGAAGAAGTTATTAAAACTGACGATGAGGCAGCAGTTTTGTTTAAACTTATCGCCGCAAGGCGGGATATTACGGCCTTTTGCGTACAGCCTGGCGGCAGCCTGCCGGATTTATATTTTGAACGCGTGGAACTTTTATGCGATGGGCGCGTGTATGTGTTTAAGCGCGGCGGTGCAGGCTGGCAGGAGCTGTATAACTGGCTGGCAGATGCAGATAGCACTAAGGCCTGCTGCGACAGCAAGGTGGTTATAAAAACGGCGTTGTGCCTTGGCGTGGAAGCTAAGGGGATAACGGATGATGTTGCTATTGCTGCTTATTTGATTGACCCGGGACGCAGCGATTACAGCATTAAAGCATTGGCAGAAGCATATTTGCCGCGCGCTTTTGCGCAGGAGTGCAAGTCGGTGGCAGAGCTTGTGCCTGTTTTGCGCGCTAAATTAAATGAACACGAACAAATAAAATTATATGAAGAAATGGAGCTGCCGTTGGCGCGCACGCTTGCCAAAATGGAACTTGCCGGCATTAAGCCGGATGTTGCTTTGCTTGATGCGCTTACCAAAGAAATGTCGGCGCAGATTGCCGCGCTGGAAATTATGGCAGTGGAGCAGGCTGGTGAAGAATTTAATTTAAAATCTACCAAACAGCTTGGCGTGGTGCTTTTTGAAAAGCTGGGCCTGCCGGTAATCAAAAAAACGAAAACCGGCTATTCTACTGACGTATCAGTTTTAGAGCAGCTGAGAAATGAGCATCCGCTGGTGCGCACAATTTTGGAACACCGCAAACTGACGAAGCTGCATTCTACCTATCTTGAAGGGATGCGCCCGCTGATAAATGCCAAAACAGGGCGCATACATACGCATTTTCAGCAGCTTGTAACGGTAACGGGCAGGCTTAGCAGTACCGACCCGAATTTGCAGAATATACCTACGCGCACGGAATTGGGCAAAAAAATCCGCGAGATTTTTATTCCGGGCGAAGGGTATGACTACCTTTTAAGCTGCGATTATTCTCAGGTTGAACTGCGTGTTTTGGCGCATATTGCGCAGGATAAGTTGCTTTTGGAATCTTTTCTGCATGGGCAGGATGTACACGCACGCACGGCGGCGGAGGTTTTTGGCGTGCCGCTTGATGAAGTTACTGGCACAATGCGCACGCGCGCCAAAGCCGTAAATTTTGGCATTGTGTACGGCATCAGTGATTTTGGGCTTGCCAAACAGCTTGATATCAGCCGTAAGGAAGCGGGCAAATATATTGATAGTTATTTTGAACGCTATACTGGCGTAAAAAAATATATGGAAGATATGGTGGCGCAGGCGCGCAGGGACGGCTATGTGCAGACTTTGTTCGGGCGCAGGCGTTACCTGCCGGATATCAACAGCCGCAACTTTAATTTGCGCGGCTTTGCAGAGCGCACTGCCATCAATACGCCGATACAGGGAACAGCGGCGGACATCATAAAAATTGCCATGGTTAATGTGCAGAAGGTGCTGGAAGAAGGCAAGTACAAGAGCCGCATCCTTTTGCAGGTTCACGACGAACTTTTGCTGGAAGTAACGGAAGCAGAACGCGAGGAAGTCGGCACGCTTGTAAAACAAACTATGGAAAGCGCGGTTAAACTGTCTGTGCCGCTGATTGCCGATGTAAACTACGGCAAAAACTGGGCAGACGCTAAATAGGGGGAGTTATCATGCCGGAAATGCCGGAGGTGGAGCAGGTTCGTAAAACCTTGCTGCCGCATATCAAGGGCAAAACAATAAAAAAGGTAGAAGTTTATCTCGACAGGCTGATTAAACATCCATCGCCAGAAGGCTTTATTAAAGGCTTAACCGGCAGGACGATTGAAGATGTAGGCCGCCGCGGAAAGTACCTGGTGCTTAAAACCGGTGCTAACCAAAAGCTGATTGTGCATTTACGCATGACTGGCAGCCTGGTTGCACAGCCTGCGGACAAGCCTGCACCGCCTTATGCAAAAATTAAATTCGAGCTGACGGACGGCGTGACTATGTGGTTTAACGATATCCGCACCTTTGGCACGCTGTACCTTGTAACAAATAACGACGCTTATATTGAAGGGTACGAAACGCTTGGGCCGGAGCCTTTAAGTGAAGGTTTTACCGCTGAATATATGCGGCCGGTTATCAAAAAAAGCAGAAAACCGATTAAAACGCTGATTTTGGAGCAGACATTTATTGCGGGACTTGGCAATATTTATGCTGATGAATGTCTGGCGTTATCCGGCATTTTGCCGATGCGCACGGCTAATACGCTGACGGACGCAGAAATTGACAAGCTGCATGACGCTATCAACAAGGTAATTGCGCAGGGAATTGCCAACCGCGGCACAACTTTCCGCGATTATAAGGACGGCGAAGGCAACAAGGGCGACAACCAGAACCATCTTTTGGTATATGGGCGCAAAGGCCTGTGCTGCAAAATATGCGGCGGTGAGCTTGTAGGCACAAAAGTAGGCGGACGCGGCACAACTTATTGCCCGCACTGCCAGAAATAACGGTGAAAAAATGAAGGTAATAGGGTTAACCGGGGGCATTGCTTCCGGAAAAAGCACAATAGCAAATTTGCTGCGCAGCCTTGGTGCGCCGGTGTTTGACGCCGACGCCGAAAGCCGTGCCGTTGTGGCGCGCGGTCGTGCGGCGCTGAATGAAATTGCCGCAGCCTTCGGGCTGGAATATTTGACGGACGGCGGCGAGCTTAACCGCCCGAAAATGGCGGAACTTGTTTTTCATGATAAAGAAGCACTGAAAAAGTTGGAAGGAATTATCCATAAAAATGTGCTGGCAGCGGCGCAAAGTTTTGTGGCTGATTGCCGCAGCAAAAACCTGCCTGCAGCAGTGCTTGACGTGCCGCTGTTGATTGAATGCGGCTGGCATAAAAAGGTAGACGTGGTATGGCTTGTTGCTGTTGACAGCGAAACGCAGATAGAGCGTGCCATGGCGCGCAGCAACATGACGCGCGAAGAAGTTAAGGCGCGCATTGCGGCGCAGATGACGCTTGAAGAAAAACGCGCCTATGCAGACCTTGTAATTGATAACAGCGGCACTTTTGGCGAAACGGAAAAAGCTGTTGCCGCAGCATGGAAAAAAATTACGTCGGAGGAGTAGTGGCTTGGCAAGACGCAAAAAGAAAAAGCTGCTGGACAGATGGACAGTAAAACTTTTGATGGTTGCCGTTGCGTTTTTCATCATCGGTGAAGGCTGCCTGAAAATATGGAACAGCGAAGCGGTGCAGATGCGCTTTGTTTATATGTGGCCGTATCAGGAAGAAATTTTGGAATACAGTTCTAAAAATAAAATTGACCCGTTTTTGGTTGCTGCGGTAATAAAAAATGAAAGCGGCTTTGATACGGAGGCAGTATCGCACGCAGGTGCGGTTGGGCTGATGCAGATAATGCCGGAAACCGGCCAGTGGATTGCAAGCCAGATGGGGCTGGGCTACTTTGACCTTGATGCGCTGCATACGCCGGAATATAATGTGCGCCTTGGCTGTTGGTATCTTGGTGAGCTTGAATATGAGTTTCAGCGCAACTGGGTGCTGATGATGATTGCCTATAACGCAGGGCGCGGTAACACGCGCGCGTGGATGCAGGAAAACGGCTGGGACTATGCTTTTAACCGTATCGAGGACATTCCTTACCCAGATACGCGCGAATATGTAAAAAAAGTTTTACGTGACCGCGACAAATATTATCTTTTTTATAAAAATAAGATAAAAAACTATTGACAGATGCTTGTTTAAGCGCTATAATTATCAATGTTGACGCGGTAGTGGCGGAACGGCAGACGCGCTAGCCTCAGGAGCTAGTGGGGGCAACCCCGTGGAGGTTCAAATCCTCTCTACCGCACCATTTTAATTTTATAACGTTTTACCCCAATGCGGTTGTGGCGGAACGGCAGACGCACCATCTTGAGGGGGTGGCGGGGAGACCCGTGTGGGTTCAAATCCCACCAACCGCACCATTTAAAAATTTTCAGTAAACCTTAAAGTGCCCATGTGGCGCGGGTTTGCAGAGATATAGGATTAGCAACAGTAGTCGTAATCACGTTTGTGGTTACGGCTTTTTTGTTGTTTTAGCGCACTATCCAGGGTAACGAAGTGGTTTTCAGCTAATGCTAAAAACAGCTTGAAACGCACTTGAAGCGCTAAAAAGTCGTTTTGAAAATATAAAAATTGAAGATTAAAAAATGGATAATTTTATATATTATAACAGGTAGACAAGCTGCTGTTGTGATGATATAGTATATTAGGTGTGTAAGGGGGCTGCATGCAAAAATTTTGCTGCATATTGGGCGTTGAGGCTCCCGTAAGGTTTATTTTTGGGAAGGTGGTAATAATCAATGGAAGAAACCAAACAAAACACATCTGCTGTGGTGGATGCTGATTATTCACTGGAGGCTGTGCCTGATTCGGCGCGTAAAGGCTTTTGGCAGATGTTTTTCGTCATGCTGGGCTTTACGTTTTTCTCTGCCAGCATGAGTGTCGGCGCTAAACTTGGCAACGGGCTTGATTTCTCCGGCTTTGTGTGGGCGTGCCTGATTGGCGGTTTTATTCTTTCTGCATATTGCGGCATATTGGCTTTTATAGGCTCTAAAACCGGCCTTAATATGGACCTTTTGTGCCGCCGTACTTTTGGCAGCAAAGGTTCTTATCTGTCATCTTTTATTTTGGGTTTTACCCAGATTGGCTGGTTTGGCGTTGGCGTAGCAATGTTTTCTATTCCGGCTGCCGGGATTATCGGGTTGGATGAATGGACGCTGACTGTTATTGCCGGTCTTTTAATGACGGCTACCGCTGCTACCGGCATGAAAGCTTTGGAAATTGTAAGTTATATTTCGGTGCCGCTGATTATTGTTTTGGGCGTTTATTCGATGGTTACGGCAACTGTTGAAGGCGGCGGCCTGGCTTATATCTTTGCGCAGTCTGCCGGTCAGATTACTTTGTTTACCGGCATCGGTTATGTAATTGGTTCGTTTATTTCGGGCGGTACAGCTACCCCTAACTTTATCCGCTTTGCCAAAAACAGCAGCATTGCAGTATGGACGACGGTTATCGCTTTCTTTTTAGGCAACTCGCTGATGTTTTGTTTTGGCGCTGTTGGCGGCGCTTATACCGGAAAGGATGATATTTTTTATGTTATGATTGCCCAGGGTTTGGCAATTCCTGCGCTGATTGTATTGGGCGCAAATATCTGGACTACCAATAATAATGCGCTGTACACCGGCGGACTTGCTATTTCCAATATTTCCAAAATCCGTATGAAATGGACGACCTGGATTTCCGGTATCGTTGGCACTGGCCTTGCTATCTGGCTGTATTACAATTTTGTAAGCTGGCTGAGCATTCTTAACTGCGCTCTGCCGCCTATCGGCATTATCGTTATTTTGGATTACTTTTTCAACCACAATAAATTCCAGGATGATTTTCAGGAATACACTATCAACTGGTTCAATATTGCCGGTATTGTGGTAGGTGCGGTTGCGGCAAACCTGCTGCAATGGGGTATTGCAGCTATCAACGCAATGGTGGTTGCTGCGGTATTCTTCTTTATCGGCAGAATGTTCGGCAACTCGGATAAATAACAGGTTTTAAGAAAGGACGGATTTGTTATGCTGCTTCAAAATCTTTATCTGGCTAACGCCACTGAAACGGTGGATATCCGCGTAACAGACGGAAAATTTGCTGCTATTGCACCCCAGCTAGAACCGCTGCCCGGCGAAGAAATTATCTCTGACTGCGCCGGTAAAATGGTACTGCCGCCGTTTGTAGAGTCGCATGTGCATCTTGACACCTGCCTGACTGCGGGGCGCCCTCACTGGAATCTTTCCGGTACGTTATTTGAAGGCATTCAGCGCTGGGAAGAATACAAACCTTTTCTGACCAAAGAGGAGGTTAAAGAGCGTGTAAATAAGGCTATCCGCTTGCAGGCTGGCAACGGTATTCAGTATGTGCGCACTCACGTGGATATTAACGACCCTAAACTGACTGCGTTGCAGGCTATTTTAGAGCTGCGTGATGAGGTTAAGGATTACATTGATATTCAGATTGTCGCCTTTCCGCAGTACGGAATTTTAAGCTATCCGCATGGGCGTGAGCTTTTGGAAGAATCTTTGAAAATGGGCGCTGATGCAGCCGGTGCTATTCCGCATTTTGAGTTTACCCGCGAATATTCGGTAGAATCTTTGAATATTTGTTTTGAACTGGCGCAAAAATACGGCAAGCTTATCGACGTGCATTGCGATGAAATTGATGATGAGGCTTCCCGCGGGTTGGAAACGGTTGCTGCACGCGCTTATGAAACCGGCATGGGCGATATGGTAACGGCATCGCACACAACTGCTATGCACAGTTACAACAACGCTTATATGATTCGTTTAATGCGTTTGCTTAAACTTTCCGGTATTAACTTTGTGGCTAATCCCTGCGTTAACGTGCATTTGGGCGGCAGGGTTGATACCTATCCCAAACGCCGCAGCATGACGCGCGTAAAAGAGCTTACAGCCGAAGGTTTGAATGTTTCTTTTGGCTCTGATGATATTTTTGACCCGTGGAACCCGCTGGGCAACGGCAAAATGCGCGACCAGGTATTTATGGGGCTGTACACCGGGCACATGCTTGGCTATGAAGAAATTTGCAATTCTTACAAATTTGTTACGGAAAATGCTGCCCGCACTTTGCATTTGGGTGATGAATACGGCATTGCCAAAGGCAAAGACGCTAACTTTGTAATTTTGGACGCTAAAAACTGGTATGATGCGCTTAATTACGATGTGCCGGTGCTGCGCAATTACCGTAAAGGCAAGCTGATAGCATCTACCGCGCCGGTTGATAAAAAGGTTTATTTTTAAAATAAGCATGAAATAATTAATTTAATAAAGATAATAAAGAACAGCAAAGGTTGCACTGTTGCAGCGATGCAAAATGCTGTGGCTCCTTCGATTCCGTCCGGGCTTCGCAGCCGGACTTATTAAGGAAGAAGTTTTGATGTGAGCCGCCACAGTTTTGCTCATCGCTTTACAGTACAATCCTTTGTTGTTTTGTTTGTAATTATAAAATAAAAATCCAAAGCATTACGTAAAGTAGTGCTTTGGATTTTTTACTTTAAGGTATTTATTTTTCGCTATGCTGTTTCTTCCAGCGTTTTATTTCTTCCAAACGCGCTTTGACACGCGCTTCTAATCCCTGCGTGGTTGGGTGGTAATAGGTTGTGCCAATAAGAGAATCAGGCAGGCATTGCATATTTGTCAGTTTTTCTTCGGTGTTGTGCGCATATTGGTAGCCTTTGCCGTAGTTCAGTTCTTTCATAAGTTTGGTAGGGGCGTTGCGTATAACAAGCGGTACAGGTTCAGCCAGTTGTTTGACGGCATCCTTTTTAGCGTGTTCATAAGCCATATAAAGCGCGTTGGATTTTGGCGCAACAGACATGTACACAACGGCCTGCGTTAAATGCACGCTGCATTCCGGCATGCCGATAAAGTGGCAGGCCTGATAAGCGGCAACAGCAATTTCCAGCGCTTTGGGGTCGGCCAGGCCGATGTCTTCGCTGGCAAAGCGTGTTACGCGCCGCGCGATATAAAGCGGATCTTCGCCTGCTTCCAGCATACGCGCCAGCCAGTAAACAGCGGCATCGGGGTCAGAATTGCGCATGGATTTATGTAGTGCCGAAATCAAGTTATAATGTTCTTCGCCGGTTTTATCATACAGCAGCGATTTTTTAGATGTGCATTGCTCTAAGGTTTCGCGTGTTACCGTTGTTGCGCCGCTGCTGTCAACTTCGCCGTTCAGCACCGCCATTTCCAGTGTCGAAAGCGCTGTCCTGGCGTCGCCGTTGGCAAATACGGCAATCATTTCCAAAAGTTCGTCATCAATTTGTATCTGCTGGCTGCCGAAGCCTTTTTCATCAGTCAGCGCGCGTTTTAAAAGCTGAACAAGTTCACCGGTTTGCAGCGCTTGCAGCACAAAAACCTTGCAGCGGCTTAAAAGTGCGCTGTTAACTTCAAATGAAGGATTTTCCGTCGTTGCGCCGATTAAAATAATGCTGCCCTTTTCCACAAAAGGCAAAAAGGCATCCTGCTGCGCTTTGTTAAAACGGTGTATTTCGTCTACAAAAACAATAGTTTTTTCGCCGTAACGGCGGTTGTCTTCTGCCTTTTGCATAACGTTGCGTATTTCTTTAATGCCGCTGGTAACGGCAGAAAAATCTATAAAGGCTGCTTTGGTTGAGTTGGCTATAATCCGCGCCAGCGTGGTTTTGCCGACGCCCGGCGGGCCCCAGAAAATCATGGAGGAAATCTGGTCGCTTTCAATAAGGCGGCGCAGCACCATGCCTTTGCCTAAAAGGTGGGTTTGCCCGACGTATTCATCAAGCGTTTGCGGGCGCAGGCGTGCGGCCAGCGGTTGTGACAGGTTGTTTTCAAAAAGTGACAGGGCTTCCATAATATCTCCTCCCAATGCCATTATAGTTTGGCGCGCGTTTTAGTGCAAGCATAAAAATTACAAGTTATTTACACTTGCTTTAACAAGCGTGCAATGTTTTGTTGCGAAGGGCTGGCGCAAGGTTATATAATATAAGTAATTATACTTTCAGGATAAACAGAAATTATCGGCGGAGGTAGAGCAATGGATTTGCATAACCGGAATATGAAGATACTGCTGGCAATCTGCGTTGCCGTTATTTTGATAGTTTGTTACCGTATTTATGATAATATTCAGGCGGACCGCGAGCGTGCGGAGAGAATGTCGCGCACGCAGGCTGTGAGTGTTGTTACGGCACGCCCTGAGCGTCAGACGATTGTGCCGGAGCTGGAGTTCAGCGGCAGCCTTGACCCGGAATGGCAGGCGGATGTGGCTGCCAAGGTTGACGGGCGTGTGGAGCGCGTTTATGTTAACGAGGGCGACCGCGTTGTTAAAGGGCAGGTGCTGGCGGAACTGGAGCAGCGCGACACGGATGCCAATTTGCTGGAAGCGCGTGGTAATTATATGGATGCGCAGACTAATTTGCGTAAGGCAGAACGCGACCTTGCGCGTTACAGCAAACTGTATGAGCAGGGTGCTGTTTCGCAGCAGGTAGCGGATGATTACGCTTTTGCGCGCGATAATGCGCAGGCTAAGCTGCATGCGGCGCAGGGCACTTTGCAGGCTATGGAGTCGCAGTCGGCAGGTACGGTTGTTGTTGCTCCGGCTGACGGCATTATTTCCAAACGCTATCATCAGGAGGGTTATTATGCCACTGCTGGCACGCCGCTTTTTGCTGTGGCGGATATCAGCGTTTTAAAAACTGTTATCAACATTCCGGAAGGAAATATCAGCGGTGTTGCAGTTGGCAACGAAGCGGAAATTGATTTGCCTGCTTTTGCTGGTCATAAAATAATCGGTAAAATAACGCGCATCGCCCCGGTGGCGGATTTACCGGCGCATACCTTTGCGGCAGAAGTGAGCGTGGATAATACGGAAGGGCTTTTGGCGGGCGTTTTTGCAACGGTACGTTTAACGGCGCTGCCGAAGGAAAACGTGCTGACGATACCGGTTTTTGCCATTGTAATGCGAGACGACCAGAAAACAGTTTTTGTTGTCAACGATGACGGCACGGTACGCCGCCAGGTGCTTGACATTGGCTATACCAATGATAAAATTGCCGAAGTTTTAAGCGGACTTAACGGAGATGAAGAAATTGTAACCGAAGGGCACAATAAGCTGCGTGAGGGCAGCAGGATAGTTACTGATAAGGCAGGTAATTGATTATGATAGGTACATTTATCCGCCGGCCGGTTTTTACTACCATGCTGATTTTGCTTTTGGTAGTATTCGGCATCCGCTGCTATCCGGAAATCGGCGTTGACCTTAACCCTGACGTTGATATGCCTATCGTAAGCGTGCGTGTTACCTACGACGGCGCATCGCCGGAGGAAATGGAAACGCTTATTACCAAGCCGATAGAAAACCGCGTCAGTCAGGTTGCAGGCTACAAAACAATATCCAGTACCGTGCTGGAAGGTTACAGCGAAACGGTACTGGAATTTAATATGGGTGTGGACCCGCAGGATATGGCGAGTGAAGTGCGCGAGAAGGTTGCCAGCGTGCGCAACCGCCTGCCGGACGATATCGACGAGCCGGTTGTGCAAACGGTTGATTTGACCTCGCAGTCCATCGTTGCTTACACCTTTTCGTCAGAATCGCGCAGCCGCGGTGAAATACGCCGTTTGATTGAAGACAACATTCTTGACGAAATGCAGATGGTTGAAGGTGTTGCCGAAGTAACGGCAGTAGGCGCCAGCCAGCGCGTTATCCGCCTTGTGGCGAAGCCTGACAAACTGATGGAGTACGGCATTTCGTTTCAGGATTTGCTGAACAAAGTTGATGACGAAAACTACAACACGCCGGGCGGCAAGGCTAAAAACCACGATATGGAAATTACCGTGCGCACCATCGGCAAATATAACAACATTGACGATGTAAAAAAAGTTGTTATTGCCAACCATAACGGCAAAGCTGTGTACATCGGCGACGTGGCGGACGTTATTGACGGCTGGGAGGACGAGGACACTTTTGCCAGCGCCAACGGCGTGCCCTGCGTTATGACCTTTGTACGCAAGCAATCCAAGACCAACACGGTTGACGTTACCGACCGCGTTAACGCAAAAATGGAAGAACTAAAGCAGCGTGTTATTCCGCCGGACATCAAAGTTGACATCGTGCGCGACCAATCTACCTATGTGCGCGAAAATATCGCCGATGTGTGGAACACGATATTCTTCGGCGGAGCGCTGGCGCTGTTTATAACCTATATGTTTTTGGGCAATTTCCGCGCTACGGTTATCGGCGGTCTGTGCATACCGACATCAATAATAGCTACCTTCTTTATGATGAAGGCTATGGATTTTACGCTGAACAACATGTCGCTGATGGCGCTCAGCCTGGCGGTTGGTATTTTGATAGATGATGCTATTGTAGTTATCGAAAACATTTTCCGTCATATCGAAATGGGCAAAACGCCTTTTGTGGCGGCTAAGGAAGCGACAGAAGAAATTTCCCTGGCAATACTTGCAACGTCGCTGTCGCTGATGGCGGTGTTTGTGCCGGTCGGCAGCATGGGCGAAATTATCGGCCAGTATTTTAAGCAGTTTGGCTTAACAGTTGCCTTTGCCATTGCGTTTTCTACATTGGTAGCGTTTTCGCTGACGCCGATGGTTTCAGCTTACTGGATTAAGGAAGAAAAGCCGGGCGAAAGCCACCGCAACAAATATTTGCAGCTGGCGCTGGATAAATTTGAAAACGGCTTTCAGATTTTCCGTGATTTGTACAGCGGCATTATGGAAGCAGCGCTGAATAATCCGAAAAAGGTTATCGCGGCGGGCTTTATCTCGCTGGCGTTAAATATTGTGCTGTTGCCGTTTGTCGGCACGGAATACCAGCCGACGTATGATTCGGGCGAGTTCAGCGTTAAATTCAAAGCGCCTATCGGCACGAGCATGGAAAAAACTGTTGAGCTGGCAACGCCGCTGCAGCAGGCAATTACCAGTATGCCGGAGGTAAAGATTGCGGCTTTGAATATCGGCAACGGGCGTAACCCGGTAAACCAGGGCTCGATTGATATACGCCTTATACCATCTAACGAGCGTGAGCGCAGCATGCAGCAGATTATGGACGATTTGCGCGCCGATGCGCATAATGTTGAAGGTTTAAGCGTCACAGTTGTATCCAATCAGGGCCGCGGGCGCGGTGACAGCCGTCCGGTACAGGTTGGCCTGCGCGGTACTGATATTAAACAGCTGAAGGAATATGCGCTGGAACTTGCCGATTTGGTGCGTAAGGTGCCGGGCGCGACGGACGTCGATATTTCTGACTCTGACGAGCAGCCGGAAATTTTAATCCGTCTTGACCAGGCGCGTGCCAGCCTGCTGGGGCTTGATTCTTATTCCGTCGGTGAAGTTGTGGAAATGGCCTTTATGGGCAAAAGCACGGATAACAGTTTTACTATCGGTGATAACGACTACGATATTATTTTGCAGCTGCCGCAAAGCGAGCGCACGGATATCAACGACGTTAAAAATTTGCGCGTATCGTCACCGGACGGCCAGTTTATCCGCCTGGGCGATATTGCCGATATAACGCTGGGCAGCGGCCCGACCCGTATAGAACGCGAGGACAAACAGCGCCAGATTGTAGTTTATGCCAATACGGTCGGTACTTCGCCGGGCGAACTTATCCGCAAGATTGAAACTGAACTGATACCGGGCATGAACCTGCCGCAGGGCTATAACTATAAACTGATTGGCGAAGCAGATACAATGGCGCGTTCGTTTAACGAAATCGTCAAGGCAATTGTGCTGGCGGTTGTAGTTGTTTACATGGTTCTGGCGGCGCAGTTTGAAAGCTTCAGCCAGCCGCTTATTATCATGGCGTCGCTGCCGTTTGCCGTTGTGGGCGCGGTGCTTGGCCTTTTAATGGCGGGTCAGACGGCCAACATGATGAGTATGATTGGTTTTACCATGCTGCTGGGCCTGGTAACCAAAAACGCAATTTTATTGATAGACTATGCCAATCAGCAGCGCGAAAAAGGGCTTGATATACGCTCGGCAACGCTGGAAGCCTGCTCGCTGCGTCTGCGCCCGATATTGATGACAACGCTGTCAACCATTCTCGGCATGCTGCCGATTGCAATGGGCATCGGCGAAGGCGCGGAACTGCGCCAGTCGATGGGCGTGGTACTGGTTGGCGGCCTTATAACATCGACACTTTTAACGCTGCTTGTTGTGCCTGTTGTTTATATGGAATTTGAACAGTGGAAGGCTAAACATTATAAAACTGCCAAAGAAGCATAGTTAAAAATTTATATTTTAAAGGCTCTGCAAATGTGCAGGGCCTTTTTGTTAATTTGTTTACAAAAACTTTAAATTTATCTGTACCGATGCCCTAAAATCCTGTATAATAAATGTAAAATATAAGTAAAAACTAAGTAAAACGACAAGACAGGGAGGACTTATGGTTTACTTTTTTGGATTTTTAGGCGGACTTGCATTATTCCTTTACGGCATGCAGCTGATGGGCGAAGGTCTGCAGCGCGCCGCCGGAGAAAAGCTGCAAAAAATACTGGAAAAACTGACCGGTGTTTTGATTGTTGCCGTGGCGCTTGGCGCGGTGGTAACAGGCATTTTGCAATCCAGCAGCGCAACGACGGTAATGACGGTAGGCTTTGTAAATGCCGGGCTGATGAATTTAAAACAGGCCTTTGGCGTTGTAATGGGCGCCAATATCGGCACAACCATGACGGCGCAGCTTATTGCCTTTAAGCTGACTGATTATATTACGCTGTTTCTGGCAATTGGTTTTGCAGTGCAGCTTTTGGCAAAACGCCAGCGCGGCAAATATATCGGGCAGGTTATTCTCGGTTTCGGCATATTGATGCTGGGCATGGATATGATGAGTGATTCTGTTATGCCGCTGCGCGAATACCAGGGTTTTATTGATTTTATAGGCCGCTTCTCGGATAATCCGATTTTAGGCGTCTGCGTCGGCCTTGTAATGACGATGATTATTCAGTCCAGCAGCGCGACAATCGGCGTGCTGATTGCAATCGCCAACCAGGGCCTGATTCCGCTGGAAGGCGCAATACCTGTGCTTTTAGGTGATAATATCGGCACCTGCATCACGGCGGTACTGGCATCCCTGCGCGCTAACATTACTGCAAAACGTGTAGCACTGGCGCATGTAATGTTCAATTTTATCGGCAGCATTATCTTTATTACTTTTATGGGCCTTTTCATTAAATTGGTGCTGGCTATTTCGCCGGAGGGCGATATTGCCCGCCAGATAGCCAACGCGCACACAGCATTTAATGTAGTTAATACCATGCTGTTCATGCCGTTTACCGGTTTATATATCAAATTTATCGAAAAACTTCTGCCCGGCAAGAGCGAAATTATTTCCCTGAAACCGGTATTTCTTGATGAAAAAATGCTGGCAACTCCGTCCATTGCTATCGGGCTTGCAGTTAAAGAAATTGTACGCATGGGCAACATGGCGCGCCACAATGTGGAAGTAGGCCTGGCTGCTTTGGAAGATAAGGACGAAGCTAAAATTAAATATGTGCTGGAGCACGAGCCGGTTGTTGATGCCCTTGAAGAAGACATTACCCGCTACCTGACCAAAATGAGCGAAAAGGAAATGGGCGGCGCGCTTTCGGCAGAGCATACGCGCTTATTGCACGCCTGCACGGACATTGAACGTATTGGCGACCACGGGGAAGCGCTGGCCAAAGATGCGCGGCGTATGTTTGAAAACGATGTTAAGTTCAGTGAAGAAGCCAAAAATGAACTGCGGCACCTTGGCAAGCTGGTGCTTGATGCCAGCGGCAAGGCGATAGAAGCGCTGGAAAACAACGATAAACAACTGGCGCAGGAAGCCTGGGACATTTGCCGCGAGGTTAAAAAAGCACAGAAGGAAATCCGTAAAAACCATATTGTGCGCCTTAACGAAAAACGCTGCGACCCGGTGGCAGGGTTTATGATGATGGAAATTTTAATCAACCTGAAACGTGTTTCGGACCATTCCAAAAATATCAGCCAGATTGTTTTGGGGATTTTCTAAAAAATTTATAAAAAAGTGTTGACAAAGCGATATTTGTACGCTATAATTAACTTCGTTGTTGAGAGACGCGGAAATAGCTCAGTGGTAGAGCACCACCTTGCCAAGGTGGGGGTCGCGAGTTCGAGCCTCGTTTTCCGCTCCATGAAATTTCAGCCCGGCAGTTTACTGCCGGGTTTTTAATTTATTCTTTCAAAAACAGCGGCATAATTGCAGGAATAGCAGTAAAATTCTTGTCAAGTACCTTTTGTTGTGATATTATATTATGAGCAATGTGTGTAAACAGCTGCATTTTAACAATTAAAACCGATGCAAACAACACGCTGTAATAATCAGCACATATAATTAAGGGAGGATTTATTAATGAACGTAACAGTAGAAAGAGTCGGCAACGACGCAACTCTTAAAATCACTTTGCCCGTTGAGGAAGTAAACAAGGGCTTCAAAAAAGCCGTTGCAAAAATTGCAGGCCAGGTAAATATCCCCGGCTTCCGTAAAGGCAAAGCCCCCCGCAATGTTATCGAAATGCACTACGGCAAAGAAGCTGTAAAACAAGAGGCTTTTGAACTGGTTGCCAACCAGTGCTATACCGAAGCCCTGGAACAGGAAAAACTCATTCCGGTTTCCGACCCGAAAGTAGACAGCTCTGTATTTGAAGAAAACAAAGATATGGAACTTACCATTAAAGTAACCCTTAAACCGGAAGTTAAACTGGGCGATTACAAAGAACTGCATGTAGAAAAAGAAGCTGTTGAAGTTACCGACGAAGCAGTTGAAGAACAGGTACAGGGCCTGCGCAACCGCCATGCAAAAATGGTAGAAGCTGAAGAAGGCGCTGTTATCGCTAAAGGCGATTTTGCAATTATCGACTTTGCAGGTACCGTTGACGGCGAACCGTTCAGCGGCGGCGAAGGCAAGGGCTATCCTCTTGAAGTTGGTTCCAACTCCTTTATCCCTGGCTTTGAAGACCAGCTCGTAGGCCTTAAAAAAGGTGATTCCACCGATGTTGACGTAACCTTCCCGGAAGAATACTTTGTTAAAGAACTGGCCGGCAAACAGGCTATCTTCAAAGTAAACGTACAGGACGTAAAACGTAAAGAACTGCCTGAACTGACCGACGAATATGTAGCTGCAAACAGCGACTGCAAAACCGTTGAAGAATTAAGGGCAAGCTATAAAGAACGCATGCAGAAAGCAGCAGAAAACAATGCCAAAATTGCTTATGAAAAAGCTTTGATTGACCTTGCTGTTGCCAATGCAGAATTTGAAGTTCCGGAAATCATGATTGAAGACCGCATTACCCAGATGATTGACGAAATGCGCATGAGCCTGGAAGCACGCAAACTGACCCTTGACCAGTACATGCAGTACAGCGGCATCGACATGAAACAGCTCCGTGAACGCCAGCATGACGCTGCTGTTGAAAACGTAAAAACCGACCTCGTTCTGGATGCAGTTGCCAAAGCTGAAAACATCCAGGTTTCCATGGAAGACGTTGACAAGGAACTTTCCGCTATTGCTTCTCAGCATGGCGCAACTCTTGAAGACGTTAAGAAAATCATTAAATCCAACGGCACCATGGGCCTTCTGCTCGCAAACATCCTGCGCCGCAAAGCTGCCCATGTAATCATTGACAGCGCTAAATAATAACGCTGGACAGACCACAGAAAAGGGGTGTGACAATAATGAATTATGTGCCAATAGTTGTAGAACAGTCCAACCGCGGTGAACGCTCTTACGATATATATTCCCGCCTTCTGAAGGACAGAATAGTTTTTGTTACCGGCGAAATAGATGATACTATGGCCAATCTCGTTATCGCCCAGCTGCTCTTTTTAGAGTCGGAAGACCCCGATAAGGATATCCATCTCTATATCAACAGCCCGGGCGGCAGCGTAAGCGCCGGACTGGCGATTTATGACACAATGCAGTATATAAAGCCTGATGTTTCTACAATCTGCATGGGCATGGCTGCCAGCATGGCATCCGTGCTTCTGGCTGCCGGTACTCCGGGCAAACGTTTTGCCCTGCCGTATTCCAGAGTGATGATTCATCAGCCGCTGGGCGGCGTACAGGGCCAGGCTTCCGAAATTGAAATTACCGCGCGTGAAATTTTGCGTGTGCGTGACGAGATGAACGGCATCCTTGCCCGCCATACCGGACAGACAAAAGAAAAGATTGCGCAGGATACCGACCGTGATAACTACATGACCAGCCAGCAGGCCAAGGAATATGGCCTGATTGACGAGGTTGTATCGCGTAAGCAGCCTGCAAATGAAAAATAAAGGCTTTAAGGAGATTTTTAAAATGAAATTCGGTGGGGACAATCACCACGATAGCCCGGTTTGTTCTTTTTGCGGCAAACGCGAAGCGCAGGTCAGCAAAATGTTCAGCAAAGTGCTTGGCGAAGGTGATTTGTTTATTTGCGATGAGTGCATAAAACTCTGCAATGAAATGCTTGAAGAAGAAATGCGGGCAAGAGCAGTGCAGCACGCAGATATTGCCGAGCTGCCCAAACCCAGGGAAATTAAAGCTATTCTGGATGAATACGTCATCGGCCAGGAAGAAGCTAAAAAAACCCTTGCCGTTGCCGTTTACAACCATTATAAACGCATTGATTACGAACTGAACCACGCAGGAACTGAAAGAGACGTGGAACTGCAAAAATCCAACATTTTAATGCTGGGTCCGACCGGCAGCGGCAAAACCCTGCTGGCGCAGACTTTGGCCAAGATTTTGCAGGTTCCGTTTGCCATTGCCGATGCAACCGCTCTTACCGAAGCCGGTTATGTCGGCGAGGACGTAGAAAACATCCTGCTGCGTCTTATCCAGAATGCCGATTATGATATTGAACGTGCCCAGCGCGGCATTATCTACATCGACGAGATTGATAAGATTTCCCGCAAGTCCGAAAATCCGTCCATTACCCGCGACGTATCGGGCGAAGGCGTACAGCAGGCCTTGCTGAAAATTCTTGAAGGCACAGTTGCCAATGTGCCGCCGCAGGGCGGGCGCAAGCATCCGCATCAGGAATTTTTGCAGATTGACACAACCAATATCCTGTTTATCTGCGGCGGTGCATTTGACGGTTTGGAAAACATTATCAGCGCACGCACCGGCAAAAAAAATCTGGGCTTTGGCGCCGATATTAAAACCAAAGATGAAATCAGCCTGACTGATACCTTTAAAAAGGTATTGCCGGAAGATTTGATGAAATTTGGTTTAATACCGGAATTTGCAGGCCGCCTGCCGGTAGTTGTAACACTGGAGGCGCTTGACAAGGCAGCTTTGATTAAGATTTTGCAGGAGCCTAAAAATGCACTGGTTAAACAGTATCAGCATTTCCTGGCGATGGATAATGTAGAGCTGGAATTTGAACCGGAAGCGCTGGATGCTATTGCTGAAGAAGCTCTGAAACGCAGTGCTGGCGCACGCGGCTTGCGTGCCATTATCGAATCGGTAATGCGCAACGTAATGTACGAAGTGCCTTCGCGCAGCGATGTTGTAAAATGTATTGTAACGGCTGATTCTATCCGCAACCATGCGGAGCCGAAAATGATTGTGGCAGCCGGCTGAAATTAAAATAACGGGGGAGGGAAAATTTCCTTCCCCTTTTTGGTTTTATGAGGGCTTTTGTGATACAATTAGTAGAAGAAGCCCAGTACTTTGACTATTTTTACCATAGGGGGATGCTAATATAAAATGGAAGCATCAGGAAAATTAATGCCGCTGCTGGCATTGAGGGGGATTATCGTTTTCCCGGGGATGACGGTAAACCTTGATGTCGGCAGGGATAAATCTATAAATGCGGTTAACGCTGCAATGCAGCTTGATAAAAAAATACTGCTTGTTACGCAGCGCGATGCCGAAACGGCTGACCCGAAGCGCGATGATTTGTACGGCTTTGGCGTTGTTGCCGAAATAAAACAGCTTTTGAAGCTGCCGAGCGGGGCTTTGCGTATTCTGATTCAGGGTTTGAACCGCGTAGAGCTTACTTCTGTTATCGACGCACCGTTTAAGGATACATATCTGGAAGGTTTTGTGCTGCCCTTTGAGAGCATTGAGCCGGAAGAAAACGCCGAAACCGAAGCTATGCGCCGTGTGCTTTTGCAAAGTTTTGAAAAATGGCTGATTACCGGCAAAAAAGTAACGACGGAGGTTATGCTCAATTTTAAAAGCATCACTACTGCCGGAGAAATTGCCGATATTATCGCCGGGTACTTAACCATCAGCATCGACGAAAAGGAAGAACTGCTGGAACTGGCCAATGTTAAAGAGCGTATGCAGAAGTTGTACGGCTTTTTGTGCAAAGAACTGGAAATTGCCGAGCTTGAAAAAAATATCGCGCAGGAAGTGCGCAAACAGATTGAAAAGAACCAGCGTGAATATTATCTGCGCGAGCAGATTAAGGTAATCAACAAGGAACTTGGCGACGGCGACGAACGCCAGGCCGAGGTTGATGAATACAGAAAGCAGATGGAAGGGCGCAGCCTGCCGCCCGAGGTTACGGAAAAGATTAACAAAGAGCTTGAACGTTTGTATAAAATGCCTCCGATGATGGCGGAAGGCGGCGTTATCCGCAACTATATTGATACGCTGCTGGCTTTGCCGTGGGGCATTTACGGCAAGGACAATTTTGATTTGAAACACGCCGAAAAGATTCTGAATAAAGACCATTACGGCCTGGAAAAAGTCAAAGAGCGCATTTTGGAATACCTTGCCGTGCGCGCACTGACTAAGAGCGGCAAAGGGCCTATTTTGTGCCTTGTCGGTCCTCCGGGTGTTGGCAAAACTTCGCTGGCGCAGTCCGTTGCCCGTGCGATTGACCGCAAATTTACACGTATGTCGCTGGGCGGCGTGCATGATGAAGCCGAAATCCGCGGACACCGCCGTACTTATATCGGCGCTATGCCGGGGCGTATTATTCATGGTATGCAGACCTGCGGCGTGATGAATCCGGTATTTTTGCTGGACGAAGTTGACAAAATGTCGTCCGATTTCCGCGGCGACCCTGCTTCTGCCTTGCTTGAAGTGCTTGACCCGGAGCAGAACAATACTTTCAGCGACCATTATGTCGAGCTTCCGTTTGACCTGTCGCAGGTGTTCTGGATTGTTACCGCCAACACGGTGGAAACCATTCCGCCTGCGCTTCTGGACCGCATGGAAGTTGTACAGCTTTCGAGCTATACAGAGGATGAAAAGGTTAAAATTGCAGAGTTGCACCTGCTGCCGAAAGAACGCCATAACAATGGTTTAAGCGCCAAAACGCTGACGATTACGGAGGACGCGCTGCGCATGATTATCCGCGGCTATACGCGCGAGGCAGGTGTGCGCAACCTTGAACGCAAAATTGCAGCTGTTTGCCGCAAAACCGCGCACCGCATCGTTAACGGCGAGGCTAAAAGCGCTAAGGTAACGGCTAAAAACCTGCATAAATATCTTGGAAAAATTATTTACCTTGAAGATGATGTAAGCCTTGAGGCTGCTGTCGGTATCTGCACGGGCCTTGCCTGGACGCGCGTCGGCGGCGAGCTTTTAAAGGTAGAAGTTGTTGCCTGCAAGGGCAAAGGGCATCTTGTTTTAACCGGTCAGCTTGGCGATGTAATGAAGGAATCAGCGCAGGCGGGCTATACCTATATCCGCACCCGTGCGGATGAGCTTGGGCTGGCGAAGGATTTTTATGAAACCACTGATATTCACATCCATTTGCCGGAGGGTGCAATACCTAAAGACGGGCCTTCGGCCGGTATTACGATGGTAACGGCAATGGTATCGGCGTTGACCGGACGCAAGGTTAAAAAGGATATTGCCATGACCGGCGAAATTACGCTTTCCGGCAGGGTGCTTCCGGTAGGCGGCATTAAAGAAAAGTTTTTGGCGGCGCACCGTTATGGCGTGAAAACGATTATTATGCCTGCCAAAAATGTGCAGGATTTGGAAGAATTGCCGGAAAATGTACGTGAAAAAATGAATTTTATACCTGTTAAACATATGGACGAGGTGTTAAAAATAGCATTGGAGGATTGAACGCGATGAATAAAGGAGTTTGGGACATAATACGCGCAAGCTTTGTTACATCGGCTGTAAAGGCAGAGCAGTACCCGTCGCCGCAGCTGATTGAAGCGGCGTTTATCGGGCGCAGCAACGTCGGCAAGTCGTCGCTGATTAACTCGCTGTGCCGCCGCAATGGGCTGGCGCGTGTCAGTGCAACACCGGGCAAAACACAGACTATCAACTACTATATGCTGGATGCCAAACGCACGGTAGAAGGCGGCGCTGAAACAGCACAGTTCTATCTGGTTGATTTGCCAGGCTACGGATTTGCCAAAACCGGCAAATCCAATAAGGATTTGTGGTCCGGTTTTATCAGCAAATACCTGTCAGCTTCGGATAATCTGGCGATGGTTTGCCAGCTGATTGATATCCGGCATAAGCCGATGGAAAGCGACATGGAGTGCTATCATTGGCTGCTTGGCTGCGGATTGAATGTACAGATTGTTTTAACGAAGGCTGATAAGCTTTCCAAAAATGCGGCGCTGGCGCAAAAGGCGCTGTTTAAACGCGAGCTTGGGCTTGACGACAGCCGCATAATGACATATTCCGTTACGCAGAACACTATGCGCAGCGAGCTTATCAACCGTATTATGGCTGCTTTGGAAAACCACTGATAAAATTCCCAAAGCCTTGTTTGTTGTGTGGAGTTGGTCGCTATGGGCAATACTTATATCATGCTGCATGTAAGGCAATTTATAATGTTCGGGCTGGCAATGCTTATAGGCATGCTGTTTGAGTATATGGCTGTGCCGATACCGTTTTTGCTGGGCGGCATTTTATCTGCCATGCTTTTTAAAATTGCCGGGGCAGATGTTTACTGGCCGCGTCAGTGGCGTGAGCTTGGCCTGTGCGTTGCTGGTTACGGAATCGGACGCAATTTTACGGCAGATACGCTGCACGAACTTTCCTTGCAGGCGTTTGGCGTGTTTGAGGCGACGTTTGTCAGCGTAGGCGCAAGCGTTATAATTGCCTGGTGGACATCGCGCCACAGCTATGCCAATTTGCAAAGCTGCGTTATGGGTTGTTTGCCCGGCGGTATGACGCAGATGCTTTTGATGAGCGAAAGCGACCCGCGCGTTGATTTCAGTGCAGTAATGGTAATGCAGACGCTGCGTCTGATGGGCGCGATAATAATTGTGCCGTTTTTGGTGGTGCATGGCCTTGGTGCAGAAATTAAAGACACGGTTTTACTGCCGGAGACGGTAGCCGGGCATAGCTGGCTGTGGCTTGTGCCGATTGCAGCAGTGGGCGCATTTGTGCTTGAAAAGCTGCATGTACCTACGCCGCGCCTGCTCGGGCCGATTCTGGCGGCTTCGGCCTGCTCTTACTTTTTTGGTAATTTGCAGCCTGTGCCCGACCCGCTGATGATGGTAGCGCAAATAAGCATCGGCCTTTACATGGGTATGCTGCTTGACCCAGTGCGCATTAAAGAAACTGCCAAACTGATGCCGTTTATCATTACCGGCATTCTAATTATCATTGCAGTCAGCATTGGCATGGCTTATTATCTGTCCGGTATTTATGGCTTTTCTATCATTACTGCCTTTTTAGCCATGGCTCCCGGCGGCATTGCCGAAATGTGCCTGGCAGGCATGAGCATGGGCGAAAATGTTTCGATAATTTTAACCTATCAGCTGGTGCGCATGATTATTTTAAATGTTACAGTTCCTTTTGGTTTGATGTGGTATTTTAAAGATAAATAAAACCTAAATAGTAACTGTTAACGCAAAAATAAAAACGGTAAATTTTTACCAAAAGGCTTGACAACGTTATTAGGAATAGTTATAATTAGGGCAACAAATCAATATTTCGTACAGGTACGAAATTTGTTTAAATGTTTATCGGTGCAAATCCGATGCGATCCCGTCGCCGTAACGGCAATAAAAGCCGAAGCCGAGCGCGCAGCCTGTATAAGCATCACTGCTTGACCTGCGGGAGACAGGAAGGAGATGTTTACTCACCAACCGGCTTTGTTATGTGAGAGTGGCAGGGCCCTTTGATTGAATAACATTTGAACCCGTCTTTCCGTTTTTGGAAAGACGGGTTTTTAGCTTACTTGTTCTTTTGCAGGGCGGAATATTGGTTGAATTTAAAATATCAGTTCATTTATATTCTCAAATGCTCATTCTCTATTCCTCTTGCAGCATGCGTTGGGGTGCGCCGTGCTGCTTTGGCCGCCGCGGCAAACGGCGGCTGTTTTATTTCCCGGGCAAAGCAGTTTTGCATAAAAAGCATTTTGCTGATATACTTTAAATAAAGATTTTTGTTAGGAGGGTTCAAGATGAAAGTTATCAATACCGAAAAAGCGCCTGCCGCTATCGGGCCGTATTCTCAGGCAATGGAAGTTGGCAATTTTATTTTTGCCTCGGGGCAGATTCCTGTTGACCCGGCAACCGGTGAAGTGCCGGAAGGCATTACAGCCCAGGCAGAACAAAGCTGCAAAAACGTCGGCGCTATTTTAGCAGAAGCAGGCCTTGATTATACCAATGTAGTCAAAACTACCTGCTTTTTGGCAGACATGGCTGATTTTGCCGCATTTAACGAAGTTTATGCCAAATACTTTACCGGCAAACCGGCACGCAGCTGTGTTGCAGTAAAGGCAATTCCTAAAGGCGTGCTGTGCGAGATTGAAGTAATTGCTGTAAAATAAAAACAGCTTTATATGCAAAAAGCCTGCTTCATTGGTTTGAAGCAGGCTTTTAACTTTACCAGGCTTATTTTAAATATTTTTTAAAGAAGCTTTCAAGTTTATCAAACGGAATGTAGTTTTTATCGCCGCCGTCATATAAATCGGTGTGTACGGCATTGGGGATAATCATCAGTTCTTTGTTATCGGTGTAGGGGTTGCCGTCAATCATATTTTTATAAGCATCGCGGCTGAAGTAGCAGCTATGTGCCTTTTCGCCGTGGATAATCAGCACGGCGCTGCGGATTTCGTTGGTGTAGGCAAGTATGGGCTGATTTAAAAAGCTAATGCAGCCGATTACATTCCAGCCGCCGTTGGAGTTTAAGGAACGAGGATGATAACCGCGCTCGGTTTTGTAATAATCGTAATAATCCTTAACAAAAAACGGTGCGTCAGCAGGCAGCGGGTCAACAACACCGCCGGCAAGGGTATAGCTGCCGTTTTTATAGTCTGCCGTGCGCTGGGCGTTAAGTGCCTGGCGTTTGGCGTAGCGCGCATCGGCGGTATTTTCACTGTCAAAATAACCGTTGGTGTTTACACGCGCCATGTCATACATGGTAATAGCGCTGGTTGCTTTAATGCGTGTGTCAAGCGCCGCAGTGTTTAGTGCCATGCCGCCCCAGCCGCAAATACCGATGATGCCGATTTTGTCGGGGTCAACCATTTCGTTGGTGCTTAAAAAGTCAATGGCAGCCTGAAAATCTTCGGTGTTAATGTCGGGCGAAGCCATATAACGCGGGTGGCCGCCGCTTTCACCGGTAAAGGAAGGGTCAAACGCGATGGTTAAAAAGCCGCGTTCTGCCATGGTTTGCGCATAAAGGCCGGAAGCCTGCTCCTTAACTGCGCCGAAAGGGCCGCAGACTGCAATGGCAGGCAGTTTCCCTTCTGCATTTTTGGGTACATACATATCTGCTGCCAGCGTAATGCCGTAGCGGTTGACAAAGGTTACTTTGCTGTGGTTTACTTTATCGCTCTGGGCAAAGGTTTTGTCCCATTCTTTAGTTAAATTAAGCTGTTCTTTCGGTGCCATTTTCAAATCTGTCCTTTCTGTGCTGGCGCTGATATTTGCCGGTGCTGCGTTTTGTGCGGCGCTGTCCGCGTAAGCGGTGCCAAGGCCGGTGCAAAGCAGCAGCGACAGGCCTAAAAGAGGTAAAAGTTTCTTTTTCATGCTTGTCATCCTTTCGTTAATCGTTGTGGGGATGGTTTTTAATCTGGTAGAGCAGAAAATCCAGCAGGTCTACCTTTTGCCCGGCGTTATGCAGCTCGGCGAGAAGCTGCTGCTTATGGCGTTTCAGCAGTGCTGATGCGGCTTCGTATTGGTTCTGCCTTAGCAGATTTAAAATTTCCGCAGCAGTTTCGCCGGTGCAGCCAAGCTCCTGCAGTTCGCGTGCATAGTCGGAGATGCTTAACTGTTTCATTTTCTGTACCTCGTTTCTGTTTTTATTATAGCGTGCAGCGTATGAATGCGCTAATGGTTAAAAATCATATCATGATATGAAATAAATTCAATTCATGCTATAATAAAAGCGGAGGTTAATGTTATGGAAATAAGAACCCTGCGCTATTTTTTGGAAACCGCGCGTGAAGAAAACATGTCCAAAACGGCTGAACGGCTGCACATTTCGCAGTCTACGCTCTCCAAGCAGTTAAAAGGTTTGGAAGAAGAACTTGGCAAAAAACTGTTTATCCGCCACAGTTTTTCTATTGAGCTGACGGAAGAAGGCATGCTGCTGCGCAAGCGCGCCGAAGATTTGCTGGCTATGGCCGATAAAATAACGGCAGAGTTTTCTGCCATGGATGACGTTATCGGCGGCAATATTTATTTCGGCTGTGCAGAATCGTATCAGATGCGGCACCTGGCAGGCGTTATCAAAAATTTTAAAAAGCGTTACCCTGCCTTTCATTATCATATTACCAGCGGCGATACGGAGCAGGTTACAGAAAAACTGGACAAGGGGCTGCTTGATTTTGCCGTTATTGTGGAAGCGCCGGATTATGTAA
The DNA here is from genome assembly GCA_003150755.1 of Phascolarctobacterium sp. Taxonomy (GTDB): domain Bacteria; phylum Bacillota; class Negativicutes; order Acidaminococcales; family Acidaminococcaceae; genus Fusicatenibacter_A. The sequence goes on along the minus strand of QAMT01000005.1, from coordinate 93,086 downwards.
AATACAATGTACTGAAAATGCCGGAGGGCGATAAATGGGGGCTGGTTATGCCGGCGGGCAGCGCACTTGCAGCTAAAGAATATATCGCTTTTGATGACCTTATCGGGTTGCCGCTGTTTTGCTCGGAGCAGGGCTGGCATAACGATTTGCAGCGGTGGTGCGGCGATAAAATCAATCAGCTTACGCTGGAAGGTTCGTTCCGCCTTGCGTATAATGCTTCGGTTTTTGCGCGTGAAGGGCTGGGCTATTTATTGACTTTTGCGCATCTTGTCGATACAAGCCCGGCAAGCGGATTGGTATTCCGTCCTTTGCAGCCGGAACTGGGTACGGAAATGTTTATCATCTGGAAAAAACGGCAGGTTTTTACGCCGATTGCCGCGCGTTTTATTGAAGAACTGCAAAAGACGTTTGAAAATAACCTTTAAAATTTTACCGCTTGATAGCCTATAAAACTAAAAAACAGAAAGTTCTTCGGCTAGCAGTAGATAAAATTACAAAAAGCAGAAAGTTTTTCGATTTATAATCGAAAAAAGACAGGAAATTTGGTAAAATTTAAGTTAATAAGAAAGCACGCAAGCAGACTGATTAAAGGAGAAAAACTATGCGTACAGTTGCCTGTTTTGGCGATTCTTTGATTTTTGGTTTTCCGTATGGCCCGAAGGAATCGTGGATTGCGGAGGTGCAGGCGGAAACCGGTGTAACAATGCTTAACTACGGCGTATGCGGCGATTGCTGCGATGATATTGTGTACCGCCTGAAAAATATGTATCTGCCGGAGCGCACGGAAGGCATTTTGCTGTGGGGAGGCGCTAACGATATTTTAAACCGCCGCCCGCAGGGGTTTATTATTGACGATTTAAAGCAGGCGCTGGAATACTGCACCGCTAAAAAATGGCCGCTGGCAATCGTTTTGCCGCTGTTTGCAGCGGATGACGACTACAATGCGCAGATAGAGCTATTGCGCCGGCGCATCAAGCTGGAGCTTGAAGGCAAAGTATTTTTGCTGGATTTGCAGGATGCTGTTGGTTTGAGCGACAGGGAATTGCAGGCAGCGTATTTTGACGGCATCCACCCGACGATAGCTACTTATAAAAAGCTGGGCATGTTTGCTTCGCAGCTTCTGGCGGAGTGGCTGCACGGCAAATGATTTGCCTAAGTTAGCAGGCTTGGGGTATAATAATAGTATATAATTGGCATTAGTTTGCCTTGGATACAGGAGATTTTATAATGTTTATTGACAGAGCAAGAATTTATGTGGAAGCTGGTGCTGGCGGAGACGGCATGAGCAGCTTCCGCAGGGAAAAATTTGTAGAAAAGGGCGGCCCGAACGGCGGCAACGGCGGACGCGGCGGCAGTGTAATCCTGCGCGCGGACAAAAATCTGAACACGCTGATTGACTTCCGTTATAAACGTAAATTTGTGGCCAAACGCGGCGGGCAGGGCGGCAACAGCAACTGCACGGGCCACAGGGCCGATGACGTTATTGTAAAGGTGCCGATGGGCACGCTGGTGCGCGACGATGCAACGGGCGTGCGCCTGGCTGATCTGGTTGAGGACGGCCAGGAATACGTTGTTGCCAAGGGCGGACGCGGCGGCAAGGGCAATGCCTGCTATGCTACGGCGACCAACCGTGCGCCGACGTTTGCCGAAAAAGGCGAGCCGGGCGAAAACCGCTGGGTTAAACTGGAGCTTAAACTGCTGGCGGATGTTGGCCTTGTAGGTTACCCCAGCGTAGGCAAAAGCAGCATTATTGCCCAGGTATCGGCGGCAAGGCCGGAAATTGCGGCTTACCATTTTACCACGCTGACCCCGGTTTTGGGCGTGGTACGCATCGATACCGAGCGCAGTTTTGTGCTGGCAGATATCCCGGGCCTTATCGAAGGCGCTCATCAGGGCGTTGGCCTTGGTTATGACTTTTTGCGCCATGTAGAACGCACCAAAGTCCTGCTGCATGTGCTTGACGTATCCGGCACGGACGGGCGCGACCCGATTGACGATTTTGAAAAAATCAATTTTGAACTTAAAGAATACAGCGATAAGCTGGCGCGCCGCAGGCAGCTTGTGGTTGCCAATAAAATGGACCTGCCGGAAGGCAAGGAAAACTTTGAGCGCGTAAAAGAATATGTGGAAGCCAAAGGCTTTGAGATTATGCCGGTATCGGCGGCTTCCGGCGAAGGCTTGCAGGCTTTGATGTACAAGGCTTACGAAATGCTGCAGGACTTTGTGCCGGAAGATGAGGACGATGAAAGCAATCTGGTAGAAGAAATTGACCCGGACAGCTTTGAAATCGTGCCCGGCAACGATACTGATTTTGAAGTACGCGGCAAAAATATCGAACGCCTTGTAGCAATGACGAATTTTGACAATGACGAAGCATTGTATCGTTTCCAGCTTATCTGGAAGAGCCTGAAAATTGACGATGCCTTGAAAGAAGCCGGCATTGTTGAAGGGCAGACGGTGCGCATCCGCGACATGGTGTTTGAATTTAAAGAATACTAATGAGGTGAGGGGTATGGTATTACAACGGTCTGATTTAAAAAAGGCAAAACGAGTTGTTGTTAAGGTTGGCAGCAGCACAATTACGCACCAAAACGGTAAGCGTGATTTTGGGCGTATTGACAGGCTGGCGCGCGAGATGTCTGATTTGCAGAACCAGGGCCGCCAGATGATTTTGGTAACGTCCGGAGCTGTGGCTGTGGGCGTTGACCGCTTGGGGCTGCCGGAAAAACCACGTACCATACCCGGCAAACAAGCCGCTGCCGCAATAGGGCAGGGCATTTTGATGCACACCTACGAAAAGTTTTTTGCCGAATACGGGCAGATTGTGGCGCAGGTGCTTTTAACCAAAATGGAAACGGTGGACAGGCACCGTTACACTAATGCGCGCAACACTTTTATGGAACTTTTGAAAAACGGCGTTATACCTATCGTCAACGAAAATGATGTAGTGGCGCTGGATGAACTTAAAATCGGCGACAACGACAATATGTCGGCACTTGTTGCCGGCATTACGGACGCGGACCTGGTAATTATCCTGTCGGACGTGGAAGGGCTTTATACCGCAAATCCGCAGACGCACCCGGAAGCAACGCTCATCAGCCAGATTGATGAAATTACGCCGGAGGTTGAAGCGCTGGCAGGCGGTGCAGGCAGCAGCGTCGGCACGGGCGGCATGTTTACTAAATTACAGGCTGCCAAAAACGCAACCAGTTCCGGTATCAACATGGTAATTGCCAGCGGCAGCGAAAAAGACGTTATCGCCCGCATTTTAAATGGCGAGGAAATCGGCACACTGTTTGCTTCCAAAGAGAACCGCTTGCAGTTCCGCAAACGCTGGCTGGCCTTTGGCGCACGCATTATGGGCAGGATTGTTGTCGATGACGGCTGCGTAAAAGCGGTTAAAAAAGCAGGCGGGTGCAGTATTTTGCCTGCCGGTATTACAAAAGTTGAAGGCAATTTTGAAGCAGGCAATACTGTAAGTGTAGTAACGCAGGACGGTTTTGAACTTGCACGCGGGCTGTGCCATTATTCTTCGGACGAACTGCAGCAAATCAAGGGCTGCAAAACCTACGAAATAGAAAAAATTCTCGGGCATAAAAATTATGACGAGGTTATTCACCGCGATGATTTGGTAATTTTAAATTAAGGGGGCTGTTGTGATGACTACTTTTGATTTGGTAAAGGCTAAGGCCGAAGCTGCCCATAACGCGGCAGGTGCGCTGGCAGTAGTATCGGCGGCTGTAAAAAACAAGGCGCTGCTGGCTATGGCAGATGCGCTATTGGCAAAGACTGATTTAATTATTGAAGCCAATGATAAGGATATGCAGGCTGCCAAAGAAAACGGCATGCGCGAATCCATGCAGGACAGGCTGCGCCTGACACCGGAGCGTATTGCCGGTATGGCAGAAGGGCTGAAGCAGGTTGCTGCACTGCCCGACCCTGTTGGCAACGTCATCGGCGGGCAGACCCTTGCCAACGGGCTTAAAATTACCAAGGTGCGCGTACCGCTGGGCGTTATCGGCATTATTTACGAAGCGCGCCCCAATGTAACGGCGGACGCTATTGGGCTATGCCTTAAATCCGGCAATGCCGTTGTATTAAAAGGCGGCAGCGAAGCAATGCAGTCTAACCTTGCGGTAGCAGGCGTGCTGACGGAAGCGGCGGAAGCAGCAGGTATCCCGCAGGGCGCAATTCAGTTTATTGATACGACTGACCGCACTGCGGTAACGGCGCTTATTAAAATGAACGATTATGTCGATGTAGTTATTCCGCGCGGCGGCGCAGGGCTGATTAAAGCCGTTGTGCAAAACGCAACCGTGCCCGTTATTGAAACCGGCAGCGGCGTATGCCATACTTATGTCGATGCTGCTGCGGACTGCGCTATGGCGCGCAAAATTGCCTTTAATGCCAAGGTGCAGCGTCCTTCTGTTTGCAATGCTATGGAAACATTGCTGGTGCATAAGGATATTGCCGGTAAGTTTTTGCCGCAGATGCTGGACGAATATTTTAAAGCTGGCGTGCAGATTTTTGGCTGCCAGGCAACGCAGGAGTTTGACGAGCGCGTGCAGCCTGCAACGGAAGAAGACTGGGCGACAGAGTACGGCGATTTGCGCCTGTCCGTAAAAATTGTGGACAGTATTGATGAAGCTCTGGCGCATATTGCTAAATACAGTACCAAACATTCTGAATGTATTGTGACCGAAGATTATAATGCGGCGCGTAAATTTCAGGATTGCGTGGACGCGGCGGCAGTATATGTCAATGCGTCTACCCGCTTTACGGATGGCTTTGAGTTCGGCTTCGGCGCAGAAATCGGTATCAGCACGCAAAAACTGCATGCCCGCGGACCGATGGCTTTGCCTGAACTTACAAGTTATAAATACCTTATTACCGGCAACGGGCAGGTAAGGGGCTAAATAAATAATATACCAACCGGCTGCATAGTGCGGCCGGTTATTTTGTTAAAAAGAGATTAAGCTGTTTTAGGCTTTGATTAAACAAACGCCGCCAGGTAAAACATTGGTAAAAGATGTGCCGTAATGCTTGCAGTTAGCGCCTGCGTTTTGTAAGATAAAGGAAAGGTTAGCGTAAGGGAACTGATACAAGTATGAAGGCAGATTTACATATCCATTCGGAATTTTCGGACGGCAGCGACAGCCGCACGGCGATTTTGCGCAAAGCTGCTGCCTGCGGCATTGAGGTTTTAGCGTTTACAGAACACGATACAACGGAAGGCTGGCAAAGAAGCATTGAGCTTGGTAAAAATTATGGCGTCAAGGTGCTGCCTGGCGTGGAAATATCGGCACGCGATTACCGCACAGGCAAAAAGGTGCATATCCTGGGCTATGATTTTAAGACATCGGACGCTATTGACGCTTTGTGCCGGCCCATTGCAGAAGCGCGGCATGAAAACTCACTGCAAAAAATAGAGCTTTTGCAAAAACTGGGTTATAAAATAACGGCAGAAGATGTTTTACCATATACACACAAATATATTTTTAAAAAGCATATACTGCGTTATTTGTCTGACAGCGGGCAGGATGAAAAAATATTCGGGCATGTGTACCACCATATTTTTCACGGCGGCGGGCCGGGAGATTTTGGCATTAAGTACGCAGCGGCGGCAGACGCGGTACGCGCGATAACAGACTGCGGCGGCGTGGCTGTGCTGGCGCATCCTGGGCAGCAGAACAACTTTGACAGCCTGCCGGAACTGAAAGCGGCAGGGCTTTGGGGCATAGAACTTATGCACCCGGTACACGGTGCCTACTGGCACAAAGTTGTGCGCGAATCTGCCAAGCAGTACGGCTTGTTCTGCACCGGCGGCAGCGATTACCACGGCATTTATTCTGAATATTACCACCCGATAGGCTCCAACCTTGCGCCGGAGATAACAGCGGCGGAACTGTTAAAATACAATAAAACAAAAATTACAAGGCTTGCGTAAAAACGCAGGCTTTTTTGTTGCAGCAGTTCAAAAATTTAAAGCAGGGAAAGTTTATCTTTTGCAGAATATATAAATATATTAAGTTCCACTGAAAGAGGGGGCGTGACGATGAAGATTACATTTTTGGGTGCCACAAGGATGGTAACAGGTTCATGCTATCTTTTGGAAACCGGCGGCAAAAAAATGTTGGTGGATTGCGGTATGTTTCAGGGCTCAAAACTGATTAACGCTTTTAACGAGCGTGATTTTGTTTTTAACCCCGGCGAGATTGACGCTGTTGTATTGACACATGCGCATATTGACCACAGCGGGCTGATACCGAAGCTGGTTGCTCAGGGGTACAAAGGCCCGGTATACTGCACCAAAACCACGCTGGAGCTGTGCGGCATACTGCTGCCCGATAGCGCGCATATCCACGAATCGGACGCAGAGTTTGCCAACCGTAAGGGTCTGCGTGCCGGCCGTAAGTTTGTAAAGCCGCTGTATACGGTTGATGAAGCCTATGCGTCGCTGAAAAATTTTGTTGTGCGTGATTTTGACGAAGAGTTTGACGTTATCCCCGGTATTAAGGCAAAATTTAAGGTAGCCGGGCATATTATCGGGTCTGCGATGGTGGAAATTTTTGCTGAGGAAAACGGCGAAAAAACTAAAATGATTTTCACCGGCGATGTCGGTCAGCCGGGTGCGCCGATAATAGAAGACCCCGAGCAGCTTGCCGGTGCTGATTTTATCGTGACGGAATCGACCTACGGCAACCGCGTCCACAAAGTTTATGATAAGGCCGCAGAACTGGCGGAAATTGTGAATTCTACGGCAGAGCGCGGCGGCAATATTATTATTCCGGCCTTTGCCGTGGGGCGTACCCAGGTGCTGCTGTATTATTTTCAGAAACTTGCACACGAGGGTAAAATTTCAAGCGACATTCCGATTTATATCGACAGCCCGATGGCTAACAAGGCAACGCAGATTGTGCTGGGCAACCCGCAGGAGTTTGACGATGAGGCACGCGCCATTTACGAAATGCAGGGCAAACATCTGCTTTCGATGAAGCAGCTGCATTTTACGGCAACAGCGCAGGAATCGCGCATGATTAACGAAACCCCCGGCACTAAAATAATCCTTTCGGCCAGCGGCATGTGCGATGCCGGACGTATTCTGCACCACTTGAAACATAACCTCTGGCGTGAGGACAGCAGCGTCATCATTGCCGGCTATCAGGCGGAAGGCTGCCTTGGCCGCAAGCTGATTGAAGGCGTGCGCCAGGTAAAAATTATGGGCGAGGATATCCGCGTTAACGCGCATATTTATAACATGAAGGGCTTTTCGGCCCATGCCGATAAGGAACAGTTTTTAGCGTGGTACGGCAAAATGACGCAGAAACCTAAGGCCTTTTTTGTAACGCACGGCGAAATTGACGCGGCGATGGAATTTGCAGGCGAACTGCAAAAACGCATTGGCACGGCGGCGTACATTCCGCAGTACGGCGACAGCGTAACCATTACCGGCAGCAACTGGTCGGTAACGGCCTCCGAGGTTGTCAGCGATGTGCCTGAGGTTGCAGCTTTGCGCGATTACATGAAGACACTTGAGCGCACTTATTTGCAGCACCGCACCAAAATTGAACAGGTTGTGGCGCGTGACAGCGGAAAAGTTAAGGATATCCGCAAAAAACTTGAAAAAATTAAAAAATATGTTGACGATATGCTGTCTTCGTTGTAAATTTATTATTGTATGTTATTACAAAGCCATTAGTGTACCCCAAAGGTCAGAAAGGCTGGCTTTTGGGGTATTGCTTTTTGTGGCTTAAATAAAGGAGGCGCTTTTATTTGGAAGAAACTAAAAAGAAAGAGCAGATGGGTGGCATACTGGGTTTAATTGAACGTGTGGGCAATAAAATTCCGGATATTACCATCCTTTTTATCGGTGCTTTTGTTATTGTGTGCGTGGTTTCTGCCATATTGTCGCAGATAAGTTTTGACTATGTGCATCCGGCAACCGGTAAACAGATTGTAGTAAACAACATGCTGAGCGGCAAGGAGCTTGTTACTTTGATGAGCAAAATGGTAACAAACTATGCTAATTTCCCGCCGCTGACGATGGTTATCGTCGCTACGCTCGGTATCGGCATTGCAGATGGCTCTGGCTATATCAACACCGGCCTTAAAAAACTGCTGTCCGTTACGCCTAAGTTTTTAATTACACCGGTAGTTATTCTGGCAGGCATGGTCAGCCATCTCGGACCGGATACCGGTTATGTTATCATTATCCCGATTGCGGCTTATATGTTTTATGCAACCGGCAAGCATCCGCTGTCCGGTGTTGCGGCATCCTTTGCCGGTATTGCCGGTGCGTTTTCTGCAAACTATACGCCGTCTGCTATTGACCCGGTAATCCAAGGCTTTACGCAAAGTGCGGCGCAGATTATCGACCCGACTTATCAGGTAAACGTACTTTGCAATTATTTTTATGCTTTTGGTTCTACCTTTTTGGTAATTGCTTCCTGCTGGTGGGTAACCGAAAAGGTTGTTGAACCGTGGCTGTGGAAAACCTATCCGCTGCCGGATGACCTTGACCTTGGCAACGAAAACAATACGGATATTACCCCTAAAGAAAACCGTGCGTTTATGATTGCTACCGGCGTATTGGTTTTGATGATTGTGGGCCTTTTTGCAGCGCTTTATCCGCAGGATTCGCTGCTGCGTGCGCCTAACGGCGAAATTGCCAGCTTCCAGGCGCCGATTATGCAGTCCATTGTTGCGATAATCTTTATTTTTGCTGCGGCTGTCGGCCTTGTTTACGGTATTTTGTGCGGCAAGTTCCGTTCTCCTAAAGATGTAACCGCTGCCATGGAAGAAATCACCAAAACGCTGGTGCAGATGGTTGTATTCTACTTCTTTGCGGCGCAGTTCCTTTATGCGTTCGGCGCTTCTAATATCGGCGTTTTGCTGGCGGTTTCCGGCGCTGAATTTTTAAAATCCCTGGCGCTGCCTCCGCAGATTACAATTTTTGGCATTATCGTTTTTGTTGGTTTGCTTAACCTTATCATTACTTCGGCATCTGCAAAATGGGCAATTCTGGCCCCGATTTTTGTACCGATGCTGATGGCTGTCGGCATTGCGCCGGAGCTGACCCAGGCTGCTTACCGTGTCAGCGACAGTGCTGTTAACGTAGTTACGCCGATGTTTGCATTTTATCCTCTGATTATCCTGTACTGCCAGAAGTACGTTAAAGAAGCCGGTATCGGCACGCTCAGCTCTATGATGCTGCCGTACACCATTACGCTTCTTGTTGCGCTGACCTTTATGCTGTATTTCTTCTGGTGGTTCGATATTCCTCTGGGCTTCCAGGCCGATTATGTATATCCGCGCCGAATGTAAATTTAAGGAGGCATAATAAATTATGCAGGAAAAATTATTACAAAGATTTTTGCGTTATGTTGCAGTCAGCAGCCAGAGCAACGCTGCCGAACAGAATGTTCCGACCAGTGAAGGCCAGCGCCGTTTGGCAGAACTTTTAAAACAGGATTTGGCAGAACTGGGGCTTGTTGATTTACAAATCAGCGAATATTCCGTACTGACGGGCAAGCTGCCTGCACACCTGCCGGAAGGCTGCACCAAAGAAGTGCCCCCAGTAGGCTGGTGCGCACATCTTGACACCATTGACATTAACATGTCGCCCGAAATCCACCCGCAGGTTGTTAAAAACTATCAGGGCGGCGATGTATGCCTTAACAAGGAAAAAGACATCTGGTGCCGCGTTGCAGAGCATCCTGAACTTGATAAATACATCGGCCAGGATATTGTTTTTACCGATGGCACGAGCGTTTTGGGCGCAGACAACAAAGCTGCCATTGCCAATATCATGGTTGCGCTGGAAACCTTGGTTGCCGAAGGGCGTTACCACGGCGATATTTATGTTGCCTTTGTTCCGGACGAAGAAATCGGTTTGCGCGGCTCTAAAAAGATTGACTTCAGCAAATTCCCGGTTAAATTTGCTTACACTATCGACTGCTGCGAACAGGGTGAAGTCGTGTACCAAACTTTTAACGCAGGCACGGCCGTTGTGCAGATTAAAGGCGTCAGCGCGCATCCGATGAGCGCCAAAGGCGTGCTTATCAACCCGACGCTGCTTGCCGTTGACCTTGTAAATATGTTCGACCGTACCCAGACACCGGAATGCACCGAAGGCACGGAAGGTTATATCTGGACCAAGAGCATTACCAGCAACGATACTTACGCAACCGTGGTACTCGATATCCGCGACCACAACAAAAAGCGTTACGAAGAACGCAAAGCTGAAATTGCCGCTAATGCGGAAAAATTACAGGCTATGTATCCGCGTGCCGAAGTTAAATGCACTATTACCGATACCTACGGCAACATCAACGATGCTGTAACGGAAGACAACAAATACTGCATTGATTACATTTACACCGCTATGGATAAACTCGGCATTAAGCCGATAACGCTTGCTATGCGCGGCGGCACGGATGGTTCGTTTATTTCTACCAAAGGCATTTTAACGCCTAACTATTTTACCGGTGCGCATAACTTCCATTCTAACTGCGAATTTTTGCCGCTCGGCGCAATGGAAAAATCCTGCCAGCTGACGCTGGAACTGATTGACCTTATCTACAACAAATAAAAATTAACTTTTTGGCTGCTGCCTTTATTTTAAGGGCAGCAGTTTTTTTATTATCCCGGCAGGAAAAAGAAACACTGACAGCGAAATATTCAATCAAACGATTGATTGAAAAGGCTGTGGTTATATGAAAAATGAAGAAGGCAAAAGAGAAAAACTGATTCGTGCCGGCATCAGGCTTTTTGCCACTTATGGTTATGATAAGGTAAGCATCAGGCAGATTGCTGCTGAAGCTGGCGTTAACAGCTCGATGATTTCGTATTATTTTAACGGCAAAAGCGGCTTTTATGAAGCGATTATCAAAGAGGTGCTGCAAAATTTTGACGAATTTATAGGCATTTTAGAAACCAAGGATATTGACCCGCGTGAAGGCTTTAAATTATATGTGCAGGCTATTACCAAAATCCATTATAAATATCCGCCGGAGTTTGTTAAATTGGTTTACCGCGAGATGCTTAATCAATCAGAGGCATTTAATAATTTGGCCGTCCATAAATTTAAACGTAATTTCAGCGTGCTGCTGAAATTGATTGAAAAAGGCAAAACAATGGGTATTTTCCGTAAAGAACTAGACAACGAAAAAATACTTTTGATGTTTGCTTCGGTTGTTAATTTTTACTTTCTGGCTAAACCCCTGCACAGCATGATTATCAGGCAGGATGAAAATTTTACGGCAGGCTATCTTGAGCAGGTTGTAAAAATCTTTTTGCACGGAATTGAGGTAGGCGGAAATGAAAAAGCGTAAATACATAATAGCGGCTATAATTTGCATATTGGTTTTTGCTGCCGGTACGTACAGGATTTACCTGCAAAACGAAGAAGCTAAAGTTTTAACCGGCACGGTAGAAGCAACCAAGGCGGACATTACACCGCGCCTGGGCGGATATCTGCGTGAGCGCACCGTAAAAGAAGGCGACAAGGTTGAAAAAGGGCAGTTTGTGGCGCAGCTTGATTTGCGTGAACTGAACGCGCAGCTTGCTGAAAGTGAAGCGGCTTATGCCAAGGCACAGTCGCAGCTTACGGATTTGGTTAAGGGCGCACGCCCGCAGGAACTGCGCGAGGCGGCGGCTAATACCGAATCGGCGCTTTCGGTATATGAGCAGGCGCATGCGGACAGGCTGCGTTATGAAAAGCTGTACAGCGACGGCGCAGTTGCCCGCCAGCAGCTTGACAAGGCTGTTGCCGATGATTTGGTAGCAGAAAACAGCTTAAAAGCAGCGCGTGAGCAGGAAGCGCTGCTGCTTGCAGGCAACCGTGAGGACGAGATTGAAGCGCAGCGGCGCGAGGTAGAACGTGCGGCAGCGGCTTTGGAAAACGCTAAAGTTGATTTGGCGGATGCAACTTTGTACAGCCCGGTAAGCGGCGTGGTGCTGACGAAAAATTATGAGGTGGGCGAATATGTCGCTGCCGGTATGGCAATAGCAACTGTTGTTGATTTAAACGATTGCTGGGTGCGTGTTTATGTTCCGTCCGATATGCTGGGGCTGATTAAAACCGGACAAAAGGCGGCAGTAAAAATAGACGCCTATCCTGATAAAGCGTTTGAAGGCTATATCAAAGAAATCAGCGACAGCGCGGAATATACGCCGCGCAACAGCATTACAAGGCGCGAGCGTGCAAACCTTGTGTTTGCGGTTAAAGTGGCATTGCCTAACGGGGAGGGCATCTTTAAACCGGGCATGGTGGCGGATGTTATGTTAAAATGACGGCGAAAGACATTGCAATAGAAACTAAAGATTTAACCTGCAAATTCGGCAGTTTTACCGCCGTGGACAGGCTGAATATAAAAGTGCACAGCGGCGAAATTTTTGGCTTTCTGGGCTCCAACGGCAGCGGCAAATCAACCAGCATCCGCATGCTGTGCGGCATTTTAAAGCCGGCTTCCGGCGTCGGCACGGTGCTAGGTTACGATATTGTAAAACAAGCGGAAAAAATCAAAGAGCATATCGGCTATATGTCGCAAAGGTTCAGCCTGTACCTGGATTTGACGGTGTTTGAAAACCTTGATTTTTACGCCGGTATGTACGGCCTGCGCGGCGATGAAAAACGCAGCCGCGTTGATGAAATGATTAAGGAAATGAACCTTGAAGATAAGCGGCATGAATTTTCGGCTAATCTTTCGGGCGGGTTAAAGCAGCGCCTGGCGCTTGGCTGCGCTATTTTGCATAAGCCCAGGCTTTTGTTTCTGGACGAGCCGACAAGCGCCGTTGACCCTATTGCCCGCCGCAGCTTCTGGCAGATTATCCATACCTTGGCGCTGGGCGGCACAACAATGGTTGTAACAACGCATTTTATGGAAGAAGCAGAGCATTGCGACGAAATGGTGTTCCTGGATGCCGGAAAAACTGTCGCTATGGGCACGCCGCCGGAGCTGAAAAGCAGCATCTGCGGTACGCTGGTTTCTATTGCCAGTGATGATTCCATCAAACTGCGCGAAGAAATAAAACGGCTGCTGCCGGTGCAGGATGCCTATATTTTTGGGCGCGAGCTGCGCGTGCTGGTTGCGCCGGAGGATTTGCCGCTGCTTAAAAACTGGAATTACAATATTATTGAACCGACTATGGAGGATGTTTTCAGTTATTATCTTGATAAGAAGGGCGGGGGCGCGTTATGAACAGGCTGATTGCTCTTTTAAAAAAGGAATTTATCCAGATGCGGCGCGACCATTTGACGCTGTTTATATTGCTGATTATGCCTGTTATACAGCTTATTATTTACGGTTTTGCCATCAATACCGATGTCAAGCATTTAAGGACGGCAGTGTTTGACCAGTCGTTATCGGCGGAAAGCCGCGAGCTTTTAAACAGCTTTACGGCCAGCGAATATTTTGACATTGAATATACCGAAGGCAGTTTTGCCGCTGTTAACCGCAGGATTGACGCGGGTGACGCTAAGGTTGGCGTAATTATACCGCCTGATTTGGAAGAAAACCTGCGGCACAACCGTTCTACGCCGGTGCAGGTTATAGTAGACGCCACGGATTCGCAGTCGGCGGCATCGGCTATTGCGGCAGCGCAGTCTATCGGCAATTTAAAATCGCAGGAAGCCTTGCAGGAAAAGTATGGCCTGCATAACGCGCAGCCGGTACTGTATGATGTACGCATACGCGCGTGGTACAACCAGGATTTTGTTACGGCGTTTTATATGGTGCCGGGCATTATCGGCGTAATTTTAACGATGACGATGGTGCTGATTACTTCCATGGCGATTGTGCGCGAAAAAGAAAACGGCACGATGGAACAGCTTATCGTCAGCCCCTTAAAGCCGTGGGAACTGATGCTCGGCAAAATTATTCCCTATATTTTTGTAGGCTACGCGCAGATAACGATTGCCCTGTTTGCAGGAATCATCATTTTTGGCGTGCCTGTGCGCGGCAGCATTTTATTGCTGTATGTTTTATCGGCGTTTTTTATTGTTGCCTCGCTTTCATTGGGGGTTTTGATTTCCAGCTGCTCCAAAACGCAGATGCAGGCAATCCAGATGGGCGTGTTTGTGCTTTTGCCAAGCATTATGCTTTCGGGGTTTATCTTTCCGCGCGAATCAATGCCGGACTTTTTTTACTGGCTGGGCAATTTTTTGCCGCTGACATATTACCTGCAAATTTTGCGCGGCATTTTGCTGAAAGGCAACGGGCTGGAAATTATGTGGCCGCAGGTAATGGCGCTGCTGATTTTTATTTTGGCAACGCTTGGGCTAAGTATTAAAAAATTTGTGAAAACGCTGAACTGATTTGTTACCGTTTTGGCGTATGTGTTATAATTTATATGTATCAAAATATAATCTGACGGAGGAATTATGAATATAGGCGCACGTTTGGAAGCCGTGGCGGCCATGGTGCCCCAGGGCTGCGTATTGGCGGATATCGGCACCGACCATGCTTATCTGCCTGTATGGCTGCTGCAAAAAGGGCGCATCAAAGCCGCCGTTGCGGCGGATATTGCCGCAGGTCCGTGCCGGGCAGCGCAGACCAATATCGGTATGTACGGCTTAAAAGATAAGATACAGGTGCGGCAGGGCAGCGGGCTGACGGTATTACAGCCGGGCGAAGCTGACGGCGCTGTAATTGCCGGTATGGGCGGCAGCACGATTATTGAAATTTTAAAAGAGAGCCCGGAAGTTGCCGCGGCATTGAAGTTTTTAATCGTGCAGCCAATGGCTGGCGCGGCAGGCTTGCGCAAATGGGCGTGCGCCAACGGCTGGCGCATTTCTGACGAAGCATTGGCGGAAGAGCCGCAGCATTTGTATGAAATTATCCTGCTGGAGCATGGCCATGAAGCCGATTACAGCGATGCTGAATATGAAATCGGCCCGAAGCTTATAAAAAAGTGCCCGCCGCTTTTGGCAAAACATTTTGACAAGGTGCAGGGCACATATAAACGGATGCTGGACAGCATGGCCAAAAGCCAGCAGGCACAGCAAACCGAAAAATATAAAAAATTACAGGAGCTTTATGCCGGATTGGAGGAATTGAGGCATGAGTGCGGTTGTAAATGACATTATAAAAATTATGGACAGCATTGCCCCGCGCGAGCTGGCAGAAAGCTGGGACAATGCCGGTTTTTTGCTTGGGCGCAGGAATAATCCGGTAAAAAAAATCATGGTAGCGCTGGATTTATCCCCGGAGGTTGCAGAACAGGCCGTTGCGCAAAAAGTGGATATGCTGATAACGCATCATCCGCCGATTTTCAAGCCGCTTAAAAGCATCTGCGACAGCAGCTGGCAAAGCGCGCTTTTGCTTAAGTGCATTGAAAACGGCATTGCTGTGTACAGCGCGCATACAAGCCTGGACAGTGTAATTGGCGGCGTAAATGACGTGCTGGCCGAAAAACTGAATTTACATAATATAAAAATTCTGGTAAACAACGGCGAAGGCGGCGGTTCGCTGGGGCGCGTCGGCACTTTGCCGAAAAAGATGCCGTTTGACGATTTTGCCGCTATGGTGAAACGTGTGCTGGGCTTGCAATTTGTAACTGGCATCAGCGCAGGCAGGCAGGTGCATAAGGTTGCGCTTTGCGGCGGCGCAGGCATAGATTTTGTTGCCGAAGCGCTGGAACACGGCGCAGATACTTACGTTACCGGCGATATTAAATATCACGAAGCACAGAACGCCGTGTTCAGTGGTTTGAATTTGATTGATGCAACGCATCAGGGAACGGAACTGCCGGTGGTGGCAGTGCTGGCGGATAAACTGGCGCTGCGTATGGCGGCGGCAGGCATCGGCGCACAGGTGTTAACTGCGCGCGAAACCTTGCTGTTTAAGCAATACTGACGAATTGAGGTAAAATAAATGATTAGTGAATTTAAAGCTGGCACTAAAATCTGCCAGTCCGTACTGATGAGGGTTCAGCGCGTAGGCACGTCGTCTAACGGCGCGCCGTTTGCCCGCGGCCTGCTGGAAGACAACAGCGGCAAGATACCCTTCATTACCTTTGAAGCTGCAATTGTAGAAAAGCTGCGCGAACTGGACGGACCGTCGCCGATGATGGTCAGCGGCAGCGTGGATATCAACAAGTTCAGCGGCGAAATGGCGTTGCAGGTCATTATCAAAAAGATAAGCGATATTGTGCCGGAAGACGATATAAGCAACCTGCTGCCGGAGGGCGATTTTGACCATGCCGCTTACAAAGATAAGTTTGACCGGCTTATAAAAGGCGTTTTGACTCCGGGGCTGCGCCTGATTTTGGACAATGTTTTTGAAGGTGAAACCTACGAGCGTTTTTTGCGTAATCCGGCGGGGATGCGCCTGCATCATGCCTATATCGGCGGGCTTTTGCAGCACTCTGTCGATGTTGCGGTGCTGGCCTCAAGCATGGCAGATACCATCGGCGGCGTAGATAAAGACCTTATCGTTGCCGGTGCGCTGCTGCACGATGTCGGCAAACTGAATGAAATTTCTGCTTCAATGGGCTTTCCCTATACCACGGAAGGCCGTCTTTTGGGGCATATCAGCATGAGTGCGGCGATTGTGCAGGAAGCAGCCGCCAAAGCGCGCGTAACCGGGCCTAAATTACAGCATTTGCTGCATATTATCCTTTCCCATCACGGAGAACCCGAAAAAGGCTCGCCTATTGCCTGTGCAACCAAAGAAGCATTTATTGTGCATTATGCCGATGAAGTGGACGCTATTATGAACCAGTTCAGAAAAACGGACAGCAAAAGCCCTTGGGAATACAACAAAATGCTGCAAAGGTATTTAATGAGCAATATCTGAATTTAAAAGCAGGTGACGCTGATGGCATTTGTAGGCGTAATAGCTATTATAATATTTATCGCGCTGATGATTGGCATGAAAGATACTGCGGAAGGCATTGATAACGGAACTAACGCTTCCGGAGCGCAGGATTCTTCACAGCTGCCGCCGCAGCTAAATAACCATCCTTATACACAGGATGACATTATTTACAAAAACGGCCATTACTATGAAAACGAAAACAGCGAAGACTGGGAAGAATTTGAGTACGAAATCAGCGAAGATGAAAGGTTTAAATAAATATCACAAAGTAAGGCTTGACTAATTTTGCGCTTTGTGCTAAATTACTGACAGTATGAGTGTGAAAGGCAATCGCTGACGGCTTTGGCCGGAAGAGGAAAGTCCGGGCTCCACAGGGCAGAATGCCGGATAACGTCCGGCGAGGGTGACCTCAGGGACAGTGCCACAGAAATGTGTACCGCCTGCTTCGGCAGGTAAGGGTGGAACGGTGCGGTAAGAGCGCACCAGCGGTCGGGTAACCGGCTGGCTAGGTAAACCCCATTCGGAGCAAGACCAAATAGGGAAGGGATGAAGCGGCCCGCTGATCCTTCCGGGTTGTGTCGCTTGAGCCTGCAAGTAATTGCAGGCCTAGATAAATGATTGCTGCCGCTTTGCGGAACAGAACCCGGCTTATTGAGCACTCGTATTCTTGAAAATACAGGCTGGTAATTTTACCGGCCTTATTTTTTTGTGAAATTTAAGCGGAGTTTCATAATTTGCCGTTACAATTTATTTAAAGTTGTTATATAATAAAAAAGTAATTATGGATAAGGTGTGTCTGAAAATGAAGAAACTTGTTTCGTTTGTTGTACCGGTTTATAATGAGGAAGAAAATCTGCATGAATTTCATAGAAGGCTGGGCGAGGTTATGCAGGCGCAGCCATATGATTATGACCTGATTTTTGTCGATGATGGTTCCAGCGACAACAGCCATCTGATTTTAGCGGAACTGGCAGAGAAAGATGAACATGTGCAGGTGTATTTTTTATCGCGCAATTATGGGCATCAGCTGGCGCTGACCTGCGGCCTTGACCACGCAGAGGGCGATGCCGTTATTACCATGGACGGCGATTTGCAGCATCCGCCGGAACTTGTACCCGAGCTTTTAAAGCTGTGGGAAGATGGCAATCAGATTGTGCAGACGGTGCGCACGGCAACGGAGGACGCTTCGTTTTTCAAAAATCTGACATCCAAAGCATATTATAAAGTTATCAATTCTATGTCCAAGGTGGAGATTACGCCGGGCGGCAGTGATTTCCGCCTGATGGACAAAGTTGCAGTGGAGGCGTTCAGACGCTACCGTGAGCGCGCGCGTTTTATCCGCGGGCTGGTCAATACACTGGGCTTTAAAGTGGCAACTTTTGAGTTTACAGCACCGCCGCGTTTTGCGGGGCACTCTAAATATAACCTGCGCAAGATGCTGCATTTTGCACTTGACGGAATCACTTCTTTTTCAAATATACCGCTCCGCTGGGCTTTTTATATAGGAATTGTGTTCGGTTTAATAAGTTTTATGATGGTTCTGCACGTACTTTATGTAAAGTTTGTTGCAAACGACGCTGTGCCCGGTTGGGCTACAATGACGGCCAGCGTACTCTTTCTGGGCGGCATCCAGCTTGTCGGCATCGGCATCCTGGGCGAATATATTGGGCGTATTTTTGAAGAAGTAAAGCAAAGACCACTGTATATTGTGGGCAGACACATTGGCAAACGGTAGTTTTGGTTTACATTAAACAGGTTTTGTGGTATAATTAACTTGTTTATAAAGGTGCAAGGAAGTGATGTGGGTGGTAAAAAAAGGTTTCTTTTGTTTGGTATTTACTTGTGTATTGTGCTTAGCAAACATGGCAACCGCATTAGCTTCGTTTGAGTACGGGGATAATGGTCCGGAAGTTCTGGCAATCCAAAAACGCTTGGTTGAATTGAAATATGAAATCAAACTGCTTGACGGTGATTTCGGTTCTGAAACGGAAGCCGCTGTCAAACGCTTCCAGGCGGATAAACAGTTGGAAGTCGATGGAATTATCGGCGATGCAACTTACAGGGCTTTAATGGATAAGCCGATGCCTCCTAACCGTTCCGGCAGAAGTGCGACGGTAAGGAATGTCATCCGTGCGGCTTATGGCGTAATCGGTACTCCGTATGTATTTGGCGGTACCAGTGTTTACGGTTTTGACTGCTCCGGTTTTACCCAATATGCATTTGCGCGTGCAGGCATCAGCATCCCGCGTACTGCGGATGTGCAGATGTACAGCGGCAGGCAGATTAGTGCCAGCCAGCTGCGCCCGGGCGATTTGATTTTCTTCAGCACGTATGAGCCCGGTCCATCCCATTGCGGTATTTATCTTGGCAATGGTCAGTTTATCCATGCAGGCTCCAGCACCGGTGTAACGGTTTCTTCCGCATTTACCGGTTATTGGGGTGCCCGTTATTACGGCGCATGCCGCATTATCTGAAACCAAATTTAAGCTATCAGCAGGCAATGCTTGCTGGTAGTTTATTTTTTTATCCGCGCGGGTTGTATTTTTGCTTTGTAATATTTTTGTGAAAGCATATTGTGCAAAATACCCAAAGAAGGGGTTTTATTGTATAATAGTTTTAATAACAGTTAATGGCGGTGATTTATATGGATAAACAAAAAGTTCTTATTGCTGACGATGAAGCACCGATTAGGGAAATATTAAAAATTTACTGCGAAAAAGAAGGCTTTGAAGTAATTGAGGCTGCCGACGGCGCGGAAGCTATTTTAAAGGTGCAGTCCGAAAAGCCCGATATTATTATTCTGGATATTATGATGCCGGTTATGGACGGGCTCGAAGTTTGCAAGCAGGTCCGCAAAATGAGCGATATTCCTATTATTATGCTGACAGCCAAGGATGACGATGACGACCGCATTTTGGGGCTGGAAATCGGCGCGGACGATTATATTACCAAACCGTTTAATAACCGCGAGGTTATTGCCAGGGTTAAAGCGGTTCTGCGCAGAAGCAGCATGGTTAAAAAAGAAGAGGCCGGCGGCCGCACGCATATCGAATATAAGGGCCTCAGCATCGACATGGAAAAATACCAGGTTATCGCCTTTGGCAACAAAATGACCTTTACAGCCAAGGAAATGGAGCTTTTGTGGTGCTTAGCATCCAATCCCGGCAAGGCGTTTTCGCGCAACCAGCTGCTGGAAACAATTTGGGGTTATTCCTATTACGGCGATACCCGTACCGTCGATACGCACATTAAGCGTATAAGGCAAAAACTTAATATTCCGGAAGATTCCGAATGGGACATTACGACCATTTGGGGCGTAGGCTATAAGTTTGAGGTTAAGGACAAAAAATGAACAAATCATTGAGCTCAAGGCTGATGTACAGCTTCATGGCTCTGATAATGGTTATCGTAGTCGGCGTTACGGCAGGTATTTCCTATCTTATCGCCGATTATTTTTTTAAGAGCAATGAGCAGGAGCTGGCAGAAAAAGGCAACGAAATGGCCGCCACAGTTGAATATTTTATGGAATTTGACAACAGCCGCGAAACGCTGAGACGTTATGTGTTTGCTGTTGACAGGCTGGTTGGCGCCCGTATCTGGCTGTTTGACGATAAGTACGAGCTGGTAGCTGCGTCCAACATCAATACCGATTATAAACTGGACGGAACGCGCCCCGGCATTAAGGATTTAACAATGATGGAAGGCTCGGCCGCAGAAATTTCGCGTGAGATAAAAAGCGGCAAGCTGGATGCTAAGGTTAATACTATTTTAAAAGACGTGTACAGCGGCAAATCGGTCCAGTCGCAGATTTACCACCCGTATTATAAAGAGCAGGTTATGCTGGTAGGCGTACCCTACGGCAAAGAAGGCAGCAGCGCACGCGGCGCAATTTTGCTGGCACAGCCATTAAGTGGGTTTGACGGCTTTTTGCGCGATATTTATATTTACACATCTATTGTTGCGATTTTAGCGCTAATTTTGAGCATGTTTATGGTACGCAGCCTGACTAAAACCATGATTAAACCGCTTGTGCTGATGAAAGACAGCGCCATGGCGATTGCCGCCGGTGACTATACGCGCAAGGTAGAAGTACACGGCGACGATGAAGTTGCCGATTTGGGCAGGGCGCTGAACGCGCTGGGCAATGATTTGAGCGAATTTGTTGCCAAAACAGAACGCGCTGAAAAAATACGCCGCGACTTTGTTGCCAACGTATCGCACGAGCTGCGCACGCCGCTGACGATTATCCGCGGCTATAACGAAGCTATCAGCGACGGCACTGTTACAGATAAGGATATGATACAGCGTTACCGTCTGCTGATTAACGAAGAAACCATGCGTTTGGAACGCATGATACGCGAGCTTTTGGACATCAGCCGTATGCAGGCTGCCGAAGAACTGCCGCCTGCTAAAATGCAGCCGCTGCCGCTGGGCGCTATTGTGCGCAACGTAGCGGAAAAGCTGATGGTAAATGCGGTAGAACGCAATGTTAAACTGTTAGTTCATGTTGATGAAAAAATACAGATTATGGGCCAGGGCGACCAGATGGTGCAGCTGGTGCTGATTATCGGCGACAACGCCTTAAAATACACGCCTGCCAACGGCACTGTTACTTTTTTGACCGAGCTTTTGGATGACGGCAGCGTAAGGCTGACAATATCCGACCAGGGACCGGGCATACCGGAAGAAGATTTGCCGTTTATCTGGGAGCGTTTTTATAAGGTTGATAAATCGCATTCTCGCAATGTGCCCGGCACAGGGCTGGGCCTTGCTATCGCCCGGGAAATAATCCGCGTACACGGCGCCAGGGTGCAGGTGTTCAGCAAGCTGGGCGAGGGGACAAGGTTTGAAATTACCTTCCCGAAGGATAAAGTTATTGCTGATTGAGGGGGTAGAAGCATTGAAAATTGCATTGGTGCAAATGGAAGTTTTAGAGAAAAATAAGGCCGGCAATGTACAGAAGGCGTTTGATTTGCTGCGTCAGGCTGCGCCAAACTGCGACGTTGCCGTAATGCCGGAAATATGGACGACCGGCTATTCGCTGGGGCATTTAAGTAAAGAGGCAGATTATCTTAACGGCACTGTGGTAAACGAACTTCGGCAAATTGCCGCCGCTGACCGCTGCGCCATTGTAGCAGGGTCGATTCCGCTGCGCAAGGGCGACGGCAATGTTTATAATACCGCCATTACGATAGATAAAAACGGCGAGATTGTTTTTTGTTACAGTAAAGTGCATTTATTCAGCATGTTTAACGAGCAGCGCTTTTTCAGCCCGGGCAATGACTTTAATGTATATGGGCTGGAAGAAACAACCTGCGCTTCGGCAATCTGCTATGATTTGCGCTTTCCGGAACTGTTCCGCCATTTTGCGATGCAAGGAGCAAAAATTATTTTTGTGCCTGCCGAATGGCCCAAAATCCGCGGCGGCATCTGGGATTTGTTCATACGGGCGCGCGCGCTGGAAAACCACACCTTTATCGTTGGCGTAAACTGCGCCGGCAAATTTCATGACCAGAAGTTTTACGGTCATTCGGCTGTTATCAGCCCGTTTGGCGAGGTGCTGGCAGCAGGCGGCGAAGAAGAAGAAATTGTGTACTGCGATATTGATTTAAGCCAGATTGAAAAAGCTAATGAATATATGAATGTTTTAAAGGATGTAAGGCCGGAGTTGATGAAATGATGTACAGAATTTTAAGCATGCTTTTGTGCCTGCTGTGCTTTACCGGCAGCGCCTTGGCTGCTCCTGCTTTTGAACCCAAGGACTGCCCCAAGGATTTGAAGTATATTTTGGGCATGTATTACGGCAACGGCGAACTGTTTTTGCTGCGTGAAAACAGGGGCGAGGTAGAGCTGGTTTACCGTTTCGGGCAAAAAGATAGCAGCTTTGCCGGTTCCAATATCTATCCGTTATATAAAGAGCATTTTGATTCTTACACAATTAACGAAAGCGGGCCGCTGAACCATCTGGATGCTGCTGTGCGCATTGAACGCAGCCGCGAAGGCTACGGCATTAGCTGCAGTGTGGGCGGCAACCGTTACAGCCGCCGCTTTTTTGCAGGCGAAAACGGCAGGCCTTTCCGTTTTGCCGTCAGCGGCGATTGGCAGGAATTAAAAAATGCGGCCGATGCGGCAGTAATGCCGTCAGCACTGGCGGGCGGGCAGCAGGCTCAGCTTGTTGATTTGGCGCAGGCTGTGCCGGGTATTAAACTTGATTTGCGTTATGCCGCAGCTGATAACTGCTTTGGGCATCCGCTGACTGATGATGCACGTGCTTTTTTGGATGCCGAAGCAGCAGCGGCTTTAAACGCTGTTCAGCTTCGCCTTGCCCCTTACGGGTATGGCCTTGTGGTATGGGAGGCTTACCGTCCGTGGTCGGTTTCAAAACTTGCGTATGATGCTCTGCCGCTGGAGAACAAAGGCATGCTGCCAGCTCCGGAAGTTGGCTTCAGCCATAATACCGGGCGCAGCGTTGATGTAAGCCTGTACCATCTGGCAACAGGCCAGCCGGTAGAAATGATAAGCGATTTTGACGAACCTTCTGTCCGCCAGTATGCAGCTTTTGCAGGCGGTACGGAATTGCAGCGCTATCAGCGCGATTTGCTGCGCCGCCAGATGCAGATGGCAGGTTTTGTTGCCAGCGATATGGAATGGTGGCATTTTGACTACGGCGACATTAAAGCATTTGCCCATTTGAATGTAAAACCGCAGTAAGGGCATTTACAGTATTTATAAATGTGTTATAATAGTTACGAAAAAACATAATAAATTATGAGGTGACATATAATGAACGTTTACGATTGCGCCAATGATTTGGCAAAAGCTTTAAAAGAAAGCCACGAATTTAAAAAATTACAGGAAGCACGCACCGTGCTGAAAAAAGATGCCCAGGCAGAAGAACTGGCCAACGATTTTATTAAATTAAGTTCTGAAATTGAACTTGCCAAATACCAGAAACAGGAAGTTGACAAAGAAAAAGAAGAAAAACTGCAAAAACTTTCTTCCCTGCTGAGCCTTAACCCGACAGCAATGGAATACCTGCATGCTTTTATGCGTTTTCAGATGATGATGGCAGATATTACCAAAACTATCAATGACGTAGTAAAGGAAGCTGTCGGTGAATAATTCCGTTAATCAGTTAGCAGAGGTTTTAAAACAAAAAATGCCGGGGCATGTTTACTGTGCCGAGCCGATGAAAAAGCATACGTCTTTTAAAATCGGCGGCCCGGCCGATATTTTAGTGCAGCCGCAGAATGCAGACGGTTTGGCGCAGGCTTTGGCGGCGGCGCGCGATTACGAAGTGCCGGTAACAATCCTTGGCAACGGCAGTAACGTGCTGGTGCGCGATAAAGGCATCCGCGGGCTTGTTATCCAGCTTGGCAATGCGCTGAAAAGCTTCCGCCAGGAAGGCGAGCGGCTTTACTTCGGCGCTGGTTATTCGCTGGCATTGGCATCGCGCAAAGCGTGGGAATGTGGTTTAAGCGGCATGGAATTTGCCGTGGGCATTCCTGGCAGCATCGGCGGCGCTGTTTATATGAACGCAGGTGCTTACAACGGCGAAATGAAATGCGTTGTTGAAAGCGTGCGCGTAATGGATATGAACGGCAATACCGCAGAACTGACGGCAGAAGATTTGCAGTTTGGTTACCGTAAAACCAGCCTGCAGCAAAGCGGCTATATTATTACCGAAGTTTGCCTTAAAATGCAGCCCGGCAATAAGGATGACATCAAAGCGATGATGGACGATTTCAGCAGCAGGCGCATCAGCAAGCAGCCGCTGGAAATGCCGAGTGCAGGCAGTATGTTCAAGCGTCCGCCAGGATATTTTGCCGGTACACTGATTGAGCAGGCAGGCTTAAAGGGCTATACCGTCGGCGGGGCGCAGGTATCTACCAAGCATGCCGGGTTTGTTGTTAACTGCGGCAATGCAACGGCGGCGGATGTTTTGCAGCTTATTGCAGACGTGCGCAGGATTATTATGGAAAAAGCCGGTGTGGAGCTTCATCCCGAAGTGCTTGTAATCGGCGAAGAATAAAACAGCAATTTACGGAGAGCGGCTGCAAAGCCGTTCTTTTTTATAGATGCTGCCATTATTGTAAGCAGCGATTTGAATATGATATAATAAGCTATCACAGAAAGAGGTATTTTATAAAGCATGGATAATGTTTACGATTTGGTGGAAGATTTTTATGGGCATGACCCGGGCTGGAATTTTCTGCTTCGGCGTGAATATGCGGACGGTTTTTTGCGCACGGAAGCGTGGCGTGGCAAAACTACCGAAGAATTATACGATATTTGGGACCAGCTGACGATGCTGTGCCTGTACCTTGGCAATACAGAACTGATGCTCGGCGATATGAGCGCTGATGATTTTGTGGACTGTGTGGCCTGGTGCGGACGTAACGTATCGGAATTTGAAGCCGATTATGAACATACAAAATATTTTTTGGAAACTTGTGCAAGGCTGTATGAATATTTACAGAAGAAAAAAGTAATTTCGGATGATGGTGCGCCGCTGGACGCAGCAGCAAAATTGCTTGACGGCGGCACAATGCACATCGTTAATCCGGACGGCAGTTTTACCGACGGGCATAAAGCGCGTACACGTCATACCGTGCCGGATGCCGCCAATAAAATATTTTTAAATGTCAGCGAGCGTATGCAGGAAATTTATGCCGCTATGCACGAATTTTTTACCGAAAGTCAGTTCAGCATTGATTTGGAACGCGCTTCAGTTCTGTATCACGGCGTTTTCGGCAATGCGCTTAATGAATCTGCCAAAAGTAGGGATGAAGCAATCCATTCCTTTTGGGATTATTTTTTGATGGATTACCGTTTGATGCTGCGCGATATGCACCCGCTGGAATATTTTTACCGCGAGGTATGCTGCCAGGACGGCGGACGCTATGATGCCGGGTTTGCCAAACGTAACAGAGATATTCTGGAAGAATTTATTTCTGCGCGGCTGGTAATGTTTACGGTAGAAGGCTTTACCGATGAGGGAGCATATTACTGCCGCGATTTTTTGAGCGGCGAAACCTATCAGCTTAACCTGCCGCTGAGCGATGATTTTGACACCACGGATATGCTGTTTATCGGGCATATTTTTTACAACGGCAATATGCTGACGGATAATGTGCGCGGTTACCGTATTGAGCGCGTCAACGCATTGTTTTTGCGCGATACTTTGAAACGTACTTACGAATGGGTAAGTGTGCAGCAGCAAAAGCCGACCTGGCAGTGGTTCAGCGCCAGCTACCCGATGGTGCTGCGCAATATGGCTTTTTTATATGCCGCAGGCATTGCGCACAGAAATTTTAACAATTATACCGAACATACCAGGTACAGCCCTGCGCCTTACCACGATGACACGCTGATTGCAGGCCTTTTAAAAAATATCATGCTGAAAAATTATTTTTCGGTTGCTGATGTAAGGCTGGCGACGCAGATGTATTGTGATTTACAGGCAGCAGGCATAGAATCCGGCGCTTACAGCGAAACGCAGTGGGCAGCAGGTATAATCTATACTTTTATCAGGCTTAACGGCGCTTACACCTTTTTTGACGAGCATATTGCCGGTTTCTGCGGCGTAACGCCCGAAACGATGCGTAAAGCGGCGCAGAAGGTGCAGCAGGTGCTGAATGTGGAAGAACACGACCCGCGTTACAGCAATGAAGAAGGCTTGCTGGTAATGCTGATGAGCGCCCATATATAAAGGAGAAAATTATGAAATGTAATTTTTGCGGCAGGGAAGTACCGCGCGGTACGCAGGAGTGCCCGTACTGCCATTACCGTTTTGAACAGGAGGCTACTGTTCTTAATCCGCGTGAGCGCGATGAATTTGAAGGTGTGACGATTGATGAAAACACCTATGAAGAAACGCAGGCCAATAATGAACGCACGCCAGAATACAGCGAAAGCTATGAGTACAGGCGCGAGGAATACGGCAATAAGCGCGGCGGCCCGAAAATTTATGTTAAGAATTTCGGCTGCGGCAGCAGTTTGCTGACCATACTTCTGGTAATCTGCGTGCTGATTGCGCTGTTTATTTTCTTTATGCCGCTGTTTATTATTGTGGCAGCTATCGGCATAATCTATTATTTCATCAGCAGCTTTTTGGGCGGCTTTTAATTTACTGTAAAAAATAACTGCACTTCTAATCTGCTTAAAGCAGATTAGAAGTGCAGTTTTTGTTTTTTGGGGATTTGCTTTTGTTGTTACAAAATTTCGTCGCGGACAAGCTGGTTAATCATTTTTTGCTTGCCGAGTACCCATAAAAGGTCGCCTTTTTCAAACACGAGTGAAATATTGGGGTTTACTATGGTATAGCTGCCGCGCTCCAGGCCGATGATAAGGCAGTGCCATTTGTTGCGGATATCGGTTGATTTGATGGATTTGCCAAGCAGCGGTGAGTGCTTGTCGATGCTGATAGCGCAGGGCATAAAGGCAATTTCCTGCCGTCCTTCGGCTTCGTTGACCAGCATAAAGTTACGCATGCTTACAGGTGAATCAATCATTGTAAGCCCCAGGTCTTTATTGGCGATAGCTGTGTTAAGCAGTTTAAAATGCGCTTTGGTGCCGATGATTAAAAGTTTCATTCCGGAGCGTACAACAAAATTTGCACCCGGCATGTCTTCAATCTGTTTGCCTGTCGAGGCCTGCAAAACATTGCAGCCGTAGGACTTGCGCAGCGCCAGTTCAAGCAGGGTTTTGCCGTCAGCGGCAGAACCTTCTTTTACTTTGTAGTGTGCTAACTGCAAATCTTCGTCAAACCAGCCGTAGGGCTGGTCTTTGCCAGCTTCTTTAAGCGCTTCGCGGTGTTTGCGCATGTGACGCTCGTTAAGGTTAACCAAAAAGCGCGATTCAATGCGCAGGTATTCGCCCATCAGCCAGTCGGAGGACGAGATAAAGTAAGCGGTTACAAGCGTTGCGGCAGCGGCAAAAATTACTGCCAGGCCCAGGATTTGTGCAAAGACAAAGTAGATGAAACCGGCGGCGATAATGATTTTCAGTAAAATCAATACTACCAGCGGAATATGGTTGCTGCGCTTTTGAAACCAAAGTACGGAGAACAGTTCCGGATGGTTGGTGCGGTTAACCAGCAGCGCCCGCAGCAGCGGCGCCATGATTATGAACGTCAGCGCTGCCGTGATAATATCTGCATAAGGCAGCTGCAGGCTGTCGCGCAGGTAACTGCTTAAATAGTATTCGGCGCACAGTGCAATTGCAGTCAGCAGGGTTGTAAAAATCAGCATGCGCGTAAAATATTCTTTTAAAAATTTTGACCAGTCGTCGCTGCTGGTGCTGCCGATATTTTTTTCGGTATAGCGGTCCAGCCATTCGTTGGCGCTTTCCGGCAGTAATCTGCGCAGTGCGCGGTAGGCAGGCTCGGCTGCCATGATGCAGAACGGCGTTGTAAAGGTGGTCATAACGGATACGGCAACGATAATCGGGTAAATAAAGTCGCTGATAACGCCGAGGCTCATACCCAAAGAAGCAATGATGAACGAAAATTCACCAATTTGCGCCAGGCTGAAACCGCACAGAATTGATGTGTGCAGGCTTTGCCCGCTGAGCAGTACGCCGCCTGCGGAAAAGACCAGTTTGCCGATAATGGTAACAAAAATAAGTATAACAATTGGCAGCCAGTATTCCAAAAGCAGTGCCGGGTCAACCAGCATACCTACGGAAACAAAGAATACCGCGCCGAAAATATCTTTAACTGGCGTAAAAAGATGCTCGATTTTTTCGGAATTGGGAGCTTCGGCAATCAGCGAGCCCATGATAAATGCGCCCAGCGCCGCCGAGAAGCCGAGATGTGTTGCCAGAACCACCATGCCCAGGCACAGGCCGATAGATGTAACCAGCATAGTTTCGTTGTTCATCAGCTCGAGCGAGCGTTTGTAAAATGTCGGCACAAGGTAAATGCCAAGTACAAACCACAGCACCAAAAAGAACATCAGGCGCATAACGCTGGTTAAAAGCTCCGTGCCGGAAATGCCTGCGGATGCGGCCATGGTGGAAAGAAGAACCATCATAATAATGCCGGCAATATCCTCGACAATTAAAATGCCGAAAACCATTTCCGTAAAGCGTTTGCCTTTCATTTTTAAATCTTCAAAAGCTTTGATGATAATCGTCGTTGACGACATGGAAAGCATGCCGCCCAAAAACAGGCTGTTCATGTGGCTCCAGCCCATCAGCATGCCGGTGGCGTAGCCCAGTGAAAGCAACCCTCCGATTTCTACAATGGTAGCGATAAAGGCGGTGCTGCCGACTTGTTTCAGCTTATTGAAGCTGAACTCCAGCCCGAGTGAAAACATTAAAAAAATGATGCCGATTTCCGACCAGGTATGGATATTACTGAAATCAGTTACCGTCGGGAAAAAAGAAAAGTGCGGGCCGGTGATGAAGCCGGCAACGATGTATCCGAGTACCAGCGGCTGATTAAGCTTTTTAAATAAAATGGTAGTAATGCCTGCTACCAGCAAAATCATAGCGAGGTCGGAAACGATTGGTGGTAAATGTGCCATCTAAAGTTCCTCCTTACTGTAAAATAAGATAAGCGACAAAAAAATTAAAATGATGTATAATATAATAGGTTTAATATTTGCTGCGGAAAACATACCGCGTAAATATTATACAATAGCGTAATGCTTTTTAACAAGTGATATATTTTAAAAATATTTCTTAATAACATGGAGGCATACAATGAATACAGATTTAGTATTGATTAACGGTGATATTGTCAGCAGCAAAGAGGCGCTGATTGATTATAATGACCGCGGCCATCAGTTTGGCGACGGTGTGTTTGAAATTGTGCCGGTGTACAACGGCAAGGTGTTTGGCATGATTCCGCATATGGAAAATCTGTTTACTTCGGTAACGCGCTTGAAGATACCGGCTGTTTATATGGTAGAAGAACTCGTTGAGTTTCATGAAGCTTTGATTAAAGCAACCGGCATGGAAAACGGCGAAATTTATACGCAGGTTACGCGCGGCAGCGCTCCGTTTGGACTGGCGTTTCCGGAAATGTCCGTGCCTCAGCTTGTAATGCAGCCTGTGTTCAGCGACCGCAGCGTTCTTTTGGAATTCCAGCAAAAGGGCGTTAAGCTGATTACCGAAAAAGATGTGCGCTGGCAGCACTGTGATGTTAATACTTTAAACCGTCTGCCGGAGGTTATGGCACGTCAGAAAGCGGCTATCAGCGGTGCGTTTGACGCACTTTTTGTGCGCGATGGCAAAATTACCGAAACCACCGAAAGCAGTTTTATGCTTGTTAAGGACGAAGTTTTGTGGACTGCGCCAGAAAACGAAAACATTCATAAAAATGTTACCCGCCAGGTAATTAAAGAGCGGCTGGCGCTTGATTTGGGTATGCCGGTGGTAGAAAAGAAT
The DNA here is from genome assembly GCA_003150755.1 of Phascolarctobacterium sp. Taxonomy (GTDB): domain Bacteria; phylum Bacillota; class Negativicutes; order Acidaminococcales; family Acidaminococcaceae; genus Fusicatenibacter_A. The sequence goes on along the minus strand of QAMT01000005.1, from coordinate 62,871 downwards.
TTTGATATTGATTTTGCCATGAAGGCGGAAGAAGCCTTTATCTGCGGGCCGCGCTGCGAAATTGTGCCGGTAACCAAAATTGACCGCAAGCTGGTAAACAACGGCGAAGTTGGCAAGGTTGTGCCGCAGCTTTTAGAAGCTTATAAAGCGTTTGTTGCCAAAGAATGTCCGGCAAGGTAATAAATAATGGATAGAAATTTAGTGCGCGGGGCTATGCTGATAGCCCTGACGGTTGTATTGCAGTCGCTGCGGCTGGTTATTCCGCTGCCGCCGCTTGTAAGCATGTTTTTTATCGGCACGCTGGTTAATATGATGCTGGCCGTTACCGTGCGCCTGGCAGGGTTAAAACCTGCGCTGGTGTCGGTTGCGCTGCTGCCTTTTTTTGCCTATCTTCAAGGGCAGCTGCCGGTGCCGCTTTTAATACCGGTTGTTATCGGCGGCAATGCCGTGTTTGTTTTAATCTGCCATTGGGCGTGGCGCAGAGGTTTATTTTTGGCGCCGCTTGTTAAAACAATCTGCATGTTTACCAGCAGCCTGCTGCTTTTAAAAATTTTGGAACTTCCCGAAAAAATGGTGTTTGCCATTGGTTTTATGATGGGCTGGCCGCAGATGGTAACAGGTATTTGCGGCATTTTGCTGGCGCGCCTGATAGTTAAGCGCACGCCGCAGTAAAGGGGAATATTATGGAAACAAGAGTTGTGCTTTTGGGCATTATTGTAGAAAACACCGCTTCTGTTGAAGCACTGAACGCTGTGCTGCATGAGTACGGCAGTTATATTATCGGGCGTATGGGCTTGCCCTACCGCGAAAAAAATCTGCACATTATTAGTTTAGTGCTGGATGCGCCGCAGGATATTATCAGCGCATTGTCCGGCAAAATCGGCATGCTGCCCGGCATTACCGCCAAGGCTCTGTATGCCAAAACTCAGGCTTAGTCCTTTATGCCTTCGGGCTTGATATAGGAGAAATACTGACGGGGAAGGTTCGCCCTGACCTTAAGGAGGAAGATCAAATGTATGACGCAAAATCAATGAAAGCCGAAGAATTTATTGACCATAACGAGATTATGGCAACATTGGAATATGCCGCTGCAAACAAAAACAACGCTGCGCTGATTTCCGAAATTATCGAAAAAGCCAAACTGCGCAAGGGGCTTAGCCACCGCGAAGCGGCAGTGCTTTTGGATTGCGAACTGGAAGACAAAAACCAGGAAATTTATGCGCTGGCAGAGCAGATTAAAAAGGACTTTTACGGCAACCGCATCGTTATGTTTGCGCCGCTGTACCTTTCTAACTACTGCATTAACGGCTGCGTGTACTGCCCGTACCACAGCGTCAACAAGCACATTGCCCGCAAAAAATTAACGCAGGATGAAATCCGCCAGGAAGTTATTGCTTTGCAGGATATGGGCCATAAACGCCTGGCCCTGGAAGCAGGCGAAGACCCTGTAAACAACCCGATTGAATATATCCTGGAATCCATTAAAACGATTTACAGCATTAAGCATAAAAACGGCGCTATCCGCAGGGTTAACGTTAATATTGCCGCAACGACGGTTGAAAATTACCGCAAGCTGAAAGAAGCAGGCATCGGTACTTATATCCTGTTTCAGGAAACCTACCACAAACAAAGCTACGAAAAACTGCATCCGTTTGGGCCGAAGAGCAATTATGCCTACCATACGGAGGCGATGGACCGCGCAATGGAAGGCGGCATCGACGATGTAGGTCTGGGCGTACTGTTCGGGCTTGAATTGTACCGCTATGAATTTGCAGGCCTTCTGATGCATGCTGAGCATCTGGAAGCAGTTCACGGCGTTGGGCCGCACACCATCAGCGTGCCGCGTATCTGCCCGGCAGATGATATTGACCCTTCGGCTTTTGATAACGGCATCAGCGACGATATTTTTGAAAAACTGGTTGCTTGCATCCGCATTGCCGTACCGTATACCGGTATGATTGTATCTACCCGCGAAAGCAAACGCGCCCGCGAAAGAGTGCTGCACCTTGGCATTTCGCAAATCAGCGGCGGTTCCCGCACCAGCGTCGGTGGCTATGCCGAACCGGAAAAAGAAAACGACTCCGCACAGTTTGATGTCAGCGATAACCGTACTTTGGATGAAGTTGTCGGCTGGCTGATGGAGATGGGCTATATCCCCAGCTTCTGCACTGCATGCTACCGTGCAGGACGCACCGGCGACCGCTTTATGAGCCTGTGCAAGAGCGGACAGATTCAGAACTGCTGCCACCCCAACGCACTGATGACCTTGAAAGAATATCTTGTCGATTACGCATCTCCTAAGGTTAAAGAGCTAGGCGACGAACTGATTGCCAAAGAAATCTTTAATATTCCTAACGAAAAGGTGCGTGCGCTGGTTGAAAAACATCTGAAAGATATTGAACAGGGCGAACGCGATTTCAGAATCTAAAAAGATTGACATTTTTACGTGCATACCATAAAATGAAGCTGTATTAGTTTAAGGCCGCTTTTTTAAGCGGCTGATATTTTTTTGAAAGGCGCTGATATTTTGCTGGAAAACCTGTTCAAACTCAAAGAAAACGGCACCAATGCCAAAACAGAAATGATGGCCGGCATTACTACGTTTATGACGATGGCGTATATCCTTGCCGTCAACCCTACTATTTTAGCAGCCTCCGGTATGGATTCCGGTGCGATTTTTACGGCGACGGCCATTTCTGCGTGCATCGGCACACTGCTTATGGCAGGACTTGCCAACTATCCGTTTGCGCTGGCTCCGGGCATGGGGCTTAATGCCTTTTTTGCTTATACTGTTGTAGGGCAGATGGGCTATTCGTGGCAAATGGCTCTGGCAGCTGTATTTATCGAAGGCCTGTTGTTTTTCATTTTGTCTTTAACCAAAGTGCGCGAAGCAATCTTTAATTGCATTCCGTTTTCGCTTAAATACGGCGTTACCGGCGGTATCGGCCTTTTTATTGCTTTTATCGGTTTGCAGAATTCGCACATTGTTATGGACAGCGTAACCCTGGTAAGCATTTATCCGTTTAAAGCATCGCTGGCAAACGGCGACTTTTACACTACCGGCATCGGCGCACTGCTGGCGCTGATTGGCGTATTTATCACCGCTATAATGATGATAAAAAATGTACGCGGCGCAATTTTGTGGGGCATTGTTGCAACCTGGGTGCTGGGCATGATTAGCGAAGCAACTGGGCTTTATATTCCCGACCCGGCCAAAGGTGCATTTTCGGTTATGCCGGATTTCTCGCGCGGCTTTTATATCCCCAGCCTGATGCCGAGCTTTATGCAGATGGATTTTTCAGCAATTTTCAGTTTTAACTTTATTACAATTATGTTGTCCTTTATGTTTGTTGATTTGTTTGACACGCTGGGTACTTTAATCGGCGTGGCTTCCAAAGCAAACATGCTGGATAAAAACGGCAGGCTTCCGCGCATCCGCGGCGCGCTGCTGGCAGATTCCATTGCAACTTCTGCTGGTGCTGTGCTGGGTACTTCTACCGTAACGACCTTTGTAGAAAGCTCTTCCGGCGTAATGGCCGGCGGACGCACCGGTTTAACTGCTGTAACCGTTGCTGTGCTGTTTTTGCTGTCGTTGCTTTTTGCACCTGTCTTTTTGGCAATACCGGCCTTTGCAACCGCGCCTGCGCTGATTATTGTCGGTTTTTTGATGCTCAGCACAGTGCTGAACATTGATTTTAACGATTTGGGCGAAGCGTTGCCTGCGTTTATCGCCATTATTGCGATGCCTTTTATGTATTCTATTTCTGAAGGCATTTCTCTTGGCATAATTTCGTATGTTATTATTAATGTTTGCTCCGGCATGGCGGGCAAAAAGAATATCAGCGGCATTATGTATGTTCTGGCGCTGCTGTTTGTTTTAAAATATATTTTTGTGTAAAATTTTACATACGGCGGCGAGCCTTCGGCTCGCCTTACGTAATTGCAGATTTTGCAATTACCATTGTCAGGCGCGCAAAGCGCGGGGCTCAACCTTTGGTTGAGCCCTTATTTTTTTAGCGTTAACCTTCGTGTGCCCTGCTTACGCCTTATCGGCATGAAGTAATATCGTTGTATTTTTTACAAAGTGGTCTTTACTGGGGGGGCAAATGTGTTATAATGGGTTTGTATAAAAGGGCTGGACACAAGATTTTAGCCTTCTCCTCAGGAGCGCTTTTTAGGAGTGTCCTATCGCAAGTACCCCTTTTATACAATAAAGGCCTCGCCGTTTCCTCAGGGGCAAGGCCTTACAGTTTGTTTATATACGCTGTAAAGAAGAATTTAGCGCTGAAGCACCGGCAAGGTAGAGGAAACCAGGAGACTCGCACTGATGCAGTGCCGAGAGTGCAAAACTTCTTCCCTAAAGCGTTTTATAAAAATAAAATGTGTTTTTCTAAAAAGGGAGGAAAACAAAATGAAAAAATCTTTAGTATTAGCAATGGCTATGGCTCTGGGCGTAACTGCTTCCGCATACGCAGCTAACCCGTTCAGCGATGTACCGGCCGGCCACTGGGCTTATGATGCAGTAAACAAACTTGCTGCAGAAGGCGTTGTAGATGGTTATCCTGACGGCACCTACGGCGGAGACAAACTGATGACCCGTTATGAAATGGCTCAGATTGTAGCAAAAGCAATGGCAAAAGGCGCTAATGTTGATAAATTAGCTGCTGAATTTGCTGACGAACTGGATAGCCTTGGCGTTCGCGTAGCTAACCTTGAAAAGAAAGCTGACAACGTAAAAATCACCGGTCAGATCCGTGCTTCTTATCGCAGCAATGATACTGGTTCCGATTCCGGTCGTCTGCGTACCCGTTTGTTCCTGAATGGTCAGATTAATGAAGATTGGACTTATACCGGACGCTTTGAAAACAATCAGTATTATACTGGTGATTATGATCCCGATGACGACGATATCGACCTGAACTGGGCATATGTATCCGGCCGTGTTGGCGGTGTTAAACTTGATGCTGGTCGTCAGAACTTTAAACCTCATACCGGTAATGTACTTGATGCCGAAGTAGATGGTGCAAAACTCTCTTATGGCGATAATGTAAAAGTAACCGGCTATGTTGGTAAAGCTGATGGTGGAGATTTTACTTATTTGTCTGATGATCGTCTCTACATCGCTGATGTAACTGCTAAAATTGGTGTGGTTGATGCTTATGTAACTTACTATAATGCAGATACTTATGTTGGTAATGAAATTTACAATGCTGGTGTAGCATTCCCGATAGCTAAAGATCTTAAACTCATTGGCGAATATATGTATGGCGAAGCTGACCATGATGATGGATTGGACAACAATGGCTATGTAGTAGGTTTAGCATACAAAGGCGCTAAAGCTTCCAAAGTTGGCAGCTGGGGCGTATATGCTAACTACTATGATATGCCGGCATTGACCTATCTCGACACCACTAACGATGCTTATAACGGTTATATGAAAGCTGCTAAAGCTAACGATGGTTTCGAAGGTTTTGAAGTTGGCGCTAACGTAACTTTGGCTAAAAATATTGTTGCTGGCGTTAAATACTATGATCTTGATGGCCGCGAAGATGTAGCTGGTGGTCGCAACGACGAACAAGCTATTTGGACGGAAGTTGTATTCACTTTCTAATCTTAGCATTACAACAGCTTAATATTAGAATAACTAAAGCGGATGGCTTATGCTATCCGCTTTTTCTTGTATATAGAAAACCCACGTTAAACATGGGATTCCAGAAATCTTAAGCGATCAAGAAATGGTCAAAAAATCCTCCTTTATTGCAATTTTTTGTTTAATATTAAAGATTTAACTATTACTGCGGCGCGGCAGCAACTTAAAGGCAATTTCGTGTTCCAGTACTAACGGTTTTTCCATGGCAAAAAATACCATGCCGTCATTTGGGGCGTGCAGTTCTTGTATTATTTTAGCTGTAAAAGGGTCAAGCAATACTCCCAGCAGTTCGCCATTTTGCACTTCCGCCCCGGGCGATTTTAGTGCTTTAAAAATACCGCCTGTTGGCATAAGTACGTTAATAAGGTCTTCTTCTTTAATAACCGTGGAAAGATAGCCGCTGTAACAGTGGTATTTAACCGCGCCGGTGCGGCTGAGGTAGCGCAGTACGGCATCTACCGTATTCATTGCCTCTTTTTCATCCAGCTGGCTGGTGCTTTGCGTATACAAATTAAAGGCACAGCTATCCCAAATTTGCCAGTTGTAGTTTAGTGTGGTGGTATCAAATGGTTTTGGGTCGCGTGTTACAATGTAGGGTATGCCAAACAGGCTGCCAAGTGTTGGGCTTTGGTAGCCGGTGTTAATAATACGGGCGTGCGGCACAAATTTGCCGGGCAGGTAAAAACTTGTAAGGTGTACGCCGCAGCGGTAGCCTTTAACGGCTTCAAACAGGTCGGCGGCGATGCGCTGGGTGGTTTCCCCTAAATCATAACCGGGAAACATTCTGTTAATATCGGTGTTGTCCATGGGCCAGAAGCGTTTGCCGACATTCATGCTGAAGGTGTTGGCGCAGGGGATAACAAGTATTTCGTGTCCCGGCAGTAAATTGCCGCGTTCTTCAATTTCTGTTAAGGCGCGGACCAGGCAGGCGCAGGCGTACATTTGCTGTATTTCATCGCCGCGCATGCTGCCTACAACGGCGCAGGTTTTTTCACCTTCGCCGAAGCGGAAGCCTTCCAGCACAAAGTCCTGGCGGTAAGGCATTTTCATGGTGTATAAAATTTCGTGCTTCATTGTGCGGTGCCTCCTGTAACGATGCGTGCCAGCAGGCTGCCCGGGTACACAACCGGGTATTCGCGCAGGGTAAACAGCAGCCCGTCAGCCGGTGCTGTAATGCGCTCGTTAATGCCGCCGGTTAAAGGGTCAGCAATAATGCCTAGCAGCTGGCCTTTTTTAACATGGCCGCTGTGCTGTGCTTCTGCCATAAAAATACCGGCTGCGTTTGCGTTCAAAAAACTGACTTCGTCGTTGCTTACAATAGGCGTGTGGGTGCAGTTAGTTTCGCCTGCCCACATGCCTTCGGTACGCATCAGGTTCAAAATGCCTTCGGTCAGCTGCTCGCCGTAAGTTGGCGTAAGGCGCATGCCTACGCCCATTTCTACCACCAGGCAGCAGGTACCGAGGGCGTTCATGCTGCAGGCAAAAGTGCTTTGCATTACAGTGGCGGCTGGGTAAATCCACACAAAGTCCACATTCAGCTTTTGGGCAAGCGGCACCAGCTTCTCCGCCGTTTCTTCTGAAATACGCACTTGCGGCATTTCGCGCAGGAAGATGTTAGAGGCGTGGATGTCGATAGCGATGTCTGAACCGGTAACGTCTTTGATAATTTCGCTGGCAAAATATTCTGCGGCCGGGCCGTCGCTTTCACCTGGGAAAATCCTGTTCATATCTATATCAAACAGCGGTATGCTGCGCTGAATGGTGTTGATGCCGAGCGGGTTCATGGCGGGGTAAATATCTACGGTAGCATGAAGAAGCTCCGGCTGCGCCGCAATACGGCGGTTCAAAAGCCAGGCAACGTATTGCCCTTCCAATTCATCGCCGTGGATGCCGGTAACGATAGAAATGCGTTTGCCGCTGTCGTTTCCCGGCAGCGGCGTAATCCTGTTTTTGTGCAGCTCCAGCCGTTCGTGTACGGCAAGCTGCAGGCTTGTAACGGTTATGTCCATATAAACACCTCATGGGGTTATTTAAAAGGCAGCGGTAATGCTGCCTTAAATTTCTTTTACGCGCATAAAAACGCTTTGTTTTTGCTCGGCCGGGCCGATAAAACAGCCCTGTTCTACCGGGCAGTCGGCACTGTCGCGCCCTGTTGCAAAACGCAGATAACCGGCGTCGGTGCGGCAGTTGCGTGTAGGGTCAAAGCCGTACCATGCGCCGTTATAATATACTTCGGCCCAGGCGTGGGTTGTGCCTTCACCTATGGTCAGCCCCATAACGTAACGCGCATGCCAACCGGCCAGCCGTGCCAGCGCTACAAAAACCTGTGCATAGTCCTGGCACACGCCTTCGCCTTTGGCAAGTGCTTCTTCGGCGGCGGTGCAGGTGCTTGTTGCGCCGGGCGCGTACTTTAAAAGGCTGTGTACCGCACTCGAAAGGGCTGCAGCGGCGTCAAGCGTAAGTTTGCGCGGCATAGCACGGAAAATATTTGAAAGCACCGGCCCCGGCACAGTGCGCAGCCCTGCAAAACGCAGGCAAGGGTTAGGGCCAGGGGCGGCAAGCCCTGGTTCTTCCACACGGATAACGCCGCGGCTGCCGTAATGCAAAACTGTATGCGGGGTGTTAATGCTGCACCAGTACACCGTGTTGCCAAAACCGTCTTTTTGCGGTGCAGGCAGCATGCCTGGCTTGATTTTGACAGTCAGGTTTTCAAAATGCTGCGAGTTATCTGCCAGAGGCAGGCAGCGCAGCGCCAGCTGGTGTGCGTACACCGGCGCGGAATATTCCATTGTTGTTATAAAAGCAAAACGCAGGCGTTTCATAGCAGCGTCCTTTAAATTGTAATCAGCCCTTCGGCTGCGGCAACAAGCACTTGCCGGTTATCGTCTGCACCGGCGTTTTCCAATGCTTCGCGCAAAACGGAAAGTATGCCTTCGTCTGCTTCAAGCTGCGCTTTTTTCAGGCGGCTGGCTAGGTGGTTCAGCTCCCGCAGGCAAACTTCTTGCGGGTAGCCAAGGCGCAGGTATAAATCAAGCCTTTCAAGGCTTGCGCCTGATTTTATAATATTACGGCTGCTTTCAGATTCGATATTTTCTTCGCAAGAGCCGCGGAAGGCCATAATATCATCCAGAACCCATTGCAGTTCTACGGCGGGAGCGGTGCTTTCTGCCGCTAACTGAATGGCAGCTGCCGCCATCTGCACATAAGCCAGCGTTTCGCTGGAAAGGGTTTCGCGCAGCACAATGGCGTTGTCATAGGCGCAGCGCAGCGAAACAATGACGGAATCAAGATTGTTCAAATCAAAATAATAACGGCGGATAAAATCAGTGGTATCTGTATAATTGCAGCCGATGCCTGTGCGGCGGCAGTAATCTTTAAAATCGGCTTCGTCGCCGTCAACTTCTTTATCAAATATCTGGCGTGTTGCCTTCAGCGAGGTATACACCCTTTCTAAATAGCGCCCCAGCCAGAACAGGCGGTTTGCCTTGCTTAATCCGATAGTACCCATGTATCTTTAAAGCCTCCTCCCTGAGAACTGTTTACTACAAAGCTGTCTGCCTCACGGCTGAAACGTGTCAGCCCGCTGGGCCAGACCATAGTTTCTGCGCCGGTCAGTACAAAGGCGCGCAAATCAGCCTTGCGCATAACCTGCTGCCCGTTTTCCATAATGGGCAGTTCTTTAAAATCTATAACCTCCTGTGCAATAAAGCGGCGCGGTTCGCGTTTTATGGTTCCGGCAAGTTCTGCCAGTTTTTCTTTTGTTAAATTCTCGCCGAATACTACGCCGTAGCCGCCTGCTTCGGCAACATCCTTTACCACCAGTTTGTTCAGGTTGGCAAGCGTATAGTCCAAATCTTCTTTATAAAACGGCAGATAGGTCGGGGCGTTGTGCAAAACAGGCTCTTCATCAAGATAGTAACGCACCATTTTAGGTACAAAGTAATAAATGCCCTTGTCATCCGCAGCGCCGTTGCCGGGAGCGTTAATCAGCGCTACATTGCCTGCGCGGTAAGCTCCCATTACGCCAGGTATGCCAATCAGGCTTTCCGGTAAAAAGGTGGTGGGGTCAAGGTATTCATCGCTGATGCGGCGGTAAATAGCGCCGACGCGCATAACTTTTTGCCTGCCGCGGTAGTAAACCTTGTTGTCCTCAACAAACAGGTCGCCGCTTTCGGCAAGTACGGAGCCGCTCAATTCGGCAAGGTAGCTGTGTTCAAAATAGGCGGCGTTGTAGCGTCCCGGTGTAAAAATAACATTGATGCCGCCGGTGTTTACATTATCCATAACGCTTTTTAACAGCTCGCCGTAGTTGCGGTTATCTACAATATTATGATGGCGGAAAGAATCCGGGCTGCATCTGCGGCACAGCTTCCGTGCAATCAGCGGGTACGAAGCGCCGGAGGGGATGCGCAGGTTATCTTCCAGTACAAACCAGCTGCCGTCTTTGCCTTCAACCAAATCAATGCCGGAAATATGGCTGTAAATGCCCTTCGGCGGCAGAACCCCATCGCAGGCTGGCAGGTAGCCGGTGCCTGCAAAGGCAAAATCCTCCGGCACAACGCCGTCGCGGATAATTTTTTTATCACTGTATAAATCCTTTAAAAAAAGGTTCAAGGCAGTTACCCTTTGGGCAAGCCCTTTGTTTAAAACAGCAAATTCCGCAGCGCTGATAATGCGCGGTAATGGGTCGAACGGAAACAGGCGTTCTTTAAATTCGCCGTTTTTATACAGCCCGAATTTTACGCCGTAGCGCGCAAGCTGATGGTTAATTGTCGTCTGGTGTGCTATTAGTTCCTGCATAGCAAATCACTCCCCATGTTGTTAATCCTTCCCAGTATTTTAAAATAAAAAAGGCAAAAAGCACCAATTAGCACCTTTGCCTGCTTTAATTATAATAATTTTTGCTATTTACGTCAAGTATAAGGCTGAATTTAAAAACTAAAATACTTTCTGTGCGGATATAAAGAAGGTGCAAAAATTATCAGTAAGGAATCTGGTTTTACGTCTTGTGTAAAAATTTGCAAAAAGTAAATTTTCTGCTATAATTTTGTGTAATAAAGTTAATAAATTTGCTTTGATGGGGTGAGGAGCCTTGGGACGAGAAAATAAGTTTTTGCGCTGGATTGGGCAGACTTTTAACGGCAGCCAGATGGTTGCATTAAGTTTTATGCTGCTGATTTTAACCGGCGCGCTGCTTTTTATGCTGCCAATATCGACGCAGGACCGGCAGGGGCTGACGTTTTTGGATGCCCTGTTTACAGCAACGTCTGCCACGTGTGTAACAGGCCTGACCGTCATTGACGTAGGGCATCAGCTTTCGTGGTTTGGCAAAATGGTGCTGATTGCCCTGGTTCAGGTCGGCGGCCTCGGCATTATGACGATGACGACACTGGTTATGGTTATAGCCGGGCGCAAAGTAAGCCTGCGCGAGCGTTTATTATTGCAGGAATCCATGAACCAGACGGAAATTTCCGGCGTAGTGCGCATTGCACTCAACATTATCAAATATACTTTGATAATAGAGTTCTTTTTTGGCACTATTATGGCATTTCATTTTGCCGTTGTTAAAGGCTTGGGCTGGCTTGGCGTTATGTACGGCTACTGGCATTCAGTATCGGCTTTTTGCAACGCGGGCTTTGATTTAATGGGGGATTATAAAAGCCTGATTGATTATCACGGCGATGTGGTTATAAATCTGAGTATTGCTCTTTTGATTACTTTGGGCGGCTTGGGCTTTATGGTGCTGGAGGATATCAAACACGCCATAAAAAACAGGCTGTCGTGGACGCATTTTGCACTGCACACTAAAATTGTGTTAATAACAAGCGTGGGGCTTAATGTGGTAGGTACGGTGCTTTTGTGGCTGTTTGAAAGCAACAACCCTTACACACTTGGCAATATGACGATGTTTGACAGTTGGATGGCGGCGTTTTTCCAGGCGGTATCCTCGCGTACTGCGGGTTTTAATACCGTTGATTTAATGCAGCTGCATGACAGCAGCCTGTTTGTGCTGATAATATGGATGTTTATCGGTGCGGGCAGCGGGTCTACCGGCGGCGGTATTAAAACAACAACCTTTGTTGTCCTGATGGCTTCGCTGTGGTACATGCTTAAAGGCCAGCGCGATGTTGTCATGTTCGGCAGGCGCATTGAAGAAAAAATTGTCGATAAATCCTTCGTTATTACTGTTTTGTGCCTGCTGTGGGTTATTTTTGCGACAATGATTCTATTGATTGTCAATAACGGTCAGTATCCGTTTGTAGATATTTTGTTTGAGGTAGTATCCGGGTTCGGTACGGTAGGCCTTGGCATCGGCATTACGCCGCATTGGGAGCCGCTTGGCAAATGGGTGCTGATTTTGACGATGTATATCGGCCGTATCGGCATTTTAACCTTTATTTTAAGTTTCCTCAGTACAGGCACCAACAAAATAAGGTTTCCGTCGGAACACATCAATATAGGCTAATGGGGTGGTTATAAATGGCAAAAAACAATAAACAAAAGCAATTTGCTGTGCTTGGACTTGGCCGTTTCGGCACCAGCGTGGCGCTGACCTTGCATGAGCTTGGCTATCAGGTCCTGGGCGTAGACAGCGATGAAGAAATTGTGCAGGATTTATCGCACGAGCTTACCCATGTTGTAAGTGCCGATGCTTCGGATGAAAACACGCTGCGCAGCCTGGGCATCAATAACTACGAAGTTGTTATCGTCGGCATTGGTGCGCTGGAAGATAACCTGCTGACGACGCTGAACCTTAAAGAAATGGGCGTACCGTTTGTAGCGGTTAAGGCTACCAGCGCTGTACACGGCAAGATGCTTGAGAAAATCGGCGCTGACAAAATCATTTATCCGGAACGCGATATGGGCAAGCGCGTGGCGCACAACCTTATTTCCAGCAGCATTGTGGACTATATCGAGATGAGCAACAACATCAGCCTGATGAGTACCAATATTCCGCCGACGCTGGTTGGCAAAAACCTTATCCAGTCTGAACTGCGCAACCGCTATAATGTTAACGTGGTTGCCATCAAACACGAAGGTGTAACCTACATCAACCCGAAACCGACGCAGGTATTGCAGGAAGGCGACGAGATGATTGTTATCGGCGAGCACCAGAATATTAAAGCATTAGAGGAAATTGTTTAATGAAAGAAATTGCAAGCCTTAATAACGCCGTTGTTAAGGCTGTTTGCGAACTGAAACAGAAAAAATACCGCGAGCGTGAAAATTGTTTTGTTGTTGAAGGGATGCGCGCTGTTGAAGAAGCTGTAAGCTATGCCTTTGTGCAAAAAATTTTTGCCTTAGCAGATAAAAATAACGCGCGTTTACAGCAGCTTTTAGCCAGCGCCGAAGCTAAACAAATTGAGCTTTACGCCGTAACGGAAGCCGTTATGAAAAAAATGAGCGATACCGAAGCGCCGCAGGGCGTTTTGGCAGTGTGCGAAAAACCGCAGGGCGTAGTTGTGAGCGGCGGCGACGTGCTGGTGCTGGACCGTGTGGCAGACCCAGGCAACGTCGGCACGCTTATCCGCACGGCGGAGGCGGCAGGCATGGCCGGTGTTATTTTACTGGCGGGCTGTGCCGATGCTTATGCTCCTAAAACGGTGCGTTCTACAATGGGTTCGCTTTTGCGCGTGCCGGTGCTGTCTGACGTGCCGGAGGCTGATTTTATCGGCTGGTGTAAAAAGAACGGCTACGAAATTATGGTAACCTGCCTTGATGGTGCGCAGGATTTGTACCGTACAGATTTTGCAGCGCATACGGCGATTGTTGTTGGCAGCGAGGCTTACGGAGCAAGCGAGGGTTTGAAACAGGCGGCTGCCAAAAGAGTGTTTATCCCTATGCAGGGCAGGGCAGAATCCCTTAACGCTGCTATGGCAGGCGGCATAGTAATGTTTGAAGCACTGCGCCGCCGTCTTGCAACAAAGCAGGCGCTGTGATATAATATAAGGCGTCAAATTTATAAAAATTTGCTATGAAAAAGAGAGTAGGCAGCGCTTGCGACGCAGAGAGCAGGGTCACGGCTGAAAGCCCTGTGATACAGGTTTTGCCGAAGTTCACTTTGGAGCATCTGTCTTGAAACCAAGTAGGGACGGCGTTTGCCGCGTTAAGGCGTTATGAGGTACAAAACAGGGTGGTACCGCGGAAGACATACAGCTTTCGCCCCTTCGAGAGGGGCGGAGGCTTTTTTATTTTAGCTCCGGCCCCTGATACTGAATTTTGGGAGGTTAAGTATGAGAGAAGAACTGCAAGCACTTAAAGAGCAGGCGCTGGCAGAACTGGAAACAGTGGCAAGCGTGGACGCGCTGAAAGATTTGCGCGTTAAGTATCTGGGCAAAAAAGGCCAGATGACAGACATTCTCCGCGGCATGGGCAGCCTGCCTGCGGAAGAAAGACCGAAAATCGGCCAGATTGTAAACGAAGTAAAAAAGGTTCTGGAAGAAGCGATTGCTGCTAAAACAGAAGTTTTGGAAGCCGAAGCCTTAAAACAGCGCCTTGAAAATGAAAAAGTTGATATTACCCTGCCGGGACGCAAACCGCAGTGCGGGCATCTGCACCCCATTACCCTTACAATGCGCGAAATCAAAAAGATTTTTATGCGCATGGGCTTTGAAGTAATGGAAGGGCCTGAAATTGAAACTGATTATTACAATTTTGAAGCATTGAACCTGCCTAAAGACCATCCGGCAAGGGATATGCAGGATACCTTTTATATTACCGAGGATATTTTGCTGCGCACGCAGACTTCGCCGATGCAGGCACGCAAAATGCAGTCCAGCGAGCCTGACGCGCCTATCCGTATGATTTCCCCTGGTACGGTTTACCGCAACGACTACGATGCAACCCATTCCCCGATGTTCCATCAGGTAGAAGGCCTTGTGCTTGGCAAGGGCATCAGCCTGGCTGATTTGAAGGGCACGCTGGAAACTTTCTGCAAGGAAATGTTCGGCAGCAGCGTAAGCATCCGCCTGCGCCCGAGCTATTTCCCGTTTACTGAGCCGAGCGCCGAGGTAGATATTTCGTGTGTTATCTGCGGCGGCAAAGGCTGCCGTGTCTGCAAAAACAGCGGCTGGCTGGAAATTTTGGGCAGCGGCATGGTTCACCCCAACGTACTGCGCATGAGCGGCTATGACCCCGATAAAACCAGCGGCTATGCGTTTGGCATGGGCGTAGAGCGCATTGCCATGCTGAAATACGGCATCGACGATTTGCGCCTGTTCTTTGAAAATGACCTGCGGTTCATCCGCCAGTTTAAATAAGGAGGGATAACATGTTAGCATCTATTGATTGGCTTAAACAATATGTAGATATTGATGTCACTCCTGAGGAGCTGGCTGAAAAACTGACCCGCGTGGGCCTGGAGGTAGAAAGCGTAAACCATCTGGGCGAGGGCATTGAAGGCGTTGTTACCGGCAAGGTAACGCATATCGAACGCCATCCTAATTCTGACCATCTGTGGATTTGCATGATGGATGTAGGCGGACCGGAAATCCTGCAAATTTTAACCGGTGCGCAAAACGTGCATCAGTATGATATGGTGCCGGTAGCTGTTGTCGGCTCGCATCTGCCTAACGGCATGAAGCTGAAAAAAGCCAAAATGCGCGGGCTGGATTCCTTTGGTATGCTGTGCAGCGCAAGCGAACTGGGCATTGACGCCAAACTTTTGCTGCCGGAACAGCGCGAAGGCATTTTCATTTTGCCGCCGGATACCCCGATTGGTGTAGACATTAAAAAAGTGCTTGGCCTTGACGATGTTGTGCTTGATATTGATTTAACTGCCAACCGCGGCGACTGCACCAACATTATCGGCCTGGCGCGTGAGGCTGCTGCCGTTCTGGGCAAGGAGCTGCGCCTGCCGGATATGAGCGTTAAGGAAGCCGCCGGCGGCAATGCTGCTGAAATGGCGGCTATCGAAGTGCAGGCTAAAGACCTGTGCAGCCGTTTTGCTGTGCGCGTACTGAAAAATATCAAAATCGGACCTTCCCCGGAATGGATGCAGAAACATCTGCGTGCCTGCGGCATGCGCCCTATCAGCAATGTAGTAGACGTTACAAACTATGTAATGCTGGAACTGGGGCAGCCGATGCATGCTTACGATTATGATAAAGTCGGCGGACATAAACTGATTGTGCGCCGTGCTGCCGAAGGCGAAAAACTTGTAACATTGGACAGCCAGGAACGCATCCTTACCCCGGATATGATTACCATTGCTGACCCTGACCATGCTGTCGGCCTTGGCGGTGTAATGGGCGGCCTTGAAACCGAAGTTACCGGCGAAACCGTAAACGTAATGCTGGAGGCTGCAACCTTCAACGGACCGTCTATCCGCCGCACTTCCAAGGCTTTGGGCTTGCGCAGCGAAGCATCCGGCCGTTTTGAACGCGGCGTTGATACCGTGCTGAACCACAATGCGCTGAACCGTGCCGCTCATCTTCTGGAACAGATGGGTGCCTGCGAAACTGTCTGCGGCATCGTCGAAGACTATCCGGAAGAAGTAAAACCGGCAGTTATCCATGTAACGCCGGAAGCAATCAACACCCGTATCGGCGTGGAAATTGCCGCTGATGAAATGGTTGACATTCTTAAAAAATTGCAGTTTGACGTTGAATATGACGGCAAGGAACTTGTTGTTACCGCACCGTCCTGGCGTTATGACATCAGCTGTGATGCTGACATCAGCGAAGAAATTGCCAGAATGCATTCTTACGATAAAATCGAGTCGCATAACCCGGAACTGCCGCTGGTACAGGGCCGTCAGGCTGTTATCGACGATGTTTGCGAAGACATTGAAGATTATCTTGTTGCCGCAGGCTTGAGCGAGGTTATGACTTACAGCTTCATTAACCCCAACAACTTTGATAAAATGCTGCTGGCAGATGGCGACAGCCGCCGTCAGGCTATTGAACTGATGAACCCGCTGAGCGATGAATTTAAGGTAATGCGCACCAGTATGCTGCCGGGTATGCTTAATACCGCAGCATATAATCAGTCGCGCCAGGCTGATTCCGTTAAGATTTTTGAAATCGGCAAGGTATTTTTGCCTAAAGCGCTGCCGCTGAAAGAGCTGCCGGAAGAAAAACAGGTTTTGTGTGCTGTGCTTACCGGCCGCCGCAGCAATCTTAACTGGACGGAAAACAAAGACGAAGTTGATTTTTATGATATGAAAGGCATTGTAGAAGGACTTTTGGAAGATTTGCAAATGAGCGCTGTTAAATATGTGCCTGTTGCCCAGCAGTACTTGCATCCGGGCAAAAGCTGCGCTGTTGAAGCAGACGGCAAGGTAATCGGCTGGTTTGGTGAACTGCACCCGACTGCTGCTGCAAACTTTGATTTGAACGGCAGCGTTTGCGTACTTGAACTTGAGGTTGCACCGCTTCTGGCGACGGCAACCAATGTGCCGCAGTTTGTACATCTGCCCAAATATCCGGCAACTTCGCGCGATATTGCTGTTGTTGTACCGCTTGATGTAACAATGGAAGAACTGGAAGCCGTTATCCGCGCCAACGCGGGCAAACTGCTGAAACAGGTGCAGGTATTTGACGTTTATACCGGCAAACAGGTAGAAGCAGGCTATAAATCCATGGCGTTCAACTTAACCTTCCAGGCTGATGACCGCACTTTGACCGATGAAGAAATTGACGCAGTTATTAAAAACGTAGTCGAAAAAGTCGGCGAAGCATACAAAGCAAAATTAAGGGATTAACAAAATAAAAAAGGCCGCCGGTATTTCCGGCGGTCTTTTGTGCTTTATGGGCGGTTTATTAAAAATCAAATTCCTGCGGCGGGTTGCCAGTAAAATCGGCAATAACGGCATGGGCATTTTCAAGATGGAAAACTGTAAAAATAGGGTTGTCTGCCGTTTGGTACTGGCTTTTAATAATGGGGTTCTGCATGCAAAGTTCTTTAACTTCCATATTATTTTCAAATACGGCTTTGCCGCTTAAACGCAGCCAGGCAAATTTAGGGCTGCTTACGCAAAATTCAACATTGGGGTTGGCTTGCATATCCTTGTAAACATCTTTGTTGATATTTGTAGAAAACCATAATTTGCCGCCAAATTCGCAGACAAACATAAACGGACGGCATTTTGCCTTACCGTCGCGGCCCACAGTTGCCAGATACTGCACAGGGTTTTCCTGTAAAAATTTAATTACTTCATTCATATTAAAAGCCTCCTTAAAAATTTGATTGCCAATTTTATATCCGTACTATTATAATAAAAGCAAAGAGTAAATGTGTAAAGTAAGCACTTTATTGTGCCGTAGTTACCTGATAGATACTATTGCGTAAAGGAGGCGTTTTAATGAAGCAGGAATTACCGCCGTGCCCGGTAGAAGTAACATTGATGCTGATTGGCAATAAATGGAAAGTTTTGATTTTGCGCGATTTAATGGATGGAACCAGGCGTTTTGGCGAGCTGAAAAAGTCAGTCGGGCAAATTTCGCAAAAGGTGCTGACTTCGCAGCTGCGTGAAATGGAAGCACAGGGGCTTGTGAACCGCAAGGTTTATGCCGAAGTGCCGCCGCGCGTTGAATACAGCCTGACCAAGCTTGGCCAAAGCTTAAAGCCGGTGCTTGATGCGCTGCGCATCTGGGGTGAGGATTATAAAAATGCGGCGTCGTAAAAGTTGCCGCTTTAGCAGTAAAAGCTTATAATTAACTTAAAGATACAGAAAGAAGGTGCGTTTATGAAACTTTATGTCTGGCGTCATAATAAAACATACCATAGCCACAGCATGATACAGGAGCCGTGCGTTAATTCGGAATTTTATCTGGATGCTATTGCCATTGTAGCGGCAAACAGCCTTGATGAAGCACTTGAACTTCTGGCGCAGCAGAATAAAGGCTGGCGCACCGAAGATTTACGCGAACTTGAGCCCCGTGTTTATGACCTGGAAAAACCAGAAATAATTTTTACCGAGCTCAGAGGCTCAATCGCTTAAAAGGAGCAGAAATATGTCCGCAGAAATTGAAGTAAAACTGAATATTGCAGCAGAAGATTTGCAAAAGCTGCTCTCTTCGCCGCTTGTTAAGGATAAGATTGTGCCTGGCAGCCAGGCTGTGCAGCAGCTGCAAACGGCATATTACGATACGGCTTCCTGCAAACTGATGTACAGCGGTATTGCCTACCGCGTGCGCCAAAATGGCGGTAAGTTTGAGGCAACGATAAAAACCGAAAGGGAAAGCAGCGGCGGCTTCAGCAGCCGCAACGAATATAATATTGCTTTGCCGGACGCTGCGCCTGTGCTGCACGGCTTTGAAAAAGAAGGCTTTGATGCAGACCTTGTAAAAATTACAGGCGGAGAACCGCTGCAAAAATTGTTTACAGTCAGTGTAGAGCGCAAGCTGTGCCTTTTAAAAGTTACGGAAGCAACAACCTTGGAACTGGCTGTGGACTGCGGGCAGATTTCTTCTGATTTTACGGCAGATGTATGCCCGATAAACGAAACGGAACTGGAAATTAAAACCGGTACCAAAGAGGACCTTCTGGCTTATGTTGATGCCATAGCTGCTTTGGTGCCAATTTCCGGCGAGGAGCGCAGCAAGTATGAACGCGGCATGAAACTTTGCGGCATTGCTTTAAAAGCTTAAAGAATAATAAAAAACGGTATTGCCTTAGGGCAGTACCGTTTTTGCATAATGTAGTTATTGGGTTATTTAATTGAAAAGGCTTTTTAAAATTGGTATCAGCACCGGTGCAAGGATAGAAGTTGCAATACCGGTCAGACCGATGGAAGCGCCGCCGATAGCAAGCTGTAAAGCGTTTTTGCTGGCGCAGACGCTGGTGCCAAGACCGTGGCTGGAAGCACCGATAGATAAGCCGATGGCGATATTGTTTTTTATCTTTAAAGTTTCCAACAGTTTATGATTGATGGTTGCGCCGAACATGCCGGTAAAGATTACGCAGGCTGCCGTCAGCGCCGGTATGCCGCCGATAGCGGCGGAAATATCCATTGCAATAGGCGTGGTGACGGATTTTGGTATCAGCGAAAGCAAAACCTGGTCGCTGGCGCCGAAAAATGTTGCACAGGCAAAAATAGAAACGATGCCGGTAACAGTGGCAACTACAATGCCGCTTAAAATTACAAACAGGTTTTCTTTAATTATGCGGCGGTTATTGTACAGCGGCAGGGCCAGAGCTACTGTGGCAGGCCCAAGCAAAAAGTTGATAAAGCCTGCGCCAAGCTCATAATCATCATAGGTAATATAAGGCTCCTGCCAGAAGATAAATAAAATTATCAGCGGGCAGGCCAGCACAAACGGCGGAATGATATTCAGCTCAAAGCGCTCTACTATAATTTCGCACAGTACATAAACAACAACGGTCAGCGCAATGCCAAACAGCGGCGAATGTATAATGGCTTCCGGTAAAAAACTCATTTGCTTTCACCGCCTTTGCGTTTCAGCATAAAGCTTAAAAACAGCGCTGTTACAATCAGAATCATCAGGCTGCTTACGATAATTGTTACAATAATAGCAGTGCTTTCGGCAAGGATGATGTCAAGGTACAGCAAAATGCTGACGCCGGCAGGTAAGAACAGCATGCCCATTTTTTCTATCAGTATATCGCATACGTCCTCAACCGTGCGTACTTTAACCGTTCCTGTAAGCAGCAGTGCCAGCAAAAGCAGCATTGCCATAAGCGCCGGCGGAAACTTGACGCCGCATAAATTCAGCGCAATGGTGCTTACGCCCTGCAAAAAAAGCAGCACAGCTGTTCCTTTCAAAATAGATGATGGTGTCATAAAATTCTTCCCCTCTCAAAAAAATAAAGTAATGTGTATATTTTCCTGCTATTGAATAAATTTGTCAAGAAAAATATTGATAAAATTAATGACAAAAAATAGTAAAAAATGTTTGACTTTTTGACTTTTACTGCTATAATATAAAACAGGAGCAGAAAACTGCCCCTGTTATTAAAGCGTTGTTAACGCACTGCAAGGTAAATTATCAGCAAAAGGATGATTCCTAAAAGCGTTACGGCGCACATACCGATAAATTCAAAACGGTACATGGATACTTCTTCGTTAAGAAGATTATAGCTGCGCTGGATGACAAGCAGTTTGTTTTCAATGTTGTCCTTCCAGACGGAAGCGCGCAGCAGGTCAAGATAGCGCGTGTAAATGCGCGCGTAGAAAATATCTTCCGTAACCTGCAAAGCGTTGTTGATGTTGCTGGTAAGCGTGCTGACATCGGCCATCAGCTCCATCAGCCTGCCGCGGATTTTGCGGTAGCTGGTCTGGCGGCTGCCGGTGCTGCCTTTTTCGGCGGCTTCCAGTTCATCGTAAGTGCGGTCGATGGCATTGTTAAGTGCGTTGTCATAATAGCGCAGTTCAAGGAACTGAGCGTTGGCAAATTCCAACAGGTCGGGCACGTCAAGGCTGCCTGTGGGGTCATACACAACGGCGGAATCCCACGCCAGATAGCAAACGTCATCGGCGTAGGAAAACCTGTTGGACAGCGTATCCTCGCGGGTCTGTTCACTGACGGGCGTGCGGTCCTTCAACAGCAGCGGCACAATGTCCCAGCCTTCGGGTACTTTGTCCTGAAAATAATAAACGACAAAGTCTTCGTCAAAGTCGGAAACACGTTCATTGCTGAGCGCAGGGCGGATAGTTTCCAGAACGGCGTCCAGGTAAGAACGGATTTCGTCTTCCGGCATATTTTCGCTGACGATGGACATGTCCATGTATTCGTCAAACGTAACGTCATCTTCAAAATGAATACGCAGAATGAGGCTGATAACGCCCAAATCAAAAATACGGGCTTTGACTTCGGTAAGATAAGTACCGTTGCCCAGTTTCATATCGTGGGAGCCGAGCTCAACCAATACCGGCGGGTCCTTAAAAGTAATGGACTTGGTAGATATACGGTCAAGGCGCAGCCTGGATGCAATCTTGTTGCGGCTGGTCCACAGGGCCTGCACCAAATCAAGGTCAATTTCATCGGCAACGTCAAAAAGACGGTATACAATCATGGATGTATTCATAAAATATCCTCCGTGAAAAAAGCATTTACTTGCATATTCGCCGCCGCGAGCTTTTTCCCTGCGTATTTTATATAAAAATTAATGTAAAATATTTTACTGTTTGGGCAGTTTAAGGAGGTTAGCGCTATGAATGAACGCTACAATGAAGAAGTAAAAAGCATATTGGAAGCTGCACAGCAGCAGGCTGTTATAAATTATAACCAGGAACTGACCTGCGCCCATATTTTGCTGGCGCTGGCCGGAAGCGAAGGTTTCTTTCCGTTCCTGTTAAAAAATGCCGGTGCTGATGTAAGCAGCTTTACTGCCGAGGCTAAACGCCTTGTGCAGAAAATCCCCGGCGTAAAAGGGCAGGACCGTGCGCTTATGATGAGTACCGGCGCGGCACGTGTGCTGGCTATTGCTGCACAAAACGCCGGTCAGGGCGAGGTTAATGTCTGCCATCTGGTAGGCGCTCTTGCCAGCGACGGCGACAGCGATGTTACCGCGCTTTTGAAAAAATACGGCATTACCAAAAATAAAGCCGACGGCCTGTACATGGCTTATACCAACAGCGCCGAAGGTGATGAAAAGAAACAGACCCTTGAAAAATACGGCCAGGATTTGACCGCCAAAGCCAAAGAAGGCAAGCTGGACCCTGTAATCGGCAGGGATGAAGAAATCCGCCGTGTGGTAGAAATCCTTTCGCGCCGCAAAAAGAATAACCCTGTGTTAATCGGTGAGCCTGGCGTAGGCAAAACCGCTATTGTAGAAGGCCTTGCCCGCCGCATTGTGGCAGGCGATGTGCCGGAAAGCCTGAAAAACAAAACCCTGTACGCGCTTGACCTGGCAGCACTCGTTGCCGGCGCCAAATACCGCGGCGAGTTTGAAGAACGCCTGAAAAAAGTATTGAAGCTGGTTTCTGAATCCGGCGGCCAGATTATTATGTTTATTGATGAGCTGCATACCGTTGTCGGTGCGGGCGCTGCCGAAGGGGCAATGGACGCAGGCAACATCCTCAAACCGATGCTGGCGCGCGGCGAGCTGCGCTGCATTGGCGCAACAACGCTGAATGAATACCGCAAATATATCGAAAAAGACAGCGCTTTGGAACGCCGTTTCCAGCCTGTTATGGTTAAAGAACCGGGCGTTGAAGATACCATTTCCATTCTGCGCGGCTTAAAAGAACGTTACGAAGTCCATCACGGCGTGCGCATTAAAGATGCTGCGCTGGTAGCCGCTGCCGTACTCAGCAACCGCTATATCAACGACCGTTTCCTGCCGGATAAGGCCATTGACCTTGTCGATGAAGCCGCAGCACGCCTGCGTACCGAAATTGACAGTTTGCCTGCTGAACTTGACGAAAGCAAACGCCGCATTTTGCAGCTGGAAATTGAAGCACAGGCCTTGAGAAAAGAAAATGACGACCAGTCCAAAGACCGCCTTGCTAAAATAGAAGAAGAACTGACGGAACTTAAAAAATCCAACGACGAGCTTGTTAAACGCTGGGAAGCGCAAAAAGCAGCCATCAGCCGTGTGCGCGAAGTTAAAAAAGAAATCGACGCTGTTAAACACGACATGGAAACCGCAGAACGCAACTACGATTTGAACAAACTGGCAGAACTTAAATACGGCCGCCTGCCGGAACTTCAGAAAGAACTGGCAAACCTTTCCAAAGGTGATGGGCAGGATAAAGACGGCGTACTTTTGAAAGAAGAAGTCGATGAAGAGGATATCGCCAAAGTTGTCAGCACGTGGACCGGTATTCCGGTTGCACGCTTAAATGGCGGCGAACGCGAAAAACTCATCCATCTGGAAGAACGCCTGCATCAGCGTGTTGTCGGGCAGGATGAAGCAGTCAAAGCAGTCAGCGAAGCTGTTATCCGCGCACGCGCAGGCATTAAAGACCCCAACAGGCCTATTGGTTCGTTTATCTTCCTTGGGCCTACCGGCGTCGGCAAAACAGAACTTGCCAAAGCATTGGCTGAGATTTTGTTTGACGATGAACGCAATATGATTCGTATTGATATGAGCGAATACATGGAGAAACATACGGTTTCCCGCCTGATTGGCGCGCCTCCGGGCTATGTTGGCTATGACGAAGGCGGTCAGCTTACGGAAGCAGTACGCCGCCGTCCGTACAGCGTAATTTTGCTGGACGAAATTGAAAAGGCACATGCCGATGTATTCAACGTACTTTTGCAGGTGCTTGATGATGGCCGCCTGACTGACGGACAGGGCCGCATTGTAGATTTTAAAAATACTTTGATTATTATGACCAGTAACCTTGGCTCGGCCGAGATTATGCAGAAGAAAGGCGAAGTAACGCGCGAAGAAGTACAGAATATGCTGATGCGTTTCTTCCGTCCGGAATTTTTGAACCGTGTTGACGATATTGTTGTATTTAAGGCTTTGCAGCCCGAACAGATTAAAGATATTGTTAAACTCATTCTCAAAGAGCTTAGCGACAGGCTGCAAAAACAGCTTGAAATTACGCTTACCGCCAGCGATGAAGCTGTGGCATACCTTGCCAGCGCGGGCTTTGACCCTGCCTTTGGCGCTCGTCCGCTGAAACGCCTGATTGTACACACCGTTGAAAATATCCTCGGCAAGAAGATTGTTGCAGGCGAAATTACCGGCGGCACGAAGGTAAAAGTTGTGCTTAAAGACGGTAATATCGAAGTAGAAACTGAAAAATAATTTACACAAATAATTTAATATTTTATGCTTTGAAGGAACGAAGTTTTTCGTTCCTTTTTCTTTTACTTTTTTTGATATATAATATCTAAAATATAAAGGATTTCTTATAAAAATGTCGAATTGATTTAATATATATTTTATTGTACGGAGTTAGCTATGCTTGACTATACTTTGCTTGCCAAAGCGGCTATGCTGCATGATATCGGAAAACTGTGCTACCGTGCCGGGCTGACGGATGATGCTTTTGCGTTTCCGCAGTTTGGCGCTCAGTGGTTTGCGCGCCTTTTGCCGGAAGACGATGAGCGTGTGCCGCAGCTTCTGCGCTGCATATCCTGCCACCGCAGATGCGACTGGGATGGCGCAGACCTTGCGCCTGACGACTGGTCATATATTATTTATCTGGCGGACGCCATTGCTTTTGGCGCGGAAAAAACCAAGCGCAGCGCAGACGATGTGTATGATGCCGGGCTGTGCCTGGAATCGGTGTTCAATTATTTTTCGGACAGGGATACGCATAAGCGCTATTTTTTGCCGAAGGCTATGAACACAGCACGGGAAATCAATTATGCCGTGCGTGATGATATCCGCGCAAGCGCTGAGGATTACCAGAAGATTTTAAAAATTATAGAAACAAGCCTTAAGCAAAGGCCGCTGCTGGATATTTATCCGTATGAGCTTTTGCAGCTTTTTGAGGATACGCTGTCGTATTTGCCGCTGACGGTGCGCGTTGATTTGCCGCGTGATATTTCGCTGTACGAGCATATAAAATATACGGCGGCGCTGGCGGTTAATATTGCGCATTACTGCGATGCCAACGGTATTACGGATTACGCTTTGCTGTGTACGGAAGAAGGCATGGCAAAATTGCAGGATGAGCCTGTGTTTTTGATGGTGTCGGCGGATATTGCCGGTGTTTACGGCTTTTTGACGACGCCTGCTGTACAGGCTCCGCTGGCTTCCATGCGCGGGCGGTCGCTGTATCTGGAGTATTTTTCGCAGCTTTTGGCTGATGAAATGGTGCATTATCTGAAATTGACCAAGGCCAACCTTATTTATACGGGCTGCGGGCGAATTTATTTATCGGCGCCCAATACGCCGCAGATTAAAGAGGAGCTGGAAAAACTTTCGGATTATGTAAACGGCTGGCTGCTTAAAAATTACGGCACACAGCTTTACGTTGCTTTCGGCGTTGCGCCCTGCACGCCGCTGGAGCTGGCAGGCAGGCGTTTGGGCAGCGGTATTTTGGCGCGTGTGGATTTGGCAGTGGAGAACAACAAGAAAAACCGTTACCCTGCCGAGGTGCTGAAAGATTTGTTTGACCCGGCAAGCAGTTTTAATGCGGCGCAGACCGGACGCGAATGCTGCATGTGCCATCGCGAGCTTTCGCATAGTGACGAAAACCGCAAGGATGGCTTGTGCGGGTTCTGCCGTTCGCTTTTGGAACTGGGCAAAGCGTCGTTTAAAGATGACAGGGTGCTGGCGGTATGCTCTAACCATGCCGGCGGCAGTGCAGCGGTGCCGGGTTATCACCGCGTGCTTTATTTAAAGCTCCTTGAAGCAAAGGATTTGGAAAAATTTAAAAAGCATAATAAAATTGTGCATGTTTACAGCACTAAGGGCGGCTATGCAGAATCTTATCCTTATCTTAAACTGCGCCGCTGCGATTATTTTGTACGCAATGCCAAAACCGGCAGAGTGCTTGATATGCAGCAACTGGCGGCAAGCAGTATGGGCGAAACCTATACCGGCGTTAAACGCCTTGGCGTTTTGATGGCGGACGTGGATGCTATCGGCATAGCTCTGAAGGCAGGCTTTTACCGCAGTGATTTGCCTGACCCGCTGCATTATCTGACTTCGGCCAGGCAGCTGACGCTGTCAGCGCGTTTGTCATTCTTTTTTAAAGTTATTTTAAATAAAATTTTCAAGGGTGAGGTTCAGACAGCCTCCGGCAAAGTGAGGACGCCGTTCCGCCTGTTTAACAAGCCTAAACAGCCATGGCGCAATGTCCATGTTATTTACAGCGGCGGCGATAATATCTTTTTGCTGGGCGCATGGGATGACGTTGTAGAGCTGGCGGTGGATATTCACCGTGCTTTCAGCGCTTATACCAGCGGCAAGCTGGCGTTTTCGGCAGGTATCGGCATGTTTACGCCGGATTTCCCGATGAGCCAGATGTTTATTCAGGCCGAGCTGCTTAAAAAGACGGCTAAAAACGTGCCTGGCACCGGCATGATTGCCCTGTTCGGGCAGGAGGCAGATTTTGTCAGCGGGCCGGACGAAGGGCTTGCCCATGTGTTTGACTGGGAAACTTTTGAACATAAGGTTTGCGGCGAAAAGCTGAGCTTTTTGACTGATAAACTGAGCTTTGGGCTGGCGGCTGTGCCGGGCAGGATTAAGACGGACCGCAATACGCTATATAAACTGCACGGAGTGCTGGCGGCTTCTGCCGGTAAGTTTAACCTGGCGGAGTTTGCTTATGCCATAGCGCTGCTGGAGCCTAAACAGGACAATGCAGAAGCGGCTGAAATTTATGCAGAGGTATGCCGGGCTTTATATGGCTGGGCGCTTGATATAGAAGGGCGCAGGCAGCTTTTAACGGCGCTGGAGCTTTTGATTTACAGCCTGCCTAATGCGCCTAAGGAGGATTTTTGATGGATATTATAGCCAAGGCCGAAAATGCCATTAAAGGCATTATGGTGAAGGATAAATTCAATAACAATGTGCTGCTGTTAAAAACGGGGCATATCCGTAAGTTTCTTACGTCAGTCAATCTGGTGCGCGACCGCATCGAAGTTTATAAAATGCGTTCGGCTGAGCCGGATACGCTGCCGCCGGACCTTGTTGCAGAGGTAAAATTTTTAAAGATTAAGCTGCTGTATCTGGCCGGGCGCGAAAAAAACATCGTCGGGCCCTTTGTTGAAAAATCAGGGCTGATAGAGATGATTGACAATATCGGCGACAGCACGGCGCGGTTTACGGAGTTTGCCAAATATGTGCAGGCTTTGGGCGCGTTTCATAAATTTTACGGAGGCAAAGATAAATGAAGCAGGCAGTTTTAAAAGGAAAGTTTTTAATAGAGGCCGTTATTACTTTGGTGACGGGCCTGCATATCGGTACGTCAAGCGATTTTACGCCAATAGGCGCGGTAGAAAGCCCTTTTGTACGCGACCATTTTACCAAGGTGCCGATTATCCCTGGCAGCTCGCTGAAGGGGAAATTGCGCACGCTGCTTGCCAAAATGCGTTCGCCGGGCTATGTGCTTAACAAAATTGAAGACGATGATGCCGTTATCTGCCGTTTGTTCGGTTCTACATCCAAAAACGGCGTGATTGGCGCGCGCCTGCAATTTTACGATGTGTTTGTAACACCGGAGAGCATCGAAAAAATCAGCCGCCTTGATACCGATACCTATATGGGTGAGGTTAAGTTTGAAAATTCTATTACGCGCTTGACAGCGACGGCTGTTCCGCGTCAGATTGAAAGGGTGCCGGCAGGCACGGACTTTGCCTTTAAGCTGGTGTACAACATCGAAAACGAAAAAGAAATCGAAGAAGATTTTGCTACTCTTGCTGCGGCACTGATGATGCTGCAGATGGATTATCTGGGCGGGCATGGCTCGCGCGGCTACGGCAGGGTGGCGTTCAGCGGTTTTTCGGTGCGTTACGCCGGTTTAAACAAAGGGCTTGAAAGTTTTGAAAATAAGCTGAAAGCAACGCTTGAAGGAAGCTGTTTGAAATGAAATATTATGTTTTGCGCCTGAAATTTTTAACGCCGGTGCATTTCGGCACGGCAGAAAATAAAAAAAGCGGCAACCTGCAATCTTTTAACTGCTGCGCAGATACTTTTTTCAGCGCTTTGGCTACGGAAGCGGCGGCGCTTGATACGCAGCTGTGCGAAAGCTTTATCGCTGCTGCGCAGGAAGGCAGCCTGCTTTTCAGCGATTTGCTGCCATATTACAGCGGCGCGGAAGATGAATTGTATGTTCCCGTGCCATGTTACCGCCGTGAGTATGCCAATACGCTTAATTTCAACTTGTCGTTCAAGGATTTGTGCTTGCAATATGAAGCGCGGCGCGAGCATGAAAATCTTGCTTATATCCGCGCTGGCGCAGTAAAAGCTTTTATACAGCCGCTGACTGACGGTAATGTGCCGGAGCAGGAAAAACACCGCTTTGGCTGGAGCGGCGTGCAGCGGCGCATGGATTTCAGAAACGGCGGCAGCGCTTATTATGTAAGCAATTACAGCTTTGCCGCCGGCGCAGGTTTGTACTGCATTGTCGGTCTTAAGGATGACAGCCTGCTTGAACCGCTGCTGAAAACTGTGGAACTGCTTGGGCTGGGCGGCATTGGCGGCAGGCGCAGCAGCGGTTTTGGCAAATTTGTGCTTAGGGAAAAACCGCTTGAGTTAGCGGAAGATTGCGGCGGCGACGCGGGAGTGCTGTATAAGCTGCTGAACAGCGAAAACGCAGGCGTGCAGATGACGCTTTCGGTTTTGTGCCCGGTTACCGGACAGATTGACGCTGTTAAGGAAGGCTCGTTTGTGCTTTTGCGCCGCAGCGGTTTTGCGTATAACCATGAAGCCGGGTGTTATGAAAAACGCAGCAATGTGTATATGATTAAGGCCGGCGCCTGCTTTGGCAAAAGAGTGGACGGGCAGGTGCTGAAACTTGCGGCCCAAGGCGCGGGACACGCAGTTTACCGCTACGGTAAGGCTATGTATATGGGGTTGCCTGTATGAGTATCAGTAATTTTGAGTATAAAAAAATGGTTATAAAATGCCTCAGCCCGGTGCATATCACCGACGAGGTTGGCACGGTTTACAGCTATCAGTATTTGTATGACGCCAGGACGCAGCGCGTATATTTTTTGAATGAGCGCCTGTGGAGCAAATTTTTGTTTGAGCATAACCTGCTGGCGGAGTTTGAAACGCTGATAAGCACCAAAATGCGTGCTGGAACCTTGTGCGAATGGCTGCTTGGCAAAGGCTTTGATATCGGCTCGCTTGACGGTGCTGTAACGGAGTATGCCGAAGTAGGCGTAGCGCCGGAAGTTTTGGCAGCCAATAAAATGCGCCTGACGGAAATTGTGCGCACTGTCCATTCCGTTGACGGGCAAGTGTATATACCGGGCAGCAGCATTAAGGGGGCGCTGCGTACAGGGCTGCTGTTCAGCCTGCTTTTACAGGAAGACAAGCTGCGTATGCAGGCCTGGAACGAAATTACGCGGATTTTAAGCGATAAACGCCTGCGTGATAAAAACTTTGCCTTGTCGCGCCTGGCACAGAAACTTGAGATTTTAGTGCTGCACAGGCTTAAAATACCTAAAAATAATGAGCCTGACGGAGAACTTTTGCCGCAGTCGAGCCTAAAATGCAGTGTTATGAAGGGGTTGTCTGTCAGCGATGCTTACGGAGACGGCAGCATTATACCTGTTATAGTGCAAAAACGCGAAGCTGTGCTGATGGTAAAGACAGGGCAGATAAGAATCAAAAACCTTAATTTATTCCGCGAATGCCTGCCGCAGGGAGCGCACCAGCATTTCAGCATTACGCTGGATAAGGCTGTGTTCAGCGCTATCGGCATACAATCAGTTGCAGAACTGATTAAACGCCAGCAGGATTTTACGCAGTTTATTTTAGCTCGGCATAAAAAACTGTTTGGCGGCGTTTTAAAACGCGAATTTGCAGCGGCGGAGGGCGGCAATATATTTTTGGGCAGCGGCAGCGGCTTTTTAAGCAAAACGCTTCTGGCGGTGCTTGCGCCCGATGAAAAAGCCTATACAGCGGCAGCGGCGCTCGTTTTGCATAACAATTTTTATAAGCATGCGCATTTACAGCTTGATAAGTTTGCTGCGCCGCGCGGATTGCAGACTGCTAAAACACGCAAAGGCTCAACATTGATGGGGCTTTGCGCCGTAACGGAGGAATAAGCCATGCCGCAGATTATAGAAATAGGTTTGACGTTGCCGGAGGGGCAGCGTCTGCACCAAAGTATGGGCAGTATTTTGCACGGTGCGCTGATGGAGTATGCTCGGCCTGATTTTGCAGAGGCTATGCACATGGCGGGTGTGCGGCCATTCAGCCAGTTTGTATATTTTGATAAGTCTTCCGGGCGCGCTGTTTGGCGCATAGCGGCGCTTAATGATGCAGCGGCGGAAGAGATTGCTTATGCGCTTGCTAAAATGCCGCAAAATTTATCTTTAAAGCAAAAAGGATATGTGGTACAATTAGGTAAAACGCAGCTTATAAAACAGCAAAACTGCGGCGATATGGTGCAGCAGTTTTTCACAACACAGCAGCTGCCGCGCAAGGCCGAAATAACCTTTGCAACATCGGCGTCCTTCAAGGCTTACGGCGCTTATAAAATCTATCCCGATAACGCTTATATCTTCCGCAGCCTGCTGGCACGCTGGAACGCTTTCAGCGGCGGCATCATGCTTGAAGAAGAAAAGCTTGAGCAGCATCTGGCCGAGGCCGTTAAGGTTATTGGTTATAATCTTTCCTTGCAGCAGTATTCGGTAGGCGGTGCGCCGATAGACGCATTTAAAGGGCATTACAGCCTGCTCTTGCGCGGTACGCAGGCACAGAACCGCATTGCTGCGCTGCTCCTTTCTTACGCTGAATATGCCGGCATTGGTATTAAAACAGCGCTGGGCATGGGCGGCGTGTTTGTAAAACTTTTACCCTGATTAAAGGGACGGAAGCCGTTTTAATTAACGAACCCAATCATCATTTCTTAAACAAATATCCCCTTTAGGGGACGGAAAAATTTTTGGAAAATGCACATTAACTATTGCATTTTTATTAAATGAGTGTTAGGATATGGCTTAACAGTTATTTGAGGGGGCCATGTGCATGATTACTTACCGTCACGCAACATTTGATGATGTAGAAAATATTCATAAATTGCTGAATGATTATGCGCACGAAGGGCTGATGCTGCCGCGTGCGCGCAATGCTATCTACGAAAACCTGCGCGACTATCTTGTAGCGATTGAAAATAACCGTTTGATTGGCTGCGGGGCGCTGCATTTTGTATGGGACCGCCTGGCGGAAATACGCTCGCTGGCGATTGACCCGGAACGCAAGGGCAGCGGCATAGGGCGCAACATTGTGCATCTTTTGGAAAAAGAGGGCATTGAACGCGGCGTAAAAATGTTTTTTACGCTTACCTATCAGCCAGGCTTTTTTGCCAAGTGCGATTATATTGAAACAGCCAAAGAAAAACTGCCGCAAAAGGTCTGGAAGGAATGTGTGTACTGCCCGCAGTATCCGTACTGCAACGAGATTGCCTTTGTTAAGACAACGGTGGATTACGAACCGGGCGACATTATGTTTTAACGGTTCTATAACTTTTCTTGGGGTTATCCCTAAATAAAGTAGTAATTTTAAATTTAAATTTTTAAGATAACCATAGTATAAGATTATAAATTATATACTATGGTTATTTATTTTTTTATTCTATTCCTTCTCCGTATGCTATTTTAACCCAACCATTATTTCCATTTTCAGACGAACGATAGCCACCGGAGCCACCACTACCACCATTTCCATAAGAAGTGCCAACACTGCCTTCTTTACCTCGTTTTCCACCCATTGCTGTTATATCTATACCTTCTTCTTTAATTTTAAAAGCTGAATTTTCTCCGTCAGTAATAGTAGTATTTCCGTTATTATAGCCACGACCACCGCATCCAACAATAATGCTGGCAGTTAAAAGATAGTTTTTAATTGTAACTGTTTGAATTATTAAAGCGCCTGAACCACCATTAGCTCCATACTTCATTGATTCAGAACCTGCATCATAGTATCTTATATCTCCACCACCACCAGCTCCAGCTATTTCTACTTTAATTTTACTTACTCCATTCGGTACACTCCAGGTATATGTTCCCGGTGTAGTCCAGGATTTTTCTGTATATGGAGGGATTGCTGCCTTTGTGTCAGCACTTGCTTTGTAATTCTTAGTTATTTTAAATGTATAGGGGTTACTTACTCCTGCATGGAGCTGTAAATTAAGTTCAAATTGTTCTTGATCTTGAGCAGTGCCCCCCCGGAACGCTTTTGTACTTTTATTTGAGATGTTCCTAAATATTAAATTCTTATTCATTTTATTTTAAGAGCATAAATAAAGAATCCTGTTCCTGAAGCGTTCAAAATTCCTTACACCAAAGCTAATACGTTTTAAAACTTTTATTTTGTTGTTCGTTCCTTCGGTATAACCATTGGTAACATTGGTTTCTACAATGCTGCTAATCTCGCTGCTCCACTTAGTAAAAGTAGTGATGCAATGTTTGAATTCAGGAAGATTGAATTGTTCTGCCAGAAAGAGCCAGTCCTGTAATTTCTTTTTGGCTCCATGGATAGTGCTTTCTTTAAATATGCTGTAGAACCTTTCTTTTAATAAATGTGCTTTATCCAGTTCATGTGACGCTGCCAGCATTCGGTTCAGTACAAGCTTGTCTTCGATTGCCAATTTATACTCCGGCGCAGACAATATGGCTTTGCTGCGTTTAAACCATTTGCGCCGCGCTTTGTGGAATTGTTTCTGGACGCGCTTCCTTACGCTTTCCATGCTCCATACTACAAGACGGATAACATGGAATTTATCTGCCGTTATGGTAGCGTTAGGGAATAGGGTATGGACTGCTGACCTGAAAGTGGTACTTAAATCCATAACTACATTTTTGACCAGGTTCCGTTCTTCTATAGGATACTGACAGAAGTGCCGGCACAGGCTTTCAACATTCCTTTTGGGAAGTATATCAAGGACTTTATGCCTGACAGGGTCAGTCACATTACACTGGAATTTTTCATTATTAGCATTACCCCTGAATTCATCAATACTGAAGCATTCAGGCAATACAGGAAGTCCATAGGCAATCTTGTCGAACCATCTTATTGTGCTTGTAGTAGAAATACCAAACCTGTTAGAAATAGCTTTAAACGATTGTAAAGTTTGAAATTCTTTATATACTTGGGCATAGAACCTAGTGGTAAAATGCTGGTATCTTTGTACAAGGGGATTGGTTTCAGTAAAAGAATGACCGCAATGCCTGCATAGATAACGGCGCTTACGCAGATGAATGTATAAATCCTTACCAAAGATTTGGGCATCTTTAACTATTTGAATGCGGTAATCTTTGATAAAAGAAGTTGGATGGCCGCAATGCGGGCAGACATGCTCTGTTTTGGGCATTTCAAGATAAGCAGAGAAAGAACCGTTTAAATTTTCTTTAAAATTTTTTAGGATAAACTCTTTAAAAAAGGGTATATTTCGGCTATAATTGCAAGTAAGCATAAAAGTGCAGAGATTCCTTTCCTTGATCTGGGATTAGTGTAATTTAATTGTCTCGTCAACTATTATTTTACAGGATTTCTGACTTTTATGCTTTAATTTTTTTATAAAAGAAAAAATCCTGGAATCTAGATTTTACCTAGACCCCAAGATTTGTTAAAGAACCGTTTTAACGGCAAAATAAAAATCCCGCTCTTTTTGGAGCGGGATTTTTTTGTACGCAATTTGTCAAAGGAAGGTTAATTATTTTTTCTCTACGAGTTTAAGAGGAACGGCAATTTTAGCTTCGATTTTTTCGCCTTTAGCAAGTTTAACAGCAGCTTCAATGCCCTGCTGGCCCATCAGTTCAGGCTGCTGGGCAATGGTTGCAGCCATGGTGCCTGCTTCAACAGCTTTAATGCCGTCGTCGGTGCCGTCAAAGCCAACGATGAAGATTTTTTTGCCTGCGCTCTTAGCAGCTTCGATAGCGCCGAGAGCCATTTCGTCGTTCTGTGCAAAAATTGCCTGGATGTCAGGGTTAGCCTGCAGCATGTTTTCTGCAACGGTCAGGCCTTTGGTGCGGTCAAAATCAGCAGACTGTTTAGCAACAACTGCCAGTTTCTGGTCGGCTACTTTGTGGAAGCCTTCGCCGCGTTCACGGGTTGCGGAAGCGCCCGGGATGCCTTCGAGTTCGGCAACTTTAACGCCTTCGCCCAGTTTTTTGATGATGTATTCAGCAGCCATTTCGCCGCCTTTTACGTTATCGGAAGCAACGAGGGAAGCAAGGGTGCCTTTGTCTGCGCTGCGGTCAAGGGCGATAACAGGGATGTTTGCTTTATTGGCAGCTTCAACGGAAGTGGAAATGGCAGCGGAGTCAACCGGGTTTACCAAAAGAACGGTAACGCCTTGCTGAATGAGGTCAGCTACGTCGTTAGCCTGTTTTGCAGGGTCGTTCTGGGCGTCAACAATTTTTACGCTTACGCCGAGTTTCTGAGCCTGTGCTTCAACGCCGTCTTTAACGGATACGAAGAAGGGGTTGTTCAGGGTGGAGATAGAAAAACCAATAGTAGTAGCGCCGTCTTTTTTATCGGCAGATGGAGCGGCTTCCTCTCCGGAACTGCAGCCTGCAATCAGCATTACAGACATCATCAGTACTGCCATAACAGCTAATAAAGTTTTTTTCATTTAAGACATAACCTCCTACGATTTTTTGCGGTCCATCAGGACAGCCAGTAAGATAACGATACCTTTGACAACTTGCTGGTAGAAGCTTGATACGTTAAGAATATTAAGGCCGTTGTTCAGCGTGCCGATGATAAGTACGCCGATAAGCGTGCCAAGGATGCGGCCTTTGCCGCCGGAAAGGCTGGTGCCGCCCAGAACTACTGCGGCAATGGCATCCAGTTCATAGCCGGTGCCTGCAGTCGGCTGCGCGCTGTTAAGGCGTGAGGTTAAAATAGAGCCTGCCAGTGCGCAGAACATGCCGGTAATGGCATAGGCAAAAATTTTAATGCGTTCAATTTTAATACCGGCAATAAAGGAAACCTTCTCGTTGCCGCCGACAGCATAGGTTTTGCGGCCCAGCGGTGTTTTGTTAAGGATGAACCAGCAGATTGCAAATGCCAGAAGCATTACAACAGCAGGAACCGGAACGCCTGCAAAATAACCCTGGCCAAACATGTGGAACAGCGGGTCGTCAGTAAGGCTGCTGATAGGGTTGCCGTCGGTGTAAACCAAAGTCAGGCCGCGGAAAATAGTCATAGTTGCCAGGGTGGCAATAAAAGGTGCAACCCTGCCGTAGGAAATGACAAGACCGTTGATAGTGCCGAGAATAAGGCCGATAATTGCGGAAATAAGGATGCCCATAATCGGGTCCATGCCGCCTTTGATAAGGCTGGCCATAATTGCACTGGAAAGTGCAAGCGTGCTGCCGACGGAAAGGTCGATGCCGCCGGTGAGGATGACAAAGGTCATGCCGAAGGAAATCAGCGCGTTAATGGAAACCTGGCGCAGCAGGTTCTTTAAGTTGGACGGGTCGATAAAACTGCTGTTTAAAGCAGAAATAACGACAAAAAGTACAATTAACCCGATTAACGGGCCCATTTTTCTAACTAAGGCAGAAACGTTCATCTGTTATATTCCTCCTGTTGCAAGGGTGATGATATTTTCCTGGGTCGCTTTTTCATGGGGGACCTCGCCGGCAATTTTGCCTTCATGCACAACCAGTATGCGGTCGCTCATGCCGATAACCTCCGGCAAATCAGAGGATACCATAATAATGGCAACACCCTGGGCCGTAAGTTCGTTCATCAAATCGTAAATATCGCGCTTGGCGCCGACGTCAATGCCGCGTGTAGGTTCATCCATGATGATGATGGACGGGTGCATGCCAATCCATTTGGCGATTACGACCTTTTGCTGGTTGCCGCCGCTTAATGCACCGGCGGGCAGCTGTATGCTGGACGCTTTAACGCCCAGCTTGTGGGAAAGGTCGTTGGAAAATTCATATTCCTTTTTATCGTTGATAACTGCCTTGCTGGCAAAGGTATCGACGCTTGGCAGGGCAATGTTTTTTAAAATGGAAAAGTCAAGAATCAAGCCTTCCGTTTTACGGTTTTCGGTAATGAAGCCGATGCCTGCTTTAATGGCATCTTCCGGCTTTTTGATAGAGATTTTTTTGCCGTGCAGGTAAACCTCGCCCTGCTGGCAGCCGTCGATGCCGAACAGCGCGCGCATGATTTCCGTGCGGCCTGCGCCCATAAGTCCGGCTACGCCTAAAATTTCACCTTTGCGCAGATTGAAGGATACATGGTCAAATACGCCGGGCTGGCACATGTTTTTGACTTCCAGTACAACTTCGCCCGGAGTAGTGGTGCGGCCCGGATAATATTCGGTAATAGCGCGGCCGACCATATCCTGTACAACGGCTTCCATTGTAGTGCTGCGCGTCGGGCTGCTGCTGATGGAGTGACCGTCGCGCATAACAGTAATGGTATCGCAGTGGGTAAAAACTTCTTCCATGCGGTGAGAAATATAAACAATGGCAACGCCCTTATTTTTAAGTGCGTGCATTACTTCAAAAAGTTTGGCGGTTTCGCGTTCGGTCAGCGCCGCGGTAGGTTCGTCCATAATAACAACTTTGGCGTCAAGCATCAGGTTGCGGATGATTTCCGTCATCTGCTGCTGGCCTACGCTGCATTCTCCTGCTTCTGCGTCCAGCGGCAGTTCAATGCCGATTTGCGCGCATTTTTCTTCTGCCAGGCGGCGCATTTTTTTGGTGTCCAGTATGCCAAAAGAATTGGTAATCTGTTTCATCAAAAACAGGTTTTCCAGTATCGACAGATTGGGCCAGATGTTCAGTTCCTGATGGATAAAGGCGATGCCGTGGTTTTCAGCGTCGCGTGCATTTTTAAAATGTACTTCCTGGCCGTCAACGAGAATTTTGCCGGCATCGGCTTTGTGAATGCCGGTGAGAATATTCATCAGCGTTGACTTGCCGGCTCCGTTTTCGCCCATCAGCGCGTGGATTTCCCCGGAATGCAGTGTGAAATCAACTCCGCGCAGAACCTGGTTGGAACCGAAGGCCTTTGAAATACCTTGCATGGCAATTTCCATAGCTGACAGTGCTCCTTTTTATCAGAATATAACGCCGGAATGTAAAATTACATTGGCAAACGGCGTGGTTTCGCCGGTGCGGATAACGGCTTTGGCTGTTTTGGTTGCCTGTTTGAAATGCTCGTGGTCGGTAACAATCCATTCCTTGTCGCCGAACAATCTGTGCATTTCCTGCCAGCAGGTTTCATTGTGGCTCTGCATTTCTGCAGCTACGTGGATTTTTTCTATTTCCATATATTTGGCAAGTTCTTCAACAACTTCCAAAAATCGGGGCGTGCCCAGCTTTAAGGCAAGGTCGATTTTTTTAACTCCGTCAGGTACCGGCAGGCCGCAGTCGCCGATAACGATGGTATCGGTATGGCCCATGTCAGCCAGCACTTTGGCAATTTCGCTGTTTAAAATACCTATTTTCTGCATTCTGTCAACATCCCTTCCACTTCATCTAAATAAGGCATGCCACTCTGCGCACCGATTTTCTGCACGGAAATGGCTGCTGCCGCGTTGGCAAATCTAATGCTTTCGGCTGTTGTCTTGCCTGATGCTTTGGCAACAGCAAAAGCGCTGTTAAAGGTATCGCCTGCGCCGGTTGTGTCAACTGCTGTTACTTTAAAGGCAGGCACGGTATTGATAACGCCGCCTTCAGCATAGGCAACGCCTTTGCTGCCAAGCGTCATCAGCAGGCGGCCTTCGTTTTCCGGCAAAATTTCTTCTGTTGTTTTGCCGGGGAACAAAGACTGCGCTTCGTGTTCGTTAGGGGTTACAAAGGCTGCGTATTCAGCCCATTCCTGCGCGCCGTCAAGTACAGGTGCAGGGTTTAAAAGTGCTTTTACACCGCTTGCGGCACATTTTTTCAGCGCGTAAGCGATAGTTTCTGCCGGAATTTCGTGCTGCAGCATAACCATATCGCATTTTGCAATCTGCGGCCACGCTTCGTCAATAAGCGCCGGTGTTACCAAATCGTTGGCGCCTTTGATAACGATAATGCTGTTATCGCCTTCGGCAAGCGTAATATGCGCAGTGCCGGTGGTTACGCCGTCAATTGTTTTAACATAGGCGGTATCTACACCGTTTGCTTCAAAGTTTTTCAGTACGGAACGGCCGTAATCGTCGTCGCCGACGCAGCCTACCATATATACTTTTGCGCCGAGGCGCGCTGCTGCTACTGCCTGGTTGGCTCCTTTGCCGCCCTGGGCGATAATCAGGCGGCTGCCTAAAATTGTTTCGCCTGCCAGCGGGCGTTTGGGTGCTTCGACAACAACATCGATATTGCAGCTGCCGATAACGGCTATGCTGATTTGGTTCATAATGCTTCGAGCTCCTTTAACCGGTAAAATGTTAAATTTACATACAAGAAAAAGTGTACAATAATTATTATATTGGCTATTCAATTTAAAATTCCTGCAAAAAAACAGGCTGTATTGTAAAATTTGCAGCATAAAATGAATAGCACAACAAAAAAATTTTACAACAAATTCACCTGTTTTTGCAAGTAAAACCGTAAACTTAGTTATATTTTTTTGTGTGGCAAAAGAGTGAACAGTATGGACAAATACGGCAATGTTTGTTAGTATAAAAAAGTATGGAAAATCAAAGCTTGCAAAGCTGTTAAAAATGGCATATAAAAGGAGAGAATTATAAATGAGCAAACAGAAAACAACCTGGCAGGATACAGTCAGCGACTGGCTGGTTTCGATTATCGTAGCGGTGGCGCTGGCCTTCTGCATCAGGACTTTTATTGTAGAGCCTTATATGGTTGAGGGTTCTTCGATGTATCCGACGCTGGTAAACCACGAGCGGCTTCTGGTTAACAAATTTACCTATTTTATAAACGACCCTCAGAAGGGCGAAATTATTGTGTTCCGTTATCCTAAAGACGAAAGCCGCGATTTTATCAAACGCGTTATTGCAACTGCCGGCGATACGATTGAGATGCGCAATGGCAAAGTTTTGGTAAACGGCACGGAGATAGAAGAAAATTATGTTTGGAAGGAAGACCCCAAAGGGCCGAATATGTCGGACTATGGAAAAACAGTTGTGCCTGCAGACCATATTTTTGTTCTGGGAGATAACAGAAATAATTCTGAAGACAGCCGTTTTGCCGACGTCGGTTTTGTACCGCTTGATTTGGTAAAGGGCAAGGCAAGCATGGCTTTCTGGCCTGTTGACAGATGGCGTATGCTGCCCTGATAGGAAGTGTTGCAAATGGATTTTAAAATACAGTGGTTTCCAGGCCATATGACCAAAGCCAAACGCATGATGGAGCAGCAGATAAAGCTGGTTGATGTTGTGGTTGAGATGCTGGACGCACGTGTGCCGCGCAGCAGTACCAATCCGATGCTGATACAGCTTTTGGGGCAAAAGCCTAAAATTATTGCTCTGAACAAGGTTGATATGGCAGATGCCGCTAAAACTGAAGCATGGAAAAATACCTTTAAAAATAACGGTTTGCCTGTTTGCACGGTTGACTGCAATACGGGCAAAGGCGTTAAGCAGCTTGTAAGCGAGGTGCAGAAGGCTGCGCAGCCGGTGCTGGATAAATGGCTGAAGCGCGGGGTGAAAAACCGTTCTATCCGTGTAATGATTGTAGGCATACCGAATGTTGGTAAATCCACGCTGATTAACCGGCTGGTTGGCAAAAACAAGGTTGTTGCCGCCGACAAACCTGGCGTAACGCGCGGACAGCAATGGGTTACTATTGCTAAAGGACTGGAATTGCTTGATACGCCGGGCGTGCTGTGGCCTAAGTTTGACGACCCGCAAATCGGTCTGAACCTTGCTTTGACCGGCGCCATTAAAGAAGAAGTTTACGACCGCGAGCAGGCTACGGAACTCTTGACGGAAAAACTTATCGCTTCTTATCCGGAACTTTTAAAAACAAAATACAGCATTGATTTTGAACCGGACACTTCCGTGCGCGAGGTGTTTGAAAAGATTGCCGTCAGCCGCGGATGTTTAAAAGGCGGCGGGCAGCTGGATATCGACAAGGTAATTCAGCTGGTGCTGCGTGATTTCCGCAGCGGCAAGCTTGGCAGAGTAACTTTAGATGAACCTGATAAATAATTAAAGCCGCTTTAAGCGGCTTTTTGTTTGAGGAGCTGTTTGAGATGAAAATTGCAGAAATAAAAGAAGCGCTGAACAATAACCCGAGTGCAGAACTGCTGGCAGAACTGGCGCAGGATGAACGCAGCGGCGTGCAAAAACTGCTTGCTGCTTATTACAAAAAGCAGCAGGCTGAAGCGGCGGAGCAGGAACGTTTTGCTAAAATGCTGCTGTACGAAAAGCAGTGCTATGCTGACGGCGCGCAGTACGTTGCCGGTGTGGATGAAGCCGGGCGCGGGCCGCTTGCTGGGCCGATGGTTATCGGAGCAGTGATTTTGCCGCCAAATGTGTTTATTAAAGGATTGAACGATTCCAAAAAGCTGACCGCTGTAAAACGCGAGCATCTTTATGATGAAATTATGGCTAAGGCGCTGGCTGTTTCAGTAAATATCGTCAGTGTGTATAATATCGACAGGCTTAATATTTACCGTGCTACACAGGAAGGCATGGCTGAGGTACTCGGTAATTTAAAAATCCGCCCGCAGGCGGCATTGATTGACGCTATGCCGGTCCAGGCAGAGGGCATAAAAACATATTCTATTATACACGGCGATGCTTTGAGCGCTTCGATAGCGGCGGCTTCCGTAATAGCCAAGGTTACACGTGACCGCATGATGGACAGGCTTGCCAAAGAATATCCGCAGTACGGCTGGGAACATAACAAGGGCTACGGCAGCAGCGCGCACATGCAGGCAATTTTAGAGCATGGTGCAACCTGCTGGCACCGCCGCAGCTATGAGCCTGTTAAAAGCATGAACCTGCCGGAAGCAGAGCAGATTGCCAATAAACTTATACGCCTGCCGGAAGAATCCGATGACTGACAGGCGCAGCGATTTTGGGCGGCGCGGTGAGGATGCTGCCTGCAATTTTTTAGAGCGGCACGGCTATAAAGTAGTTGACCGCAATTACCGCTGCCGCTGGGGCGAGATTGACGTTATTGCCGTTAAAGGCGGTACGTTGTCGTTTGTTGAGGTAAAAACGCGGCGCAGCCTGCGCTTTGGCACGCCCGGCATGGCTGTAACCTATGCCAAGCAGCAAAAAATCCGAACGACGGCGCTGCATTATTTGCAGCAGCACGGCGGTTATAAAAACATAAGTTTTGATATAATAGAAATTTTAGCAGATGACGGTAAGGCAAAACTGCGCCATCTGCCAAATTGTTTTTAGGGGGTTTTTATGTACGCGAAAACGTATGGCGAAACTGTTTGCGGCATTAACGGCGAAGAAATTACCGTAGAAGTTGATATATCCAACGGGCTGCCTGGATTTGATGTTGTCGGCCTGCCGGATACGGCGGTTAAAGAATCGCGTGAGCGGGTAAGGGCGGCGCTGAAAAATTCGGGGCTTATCTTTCCGATGACGCGCATTACAGTGAACCTGGCACCGGCAGATTTGCGCAAGGATGGCAGCAGCCTTGACCTGCCGATTGCTGTCGGCATTTTGACAGCGGCTGGCAATTTATTGCAGGATGAAACTGGCGGTAAAATTTTTGTGGGCGAGCTGGCGCTTGATGGCAGTATTCGCCAGGTAACGGGTGTTTTGCCGATGATTTTGTATGCCAGGGAGCACGGCTGGAGCGAAATTTATATTCCGCAGGGTAATGCTTCCGAAGGCGAACTGGTGGACGGCATTGATGTTTACACGCCGCAGAGCCTGGGAGAGCTGGTAAGTCATTTAAGGGGTCAGGAACATTTGCAGCCGCTGGCTAAAAAGCAGCTTAATGCTGACAGCGCTAATGCCTACGAGGTTGATTTTGCCGAGGTGCGCGGGCAGCAGGTTGTTAAGCGTGCGCTGGAAATTGCTGCCGCAGGCGGGCATAATGTGCTGATGGTTGGCGCTCCAGGCAGCGGTAAAACAATGCTGGCACGGCGCTTGCCGACCATTTTGCCGCCGATGACGGAAGATGAGATTTTAGAGGTTACCAAAATTTACAGTATTGCCGGGTTGCTGAACGGTAAAAAGCAGATTGTGCTGGAGCGTCCTTTCCGCAGCCCGCATCATACGGTATCGGCAAGCGCATTGATTGGCGGCGGCAGTGTCCCCCGTCCGGGCGAAGTGACGCTGAGCCATAACGGCGTTTTGTTTTTGGATGAA
This sequence comes from Phascolarctobacterium sp., assembly GCA_003150755.1. Lineage (GTDB taxonomy): Bacteria > Bacillota > Negativicutes > Acidaminococcales > Acidaminococcaceae > Fusicatenibacter_A. The sequence goes on along the minus strand of QAMT01000005.1, from coordinate 20,473 downwards.
TTGCCGGAGTTTTCGCGCGCAACGCTTGAAGTTTTGCGCCAGCCATTGGAAGACGGCGTTGTTACCATCAGCCGCGTGCAGGCAAGCATGTCCTTCCCGGCGCAGATTGTTATGGTAGCCGCTCAAAATCCTTGCCCATGCGGATTTTTAGGTGACAGGCTGCATGAATGTACCTGCAAGCCGCACGAAATTGAGCGTTATAAACGTAAAATTTCCGGACCGCTGCTCGACCGCATAGATATTCAGGTCAGCGTGCCGCGTCTGGAATACGATGACTTAAAAGGTAAAGCGGCCGGTGAAAGTTCGGCTGAAATCCGCAGCCGCGTGGTTAAAGCGCGTGATATTCAGCGTAAGCGGTTTGAGGGCAGCGGCGTACACTGTAATGCACAGATGAATAAAAAGCAGCTTAATAAATATTGCAAAATGGAACCGCAGGCCGAAACAATGCTGGGCAAGTATTTTACGGCGCTGGGATTGAGCGCCCGCACGCACGACCGCATTATTAAAGTGGCGCGCACTATTGCCGACCTTGCAGGTGCGGAAAAAATAAGTGCTGCACATATTGCTGAAGCGATACAGCTGCGTACCAGCGTGCAGAGATAAGACGGATTAAAAAATTTACAATTACTGCCTATTTTATGGTAAAATAAAAAAGTATAGTAAATTTTGGCCCCGAAAGAGGAGGAGCGGCAATGCGTATAGTTGTAACAATTGTAGGCAAAGACAGAGTTGGCATTATTGCCCGCGTCAGCAATGTACTGGCAGAGCATAACATTAATATTTTAAATATCAACCAGAATATTATGGACGGCTTTTTTAACATGGTACTGATTGCCAATATGGAAAATGCCGATTTGCAGCTTGATAAATTAAAAGAAGTATTCAACACGCTTGGCGAAGAACTCGGCGTAGAAGCCCGCGTGCAGAGCGAAGATATTTTTACCGCTATGCACCGCATTTAGGAGGACGCGCCGATGTTTGAAATTAAGGACGTTTTGGAAACAACGCGCATGATTACCGAAAATAATCTTGATGTGCGTACAATCACTATGGGCATCAGCCTGCGTGACTGCTCGCATCCGGATGTTAAGGTAACGGCGCAGAAAATTTACGATAAAATTACCAAAAAAGCAGAAAATCTGGTAAAAGTGGGGCAGGAGCTTGAAACAGAGCTTGGCGTGCCCATTATCAATAAGCGCGTGTCAGTTACGCCGATTGCCATTGTTGGCGAAAGCTGCGACGCCAAAAGCTATGTGCCTTTGGCCAAAGCGTTGGACGAAGCCGGCCGCACGATTGGCGTTGACTTTGTCGGCGGTTTTTCGGCATTGGTTGATAAAGGTTATACCAACGGCGACCGCAGGCTGATTGCATCGATTCCGGAAGCGCTGAACGAAACGCAGATTGTTTGTTCTTCTGTCAGCGTTGGGTCTACAAAATGCGGCATCAATATGGACGCTGTTGCCGAAATGGGGCGTATTGTAAAACAAACGGCGGAACTTACCGCAGACCGTGATGCTATCGGCTGTGCTAAACTGGTAGTGTTCTGCAATGCCGTGCAGGATAATCCGTTTATGGCAGGCGCTTTCCACGGCGTAACCGAGCCGGAAAGCGTTATCAATGTCGGCGTCAGCGGACCGGGCGTGGTTAAGCATGCGCTGGAAGCTGTGCGCGGCGCAGATGTCGGCACAGTTGCCGAAACGATTAAAAAGACGGCATTTAAAATTACCCGCGTGGGCCAGTTGGTTGCGCAGGAAGCGGCCCGCCGTCTGAATACACAGTTTGGCATTATTGACCTGTCACTTGCGCCAACCCCTGCTGTCGGCGACAGTGTTGCCCATATTTTGGAAGAAATCGGCCTTGAAAGCACCGGCGGCCCCGGTACAACGGCGGCGCTGGCTATGCTTAACGATGCAGTTAAAAAGGGTGGCCTGATGGCGTCCAGCTATGTAGGCGGCTTAAGCGGTGCGTTTATCCCCGTCAGCGAGGATGCCGGCATGATTGCCGCAGTAGAGCGCGGCAGCCTGACGCTGGAAAAACTTGAAGCCATGACCTGCGTTTGCTCCGTAGGCCTTGATATGATTGCCGTGCCCGGCGATATTACGGCGGAAACAATTTCTGCCATTATTGCAGATGAAGCGGCTATCGGCATGATTAACAATAAAACCACTGCTGTACGCCTTGTGCCTGTGCCCGGCAAATCTGTCGGCGACAGGGTAGAATTCGGCGGTCTGCTTGGCTATGCGCCTGTTATCGGCGTCAGCAAATTTAAACCGGACGTATTTATCGCCCGCGGCGGCAGGATACCTGCGCCGGTAAGGAGCCTGACCAACTGATGCGCAAACAGCAGCGTGAAGAAATACTGAAAGTTTTGGAAGAAACCTATAAGGACACCAAAACTGCATTAAATTATAACAGCCCATTTGAGCTTTTGGTGGCGGTAATTATGTCCGCTCAATGTACGGACGAGCGCGTGAACAAAATTACGGCGCGTATTTTCCCTAAGTACAACACGCCGGAAAAAATGGGCGCATTGACGCAGGAAGAACTGGAAAATGAAATCCGCGATTGCGGCCTGTTCCGTGCCAAGGCTAAAAACCTGCTGGCAACCTGCCATATGCTGGTGCAGGAATATAACAGCACCGTGCCCGACACCATCGAAAAGCTGATGACGCTGCCGGGTGTCGGCAAAAAAACGGCCAACGTTATTGCCAGCATCATTTACCATGTGCCTGCCATTGCGGTAGATACGCATGTGTTCCGCGTTTCGCACCGATTAGGGCTTGCAAAGGGCGCAGACCCGCTGGCAACTGAAAAGGAACTGCAAAAGGCCATCCCCATGGATAAATGGAGCGATGCCCATCACTGGCTTATCTGGCACGGCCGCAAAATCTGTAAAGCACGCAAACCGCTGTGCAGCGAGTGTATGCTGCTTGATTTATGCCCATACAAAGAAAAGAATTTTGCCAAATAACAAAAATGTAATAAATTGATGTTTACATAAAAAATAACCCCGCATCCGTTTGTTTGGATTTGGGGTTATTTTTATTGCTGCTCAGTCTTTATCCTTGGGCGTTACGCTTATTTCAAACAGCCTGTCCCACGGAAAACCGATTTTGAATTTAAAATCACTGGTAAAATCATATTTTCCCGCCAGTTGGTTGCAGGTGCTTTGTGCGATATCAGAAACCGTTTTCTGCATGCTGCCAAGGTTGTAAACAGCGTCGCTCTTGCCGTTTTGTTTTAAAAAGTCCGTTGCATCACGGCGCGCGTTGGATTGGTAAAACCAGTCGTCTACAAGGCGCATTTTTATCAGTTCAGCATTATCTTTATTACTTACTTGTGGTGCTAAAATTCCCTGGGCAATAGCAAAGCCGATAGTGTTGTCAGCAGTGTTCCAGCCGTTGTAGGCAGTCAGTTTCGGCAGATTGCCGCGTTTGGCAAGTTCGTTCATAAAGCCGTTATCAGCTCCGTTGGAATACGTTACGTCAGCCAGTGAAACTTTGTAGCCTTTGTTTAAAAAGCCTTCCAGTTCGCCAATGTATTTTTTATCGCGCGGGGCGGCAAAAAACTGGTTGCTGGGTGCCGTGCTGTCCATCATAATGCCGTCTTTGGGCGTATTGACTGCCAGAATAAAATCTGCTTGGGAAACGTCGGTTGTGGCGCGCGCGTCGGCGGCGAGTATCTGCTGCGGTACGGATTCACCAAGCGTACTGTCTGAATACTGCGGCACGGTCATACGCCCAGTGCCTTCGGCATAGTAAGTATAAACCAGCGGGTGGGCGTGGTTTTTTTCGTTGACGGCGCGCGTTAAAAGCAGCATGCCTAACTGGTCAACGCCGGGGATAATCTGAAAAATCTGTTCGGAAAGCGTATAAGCATCGCGCTTGATGTAGCGTGCTTCCATGTGCGTGGCTGAAAGCGGTGCGTTATCGTCCTTACCGATGGCAAGATAATGGAAACGGTATCTGGACGCAAGTTCGGTCAGTGATTTGTTGACATTATAGTTTTTTATGCGCCGTTGCAGCCAGTCGTTTAAATCCTGCTGAGGCAGGTTATTTTTTATTGCCTGTTTGGTAAGTGTTTCGCACAATGTTAAACCGCTTGTATCTTCTTTATCGATAAGTTCGGAATAACGGAAGATGGCCGGGCCGATTTTGCTGTAATATGGGGGCTCTACATTGCCGAAGCTGGCCCGCGGGGTACGCATCAGCGTGCTGTACACATACAGCGGCATCGGCAGTTTTTCACGCAGCAGTTCCAAGCGCTGCACTCGCGCCTGCAAGGTGTTGTTGTCGTAAAAATGCGTGCGGCTGGCAACAAGCCCGCCGTATATCAGGGCGTCGCTGCTTATTATGGCGGCGTCGGCGTCGGGGGCGTTTTCAATCAGCCATTGCCACAGCTTGTCCGGGTCGCCAGTGCGGTTGATGGAAGCCAGGTATTTTTCCGGCGGCGTCAGTACCTCGTAACCTGCCGCCTGCAAGCTGGCAACTGGGTAGGTGTAGGTAACTGGCCTGTCATCCAGCGGGATATAAATAAATGTGCCTTTATATTTTTCTCTGGCCTGTGCGCCTGGCATCAGCAGGCAGATTAAGAGCGCAGCCATAAAAAATTTTGCCGCTGCTTTATATAAATTAAACCGCATTTTACCATCTCCAATACGTCACTTTACATTACCTTATATAATTATAAATTTAATTAAAAAATTTTTCCAGTTTTAACAAAAATAATTTGCAGAGGATTTGACAAGCGGCAAAGAGGTGCTTATAATATAAACATAAATTGATATTCTATCAGTAATGCGAAGGAAAAGGCGTTTATTGAGTCCTTACAGAAAAAGCTGCCGTGGCTGAGAGCAGCTTGGTACGGTAAACTGCCAGACCACCTTCAAACTATGCTCCGAACCAATAGTAGGCGGCATCGTATACCGGCGTTAACGGTAATCCAAGTGGGCTGCATTGGCAGCCAATTAGGGTGGAACCGCGGATAACTCCGTCCCTTGTTTGAGGGATGGGGTTTATTTTTATTCAGGAGGTAAAATTATGGTAAAAGTTACTTTAAAAGACGGCAGCGTAAGGGAGTACGAAGATAACGTAACCCTGCTTGACATTGCCAAAAGCTTATCGCAGAAACTGGGCAAGCAGGCTTTGCTTGCCGTTGTAGACGGAGAGAATAAAGACCTTTCCGATAAATTGACGCATGATGCGGCTGTTGAATTTGTTGTGCCTGAAAGCGAAGAAGGCCTGCACGCTATCCGCCACACGGCAGCGCATGTTATGGCGCAGGCTATCCAGCACCTGTTCCCGGATGTTAAATTTGCTATCGGCCCTGCTATTGCCAACGGCTTTTATTACGACCTTGACAGCGAGCATGTTTTCACTCCGGAAGACCTGGCTGCTATCGAAAAAGAAATGTCCAAAATCATTAAAGCCAACATCCCTCTTGTAAGGGCGGAAATTCCCCGTGCCGAAGCACTGAAAATGTTTGAGGAGAAAAACGAAAAATATAAGGTTGAACTGATTAACGATTTGCCGGAAGATGCAGTTATCAGCACCTATACCCAGGGCGATTTTACCGATTTGTGCGCAGGCCCGCACTGCCCGTCCACCGGCAGGGTTAAAGCATTTAAACTGCAAAGCATTGCCGGTGCTTACTGGCGTGGCGACGAGCATAACAAAATGCTTCAGCGTATTTACGGCACTGCTTTCCCCAGTAAGGAAGAACTTGACGCTTACCTGCACATGCTGGAAGAAGCAGCTAAGCGCGACCACCGCAAACTTGGCAAAGAACTTGATATTTTCAGCATTCAGGATGAAGGGCCGGGCTTCCCGTTCTTCCATCCCAACGGCATGATTATTAAAAATACTTTGATTGATTATTGGCGCGAAGTACACCGCCGTTATGGTTATTATGAAATCCAGACTCCGATGATTCTTTCCCGCACTTTGTGGGAACGCAGCGGCCACTGGGACCATTACCGCGACAATATGTACTTTACAAAGATTGACGGTGCCGATTATGCAGTTAAACCGATGAACTGCCCGGGCGGCATGCTGTTTTACCGTACTCATCCGCACAGCTACCGCGAACTGCCGCTGCGCGTGGCAGAACTCGGCCTTGTACACCGCCACGAACTGAGCGGCGCGCTGCACGGCCTGTTCCGTGTACGCTGCTTTACGCAGGATGACTCCCACATCTTTATGATGCCGGACCAGATTAAAGACGTAATTCAGGAAACCATCCGCCTGTTTGACGAAGTTTATGCAACCTTCGGACTGAAATACCATGCAGAACTTTCTACCCGTCCGGAAGACTCCATGGGCGACGATGAAACCTGGGAAAGAGCAACCAACGGCCTGAAAGCAGCTATGGATGACTTCGGTCTGGAATACACTATCAACGAAGGCGACGGCGCTTTCTACGGTCCGAAGATTGACTTCCATCTGACGGACTCCATCGGCCGTACCTGGCAGTGCGGCACCATTCAGCTGGATATGCTGCTGCCGGAAAAATTTGATTTGACCTACACCGGTGAAGACGGCCTGAAACACCGTCCGGTTATGATTCACCGTGTTGCTTATGGCTCTATTGAACGCTTTATCGGTATTCTGATTGAGCATTATGCCGGTGCATTCCCGGCATGGCTGGCTCCGTGCCAGGTACGCATTCTGCCGATTACCGACAAGCAGCATGATTATGCACAAAAACTGTATGACAAGCTGTTCAATCTTGGCCTGCGCGTACATCTGGATGACCGCAACGAAAAAATCGGTTATAAAATCCGCGAAGCACAGATGCAGAAGATTCCTTACATGCTTGTTATCGGTGAGAAGGAAGTTGAAGACGGCACCGTTGCGGTACGCCGCCGCGGCGAAGGCGATATCGGCGCAATGCCGCAGGATGAATTTATTGCCATGCTGCAAAAAGAAATTGCCGAAAAAAGATAATTTAACAGTGGCTTAATAAATAAGGCACCATGCATTTTTGCGTGGTGCCTTTGCTGCTTTGTATAAAATTTGCGGGTTACAGTTCTGTGCCGTCGGCCAGGTAAACGGTTTTTTCTTTGGCGGCGTTGGCTACGGTTTCGCCGATGAAGCCGCGTTTAACCATGGTATCAAGCACCAGGCGCTGGCGTTTTTTGCAACCTTCCGGGTTCTCGTAAGGGTTCAGCGCAGATGGAGCATAGGGCAGGGACGCGATGATGGCGCATTCGGAAAGATTCATATCGGCAGGCGCTTTGCCGAAGTATCCGCGTGCGGCGGCGGTAATGCCTGTTGAGCCGTTGCCGAAGTAAGTGGTGTTGAAATACATTTCCAGAATCTGGTCCTTGCTGTATTTATCTTCCAGCATCAGGGCAAACATTACTTCGTAAACCTTGCGGCTCATCGTCTGTTCCTGGCTTAAAAACATATTTTTGGCAAGCTGCTGCGTCAGCGTGCTGCCGCCCTGCACAATTTCGCCTTCGTACAGATTTACAAAAGTTGCGCGCAAAATGCCGTCCAGTGCCACTGCGCCGTGACGGTAAAAATCGTGGTCCTCAATGGCGACAAGCGCCTGCTGCATGGCGGTTGGTATCTCCGGCAGCGGCGTCCATTCCATGCCCGCAGTACGCTCTTTAACGGTGTTTTCCAGCGTAAACAGCATAAACATTTTCTGCAACGGGTCGGGCCAGGTGCTGCGCTCCGGCAGGTAGGGCAAAAGCATCATCAGCGTGCTTTCGGTTTCTTCTAAACTTTGTGCGTTTTGCTGCTCATCTGTCTGTGTTTGCGGCTGCGGCGCTGGCACTTGCGTGGATGTATCTATGCCGGCGCTGTTGGGGTAATACATAAACAGCCCTGCGATGACCGCAAAAACTATCAATAATTTTATTATCTTACTCATGATTACCTCGCTAAGTTTTCTTATATAATATTTTACCAAAAATCGGGCGTCTGATAAATTTAAAAATTAAACTTTTTATATCTTTTTTGCTGAAAAAGTTTTGAAAAACACATACCAAAGTAGTAAAATAATAAATAATAATGGGGGTTTGTTTTCTTTTTCAGAAAAAGAGACGGATTTGCTGAAAATTTATTAAAAATACTATTGAAAAATTATACATAAAAGATGTATAATTATAAACATAATTTTTAAAGGAGGTCAGATATGAAAGCAAGTGTTATTGGTGCAACCGGTTTTGCCGGAGCAGAGCTTTTGCGTCTTCTGGACGGCCATCCGCAGGCGGAACTGGCATATATTACGTCCGAAAGCAGCACGGGCGAAGATATCGCTAAAATGTATCCGCATTTGCGCGGGCGCATTGACAAAAAACTGGTATCCATGAATGACCTGCAAAAAATTGCAGAGGGCAGTGATGTGATTTTTATCGCGCTTCCGCACGGGCATGCCATGAAAATTGGCAAACAGCTGCGCGGCAGCGGCGTTAAAATAATAGATTTGGGCGGTGATTACCGCTTTAAAGATGCTAAAGTGTTTGAAAAGTGGTATAAGGTTGAGCATGTTGACCCAAAGGCCAACGCAGTTTACGGACTGACTGAGCTTTACCGCAAGGATGTTGCCGGTGCGGAACTGGTGGCAAACCCGGGCTGCTATACAACTTGCAGCATTCTGGCTTTGGTGCCGCTGTTGAAACATAGGCTTATCGAAACTAAAGGCATTGTTGTTGACGCTAAATCCGGCACGACTGGTGCTGGGCGCGGGCTTAAACTGGGCAGCCTGTATTGCTCGGTTAACGAGAACTTTCACGCTTACGGTGTGGCAACGCACAGGCACACACCGGAAATTGAACAGATTTATTCTGAATTTGCAGGTGAAGATGTAGTAATTCAATTTACGCCGCACCTGTTGCCGGCGGACCGTGGCATTCTGGCAACCTGCTATGCCATGTTAAAACCCGGCGTAACGGATGATGCCGTTGCCCAAGCGTTTGAAGATATGTACGGCGGCGAATTTTTTATCCGCCTGCTGGGCAAGGGCGGATGCCCCGAAATTAAAAACGTCCGCGCTTCCAATTATGTCGATATCGGCTGGCAGACGGATGCACGCACCGGCCGCGTAATTGTAATGAGCGCGCTGGATAACCTTGTAAAAGGCGCGGCAGGGCAGGCTGTGCAGAACATGAATGTAATGTTCGGGCTGGACGAAACCACTGGTTTATGCCAGCTGCCGGTATATCCTTAAGGAGGAATGTTGATGAAAAAGATTGACGGTTGGGTAACAACGCCGCAGGGCTTTTTGGCGGCGGGTGTTAAAGCGGGCATTAAAGCCAGCGGCAACCACGATGTAGCTGTAATTTACAGCACTGTACCGGCAGCAACCGGCGCAGTGTTTACACAAAACAAAATGTGCGCGGCGCCAGTTTTGGTAAGTCGCAAAGTAGCAGCCAAACCCTATGCGCAGGCTATTGTGGTAAACAGCGGCTGTGCCAATGCCTGTACCGGCGAACAGGGCCTGAAAGATGCTGAAGCTATGCAGGCACAGGCTGCCGGGCTTTTGGGCGTTGAACCGGAGGCAGTTTATGTTTGCAGTACCGGCGTTATCGGGCATTTTATGCCGATGGATAAGGTTGCGCAGGGCATTGCCGATGCGGTTGACGCTATGGATGAAAGCGAAGGCGAAAGCTGCGCTATGGCTATCCAGACGACTGATACCTTTATCAAACACGCTGCCTATGAATTTGAAGTTGGCGGCAAAACTGCCAAAATTGCCGGTATCGCCAAGGGTGCAGGGATGATTCACCCCAACATGGCAACGATGCTTACCTTTTTAACGACTGATGCCGCTATTGCGCCGGACGTTTTAAAACGTGCGGTTAAGGCTGCAGCCGATAAATCCTTTAATATGGTAGTTGTTGACGGTGACACCAGCACCAATGACAGTATGATTGTACTGGCGAACGGCCTTGCCGAAAATGAAATTATTTTAAGCGAAGAGCATCCGGATTACCCGGCATTTTTTGAAGCGCTTGTAACCTGCGCTCAGGACCTTGCCAAAATGATTGCACGCGACGGCGAAGGCGCAACCAAGTTTTTGGAAGTAAACGTCTGCGGCGCTGCAACGTGGGAGGAAGCCAAAACCGCAGCGATGGCCATTGCCAAATCCCCGCTTGTTAAAACAGCGTTTTTCGGCAAAGACCCCAACTGGGGACGCATTGTCTGCGCAGCCGGTTACAGCGGCGCTGCAATGGAGCCGGACAAGGTAAACCTTGAAATCGGCGGCGTGCGCCTGGTTGAACATGGCATGAACTGCAATGTACCTTTGGAAAGTTTAAAGGACATTATGGAACAGCACGATATCAGCATGAAAATAGATTTGGGCGCAGGCACAGAAGAAGCGACCGTCTGGACATGTGATTTCAGCTATGAATATGTTAAAATAAATGGTGAATATCACACCTGATATTAAATGCATTTTATTAACGGCTTTTGCCGATAACAGGAGGAATAATCAATGTTACGTAATGAAGAAATCAAAATTTTAGTGGAAGCGCTTCCGTATCTGCGTGATTTCAAAGGCAAGACCGTAGTAGTAAAATATGGCGGCAACGCTATGCTGAATGATGAAATTAAAACCAAAGTTTTACAGGATATTATCTTTTTGAAATGTGCAGGCCTGCGCCCGGTTGTAGTACACGGCGGCGGCCCGGAAATTACTGCCCAGATGCTGAAAGCTGGCAAAAAGACCGAATTTGTCGGCGGCCTGCGTGTAACCGATGCTGAATCCGTAGGCATTACGGAAATGGCTCTGGTAGGCAAAATCAATACTGACCTTGTTGGCCGTCTGAACCGCCTGGGCGGCAAGGCAGTAGGCCTTAACGGCAAGGATGACAACCTGATTCAGGCAAGAAAACACCTGGCCGATGTTTACGAAAACGGCGAAGTAAATCTTGTCGATATCGGCTTTGTGGGCACTGTTGAACATATCAATACCGAACTTTTGACAGTGCTTCTTGATAATGACTTTATCCCTGTTATTGCACCGACCGGTGTTGGCGCAACCGGCGAAACCTACAACATCAACGCCGACAGCGTTGCCGGTGAAATTGCAGGCGCGCTGAAAGCTGAAAAACTTTTGGTGCTGACTGACGTAAAAGGCATTTACGAAGATTACCGCGATGAAAGCACCTTCCTTTCTACTATGACCTTTGAAAAAGCTCAGGAGCTGATTATTAAGGGCAACATCGACGGCGGTATGATTCCGAAGGTTAAAGCCTGCATTACCGCACTCAGCGGCGGCGCTAAAAAAGCACAGATTATCGACGGCCGCGCTGAACACAGCATCCTGATGGAAGTATTCAGCGATGAAGGCGTTGGCACGGAAGTTGTTAAAACCTTATAATATATAATTCTGAGGGGGCAAAATGATGGATCATAAAACGATTATAGACCAGACTGAGCAGTATTACCTGCCGGTATTCGGCCGTTATCCGCTGGCGCTGACGCACGGCAAGGGCTGCATGGTTTACGATGCCGATGGCGAAGGCTATCTGGATTTTCTGGCAGGCATTGCCGTTAACTCGCTTGGCCATGCGCATCCGGCACTGGTAAAAGCAATCAGCGAACAGGCCGGTAAACTTATGCACTGCTCCAACGTATTTTATACAGACGTGCAGGCACGCGCTGTAAAACTTATCAGCGAAGCTACCGGTTTTGACCGCGTGTTTTTAGCTAATAGCGGCGCCGAAGCAAACGAAGGTGCAATTAAACTGGCACGCAAATACGGCCATAGCAAAGCAGAAGGCAAATACCGCATTATTACCGCGGTACATTCCTTTCACGGACGCACTATGATGACCGTAACTGCAACGGGTCAGCCTAAATACCAGCAGGGCTATGAGCCGCTGCCGGCTGGTTTTGACTATGTTCCTTACGGCGACCTTGCCGCTTTAAAGGAAGCTATGGACGAAGATGTATGCTGCGTTTTGCTTGAGCCTATTCAGGGCGAGGGCGGCGTGCATGTGCCCAGCGACGAATATTTGCAGGCAGCGCGCGCATTGTGCGATAAGTACGATGCTTTGCTGATTTTTGATGAAATCCAGTCCGGCGTGGGCAGGACGGGCCAGTGGTTTGCTTATATGCATACCGGTATCAAACCGGATATACTGACCTTTGCCAAGGGGATTGGCGGCGGTTTTCCGGTAGGCGGCTTCTGCGTGGATGAAAAGCTGGCGCATGTGTTTAAGCCCGGCGACCATGGCGGAACTTTTGGCGGCAACGCTTTGGCCTGCGCTGCCATTGAAGCTGCTTTGACTACGATTAAAGAAGAAGGGCTTGTAGAAGCGGCGGCTGAAAAAGGCAAATATTTTATGGCAAAATTGCAGGAGCTTAAAACCAAATATCCTGATAAAGTTACAGATGTACGCGGACGCGGCCTGATTTTGGGCATGGAGCTTGCCAAAGCAGGCGGGCCTATTGTTGAGCATTGCCTGAAAGACCATGTTATAGTTAACTGCACGGCTGGCAATGTTATCCGCCTTGTGCCTCCGCTTATCGTAACGGAACAGGAAATAGACACGGTTGTTGCGGCGCTTGACGCTGCACTGGCAGAATTTTAATCAGTTGGTGAGGGTAAAAAATGGGTTTAAGAAACAAAGACTTGATTTCCATCCACGATTTAGAGGTCGGCGAAGTTGCGACCATTCTGGATGTTGCTAAAAAATTGAAACGTAAACAAAAAAGAGGCGAGCCCCACAGATATCTGGAAGGCAAAACGCTGGCAATGATTTTTTCCAAGGCTTCCACCAGGACGCGCGTATCCTTTGAAACAGGTTTTTATCAGCTGGGCGGCCATCCGATTTATCTGAATGACGCTGTATCCCAGATTGGACGCGGCGAACCGGTGCGTGACACGGCAAGGGTACTTTCCCGCTTTGTTGACGGCATTATGATAAGAACTTTTTCGCATGACAGCGTTATTGAGCTGGCCAAATATGCTACTGTTCCGGTTATCAACGGCTTGACGGACTTGCTGCACCCCTGCCAGGCGCTGACCGATATGTTTACCATTATGGAATACAAAGAGGTGCTGAAAGGACGCAAACTGGTTTATGTCGGCGACGGCAACAACATGGCTCATTCACTGATGTATGCCTGCGCTAAAGTTGGCATGAATATGGTTTGCGCATCGCCGAAAGGCTACCAGCCCGACCCGGAAATTGTAAAAAATGCGCAGGAGGATGCTTCCCGTACCGGCTGCACTATCGAAGTCGATGAGGATTTGTTCCGCGCAGCCAAAGGTGCAGATGTGCTTTATACTGATGTATGGGCCAGCATGGGCCAGGAAGCTGAACGCAGCATCCGCCAGGAGGCGCTTGGCGATTACCAGATTAACAAAGAGCTGCTTAGCGTAGCACGCCCGGATGCGATTGTGCTGCACTGCCTGCCTGCACACCGCGGCGAAGAAATTACCGAAGAAGTGCTGGAAGGTCCGCAGTCCAAGGTATTTGACCAGGCTGAAAACCGCCTGCATGTGCAGAAAGCCATTATGGCGCTTTTGATGACTGACGATATTATTTAAAAGATATTGTATATTTATAAAAGATTGTGGTATAATCTTACTTGTTATTATTTTTAAACCTAAATCCTGTTGGGAGGCTGTACCTTAATGAAAATTGACAAAAGCAAAATTAAAAAAGTAGTGCTCGCTTATTCCGGCGGCCTTGATACTTCCGTAATTATTCCCTGGCTGAAAGAAAACTACAATAACTGCGAAGTTATTGCCTGCACCGCAGACCTGGGCCAGGGCGATGAACTAAACATCGTACATGACAAGGCTCTGAAATCCGGCGCCAGCAAATGCTATATTCTTGATTTGAAAGAAGAATTTGTTTCTGATTATGTTTGGCCGGTTGTTAAAGCAGGCGCTATTTACGAACAGAAATATCTGCTCGGCACTTCTTTTGCCCGTCCGCTGATTGCTAAAAAACTGGTTGAAATTGCGCTTAAAGAAGGCGCTGACGCTGTTGCCCACGGCGCTACCGGCAAAGGCAATGACCAGGTACGTTTTGAATTGGGCGTAAAAGCTCTGGCTCCGCAGCTGGCTGTTATCGTGCCCTGGCGTGAATGGAACATCCGTTCCCGTGAAGACGCTATCGACTTTGCAGCAGCGCATAACATCCCTGTGCCTGTAACCAAAGACCACGATTATTCCATGGACCGCAACATGTGGCATTTAAGCCATGAAGGCTCTGACCTGGAAGACCCATGGAACGCACCGAAAGATGAACTTTTCATCGTTACCAGCACTCCGGAAAAAGCACCGGACAAAGACGAATATGTAGAACTGGAATTTGAAGCTGGCGTGCCTGTTGCCGTTAACGGCGAAAAACTTTCCCCGGCAGCTTTGCTTGAAAAACTGAACGAAATCGGCATCCGCAACGGCGTAGGCATCTGCGACATGGTTGAAAACCGCCTTGTAGGCATGAAATCCCGCGGCGTTTACGAAAACCCGGGCGGTGCAATTATCGTTTATGCACACAAAGAACTTGAAAGACTGTGCCTGGACCGCGCAACCATGCATTATAAAGAACAGATTGCCATCAAATATGCAGAGCTTGTTTACGACGGCATGTGGTTCAGCCCGCTGCGTGAAGCTCTGGCAGCATTTGTTGACGAAACCCAAAAGACCGTTACCGGTACTGTACGCCTTAAACTTTACAAGGGCAATATCATGAGCGCCGGTTCCAAGTCCCCGTATTCCCTGTACAGCAAGGAATATGTAACCTTCGGCGCTGACGAAGTTTACAACCAGGCTGATGCTACCGGTTTCATCACTCTGTTTGGCCTGCCGCTTACCGTTCGTGCCCTTATGAAACAGGGTAAACTTAAATAATGGCCAAGTTATGGGGCGGAAGATTCAGCAAAAATACCAACGAACTTGTGGACGCGTTCAACGCGTCCATTGAGTTTGATAAGCGTTTGTACCATGAAGATATACGCGGCAGTATCGCCCATGCTACAATGCTGGCAAAATGCGGAATCATTCCCAAAGAAGATGCAGAAAAAATCGTTGCCGGTTTAAAGGATATTTTAAAAGATATCGAAGCGGGCAATTTTAAATTTGATATTGCGCTGGAAGATATTCACATGAATATTGAAGCGCGCCTTACTGAACGCATCGGCTCTGCTGGCGCAAGGCTGCATACTGCGCGCAGCCGCAACGACCAGGTTGCACTTGACATGCACATGTACATGAAGCGCGAGGTTGTTGAAATTGCAGAGCTTTTGGTGCAGTTTGAAGAAGCTTTGCTTGCTGTTGCCAAAAAGCATGAAAAAACGCTGATGCCGGGTTATACCCATTTGCAGCGTGCGCAGCCGATTACTTTTGCCCATCACCTGCTGGCATATTTTAATATGCTGCAGCGCGATTTCCGCCGTCTGCTGGGTGTGTGGGAAGGGGCGGACATTATGCCTCTGGGCGCAGGCGCTATTGCCGGTACAACCTTCCCGATTGACCGCTTCTTTGTAGCGGAACAGCTTAATTTTGGCAGCGTGTACGCTAATAGCATGGATGCCGTCAGCGACAGGGACTATATTATTGAGTTTCTCAGCTTTGCATCGACGCTGATGATGCACATGAGCCGTTTGAGCGAGGAGTTCTGCCTGTGGAGCAGCACAGAGTTCGGTTTCATTGAGCTTGACGATGCTTTTGCAACCGGTTCGTCCATGATGCCGCAGAAGAAAAATCCGGATATTTCCGAATTGGTACGCGGCAAAACCGGGCGTGTTTACGGACATTTGATGGCGATGCTGACAACGGCCAAGGGCCTGCCTTTAACCTACAACAAGGATTTGCAGGAGGATAAGGAAGGTTTCTTTGATGCTATTGATACCTTAAAGTTCAGCCTGGCTGTTTACAGCGATATGATTAAAACCATGACTGTCAACGTAGACCGTATGCGCGAAGCTGTAAGCAAGGATTTTTCCAACGCAACAGATTTGGCAGATTACCTTGTACGCAAAGGCTTGCCGTTCCGTATGGCGCACGAGGTTGTTGGCAAATGCGTGGCTTATGCTATCAGTGAAGGCAAGTTCCTGCCGGAAATTTCGCTGGAAGAATATAAAAAATTCAGCGATTTGTTCGAAGCAGATTTGCTGGAGGCATTAAAACCGGAAAACTGTGTTGCTGCCCGTACTTCTTACGGCGGTCCGGCGTTTACCGAAAACGAAAAACAGTTTGCGCGCGGCGATGAAATCGTTGCTGAACAAAAAGCCAAAGTTGAAGAATTAAAACAAAAATTATAATGGCTGTAAAATAAAAAAAGAGGCGGTTCGTTTGAACCGTCTCTTTTGCTGTATAGGGTTATTTTCTGAGCAATACTTTCAGCTCTTTTACTTTTTGCGCAAATTTTTGCAGGGTTACAGCTACCGGCTGCGGCGTAGTTAAATCTACACCGGCGTTCTTTAAAATGTTCAGCGAGTAATCGCTGCCGCCAGCTTTTAAGAAGCCAAGGTATTTATCGACTGCGCCAGGTTTGCCGCTGAGAATGCTTTCGGCAAAAGCTGTTGCCGCACTGTAACCGGTTGCGTATTTGTACACATAAAACGGTGTATAAAAATGCGGTATGCGAGACCATTCGCTGGCAAGTTCTTTATCTACTGTCAGTGCTGGGCCGTAATAGTTTTTGTTGCTTTCCAGCCAGTAGTTTTCAAGTGTTTCGGCCTGCAGGCTGCGTCCGGCATCAATTTCACCATGGGTAAACAGTTCAAATTCGGCAAATTGTACCTGGCGGTAAACTGTGGTGCGCACGGCTTCCAAAAACTGGTTGATAAGGTAAATTTTCTGTTCATCAGTAGCATTGGCGAGTGTATGTTCCAGCAGCAAATTTTCATTAGTTGTGCTGGCAACTTCGGCGCAGAAAATGGAGTAATCACTGTTGGCGTATGTTTGTGCCTGGTTGGCAAGATAGCTGTGCATAGCATGGCCCATTTCGTGCGCAATGGTAGAGATGCTGTTATAGCGCGGCTGGTAGTTTAAAAGCACATACGGATGTACGCCGTAAATGCCCCAGGAATAAGCTCCGCTGCGTTTGCCTTTGTTTTCGTAAATATCAATCCAGCGGCTGGCAAAGGCGTGTTTTAAAGTATTTACATAATCGCTGCCAAGCGGGGCAAGTGCTTCCGTTACGCGCGCGCAGGCTTCTTCAAAGGTGCAGGCAAAATTTTCGCCTGCGGCAGAAAGCGGCATGTAAATATCATAGGGGTGCAGCTCATCAAGGTGCAGCGCTTCTTTTTTTAGCGCCATGTATTCGTGCAGCGGTTCCAGATTGTCGTGAACTGTTTTAATTAAGCCATGGTAAAGGCTGGTCGGAATATTGTCTTCGGCAAGGCTTGCTTCCAGCGTGTTGTTATATTTATGCGCCGTTGCGTAAAAGCGGCTGACGCGGCATTGCCCGGTAAGCGTGTTGGCCAGCGTGTTGCGGTAGTTGTGGTAGGTGCCCATCAATGTGCGGAACGAGTTCTGGCGCAGTGTGCGGTCGGGGCTTGTCATATTCAGCAGGTAGTTGCCTTCGCTTACGGATGCAGTGTTGCCGCTGCCGTCGGTAACAGGCGGAAACTGCATATCGGCGCTGACCAGGCTGCGGAAGATAGCAGCTGGGGCTGATGCGGCAAGGCTGGCCTGCGATAGCAGTGCTTCCTGCTCTTGCGGCAATACATGCGGAGCCAGACGCAGCAAATTGCTGAGATAAAATTTAAATTCTTTAAAATCTGCTTCGTCGATAAAGCCTTGGATAAAATCATGCGGCAGCGATAAAATCTCCGGTTCTACAAAGGAAACCGTGTTGTTGAATTCTGCCAGCAGACTTTCGGCGCGGCCGGATAACGACTGAAACTGCGGGTCGGCGTTATCGGTATCAAGCTGTAAGCGTGCATAGGCATAAATTTTAGAGATTTCTTCCGACATAGCTGCCTGTTTTTGCAATGCTCCCAAAAGGGTTGCTTTGCTGTTTAACTTGCCCTGCAAAGCGGAAAATTCCTTCAGGCTGTGCTGCAAATTTTCGGCGGCTGCCTGCCAGGTTTCTGTGCTGGTGTACAGGTCGCCGATTTTCCATTTATAAATTTCGTTTATATCTTTTCTGGCAACATTGCTGCCATGCGCAGGAATATTTTGCGTCATATTTTTAATCACTCCTTGCAAAAATTTGAATCCTTTATTATTATAACACAGTAGATACATTAAAGTTAGAGGCGGGAAACATGAAAATAATTTTAACTGCAATCGGCAGCAAATATATTCATACGGCGTTGGGGCTGCGCAGCATCCGTGCGTATGCAGCGGCAAAAGGCATAAAAGCTGAACTTATCGAGGACAGCGCACAGACGCCGCTTTTATCAGTATTGGCGGAAATTACGGCTCAAGAGCCTGATATAGTCGGGCTTTCGGTGCATATCTGGAATAAAAATTACGTTTACAGTTTAATCCGTCTGCTGCGTAAGGTTATGCCGCAGCTGAAAATAGTTTGCGGCGGGCCGGAGGTTTCTTTTGCGCCGGAGCGTATTTTTAATGAATGCCAAGAGATAGATTACATTATAATGGGTGAGGGCGAAGAAACTTTTGCTGAACTGGTGCGCGCGTTGGCTTGCGGTGCCGAAATACCGGCGCATGTCGCGTATAAATGCGATGGAAATGTTGTTGCTAGTGGCGGTACGGCAGTTGTTGAAGATTTGAACGTACTGGAATTTCCTTATCCTGATTTGCCGGAAGTTGTGGCGGCTAAAAAAATCGTTTATTACGAATGCACGCGCGGCTGTCCGTTTAATTGTTCCTATTGCCTTTCCGGAATATCGCGCAATGTGCGCAAACGCAGCCTGGAGAAAGTTTATGCAGATTTGGATAAGTTTATTGCCGCTGGTGTGCCGTTGGTAAAATTTGTGGACCGCACTTACAATCTTGATGAAAATTATTATCTGCCCATCATGCAGCATCTGGCTGAGGCCAAAACAAATGCAACCTTTCATTTTGAAATTAAAGCAGATTTGTTGAGCGATAGGGTACTTAAATTTTTGGAAAATGTGCCCAAAGGCCGTTTTCAGTTTGAAATTGGCGTACAGACAACCAATCCGCCGACGCTGCAAGCCATTAACAGGCGCGATGACTGGCAAAAACTGACGGAGAATGTTACACACCTTTTAAAAAGCGGCAAAATTCATCTGCATCTTGATTTGATAGCTGGTTTGCCTTATGAAGGTCTGGCTGAATTTGAAAAATCTTTCAACGATGTTTATGCTTTGCAGCCGCATATGCTGCAATTGGGCTTTTTAAAGGTTTTGCCAGGTACGCAGATGGAAAAACAGCGTGCTGAACATGAACTGGTTTATATGGATGATCCTCCGTATGAAATTTTGGCGACAAAGTATATTACTTATGCAGATTTACGCTTTTTAAAGGTGCTGGAGGATGTTTTTGACCATACCTACAACAGCGGGCGTTTTGCGCATACCTTGGCATATTTAACTGCTTTTGAAGGCAGTGCTTTCCGGTTTTACAGCAAATTTGCCAGGTGGTGGCAGGCGCGCGGTGAATATCCGCTTGGGCATAATGTGCGCGGCGTAACCAAACTGCTTTATGAATTTATACAGGAATGTTATGGCAGTGCTTTTGCCAAACTTTGTGAACTGCTGCGGTTTGACGTTTTATTGTATCAGCCGGGCTGGAAACCAGCATTTTTAAACTGGCATACAGGGGAGCTTAATGACAGGGCAATGGCGTTTTGGCGCGATGCAGATAAAGTGCGGCGCTATTTGCCGGAGTACAGTTTTGCAACCTGGCGCCAGATTCAGAAGCAATATGCGATTGAGTATTTTGCTTTTGACCCATTGGGCGCACAAACAGACGCCTATTATCTGTTTGTGTATAATGATGACGGCACGCAGGCAGTAAAACTTGCTGATTTTTAAAAATAATGCCAAAAAGGTGTTGACAACACGGCAAGTAAATGCTATTATAATAAAGCTGTTTGGGCAAGCGGCTTGAAAAGCAAAGTTGAGCGGAAAAACTTTTAGAAAAAAGTTAAAAAATCGCTTGACACACAAACGATAAAGTGCTAATATATACAAGTCGCCGGAAAACGGCAGCACCTTGAAAACTGAACAAGAACCAAGAAAAAGCGAATGTGCGGGCAAGTTTGCTGGAGGCAGAAATGCTGAGGTAAGCTTGTCAAAACAAAATTCTGGATTAAATAATAAGAGCCAATCGGTTCTTCAATAAGTATATTGGAGAGTTTGATCCTGGCTCAGGACGAACGCTGGCGGCGTGCCTAACACATGCAAGTCGGACGGGGAATTGAGCTTCGGTTCAATTCCTAGTGGCGAACGGGTGAGTAACGCGTAGGCAACCTGCCCTTTAGACGGGGACAACATTCCGAAAGGGATGCTAATACCGGATGTGACAGCGTCATCGCATGACGGTGCTGTGAAAGATGGCCTCTACGAGTAAGCTATCGCTAAAGGATGGGCCTGCGTCTGATTAGCTAGTTGGT
>QAMT01000006.1 GCA_003150755.1 Phascolarctobacterium sp. | reverse complement strand
AATTTCTCTGTTCCGATTTCTAATACTGTATTTTCATAAGCTAATACAAGCATTTTTATTTCCGGAAACTCTTTTTTCAATCGAATGATAGACTCCATATATTTATCATAATCATCACATGCTTCTAAAGCCTTTCCCATTCTAGCTTTTAAAAAGTCACTCTCAAGATATGGATTTCTAGAAGGAAAATCCACTTCCATCATCTTACATCCTGCATCTGCATATTCATGTGCAATTTTATAACTTGCTTCAATTGTTGGGTATCCATTTGATAAATAACAAATAATTTCCATTTTTTATTCTCCTCTGTATGCTTTCATAAATAATTCTTTAAATTCCTCTAATTCAGGAATGATTGGATTTGTCTTTGTACATCCATCTGCTTTAGCCAATGCAGCCATTTCATCTAATTTTTCTACGAATGCCGCCTCGTCTGGAATAACTTCCTGCAAGCAGGATGGAATATTCAGTCTCTTATTCAATTTTTCTACTGCTTCATATAAGTTTTCAGCTCCGACCTTCTTAGCAAACGTATCATAAACTTCTTTCGCTTTTGCATCTGTTGAATTATAACGAATTATATATGGAAGAAGAATTGCATCTGCTAATCCGTGTGCTACATGAAACATTCCTCCAAGAGTATGAGCCATAGAATGAACAATACCAAGAGATACATTTGTAAATGCCATACCGGCTACCATAGAAGCCTGAAGCATAATTTCTCTTGCATGCATATCTGCTCCGTTTTCGTATGCAATCGGAAGTGTTTCCATAATATCAATAGCTGACTGTGTTGCAAGAATATCTGATACATAATTTGCTCTTGTGGATGCCAGTGCTTCTAACGCATGTGTCAAAGCATCCATACCTGTTTCAGCTGTAATCTTAGCTGGCATAGAAGCTGTAACTTCCGGATCACAAATTGCAATATCCGGCATCATTTCCATATTTCCAAGTCCGTGTTTTAAACCTGTTGCATTATCAGAAATAACGATAGATCTGGATACTTCGCTTGCTGTTCCACTTGTAGATGGAATACAGCACATTCTTGCTTTTTTACGGAGTGTTGGGAATGGATTTGGAGGAAGTACGGATTCCATTGTTTTTAATTCTGGATGTTCGTAAAAAATCCACATTGCTTTTGCAGCATCCATTGCAGAACCACCACCAAGGCCTACAATTAAGTCCGGTTCAAACGCTAACATTTCATTTGCGCCACGCATAACTGTTTCAAAAGAAGGATCTGGTTCTACATCTTTTACCACCATAGTCTCAGCTCCGGCTTCATGGAAATATCCTTCTACTTTTGCCAGCATTCCGCTTCTTTCCATACTTTTTCCACCGACTACAATGCTAACCTTTTTTGCATCAATTGTTTTAATATATTCTAAACAGCCTTCTCCAAACATTAATTCAGAACCTGCCAGTTTCATTGGTCTCATCATAATAATTAATCTCCCTTCTGATTTTCTTAAATTTTTTTATTACGCATTTAATGCATCTAATACTTTTTTCACTAAGTCATAAGAAATTGGATTTGTAAGAATTCCGCCTTCCTTTAAGCTTGAGCCGATAATCGCTCCATCTGCAATCTGTAACTGGTCTTTTATATTTTCGGCTTTCACTCCGCTTCCTGCAAATACCGGAACCTTCACAACACTTTTCACTCTCTTAATAAGATCAAGCGGTGTTTCCTCACCAATCTGTGTTCCTGTTACAATAATTCCATCTGCACCATTGTCCACAGCCTCTTTTGCAGACTGTTCAACTGTAATATATGGAAGAAGCATGTGAGCATGTTTTACCTGAACATCAGCAATAACCTTGATATCTTCTTTTCCCATCATCTTGCGATATTCCATACATTTCTTTGCACATGGATTAATCACGCCGTCTGTAAAAAGAACCGTATCTACAAACACTGGAACTCTGATAAAAGAAGCTCCTGTAATTGCCGCAATTGCAATATTTGCTTCACAGTCGTTAAAAGCCGCGTCTACACCAACCGGAATTTTCACTGCATTTTTTACTGCAAATGTAGCAGCAGTCAGAGCTGCAAGCTGAGCTTTATTTAAAGTTGCAGAAAATGGTGTATCTCCCATATTTTCTACAATTACAGCATCAACACCTGCTTTTTCCAATGTGATTGCGTCTTGTACTGCCTGATCAAGGATTTTCTGATAGTTGCCATCAAATCCGGCTGTTGTTGGTAAAGGCAGGCAATGTACCATTCCGATAACTGTCTGTGATCCGTTTGTAAATAATTCTTTTTCCATGTTACTTACCTCCCATAAATTTTTTATTTATTATTTTTTGTATGATAATTATAAATACCTTCCAGAGCAGTTCTGCAAAGCAGATCTTCTGCGTCTGTACGATCCTGTCCTTTCAGAGTTTCTTTCAAATTTTCTAAAACTGTAACCATTGTTAAGATACAGGTTTTAACACCCATTAATCTTCCCAGTGTCAACATACAAGATGATTCCATATCAATTCCTGTAACACCGAGTTTTTTCACCTCTTCAAAGGTCTTGGACATATCTCGTCCCCATTCTTTAGAAAAACGAGAATCATGCATGTGACTGTAAAATCCATCCATTGTACAGTTCAAACCGTTTAAATAACGTTTACCCATCTGTGTAACAGTCTCATTCATTGCATTTACCAAATCAATATCTGCAACTGCCGGATAACCCGCTTCTACATAAGCACCACTTGTACCTTCACGTCTGATTGCTGCAATTGGTACCAGGAAATGTCCTAACATATCATCCTGCATAGACATTACTGTTCCCATACGAACTGCAACTTCCATCCCTGCTTCATACATCTCCTCCATAGCAATTGCTGCTGATGGAGCACCGATTCCTGTGGATGTTACAGTAATTTCAACTCCTTTATAGGTTCCTGTATATGTGTTAAATTCACGCATAAACGCTACTTTTTTAGGATTGTCCAAATATTTTTTAACAACTTCAACTCTCCATGGATCTCCGGAAAACAGAACGTACTTTCCAATTGTTTCCTTATCCGCACCCATATATAATGTACTCATATCTTCTCCTGCCTTTCTTATTCAAATGATTTGAATTTTTCTAAAAGCTGTTCCTCTGTTGGTGCATTTGTGCAGCATCCCTCTGCCTGCAAAATGAAATAAGATAATGTTCCTCCAAGTCTGCAGCATTCTTCCGGTTTATATCCATTTAAATATCCGTATATAAATCCAGCCATATATGCATCTCCGGAACCTGTTGCATCTACAACATTCTCAACTTTGCAAATTCCAATTTTTTCCTGACGAATTCCATTCTCTTCGCGGATATAACAAATGCTTCCATCTTTACCAAGTGTTGTTACAATAATATCTACTTCTCCGATATCAAACAGCTCTGTAATATCTTTAAAACCGTAAATTCTTTCGATAATCTCACGTTCTACCTCATTTGTGAAAATAATCTTACTTTCTGTAAGGAGTCGTTTCAAAAATTCTTCCGGAAATGCGTCAAAATCATCTTTCATACCAAACACAACAGGTACATCATGTTTTTTACATTTCTCAAAAAATTCTTCATTATCTTTTCTTGCAGCTACTGTAATCACACCCAGTCTGGTATCTTCAAATAATTCATCTTCCAATGGCTGTGCATATTTTCCATCCATAGCCCCTGGATAGAAAATTGTAATGTGGTCGTTATTGCTATCTTGAATTAAATAACATACACTGGTAGCTTCCTCTGGAAGTTTTGTAATTCCATCTAACGGAACATTTCCGTCTTCCAGAAATTTCTTAAAACCATTACTTTCGTAATCACCACCTACACGAAGCACTGGCTTTGCACACATTCCAAGGTGGCAAAGTGCGTAAGCAATGTTAACAGAACATCCTCCATAGAAAATCTGTGCATTGGATTTATTTGTAACAAGAGAAGTAAATCCAACTCGTGCCGGTGTATCAATTTTAATAATGTGATCCATACTCACATAACCACTTGTCAATACATCTGTTTTCATGCCTACCTCCTATAACTGTCCATCGTCAAGCATCTTAAAAAGTGTTTCCATATCAACCACATGTCCGAGATATTTATCAATATCTGTCAGATGAACTTCATTAACTACATCAGAATTTGTTGCTACACATTCTCTAACTACGTATGGCTCATAATCCAGATAAAATGCATCCGTTACAGTTGCTCGAATACAACAGTTTGTTTTTGTCCCTACAATGATTACATTCTCAACACCATTCTCTCTGAGAACAAGATCCAAATCTGTTGCAAAGAAACCACTGTATCTTCTTTTTTGAATGACATAATCTTTTTCTTCATCTACCGGAAGCATAGGATCAATCTCAATTCCAAATGTTCCTTCAATACAGTTTGGACGCATAGCCTGTGCTTTTCTATCCACTTTTCCTTTTCTGTTACAATGCTGCATAAATACAACTAAAACATCTTTTTCTCTACATTTATCCAATACTTTTTTAATTTGTGGAAGAATTTCTCTGTTCTGTGGATAATATACAAGTCCTTCCGGATCTGTAAAATCACGAACCATATCCACAATAATTAATGCTGACTTACTCATTGCTTATCCCTCTTTAAATTCCACGAATCTTTCGATTTCGATATTTAACAATTGAAACAACAGTTAATACAATACTCATAACCACGTATGGAATTACATCAAATACTGCTGCTGCCGCACCTGCATACAAACTTAAGTTTACAGCTAACGCTCTGGCCAATCCAAAAATAATTGCATAGAAGGAACAAGATAACGGGTCTCCTCTGCCGCAGTAAATTGCAGCGATAGCGATAAATCCTCGTCCTGCTGTCATATTATTTGTAAAGATTGTCATACGCTCAAGTGCCAGGTTAATTCCTGCAAGTGCACAGAAGAAAGAACCTAATAAAATTGCAAGATATCTGTATTTATTTGTGTTTAAACCAAGACTCTTTGCAGAATCTTCATTCTCTCCAACTACTCGTACGTAAATTCCAAATTTTGTACGGTACATCAAGAACCAAATTAATACGATTGCGATAAATGACACATAAGTAATAATTGTGTGTCCGCTTAAAATTCCCCCAATAATTGGAATATCTTTAATAATTGGGATGTGAATTTTAAATGCCGCTGCATTTGTAAAACTAAGTTTAATGTTTGCTGAATTCATAAGCTGTAATGCAAATCCTGCAATTGCTGTAATCGACATATTCACTGCAAGACCTATGACAATAACATTTCCTTTGCAGGTTACTCCAAAGAATGCAAAAATCAAACCAATCAGTAAACAAACTGCCACAGCTGCCACATAGCCCAAAACAATATTTTCTGTTTTAAAGGAAACTAATACAGAAATGAAAGCACCTGCCAGCATCATACCTTCAAGAGCAATATTCAATACATTTGCCTTGTATGCGAAAATTCCACCTAATACACAAAGCAAGATTGGAACTGCATGATATATTGAGTCATATAAAATTCCACCGATCATATCTCTATGCTTCCTCCTTTCTGTTTTTCAACTTCATAAATCTCTCTTTCAGTCCAAATCTTTCATCTATGAATTGTACTGCTAAGAAGAGAATAATTAATCCCTGTAATACACCAACAATTTCTTTCGGAACTGAAGTATACATATTGATATTATCTGCACCTGTCTTCAAAGCACTGTAGAAGATTGCTGCCAGCAAAATTCCTACCGGATTATGTCTGCCAAGTAATGCAATCAACATACCATCCCATCCAAGACCGGTTGTTCCTGAAAATCCTAATGTGTATTTGAATTTCTCGCTCATCATGTGACCTGCTCCGGCAAGACCAGCCAAAGCACCACTGATACACATCAAAACAATGATTTTTCTGCGAACTCTCATACCAGTTGCTTCTGCGAAATCTGGATTTTTACCAATTGCTGTAATTTCCATTCCAAGACGGGTTCTTGTCATTACAAATGTCATAAAAATCAATACAGCCAAAGCAATAAAGAAAAACATTGTCAAACGTGAATTTCCGATATTCAGACGCTTAAACATTGCTCCATCTTTAATCATTGGAGTACAAACATATCCTGATCCTGCTTCTCTGAATGGACCGGAGGATAAGTACTCTAATACTTTAATCATTGCGTAGTTCAGCATCAATGTTACTACCATCTCATCTACTCTGAAGTAGGCTCTTAAGATTGCAGGTACAAGTGCAAATAAAGCGCCACATACCATTCCAACTAAGATACAGATTAACTTCTGAAGAAGTGGACTATCCAAATTCATAGATGCACCAACGATACCGGAGAAAAATCCACCGAGTAGTAATTGTCCTTCAACACCCATGTTAAAAATGTTTGCTTTAAATGTAATTGCAATTGCAAGACCTGTTAATAACAAAGGTGATGCATAATGCAATGTATTTAAAAATCCTTTTGCTGTAAAAAGAGACTTTCCTAACATAATCTGATATGCTTCCAGTGGATTTTCACCGATACAAGCAATGATGATTCCTCCAATAAAAAATGCCAAGGCAACCGGAAGCAATGTATTTACAATTTTAGGTCCAATATGACTTGATTTTTTCTGGGTCACCTTATTCTCCTCCCTTCATCTTTGCGCCTGCCATCAGCAATCCGATTTCTTCAGAGGATGTAACTGATGGATCTACCTCACCGATAATTCCACCTTTGTACATAACTGCAACTCTGTCTGAAAGGCTCATGATTTCTGATAACTCACTGGAAATCAAAAGAACTGCTTTTCCGGAATTTCTAAGCGCCAGTAATTGTCTGTGAATAAATTCAATAGAACCAATATCAACTCCTCGTGTTGGCTGACAAGCGATGATTAAGTCTGGATTATTTTCAAACTCACGGGCAATAATAACCTTCTGTGCATTACCTCCTGAGAGCTGAGAAATAAGACCGTATTTATCAGATACACGAATATCATATTTTTCAATAAAATCATCACATAACTGCCTAATCTTACGTCCCTTCAACACACCTTTTTTACAAACATCATGGGTATCGAAATATCCTGCAATACAGTTTTCCGGAATTGACATATCTTTACATAATCCCTGTGCATAACGGTCTTCCGGAATAATTCCGATACCAAACTTTCTCAATTTATCCGGCCATGCATTTGTTACGTCTTTTCCATTCAAAGTAACTTTTCCTTTGGTTACTTCCATAACACCGGTTAATACTTTAATCAGTTCACTTTGTCCATTTCCCTCTACCCCTGCAATACCAAGAACTTCACCTTTTTTCACAGACAATGTAACATTATGGAGAATTTCCTGATTTGCATCATTCACTGTACAGATATTTTCTACGCGATATGCTTCCACATCCTGAGGTTTTGGTCCTGCCTCATTTCGAACAGTCAATACAACATCACGTCCAACCATCATCTGTGCAAGTTCTGTTTCATTGGTATCTTTGGTTTTCACATTACCGATAACCTGACCACTCTTAATAACTGTTACGCTATCACTCATATACATAACTTCACGTAATTTATGTGTAATAACAATAATTGTTTTTCCCTGATCACGAAGTGCCATCAGGTTTTCCATCAACTGATCAACTTCTTGTGGTGTAAGAACAGCTGTAGGCTCATCCAAAATCAGAATATCAACGTTACGATATAACATTTTTAAAATCTCAACCTGCTGGCAAAGACCTACTGAAATGTCCTGAATTTTATCCATTGGATCAATCTGAAAATGATACTGTTCAATTAATTTCTTAACTTTCTCAATTTCAACCCTTCGATCAATCAACCCTCTTTTGGTAATTTCGCTTCCAAGTAAAATGTTTTCATACACGCTCAAGCTAGGTACCAGTTTGAAATGCTGATGAACCATTCCAATTCCATTTCGAATTGCATCTGTAGGGGAATTCATTACAAGCTCTTTTCCGTTCAATAAAATCTTTCCGCTTGTAGGTTTATGTACACCGTATAACATATTCATTAATGTAGATTTACCGGCTCCGTTTTCACCAACAATACATTTGATTTCCTGCTTCTCCACTTGTATATTGATATTATTATTTGCAATAAAATCCCCAAACTTTTTTGTCAAATTTTTTGTTTCTATAATAATACTCATAGGTGAATCTCCTTATTTTTGGGTAAAATAAGGGTGCCCCAAAGTACTTTGCGCGCTTTGTAACACATTTCTTTTTGAGACACCCTCAAATAAATTAATTTGTTTTAATTACAACGTTCGGACATGTAGCCTCATCAAACTCTTCGTTTAACTGTTTGTTTGTAACTTTAATTTCTCCACTGGAAATCTTGTCACTTACTGTCTGAACTTTTTCTTTAATTTCATTCCATACTTCCTGATCCTGAACATGTTTACCCATTTCTTCAAGGTCGGTAATTCCTGTAGCACCTGATGCAAGGTTGTATGTCTGGAATCTTTCCATTTCGTTAATCTTTCCATCTGCATAAGCCTTTGTAATAGTCTCAACAGGAACACCTGTAATCTTCAATACACTTGTAAGAACGTGTCCTGGCTGCTGAGCATCTAAGTTAGCATCTGTCTGGATTGCAATTTTTCCTAATTCTTTTGCTTTCGCTGTAATACCATCGCCTACAACTCCGGCATCTGCAAATACTACGTTTGCCCCTTCATCATAAAATGTTTCTGCTACTGTACTTCCTAATGCAGAATCTGTAAATCCGGCATCATATTTTGTGTAATAATCATAAGTTGCACCATACTCTGCAGCTGCTGCATTAATTCCTTCAATAAATCCGTAAGAATAAACAAGAATACCATTGGAGTTTGTTCCTCCGATAAATCCAATTCCTCTTGCTTCGTCTAATGGAGTTAATCCATAAGAAGCATCGAATAACTTATCCATGTTTTCATTTACCTGAACAGATAAATATCCAGCAAGATAAGAAGCTTCATGAACATCGAATAATACGGAAATTACGTTGTCATGAATTGTTTCACCGCTTTCATCCACATTTGGATTATCATTAAATACTACAAATGTTGTATCAGGATATTGTGCTGCGATTGGCTCTGATCCACCAACCCCTTTAATCAATGCATCAAAGTCATATTCTAATGTGAAAATCAAATTATATCCATCATCTGCCAATGTCTCTAATGCTTCCGGAACACCATTTGCAGGCTCAATGATTTTATATTCGCATCCAACCTCTTCAGACATTTCTTTGATTTCTTCACATGCTGACTGGTTGTATCCATTATCATTCTGTCCAGATCCTGAACAAACAACTGCAACCCTTAAATCACTATTTTTTCCTTCAGAATTGTCTCCACCTTTGCCACATCCCGTAAAAATGGTTGCACTTAATAAAACAAGTGCCGTAATTAAAACGCTTGCTCTTTTTTTCATTTTCCTTCTCCTTTAATTTGTCCGTACTTTACCTATCTTGCCTGGTAAATATAAAATTTAAATTTGTCTGTTCTGTAACAACATTTGAAATATTCAATAGCGACTTCTTTTCCGTTCACAATTCCGTATGTTGTACAGCAAAACTGTAATAGTGGAACATTCTCTTCCACATCCAAATAATCAATCAGCTCATCATGTGCACTAATAGCTTCGATTGTTCGAGTTGCTTTTGTAATCTTAACATTGTATTTTTCTTCCAAAATCTTATATAAAGATACACGAGAAAAATCAAACAACTCAATATCTGGAAAATACTTATACGGTAAATATGTACGCGTATAATTCACTGGTTCATCATCTGCGTAATAAATTCTTGAAAGACTAAAAATCTTTTCATCATCTTCACTTAAATTCAAAACATTTTTTCGTTTTGCATCTGCTTCTATCACACTTTTATTAAGAACTTTTCTGCGTGGTGTATGTCCCAATCTCTCGATGTCCTCAGTACAACTTGTGATAGATACTAAATTGTTTTGCTCTCCTTCCCCCTTTACATAAGTTCCTTTCCCGTGCACCCGGTACAGGTAACCTTCATTTACAAGTTCCTCAATTGCTTTTCGAACTGTAATTCTGCTTACATCGAACATCGCCATTAAGTCCCTTTCACTCGGAATCGTTTCGTGTTCCTTGTAAGTATTATCATTAATCCGCTTAATAATATCCTGCTTTACAATGTAATACTTTGGAGCCTTAATTTCATCCATTGAAACGCCCTCCTTTATACTTACCAGTTGTTAACTGGTTATATCCACTTATCAACTGGTTATGATGTATCTTATGAGTTTATATTATATCAAACTTGATTTTTCGTCAATATTGGAATTATATCCTAATATCTGCATTATATTTTGTGCATTTTTCACATATTTTATAATAATTCCCTCAAAAACAAATAATACCACAGAAAGCACTGGTTATAACCAGTTGTTTCTGTGGTATTATTTCCACTAGTTGCGAATTTTGAAGGTTTTCGGTGCAAAACGGAAAACCAGAATACTCGCCACAATACCATATAGAACAAAGAACACCATCGTCAGGATACCAAAAATCAAAATCGGCATACGTTGCTGTCATTACGATACGATAAGTCCCGCTTTTTATCTCTGTTCCGGCATTATATGGTTGAAGCAGATAATAGATGGTCAGATAATGCACCGAAAAGAACATACTCATACAAAGTATGGATACAATTAATATCACATAATTAACCGGATGATCAGTTCCTCCGCTTGTATAAAGTGTCAGCGCCAGACCGCTGCCAATAACAACAGCCGGAACCGCATTTATTTTCATGATTTCCCTCAGCCGGATCTGAAACAATTTCAACACAAAATGTGGCTGCTTAAAGAAAGAATATGTGAGCAGACTGTGGGTTCATCCGCAATTATCCGTATCATTCAACCTTGACATACATTAGTTTTGCTGCTAAAAGTGCTTTGCTACATCTCCCATACATAGTACGTTTTACCATTTTCAATTTACTATTTGTTCCCTCAACAAAACCATTTGAAAGTTCACTGGCAACAGAATTTTCCACAGCTTCTATATCCTTTTCTAATCCATTTGCAAA